>NZ_CP095045.1:0-1200000 GCF_022919155.1 Leucobacter allii
TCGTCCTCGTGATCCTCCTCGTGCCGTTCCAGGCGACCGCCGAGGAGCTCGTCTTCCGCGGTCTCTTCATGCAGGTGCTCGGCTCCTGGCTGCGGAGCCCGTGGTTCGGGATCCTGATCCCGACCGTGGGCTTCGCCCTCGCGCACATCTACGACGTCTGGGGGCTCGCCGCCGTCGGGCTCATGGGCGGCGTGGCGGCCTGGCTGAGCTGGCGGACGGGCGGTCTCGAGGCCGCGATGGCCATCCACATCGTCAACAACCTCATCGCCTTCGGCTTCATGGTCTTCGCCTTCGGCGGCGAGACGGCGCAGACGTCCGACGCCGGAGGCCCCGAGGGCGTCGTCGGCGAGATCGTCGGCCTCGCGCTCTTCGCCTGGCTCGCGCTGCGGATCATGCGGCGCGGCGGGCACGGGCGCGAGCGGATCGACCTCATCCAGGTGCCGGATCCGACGGTCGTCGCCGCGGCTCCCGCGACGCCCGGAATCCCCGCAGCGCCCGGATCGCCCGGATCGCCCGGATCGTCCGGAGCGGAGGAGCCGCGTGCATGACGTCTATGTGATCGGCGACGGCCTCGTCGAGCTCGCCGCGGCGCTCGAACTCGCCGAGGTCGGTCTGCGGGTGCGGATCGCGCCGTCGGCCGAGCGCGCGACCGGCGACCGACCCCCGCAGTGGGATCCGGACGGCGAGCCGGACGCGGAGGGGGCGCTCGCGGGCCTCATGAATCACGCGGCCGCACCGCTCGCGGCGTCCGGGCCCGAGCATGCGGGCGCGCGACCCGTCTCCGTTGCCCCGGAGCCCGTGCGGCTGCGCGGCACGCGCGGCGGCTGGGCGCCGCAGCCCGAGCCGGCCGCGCTCGGCGTCCCCGCCGTGCCGCTGTCGGAGCGCACGATCGCCATCCTCGGGAACGCGGGCGCGACGCGCGCCTACCTGGATCGCGTGAAACCGGTGCTCACCGTCGGCAAGACCCACCGCTTCGGGGATCTCGTGCGCAGTCGCATGGGCCGCGCCGCCCTCGAACGCCTCGCGCAGCCGCTCGTGCGCGAGCGCTTCGGCGTGCCGGCCGCCGAGGTGGACGTCGCGATCGCCGCCCCCGGCCTGAACGAGGCGCTCACGCGCGTCGGCTCGCTCTCGGGCGCGGTGCTGTCGCTGAGCGAGCGCATCGTTGCACGTGAAACACGGGTGCGACCCGCCGGAGGCTGGGCCGAGCTGGAGGCGGTGCTGCGCGAGCGGCTGGCGCTCTACGGCGCCGAGTTCGCCGAGCACCCCGTGATCGGTCTCAGCCGGATCGCCGATGCCGCTGCGGCGGGGCCGGGGGAGGCGGTCGAGGCAGACGCCGCCGGCGGCGGGACCGACGCCGTGACCCCGGGCCCGGCAGGCGTCGCCGGCCCGGATGCAGCGGGACCCTCGGAATTCCCGGCGGGACCGGCAGGACTCTCGGGCGCCGATGCCGGTGCCGCCGCGGCCGCCGGGGAAGCGCGGTGGCGCATCGTCGAGGGCGCGGCGGATCGCGCACCCGGATCCGGGGCCGGAGCCGAGGGCGGCCTCGACGTCGGGCCCGGAGCGGGCGCCCCGATCGAACGGCTCGCGCGCGCGGTGGTGCTCGCGGGAGCTCACGACGGATCCGCCGTCCGCGACCGGATCGACGTCGACGTCGAACCCGACGCCGGACTCGCCGGTGCGGATGCCGTCGAGACGGTCGAGCTCCCCGGCGGAGGTGCGTGGTCGCTACGTCTGCGGACGCCGGAGCCGGGGCGTCTCCGCGCGCGATTCAGCGGCCCGGCGCGCCGCTCCGACGCCGCGGCGGGCGAGGATCCCGGGGCCGGCGATGCGCGGCTCGCCGAGCTGCTCGATGCCGCGGGGCTGCGGCGCCGCGGGCACGGGGCCGTCGTGCGGGAGGTCGTGACCGCTCCGGCGGCGACGGTCGCCGAGCGCGAGGCGCGGGACGCGGACCTCGAGCACCGCCGCGCCGCCGATCCGCTGCGGCTCGAGGTCGGCCCGCGCCTGCACGGCGGCGAGCTGGCCCCCGCGGTCGCCGACGCGCGGCTCGCCGCCGTGCTGCTGCGGCGCCGGCTCACGGGGATCGCCGACTGAACGCACTGCCCGCGGCTATATGCCGGATGCAGAATGCACACGAGCGCGATCCCGGAGTAGGCTAGCCCGTGACCACGAAACGCCATCGGCGGGAGGCACCATGAAGGGCAAGATCGCGTTCGTTCTCGGCGCCGCAGTCGGCTACGTGCTCGGCACGCGCGCCGGACGCGAACGGTACGAGCAGATCAAGCGCGGCGCGCAGTCGCTCTGGAACACCGCCCCGGTGCAGCGCGGCGTCGGCGCGGTGCGCGACGCGGCGCAGCTGCGCGTCGACGAGTTGAAGGCCGCGGCGGTGCGGACCGGGAAGAACGTCGTCGGCTCGCTGCTGCACGCCTCGGACGACGCGCGTCCGAGCGACGCGAGCGGGGCGGCCGCGTCGGGTTCGGAGCGCCCGGCGAGCGGTGCGCGCGCCTCGGGCGGTGCGGGCGCGGCGGCCCGCGCCGGAGGAGCGGCCGCCGAGCAGGACGGCACCCCCGGCGGTGAGGGCGCATGAGCCGGAAGAAGGACCAGCCGGGCACCTTCGAGCTGCTCTCGCGCCTCCCGCAGCAGATCGTCACGCTCGCGAAGGCCGAGTACGAGAACGCGAAGCGCGAGGTCGTCGCGAAGGCGAAGAACGCTGGCATCGGCGCGGGTGCGATCCTCGTCGCGCTGTTCTTCCTGTTCTTCATGCTCGAGGCGCTCGTGATCGCCGCGATCGCGGCGCTCGCCCTCGTGTGGCCGTGGTGGCTCGCGGCGCTGGTCGTCGCGGCCGCCCTGCTCGTGCTCGCGGCCGCCGCGATCCTCGCCGGGATCGCGCTCATCAAGCGCGGCAACCCCGTGCCGGAGGAGACCCTGGACCGCGTCGGCGGCGATGTCGCCGCGCTCGGCGAGGTGCGGGTCAACGCCGAGCCGCCGACGCCGCGCGACGCGACCCACCGCATGCCGCAGGCCGACGGGGAAGGGAACTGGCGATGAACCAGCAGGCGAAGCAGCAGGGGATCGAGGACGCCGCGCGCGCCCGGGCCGAGCTCTACGACACCCTCGGCCGGCTGAAGGTGCAGCTCAACTACGCGCAGCGCGTGGACGACGCCGTCGACGACGCCAAGCAGCGCATCGTCGAGGGGCGTCGGCGCAACCCGCTCGGATTCGCCGCGGCGGCCCTCGGCGTCGCCGTCGTCGCGGGCGCCATCGTCTGGGGCGTGAGCAGCGCGGTGGTGAATCGATTCAGATGAGCCGCGCCCGGTCACGGTCCCGAGGCCGTGACCGGGCGCCGTCGCGCCTCGTTTTGACCCAGCGCTGCCGCACGGTAAGAATAGGGTCAACGGAATATCCGTCCACGGCCAAACAGTAGGTCAGCGCCTGACCGATCGTATGGCCTTTTGTGTTGGTATCGAGTGAGTGGGGTCTATGTCGACTGAGGCGAAGCCGCTCGGCGGCCTTCGGGTGCTCGTGCCGCGCGGGGGCACCTGGGGCGACCTGGTGGCGAAGGCGCTGCGGGAGCAGGGGGCCCACACGGTCATCGCACCGCTCGTCGACTTCGCGCACACGAGCGAGGAGGACAAGCTCGTCGAGGCGCTCAAGGAGCTCGAGGCCGGCCGCTTCGACTGGATGACGGCCACGAGCGCGACCGTCGCCGACGTGCTCAAGCATCACGACGCCGTGATCCCGCCCGAGACGAAGGTCGCCATCGTCGGCGAGGCTACCGCGGTCGCGTTCCGCGACGCGGGCTATCACGTCACCCGGACCCCCGAGCACGAGAACAGCACGCACGCGCTGCTGGAGGAGTGGCCGGAGATCGACTCGGGCGAGGTGCTGCGGGTGCTCACCGTCCGCTCCGATGTCGCGGTGCCCGTGCTCACGGAGGGGCTGATGAGCCGCGGGCACGACGTCACCCAGGTCCTCGCGTTCCGCACCGTGGGCGTCCCGGCCTCCGTGCACATCCGCGAGGACATCGAGTCCGGCCGCATCAACGCGCTCGTCGTCGCCTCGGCGAAGATCGCCGAGCAGGTGGCCGAGCAGTTCCCCGAGGTCCCCGACGACACGATCTTCGCCTGCGTGGGCGTGAACACGCTCGAGGCGGCGGCCGCGGTGGGGCTGCCGACCGAGGGCGATGCGCCCGGTCACCCGCTCTACGAGAAGAAGCGGGCGCTCATCGAGACCGTCGAGTCCGTCATCGACCAGAGCGACATGCTGGACTAGCGCGATGGCCAGAGTCGAGGTGCATCCGGACCGCGTGGTGATCAGGCTCACCGCGGCGGAGCGCGTCGCCGCGCTGCACCGGCGAGACATCACGCTCGATCGCTCCGCCATCACCTCGGTCGTCATCACGGACGATCCGTGGGTCTGGATCCGCGGCGTGCGCGCACCGGGCGCCTACCTGCCCGGCAAGCTCGGGATCGGCACCTGGCGCAATCTCAGCGGCCGCGACTTCGTGCTCGCGCGCAGCGGCCGGGAGTCCGTCGTGATCGATCTCGAGGTACCGGACGACGCCGAGCAGGAGCGCGGCTGGGTCGGCGAGTTCGACGCCTACGCGCGGGTGATCATCTCGACCGTGCACGCGAGCGAGCTCATTCAGGCGCTGCGGCTCGACGGCGAGACGACGGCGCTCGACACCGACCGCTGAGGCCCGGACCCCGACCGCCGCAGCGCCGACTCTCGGTTCAGCCGCGCACGAGCACGAGGTCGTCGAGCTCGATGCGCTCGCGCGGCGCGAGCTCGCGCTCGCGGAGCACCTCGGGCAGCGCGTCGGCGGAACCGAGCTCGCCGATCGCGGTGATGGAGATCGGCACGAGGCGCTCGTCGAGCTCGAACGCCGCGCTGATCGCGGCGCGGTCGAAGCCGCCCATCTGGTGCACGTGGAAGCCCTCGGCCGTGGCCTGCACGCTCAGGTGCGCCACGGCCTGACCGAGGTCGTACTCGGCCCAGGGCCGCGCGTTGCCCTCGGCGTCGGCCACCTCGGCGACGTTGACGATGAGGGCGGCGGCGCTGCCCGCCCAGGCCTGGTTGAAACCGGCCAGGGTCGCGGCGATCGTCGCGAACGTCTCCCCGCCGCGGCGCGCCACGATGAAGCGCCAGGGCTGGGTGTTGTTGGCGCTCGGCGCCCAGCGGGCGGCCTCGAGGACCCCGCGCAGCGCCCCTTCGGGGAAGGTGTGCTGCGCGTCGAAGGCTCGGGGGCTCCAGCGCTCGGCGAGGGTGTCGATGACGGGGGCGCTGGTCTGGGCGGTGCGGGGGGTCACTGGGTGCTCCTTCAAAGGGTCGTGCGGTGGTGCTCCGGAGGGGAGAACGCACCCCGCCGCGACCGTATTCCCGCGTCCCGGCGGCGCGCTCAGCCCAGCCACCAGGCGACTGCGGCGATCACCGGCAGCGAGGCGAAGGTGGTGAGGAAGACCGTGTCGCGTACCGGCGTCTCCGCGCGGCGGTAGGTCGCCGCGTAGTTGTAGACGTTCTGCGCCGTCGGCAGGGCCGCGATCGTCGTCGCGACGAACACCTCGTGGGCGCCGAGCCCGAGCGCGTGCGACAGCCCCCACGCGATCACCGGCATCAGGAGGACTTTGATCCCCGATGCCGTGAACACCGCGGCGCGTCCGGTGCCCGGCTGCAGCGCCCGCTGCCCGCGCAGCGAGATCCCGAAGCTCAGCAGCACCATCGGGATCGCCGCGTCCCCGAGCATGCCGAGCGGCGCGGCGACGATCTCGGGGACGGGCACGCCGGCGAGCGCGACGATGAGCCCGAGCACCGAGGCGATGATGATCGGGTTCGAGGCGGCGCGGCCCAGGGCGAGGAGCGCCCCGCGCGCCGCGCCGCCTCTGCCCCGCGGGCGGCTGCCTTCGGGGATCCGCGTGGTCTCGAGGAGCGCGAGCAGGGTCGGGGCGAAGAAGATGAGCTGCACGAGGATCAGCGGCGCGACGTAGGCCGCGTCCCCGAGGATGTAGACCGCGACGGGCAGCCCCAGGTTGTTCGCGTTCACGTAGCCGGCGCTCGTCGCCCCGAGCGCGGTGCCCGCGAGGTCGCGCCTGAACCAGAGCCGGGAGGCGAGCACGAACGCGGCGGCGGAGAGCACGGCCGCCGCCGTCGTGACGAGGATGACGGGCGAGAGGATCACCCCGGGATCGCTCCCGCTCAGCACCGTGAAGAGCAGCGCCGGCGTCGCGACGAAGAACGCGACGTTGTTGAGCACCCGGCGCTGCTCGCCCTCGACGACGCGGAAGAGCGCCGTCGCGTATCCGGCGCCGATGATCACGAGGATGAGCGTGAAGCCCTGCAGCACGCCCAGCACGTCAGTGCCCCCGGAAGGCCTCGGCGAGCCACCAGGCCCCGCCGTCCGAGGCGATCCGCGCGTCGACGACGAGCGGACGCCTCGGCCCCCGGTCGAGCCAGTCGGCGACCGCCTCGAGCCCGCCAGGCTCCCGGACCGTGACGCCCTCGGCGCCGAAGCCGCGGGCGATGGCCGCGATGTCGGCGCGCGGGAAGACGACGGCGCCCAGATCCGGCGCATCGGCGGGATCGCCGCCGAAGTGGTGGACCTCCGCGCCGTACGCGTCATCGTCGTAGACGACCACGAGCAGCGGCAGCTCCAGGCGGACCGCCGTCTCGAGCTCCGCCACGGCCATGAGGAATCCGCCGTCGCCCGTGCCGAGCACGGGGAGACGATCCGGTCGCGCGAGCGCCGCGCCGATGGCGGTCGCGAGCCCGAGCCCGATCGATTGGAAGGCCTGCGTGAAGCAGAAGCCGAACTCGTCGGGGACGCGCAGATAGGCCGAGGGGTAACCCATGAAGTTGCCCGAATCAACCGAGACGATGCGCTCCGTCGGCAGGATGCGGTCGAGCTCGCGGGTGAGCACGCGCGGATCGATGCGCCCGGCGTCCCCCGCCGAGCCTGTGTCGCCCGCCGAGCCTGCGTCGCCCGATGCCGGTGAGCCGAGGTCCGGGGGATCCAGCGGAAGCTGCGACCAGTGCCCCTCGCGGGCGATCCGCGCCGCGAGCTCGGGCGTGCGGCGGCCCGCCCGGGGAGCCCCGCCGCGGCGCACGAGCTCGGCGAGCACGGCCGTCGCGGTCGCGGCGGCGTCGCCGACGACGCCGAGGTCGATCGGGCGCTGCGCGCCAAGCGCGGCCGAGGAGAGGTCGATCTGCGCGACGCGGGCCTCCGGCCCGATGAGTCGGCCGTGCCGCGTCGTCCACATGTTGAGGGCGCAGCCGACGCCGAGGAGGAGATCCGCATCGCCGATGAGCTCCGCGGCGAGCGGCGAGGCGAAGCCGCCCGAGATCCCGAGCGCGAACGGATCCCCCGCGAAGAGCCCGTTCGCGACCGCCGAGGTCGCGAGCAGCGCCCCGCTCGCCTCGGCGAGCGCGCGCAGCTGGGGCCCCGCGCTCTGGGCGCCGCGCCCCGCGACGATGACCGGGCGCTCGGCCCGGGCGAGCAGCTCGGCGAGCGCCGCGACCGCGTCGTCGCCGGCGCGCGGCGGAGCCGGGGGCGACGGCACGACGAGCCTCTCGAGTGCGCGGAGCGACGCGGGCGTCGCGAGCTGGGACTGCACGTCGAGCGGCAGCTGCAGCACCACTGTGCGGCGCTCGTCCCTGGCCGTGCGGAAGGCGCGGACCGTGTCGTCGAGCGCGCTCGCCGCCGAGTGCACCCGCAGGGACTCGGCGGTCACGGCGCGGGCGAGCCCGGGCTGATCCATCGAGAAGTTCGAGGCGACGGACGCCGCCGTCGCCTCGGCCGCGAGCACGACGACCGGCGTGCGGCTCTTCGCGGCCTCCCCGATGCCGGTCGCGGCGTTCGTGAGCCCGCAGCCCTGGTGCACGGAGACGAGCGCGACGGTGCCGGACATGCGCGCGAAGGCGTCCGCCATCGTCGCGGCGCCGCCCTCGTGCCGGGTCGCGGTGAAGGGGACGCCGGCGGCGCGCAGCGCGTTGGTGACGACGAAGTTGCCCGATCCGACGACGCCGAAGCAGTGCCCGGCGCCGAGCGCGGCGAGGGCGCGGCCGACGAGCTCCGCCACGGTCGCGGGCGCCGCGGGCCGATCCCGCACCGCGGTTCCCGCGGCGGCCGACCCGCCCGCCACGGACATCGCGGTCGTCACGGACGGTCCGCCGCTCGCCCCCTGCCGCTCCTCGGACCCGCTCACTCCGTGCCGGCCTCCACGAGCGCGAACACGCGCGCGGGGCTGCCCGTCCCGCCCACGATGGGGAGCGGGGCGACGACGATCGCGGCGCCCGTCGCGGGGAGCAGCGCGAGGTTCTGGAGCGAGGTGACGCCGTACTTGTCGGCGCCGAGCAGGTGGTAGTGGACGGGGAAGGGCGGGTCGAGCTCGCCGCCGCGCCCCGCATCGATGCCCACGGTCTCGACGCCGACGCCGGAGATCTCGGGTCGGCCGGCGAGCCAGGCGGCGCACTCCGCGGTGAAGCCCGGGGTGTGGGACCCGGTCTCGTCGGCGTTGAGGAACGCCTCCTGGGAGTCCGAGAAGGCGTCCCACCCGCTGCGCACGAGGAGCCAGGTGCCCGGCTCGAACGGGCCGTGCTCCGCCTCCCATGCCTCGATGTGGGGGATGTCGAGCAGGAAGTCGGCGTCGGCCGCCGCCTCGGCGGTGCAGTCGAGCACGGCGGCGGGGCCGATGAGGCGCGCCGGCGGGATCTCGGAGACGTCGTGCCCGTCGCGGCCGCTGATCCAGTGCACGGGCGCGTCCAGGTGCGTGCCGATGTGCTCCCCGGTGTGGATGTTCGCGTGCTTCCAGAAGGGACCGGGCTCGTCGTACGCGCTCACGGTCTCGAGCGAGAAGTCGATGAGATTCGCGAAGGGCTCGGGCAGCCGGAGGGCCGGGGTCGAAGCCTGGAGACGGTTCGTCAGATCGACGACGCGGAGCGCTCCGGTGCCGATGGCGTGCAGCAGGGGCTGGATCAGGGTCATGGTCCTCAGGGTCCTCCTCGACGGGCGCCCCGGCGCGGGCGCGGACCCCTCCAGCGTAGCGCGGCGGCGCGCTCAGCCCTCCTCGGCCCGGCGGAGTCCGGCGACCAGCGCGGTCAGCCCGAATTCGAAGGTCGTCTCGGTGACGCTGCGGCCCTCGCGCTCCGCGTGCTCCCGCGCGGCGGCCTCGACCGCGGCGAGGTGCGGGGCGCGCGGCGGATCGGTCGGGCGGAGGTTGTCCGGCGGGGTCGCGGCGTCGAGCGCGGAGCCGATGACGAAGGACTCGACGGCGACGAGGGCCGGGACGACGAGGTGATCGGGGTAGCCGTCGCGTCGGAAGGCCGCGGCGATCCGTTCGTAGTCCGCCATGGACTCCGGCTCGCCGGCGACGGGGAGCGTCGCGAGCGCCGCGATGAGGCCGGGGTGCCGGCCGAGGGTATCGCGGTAGGCGCGGGCCCAGGCGAGGATCGCCTCGTGCCAGGGGCGCCGGTCGAAGCCGTGCTCGCCGATCCGCAGGGTGAGGCGGCCCCGCATGCCGGCGATGAGCTCCTCGCGGGTCGCGAAGTAGTGGTGGAGCGCCTGCGGGCGGACGCCGAGCGTGCGCGCGAGGGCGGCGAGCGTGAAGTCGCCGCCGCGCTCGTCGGAGAGCGCGAAGGCCGCCTCGAGGATCCGCTCCCGGCTGAGGAGGGCGCCGCGGGGCCGGCCGGCGGGGCGGCGGGCGGGCTCGGCCTGGCTCATCGGGCCTCCTGCGCGTTGCGCGATTAATTGAATGGGCGTAAATTAATGCTGTTCCGCGGGCGGGACCGGGCGGGAGCCCCGGGATCGCGCCCGCACACCCGTACCGCGGCGGAGGGAGTCTCGCCCATGGCGACAGCCGAGATCATCATAGAGGGCGCGCGCGTGCGCACCCTCGTGGCCGGGGACGAGGATCCCGGCCCCCGCGCGATCGCGCTCGCGGGCGGGAGGGTGCTCGCCGTCGGCGAGCCCGGGGCGATCGCCCGGGCCTTCCGCGGTCCTCGTACGGAGATCCACGACGCCCGGGGCTCCACGGTCACGCCGGGGCTCATCGACGCGCACCTGCATCCCATTCAGGGCGCCGAACTCACGCAGGGCATCGACCTCGGAGGCGTGACGAGCCTCGCGGAGCTCCGGGACGCGCTCGCCGCGGAGGCCGCCCGCGTGCGGCGTGCCGGGGCGGCCGGCTGGGTGCGCGGCTGGAACCTCGACTACGCGGTCTTCGCCGGAGCGCCGCTGCGGGCCGGACTCGTCGACGACGCGCTCGGCGGCGCACCGGCGATGATCTTCTTCTTCGACTTCCACACCGCGCTCGCCTCTTCCGAGGCGCTCAGACTCGCGGGCATCACGGGCGCCAGGCACTTCGACGACAGCTCGGAGATCGTCGTCGACACCGCGGGGGCGCCCACCGGCGAGCTCCGCGAGGACAGCGCCTACCAGCCCGTGCTCGCCCGCATGCCCGAGCTCGGCCGCGCGGAGATCCGCGAGTCCGCGCGCCGGACTCTCGCCGGCATGCGGCGCTCCGGTCTCACGGGAGGCACCATCATGGACGGCGATGCCGCGACGCTCGATCTCCTGGAGGAGCTCGACGGCAGCGGTGACGGGCTCCCGGTCCGCATCGTGAGCGCCATGGACGTGAAGCCCGCGTACACCGCGGACGAGCGCGCGGCGATCCGCGCGCAGCGGGACCGCGCGGGCCGGCGCTGGCGCGGCGGGGTGATCAAGCTCTACGCGGACGGGGTGATCGACACGGGCGCCGGCTGGCTCTACGAGCCCGACGCCGACGGGGACGGACTCGCGGGCTTCTGGGGGGAGCAGGCGGCGTTCGTCGCGGCGGTGCGGGAGTTCGCGGACGCCGGGTTCCAGATCGCCACCCACGCGATCGGCGATCGCGCCGTCGGCGAGACCATCACCGCCTACGAGGGGGCCGGCCGGCCGGGCGCGGGGCGGCCGCCGCACCGGATCGAGCATCTCGAGACCCTCGATCCGCGCGACCTCTCCCGACTCGCGACCACCGGGATCACGGCCTCCATGCAGCTCCCGCACATGCAGTGGCGCATTCCCGACGGCAGCGATGAGTGGGCGAGGCGCCTGGGGCCGCTGCGCGCCTCACGCGCCTGGAACGCCGGATCGGTGCTGCGCGCCGGCGCGCCGCTGGCGCTCGGATCGGACTGGCCGATCGCGGACCTCGACGCGCGCCTCGGCCTCGCCTGGGCGGTGCTGCGGCGTCATCCCGGGAAGCCCGACGGCTTCGTCTTCGAGCCGAGGGAGCGACTCAGCCCCGCCG
Source organism: Leucobacter allii (assembly GCF_022919155.1). NCBI lineage: Bacteria > Bacillati > Actinomycetota > Actinomycetes > Micrococcales > Microbacteriaceae > Leucobacter > Leucobacter allii. The sequence continues at coordinate 11,274 of NZ_CP095045.1, forward strand.
AGGCGCTCCACGGGTACACCCGCGGCGCCGCGCTCGCGCAGGGCGACGACGACGTCGGCGTGATCCGCGCCGGCGCGCGCGCCGACCTCGCGCTGTGGGCCGAGGATCCCGTGGAGGCGTCCGGCGACGCCCTTGCGGAGCTGCCCGTCGTCGCCACCTATCTCGACGGCCTCCGCGAGACCCACCTCGCGTAACACGACCGGGCGTCGCGGCGCCCGCCCCCAGACCCGGCGCGGCGTCGATGCCGCGCCCCTTCCCGAAAGAACCCCATGATCCAGAACACCGCACTGGCGCTCCTGCCGGTCCTCACCGTGCTCCTCGTCTCGGTGCTCACCAAACGCGCGCTCCTCGGCCTGCTCTCCGGCACCGTCGTCGGGGCGATCCTCATCGGCGGCTGGGGGTTCTTCGACACCCTCGTCGCGACCGCCGGCGCCTCGCTCTCGAACGAGACCGTGCACTGGCTCGTGCTCGTCGTGGTCCTCTTCGGCATCCTCCTCGCCTACTTCAACGTCTCCGGCGCGGTGAGCGATTTCGCGAAGTGGACGGAGCGCTTCGTCACCTCCCGTCGCAAGTCGTTGCTGCTCACCTGGCTGCTCACGATCGCGCTCTTCGTCGACGACTACCTCAATGCGCTGACCGTCGGCACGTCGATGAAGCGCGTCACCGACCGCTACGGCGTGCCCCGCACGCTCGTCGGCTCCATCGTGAAGCTGACCTCGGCGCCCATCGCCGTGGTGCTGCCGTTCTCCACCTGGGCCGTGTTCTTCGCCGCACTGCTCGAGCAGGACGGGGTCACCGCGAACGGATCCGGCTTCGGCGCGTACGTGCAGGGACTGCCCTTCGTCTTCTTCGGCTGGTTCGCGCTCGCCATTGGCCTGCTGCTCGCCCTCGGGGTGCTGCCGCTCGTCGGGCCGCTGCGCCGCGCGCAGGAGCGCGCCGCGCGCACGGGCGACACCCTCCCCGAGGGGCTCTCGGAGGAGGAACGGGCATTCGAGCTCGCCGAGCCCGAGGCCTCCGAGCGCCGGCCGCTGCCCTTCAACTTCCTCATCCCGATCGTCACCCTCGTCGTCGTCACCATCTGCACCGAGGTCGACATCGTCAAGGGCGCGGCCGCGGCGGTGGTCGTCGCGATCGTGCTCTACGTCGCCCAGCGGCGGATGCGGATCCGCGACGTCTTCGAGCAGGCCTTCGAGGGCATCATGAGCATGGGCTACGTCATCGTGCTGTCGGTGCTCGCGTTCATGGTGCAGCAGCTGAATCTCGACCTGCAGCTCGCCGACTGGGTCATTGGCGTCACCGAGCCCGTCATGCACGGTGCGCTGCTTCCCGCCGTCGTCTTCCTGGTCTGCGGCGTCTACGCGTACGCGACCGGATCCTTCTGGGACCTCGCCGCGGTGATCACCCCGGTCGTGCTCCCGCTCGCCATCGCCGTCGGCGTCGATCCGGTGCTCGCGGGCACGGCGGTGTTCTCCGGCGCCGCGCTGGGCTCCACCACCTGCCTGTACGGCGACGGCATCATCCTCGCGTCGAAGTCCGTGGGTGTGAAGCCGCTGCAGCTCATGCTGTCGATCCTCCCCTACGCGGGCCTGGCGGCCGTGCTCACGCTGATCGCCTACCTCGTGACGGGTTTCGCGACGGCCGGCTGACGGCCCGCGGCGCCCGGCGGCTCGCCGAGCGCCGCGGCCGCCTCCTCCGCGATCACGCGGGAGAGGCGGTCGAGCACGGGAGAGTCGAGCTTCCACCGCTGCCAGTAGAGGGGGAGGAGGATCGGCCGGTCGCCGAGGGTGCGCAGCGAGCCGTCCGCGAGACCCGCGGCGCACTGCAGCTCCGGGACCATGCCCCATCCCATGCCGCGAGCGATCGCGTCGGCGAACTCCGCGGAGGAGGGGATGTAGTGCCGCGGCGGATCGATGCTCGCGCGGGTCACCCGGCGCAGGAAGCGCTGCTGGAAGACGTCGTGGCGGTCGAACTCCACGAGCGGGGCGCGGGCGAGCGCGGCGGCGGACACCCCGTCGGGGAAGTGCTCGGCGATGAACGCGGGGCTCGCGACGGCGTGGTACCGGTCCACGCAGACGCGGGTCGAGGTGCAGCCGGGGACGGCCTCGGCCGTCGCGGTCAGCGCGGCCATGGCGGTGCCGCTGCGCAGGCTGTCCGTGGAGATCGTCTCATCGGCCCGGTGCACTTCGAAGTAGGCGCCCGTCTCGCGCGTCGCGCGGGCGAGCGCGGGAACGAACCACGTCGCGAGCGAGTCGGCGTTGACGACGATCGGGATCAGCTCGCCGCCGGCGGGGCCGAGCCCGAGCTCGAGGGCCGTGTCGGCGGCGATCCGCTCGATCTGGCGCGCGGCGCGGAGCACCGTGGCGCCGGCCGCGGTGACCGCCACGGGCCGACTGCGCTGCAGGAGGACCGATCCGGTGCGCTGCTCCATCGCGCGCACGCGCTGGCTCACCGCGGACGGCGTGATGTGCAGGCGCCTGGCCGCGCCCTCGAAGCTGCCCTCCTCGAGGATCGCCGCGAAGGTGGCCAGATGCTCGATCGGGAGGTCCATGAGCGTTATCTTAAGCACTGCTTATGATCCTGAAGAATCTTCACGCACGCTCACGTAGGTTTTGGGCACCGACGTCCGTAACGTCGAAGGCATGATCCTCCCCTTCCTCGTCGGCGCCGGCAGCGGCCTCTCCCTCATCGTCGCCATCGGCGCCCAGAACGCCTTCGTGCTGCGCCAGGGGATCCGCCGCGAGCACGTGCTGCCCGTCGTGCTCATCTGCGGGCTCACCGATGCCCTGCTCGAACTGCTCGGGGTCGCCGGCATCGGTTACGTCGTCGAGCGCGCGCCCGTCGTGCTCGAGATCGTGCGCTGGGGCGGCGTGGTCTTCCTGCTCTGGTACGCCTGGTCGGCCGTGCGGCGCGCGCTGCGCCCCGAGGTGCTCGTCGCCGGGGAGGGCAGCGGCGGCTCGCTCAAGCGCACGATCCTGGCCTGCCTCGCGATCACCTACCTCAACCCGCACGTCTACCTCGACACGATGGTGCTCATGGGCTCGATCGGCAACGCCCAGGGCGATCCCGAGCGCTGGTGGTTCGTCGCGGGCGGCGCGCTCGCGAGCCTCGCCTGGTTCTTCCTGATCGGGTACGGCGCCCGGGCGCTCACCCGCTTCTTCGCGACCCCGCGCTCGTGGCGCATCCTCGACGGGGTCGTCGCGGCGACGATGCTCGTCATCGCCGCGCGCCTCGCCTTCGGCGGCGTCGGGGTGTAGGCGCCCGGGCTCGCGCGGGCACACTCGCCGTCCCCGGAGAGGACCCGGCGTTCACGCGGAGGGCCCGGAATGCATGTAGATGGCCCGGAATACACGTAGATGGCTCGGAATTCACGCGAACAGGGAGTATCCGCGGGAACACCCCCCCGTTCGCGTGTATTCCGCCGGTGCTTGCCGGGCGGGACCGGGAGTTGGATCGCGGGCGCGGGGCAGGGCACCTGCGCGCTCCGCGGATGCCGCGGAAGCGCGCAAGCGAGCGATCCGCGCTCCGCGCGGAGGGGCGCGCCCGCCGGGGTTACCATTTTTCTCATGCCTTTGAACGACGAAGACCGCAGATTCCTCGACCTCGCCATCGACCAGGCGCGGATCGGCTGGGAGGAGGGCGGCGTGCCCATCGGGGCCGCGCTCGTGCACCACGGCGCCGACGGGCCCGAGGTGCTCGCGGTCGGCCGCAACCGCCGGGTGCAGATGGGCAGCGTGATCCGCCATGGCGAGACCGACTGCCTCGAGAACGCCGGTCGCCTGCCGGCGAGCGTCTACCGCGAGTGCACGCTCTACACGACGCTCTCGCCCTGCACCATGTGCGCCGGGACCGCGATCCTGTACGAGATCCCCCGCATCGTGATCGGCGAGAACCGCAGCTTCGAGGCCTCGGAGGACTGGCTGCGCAGCCGCGGCGCCGAGCTCGTGCACGCCGACGACGCCGCGTGCCGGGAACTCATGGACCGCATGATGCGCGAGCGGCCCGAGATCTGGGCCGAGGACATCGGCGTGGACGCGAGCGAGCTCGCCGCCGAGCCGGCCGCAGCCGCACCAGCCGGCGCCGAACGCGCCGGATCCGCGCCGACGGGGGCCGATCCCGCCGGAGCCGGCGCGTGAGCGCCGCGTCGCCCGCGCGCGACGCCGATCCCGCAGCCGGGTCCCCCGTGCCGGGGGAGGTCATCGATCCCGACTACCCGGTGACGCCCGTCCCGACGCACGCGCGCAAGGGGTTCTTCTCCCTCATGGTCGTGCTGCTCGGCTTCACGGTCTTCACGCCGACCATGCTCGCGGGCGCGTCGCTGGGCAAGGCCTTCGGGCTGCGCGACCTGCTCGTGGTCATCGCGCTCGGCTCCCTCGTGCTCGGCGCCTACGTCGCCGTGCTCGGGTGGATCGGCGCGCGCACCGGGCTGACCACGGTGGTGATGGCCCGCTACACCCTCGGCACCCGCGGGTCGAAGCTCGCGTCGATCCTTCTCGGCGGCACCCAGATCGGGTGGTACGGTGTGGTCATCGGAACGATCGGCGACCTCACCGCGCAGGCGTTCGGCTGGGAGGGCTTCGCCGCGCGCGCCGGGGTGATGGTCGTCGTGAGCGCGCTGATGTGCGCGACCGCCGTGTACGGCTATCGCGGCATGTACTGGGTGTCGCTGATCTCGACGCCGCTGATCCTCATCCTCGCGTTCTGGGTGATGTTCCGCTCGCTCGAGGAGGTCGGCGGCTGGGCGGGCCTCGCCGCGGTGCATCCCGACGCGACCATGACGACGGCCGTCGCCGTGACCGCGGTCGTCGGCACCTTCGTGTCCGCGGGAACGCAGGCGCCCAACTGGACCCGCTTCGGCCGCACGGGCCGCCAGGCCGTGCTCGCCTGCGTCGTCGGATTCCTCATCGGCAACGGCCTCATGATCTTCTTCGGCGCCATCGGCGCGATCACCTTCGGCGAGGGCGACTTCGTGCTGGTGCTCTTCCAGCTCGGACTGGTCGGCTGGGGGCTCTTCCTGCTCTTCGGCAATCTCTGGAAATCGAACGCCGATGCGGCGTACTCGTTCGGCGTCGCGGGCGCCGAGCTGTTCGAGCGGCCCAGCAAGACCCGCTTCGTGATCATCGGCTCCGTCATCGGCACGGCCCTCGCGCTGCTCGGCGTCAACGAGCACCTGCCCCAGTACCTGGGCCTGCTCGGCACCTTCATCCCGCCGCTCGGCGGCATCATCATCGGCGACTACCTGGCCCGCTGGCGGCGCACTCAGATGCCGGAGGGCGAGGCGCTCCCGAAGGTGAACTGGGTGCTGCTCGGCGTCTACGCGGGATCATGCGCGCTGGCATGGCTGGCCGGCGAGTTCGGGATCGGCATCCCGCCGGTGATCGGGATCGTCGCGGCCCTCGTGCTCTCCGTCGCCTGCGCAAGGCTGTCGCCCCGACGCGGAGCGTGATCGCGGCCCGCGATCCGGGCGAACACGCCCGAGATCGCGGGCCGAATTGCCGGGGCGGGCGAACTCCCGTAATGTAATCCCTTGTCAGCGCGACGGAGCGGGACGCGAAAGCGGCCCGGATCAGAAGCGCATCGGATCTCACGCAGATCACCCGGTCGGGACTTGAAGAGTCCTGCCCGAGTGACTAAGATAGTGTTTCCGATCTCACCACCAGGTGCTCGTCTCTCGCAGAGACGGGAATGACTCGCGCTCTGCGGCAAGATCTTCGGACTTGCGGTGAGCGGGGAGTGGTGGTAAGTTGGACAGGTTGCTGTTCGGAGCCTCCTTGGTTGGGGGTGACGGGTGGTGTCTGGTCTTTGAGAACTCAATAGTGTGCACTTGAAATTGGTGTATGCCAATATGTTTTATCCCCGTCACCCGGACCCTTTTGGGGTGTGGGTGTGGGTGATTCCTTTTTTGGATAACGAGACTGTCAGTTTGATGGTTTCTGTTGCCAGTTCGAACTCGTGACCCGTGTGGGTGGCTTATTCCGCTGCCCGGGGTTGCACTGTTTTTTTACGGAGAGTTTGATCCTGGCTCAGGACGAACGCTGGCGGCGTGCTTAACACATGCAAGTCGAACGCTGAAGCCCGAGCTTGCTCGGGTGGATGAGTGGCGAACGGGTGAGTAACACGTGAGTAACCTGCCCATGTCTCTGGGATAAGCGCTGGAAACGGCGTCTAATACTGGATATGTCCCATCACCGCATGGTGTGTGGGTGGAAAGATTTATCGGACATGGATGGGCTCGCGGCCTATCAGCTTGATGGTGGGGTAACGGCTCACCATGGCGACGACGGGTAGCCGGCCTGAGAGGGTGACCGGCCACACTGGGACTGAGACACGGCCCAGACTCCTACGGGAGGCAGCAGTGGGGAATATTGCACAATGGGCGCAAGCCTGATGCAGCAACGCCGCGTGAGGGATGACGGCCTTCGGGTTGTAAACCTCTTTTGTCAGGGAAGAAGCCGTGAGGTGACGGTACCTGGAGAAAAAGCACCGGCTAACTACGTGCCAGCAGCCGCGGTAATACGTAGGGTGCAAGCGTTGTCCGGAATTATTGGGCGTAAAGAGCTCGTAGGCGGCTTGTCGCGTCTGCTGTGAAATCCCGGGGCTCAACCCCGGGCCTGCAGTGGGTACGGGCAGGCTAGAGTGCGGTAGGGGAGATTGGAATTCCTGGTGTAGCGGTGGAATGCGCAGATATCAGGAGGAACACCGATGGCGAAGGCAGATCTCTGGGCCGTAACTGACGCTGAGGAGCGAAAGCATGGGGAGCGAACAGGATTAGATACCCTGGTAGTCCATGCCGTAAACGTTGGGAACTAGATGTAGGGCCTGTTCCACGGGTTCTGTGTCGTAGCTAACGCATTAAGTTCCCCGCCTGGGGAGTACGGCCGCAAGGCTAAAACTCAAAGGAATTGACGGGGGCCCGCACAAGCGGCGGAGCATGCGGATTAATTCGATGCAACGCGAAGAACCTTACCAAGGCTTGACATGTAGAAGAACGGGCGAGAGATCGTCAACTCTTTGGACACTTCTATACAGGTGGTGCATGGTTGTCGTCAGCTCGTGTCGTGAGATGTTCGGTTAAGTCCGGCAACGAGCGCAACCCTCGTCCTATGTTGCCAGCACGTGATGGTGGGAACTCATGGGATACTGCCGTGGTCAACACGGAGGAAGGTGGGGATGACGTCAAATCATCATGCCCCTTATGTCTTGGGCTTCACGCATGCTACAATGGCCGGTACAAAGGGCTGCGATACCGTAAGGTGGAGCGAATCCCAAAAAGCCGGTCTCAGTTCGGATTGGGGTCTGCAACTCGACCCCATGAAGTCGGAGTCGCTAGTAATCGCAGATCAGCAACGCTGCGGTGAATACGTTCCCGGGCCTTGTACACACCGCCCGTCAAGTCATGAAAGTCGGTAACACCCGAAGCCGGTGGCCTAACCCCTTGTGGGAGGGAGCTGTCGAAGGTGGGACTGGTGATTAGGACTAAGTCGTAACAAGGTAGCCGTACCGGAAGGTGCGGCTGGATCACCTCCTTTCTAAGGAGCACTCGTGACCCTGTTGGGGGTTGCGCAGAATGTCCCGGTTGTCGCCGTTCGTGTGACACGGAGACGCTCATGGGTGGAACATACATCAACGAGCGAGCTTGGTTTCTCGCCTGTGCTAGTACTCTTCTCGTCTTCGGGCGGGGGGATGGAACGTGTGGGTGTGTGACGGGGTTTGTTTTTTCGGGTGCGCATTATTGGGTCCTGGAAGCCCAGCCGGCTTGTGCCTCCTTGTGGGGGTGTGGGTGGACTTGGTTTTCTGGCCCGGGCTGTTCGGACGTGTTGCCGGGCGGGTCGGGACTGACCGTACGTTGAGAACTACACAGTGGACGCGAGCATCTCAACATCATCCTGTTTTGCGGGGTGGTGTTGAATACTTAGATTTATTTCATTGGTCGTGCCCGCATTGATGGTCGCCTGTTTGGGTGGGTGTTGGTGTGTGGTGCGTGTTTCTGAATACTTATGTGATTTCAAGTTTCTAAGAGCAAACGGTGGATGCCTTGGCATCTGGAGCCGAAGAAGGACGTAGTAATCTGCGATAAGCCTCGGGGAGCCGATAAACGGGCTGTGATTCGAGGATTTCCGAATGGGGAAACCCCGCCAGGGCGCGTGCGTACCTGGTGACTCCCGCCTGAATATATAGGGCGGGTAGAGGGAACGTGGGGAAGTGAAACATCTCAGTACCCACAGGAAGAGAAAACAACATGTGATTCCGGGAGTAGTGGCGAGCGAAACCGGATGAGGCTAAACCGGTGGTGTGTGATACCTGGCAGGGGTTGCATCATCGGGGTTGTGGGACGTGCCGTGGAGAGCTGCTGATCTCCGAGCGTGAGCGTCAAGGTATAGCGGAACATCTTGGAAGGGATGGCCGGAGTGGGTGAGAGTCCCGTACGCGAAATGCCTTGGCCGCGTGGTGTGTATCCCAAGTAGCACGGGGCCCGAGAAATCCCGTGTGAATCTGTCAGGACCACCTGATAAGCCTAAATACTCCCAGATGACCGATAGCGGACTAGTACCGTGAGGGAAAGGTGAAAAGTACCCCGGGAGGGGAGTGAAAGAGTACCTGAAACCGTTTGCTTACAATCCGTCGGAGCACCCTTGTTGGTGTGACGGCGTGCCTTTTGAAGAATGAGCCTGCGAGTTAGCGATATGTGGCGAGGTTAACCCGTGTGGGGTAGCCGTAGCGAAAGCGAGTCTGAATAGGGCGATTCAGTCGCATGTCCTAGACCCGAAGCGAAGTGATCTATCCATGGCCAGGCTGAAGCGACGGTAAGACGTCGTGGAGGGCCGAACCCACTTAGGTTGAAAACTGAGGGGATGAGCTGTGGATAGGGGTGAAAGGCCAATCAAACTTCGTGATAGCTGGTTCTCTCCGAAATGCATTTAGGTGCAGCGTTGCGTGTTTCTTGCCGGAGGTAGAGCTACTGGATGGCCGATGGGCCCTACAAGGTTACTGACGTCAGCTAAACTCCGAATGCCGGTAAGTGAGAGCGCAGCAGTGAGACTGTGGGGGATAAGCTTCATAGTCGAGAGGGAAACAACCCAGATCGCCAACTAAGGTCCCTAAGCGTGTGCTAAGTGGAAAAGGATGTGGAGTTGCTGTGACAACCAGGAGGTTGGCTTAGAAGCAGCCACCCTTGAAAGAGTGCGTAATAGCTCACTGGTCAAGTGATTCCGCGCCGACAATGTAACGGGGCTCAAGCACACCACCGAAGTTGCGGCATTCAGCGTATAGACAAGCCTTCGTGGTTCAGTTCGTTGGATGGGTAGGAGAGCGTCGTGTGGCGAGTGAAGCGGCGGAGTGATCCAGTCGTGGATGCCACACGAGTGAGAATGCAGGCATGAGTAGCGAAAGACGGGTGAGAAACCCGTCCTCCGGAAGACCAAGGGTTCCAGGGTCAAGCTAATCTGCCCTGGGTAAGTCGGGACCTAAGGCGAGGCCGACAGGCGTAGTCGATGGACAACGGGTTGATATTCCCGTACCGGCGGTGGACCGTCAAAGACCTAACCAGTAGTGCTAAACAAACCAATGCTTGGGTGGATCCTTCGGGTGATGCCTGGGTGGCGGCTGTGAACCCGATGCTGGGGTGGTGAGCGTGAGGTGTGACGCAGGAAGGTAGCCTGTGCCGGGCGATGGTTGTCCCGGTGTAAGCATGTAGCCCGGAGCGGATGAACAGTTCGTTCTGTGTGGGTGAGATGTGATGCGGACCCGTATGGGGAAGCAGGTGATCCTATGCTGCCAAGAAAAGCATCGACGTGAGGTTCATTGTTGCCCGTACCCCAAACCGACTCAGGTGGTCAGGTAGAGAATACTCAGGAGATCGAGAGAATCATGGTGAAGGAACTCGGCAAAATGCCCCCGTAACTTCGGGAGAAGGGGGCCACCCGCTTATACCGCCGTGCGCGGGAAAGGGTGTGGTGGCCGCAGAGACCAGTGGGAAGCGACTGTTTACTAAAAACACAGGTCCGTGCCAACACGCAAGTGGATGTATACGGACTGACGCCTGCCCGGTGCTGGAAGGTTAAGAGGAGAGGTTAGGGCTTTGGTCCGAAGCTTTGAATTTAAGCCCCAGTAAACGGCGGTGGTAACTATAACCATCCTAAGGTAGCGAAATTCCTTGTCGGGTAAGTTCCGACCTGCACGAATGGCGTAACGACTTCCCAGCTGTCTCCACCGTGAACTCGGCGAAATTGCACTACGAGTAAAGATGCTCGTTACGCGCAGAAGGACGGAAAGACCCCGTGACCTTTACTACAGCTTGGTATTGGTGTTCGGTGTGGCTTGTGTAGGATAGGTGGGAGACTGTGAAGCTGGCACGCTAGTGTTGGTGGAGTCGTTGTTGAAATACCACTCTGGTCATATTGGATATCTAACTACGGACCCTGATCGGGTTCTGGGACAGTGCCTGGTGGGTAGTTTAACTGGGGCGGTTGCCTCCCAAAAAGTAACGGAGGCGCCCAAAGGTTCCCTCAACCTGGTTGGCAATCAGGTGGCGAGTGTAAGTGCACAAGGGAGCTTGACTGTGAGACTGACAGGTCGAGCAGGGACGAAAGTCGGGACTAGTGATCCGGCAGTGGCTTGTGGAAGCGCTGTCGCTCAACGGATAAAAGGTACCTCGGGGATAACAGGCTGATCTTGCCCAAGAGTCCATATCGACGGCATGGTTTGGCACCTCGATGTCGGCTCGTCGCATCCTGGGGCTGGAGTTGGTCCCAAGGGTTGGGCTGTTCGCCCATTAAAGCGGTACGCGAGCTGGGTTTAGAACGTCGTGAGACAGTTCGGTCCCTATCCTCTGCGCGCGTTGGAGATTTGAGAGGATCTGACCCTAGTACGAGAGGACCGGGTTGGACGGACCTCTGGTGTGCCAGTTGTTCTGCCAAGGGCATGGCTGGTTGGCTACGTTCGGGATGGATAACCGCTGAAAGCATCTAAGCGGGAAGCCGGCCTCGAGATGAGATCTCCGTACACCCTTTGGGTGTGTGAGGCTCCCAGGAGATGACTGGGTTGATAGGCCAGATGTGGAAGCATGGTGACGTGTGGAGCTGACTGGTACTAATAAGCCGATGACTTGATTTCTTCACCCCCCTATTGTTGGGTGGGTGCATGAGTTTTTTCTAACGATGATGTTCGCGTTCACTTTGTGGTTCCCAACGGACGGCCACACCAACCCCTCATGCTCGTGTGTGGGGGTGGGTGGTTGATATGTTGATAGCGTTACGGTGGTTATAGCGTCAGGGAAACGCCCGGTCACATTCCGAACCCGGAAGCTAAGGCTGACAGCGCCGATGGTACTGCGAGGGGGACCTCGTGGGAGAGTAGGACACCGCCGGACACCCTTTGTGGGGGGTGTCGTGTTCTGGTCCGACAAGAGTGTCGGGTCGGGGACACGACACCCCCCTTTTTTTGTGTGTGCCCACCACCGCACACACCCGAACGGCCGGGCGCGGGGGCGGCAACGGCCCCCCTGCGCCCCTCAGAGCACCGCGAGCAGGGCGTCCACGTCCTCGGGGGTCGTGTCGAAAGCGCACATGAGCCGGAAGAGGCCCGGCTCGGTCGGCCAGCCGCCGAAGGCGAAGGCCCGGCGCGCGCGTTCGGCCGAGGCCTCGGGGAACCGCGCGAAGACCGCGTTCGACTCGACCGCGTGGGCGATCCCGAACCCGTCCTCCGGCCGCGCCTGTGCGAGTGCGGAAATCCCCGAGGCGAGTCGAGCGGCCATCGCATTCGCGTGAATCGCCGAGCGCCGCCACAGTTCCCCCGAGTAGAGCGCGAGCAGCTGCGCCGAGGCGAAGCGCATCTTGGACCCGAGCTGCAGGTTCATCTTCCGGAGATACGGCAGCCCGGGAGCCGCGTCGGGGCGGAGCACGACGACGGCCTCCGCGCCGATGAGCCCGTTCTTCGTGCCGCCGAGGCTCAGCAGATCGACGCCGAGCTCGCTCGTGAGCCCGCCGAGCGTCACGCCGAGATGCGCGGCCGCGTTGCCGAGCCGGGAGCCGTCGACGTGCAGGAGCATGTCGGCGGCGTGCGTCGCGTCGGCGAGCGCGCGGATCTCCTCGAGCCGGTAGCAGGTGCCGAGCTCCGTGCTCTGCGAGATGGAGACGACCAGCGGCTCCGCGCGATGCTCGTTGCCCCACCCCCAGGCCTCGCGCGCGACCAGCTCCGGTGTCAGCTTGCCGTCGGGGCTCGCGACGGGCAGCAGCTTCAGGCCGCCCACCTTCTCCGGCGCACCGGTCTCGTCGGTGTTGATGTGGGCGGTCTGCGCGCAGATCACCGCACCCCAGCGCGGCAGCGCGGCCTGGAGCGCGAGCACATTGGCGCCGGTCCCGTTGAAGACGGGGAAGACCTCGGCCCCTGCGCCGAAGAGCCCGCGCACGAGCTCGCCGAGCTCCGCCGTCCACGCGTCCCCGCCGTACGCGGGGGCGTGCCCGACATTCGCGGCGGCGATGGCGGAGAGGACTTCAGGATGCGCACCGGCCCAATTGTCGGAGGCGAAGGATCGGTGCGCGGGAGGGGCTGAAGCGGTCACCTCCCCAGACTACGCCGGGAGCGGAAGCGGGAGCGCGCCGCGCCGCGAGCGCCGCAGGCGTGCGAGGACCAGTCCGATGCCGGCGAGGTAGACGAGCGTCGTCACGATACTGCCCTCGATCCCGAAAGTACCGCCCGTGAGCAGCGCGGCGGAGCCGTCAGCGGGGATGAAACCGAAGACGGAGTCGCCCGCGGCATTGCCGGAGACGGCGACGCCGAACAGGTTTCCCTGGGCCCAGTTCCAGACGCCGTGGAAGGCGCAGATGCCCCACAGCGCGCCGTCCGAGAACGCCACACCGAAGGCGAAGAGGGCGAACAGCAGCAGATTCACGAACGGCAGCACGCCCATGCCGGTGTTCGCCCCGTGCAGTGCGGCGAACACGACGGTCTGCACCGCGGCCGCCGCGATGAGCCCCCAGCGCCGCGCGACGGCCTGGGAGAGGAAGCCTCGCGTGACGAGCTCCTCGGTCGACCCCTGCAGCAGGAAGCCGAGGAGCATCAGCAGCACGAAGCCGATGCCCGCGATCCCGAGCCGCGGCGCGGTCCAGGTGAGTGCGGCATCGCCGCTCACGACGGGGACGATGACGCAGACGAGCATCATCGCCAGCGCCAGGGCCGCCCCGCGCAGCGCCTGGCCGGTCGCGCGCCGGGCACCGCCCGCGAAGCCGAGGCTCGAGATGGGGCGCCGCTCCTTCACCCGCACCCACAGCAGGATGAGCAGCGCGGCGAGGGCGAACGAGAAGAGGCCGAGGAGCGTGCCGCCGGGCCCCCCGAACGCGGCGACGAGCGCGGCCCGATCCGGCCGCACCCCCGTGGCGATGGCGTCCGCAGCGAACGCGATCGCCTGCGCGATGGCGGGCAGCGAGAGCACGATGCCCGAGAGGACGACGACGACGAGCGCCATGACGATCCCCGTCGGACGCCGCGCGCGCAGCATGCCGTCGAACGGGGCCGGCAGCGAGCGGGGCGGAAGCTCATCGGTCATGGTGCACTCCATCCAAAGTTGAGATATGTCCGAATATACCGCAGGGCGGCCCCGCCGTGCCCGGCGGCGCGACGCCCGGCCATCCACCGATCGGTGGACCCCGGAATCACTCGACCGACCGCTGCCGGCCGGCGGATCCGCCCGGCACACTGGAGGCATGACACTTCCCGGACACGCCTCAGAACCCGTCCCCGCGGTGCGCACGCGGGGATTGCGCAAGCGCTACGGCGATCGCGAGATCCTCCGGGGCGTCGACCTCGAGATCGCCGCCGGCGAGACCTACGCCCTGCTCGGCCCCAACGGCGCGGGCAAGAGCACCGCGATCGAGATCCTCGAGGGCGTGCGGCGGCCGAGCGGCGGCGAGGTCGCCGTGCTCGGCGCCGATCCGCTCACCGCGCCGCGGGGCTGGAAGTCGCGGATCGGCATCGTCGCGCAGAGCACCGGGGATCTCGGCCCCTACACACCGCGCGAGCTCATCGCCCATTTCGGGGCGTTGTACCCCGAGCCGCTGGGCGTCGACGAGGTGCTCGCGCTCGTGGGGCTCGAGGACCGCGCCGGCGTCCGCGCCGCGAAGCTCTCGGGCGGTCAGCAGCGCCGTCTCGACGTCGCGCTCGGGATCGTGGGGCGTCCGAGGCTCCTGTTCCTCGACGAGCCGACCACCGGCTTCGATCCCGAGGCCAGGAGGATGTTCTGGGAGATGCTCTCGGGGCTCAGCGGAACCGGCACCGCGATCCTGCTCACGACCCACTACCTCGACGAGGCCGCCCATCTCGCCGACCGCGTGGGCGTGCTCAGCGGCGGGCGCATCGTCGCCGAGGCGCCCCCGGCCGAACTCGGCGGGGCCGAGGCCCGCACGCCGCTCGTCCGTTGGCGGGACGCGCACGGCGTGCGGCACGAGGAGCGGAGCGAGACCCCCGGTGCGCTCGTCGGCCGGCTCTGCGCGGAAGCCGCGGCCGGAGGCCTCGCCGAACCGGCCGAACTGGAGGTGCGGCGGCCGAGCCTCGAGGAGATCTACCTCGGCATGCTCGCGGACGGCGGAGAGGACTCCGGCGCCGCGCGCGACGGGGTCGGCCCGGCCGGACTGCAGACGGGGAGCGCCGCAGAGACGCGCACGCAGACGATGACGGGAGCGGAACGATGAGCACGACGACGCAGCGCACGACGGCGGCGAGCCCGGGCGGCGGGCGCTCGGGCGCCGCGGCGCCCCCGATCCTGAAATCCGGGCTGTCGGCGGTGCGGCTCGAGCTCCGCGGCTACTTCCGCACCCCCGACACCGTGTTCTTCACCTTCCTGTTCCCCATCCTCATGCTCGGGATCTTCGGCGTCGCCTTCCAATCGATGGGCGACATCGGCGCGCGCGAGGACGGCAGCGGCGGCATCTCCATGGCCGCCTACTACCTGCCGGGGCTCGCCGCGGCAGGCCTGCTGCTCGGCGGCGTGCAGAACCTCGCGGTCGACATCGCCCGGGAGAAGAGCGAGGGATGGCTGCGCCGACTCGGCGGCACGCCGCTCTCGCCCGTCGGCTACTTCCTCGGCAAGGCCGGGCTCGTCGCGATCACCTCGCTCGCGCAGCTGGCGCTGCTGCTGCTCTTCGCGCGCTTCGCGCTCGGTGTGGAGCTGCCCGGGGAGCCCGAGGCGTGGCTGCGTCTCGGCTGGCTCTTCCTGCTCGGGATCGCGACCATGACGGCGCTCGGGATCGCGCTGTCGGCGGTGCCCCGATCCTCGCGGAGCGCCACGGCGGTCGTGCTGCCGATCGTATTGCTGCTGCAGTTCGTCTCCGGCGTCTACCTGCAGTTCACGATGCTCCCGGACTGGCTGCAGAACATCGCGGGGATCTTCCCGCTGAAGTGGCTGGCCCAGGGCATGCGGAGCGTCTTCCTCCCGGAGCAGTTCGCCGCCGTCGAGCAGTCCGGGGCCTGGGACCTCGGCCTCGTCGCGCTCAATCTCGCCGTGTGGCTGGTGGTCGGCGTCGTCGTCAGCCTGCTCACCTTCCGCTGGCAGCGGCGGTCGTGACCCGGTCGGGCGCCGGCGTCGCCGGTTCGTGAGAGGCTGAGTGCATGGACGGGACCGTCGACGCCAGACGGCGTCCCCTGCTCGGCTGGGACGTCGGCTTCGCCGCGACCGTCGCGGCCATGGCGGCGATCGGCCTGTACACCTCGCTCGGCGAGGATCCGGCAGGACTCGCCTTCGGAGCACTGCTCCGCATCCTCTGGCCGCTGCTCGTGCTCGCGGCCTGGTATGCCGCACTCGGCCGCGCCGCGATCCTGCGCGGGATCCGCGAGGAGCGCATGCACCGGCGCGACCTGGTGTTCCTCTGCGGGCTCGTGGTGCTCGTCGGCCTCGCGACGGCGGTCGCCACGAGCTATGCGACCCTGCAGGCGATCGCCTACCCCATCGTGTGGACGATCGTGGCGCGGTACCGGGACGCCGTCCTGTGGAGCGCTGCGCTCGCACTCGCGGTCGGGGCCGGACTTCTCACGACCTTCGTGCGGGCGGACGCCCCGGACGGCTACGTCGCGGTCGCGGCGATCGTGCTGCTCTCCTTCGTCTTCGCGGTGGTCATGGGGACCTGGATCACCCGGGTCTTCGCGCAGGGCGAGCGGTACCGGTACCTCCTCGAGGAGCTGCGGGCGTCGCAGGGCGAGGTCGCCGCGCTCTCGCAGGCGGCGGGGGCCTCCGCCGAGCGCGAGCGGATGTCGCGGGATCTGCACGACACCCTCACGCAGACGCTCACGGGTCTCGTCATGCTCAGCGAGCAGGCCGGGCGGGCGCTCGACGCGGGCGACGACGCGCGGGCGCGGGACCGGATCGGCCGGACCTGCGAGGCCGCGCGGGAGGCCGTGAGCGAGGCCCGCGCGCTCGTCGCCACGACGCAGCCGCTGGGCGACGGCGGGCTCGAGGCCGCCGTCGCGCGCATCGCCGCGCGCCTCCGCGCGGACGCCGGGCTCGAGGTGAGCTGCGCGCTGGCGCCGCTCGAGCTCGACCGGGAGCGACAGGTGGTGCTGCTGCGCGCCGTGCAGGAGGGGCTCGCCAATGCGCGCCGGCACGCCCGTGCCGCGCGCGTGCGCGTCGAGCTGCGCGCGGCGGCGGCGGGCGGTACGCTGCTGCGGATCGACGACGACGGGGTGGGGCCGGGAGCCGCGGAGTCGGGCGGCTTCGGGCTCAGCGGGCTCGGCGACCGGGTGCGGGCGGTCGGCGGATCGGTCGTCTTCGGGCCGGGACCCGAGCGCGGATCCCGGCTCGAGGTGCGGCTCGAGGCGGCGCCCGGAGCGCCGGCCGGAGAGCCAGCGGTGCGCCGGTCGGCAGCCGGGACCCGTGGCGTCGCCGTCGGCGGCGCGCCGCGCGCCGCCTCGGACGGTCTCCCGCCGGCGGGCGATGCTGAGGCCACCGCATGATCCGCGTCCTGGTCGTCGACGATCACCCGATCGTGCGCGCCGGCATCGTCGGACTGCTCGACACCGAGCCCGACTTCGCGATCGTGGCCGAGGCGGCGTCGGGGGAGGAGGCGCTCGAGCTGAGCGGGCGCGAGCGGCCGGACGTCGTGCTCATGGATCTCCGGATGCCCGGCATCGGCGGCGTCGAGGCCACCCGGCGGCTCGTGCGCACGGAGACGGGCCCTGCGCCGCGGGTGCTCGTCTTCACGACCTATGAGGCGGACGACCAGATCCTCGCCGCGATCGAGGCGGGCGCGAGCGGCTACCTCGTGAAGGCGGCGCCGGCCGAAGAGCTCGCCGCCGGGATCCGGGCGGTCGCCGCCGGTCAGACCGTGCTGGCCCCCTCGATCGCGGCGGCGCTCGTGGCGCGCGCCGCCGGCGGCGCCGCGACGGCCGCGGATCCCGTGCCCGTGCTCACGCCGCGCGAGCGCGAGATCCTCCGGCTCGTCGCCGAAGGCTGCAGCAACCCGGGGATCGCGGGTCGCCTCAGCATCGGGGAGTCGACCGTGAAGACCCATCTGCTGCATGTCTTCGAGAAGCTCGAGGTCTCCGATCGCACGCGTGCCGTGACGCGCGCCATGGAGCTGGGCCTCCTCTGACGCATCGCGTGCGGAACGAGCTTCTCCACAGGCCTCACCGGGGGCGAGCCCTCGCCTGTGGATAAATTACACCGGTGTCATTCGTGACGCTCGACGGTGACGAAGCCCGTGATTCCGCGCCTCCGAGCGGAGGCTCGCGGCCGCTTCCGCGCCATATTCTCGGGGTTCCCCACAGGCGCCGTGCGCCTGTGGATAAGAATTACACCGGTGTAGTTCGCGCGGTCCCCCGGGTCAGGCCGCGCGCTTGCCCTGCCGCCAGTAGCCGCAGAAGTCCACCGCGGACTTCGGCACGCCGCGCTCCCCGACGAGATGGCGTCGACCGCCCGCGGCGAGCTGCTGCTCGCCGGCGACGAAGGCCGAGACCGGCTCGGACCACTGCGGGAGCGCGGTGAGCGCGTCGAGCGCCGCGGCGCCGGGCCGCGCGCCGGGCGATCGGGCCACCCACTGCAGCCGCACTCCCTCCGGGGCGTCGTCGGGCTGGCGATCGGCGTCGTCGGGCACCTCGATGATCGCGTCGCCGACGGCGTCGCGCGGAAGGTCGCGCAGGATCCCGAGCACCGCGGGGAGCGCGCTCTCATCGCCGGCGAGGACGACCCGCGTCGCGTCTGCGACGGGGCGGTAGCCGCAGCCCTGATCGATGAGCGCGACGTGCGCGCCGACGGGGAGCGAGGCGGCCCAGGGGCCGGCCACTCCGCCATCCGCGCCTCCCGCCGCGTCCGCGTCGCGCGCCGCGCCGGCGTCTCCGGCGGCTGCGACGCCGTCGGTCGACTCGCCGTGCACCACGAAATCGATGTCGAGCTCGGGGCCCGCGGCGCCGTCCGGGCGGAAGCGGCGCACCGTGTAGTTGCGGATCTCGGGGCGGCTCGCCTTCGGCAGCGTCAGATAGCGCAGGTAGCCGCGCATGTCGAAGCGATCCGAGAGCCGGTCGAAGCGGGTGCGGTCGCCGGCGACGGGGATCGCGAGCCGGAACCACTGGTCGAAGCCGAGATGCCTCCAGCGCTCGAGCTCCGGCCCGGCGAGCGTGAGGCGGGCCATGTGCGGGGTGATGCGTTCCGCGCGCGCGACCCGAGCGGTGACGAGACCGCTCGCGGCGTGGCTGACGGCGATGTTGCTGGAGGGCATGCGGATTCCTTCGGGCTGCGGGCGTCGCGGTGCCGGCGCGCCGCGGTCCGGAGGTCGTCGCGCGGGGCCGACCATCCTCACGCTACTTCATCAGATGAACTCCCGCAATGGAACCCGCAACGGATCCCGCGATGGATCTCCGAACGGATCCGGTCGCGGATCCGGCCGCGTCAGTGGGCGAACGCCTGGCCGGAGGTCGGCCGCGGGAGCGGGCTCTCCAGCGCGTCGAGGTAGGCGACCTCCTCGCGCACCACGTCGAGCAGCGACTCCGCGAGATCCATCGTGAGGCCGTTGCGCACCACGATCCGCTGCACCGTCGTCTCCTCGAGATCCGCGGGCATCGGGTAGGCCGGCACGAGCCAGCCGCGCATCCGCAGCCGATCGGAGAGGTCGTAGAGGGTCCAGTTCTCGGAGTGCCCCTCGCGCAGCCGCCAGGCGAAGACGGGGATCGTCGATCCGTCGCTCACGAGCTCGAATGCGGCCATGGCCCCGATCGCCGAGGAGAGGTGCATGGCGACGCGCTGCGATTCGCCCTGCACCTCCGTGTAGCCCGCGCGACCCAGCCGCAGGAAGAGGTAGAACTGCAGCAGCACCTGCGCGCCCGGGCGCGAGAAGTTCAGCGCGAGGGTCGGGGTGTCCCCGCCGAGGTAGCTGACGCGGAAGACCATCGACTCCGGCAGCGCGTCGGCGTCCCGCCACACCACCCAGCCGAGGCCGGGGTAGACGAGGCCGTACTTGTGACCGGAGGTGTTGATCGAGGCGACGCGAGGCAGGCGGAAGTCCCATGCGAGCTCCGGTTGCAGGAACGGGGCGATCATCCCGCCCGATGCGGCGTCGACGTGGATGGGGATGTCGAGTCCGCGATCCCGCTCGATCGCGTCGAGCGCGCGCTGCAGCTCGGCGATCGGCTCGTAGGCCCCGGTGTACGTGACTCCGAGGATGCCGACGACGCCGATGGTCCGCTCGTCCACGGCATCGGCGAGGCCGGGGCCGTCGAGTACCGGGTGCTCGGCGCTCACGGGCACGAAGCGCGCCTCCACCTCGAAGTAGTTGCAGAACTTCTCCCAGCACACCTGCACCGCGCTCGACATGACGAGGTTCGGTCGCGCCGTGTCAGCGCCGGCGGCCTCGCGGCGGTGCTGCCAGCGGCGCTTGAGCGCGATGCCGGCGAGCATGCACGCCTCGCTCGATCCGACGGTCGAGGTGGCCGGGGCGGCGTCCGGATCGGGGGCGTGCCAGAGGTCGGCGATGATGCGCTGGCAGTACTGCTCGATGGCGGCCGTCTGCGGGTACTCGTCCTTGTCGATCATGTTCTTGTCGAAGGCGCCGCGGTAGAGCTCGTCGGCCTCGTCGTCCATCCAGGTGGTGACGAAGGTTGCAAGGTTGAGCCGGGCGTTACCGTCGAGCATCGTCTCGTCTCGCACGGCGTGGAACGCGGTGAGCGGCTCCATGCCCGTCTCGGCGAGACGGTGCTTGGAGATGCTGTCGGGATCGCCGCTGCGGCGATGGAGCGGGTTGACGGTGAGGCGGTCGGGCGAAGCGGGCATGTCGCGGATACTCCTTCGGATCGCGCCGCCGCGGCATCCGGCGGCCTGCTGCTCACCATACCCGGGGGCGGGCCCGTGCGGGAGCGCCGCGGGGCCGCCCGACCTCGTCGCGTCCCGTGCTGTCGCCTGACCGCGTCCCGCCGCATCGCCGTGTCGTCGCGACATCGACGCTTGACATTCCCCGCTCCGGTGTCTAGGTTCATTAGTGAAGTAATGAACCAGGCAACGAGGAGGCGCGCATGCTGGACGAATCGCGGCCGATCTTCCTGCAGATCGCCGACCGCATCGCGGACGACGTGCTGCGGGGGGTGTACGCCGAGGGCGACCAGGTGCCGTCGACGAACGAGTTCGCGGCGTTCCATCGCATCAACCCCGCGACGGCAGGCAAGGGCGTCAACCTGCTCGTCGACCGCGGCGTCCTCTTCAAGAAGCGCGGCATCGGCATGTTCGTCGCCGACGGCGCGCGGGCCCGCATCGCCGAGGAGCGCCGGCGCGAGTTCGCCGAGCGCTATCTCGAACCGCTCCTCGCCGAGGCCCAGGCGCTCGGCCTCACCACGCGGGACGTCGTCAGGCTCGTCGAGGAGACGGATCCGGCGCACGACCCGTCGGGATCCCCACGCACCGCACACACCGATCGGGAAGATCAGGAGGCAACATCATGACCGCAGCAGCCATCGAGGTCCGAGGGCTCACCCGGCGCTATCGCGGCGCCGCCGCCCTCGACGATGTCACGCTCGACATCCGGGAGAACGCGATCACCGGCCTCCTGGGGCGCAACGGCGCGGGGAAGACCACGCTCATGTCGCTCATCACGGCGCAGGATCGGCCGAGTTCGGGCTCGATCTCCGTCGGCGGACGCGAGCCCTTCGAGCACGCCGACGTCCTCGCGCGGATGTGCTTCGTGCGCGACAACCAGCGCTACCCGGACGACTACAAGCTGCGCCACGTGATCCGCGCGGCCTCGTTCAGCTATCCCGGATGGTCCCAGGCGACCGCGGATCGGCTCATCGCGCAGTTCCGCCTGCCGACGAAGCCGATCGTGAAGAAGTTCTCCCGGGGCCAGCTCTCGGCCCTCGGCATCGTGCTCGGGCTCGCCTCCCGCGCCCCCGTGACCTTCTTCGACGAGCCCTACCTCGGCCTCGACGCGACGGCGCGGCACGTCTTCTACGACGAGCTGCTGCGCGACTACGCCGAGCATCCGCGCACCATCATCCTCTCGACGCACCTCATCGACGAGATGGATCGGCTCCTCGAGCGCGTGGTCGTGCTCGACCGGGGACGCGTCATCCGCGACGCCGACGTCGACGAGCTGCGCGGCAGCGCCGCGCAGCTCGCGGGTCGCGCGGCGGACATCGAGGCCTTCGCCCGCGGGCGGCGGATCCTCTCCCACCGCGCGCTCGGCGGCCTCGCCACCGTGATCGTGGAAGGCCGCCTCGACGCCGAGGAGCGCGCCGAGGCCGCGCGCCTCGGGCTCGAGCTCAGCCCGGTCTCCCTGCAGGAGCTGGTCGCCGCCTACGGGCTCGCGGATGGCGACGCCGCCGCGCTCGGCGGATCCGGAACGGAGGGCGGCGCCGAGACGATCGACGCGCGCCAGGAAAGGAGCCTCTCATGAACCGCTCGCTCACCGTGGCACGGCTGCACCTCAACAAGTGGAACACCGTGGTGCTCACCCCGCTCGGCATCCTCGGGATCGTCATGGTGGTGACGATCATCATCCAGATCGCGATCCTCCGCGCCACGGGCATGGACGCGAACTCGCCGGAGTACGTCGAGGGCGCTCGCTGGAATCAGGCGATCCTCTGGTCGCTTCCCGGTTTCCTCGTCTACTACGGGGTGCAGGCCGTCTCGACGACCTACCCCTTCGGGCTCGCGCTCGGCTTCACCCGTCGCGACTACATCGCGGGCACCATGATCGCCAACATGCTGCACGCGGTATACATCACCGTGCTGCTGCTCGCGCTGCTCGGTCTCGAGTTTGCCACCAACCACTGGTTCGTGGGGGCGTATGTGCTCGATGTGAACGTCGTCGGCGCCGGGGATCCGCTGGTGCTCGGCGTGACCGCCTTCCTCGGCGTGCTCTTCTGCCTCACGGTCGGCGGCGTGTTCGCGGCGGTGTGGGTGCGCTTCGGCCCCAAGGGGCCGACGATCCTCGGCCTCGGCCTCGGCCTGGTGCTCGCCCTGTCGCTGCTGGCGCTCGCACCGCAGCTCGGGGAGATCTTCGGGGCCATCACCCGCGGGGGCCTGGCACTCGCCGCCGTCGCGATCATCCTGGTCTCCCTCGTAGGCACATGGTTCGCGATGCGCCGCGCATCCGTCCGCTGACCCGGGGCCCGGGGGCTGGACCCCGGGCCCTGGAGCCCAGTGCCCCTTTCGGCCTCGGGCCCCGGGCCTTCGGCCCCTGGGCCCGAGGCTTCGACCCCCGAACGATCCGGGTCGCTCCGGCAGGGTCCGCACCCCGCGCACCCTGCCTGAGCGACCCGGATCGCGGGTGCGGAAGCGACCCGGATCGCGGTGCGGAAGCGACCCGGATCGCGGTGCGGAAGCGACCTGGATCCGCTGGTGCGTGCGGAAGTGACCCGGATCCGCTGGTGCGTGCGGGAGTGACCCGGATCGTGGGGCGCGGGAGAACGGGCCGGGGTTGCGGCGACGGGGTTGGATCGGAGCGAACGGGCGAGGATCGAACGGGCGAGGATCGAACGGGCGAGGATCGAACGGGCGCGGATCGAACGGGCGCGGATCGAGCGATCGATCGGGCGAGCGATCGAGCGATCGGGCGGGCGGATCGGACGGCCGCGCTCGGCGGGGCTCCGCTAGGCTGGAGCCATGGCTGATTCTTCGTTTGACGTGGTGAGCAAGATCGATTCCATGGAGGTCGAGAACGCGGTGAACCAGGCCCGCAAGGAGGTCGAGCAGCGCTACGACTTCAAGGGCGTCGGCGCGGACGTGACGCTCTCGGGTGAGAGCATTCAGATCAAGGCGAACACCGAGGAGCGCGCGAACGCCGTCCTCGATGTGCTCCAGTCGAAGTTCATCAAGCGCGGCCTGTCGCTCAAGGCGCTCGACACCGGCGAGCCCTACGCGAGCGGCAAGGAGTACCGGATCGATGCGAAGCTCAAGGAGGGCATCGATCAGGCGACCGCGAAGAAGCTGAACAAGCTCATCCGCGACGAGGCGCCCAAGTCGGTGAAATCGCAGATCCAGGGCGACGAGCTCCGCGTCTCGTCGAAGAGCCGCGACGAGCTGCAGCAGACGATCGCGCTGCTCAAGGAGGCCGACGTCGACGTGGCCCTCCAGTTCGTCAACTTCCGCTGAGGATTCCCGTGGCCGCGCGGCTGCTGCCGATCCTGCTCGGCACCCTCCTCGCCGCGGCGGCGCTCGCGGGCTGCGCCCCGGAGCCCGGATCGACCGGGGATCCCTCGCCGACGACCGGATCGAGCGCGACGACGCCCGCACCCCCGAGCGCGACGACGCCCGCTCCCGCGCCGTCCCCCACGGCCGGGCCGAGCGCGGCACCGGATCCCTGGACCGAGTTCTCGGACGCGCGGGGCCCCGTCTCCTCCGAGATCCCTCCCGGGTGGAGCGTCGCGGAGGTCGCCGCGAGCGAGGACGGGATGCTGCAGCTCGCGGTGCGAGACGACGCCGGCGCGACGCGGCTGATCTTCGCGAACCGGGTCTCCGGACTCGGCGGCGCCTGCACGCCGGCCCTCCCGGTGCTGCGCATCGTCGAGCACGACGCGACGCCGCTCGAGATCCCCGGCTTCGCGCCCGCGGCGAGCGACCAGCTCGGACGACCGCTCGAGGCGCCCCGCGTCGTCTATCGGGTCGCGGAGCTGCCGGACGGCGCCCTCGGCACGCTCGCGGTCTCGAACGATCGGCCGCAGGACTCCTGCATGTTCTACAACCTGCTGCAGGGGGCCGCGGGGTCGCTCGTCTTCGCCGACGCCCTGCAGATCGACAGCGTCGCACCGGGACGCGTCTTCCCCGATGCGGCCGCGGCTGAGGCGTTCACGGGCACGGCGGAGTACGCGACGCTCAAGCGGATCCTGGGCTCGCTGCGGCTGGAGGCCTGATCCCGCCCGCGCCGATACACTGGCGCCATGATCGGTGAGAACCTGCTCGGACCCGAACCCACCCTGCTCGCGGAGGATGCCGCCGTCGCCTCGGCGCTCGCCGCAGGGAGCGACCCCGCCTCGGTGGTGCGCGCCCACCCCGAATCGCCGCTCGCCTGGGCGCTCCTCGCCGACGCCGCCGACGCGGCGGGCCGCGAGATCGAGGCCTACGCCTTCGCCCGCGTGGGCTACCACCGCGGGCTCGACGCCCTGCGGAAGGCCGGCTGGCGCGGAGCCGGCCCCGTGCCCTGGGCGCACGAGCCGAACCGCGGCGTGCTGCGCGCGCTCTACGCGCTCCGTCGCGCCGCCGCCGCGATCGGCGAGCAGGGCGAGGTCGTCCGGCTCACCGAGTTCCTCGAGGGCGCGGACCCCGCCGCCATCGCGGAGATCGAGGCCGCTCCGACGGCGGAATGACCGCGGAGGACGGTCCTCGCTAGACTGGGGCGGTAATTGCCTGTGCGCGAAGGAAGGGGCTGAAATGCCCGCAGTGCTCATCACCGGTGCCCAGTGGGGCGACGAGGGCAAGGGTCGGGCGACCGACCTGCTCGGCAGCCGCGTCGACTACGTCGTGAAGTTCAACGGCGGCAACAACGCCGGCCACACGGTCGTGGTCGGCGAGGAGAAGTACGCGCTCCACCTGCTCCCCTCCGGCATCCTCACCCCCGGGGTCGTGCCCGTGATCTCGAACGGCGTGGTCATCGATCTCGAGGTGCTCAAGAGCGAGCTCGACGCGCTCGGCGGCCGCGGTGTGGACGTCTCTCGGCTGAAGGTGAGCGCGAACGCGCACGTCATCACGGCCTACCACCGGACGCTCGACAAGGTCACCGAGCGATTCCTCGGAAAGCGCCAGATCGGCACGACGGGGCGCGGGATCGGCCCCGCCTACGCGGACAAGATCAACCGCGTCGGGATCAGGATCCAGGACATCTTCGACGAGGGGATCCTGCGGCAGAAGGTCGAGGCGGCCCTCGACTTCAAGAACCAGGTGCTCGTGAAGATCTACAACCGTCGCGCCATCTCGGCGGACGAGGTGGTCGAGGACCTGCTCGGCTACCGCGAGATGCTCGAGCCCATGGTCTGCGACACCGGCCTGCTGCTCCACGAGGCGATGCGCGCGGAGCGGACGGTGCTGTTCGAGGCCGGTCAGGCGACCATGCTCGACATCGACCACGGGACCTACCCGTTCGTGACCTCGTCGAACGCGACGGCGGGCGGCGCGAGCACGGGATCGGGGCTGCCGCCCCACGCGCTGGATCGGGTGATCTCGGTCGTCAAGGCCTACACGACGCGCGTCGGCGCCGGGCCGTTCCCCACCGAGCTCTTCGACGAGTCGGGCGACTACCTGCGCACCCAGGGCTTCGAGTTCGGCACGACCACCGGTCGCCCCCGCCGCTGCGGCTGGTACGACGCCCCGATCGCCCGCTACGCCGCCCGCATCAACGGGGTGACCGACTTCGTGCTCACCAAGCTCGACGTGCTCTCCGGGCTCGAGCGGATCCCCGTGTGCGTCGCCTACGACGTGAACGGGGTGCGCCACGACGAGATGCCCGTCAACCAGAGCGATTTCCACCACGCGACGCCGATCTACGAGGAGTTCCCCGGCTGGAACGAGGACATCTCGGGTGCGCGACGATTCGAGGAGCTTCCGCAGAACGCGCAGGACTACATCCTGGCGCTCGAGGCGATGAGCGGCTCGCGCATCTCGGCCATCGGCGTCGGCCCCGAGCGGGAGCAGGTCGTGGTGCGCCACGATCTGCTCGACTGAGGCGGCGGCGATGACGGCGACGCCGCAGGAACGGCTCGACCGCCTGCGCTCGAGCATCGACAACATCGACGCGGCGCTCATCCACATGCTCGCCGAGCGCTTCAAGTGCACCCAGGAGGTCGGGCGGCTGAAGGCGGAGCACGAGATGCCCGCCTCCGATCCCGCGCGCGAGGCGCGGCAGACCGCGCGGCTGCGCAGCCTCGCCGAGGAGGCGCACCTCGACCCCGAGTTCGCGGAGAAGTGGTTCAACTTCGTGGTCGCCGAGGTCATCCAGCACCACACCCGGATCGCCTCCGAGCAGTAGCCGGTCGAGCGCTCCCGCTTGCGCATCGTTCGAAGATATGTTCGAATGATCGCATGCGGTGGAGCGGGCAGAGGGTGACGGCGACCGACGACGCCCTGCCCGGGCTCGGCGTCGCGGAGGTCGCCGCGCTGCCCGGGCATCTGCGCACCGTGCGCGCTCCCGAGTTCGCGGGGCTGGTCTTCCACGAGGTGCTCGCGAAGAGCGCCCTCAATCGGGTGCCGGGCGCCTCGTCGATGCCGTTCTCATGGACGGTGAACCCCTACCGCGGATGCTCCCACGCCTGCGTGTACTGCTTCGCGCGCGGCTCCCACCGCTACCTCGAGCTCGACACGGGCCGCGACTTCGACTCGCAGCTCGTCGTCAAGGTGAACGTGGCCGAGGTGCTCGGCCGCGAACTCGCGCGACCGAGCTGGGCGCGCGCTCGCGTGGCGCTCGGCACGAACACGGACCCCTACCAGCGGGCCGAGGGCCGCTACCGGCTCCTGCCAGGGATCATCGCGGCGCTCGCGCGGAGCGGCACACCGTTCTCGATCCTCACGAAGGGCACACTGCTGCGCCGCGATCTGCCTCAGCTCGCCGAGGCCGCCGAACGCGTCCCGGTCGCGCTCGCGATGTCCATCGCCGTGGGAGACCCCGAGCTGCAGCAGTCGATCGAGCCGGGGACCCCGAGCACGCGGGCGCGGCTCGCCACCATCGCCGCCGCACGGGACGCGGGGTTCGCCCCCGACGTGTTCCTCATGCCCGTGCTGCCCCATCTCACCGACGACCCGGGGCAGCTCGACGCGCTGCTCCGCGACATCCGCGAGGCCGGAGCGCGCTCCGTGATATACGGGCCGCTGCACCTGCGCAGCCACGTGAAGCCCTGGTTCTTCGCCTGGCTCGAGCGCGAGCACCCGGAGCTCCTGCCGAGCTACCGCTCGCTCTACCCGGGGAGCGCGAGCCGGGCGCCGCAGTCCTACCGCATGGCTCTCGCCGCGCGGATCCGCCCCCTCATCCGCAAGCACGGGCTGGAGCGGTCCTCGCCCGCGCCCGTCGCCGCGGGGCCCGAGCCGAGCGCGCCGGGAGAGCCGGCTCCGACCCTGTTCTGAGCCGCGCCGCTCAGGCGACGAGGGCCGCGCGCGCCGCTCCGATCGCGTCGAGCACGCGCACGCGCAGCGCGTCGCCGCGGGCGGCGAAGCCGCGCTGCAGACGGGCGTACGCGCGCTTCCCCTCGGGCTCCTCGATGGGAATCGGAGCGAGCGGCACCCCGTCCGCGCCGGCCCAGCCGCGCACGTCGTAGGGGGAGGCGCGCATGTCGACCTCGCGGATGTCCCTGGCGAGGACGAAGGCGTCGAGCAGCACCTCGCCCGGCACGATCGGCCCGAGCTTGCCCGCCCACTTGTAGACGTCCATGCCGGCGTGCAGGCATCCGGACTGCTCGAGCTCCGGCTGCGCCTCGCGGCTCGGCCGGAGCGCGTTGAGCGGCGCCGCCTCGGGGGTGAAGAAGCGGTAGGCGTCGAAGTGGGAGCAGGCGATGGGGTGCTCCTCGACGACGCGATCCGTCGCCGCGTGCCCGATCCGGAGCGGCAGCGCGGCGTGCCGCAGCTGCTCGGGCGTCATGCGGTACACCATCGCCCACTCGTGCAGACCGAAGCAGGCGAAGCGCGGCGGGTGGGCCAGCGTCGCGGCGAGCAGCCGCTCGACGTAGTCGACCGTGCCGCCCCGCTTCGCGAAGAACCCCGCGAGGTCGAGCTCCGCGTCCGCGCCGCGGCTGCGGTAGTACCGCCATCCGCCCCGCTCCCTCCCCGCGCCCGCGAGCCGCAGGCCCGAGCCGGGATGCCAGCGCGCCAGCTCCCCGGGCTTCATCGAGTAGTAGGTCCAGAGGAAGTCCTCGACGGGGTGCGATGCGCCGAGTCGCCTCCGATCCCGGTGCGCCGCCGAGAGGGCGTCGGCCCGTTCGCGGTGCGCCCGCTCCGCGGCGCGCCATTCGGCCTCGGGGACGAGCCGGGATTCGGTGGACGTGCGCACCCGGCGAGTGTAGCGCGGCGGCGATGTCGCCGGATCGCCGCCGGCGGACGGACTGCCGGCGACCGGCGGACGGAGGGTGAATCGCCGGGTGAAAACACCTGGATCGGCCGGGGAGCGGGCGGTCCCGTCAATAGATTGCACGATGGGTCTCCGTGCATCCGGAGCCTCCCGCTGCGCCTCGGCGCCGGGCGGCGGTGCACGGGGTGGGGAGCGCGTGGAACGGGGATTCCGCGCGCGCGGACGGAGTTCAGGGGAGGAACGCCATGGCCGGAGCCGGTCGTCTGGGAGCGCGTGCGCGCGTGAAGCAGTGGGTCGCGGGGATCGCCGCGGGAGCGGTGGTCGCGACCGCCCTGGTGGCCGCGGGGATCGGGGCCAACGTCGCCCTCGCCGACCCGTGGGCGCCGGAGGTCGAGGTCGCGGCGACGCATCCCGACGCCGATGCCGCCGAGAAGGGCTTCATCCTCGCGGGCGAGGACGCCCGCTTCGAAGTGTTCGTCTCCAACCCCGACGGCGGCAAGCAGTTCAACCTTGGGCTCACGGCCCTCGTGCCCGCCTCCATCGAGTTCCTCGACGGCGGCGAGTTCGGCGCACCGCGGATCTACGCGGCGGGCGAGTCGCTGCGGAACAGCGTCCGCTCCTCCTCGGCGGACTGCGCCGCGCTCGGCCTGGTGCCGGGGGCGAACGGGCTCTGCGCCGTGCCCGAGGGCAGCCAGTACTGGGTGTGGTCCGATGTCGACGATCTGCCGCAGGGCGCGACCGTCGCCTCCACCATCACCGTCCGCCCCGATGCGGCGAGCTACCCCGTGGGCAGCGCGATCGACTTCGCGGTGAACGCCTACACGAGCAACGATCCTACGCGCCTCCCCACCTTCGACGGCTCGCCGAGCAAGTCGAAGACGGCCGGCCACACCTCCGGCGCGGGCCGCGACGCGGAATTCGCGCCCACGCCGGTGCAGGCCATCCGAGTGACGAAGGACGAGCCGAGCGCGGAGGACGAGCTCCTCCGCGGCGTGCACGACAATGTCACCACCTATACGATCCGCGTCGAGGCCTCGGGCGAGGCGGCGACGCAGGGGATCACCGTCGTCGACTACCTGCCGGCCGGGCTCGAGTACCTCGGGGTCGCGGGCGGCGACCAGTCGACGGGCGGCGACGAGTACGCCGGATCGGGGCCCATCGGCGGCGCCTGGACATCGAGCGGCGA
Organism: Leucobacter allii; assembly: GCF_022919155.1. NCBI lineage: Bacteria > Bacillati > Actinomycetota > Actinomycetes > Micrococcales > Microbacteriaceae > Leucobacter > Leucobacter allii. The sequence continues at coordinate 40,905 of NZ_CP095045.1, forward strand.
ACGCGTCGAGACGATCGCGGTCGACGCGAGCGAGGCGGAGGCGCTCGGCCTCCCGGGCACCGGCGTCTACACGAAGGTGACCTGGACGCTCGACGCCCTCGGCGGCGGCGCGGCGCAGGACTTCCCCGCCGCCGCCGGTACTCCCGGCACGGTCGAGCTCAGCTACCGCGCCGCGGTGCCGCTCTTCGCCAATGCGCTGTGGCCGGAGGGCGCCGAGCCCGACCCGGCGACCGGCGCCCAGGCCGCGAATCTCGACAACAACACGGGCGCCTCGACGCGCCACGGCGCCGTCGGCACCGAGGACCCGGAGTTCGCGCAGTCGATGGTCAACACGGTCTTCGCCTCCGGCGTCTACCAGGGGCCCGTCGCGGGCGACGACGAGTCGCTCCGCGACGCCGTCGACTCGGACACGGAGCACATCGAGGCGGTCGACCTCCGCGTGATCAAGGAGGTCGACGGCTCCGCCTTCACCACGGGCACCCTCGCGAGCTACACGCTGCACGTCGCGACGAGCGAGTACGTCGACGCCGACCGCATCGTCGTCACCGATGTGATCCCGAACGGTCTCTGCCCCGCGTTCCCGGCGCAGGACCCCGCGCCGCGACTGTCCATCCGCGATGGCGCGACGGTCGAGCAGCTCTCGCCCGCCGCGTGGAGCGGGCGGGTGACGAGCAGCAGCAACTGCGACTACCCGAACGAGCTCGCGGGCGCGGCGCTCACGGGCGCGACCGTCACCTCGATCGAGTACGACGCCCAGAGCGGCGAGTTCACGGTCGTCTTCGGCATCGAGGCGCTCGCCGCCGGCGCCGCGCACGACGTCGTCTACACCGTCATGCAGCGCCGCGACTACACCGGAAGCGACGGGGGCACGAGCTCCGGAGACGTGCTGACGAACCGCGTCGACATCACGGGCGTGACGACGCCGATCGCGCCGATCGCGGACGATCCGGAGCTCGCGGAGCGCGTCGGCGACGAGTACGCGACGCTCGACGACTCCGAGGCCGACGTGCACACCCGGTTCAGCGGGCTCACCAAGCACGTGCTCGAGCGCGGCGTCGACCTCGCCGATGCGAGCGAGGCCGACTGGGCGACGACGGCGAGCACGCCGTTCTCCGCAGGCGATCACGTCTGGTACCGGCTGAGCGTGCAGTTCGCCGAGGGCGTCGATACCCGCAACGCGATCCTCGACGACTACCTCCCCGAGGGCGTCGAGTTCGTCGGTGCGAGCTACACCTACGACTTCCCGCGCCGCGACGAACTGGGATCCTCCGACACCCCGACCGCCTGGGGCTCGCTCTCCGGCGCCGTGCAGGAGTACCTGCCCGAGGTGACGGGCGCCCCGCTGAGCTGGAACTTCGGCAAGCAGGACCGCGACCTCAGCGGCGATCGCTTCATGCCGGACGGCTCGCGCGTCGACGTCTACGTCGAGGCCCGGGTCACGGCGCAGTCCGCGAGCGCGGACGACGTCGACAGCCCGGTCAACCACGCGAAGTACCAGCAGCAGAACGTCGACGAGGAGATCTACTTCGAGCGGGCCCAGGCCGACACCGACCTCGACTGGGGCGCCACGCTCGACAAGGGCATCAAGACCAATCCGCACGCCGGAGGCAGCGACGGCGCCGGATTCGGCGCGGGCGGCTCCGGCGAGCTCGTCGCCCAGGGCGATGCCGTCGTCTATCGCATCGACGTGACCGCGCCGCAGAACGGCACGGCCGGCTACGTGGTGTGGGACGTGCTCCCCGACGGCATCGCGAAGGCCGACGTCGACGCCTTCACGGCCGCCCGCTACGACGCGGGCGCCGAGACGCCCTTCGCCGACGGCGAGTACCGCGTGGCCGCCTACGACCCGGGCGAGCTCCCCGGCGGCATCGCGCTCACGTCCGCGTACGCCGGCCGCTCGGTCGTCGTCTGGACCTTCGATCCCTCGGCGGCCGTCGCGGGCTCCTCGAAGGACGCGACGCGCGGCTTCACCCTCGGCTACACGCTGACCGTCCCCGAGGGGACGACCGGCAGCGACGCGGCGCAGATCACGCAGCGCTACGAGAACACCGCCGGCATCGTGAGCTACGAGATCCCGAGCAACGGCGGATCCGGCGCGACGACCGTCGTGCCGCAGGATGACGACGGCGGTCAGCTGCTCACGGATCGGACGCCCGATGCCTCGGCCGGCGAGCTCGCCGTGGACGACGTCGACACGACCGACACCGCCGAGATCCACCTCCCCGCCGCCGACGTGGTGAAGCGCCTCGTCTCGACCGAGGTGGCGCCGAGCGGGACCGACCCCAGCGACAGCCGCAATCCCGCCGGCGCGATCGTGCAGGGCGAGCACGCGACCTTCGAGTACTCCGTCACCGTGCCGGCGCGCACGACGGTGCGCGACGCGAAGCTCGCCGACGACGCGCTGCTGCGCTACGGCAGCAGCGGCTCGACCGGCTACGAGTACGTGAGCGGCAGCGCCGTCTTCACGGGTCCCGCGCCCGGCTTCGACTTCGACGCCGCCGGGTTCACCCGCGTCGGCGCCGCGAGCGGGGGCGACACCGCCGGCACGCTGCGGTTCCCGGCCGAGTACACGAACGACACGGACGAGGCGCAGACCTTCTCCGCCCGCATCACGGTGTGGGTGAAGGATCGCAACGCGACGAATCTCAACGGGCTGCAGAACTACAGCCCGAACCTCAGTCCCACGACCCTCGTCAACACGGCGCGTTTCACCTTCGCCGACCCGAACGGGGCGCCGGGGGAGACCGCCGAGCGCAGCGCCACCGCGCAGACGCAGTACGCGGAGCCCTCGCCCACACTGACGAAGACCGTCGTCGGCGGCACCGTCGGCGCGGACGGCGAGGTTACCTTCCGGCTGACCGCGGGCAACGCCTCGGGGCGGCCCGCGCTCTACGACGCCGTCGTCACCGACTGCCTGCCGAGCGGCTTCGAGCTCGTGAGCGTTCCCTCGGGCGCCGAGCTCGTGCCCGGCGGCTGCGAGGCGACGGGCTCCGGCGCCGCCACCCGCGTCACCGCGGGCGGCAGCGGTACGCTCATCGAGTGGCGGGTCGGCCGGCTCGACGCCGGCAGCCCGAAGACCCTCGACGTGGTCGCGAAGATCGACCCGGCCGCTGGCGGCGGCGCGAGCTACACGAACCGCGCGCAGCTGCTCGGATACACGCTGCCCGACACCGTCGACGACGCCGACGCCCGGCGCGGCGACCGCGTGGTCGGCGCCCACGCGGTCGTGCGGGTCGCCGATGCCGGGCTCATGAAGTCCGTCAGCCCGGCCGCGGCGCCGGTCGGCGAGACCGTCGAGTACACCCTGACGACCACGCTCCCCGCCCACGCCAACTTCTACGACGTCGCGCTCGTCGACACGCTCCCGGAGGGCGTCGTCTACGCGGGCGCCCCGTCGATCGCGTTCGGCGGCGACTGGAGCGACGGCGAGCCCGCGATCGACGCGGAGCCGCGGCAGGACGGCCGGACGCTGAGCTGGCCGGCGAGCGGCGACGTGGACATCGCGTACACGGACGCGGTGCGCACCATCACGATCACCTTCCAGGCGCGCATCACCGACGCGGTGGCCTCGGCGACGCCGCGGAACACGAGCACCTTCTCGTGGAACACGGTGAACGGCGACCCGGCCTCGGGCACCTCGACCCCGCCGGCGACAGCCGGCGTCACCATCCTGAACCCCGCGCTGCAGATCGCGAAGACCGTCGACGGCGTCGACGCCATCACGCGCGACGCCGACGCGAGCTTCGACTACGCGCTCACGGTCAGCCAGACGGCCGCGGGCAGCACTCCGGCGCACCACATCGAGGTGCGCGACGAGGTGCCCGCGGGCATCGCGGTCGAGGAGGGGTCGATCACGCCCGAGCCCGAGACCGTCGACGCCGGGGTCTACGCCGGAACCGGCGGTGCCATCACCTGGAAGCTCAGCGGACCGCTGCAGCCGCAGAGCGGCGCGGGAACCCCGAAGTCGCTCGAGCTCGGCTACTCCGCCGCGTTCGCCGAGTCGGCGCAGCTCTCCTCGGACGGCACCGGCCTCGGCGAGACGCTCACGAACACCGCGAGCGTGACCCACTTCGAGTCCTTCGGCGAGGGCGGCCGCGATTACGACCCTGCGCCCGGGTCCGTCTCGGACACCGCCGACGCGACCCCGCTCTTCCCGCACCTCGTGCCGACGAAGGCCGTCACCGCGCCCGTCGCCGGTGAGGACTACGGCATCGCCTACCTGGGCGAGGCGTTCAACTGGACCCTCGCGGTCGAGAACACCGGCCCGGGCGCTGCGGCGAGCGTCGGCGTGGTCGACGAGCTCCCCGAGCACTGGGAGTACGTCGGCGACGCGCGAATCAGCCTCGACGGCGGGGCGACGTTCCAGACCTTCGCCGACCCGGCGATCGCCGCCGACGGCCGCACGCTGAGCTGGGACGAGGACGTCATCGCGGCGGCGGGCGCGAGCCCGCTGGCCGCGGGAAGCGGCTTCGTCATCACCTTCGACGCGCGACCGCTCGCGGAAGCGGCGTCCGCCCCGGGAACCGGGATCGAGGTGCACGGGCACGTGAACACGCTGCGCGTCACCGCGACCGACGCGCAGGGCTCGGACGAGAACGCCGACGGCGGGTACGTCGACGAGGAGAGCACCGCGACCGCGTACATCGCGGAAGCCGATCTCCAGATGGTCAAGGCGGCCGCGGGCGGCGTCGTCGAGGGCGCCACCGGCCCGCTCGCGTCGCTCGCGCCGGGCAGCTGGGTGCCGGGCCAGGGCGTGGAGGCGGGCGTCTACGCCCAGCCGCAGTGGCGCCTGACCGTGACGAACCACGGCCCCGACGCGGGCGTCGGCCCCTTCGAGATCGTGGACACCCCGACGTTGCCCGACGGGGTGACGGTCGACGGCTGGACGGCCGCCTACTACGCCTCCGCGGACGCGGCTCCCCAGCCGCTCAGCCTCTCGGTGGTCGACGGCGCCTTCGTCGTCGGCGATGCCGGCACCGCGCTGCGGGCCGACGGCTCCGACCGCATCGTGCTGACCGCGGACGTCGCGATCGCGGCCTCGGCCGTCGGCACGGCGGAGAACGTTGCCACGGTTTCCGGCCGCACGTACGAGGATCCGGCGAACACGCCCGAGGACGCGGAGCATCCGAACACGGATGAGGCCGAGCAGCCCCTCGCGCCCGCGGCGGATCTCGTGATCGAGAAGACGCTCAGCGGCGCGGCGCCGGAGAACGCGGGCGACGCGATCGCCTGGTCGCTCTCCGTGCGCAACGACGGCCCCTCGGACTCCGTGAGCTCGGAGGCGAAGCCCGTCACCGTCACCGACACCGTTCCCGCCGAGGTCGCGCAGGTGACGGTCGCCGCGCCGCTGCCCGAGGGCTGGACGCTCGCGCAGGACGGGAACGAGCTCGTCCTCACGCTCGCGCCGGGAGCCGTGCTCCCCGCGGGCGGCGCCGCGGTCGAGTTCCTCGTCACCGGTGTCGTGAGCGCGTCGGTCGATCCGGGCACCGAGATCGTCAACACGGCGCGGGTGGCCCCGGGCGAGACGCCCGATCCCGACCCCGAGAACAACGAGAGCGGGGACACGACCGAGCCGCTCGACAACGCGACCACGATCGCGGCGGCCAAGTACCGGGTGGTCTCCGACGGCACCGGCGGCTGGCAGCCGGCGGGCGCGGAGGTCGACGCCGTCGCGGGCACCGAGCTCGACTACCTGCTCGGGGTGACCAACACCGGGAAGGCGGACGCCCGGGGCATCAGCATCCAGGACCTCCTGCCCGACGCGCTCGAGCTCGTCGACTGGACGGGTGTCTCCCCGGCGGACGGCTGGGAATACGACGCGGCCACCGCGACCTTCACGAACCCGGCGCACCTCGCGCCGGGCGAGGAGGCGAGCGTGCGGGTCACCGTCCGGCTTGCGGCGGATCAGGAGGGCGATGTGCTCAACCGCGCGTGCGCGGCCGCCGAGAACGCGCCGACGGATGCGGACGACTGCGCCTCCGACTCCACCGGCACCGGCAAGCTCGTCGATCTCGCGCTGCACAAGACCCACATCGCACCCGCGGCGGACGCGGCGGCGATCGCCGGCGAGAGCGTCCGCTACCGCCTCGCGGTCGACAACCTCGGCCCGAGCACCTCGAACGGCCCCATCACGGTGGTCGACGAGCTCCCCGAGCACTTCGCCTACGCGGGCAACGTGACCGCGACGGTGAACGGAGCGTCGGCGGCGCTCGCCGACCCGGTCGTCGCGAGCGACGGGAGCGGCCCGCAGACGATCACCTGGACGGTGGCGGGGCCCCTCGCCCTCGGCGAGGGCATCGTCACCATCGAGTTCGACGCGTCCGTCGCCGCCGAGGCGACCGCCGGCAGCTACACGAACGACGCCCGCGTCATCGGGAAGCAGTGCGCCGACGGGGACGCGGAGTGCCTCCCCGAGCCCGACACCAACCCGAGCAACAACGACGACGACGACGCGGTGCCGGTCGAGCGCATCGCCGACATGGTCATCGCGAAGGACGTGCAGGAGGGACCCTGGATCGCGGGCACGGACGTCGCCTACACGGTGACCGTCCGCAACGACGGCCCCTCGGTCGCCGATGCCGCGGTGCGGGACATCCTGCCCGCCGGCATGACGCTCGTCTCCATCGACGGCAGCGCCGGATGGGCATGCACCGCGGCGACGGCCTCGTGCCTCTACCCGGCGCACCCCGTCGGAGCGGCGGCGACCAGCACCATCACGGTCGTCGCGCACCTCTCGGCGAGCGTGCCCACGGGCACGCCGCTCGCCAACGTGGCGACGCTCGGCTGGTCGGACAGCCGCGGCACCCACGAGGAGAGCGACGATGCCGAGATCGTCGTCACGACGGCGGCGGACCTCGGGCTCGTGAAGACCGCGGTCGATCCCGCGGACGACACGAGCGAGGTCGGCGCGGCCGTCGCCGGCGAGCAGGCGCGCTACCGCATCGAGGTGCACAACTTCGGCGCGAGCGACGCCGTCGGCCCCGTCACCGTGACGGACGTGCTCCCCTCCGGGGTCGGCTTCGTCGGTCTCACCGAGGCGTCCGCGACGAGCTGGTCGGCCGCGGTCGATCCGGCCGACCCGCAGCGGGTGACCTTCGCCCTGCAGCCGGAGACCGCGGGGCTCGCTGCCGGGCAGAACGCACCCGCGATCCTGTTCGACGCGGCGCTCGATCCCGCGTTGCCGCCCACCGCCGCGCCCGAGGTGCCCGCGCTCGTCAACACCGCGAGCGTGTCCTCGGGGACGCCCGACCCGAACCCGGAGAACGACGCGGACGACGCGACGCTCACGGTCGAGCGCTCGGTGGACCTCGCGATCGCGAAGACCCACGACGCCGACGCCGTACGGATCGGGGACGAGCTGCCGTTCGCGCTGACCGTCACCAACAACGGGCCCTCGGTCGCGAGCGGGATCACCGTGACGGACCGCGTGCCGGCCGGGCTCGAGGTGCTGAGCGCGGCGGGCGACCAGGCCGACGGCTGGACCATCTCCGCGGTGACGGCCGCCGACGACGGCACGACCGTCGTGACCGCCGTGCGCAGCGACGCCGCCGAGACGCTCGCGGTCGGTGAGCGGACGCCGGCGCTGACGGTGCTCACCCGAGTGCTCGACGGCGCCTACCCGGGCGTCACGAACGTCGCCGAGGTGCGCGCGACCGAGCCGGACGCCGATCCGTCGAACGACACGGCGCGCGACGAGGTGACCGTGCCGCCGCTCGCGACCCTGGTCGTCGAGAAGACCGCGGTCGGCGAGTTCCGCGCCGGCGGCACCGGAACGTACCGCATCACGGTCGAGAACCGCGGCCCCACGGCCGATCCGGGGCCGATCACGGTCACGGACGAGCTCCCGAGGGGCCTGAGCTTCCGCTCGTCCCCCGACGCGGGCGTGTCGGTGCGCGGCGCGACGGTCACGTGGACGCTCGAGCGCGGCCTCGCCGTCGGGGAGCGCGCGACGCTCACGCTCGTGGTCGGGATCGGCAGCTCGGTCACCGGTTCGGTGACGAACGTGGTGACGGTCGGCTCCCCGACGGAGCAGACCGGGGACGCACGGCTGAGCGCCGAGGCGACGGTCGACGTCGCCCCGGCCGACCCGCTCGCGATCACCGGCGGCGACCTCGGGGCGCTCGCCGTCCTGGCCGCGCTGCTGCTCCTCCTCGGCGGAGCCGGGGTGATCCTGCAGCGCCGACGCCGCGCCGCCGAGCCGGCGTAGCGGGTCGCGCCCCGGGCCGGACCGGCCCCGCCCCGTGGCGGGTCCGGTCCGCACCGGGCGCGTCCTGCACCGGGCGCGTCCCGCAGGTTCGATCCCGGTGCGGGAGCCGGGCCCGCGCCGGCGGGCGCGCAGGGGGTCAGTCGCGCCCGCGCGAGGGGGCGTGCGTGTTCGTCACCGCCCACAGGACCGCGGTCTCGCGGTCGCGCGCGCCGATCTTGCGGTAGAGGGTGCGCAGGTGCGATTTCACGGTGTTCTCGCTGACGAAGAGCCGTTCGGCGATCCGCGCCCGCGAGTATCCCGCGACGAGGAGCTCCAAGGTCTCCCGCTCCCGTTCGGAGAGGTCGATCGCGCGCCCGAGCGGCGCCGTCAGCGGCCGGTGGCCCGGCCCCGAGTAGTCGGCGGGGATGAGGGCCGCGAGACGCGCATCGTCCCCCCAGGAGGCGCGGGCGTGCGAGGTGAGCTCGTGCGGCAGGAAGCGGTAGAGGGTGCGCGGGATCGCGGGGCGCGCCTGGAGCGCCGTGAGCATGAGGCTGCGCGCGACGGCGTCCTCCCCCTGCTGCAGCTGGATGGCGGCGAGCAGCCCGGCGAGCTCGACGCGATGCCGGAAGAAGCCGGGCTCGCGGGTCATCCCCTGCGTGGCCTCGGCGGCGACCTGGGCGTGCTCGCCCGCGATGAACGCGATCCTGGCGCGCACGAGCTGGGTGTCGAGCAGCTCCTGCGGGGCGCGCAGCATCGCCCGCCGCGCTCGGCCGACGTGCCCGCGGGAGAGGTGCAGCTGCGCGTGGCCGAGCGGGATCGCCGAGGCGGCGACGCCGTCGCCGTCGGTGCCGGGGAGACCGGCGTGCTCGGCGACGGCGAGGGCGCGCTCGACCGCCTCCGTGTCCCTCGCGAGGAGGCCTTCGCGCACCTGCACGAGCAGCGCGAAGGGCCAGAGCTCGCCGTAGGCGGCGAGCGGGCGGTCGCGGAGCCCGGCGGGCCGACCCGCGTCCTGATCCGCGAGCGCCGCGGCGAGCTCCGCGGTCTGGTCGATCCACTCCTCGGTCCAGCTGGCGCCCCGCGGCAGGGCGGCGCCGGCGCTCAGGTGCTCGGCCGCCCGCTCGGGGTCCCCGTGCAGCTGATGCAGCAGGGCGAGCTTGAACTGCGCGTCCCGGGCGACGAAGCCGAACCGGCCCTCCGCGCGCGCCGAGCGCGCGCGCTCCAGGAAGCCGAGCGCGCGGATGGGCTCGTTCGCGAGCAGCGCCGTGATGCCGAGCTGCAGCGCCTGGTAGGGGGAGAAGTCGTCGGCGACCCCCGCGAGCGGCGCGGGGGCGCCCGCGTCGAGGCGATCCGCCAGTGCGAGCGCGGCTGCCGGCCGGCCGGACAACCGCGTGCGGGCGAGCACCGCGGCAGCGCGCATCCGCTCCTGCAGCGTCCGCGGCGCCGCCGCGCCGAGCAGGTCGTCGGGCTCAGGGAGCGCCGCGGCGTCGCCCAGGACGAGGCTGCGGAGGAAGCGCGCGCCGGGAAGGGCGCGCAGCTCGGGCTCCGGCACGCCCGCGAGCAGCGGCGCGAGCCGGGTCGGCGGCACGAGATGCCAGATCTCGAGCCAGCGCTCGTCGAGGAATCCGAGCGCACCGGGGTCCCGGGGAGGGGTCAGGCGGCCGATCACCTGCTCGGCGATCAGCGGGTCCGCTCTCGGATCCCGTTCGGTCATGCGCATCGTCCTTCACGTCACGGGACGCGCTGCGTTCGCCGGGCACGAAGGCATGCGTCCGCCGTTTCGGATTCCCCAACCCTCACGACAGTATACGAGCGCCCTCCGACGCGCGGGCGGTGCCCGAGCGGGGTCAGTCCTCGCCGGAGCGTCCGCGGAGACGGTCGATGTCGCGCCGCTCGCGCTTCGTCGGCCGTCCCGCGCCGCGGTCCCGCAGGATCGCCGCCGGGCGCTCGACCCGCGGCGGCGGAGGCGGCGTCAGATCCTCGAAGTGCCGCGCCGCCTCCGCCGCGCTGCCGCGCCGGGTCGGCAGCCCGGCGACGCGGTAGATCCGGTCGAATCCATGTAGCCGCACGCGCACCTCGTCCCCGAGGCGCACGGGCTGCGCGGCCTTGGCCGTCGCGCCGTTCACGCGGACGTGTCCGGCGCGGCAGGCGGCGGTGGCCTGGCTGCGGGTCTTGGCGAGGCGGACGCCCCAGACCCACGCGTCGACGCGCACGCTTCCATCGGCCATACACTCGATGGTAGCGGCACGCCGGCCCGCGGCGGCCGGACCGGGGAGGCGGCACGTGGAGTACGAGACGATCGCGTCCCCGGCGGAGGCCGAGCTCGAGATCTCGCGGTCGCGCTTCCTCGCGCGGCTCGTCCGCGTCGACGACGAGGACGGCGCGCGGGAGGCGATCGCGCAGGCGCGGTCGGCGCACCCGCGCGCGAGGCATCACTGCTCGGCCTTCGTGCTCGGACCCGGGGGCCGTGTGCAGCGCTCGAACGACGATGGCGAGCCGAGCGGCACCGCGGGCGCCCCGATGCTCGACGCGCTCGTCTCGGCGGGGCTGAGCGACGTCGTCGCCGTGGTGACGCGGTACTTCGGCGGCGTGCTGCTCGGCGCCGGCGGGCTCACGCGCGCCTACCGCGCCGCCGTCGCCGAAGCGGTGCTCGGCGCCGAGCGGGTGCGGCGAGGGCTCCGAGTGCGCTGCGCCGTGCACACGGGCTACGAGGCGGCGGCGCAGATCGAGGCGGAGGCCCGGCGCCGCGGGTACGGGGTCGGCGATGCCGAGTACAGCGACCGCGTCGTGCAGCACTTCTCGGTGCCGGAGGGCGAAATGGCCGGCCTCGCCGAGCTCGCCGCCGAGCTGAGCTCCGGGGCGGCGCGGCTCGTCGCGGGCGAGACCGGGTACGTCGATCTGCCGCGCGAGCCCTCGGCCGGCTGAAGGCGACCCCGGCCGAGCATGGAAGCGCCCCCGGTGGCCTGGGGGACAGGGCCGGGGGCTTCCTCCACCGCTCAGGGGGAACCTCGCGGCGGAACGACGGCGCCCAGAGGGGAACGAGGCACTGCCGTCATCGACGAGCATAGGAAGACGGGCTGTGCGCGGGAGCCGAGTTCGCTGAGTTTCACCCGCGAGTTCATCCCCTCGGGCGGTGATCTGCGGAAGGGCGTCCGGCGCTCGGCGGCCGCGGCGGGGATCGCGCCTGGGATCGCCGGGGCCGCATGCCGCCGTTCCGGGCTCTCCCGCCCGGCTCGCCCGCCGGGCACGCGCGCCGGGCTCTCCCACCGGGCACGCGCACCGGGCACGCCCGCCGAGCTCTCCCGCCGGGGATCCCGTCAGGGGTGCACGATACGCTTCTCGGGTGGACTTCTGGGGCGAGATCGTCGGGCAGACGGAGGCGGTGCGTGTGCTGCGGCATGCCGCCGATCCGGGCGGCGCGCCCGCGCACGCCTGGCTCATCACGGGGCCGCCGGGCTCGGGCCGCTCGAACCTCGCCTTCCGCTTCGCGGCGGCGCTCATCGCGCGGACCGAGCACGAGCGGGGCGCGGTGTTCGAGCAGGTCAGGTCGCGCACGCACCCGGACCTCGGCGTGCTGACGACGCAGAAGCTGCTCATCGACATCCGGGCGGCCCGCGACATCGTCACGACGGCGCACTACGCGCCCGCCGAGGGGCGCTACCGCGTCATCGTCATCGAGGACGCGGACCGGATGCCGGAGCGCACGTCGAACGTGCTCCTGAAGGCGCTCGAGGAGCCCCCGGAGCGCACCATCTGGATCCTCTGCGCCCCGAGCGAGGCGGACCTGCTGCCCACCATCCGCTCCCGCGCGCGATCGCTCCGTCTCGTCACCCCCGCCACGGACGACATCGCCCGACTGCTGCACGAGCGCGACGGGATCGACGTCGATGCGGCGGGTCGGGCCGCGCGGCTCGCGCAGAGCCACATCGGGATGGCGAGGCGACTCGCGACCGATCCCGATGCCCTGGCGCGGCGGGACAGCACGGTGCGCATCGCCCTCGGTATCGCGACACTGGGGGACGCGATGCGGGGAGCCGCGGCGCTCGTGCGCGTCGCCGAGGCCGACGCGGCCGCGCTCACCGAGGTGCTCGACGCGCGGGAGCGGGAGGAGGCCATGCGCAGCCTCGGCCTCGCACCCGGGGCGGCGATCCCGCCGCAGATGCGCGCGCAGATCCGCACGCTCGAGGAGGATCAGAAGCGCCGCGCGACGCGCAGCCTCCGCGACGGCATCGACCGGATCCTCACCGATCTGCTGTCGCTCTACCGCGATGTGCTGCTGACCTCGCTCGCGGTCGCGCAGCGGGATTCCTCGCCGGAGCGCGAGGTCGGCGATCCCGAGCTCGTGAACCTCGAGCACGCCGACGCCATCGCCGAGCTCGGGGCGCGGTGGCGCCCGGCGCGGGCGCTCGCCGCCGTCTCCGCCGTCGAAGTCGCCAGGGAGCGGCTCGGCCGGGGCATCACTCCGGGTCTCGTGCTCGAGGCGCTGTTCGCGAGCGCGCTCGTGGCGGGCGAGACCGTCGGGGCGCGCCCGTGAGCGGGCCGGGCGCGGTCGAGGGCGACGAGCCGGAACGGTCGGCCGCGCCGCGACGGCGGCGCGTGGGGAAGATCCTGGTCGCCGCGAGCGTCGCGACCGCGCTCGTGTTCGGCGGCTGCACCGCCCTCCCCGGCCTGCTGCGCGGCGGCGAGGAGGTCGCGCTCACCCACGAGCCGGGCGAGCTGCCGCCCCTGCCCGACGGCACGCTCGCCGGCTTCCAGGCGCAGCAGCCGGATTGGAACGAGTGCGACGTCGAGATGCAGTGCGCCGACGTCTACGCTCCCGTCGACTGGGAGGACCCCGCGGCGGGGGCGCTCACCCTCCGGCTCGTGAAGCGGGAGGCCTCCGGGGACGCGAAGCTCGGCACGCTGTTCGTGAACCCCGGGGGGCCGGGCGCCTCGGGAGCCGACTACATCGCCGCCGCGATCGACAGCGCGATCCCCGCCGAGATCCGCGAGGCCTACGACGTCATCGGCTGGGATCCGCGCGGAGTCGGGGCCTCCTCCCCGGTGAGCTGCGGCGGCGCGGCCGAGATGGACGACTATCTCTTCGGCGTCGATGACGGGCTGGGGGCGCTCGAGGCCGGCAGCGACGCCTGGATCGACGCGGCCCTGGCGGAGGCCGCCGCATTCGGCGAGCGCTGCGCCGCCGAGACGGGGGAGCGCATCGGGTACGTCGACACGATGTCGACGGTGCGCGATCTCGACATGCTGCGCGCCATCGTCGGCGACGATCGGCTGCACTACCTCGGCTTCTCCTACGGCACCTACCTCGGCGCGCGCTACGCGGACGCCTACCCCGAGCGGGTCGGCCGGCTCGTGCTCGACGGTGCGATGGACCCGACGACGAGTCTTGCGGACGTGGTCCGCGAGCAGACCCTCGGATTCGAGGCGGCCCTGCGGGTCTATGTGCAGGCCTGCCTGAGGCGCGACGACTGCCCGTTGAGCGGCGGCGTCGACGAGGCGATGGCGTCCATCGGCGCGATGCTCGACGGCGTGGACGCCGCGCCGCTCACGGGCTCCGACGGCCGAAGCGTCGCGGCTTCCACGCTCCTCACCGCGATCATCGCGCCGCTGTACACGCAGAGCAACTGGGGGTACCTCGACGACCTCTTCGCCTCCGTGCCCGAGGGGGACGCCGACGTCGCGCTCGCGCTCGCGGACTTCTACTACGACCGCGAGGGCGGCGCCTACCGGAGCAACTCCACCGAGGCCTTCTCCGCGATCAACTGCCTCGACTACCCGCGAGACTTCGATCGCGACCGGATGCGCGCGGAAGCGGCCGAGCTCGATCGGATCGCTCCCACCATCGGCCGCTTCCAGGGCTTCGGCGACATCTCCTGCGAGGCGTGGCCGGTGCCGGGCGCGCAGGAGCGGAGGGCGGTGACGGCGGCGGGAGCGGCGCCGATCCTCGTCGTCGGCACGACGGGCGATCCCGCGACGCCCTACCGCTGGGCGGAGTCCCTCGCCGAGCAGCTCGACAGCGGCGTGCTCGTGAGCTACCGCGGCGAGGGGCACACCGCCTACGGCGAGAGCAGCTGCGTCGACGAGACCGTCGACGCCTACCTGCTCACGGGCGCCGTCCCTGCCGACGATCCGATGTGCACGGCGTGACGCGGCGACGCTTCCGGTCGAGGCGAAGCGCACCCTGCGGACGTGCTAGAGTATTTGCTTGTGCGCGGGAGAGATTCCGCGCTCCGCCGCCTTAGCTCAGGGGTAGAGCAGTTCCCTCGTAAAGAACAGGTCGTCGGTTCAAATCCGACAGGCGGCTCTCATGGCCCTCGTCCTCCGGGACGGGGGCCGTTCCCGTTTCCAGCTCGGATCGCGGGCTGATGGGCCAGGTCGCGCCCGGCGTCGGTGACACCCGCGCGGGTGACTTCGCGGGCGATACCGCCGCAGCATCGTCGTGCGCGCGGCCGCATTCGTTTATGCTGTGAATCCTCATGCAATCACCTGAGCGACAGGGGTTCACCATGGCACATCGAGGTGCAGTCGGAAATTCGAGGACCGGGCCGGCGGTCGGCGCCGGGCTGGGAGCCGCGTTCGCGGCGACGGCGCTGATCCTCTGGGGTGCGGGGACCGCGCTGCTCGCCTCCCCGGCGAACGCCGTCGCGAGTGCCCCCGCGACCGCGGTCGAGCAGTGCATCGCGCCCGAGGCGCCCGCCGGAGCCCCGGGGCCCGACGGTGCGCCGGGGCCGCAGGGTCAGCCGGGCGAGGACGGAGCCCAGGGGCCGCAGGGCGAGACCGGACCGTACGGTGAACCAGGCCCGCCGGGCGCCGAGGGCATGCCGGGCGAGGAGGGCCCGGTCGGACCCCAGGGCCCGCCCGGACCGAGTGCCGTGCAGTTCTCGGGAACGGCGAGCATCGCCTCCGTGGTGGACGTCGTGGACGCTCCGAGCTGCGCCGATGTCCAGGAGGTGTGCGTCATCCTCATCCCCGGGGCGGACGGCGCGCCCGGTCCCGACGGCGCGCCGGGTCCGAGCGGGCCGCAAGGGCCCGACGGTGCTCCGGGGGAGTCGGGACTCCCCGGCGAGCCCGGGGATCCCGGGCAGGAGGGTCCGCAGGGCGAACCGGGTCCGCAGGGCGAACCCGGCCCGCCCGGCCCGCCGGGTACGTTGCTCGCCGGCGCTCCGGCGAGCGATCAGATCATCGTCACCGCGTCGTTCCAGGCCGGTGTGATCACCCCGGTGCTCGTCGCCGAGGACGGTGACTGCGGAGGCTTCGCCGAGGAGTGCATCATCGAGGTCGTCGGCCCGGATGGGCCGGCCGGGGCGGAGGGTCCCACGGGTGAGGCGGGCCCTCCCGGAGCGCAGGGCCCGCAGGGCAGCCCGGGCGAAACCGGACCGAAGGGCGAGCAGGGACCGCAGGGACCGCAGGGTCAGCAAGGCCCGCAGGGCCCCCAGGGGCCGCAGGGCCCCCCGGGTGAGTCGGCTCCGACGGGAGGTTCCATCGGAGCCGCGCGGATCGTGACGGCCGGCGTCGCCGTCGTGACAGCGGCGAACGCCTCCGGGGGAGAGCTCGTCGCGATTCCCGCGAGCTGCTTCGGCGACGAGCCGGGTACCGGCTCGGACGCGCAGGCCGATGCCGATGCCGATGGCGGCGCGGCCGAAGGCACCGCCGACGGCTCCGGAACCGGCGCCGACGCGAATGCCGGCGGCACCGCAGCCGGGGCCGAGGCCGACGCGCAGGCGGACGGGAGCGGAACGGGGTCAGGCGGATCGGGGGCGAACGGAACCGGCGCGAGCGGCTCGGGCGCCGCTGCCGACGGGTCGACGGCCGCGACGGGATCCGGTCCCTCCTCGGCCCAGCTCGCGCGTACCGGCGGCGGTGCGGCGATGGTCGCCGCGGCGGCGGCCGGCGCGATCGCGCTCGCCGGGGTCGGCGGAGCCGTCGTCCTACTCGGCCAGCGCCGCCGCGCGGCCTGATCCCGTCCTGCGCGGCCCGATCCAGTCCTGCGCGGCCCGATCCAGTCCTGCGCGGCCCGCGCCCATCCCGCAACCTCCACCCCGCGCGGTCCGATCCGCCCCATCCCCATCTCCCTCCCCCTCCCCACCTCCGCGTGATTCGATCCCGATCCGGGTCACTGCGGCAGGGTGCTCGACCCGAGCACCCTGCCGCGATGACCCGGATCCGTGGGGAGGAGAACGCGTGAGGGCAGGGGAGAGGGAACGGGAGGGATCTGGACCGGTGCGGGTACGGGCGGATCAGGGAGCGTCCCGGGTCCGCGGATCGGGTGGCCGCAGGCGCATCGGAGCACATTCGGGTCGCTGCGGCAGGGTACTCGGACCGAGCAGCCTGCCGCGACGACCCGGATCCGAGCTGACGCACCCGGAGCGGACCTCCCGCACCCGGACCGGACCTCCCGCGCTCCGTACTGGATCGGATCCCGCATCCCGTACCGGATCGGAACCTCCATGTTCCGCCCTGGATCGGATACTCCGCGGTCCCGACCCGGATCCGAGCTGACGCACCCGCTGCCCCGCGCCCGCCCTGGACCGGATCCCCCAGCACCTGCCCCGACCCTGTCCTCTGCAGCCTCACTTCCGCTCCGCTCCGCACCGCCCCGCTCCCCAACTCCGCCCACCGCCCCGATCCGGGTCGCCGCGGCAGGGTGCTCGACCTGAACACCCTGCCACGGCGACCCGGATCCGTGGGGCGGGGGCATCCGCGCTCCGGCTTCTCGGCGCCCGTCCAGGCGCCCCGCCCCCGACCCTCTAAGCTGCTACCGATGCCAGAACTCCCCCAGCCGCTCGCCGGCGCCCGGCCGCGCATCGCGTTCTGGGACAACGCGCGCTTCGCCCTGATCGTGCTCGTCGTCGTCGGCCATGCCATCTCGACGGTGCGCACGGAGTCCGCGCTCGGCTTCGCGATCTACGCGTACATCTATCTCTTCCACATGCCCGCGATGATCCTCCTCTCGGGCATCTTCTCCCGGGCGGAGGCCTCGCCGAAGGTCATCCGCTCGACGCTGCAGCTCGTCGTCACCTGGCTCATCTGGGAGGGGATCTGGGCGGCCGTCGATTTCGCGGTGCTCGAGGAGACCCCCGACGACGACTTCCTCGAGACGCCGGCGTGGACGCTCTGGTTCCTCATCAGCCTGGCGACCATGCGCATCCTGCTCCCGTACCTCGCGCGACTGCGCCACCCGCTGCTCGTGTCGATCGCCCTGGCGCTCGCCGCGGGCGCGATCCCCGATATCGGCACCGCGTTCTCCGCGCATCGCACGCTCGTCTTCCTCCCATTCTTTGTGACCGGCTGGCTGATCCGCGAGCGCGGCTGGCTCGACGGGCAGTGGTTCGCAAGGCCCTTCCGCGGGGCGCGCGTCGCCGCGTGGACCGTGCTCGGCGGCATCGCGCTCGCCTTCGCGCTGCTGCCCGGGCTGCGGGAGACCTGGCGGATCGACACCTGGCTGACCTGGCGGGACGACTACGATTGGCTCTTCCGCAACGCGCCGATCGGGGAGTGGCTGCCGAGCCACTGGCTCACGGTCCTCCTCGGCGGCGCCGCGGTCTCCGCGGCCCTGCTCGTCGTCGCCGCTGCGATGACGCTCGCGCTCCTCATCGTCGTGCCGCGGAGCAGCGGTCCCGCGACGGTCTGGGGCACGCGCACCCTCTACGTCTACCTGCTGCACGGCCCCGTCGTCTGGGTGCTGCGCGAGACCGGAGTCATCGATGCGATCGGGGGGAGCGGCACCCCCGGGCTCCTGCTCGTCGCGGCCGGCGGCGCCGTACTCGCCGTGGTCCTGTCGCTCTCCTGGGCGCCGAAGGCGTTCTGGCCGGTGATCGAACCGCGCCTCGGCTGGCTGCTGCGCCGCGATGATCGCTGAGGAGCGTGCGGATCGTCGAGGAGCGATCGCTGAGGCGCGCGCCGACCGTTGAGGATCGCGCCGGCCGCTGGGGAGCGTGCCGATCGCTGTGGCGCGTGGTGACCATTAAGGATCGCGCTGCCCGCTGGCCGCTGCGCGCTGCCCGCTGGCCGCTGCGCGCTGCCCGCCGCGGCGTCCCCTGCGGGTCTGCGACCCGCTCAGCCCTCCTCGGGCACGAGCAGCTGGTGCTTCGCCAGCTCGCGGTAGAGCGGCGTCGAGGCGAGCAGCTCCTCGTGCGTGCCCTCGCCCACGACCCTGCCGGCATCGAGCACCACGATCTTGTCCGAGTCGACGACCGTGGACAGCCGGTGCGCGATGACGATGAGGGTGCGACCCGTCGCGACCGAGTCGAGCGCCTCCCGCATGAGCCGCTCGTTGACACCGTCGAGGCTGGCGGTCGACTCGTCGAGGAGCAGGATGGGCGGCGCCGTGAGCAGCGCCCGTGCGATTGCGAGGCGCTGTTTCTCGCCGCCGGAGAGGAGGATCCCGCTCTCGCCGACCTGCAGCTCCAACGCCTCGGCGAGGGCCGCGGCGCGGTCGTCGGACGACGCGTGGTCGCCGGACGACGACCCGTCGCCGGACGACGACCCGTCGCCGGTGCGCGGCCCGAGCGTGCGGTCGAGGAGCCCCCCGAGGTTCACGGCGCGCAGCACGCGCTCGCACGCCTGATCGGAGGCCTCGGGCGACGCGAGCCTGAGGTTGTCTCGAAGGCTCCCGGCGAGCACCGGCGCATCCTGCTCCACATAGCCCATCTGCGCGCGCAGCTCGGCGCGGTGCAGCGTCCGCACGTCGGCGCCGTGCAGCGACACGGTCCCCGAATCGGGATCGTAGAAGCGCTCGACGAGGCCGAGCACCGTCGACTTCCCGGCGCCCGAGGGGCCGACGAGGGCGACGCGGGAGCCCCGCGGCACCTCGAAGCTCACGCCGCGCAGCACGGGCGTCTCGACGATCTCTGCCGGGGCGGCCTCGAGGTCGCGACGCGAGGATCCGCGGCCGCCGCGGACGAGCGCGCGCGCGTCGGCGCGGGCCGGGGCGGCGGAGCGGTAGGTGAAGCGGACGTCGGCGAGCGCGATCGCCGGGGCGCCCTGCCGTGCGGCGTCGGCGAGCGGGAGGAGCCCGCCCGCGGGGGAGTCCTCGGCGTCGCGCTCGGTCTCCGTCGGGAGCGCCGCGATCTCCTGGATCCGCCCGAGCGCGCCGAGCGCCTGTCCGACGGCGGAGATCGCGCCGAACGCCTGGCCGAGCGGCGTGACCATGAGGAACAGGAAGATGATGAAGGTGACGAGCTGGGCGATCGTGATCGCCCCGGTCGCCACGCGGTAGCCGCCGAGCCCGAGCACGACGAGGAAGGACAGCTGCAGCGCCAGGAAGGAGATCGGCACGATGACGGCCGAGATCCGCGCGACTTTGACGCCGAGGGCGTACGCCTCCTCGGCGTCCCGCTCCGTCGCGCGCTGCTCGCGCTCCGCGGCGCCCGCGGCGCGGATGGTGCGGATGGAGGAGATCGACCGGTCGACCTGCGCCGCGAGATCGCCGACCTTCTCCTGCGCCCGGGCGACGGCGGGGCGGATGCGACTGGAGACCGTCACCACCACGACGAGGGCGACGAGCACGACGCCGAAGGTGATGCCGAAGAGCACGGGATCGATGACGAGCATGCCCACGAGCGCGCCCACGAACACGAGCAGTCCGCTGATCGCTTCGACGAAGCCCTGCGTGAGCACCGCGCGCAGCAGGGTCGTGTCGCTGCCGACGCGGGAGACGAGGTCGCCCGTGCGACGGCGGTCGAACTGCGCGATGGGCAGGTGCAGGATCTTGGCGATGAGCCGCCTGCGGCTCGCGAGCACGACGCCCTCGCCCATGCGCTGCAGCACGTAGTGCTGCAGTCCGCTGAGCACGGCGCCGACGACCACGACGACGCTCAGGGTCACGAGGAGCGCGCCCGCGGCCTCGCCGCTCTGCACCCGGCCGATGATCTGGCCGAGCAGCGCGGGCTGCACGAGCGACGCGGCCGCCCCGACGAGCCCGAGGGCGAGCGCCGCGGCGAGCAGGCCGCGCTGCTCGAAGAGATAGGGGATGAGCTGGCGCAGCGATGCCCGGGGACCCCGGGGCGCCGCGGACGTGTCTGCTTGCCCGGTCACCCGCCCACTCTACGCCAGCGCGCTGGCAGGATCCCCGTCAGCGGCCGCCGCGGATGGCCCGCTGGGCGACGGCGAGGTGCAGGGCGGCCTCGGCCGCCTCGCGCCCCTTGGACTCCGGCGCCCCGGGGCGCCCCGAGCGGTCGAGCGCCTGCTGCTCCGTGTCGGTCGTGAGCACGCCGAAGCCCACGGGACGGCCGGCGTCGAGCTGCGCGCGGGTGAGCCCGTCGGTGACGGCGGCGCAGACGTACTCGAAGTGGGGCGTGCCGCCGCGGATGATCACACCGAGGCACACGGCGGCATCGAAGCCCCCGCCGTCGGGCGCCTCGGCGAGGGCGGTCTGCGCCGCGAGCGGCAGTTCGAAGGCTCCGGCGACCCGGAACACCTCGTGCGCGGCACCGGCGGCGGCGAGCGAGTCCCGCGCGCCGTCGATCAGCGAGGACATGATCTCCTCGTGCCAGCTGCCCGCGATGATCGCGACGCGCATCCCGCGCGCGTCCACCGCGAGATCGGGAGCCCCCGCGCCGCTCACGAGCGCGCTCCGTCCGCCGCCGCGGCGCCGGGCAGCGCGGCATTCGGGATCTCGTGGCCCATGCGATCGCGCTTGGTCGCGAGGTACGCGAGGTTCTCCTCGGTCAGCCCCACGATGAGCGGCACGCGCTCGGTCACGACGATGCCGTGGGCCTCGAGCTGCGCGACCTTGTCGGGGTTGTTGGTGAGCAGCCGCACGCGCTCCACGCCGAGATCGGCGAGGATCTCGGCGGCCGCGGTGTAGTCGCGCGCGTCGGCCGGGAGGCCGAGCTGGAGGTTCGCCTCGAGCGTGTCGACGCCCTGCTCCTGCAGCTGGTAGGCGCGGAGCTTGTTCGCCAGGCCGATGCCGCGCCCCTCATGCCCGCGAAGGTATACGACGACGCCGCCGCGCTCGTGGATGATGTCGAGCGCCCGGTCGAGCTGCGGACCGCACTCGCACTTGAGCGAGCCGAAGGCTTCTCCGGTGATGCACTCGGAGTGCACGCGCACGAGCGTGTCGGCGCCGGCATCGACGCCCTCGGGCGTCGGGGCCACGAGCGCGATGTGATCGACCCCGGCCCGCCGGTCGCGGTAGGCGAGGGCCCGCATCGCTCCGTGCGTGGTCGGCAGGGCCGCGTTCGCGCGGAGGCTCACCTGGCGGTGCGGGCGCGCGGTCGCCGGAGGCCGTCCCTCCGGGTCGCGCTCGTCGAGATAGGCGATGAGCTGCTCGATGGTGATGACGGGGACGCCCTCGGCCGCGCCCAGCTCGAGCAGGCCGGGCAGGCGCATCATCTCGCCGTCCTCGGCGACGATCTCGGCGATCGCCGCCACCGGACGGAGGCCGGCGAGCCGCATGAGCTCGACGCCCGCCTCCGTGTGACCGGCGCGGGCGCGCACGCCGCCGTCCACGGCGCGCAGCGGGAGCACGTGGCCCGGGCGTCGCACGTCCTCGGGCGCCGAGTGCTCGCCGGCGAGCACCCGCAGCGTGGTCGCGCGGTCGCTCGCGCTGATGCCGGTGGTCACGCCGTGCGCGGCGTCGACGGTGACCGTGTATGCCGTTCCGCGTACATCCTCGTTGCGCTCCACCATCATGGGCAGGTCGAGCTGGTCGGCGATGTCGTTGGTCATCGGCGCGCAGAGCAGGCCGGAGGACCAGCGCACCGTCCAGGCGATCCACTCGGGGCTCGCGAGCTCGGCCGAGAGGATGACGTCCCCCTCGTTCTCGCGATCCTCGTCGTCGGCGACGATGACGGGCCGCCCGGCGCGGATGGCGGCCACCGCCTCCTCGATGCTCGAGATGCGGCCGGCGGGTTCGGGGGAATCGGTGGGGGTCATGCGCGGCTTCCTTCGGGGACGTGCGGTTCGGTGAGGGCGGCGGGCTCGCCGCCGAAGCGGAGCATGCGGGCGACGTGGCGCGCGAGGATGTCGGTCTCGACGTTCACCCGGTCGCCGGGCTCGAGCGCGCCGAGCGTCGTGGCGGCGAGCGTCTCGGGGATGAGCGAGACCTCGAACCAGTGGCCGGATCCGCCCTCCTCGCCGCCGGCGGGGTCGGAGATGCCGGAGACGGTGAGCGAGACCCCCGAGAGCGTCACGGAGCCCTTGTCGACGAGCAGGGGAGCGAGGGCGGCCGGGAGGGCGAAGCGCAGCACGCGCCACTGCTCGGCCGGGGTGGACGTGACGAGGCTCGCGGTGCCGTCGACGTGCCCCTGGACGATGTGGCCGCCGAGCCGGGTGTCGACGCGCACGGCGCGTTCGAGGTTCACCCGGCTGCCGGGGATCAGCGCGCCGAGCGTCGACATGCGCAGCGACTGGGCCATCACGTCGGCGGTGAAGGTACCGCGGCCGTCCGACGTGGTCCCCTGCTCGATCACCGTCAAGCAGACGCCGGACACCGCGATCGAGGCGCCGTGAACGGCGTCCGCGGTGACGACGGGGCCCGCGATGGTGAGGCGGAGCGAATCATCGATCGCCTCGACGGCCACGATCTCGCCGATCTCCTCGATGAGTCCTGTGAACATGCCTATCCTTCCTCGGAGGCGTGGTCCCCGGGGGCCGGGGAGTCTGGGGTTGCACGTGAAACACGATCGGCTCGGACGAGCAGATCCGCGCCGAGCTCGAGGCGCTCGCGCACCGCGAGCCGCGCGATCCCCGCCATGCTCGGGATCCCGAGGTCGCCGAGCGCGAGCCTCGGGCCGCCGAGCAGCGCCGGGGCGACGTAGACGAGCAGCTCATCCGCCAGGCCGGCCGCGATCAGCGCGCTCGCGACCCGCGGCCCGCCCTCGACGAAGAGGCTCCCGATGCCGCGCGCGGCGAGCCCGGCGAGTTCGGCGGGGAGATCGTCGCCCGGGAGCCTCAGGGGCTCGGGGACGCCCCGCGCCGCGAGCGCGGGATGCGCGCGCACCCGCGCCGCCTCGGGGATGCCCCGGTGCCCGAGCACGACGGGGATCGGCTGCTCGGACGCCGGGACGAGGAGCGCCCCCTCGGCGTCGCGCGCGGTGAGTTCCGGGTCGTCGGCGAGCAGCGTGCCGGTGCCGACGAGGATGGCGTCGGCCTCGGCGCGCCGACGGTGCACGTCGGTGCGCGCCTCGGGCCCGGTGATCCAGCGGCTCGTCCCGTCCGCCGCCGCGGCCCGGCCGTCCAGGGTCTGCGCCCACTTCACGGTCACCCGCGGGCGACGGAGCGGCGACGGAGCGGACGCGTCCGCGGCCCCCTGGCGCGCCAGCCAGGCGCCCAGCAGCGCGCGCGCCTCTCCCGCCAGAACGCCGCCGCGCACCTCGACTCCGGCCGCCCGCAGCGTGGCGGCCCCGCCCGAGGAGGCGCGGCCCGGATCGTCCAGGGCGTAGGCGACCGCGCCGATGCCCGCGTCGCGCAGGGCCTCGGCGCACGGACCGGTGCGCCCCGTATGATTGCACGGCTCGAGGGTGACGACGGCGGTGAGCTCCGAGAAGCGGCCGCGCCACGGCCCGGGCAGATGCGCCAGCGCGTCGATCTCCGCGTGCGGCGTCCCGGAACCGCGGTGCCAGCCCTCGGCGACGATCCGGCCGTCGGGGTCGAGGATCACGCAGCCGACCTGCGGATTGGGGTCGTCGACGGGCCCGCGTCGGGCGACCCCGAGCGCGCGGCGCATCGCCTCCTCGACGAGTTCCTGCTGCAGCATCCGGCGATCCTCACGTCCCGGGTGCACAGGGTGCGGACGGTCGCCCGTCCTCCTGCATTCCTCTCATCCGGACTACACAGGCGGACTCCGCACTGCCATCACCGTCGGTACCGGAGTTCCACCGGTTCGGCCTCGCGGATGCGAGGGTCGCGGACTGTCACCGCCGGTTCGGATTCTCACCGACCCCGGAACACGCTCCTCATGCTAGCCCCTCGGGCGCGTCGTCGCACGCCGCCCCGTCACATTTCCCTCTGGGCGGAATCGTGCGGACGCGGCCGCTCTCACGAGAACAGCTCGGCGAACAGCTGCCCGTTCGCGATGACGTTCATGGACAGCGCGATGATGAGCGCGTTGAAGAAGAAGGCGAACGTCGTGTGCCACACGACCGTCCAGCGCATGTGGGTGTCGAGGACCTTCACGTCGGAGACGGAGAACGTCGTCGAGTTCGTGAAGGCGAAGTACGCGAAATCCGCCAGGCGCGGGCTCGGAGTCCCGGGGAACTCGAGCGGCGGCGCCGAGGATCGGTGGAAGCGCGAGAAGTAGATCCGAGCGTAGCCCCAGTTGAACATCACCCAGGAGAGCAGCATCGCCCAGACCGCGGTGAACTCGGCAATGGGGTCGTGCACGTCCTGACCGATGTCGGTGATGAGATCCACCGCCACCGACAGTCCGATGACGCTCGCGCCGAAGGTGAAGACCATCGTGAACAGCCGGGTGACGGGGTGGCCGATGAGCACCCGCGTGGCGGTGGGGTCGGGCTGGCGAATGCGCACCTGGAGACTGAGCGCGAGCGCGGTGAGGGCGAGGTACAGCATCGCGACGCTGCACCACACGAAGCGCTGGGCGATCATGAGATCGTCGTCGCCGCCCCAGAGCAGATCCGCGCCCACCCAGACGAGGGCCAGCTGCATGAGCAGACCGAGCACCTCGCCGCCGATGCTGAGTGCCGCGCTCGCCGTGCGCCAGGGGGAGCGCTCCGCCATGGCGTCTATGTCCGCGCCGCCGTTCCGGCCGCGGAGGTGACGAGATCGCGCAGCGACGCGTCCGGAAGATAGGCCCGGGTGAGCGCGACGCCGATGCGCGGCAGATCGCCCTCGTCGCGGTAGAGAAGGTGCAGGGACTCATGCCGCGGGTTGAACTTCTGCTTGAAGCGGTGCAGCGAGGCGAAGCCGTAGAGCGGTTCCACGAGGCTCCCGATCTGCTCGAGCACCTGGTCCACGGGTCCCGCCTCCGCGTCGGCCGGCCGCACGAGCGGCGCGCCCGAGAGCGAGACGAAGTCGTAGCCCTCGCCCGAGAAGTGCCGTGCGGAGGAGGCGATGAGGAACTCCATCACCGGCCCGAAGCCGCCGTCGCGGCGGCGCATGAGATCGAGGGTCCAGCCGGCGACCCGTCCGTCTCCGCCGTAGACGGGGAGCCAGGAGGTCACCCCGTGCAGACTCCCCTCGCCGTCGACGGCGATGCCGACGCGCACCTCGGGATCCAGCGCCTCCGCCACCGTGCCCAGGGTGAAGCGCATCTCGGGCAGGCCCTTGTCCCCCGTCCACTGCTCGGAGATGGCGCGCACCTGCGCGAGGACGTTCCAGGGTTCGTCGGCGAGCCGCACCATGCGGAACTCGATCCCCTCGCGCTCGGCCTTGTTGATCGCGGTGCGCACGGCGCCCCAGGCCTTGCCGGTGAACTGCAGCTCGGGCAGATCGACGATCGTGTCCTCGGCGACGATGACCGAGCGCCACCCCTCCGGGCGCGCCGTCGCCGTCGCGGTGCCCGCCGAGAAGACGCAGGGGATGAGGCCCGCATCCTGCGTCGTGCGCTCGAACGCGGCGAGCGCCTCCCCGAGCGACCCGGCCGGCACGATCGGATCGCCGAGCATGATCGCGACGCCCGCGTGCTCCTGATAGCCGACGACGCCCGCTTCCGCCGGCCCGCGGAGCGCGATGTGACGGTTCTCCGGCCACGTCACCATCCACGAGATCGTCCCGCCGCCGAAGCGGCGGATCCGAGCAGCGGTCTCCTCGGGCGTCACGGTCGCGGCCGCCACCCGGCGCCGCGAGCGGCGCAGGGGCACCCGGAACGCGCCGCGTCCGATGATCATGAAGGCGAGCTGGGCGATCCAGTAGACGGTCGGGGCGACCGCGATCCCGACGACGTCGAGCGGCGAGTCGATGGCGCCGGCGTCGAGCAGCAGGGGGAGGGCGGCGAAGACGAGCGCCGCCGTCAGCAGGTTGAACGCGCCGAGCACGATCGCCGCGATCCAGGCCACGCGATAGCCCCGGCGCACGCCGTTCGCGATGAGCAGGATGACCACGACGTCGATCGCGACGTCGAGGAAGGAGGAGACCGGCTCGTTGCTGCCGAGCGGCCCGTCGTAGGGCACGACGAGGCCGAGCACCTGCACGGCGCCGATGGCGATGAGGCCGGCGAAGGCGATGAGTCGCCACTCCCGCGCGCTCGGACGGCTCGCCCGATGCCGGAAGGCGGGCAGCCAGCCGCTCGCGAGCATCGCCGCCACGAGGGCGACCGCGTGCTCGAGGTCGTGGAGCTGCCCGAGGTAGAGCACCGACACCCCGATCCAGATCACCGTCGCGACGCGGGCGCGCAGCCGCCACGGCGACGGCAGCGTCGCGATGGCGAACACGAGCGCGGTGAAGGCGCCGCAGGAGGGGCCGACGTCGTAGACGGTCGTGAGGCGCTCGGCCCAGTGCCATCCCGTCTGCGAGACGACGGCGACGATCCCCGCAGCGCCGAGCACGCCGACGAGGTGGCCGGCGAGGAAGAGGCCGATCGTGCGCAGCGAGCCGAAGCGCCACTCGGCCCAGCCGACGCCGCCGATGACGAGCGGCGCGATGGTGAGGAACACGTACGGGGCGTTGAGGAGGAACGGCGAGGTGAACACGGTCCACCAGCGCCCCTCGGCGAACGCGGGCAGCCCGGTGGCGAACTCGGCGTACCAGGGCTTCTCCGACGCCGGCGACCACAGCGTCCCCGTGGCGATGCCGATCACGAGCAGCGCGAGCACCAGGGCCGCGGTGAACGGCACGCGTCGCAGGAGGGTGAGCGGGCTTCGGCGCCGGGCGTCGGATTCCATGGACTCAGTCTAGGACGCG
Source organism: Leucobacter allii (assembly GCF_022919155.1). NCBI lineage: Bacteria > Bacillati > Actinomycetota > Actinomycetes > Micrococcales > Microbacteriaceae > Leucobacter > Leucobacter allii. Next base: position 67,891 of record NZ_CP095045.1, read on the forward strand.
AGTCGCTGCGCGGCTCACCGGACTGCGCGGTTCACCCGACGGCGCGGTTCACCGGACGGCGCGACCGATCAGCGGATGAGGCCGATGCGCTCGTAGACGTGCGCGAGGGTGCGGCTCGCGACCTCGTTCGCCCGCTCGGCGGCTGCGGCGAGCAGCCGGTCGAGCTCCGCCGGGTCGGCCAGCAGCTCCTCCGTGCGCGTGCGGACGGGGGCGAAGCTCGCCTCGACGACCTCGGCGACGCCCTTCTTGAGATCGCCGTACCCGCGGCCCGCGTACTCCTCGGCGATCGCGTCGACCGGCCGCTCGCCGAGCACCGAGAAGATGGTGAGGAGGTTGGAGACGCCGGGCTTCGCCTCGCGATCGAAGCGGATCTCGCCGTCGGCGTCGGTGACCGCCCGCATGATCTTCTTCCGGGTGACGTTCGCGGGGTCCAGCACCTTGATGAGCCCCGCCTCGGTCTCCGCCGATTTCGACATCTTCGCCGAGGGGTTCTGCAGGTCGTAGATCTTCGCGGTGCCCGTCTGGATCTGCGCCTCCGGGACCACGAAGGTCTCGCCGAAGCGCGAGTTGAACCGATTCGCGAGGTCCCGGGTGAGCTCGACGTGCTGGCGCTGGTCCTCGCCGACCGGCACGCTCGCGGCCTGGTAGAGGAGGATGTCGGCCGCCATGAGGATCGGGTAGGTGAAGAGACCGACCGAGGCCGCATCGGCGCCGTTCCTCTGCGACTTGTCCTTGAACTGCGTCATGCGGCTCGCCTCGCCGAAGCCGGTGAGCGTGTTGAGCACCCACGCCAGCTCCGCGTGCGCCGGCACCTGCGACTGCACGAACAGCGTGGACTTCGCGGGGTCGATCCCCGCGGCGATGTACTGGGCCGCGGTGCGCCGCGTGCGGGCGGCGAGCTCGGCCGGATCCTGGGGGACGGTGATGGCGTGGAGGTTCACGACGCAGAAGAACGCGTCGTAGTCCTTCTGCATCTTCGTCCACTGCTGCAGCGCGCCGATGTAGTTGCCGAGATGCAGCGAATCGCTCGAGGGCTGCATGCCGGAGAAGATGACGGGCTTGGCTGAGGCGTTCATGGGGGACGGCTTTCTGTCATCCCGCGGCGATCGGGGCCGCGGGATCTCGGTCTTCGGATGCTGGGGCCGGGCGGCTACGCCCGGTAGTCGACGACGACGGGGGCGTGGTCGGACCAGCGGGTGTCGTAGGAGGGGTAGCGGTGCACGCGGTAGTCCGCGACGCGCTCGCCGAGCGCGGGGGTGACGACGTGGTAGTCGATGCGCCAGCCCGTGTCGTTGTCGAAGGCCTGCCCGCGATTCGACCACCACGAATAGGGCCCGTCGACCTCGCCGGCCCAGCGCCGGCCCACGTCGACCCAGCCGAAGCCGGGCCCCTCGCTGCCGTCGACGCCGACGATGGTCTCGCCCCGCGCGCCGAAGAAGCGGTCGAAGTAGGCGCGCTCGCGCGGCAGGAACCCGGCGCGCTTCACGTTGCCCTTCCAGTTCTTGATGTCGAGCTCGCGGTGGCCGACGTTGAAGTCGCCGACGATCGCGACGAGTTCGCAGGCGTCGGCGAGCTCCGTCATGCGCTCGCCCATGGCGTCGAGGAAGGCCCACTTCGCCTCCTGTCGCGGGGTGTCGACCTCTCCGGAATGCGTGTAGTTGCTGACGACGGTGATCGGCGTGCCGCCGAGCTCGAAGTCCGCCTCGAGCCAGCGACCGGACGACTGGATGCGCTCCTGCGCATCCAGGGTCCCGAGACCCGTGCGATGGCCGGTCGCGGGCACCCGGCTCAGGATCGCGACGCCGGCGCGCCCCTTGATCTCGCACGGATCGTGGAGGACGTGCCACTCCTCGCCGAAGAGCTCGGCGAGGTGCGAGTCGTCCGCGCGGACCTCCTGCAGGGCCAGCACGTCGACGCCGCTCGTCTCGAGCCAGGCGCCCATGCCCTTGCGGAAGGCGGCGCGGACGCCGTTGACGTTGACGGAAGCGACGCGCAGGGAATCAGCCATGCGTCCAGTCTATGTCGCACCCCCGACGATGCGCCGCCCCGGGCCGGGTCGGGGTCAGAACACCATCGGACGGTCGTACTCGTCCTCGAAGGTGCCGCCGAGGAGCGAGGGATCGATGTCGCACACGACGGGCACGTGGTCGCTCGGCGCGTCCCCGGTGCGCTCGGCGCGCGCGATCGCGGCGCCCGTCACCGCGTCGGCGAAGGCGCGCGAGCCCATGATGAAGTCGATGCGCATGCCCTGGTCCTTCGGGAAGCGGCCCGCCTTGTAGTCCCAGAACGTGTAGCCCTCCGGCACGATCGGCCGCACGACGTCCTCCACGAGCGGGGCGAAGGCGGCGAGGGCGGCGCGCTCCTCGGGGGAGACGTGCGTCGAGCGTCCGACCGCGAAGGAGGGGTCGCCCATGTCGGCGTCGAGCGGGGCGATGTTCCAATCCCCCATGAGCGCGAGCGGGAGCTCCGGGTCCGCCTCGAGCCAGCCGGCCGCGTCCTCGCGGAGCGCCTCCAGCCAGCGCAGCTTGTAGTCGAGATGCGGATCGCCGAGCGCGCGGCCGTTGGGCACGTAGAGGCTCCAGAGCCGCAGATCGCCCACCGTCACCCCGAGCGCCCGCGCCTCGAGGGGGAGCCCCGCGGCGTCGACCCCCTGCACCGCCTCCTGGCCCGCGATGGGCTTGCCGAAGCCGGGCATCCCCGCGAAACCGCGCGCGACGTCGCTCATCTCGTGGCGGCTCGCGAAGGCCACGCCGTTCCACTGGTTGAGGCCGTGGATCTCGAGCTCGTAGCCGGCCTGAGCGAAGGCCTCGACGGGGAACTGATCGGGGCGGCACTTGATCTCCTGCATCGCGAGCACGTCGACGTCCTCGCGGACGAGCCAGTCGACGACGCGTCCGAAGCGGGTGCGGATCGAATTGACGTTCCAGGTGGCGATGCGCATGCGCTTCAGCCTAGCGTCCGCCCGTCGTGCCCGGCCCTTGCGGTTTGCGACCTCCCGGGCGACAATCGAGCCAGGGGGCTCCGGCAGCACGCGGACTCGCAAGGAGTTGCTATGGAGGAGCGCAGCGCACGCATCGGGGCGGGCGCCCAGCAGCTGGGGGCCGCGGCGGCCTCGATCCCGCAACGGATGCTCGATCTCGTGCTCGCCGCCGCCGCGGAGCCGGGCTCCGTGACCACGCTGCTCGGCGAACCGGGCTCGGGCAAGGCGTTCATCGCCGAGCACGCCGCCGATGCGCTCATATCGCGGCTACCGGGCCCGGTGCACGCGCTCGTCCTGCCGCGGCCGCCGCGGCCGGGGAGCGGCATCGCCTCGGTGTTCGCGTTCGACTTCGAGGGCTTCGGTGCCGAGGGGGACGCCGGCGCCTTCGCCGAGCTCGGTCCCGTCGAGCACGCGCGCGGCGTGGTGCGCCGGCTCGGGGAGCGCTTCGCCGGGGACGCGGTGATCCTCGTGGCCCCCGACATCGACGACTACACGCCGCAGGATCTGCGCGTCCTCGAGGGGATCGCGCGGAGCGGCGGCCTCCGCATCATCGCCACCGCACGGCACGTCACGCCCGCGATCGAGCGGATCGGGCACGGGCCCCGCGTCCGCCGGGTGGCGATCGGCCCGCTCGAGCCGGCAGAGGCTGAGCGGTACCTCGCACGGCTGCTCGGCGTCGATCGCATCGAAGCCGAGACCCTGCAGTACTGGACCACGGCGGCGCGCGGCAACAGCTACGCGCTCAGCATGCTCGCGCTCGCGGCGGACCGCGCGGGGGAGGTGCGCCGGAGCCGCGGCACGGCATGGGTGGCGAGCCGGGACGGGCGGGTGCCCGGGGAGCTCGCGCGACTGCTCGGCGACACGTGCGCGCCCGAGGAGTGGGGCATGCTCGAGCGCATCGCGCTCGCCGAACCGATCAGGGAGGCCGCGCTGCTGTGCAGCCTCGACACCGGCGTACTGGCCCGGCTCCTCGACCGCGGCATGGTCGTCGCCCAGCCGAGCCTCGGCGGATCCGCCGTGGGCATCGCCCACCCGCTCCTCGGGGCGTCGATCCGCGCCGGGCTGTCGCCCATCCGCAGGATCCAGCTCAACGACCGCATCTTCCGGGTGCTCGAGGAGGATCTCGGAGCCCTCGATCCCGTGCAGCTGCCCGACCGCCTCATGCGGCTCGTGGTGTTCGGTCTCGAGGGCGGGCGCGAACTGCCCTACGCCTGGCTGTGGACGGCACTCGAGTTCATGGCGCGGGGCGGGGATCCGCGGCTCATGCTCCGGCTCGCGCAGGCGATCGCCGCGCACCCCGCTGCGGACGCCGCGCAGGCGGGAAGCGCCGCGCTGCGGGCGACCCGCATCGCGAGGCTGCTCGGCGACGACGCCGCGCGTCGGGCAGCGCTCGCCCGGATCGCGGGGATCCTCGCGGACGAGGTGTCCGCGGCCGAGCTCCCCGAGAGCCTCCGCGTCGGTCTCGTGCTCACCGCGATCCGCGAGCGGATCCGGGAGGGAGGGGACCCGCAGGCCGCGCTCGACGAGCTCGATGCGCTCGCCGCCGAGCACGGGGACGCGGCGGCGACGCCCGTCGCCGAGATGATCCGGAGCACGAGGGTGCACGTCCTCGCCTACTCCGGCAGGCTCCGTGAGGCGGCTGCGGCCTGCCCGCCGCTCGACACCTCCCCCGATCTGCACACGGAGTGGGCGCGCTCGCCCGGTCGGGCGATGGCGGCGCTCATCCTCGAGCAGCGGGGTGCCATCGAGGAGGCGATCTCGAGCGCTGAGCACGCCCGCGCCCTGAGCCGCCTCGGCCCGCATCTGCGCAGCGACCTCGTCGACGTCCAGGGATTCTGCTGGCTGCTCGGCTACTGGGTAAGCGGCAGCGCGGAGACCGCGAGACGCGTCTACGAGGCGCTCGTCGCCGAAGCCTCCGCCGACGCGCACGCCGAAGCGCACTACTCCGGCCTCGTCGAGACGGGCGCCGTCCTCCTGGGGATCCAGGAGGGGCGCTGGGGCGACGCGGCGATGAGCGCGGAGCGCCTCACGCACCGCCTCGCGGAGCACGACGGCTACGGCCTGACGCCGCTCGTGCAGGCGGCTCTCGGTCTCGCGCTCGCGGTGCTCGGCGAGGCGGAACCGGCCAGGCGGGCCATCCACGCCGCCGGACACGTCCCCCGGGTCTCGCGCGAGCCCTCGACGGGCACCGGCGCATGCTGCTGCTGCGCGCGCGGCAGTGGCTGCGCGACCCGGGCGTCGTCGCCGAGGCGGAGCGGATCGCGGCCTGGGCGAGCGACGAGGAGCTGGCGCTCATCGAGCTGCAGGCGCGCCACACGCACGCCTACGCGGTCGGCGCATGCTCGACGGAGGAGCTCCGGCGCGCGACCGAGCTCGCCGGGCGCGTCGACCCCGCGCTCGGGGCGGCGCTGCTCGGACATCTCGAGCGCATCGGCACGAGAGCCGGCCCGAGAACCGCCGCGAGCGATCCGGAGGCCAGCCGCCTCGCCGACTTCGGCATCTGGCTGCCGCTGCCTCCGGCCCCGGAGCTCACGGCCCGGGAGCGGGAGATCGTGCTGCTCGCCGCGGTGGGGCACTCGAGTCGCCTCATCGCGGAGCGCCTGCACATCTCGGCGCGCACGGTCGAGACGCACCTCGGGCACGCCTTCGCGAAGCTCGGGGTCTCCAACCGCGACGAACTGCGCGGCTGGGCGACGCGGCACCGCGCGACGCTGATCGACCCCGGAAATACGTAATCCTCCCGGATCCGCCCCGGGGGCTCCCCGCTTAGCCTGCGAACAGGTTGGCCGAAGACGTGCGGCCCGAGGAGAACGTCCCCCCGTGCAACGCGCGCACCTGGGGATGGGGCGGATGATGGATACTCGAAACCGAAGCGGAGGATCCGCTTCAGGACGGCGCGGGAGGCGCCTGATGATCGCGATGGCGGGGGCCGTCGTACTCGTGCTCGGACCGGGGGCCTGGGCCGCGAGCGCGGCATCGGCGGACGCTCCCGTCGCCGTCGAACCGGCGGCGGTGGAACCGCTGGCCCAGCCGGCGGCTGAAGCACCGTCCGACCCGGTGCCGGTGGCGGAGCCCGCGCCGGTCCCTGAGCCCGCGCCCGCGGTTGCGCCCGAGCCCGTCGTCGAGCCGGCGCCCGCGCCGGCGCCGGTCGTGGAGCCCGCGCCGGTGCCGGTCGTGGAGCCCGCACCCGTCGTCGAGCCGGAGCCGGTCGTCGAGCCCGCGCCCGTCGTCGAGCCGGAGCCGGCGGTCGCGCCGGACCCCGGGACGCCACCCGCCGATCCGGAACCGGCCGAGGCGGCGGAGACCGCGGCCGACCCGGTCGCCGGGGCGACCGAACCGGATCCCGCGGGGGCCGCGGTCGCCGAGGATCCGGCCGCAGCGCGCGGCGGCAGCGACAATCCGCACAACAAGGTGACGCTCTGCCACGCCACGGCGTCGGAGAAGAACCCGTTCGTGCAGATCACGGTGAACGCCAACGGCAGCGCCAGCGGTCACCTCGGTCACCAGGGCGGCCGCGACATCATCCCGCCGTTCAGCTACAACGATCACGGCACCACGGTGAACGTCCCCGGGCAGAACTGGGACGCCGAGGGGCAGGCGATCTTCGCGAACGGCTGCAACCCCGTCACTCCGCCCGAGCCGAGAAGCCTCGTGCTCACGGTCGCCCCGATGGACTGCCTCGCCGCCGACGCCCCGGTGCCGACGTCCGTGGCGGTGACGGTGAGCGGGATCGAGGGGTTCGGGGAGTACACCCTGCGCGTCGATGACGGCACGGGCTGGTCCGCCTCCGTTCCGGTGGTCGGCAACGGGGTGTACGCCGTGCCCACGAACGGTCTGGGGAGCTACACGGTGGTGATCGTCTCGGGTGAGACGGTGCACGGTGCGACCGGGTTCCTGCTCGAGCGCTGCGAGGTCCCGCCGGATCCGGACGATCCCGGGATCTCGGTCGCTCCGCTGCCCTGCATCGCGGCCGATGCCGAGCTCCCCGAGAGCGTCGAGGTCGCGGTCGACGGCTTCGCCCCGGACGCGGCCGAGATGCAGGTCGACGCCGTGGCGTACGTCCTCGCGATCTCCGGCGGCTCCGGTCCGGACGCCACCGTGCCGGTGACCGGGAACGGCAGCTACGCGCTGCCGCTCAGCGGGCTCGGCGCGTACGCGATCACCCTCCTCGCCGGCGATGCGACGGCGGCCACCGCGAGCGTGACGGTCGCGCGCTGCGACGTTCCGCCCGAGGAGCCTCCGCAGGAGCCGCCGGCCGTGGTCCCGCCCACCGCGGTGACGACCCCGCTCGCACCGGTCGTGACCCGGACGGAGACGGTCGTCGCGCCGGAACCGCGACTCGCGGTCACCGGCGCGGGCGACGCCGCCCCGACGGTCTTCGCGGCCGGGGCGCTCGCGCTCCTCGGTGCGGCGGCGCTCCTCACCGGGCGGCGCCTGCGCCGGCGGTGAACCGCGCACCGCGGGGCGCTGTCCCGCGGCCCGGACCGCGGCGACGCGGCGCGGCGGGGGATCGGTCTTCGACCGGTCCCCCGCTGCGGGTGTCCGCCGCCCTCCAGCCGTCATCCAGTCGTGTCGGGTACATTGAACGCTGAAAGCCGGGAGCGAATCGCGCTGCCCGCACGACCCGGGGAAGCTGCATGGGCACGAAGACCGTCGGAGAGGCCGAACGCTCGACGTTCGTGCGCCACGGAAAGCTGCGCCGGTCGAGCTCGTGGGCGAACGCGCTGCGCGTGCTCGCCACCACCGCGGTCGTCGTGGCGCTGAGCGGCGTCGCGACCGTCGCCTACGCGGTGTGGGGGCTCACGCAGGATGTCGACACGGTGGATCTCGGCGACAGCGCGGACACCGTCGCCGCGGGTTCGCAGTCGATCGACGGTCCGCTCACCATCCTGCTCGTCGGCTCCGACTCGCGCGTGGGGCAGAGCTACGACGACGGCGAGGAGGGCGAGCTCAACGACGTGACGCTCATGCTGCACGTCTCGGCCGATCACCAGAGCGCCACCGTCGTCAGCTTCCCGCGAGACCTGATGATCCCGATCCCGAGCTGCCCTGGCCCGGACGGCGAGGACGAGTACTACCCGGCGATGAGCGAGCAGCAGCTCAACTCGACGCTCTCCTACGGCGGGCTCCCCTGCACGGTCCGCACGATCGAGTCGCTCACCGGCATGGACATCCCGTACGCGGGCCTCATCACCTTCGACGGGGTCATCGGCGTCTCGAACGCGATCGGCGGCGTGGACGTCTGCCTGACGCAGCCGATCGTCGACGAGGCCACCGAGCTCAATCTGCCCGCGGGGGAGAACACGCTCGTCGGCAACGACGCCCTGCAGTTCCTGCGCACCCGGCACGGCGTGGGCGACGGCGGCGACACGAGCCGCATCAGCAACCAGCAGGTCTTCATGTCCTCCCTCGTGCGCAAGCTGCAGAGCGCCGACACGCTCTCCGACCCGGTGAAGGTCTACGGCCTCGCGAAGGCCGCGGTGGAGAACATGACGCTCTCGAGCAACATGGCCAATGTGCAGTTCATGCAGCAGGTCGCGGGCACGGTGAAGGACATCGACCTCAGCCGCATCAACTTCGTGCAGTACCCCTCCTTCTCGCACCCCTACGAGGAGGGGCGGCTGACGCCCGACTACGCGAGCGCAGAGGCGCTCTTCCAGGTGCTGCAGAGCGGCGCCGCGTTCACCGTCGCCGCGACGGGCGAGGGCGTGGCCGTGGAGGCGGGCGAGGCCCCGACCGACGGCAGCGCCGAGGCGCCCGTGGAGACGACGGACCCCGCCGCAGAGGATCCTGCGGCGACGGATCCCGCGGCGGGCGACCCGGGCGCGGCCGAGGGCGCGACGACCACGACGGATGAGAACGGCAAGGTCGTGCTTCCCGAGAACGTCACGGGCCAGCCCGCGGACACGGTGACCTGCTCGGCGGGTCGCACCGTTCTCTGAGCGTCCGACCGGCCCGGTGGGCGCCGATTTCCCGAGAGGCCCGTCCTCCCGGTAGAATGGGTGACGTTGTTCGCGTAGGGAGACGTGCCAGAGCGGCCGAATGGACTTCACTGCTAATGAAGGGTCCGGCTAAAACCGGACCGGGGGTTCAAATCCCCCCGTCTCCGCCAATCGAGCAGCACCCGCAGGCCCCGTCCTCCCGGAGAGATCCGGAGGGCGGGGCCAGCGTCGTTTCCGGGATCCGCAGCGGGCGACCGGGGCGCGTCGCGCGATGTCGGCGGTCGCCCGTATACTCGAAGATATATTCGAGAGTGGAGGCGCGGGTGACCGGTGAGAGCACGTTCGTGTGGATGGAGCAGGATCGTCCGGCGAGGCTCGTCTACGAACGGGCGCGCTGGCGCGTCGTCGGCACGCCGCGCGCGATCATCGAAGCGCCCGAGGAGGAGCGGCATCCGCTCGCCGCGCATCCGCGATCGCGTCAGACCGAGTGGCGTTGCACGGTGCGCCGTGACGGCGACGGGGAGACGCGCACGCTCGCGCTGCGCCGCGACGGCTCCCGGTGGGACGTCCGCGCGGCCTGAGCGCCGGGGCATCCGCTCGGTGCGGGGACCCGCGATCCGATCCGAGTCGGGGTGAGCCGGCGCGTGCCGAGACGAGCCGGCGCGACTCGGTGAGCGTCAGCGTGCGCGGATGCGCCCCAGCTCCACGACGACGACGGCGAGCACCGCGGCCGCCGTCGCACCGAGCACCGTGCCCTGCGGGAACAGCGCGGAGAGCAGTACCGCCGCCGTCAGCACGAGGAAGCACGCCGAGCTCGCGGCGCCGATGTGGCGCCGGAGGAGCAGCGCCCACACGACGAGCATGAACGCGGCCACGGGCACCGTCAGCGCGAACGAGGCGGTCGCGGCCGTGAGGTGCTCCGACGCCCCCGCCAGCAGGTCGAGCTCGACCTCGATGCCGGCGGACACCGCGCCGACGGCGGCGAACAGGATGAAGTGGGCGTAGCCGAAGCCGAAGGCCTGCCGCATGGTGCGCAGCCGATCCCCGTACTCGCCGGAGAAGTACATCCACCAGATGCCCGCGGCGAGCGCGATGCCGGCGACCGCGAGCCCGATGAGCCCGGGGAGGTGCTCGCCGGAGTTCAGGGCGTCGATGATCGCGTTCGCGGAGGCCAGCAGACTCTCGCCGAGCAGGATCAGCACGAACAGGCTGTAGCGCTCGGCGATGTGGTGCGGATGCCACGGGGTGCTGCGCGCGCGCTCGGCCCAGATCGGCACGAGGACCTCGAGGACGAGGCACGGCCAGAAGGTCCAGAACTGCACGTCGGCGGAGAACAGGATCCGCGCGACCCAGAGCAGCTGCACGGCGGCGATCCCGATCGCATAGCGGATCGCGGTCCTCCGTTGCTCGGGGTCGGAGGCCGCGAGGCGCAGCCACTGCCCGACCATCGCGAGGCGCATGATGACGTAGCCCCACGTCACCGTGTCCCACTCCCCGGCGCTCATCGCATCGTGCACCCCGGCGGCGAGCACGAGCACGCCGCCCATCTGCACGATGGTCGAGAGCCGGTACAGCCAGTCGTCGGTGTCGAAGGCCGAGGCGAACCAGGTGAAGTTCATCCACGCCCACCAGATGGCGAAGAAGACCATGACATAGGCGAGCACCGCCGGGCCGGCGTGCCCCTCGGAGATGCCGTGGTGCAGGTTCTGCGCGGCCTGCGACACGGCGACGACGAACACCAGGTCGAAGAACAGCTCGAGCGGGCTCGCGGCGCGATGATGCTGCCCCGGATCGCGTCCGGTCATCCGGACGAGGCCGAGGCGCGAGGCGAGGGCGCCGGTCATGCGTGGGGTGGGATGCGGAATGCCGTGACGCGGTCGTCGCGCACCGTCGCGAAGGCCGTGGACTCGCCGTTGAAGACCCGGCTGCTCCAGCCGAAGCGGAGCTCGGTGACGTCGTCGCTGGTGCTGGCCTCCAGCACGGTCATGCGCGCGCCTGCCCCGATCGCGTCGGTCTCGGCCCAGCTGCGCACGCCCGCGGGGCCGCTGAGGACGCGCCCCCAATCGTCCACGTAGCCGTCGTTCGCGAACGCCGCGACGAACGCCTCGGTGTCCGCGGCGTTGATCGCGTCCACCAGGCGCTGCACGGCCTGCGGAAGCTGCGGTTCGCTCATGTTCGTCTCCTCTCAAACCCCCCTGCGTCGGTCATACCACAGCGGTGCGGATCACGGGGATTCCGTCGCCGCGACGTGCGCGGCGTGTCGCGCCGTTTGACCCCGGAGCGGGGGTCACTTCGCGCCCTGTCTCGTCGTGGGGGCACAGCTGGACCTACGCTGGAGCCACCGTTGCGACCCGCGACCCCGGAGCGATCCGAGGCCCGGGCGCACGGAGTCCGGCAGCACCCTCGCTCGGCGAGCTGCGCGAAACGCCGGATCCGCGCTTCGGGGCCCTCTCTCCCCCATCCCCGATGGCCCCGAAGCGAAGGATCCCGCCCGTCACGCGCGCGCGACGTGGGTGTAGTCTCTCAGGCAGGCCGCACGCTCCGCCGTTCCGCTCGGGATCGGCCGGACCGCCTCCTGAACGACCATGAGCCGAGATCCCGTCGCACCCCCGCCTCCGCGCGAGGCGCAGCCCGGCACGGCCTGGGCGAGCGGGTCGGTCACCGCCGCGATCCGGCAGGTCGCGTTCGTCGCGGCGGCCGCGTGGCAGCTCGTCATGGTGCTGGTGACCCTCGCCTCCGTCGGGGGCGCCGGGTGGGGGCTCGCGGTGGCGCAGGGCGTCGTGGCCGTGCTCGCGATCGTCGCGCTGCGACGGCCGATGCCCGCGTACCTCGTCCCCGGTCTCGCCGCGGCGCTCGGCACCTGCGGCTACCTCGTGAGTCGCGACATCGACTCGGCGCTGTCGTTCGCGGCGTGCTGGCAGATCAATTTCGCATCCTGCATCGCGCTCCTGCTCATCGCCCGCCGCGCCGTGATCGTCGCCGTCGTCGGGCAGGCCCTGCTCACGGCGCTCGCGATCCTGACCGTCCTCCCGGAGTGGGGCCCGCAGATGCCGTTCTCGATCGCCGTGACGCAGGTGTCGATCGTCGTGGTGATGCGACTCGGGCTGCCTCGGCTGATGCGGGTCTCCGCGGAGGCCGACGCCGCGGCCGGCGCGGCGGACGCCGCCGAGCTCCGGCTGCGCGTGAGTGCGCTCCTCGGCACCCGCATCGCCGAGGAGACCCGGACCCTGCACGACACGGCCATCAACACCCTCGGCGCCGTCGCGAACGGCACGGCGGGCATCGTGGAGGGCGGGCAGGTGCGCGACCAGTGCGCCAGGGACGTCGTGCTGCTGGAGACCATGCGGGACGACCGCTCCGCCCCGCGGACGCTCGCGCTGCGCGACATCTTCGCGCTGCCCGGCCTCCCCATCGTCCGCGGCGGCGCGGAGGACGCGGAACTCGACAGGGCCGCGGCGCGACTGAGCGAGGAGGCGACCGCGGGCATCGTCGGCTGCGTCAGGGAGGCCCTCACCAACGCGGCGAAGCACTCGGGCGCGGAGCTCGTCGCCATCGACGCGACCGTGGGCGGGGCGGAGCTCGTGATCCGGGTCGAGGATCGCGGACGCGGGTTCGCCGGGCCGTCGCCGGGGGACCGGGGCATCGCGACGTCCATCCGCGCCCGCGCCCGCGATCACGGCCTCGTCGCGGAGGTCGACAGCGCACCGGGCCGGGGGACGCGCGTCGAGATCACCGCGCCCTTCGCTCCGGTGCGGGACCCCGCGCCCGAGATGGCGCGCACGGACGCCGAGGTGCACGAGGTCAGCGCCCGGCTGCTCCGGCGTGCCGGTCTCCTCTGGGGGATGGGCGTCACCGTGGTGAGCGTGCTGCTCACGGCGACGGGGAGCGCGAACGTCGGCAACGCCCTGCTGCCGATGATCGTCCTCATGCTGGCCGCCTGGGCCGCGGCGTGGGGCGGCACGCGCGGGCGGCCGGGATCGCGCCTCCTCGGTTCGACGGCCGGGCGGGCGCTGCTGGCGAGCGTGCTCGCCCTCTGCACGCTCACCGTCTTCGTCCTCTCGGCGGCGGCCACGGGCTTCGGCGGCCTCGGCGCCGTGTACTGGCAGGCCCTCGCCCCGACGGGCCCCCTCGTCATGCTGCTGGCGCTCAGGCCGGGGCGGAAGGTCGCCGTCGCCGCGATGACGGCCTGGGCGCTGCTCGTGCTCGCGCTCGCCGCATTCGTCGCGCCGAACGCGACCGCGGCGCAGATCGTGGTCATCGCCGGCATCGTCGGGGTCGGCTTCTCGGCGGTCTGGGGGAGGTTTCAGACGCTGCTCGTGGCGCGGGCGGAGCGCGGTTTCCGGGACCGCGCGCGAGCGCTCGACGCGCGGATCGCCGTGGACGCGGCGGCGGCGGCGCGAACGAGCTATCTCCGCTGGCTGGACGCGGGTCTCGACTCGGCGATCGAACTGCTCCGCGGGATCGCCGAGGGAAGCCGGGGGGTCGCCGCGGCGGCCACGCGCGCCGCGTGCGCCGAGGAGGAGCAGTACCTGCGCCAGCTCGTGCAGATCAGCCCGGAGTTCGTGCGGCTCGGGCGCGGGCTCATGGCCGCGCTGCGCGAGGCGCGCGATCGCGGGGTGCCGCTCGTGCTGCGGGCCGGAGGGCCCGACGCCCCGGACGCGGCGACGGCGGAGGACGTCTCCGGGGTGCTGCTCTCGGCGATCCGGGGGACGCCGCCCGGCGAGGCGCTGCACGTCTCGCTCTTCCCCGTGGGATCGGGGATGCAGCTGACGGTCTCGGGAGCGTCGCTCGAGGCGCCGGCCGCGCTCGCCGCCGGGCGGGGCTCCTCGCGCTTCGAGCGGCTCGGGTCGGTCGCGCTGCTCGAACTCACCTACACTGGCGAGGAGAGGTCATCGGATCCCGAACCCCGCGAGGTACCCCATGAGCGAAGCCGTTCCGTCCCCCGTCTGCCGCGTCGCGGTCGTCGAGGATCACCTGCTGCAGCGGGCGCGGACTGAGGACCTGCTGCGCCGCGAGCCGGGCTTCGAGATCGTTTTCAGCGGCGAGTCGGCACCCGATTTCGTCGCGTGGGTGCGGGAGGCGCCGCGCGAGCGCCGGCCGCATCTGCTCGTGCTCGATCTCATGGTCGACCGGCGGCCGAGCGTCGATGTCGCGGTGGTGGAGGCGCTGCTGCGCGCGGGGCTCAAGATCGTGGTACTCTCCGCGCTGGCGTCGCCGCCGCTCGTGCGCGGCATCGTGCGCGCCGGGGTCTCCGGCGTGGTCGGCAAACGCGACGCCGAGACCGACATCCTCGCGGCGATCCGCGCGGTGCTGCGCGGCGAGGAGTGGATGACGACGGAGCTGGCGGCCGTCATCGCCGGCGACCCCGAGCGGCCGAAGCTCAGCGTGCAGGAGGAACGGGCGCTCGTGCTCTATGCCTCGGGGCTCACGATCGAGCAGGTCGCCTCCGCCATGAACATCGGCCGCGAGACGGCGAAGCAGTACCTCGACCGGGTGAAGCGGAAGTACCGCGAGGCCGGGGTGCCCGCGCGGACCCAGCTCGACCTCGGGCGGATCGCGTGGAGCGAGGGGTACCTCGACCCGACGCTCTGACGCGGCGCGTACCGCACCGTCCGCTCGGGCTCCACCGCGGAGGCCGCTACACGCCCGCCGTACTGGAAGGCAACCCCCTTCGCAGGCGTGCGACGAGCCGCCATGCTGGGACGATCCAGCACCCGACACCGGAGGAGGCCGCATGTCCCAGCAGAAACTCGAGACCCCTGCAGAGCTGTTCCACTACCAGGTCCGCAGCGCGCTCACGATGGAGCACCACTCGCTCGAGGCGCTCGACGAGCTCCGCTCGGCGGCGAAGGACGCCAAGATCACGAAGCTGTTCACGCACCACGCCACGGAGACCCGGGAGCAGATCGACACGCTCGAGCAGGTCTTCGCGCTGCTCGAGGTCGATCCGAGCACCGCGCCCTCCCCGGCGACGACGGGGATCAAGAACCAGGCGTCCTCGCTGCTCGAGAAGGTCGACGCGAAGCTCCGGGATCGCGTCGCGCTCATGAGCGCCCTCGGCAACGAGCACTTCGAGATCTCGGCATACGAAGGGCTCATCCTCGAGGCGCGCGCGCTCGGGGCGGGCGAGGCGGCCGATCTCCTCCAGCAGAACCTCGACCAGGAGACGCACACGAGCGAGGAGCTCCGCAGCGCGCTCCAGGAGCTCCTGTCATGAGCGCGGGGACCGGCGACCCCCGGCACGAGCCCGATCGCGCAGGCGAGGAGGCGGAGCCGGGCGAGAACGGCCCGGACGAGAACGATCCGAAGCTTCCCGATGAGGCGCCGGACGATGTCGCCGAGCGCCCGGGATCGGCAGCCGTCGGCCACGAGCACGCCGATGAGCTGGCGAACGAGTGGGGCGAGGAGTCCTTCCCGGCGAGCGATCCGCCGGCGCACTACTGAGGCCCGACCGGCGCACCGAGACGCCCGGCGGCTCCCGAGGGCGCGTCCCCGCGATTCACCAGCGCAGCAGCGCCGTGGGCGGGGAGCCGCCGTCGGGCATCGGCTCCTCCGGCGCGAGCGCCGGCTCGAGGATCCGCACGCGGGCTCCCGTGAGGATCGCCGCGCGCGCGAGGGCCTCGGCCACGGGCAGCCGTGCGACTTCGCGGCCGGCGCCGAGCGCGGGAGCTCCGTCGCGGATCCACGGCTCGGCATCGAGCGCGCCGAGCGTCTCCGCGGCCTCCCGCGGATCGGCCTCGAGCGTTCGGGCGTCGAGCAGCAGCTCCGCGACCCGCGCCTGCTGCAGCGCCTCGACGACCGTCGCGACGCCTCGGGCCCGGCGCTCGCCCCCGCCGGCGTCCGCAGCGGCCGATACCTCGTCGATCTCGCGCTGCAGGCCGAGGTCGAGGGCCTCGGAGACGGCCCGGTCGACGGCGCGGGGATCGGCCCCGTCCGCGCGGGTGTGCGCGTCGACCTCGATGAGCAGGTCCGTGCAGTCGGCGGGCAGCCGCTCGCGGAGCAGCTGCCGCGCGCGCAGATCGCCCGCGAGCACCACGAAGGCGGGTCGCGTATCTCGCACGAGGCGCTCGAGCGACGCGGCGACCTCGGCCTGGTTGTGCTTCCACACCTCTTCGGAGTGGCGCTGCCAGCGGGCATGCGACCGGCCGCCGGCCTGCACCTTCGGCAGGGCATCGGTGCTCCCCTCGATGCGGGCGGTCTGCTCCGACTCGGTCCCGGCGGCGCGTTCCAGCCGGAGCTCCGCCCCGTCGCGGGAGGTCTCCACGACGAGGTACCGCGGTGCGTACGTGCGGTGGCGCAGCAGTGGGATCACGAACGGCAGGGCGGCGTGCGTGAGCACGGCCTGCCCTCGCCGGGGCCCGGCGAAGTGCTCATCGACGGCGATGCCGCCCCCGCTCACGAGCAGATACCGCGCCGAGGGGCTCGCCACCCCGGATCCCGCCCGCAGCGCCGTCGCGACCGCCTCCCGGTCGGCTTCGGGAGCGCCGGCCTGCGCGAGGCCGTCCATGAGGGACTCCCGCTTCGTCGCCTCCGACCCCGCCGGCGTGTCGCCCGTGCCGTCCGCGTACACGGTGGTCCATGCGCCGGGACGCGCGAGCGCCTCCTGCAGCGGGCTGCGCGCGTCCGGGGCGCCTGCCGTTCCATCTCGTGCGGCTCCGGTCATCATGCGCTCCTCTCCGTCGCTCCCGCGCTCAGTCGGGCGGGTCGATCGTGATCTGATCCTCGTCCCGGCGGTCGGTGCTCGCGCTCCGGGCGCTCTGCTCCGCCTCGTCGCGCGTCTCGAAGGCGTCGGCGCCCTCGTTCGCATCCAGTTCGGGATCCTCGCCAGCGTCGGGCGTCGACGGACCGTCTTCCGCCTGCTCGGCCTTCCGCGCGGCGCGCGGCGGGTCCGCGGCGTCCGAGCCGAGCTGGCCGGCGTCCTTTGCCGCCTGCGGTACGGACCCGCTCACCGAATCCGGGGCGGTCGCGGTCGGCTGCGCGCTGTCCGGATCGTGCTTCCCTGTGCCGTCGCCGTGTCCGTCGCCGTCTCCGCGTCCCTGGCTGTGTGCATCCGTGTGATTCGTCATGCTGCCACCTCCGTGCGTCTCCTGCGACGCTACGCGCTCGCGCCGCATCGCGAACCGGGGTTGAAGCGCACCGCGCGCTCTGTTAGTGCCGCTTCGCGTCGGCCGCTTCGGCGCCGGGACGGTCGAGATGCTCCGGCAGCGTCGCGCACGGCGCGATCACGACGTCCTGGATCTTCCAGTCCAGCCCCTGCACTGCTCCCGCGAGCGCTTCGGCGCGGTCCACGGTGATCCGGCCGTCCGTCGGAACGACGAAGACCTCTACGTGGAAGACCTGACCCTCGTCGCGCATGCGGATCCCCGATTCCGCCACCCAGTCGAGCTCCGCGAGGTACGCGTGGATGACGTCCGCCAGCGGGTGGCGCCTCGTGTCGTCGAAGGTGCGCGCACGCTGGTCCATGAGGTCCGCGACCGCAGCCTTGGTGTTGCGCACACCGTCCCAGATGATGCCGAGGGAGATGAAGACGGCGGCCGCGCCGTCGAGCCACCACCAGCCGATCCCGACGCCGAGCACGCCCACGATCGAGGCGGCGTTCGTCTGCCAATCGGCCTTCGCCATGTCGGCGTCGGCGTACAGCAGCTTGTTGTGCAGCACGGGCGCGAGCTTCGCCTTCGCCGGGCCGTACAGGAAGACCGGGCCGACGACCACGACGGCCATCACCGAGACCATCAGCCATCCGAGCCAGATCGTGTGCCCGAAGAGGTTCACCGTGCCGATCGAGGGGTGTTCGGCGCGGATGAGCCCCAGCGCCGACTCGACGGCGAGGGAGGCGCCGACCGCGAGCAGGGCGACACCGCCCACGAGGTGCCCGACGCTCATGGCCCGGTGCTGACCGTAGGGATGCTTCGGGGTGGGCTTGCGGCGGATGAAGACCAGGGCGACGAGGAAGGCGAGCTGGGGCAGCAGGGAGAGCATGTCCTCGATCCAGGCCGTCTTCATGGCCTGGGAGCTGCCGAGCACGAATGCGACGGACGTGATCGTCACCGCGGTGTAGCAGATGGTGAAGATCTGCCAGCGCACGGCCCGGCGGAGCGCGGTCCGCTGCTCCCCCGGGAGATGGTCGTCGGCCTCGACGCCGTCGGCGAGGCTCATCGCGCCAGCCCCCGCCCGTCGATATAGCCTTCGAATGCCGACAGCAGGGCGTTCTCCCCGAGCGGCATGAGCGCGACGAGCTCCGCGTCCGCGCCGTCCACGCCACCGGCGCTTCCGGCGAACGGCCGCGAGATCGCCGCCCGCTCCGTCCAGGGCGTCTCCGGTGTGAAGTGCCCGAGCGCGAGGTCGATGTCGCCGGATTCGAGCATGCCGACGAGCGTCTCCTCGCCGCCGAGCTCCCAGACCGGGGCCGCGTCGATGCTCTCGGCGAAATCCGCGCCGAGTTCGGGCAGCGGACCCTCCGGCGGGTGCGCGTCCGTGCTCATCCCCGGCTCCGCCGCGATGCCGATGCGAAGTTCCCCGCCGCGCGCCCGCTCCAGGCTGCCGTCCGGGTCGGCGGGGATCGTGAGGCCGCACCCCGTCAGCGCGGCGGCGAGCAGGGCGACGCCCGCGAGGGCGGACACCCGTCCGGGTCTTCGCCTCCGCCCCGCTCCGTCGATGCGCGCCCTCGCGCCGAACTCCGCCTGCATGCAGCGATGATGGCAGCCGCGCCCGCGCGGGGCCAGGCCGTTGCTCGGAGGGCACGATGTTTGCTAGGGCCGCGAGCGCACGGCGCCGCGCGTCGCGTCGCGTCGGGAGGACGTTCGCGGGATGCGGCGCGTCGGCGAGGCTCGAGGGGATACGCGCGACGGCCGGGAACGCGGCTGCGTTCCCGGCCGTCGCCGCGGCACGATCCGTTCTTACGCGTCCCGGCGCGCGCGGCGGCGGTTCAGGGCGAATGCGCCGCCCGCGAGCGCGATGAGGAGGACGGCGGCGGCGATGAGACCGGCCACCTGCCCGCCGGTGACCCCGAGGCCGCCCGGATCGTTTCCGTCGCCCCCGTTGCCGTTGCCGCCGTCGCCCCCGTCTCCGGGCGGGAGCACCGGCGGCACGCCGCTCAGCGCGTTGGAGACGAGCACGAGCGCGCCGGTCTCGCCGAGTGCGAGCTCACCGCTCGCGGTGCCTTCGACGGTCTCGCCGGCGGCGCCGGTCGATACCGTGACGGAGGTGCTCGTCGCCTCCCCGGCGTCGGTCTCCGTGACCTCGCACACGGCGCCCTGCGGGAGATCCGCGAAGCGCTGCTGCGCCCCCGCCGTCAGCGTGAACTCGCGGACGACCGGCTCGTCGCTCCCGCCGACCGCGCACTCCAGCAGGAAGGCGTACTCGGCGGACAGCTGCTCCTCCGAGAGGTCGTGCGCGTTGTCGCTGCGCACGCTCTTCTCCACCACGAGCTCGCCGAGCGCGTAGGTGTTGGTGAGCGCCGCGACCGTCGCCGTGTCGCCGCTGCGCGGCGCACGGATGGCAATCTCGGCGGTCGTTCCGTCCACCGAGGGGGTGACTCCGTCGGAGACCTGGAACGAGCGGCCGACCTCGCCGTGAGCCCCGACCTCGCCGGTCTCGGAGAGGGTGCAGTCGGTGCCGATCGGCAGTCCGTCCACGGTCACCGGGGTGCCGTCCGCGGGGAGCGTCAGCGTCGCGGACTCGCCGAGGTCGAGCGCCACGCGCGCCGGATCGGCCAGGCCGCTCGGCACGGTGCAGACCAGGGAGACGTCGAACGATTCGGGGATCTGCGTCACGCCGCCGTCCACGACGGTCTTGGCGACCTCGAGCGAGCCGGTCTGCAGCGTCACGCCCGCGGGTTGCGGGGCCTTCGGCAGATTCACGCGGCTGCCCGCGGTGTCCCACGCGACGACGCCGTTCTGGTTCCAGGCGAACTGCGGCTCGGCGAACTGCGCGAGCGTGGGCTGCAGCCCGCCCTCGGCCTGCTCGGCGACGCGATTCACCGTCTCGTAGGCCACGTCGAGCCAGGCGCCCGGTCGGAGCGGCGCGTCGCCCATGGTGACCGCGATGCGGAACCCGGCGATGTCCTCGGCCGCGCCCGCGTAGGCATCGGCGGCGACCCAGCTCCCGTTGGCGGCGTTCGTCGCGGCGTCGCTGCACTCCGGATCCGCGATCCAGCCGGAGATCGGAGCGGTGCCGATGCAGGCGGTCGGGTCGGTGGTGATCTCCACCGCGTACGTCGCGCCGGCCGGAAGCCCGGTGACCTCGAGCGACGCGAGATCGGCGAGCACGGGACGGAACGTGCTGTTGCGGCTCGCGTTGCCCGCGAGCAGCTTGTCGCCCGGCGCCGGGAGCATGTCGACGATCGTCATGCGCGCGAGATCGGTCGTGCCGGCGTTGACGTGGCGCAGCAGCCACGCATCGGTCGCGCCGACGGCGGTGACGTCGGCGCAGGGGGTGCGGGTGTAGTCGGCCGGCGCACCGGGGGTGGTGCAGCCCTCGGCGCCGGTGACGACGTTCACCGCACCGGAGACGAGGTCTTCGCCGAGCGTGCCGGCGGGCTCGCCGTTCACGAACTTCTGCGCGCCGATGAGCGTGCCGCTGCGCGGCTGCACGTAGTTCGCATTGCCGCACTGCGTGCTCGCGAGGCCGTCGACGCGGGAGGGATCCTGCCCGTTGTTCGTCGGCTGCGTGCAGGCGTCGAGCTCGACGCCCGTCTCAGCCACGACGGTGTTCCAGGCGCGGTCGGCCGCGGTGAGGCCCGGCTGCAGCACGAGCCCGAGGTCGATGGTGAGCTCCTCGCCGGGATCCATCCGCGTCCCCGCCGGCCAGGTGAAGACGAGATGACGCCCGTCCTCGCTCGCGGCCACGGTGATCTCGGCGGGATCGATCGACGCGCCGTCGCCGCCCGTCCGCGAGAAGGCCGGCTGCTCGCCGTCCCACTCGAGCTCCGCGGGCAGGACGTCGGTGACGGTCCCGAGCGGCAGGTAGCCGGTGCCGCTGTTCGCGACAACGAGCTGCCAGGGGGCGCTCGACATCGCCTCGACGGTGTGCGTCGAGGTATCCAGCGGCGCGCGCTTCTGCACGGTGAGCTCGTGCGAACCCTCCGAGAAGCCGAGCGAGGCGTCGGCGCCGTCGTCCGCGGTCGCGCCGCCGCTGCCGGTCGCCGTCGTCGCCGCGACGTTCTCGACGCTCAGCCCGCCGGCCCAGTCGATCTCGGCCCCGGCGCGCAGACGGACGTCGATCGGGAGCCGACCCTCGCCCCAGTCGGACGTCCACGAGGTGGCGCCGAGCGGGAAGAGCGCGCCGTCGGCGCGATCGAAGGTGATCCGCACACCGCGAACGTCCGCGAGCTCTCCCGCGAAGTCCGCCTGAGCGACCCAGGCGCCCGCGACGAAGTAGTCGTAGCGGTAGGCGTCGCTGTCGGTGGGCACCGCGGTGG
The DNA here is from genome assembly GCF_022919155.1 of Leucobacter allii. Lineage (NCBI taxonomy): Bacteria > Bacillati > Actinomycetota > Actinomycetes > Micrococcales > Microbacteriaceae > Leucobacter > Leucobacter allii. The sequence goes on from NZ_CP095045.1 coordinate 89,231, forward strand.
GCGCGGGCAGCGAGACGAGCTCGAAGAGATCCCAGAACTCCGCGGTCGTGTCCTCGATGCTCAGGCGGTCGAGCGGCGCCTTCGATGCGCCGGGGGTCGCGGTGAGGAGCACATGCACGGGGGCATCGCGCGTCGCCTCGTACACGGTGCCGTCGTCCTGCCCGTCGCGGTTGTCGACCGTGACGCGCTTGGCGAGCTCGACGTCGATTGCGGCGTCGGTGAGGAGGACCTGCGCGTCGTCGACATCGCGCGGCGTCGCCGCGGGGTCGACCACGAGATCCTGCCCCAGCGCGGCCGCCGAGTTGTCGACGGGCACGGACACGCCGTCCGCGCCGCCCGTCACCGGTGCGCCCGAGGCGCGATGCGAGGCGCGCAGCTGGACGTCGAGGCGCATCGTGAGGGCGTCGCCGGCGACGATGCGGTTGCCGTTCGTCTCCGGGTCGGTGCCCTGGTAGACGACGGAGACGCCGATGGCGTCGGCGAGCTGGGCGGCGGTCGGGCCGCCCGGGGCGGCGCCGGTGATCTGGTCGATCGAGAACGCCGCGGTCGTCGGGGTGCCGCCCGCGTACAGCCACAGCTCGAGCGTGCTCTGCGCGGTGTCGATGTACGACGGCAGGCCCTCGAAGCTGATCCCGGTCAGGTCGAACTCGTCGAAGTGGTTGCCGGCGCCGCTCGCCGCCTCGGCGTCGAAGTCGCGGCCGGAGAACGGGCTCTCCGACATGCCGCTCGTGCCGAGCGTCGAGGTGGCCACGTCGGTCACGCGGACCTTTCCGAGTTTCATCACGCCGACGGCGTCCACCGGGTCGATGCCGGCGCCGGAGGCGTTCCGCGCGGTCAGCGTGTACCAGGTGGTCGGGTAGTCGGCGGGATCGAGGTCGCCGGGCTTGGGGGCGACGAGTGCGACGGAGCGACCGTCGGCGAGGCCGCCGACGGTCTTCGCGAGCGAGACGCCCGCGACGCCGTCGAGCACGGTGATCGTGTCGCCGTCGGTGTCGCGATGCGTCGTCCCCGCCTGATCTCCCGCGATCTCGAAGACGTTGTCGATGCACCCGGCGTCCGCCTCGGCGGCCGGCGCCACGAGGCAGTTGAAGGCGCTCGTCGAGACGACCCACTTCGCGTCGTCCCCGGCGGCGGTGCGCGCGGAGTCGCGCAGCTTCCAGCCGAGCTCGTAGCCGCGGGTCGACGCCGAGGCGGCGATCCCGGAGCCGACGGCGGGCACGCCGAGGTCGCCGTCGGCGATCGCGGCCGCGCGGGCGTCGTCGTTCGGCGCGAGCACGAGGCGCACGCCGAGCGTGCTGCCGCGCTCCGCTGCGCTGAGCGTGTAGCCGACGAAGCCGGCGCCGTTCATCCAGCCGCCCGCGGGAGCGGCGGCGTCGGTCCAGGCTGCGCCGTTCCAGAGCTGCACTGCGGTCACCGCGTCCCAGGCGAGCTGCGGGTCGTCGTCGAAGGCGATCGGGAAGACGCGCGTGAGATCGAACGCCTCGAAGACGGTGCCGACGCCGGTGGCGTTCGGGGTCGCGGGATCGGTGAGGCGGATCTCGTCGAAGCCGCGCTCGGTCACCGCCCAGCTCTGGATCGTGGAGCTCTCGGCCCCCGACTGCGAGATCAGCGCGGAATCCGTCCACTGCTTCGCCGCCCACAGGGGGCCGGGACCGACCCACTCCTCGGGGCGGATGCTGCCGGCGCCGGTATCGAGGTCCTCGCCGTGCACCTCGCGCTCGTCGAGGATCCCGGTGCTCTCGGCCGTCGCCGTGTTCTCATAGGGCGTCGCCGGGTAGTCGGGAGCCGCGCCCGGCGCGGTGGGCTCGCCGCTGCTGCGGAGGGTCTCGCGCGCGGTGAAGGCCAGGTTCGGCTTCACCGTGGTGGTCGCGCCGAAGCCGTCGGTGTTCCGGTAGACGAAGCGGATGCCGGTCGTGGTCTCGGGGCTCGGGAGCGCGATGTCCGTCATCGAGCTCGCGGTCAGGGTGTCGACGTCGACCCAGTCGCCCAGCGCGGCGTCGTAGCGCTGAATGGTGAGCGTGCTGCCGGCGGGGACGTCGATCGGGGCGAGGATCGCCGTCGCATCGTACGCGTCCCAGAAGGTGCCGTCGCCCGTGAGGGTGTCCTCGACCACGATCTCGGTCGGCTTCGTCTTGTCGCCTGAGGCGGTCGCCGTGGTCGGCAGCTGAACGATCACGTCGTCGCCGGGGAGGACGACGCTCGGGCTGATCCGCTTCTCGATCTCCACCTCGATCTTCGGGGAGACGACGGTGAGGGTGGCGTCCGCGGAGTCCTCGGCGGGCTCGTCCACGCCGGGGCGGGTGCCGGTGACGTCGATGGCGTTGCGGAAGGGGCCGGCTTCGGCGCCGTCGGAGGCGAGGCCCTCGTCCGTGTCGATCGCGTACTTGACCTGGCTGGTCGCCCCGGGAGCGATGCTTCCGGTGAAGCTCAGCTCGAACCCGGTGATGTCGCGGTTCGTGAGCGGTGTCGGCACGGCCGGGAGCGCCTCACCCGGGGTCAGGACGACGACGGTCGGGCCGCCGTCGTGCTGCCACGTGAGGGTGCCGCCGGTGGCGCCCGCGGGCCACACCTGCGTCGTGTACGCGGCGTCGAAGCCGGCGAAGCGGAGCTCGTTCGAGAAGTAGGCGGCGTCCGCCCCCTCGCCGGGCTCGCTGATCGTCAGGGAGTCCAGTGCGGCGCTCTGGGGCGCCAGCCGGTTCTGCGCGGTGAGGATCGCGCCGACGGTGTTGCCCGCAGTGGTGCGCAGCGGCTCGACCTCGGTGCCGGAGGCGTCGACGAAGGTCTTGCCCGCCTCGACCGCGATCGCGAGCGGGGTGACTGCGAAGGGAGCGTCAGCGGTCCGGGTGACGGGATCCTCGCCGGTGACCGAGACGGACGCCGCGACGACGTTCTCCGCCTCGTAGCCCTTCGAGATGTCGAGGAGACCGAGTCGATCGTCCTCGCGCTGGGAGACGGTGAAGGACGCGGAGGCCTCCGCGCCGGGCACGATCGCGCCCGTGTAGCCGATGCGCACGCCGGCGATGTCGGCGTCGGCGATGCCGCCGGAGTAGCCCACCCAGCTCCAGCTGCCGCCGGAGAGGACGTAGACCTCGACGGTGGCGGCGGTGGCGCCCGCGGGCCAGTTCGCCGGATCGGCGGGGTCGGCGGTGAACCCGGCGAAGTCGACGTAGCGGAAGGGGTTCGACGCATCCAGCTCGCCGGCGCCGTCGTCGGCGACCGGCGGATCCTGCAGCACGAGCTCCGCGGCATCGACGTTGGATGCCTGCGTGCCGCCGATCACGATGGTGGAGGGGGCGCCGGGCTCGTAGCCCTGACCCGCGGGCGTCCAGGACTTCGTCGGCGTCACATCGATGACGCGCTCGACGTCGACGGAGACGGTCGCGGAGTCCTGGGCCGAGATGGTCTCGCCCGGGGCGGCGATCGCCGTGATCCTGGCCGAGTTCACGAGGTCCAGGCCGTTGGAGTCCCAGTCCGGGCTCAGCGTCGCGGGGACCGTGACGGTGTACTCCAGCCACCCCTGGGGGCCGGTGGGCAGGCCGGTGGCACCACCGTCGATCGGAGCGGCGACGTCGACCGTCACCGTGCGGTCGGCCTCCGAGCTGCCGATGACGCCGCCGGTGGCGGGGGAGACGCCGGGGAGATCCACGGAGACCGTGCCGGGATAGCCGGGCAGGGCCGCGGCGATCTCGCTGATCTCCCAGCCGGAGAAGGCGGCGGGGAGCACGTCGGTGAGCGTCACCGGGCCGTCGGCGTCGTAGTTCTCGGCGCTGAACTCGATCCGATACGTGACGCTCTCGCCGGGAGCGAGCCCGCGATGCGCCTCCTGCCCGTCCACCTGCTTGATCAGCTGCAGGTAGGAGCCGGGCTCGGCCTGGGCGGGAACGATGCCCGCCCCGCTGGCGACCATCGCCGTTCCGAACAGCAGGACGGCGAGCCCGCCGGCGAGCCACCTCCCCGCGCTCCGCAATCTTCCCTGCTGTCGACGCAGTCTGCGCACGTCACTTACCCCTTAGTTCGCGTGGAAACGCCGGCGCGCCAAAGATGGCGCTCGAGTCCGCCGGCCTCGTGTAGTTCGGAAGCAACCCCCATCGCTTCCCACTCGCATCCCAGTGTAGTCGTCCGATGGACGGCGAGATGCGCGCGGCGATGTTCGCATGAATGCCGGGCCGCAATGCCGACGGGCCCGCCGTCTCCAGGAGGAGACGGCGGGCCCGTCGGCGGCTGGTCGGCGACGTCAGTGCCGGCTACTCCGTCTCAGCAGCGACCGCGCGGCGTCGCGCCAGGAGCAGCGCGCCGCCTCCGGCGATCAGGCCGAGGAGCGCGAGACCGGAGACCAGCATCGGCGGCGTCGAGGAGCCGGTCGTCGCCAGCGCGCCCTTCGGCCCGCTCGCCGGCGGCGTCGTGACGGTCGTCGCGGGCCGCTTCTCGACGGTGACGGTCTGGGCCGCGTCGTCGATGTCCGTGTGGGACGCGACGGGGGTGCCCGTCGCCTCGTCGCCCGCGTACAGCCACTCGAACGCCACGAGCTTCTCACCGGCATAGCCCTCGGGGATCGTGAAGGTCACGTCGATCTCGCCGTTCGCCTCGCTCGGCGTGAAGGTCGTGCTGCCGGCAATGCCGGTCGCGGAGCCGTCGGAATTTCGCATCAGTTCGCCCGTCACCGTGTACTCCTGGCCGGGGGTGAGGTTCCGATAGGCGACGGTGTCGGTGGCGGTGCCGCCGTTCCAGGCGACGATCCGGTCGCCGTCGGACGCGTCCACAAGGCTCGTGCCGATCACGGGCGTCGGCGTCGCGGGGGCGTTCTCGACGACGACGGTCTGCGCCAGGTCCTCGATGTCCTCGTGGGTGGCGACGGGGGTGCCCGTCGCTTCGCCGCCCTCGTAGAGCCGTTCGAAGGCGACGAGGGTCTCGCCGGCGTAGCCCTCGGGGATCGTGAATTCGACGGTGACTTGCCCGTTCGCCTCGCCCGGGGTGAAGGTGGTGGTGCCGGTGATGCCGGTGGCCGTGCCGTCGGACTTGCGCATGAGCTCGCCGGTGAGGGTGTACTCCTGGCCCGGGGTGAGGTTCTCGTAGGCGACGGTGTCGGTGACGGTGCCGCCGTTCCAGGCGACGATCTGGTCGCCGTCGGCGGCGTCGACGAGGCTCGTGCCGATGGACGGCACGGGGGCGTTCTCGACGACGACGGTCTGCGCCAGGTCCTCGATGTCCTCGTGGGTGGCGACGGGGGTGCCCGTCGCTTCGCCGCCCTCGTAGAGCCGTTCGAAGGCGACGAGGGTCTCGCCGGCGTAGCCCTCCGGGATCGTGAACTGCACGGTCACCTGCCCGTTGGGTGCGGTCGGCGTGAAGCCCGTGGTGCCGGTGATGCCGGTCGCGGAGCCGTCGGACTTCCGCATGAGCTCACCCTGGAGCGTGTAGGACAGGCCGGGAATGAGGTTCTCGTAGGCGACGGTGTCGGTGACGGTGCCGCCGTTCCAGGCGACGATCTGGTCGCCGTCGGCGGCGTCGACGAGGCTCGTGCCGATGGACGGCACGGTCCAGGTCGCCGTCGCGGTCGCGGTCGTCGTGGCATCGCTCGGCACCGCGAGAACCATCGTCTGTGCGTGGTCCTCCGGCGTCGCGGTTCCACCCGGGGTGCCCGGGACCGTGATGATCTTGCCGGTGCCCGAGGCGCCGGTCGCGGTCGCGGTGATCGTCGCGGAACCGGCCGAGGTGACGTCGCGGAGGTCGAGGAAGACCTGCTGCCCGTCGACCACGGCGCTCGCATCGATCGGGGCGCCGGCACCGTCGACGAAGGCGAGGCCGTTCGACGCGGTGAGCGCCACGCTCGCCTGGTTCGTGCTCACGGTGTAGGGGCCGGCGAGGTCACCGCCCGAGAACGCGCCGTCGCTCGGGTCGATGGAGACCGTGATGGGCTCGCCGATGGGCTGCCCCCCGCTCGCGTTCGCACCGTTCACGAGGTACCAGTACACCGCTTCGCTGTCCGGGGTCTCCCACGCCCAGGGGGCGTCCCAGCCGACGTCGGTGTAGCGCCAGATCGCGTACTGGGTCGCCTCGACCGCATCGTTGACCGAGAGCGTCGGCACGCCCGATGCGGCGCGGAGCTCATCGAGCGAGAGGTACGGGTAGCTGTGCGCAAGGACCCAGGTGACCTTATTCGGTACCGTGGGATCCGTTGCGTAGAAGTTGCTTCCCAGATAGTCCTGCGGGTCGCCGATGATTCCGGGGTGCCGGGAGCCGACCTCGATCCGATTCTCGAGGCAATAGGCCCAGTAGTCGGGGGTGCCGGGATTGTCGGGGTCTTCCGGGGTCTCGAGGAAGACGCCGTGGATGTTCGTTCCGATGTACCCCTGGGTCACCGAACTGACCCAGACCGAGTCCCCGGTCTGCAGGGTCGCCGACGCGGCGGACGCGAACGACGGTACGACGAGCGAGACGACGGCGATGAGCGCGACCGCCCACCACCGCCTCCGCTGGATGACTGGCCGGTGGTCCTCAGATGCCATGGCAGCCTCGACTTCCTCGATCGTGGTGAGGCGCCTCGCCCGTCTGACGCGACGATGCGATGCACCTCAAATGTGGGTGTGAATAAGGGGTTCCAGGAACATAACCGCGAGCCGGGTCGGCCGCGGAATCGGGCGCGCATTTGACCCCCGTGCGGGGGCCATTGGAGTGGAGCATACGCGCCTGTATCACCTAACACGAAGAATTCCCGGTTTCGTGACGCACGTTTGACAGGAATGCCCGCGCCGTATGATCGGAGGATGAGCGAATCCGCGACCCCAGCGCGCCGCCACGGCGGCAGTCAGCACGTGCTCACGGTCGTGCGCACCGAGCGGCTGACCCCGCACCTGGTGCGCGTGCATCTCGGTGGGGAGGGCTTCGCCGCGTTCCTCGGCGAGGCCGATCCCGAGCGGATCGCGAAGACCGACGCGTACGTGAAGCTCCTCTTCGCGCGCCCCGAGCTCGGTCTCGAGCCGCCTTACGACCTCGAGGTGCTCCGCGAGGCGCTCCCGCTCGCGGACCTGCCGGTGCGCCGCACCTACACGATCCGCGCGGTCGACGCGGCCGCCGGGACGATGGCGATCGATTTCGTGGTGCACGGCGACGACGGCGTCGCAGGCCCCTGGGCGGCCGGTGCGCAGCCAGGGGATCAGGTGTCGCTCTCCGGGCCAGGCGGGCAGTTCGCGCCGGTCGCAGAGGCCGCGATCCCGAGGCTGCTGCTCGGCGATGACTCGGCGATCCCGGCCATCGCCGCGGCGCTCGAGGCGATGCCGGCCGGGGCGACGGGCCTCGCGCTCATCGAGGTCGACGGTGCGGAGGACGAGATCGCGCTGGCGCGCCCCTCGGGCATCGAACTGCGCTGGCTGCACCGGCGCACTGCGGCCGGCGACGCCGTCCACGGCACGGTGCTGCTCGCGGCGGCGCGCGCCCTGCCGAAGCCCGAGACGGTGCCCGAAGTCTTCGCGCACGGCGAGCGCGCCGCGATGCAGGGGCTGCGCGTGCTGCTGCACGACGAATGGGGGATCGCGCGCCGCGCGCTCTCCCTTTCCGCGTACTGGGCGCTGGGCCGAGCCGAGGACGGCTTCCAGGCCGAGAAGCGCGAGGCCGTCGGGCAGATCTTCGCCGAATCGCAGCGGCAATAACGAGGAGCGCCGCGGGCACCGCGGCGCCCGACTGCTTCAGGAGGCGGAGATTCCTGTGAACGGCACATGTGCGCGACGTAGCCTTCGATCATGAACGAAGAAACGCAGCCCACCCGTTCCGAGTGGGACGAGGAGATCCTTCACGCCGGAGGCAGGTACACGCCGACGCCGGCGACCGTCGCACGGCGGCTGACGGAGATGCAGCGCGACGAGTCCGCGGCCCGCGTTGAGAAGCTTCGCCGGCGAATCGCCGACGACCTCGATGAGCATCCCGTCCCGCCCCGAGAGGGAGAGACGCGCGCCGGATAGCACTGCCCCGATCCGTCGCGCAGACCGCAGCCCGATGGGCTATGGTCGGGCTCGGGTGCCAATACCCGGAATTGAGGGCACACGGATGTCCAAAGACAAAGGCCAGAAGGCCGCGAAGAAGCCCGCCGCGATGAGCGCGAAGGAGAAGAAGGCAGCCAAGCGGGAGAAGAACCAGGCCGCCGCTTCGCTGCTGAACAACCGCAAGTAGGTCGCGCGGTACCGGGCGGCGATCCCATCGCCGCTCGCTACCGCGTCCTCTCCGAGTCGCGCAATCTGCCTGCATTCCGCCGACCGCGCTCCGACCGCGCTCCGACCGCGCTCCGCCCACGCTCCGCTCCGGATTCCAAAGGACCCCATGACATATGCACCAGGAACCGTTCTTATCCACCCCTCGCACGGGCCATTGCGCGTGGTCTCCACCACGAGCCGCAGGTTTCCCGACGGGGCGACCCACGAGTGTCTGAACCTGGAAGCGCTCGACACGCACGCGCTCGCTGTGACGATCCCGCTCGACCAGTACGCCGCGTCCGGGTTGAGGAGCGTCGTGACCGGCGCCGCCGTTGACGAGGTCTTCGGGACGCTGAACGGCGCGACGGGCGAGGAGTCGGACAACTGGTCGAGACGATACAAGGCGAACGAGCAGAAGATCCGTTCCGGGAGCATATTGAGTCTTGCGGAGGTGGTGCGTGATCTTCTGCGACGCAAGGAGGAGAAGCACATCTCCCACGGCGAGCGTCGTACGCTCGAACAGGGCATGACCCATCTCGCCCGGGAGGTGTACTACTCGAAGAGCCTCGACAGCGTCGGGGCGGCGGAGCAACTCATCAGGGACGCCGCGCTGGGCGAGTCGTTCACGCGCTGACACCCGGTGGACGCCTCGGGGCCCCGTACACGCAGGACACCCCCGGAACCACCGCGAGTTCTCGCGATCGTTCCGGGGGTGAGGTGGCGCGCCCCGAGGGATTCGAACCCCCGACCTTCTGATCCGTAGTCAGATGCTCTATCCAGCTGAGCTAGGGGCGCACGTTGCTTCCAACCAGAAGAACATTACACGAGGCCGGGGTGAATGTGAAATCGAGGCGGCTCCGCGCGTGCATCGCGGGCGTGTTGCCCGACCGCGGGTCCTGCGGTGCGGGTCTCGGGCGTTCCCAGCGCGCGAGGGGAAGCCTGCAAACCGCACGGGTATCCTGGAGCCCGTGCCCGAATCCCAGCCCTCCGCCCCGCTCGCCCGCGCCGAGTCGCTGATCCTCGAGATCCCCGACTACCCCAGCCCGGGCATCCTGTTCCGCGACATCACGCCGCTCCTCGCCGACGGCGACGCCCTCCGCGCGACCGTCGACGCGCTGCTCGCGCCCTTCGCCGGCACCTTCGACGTCGTGGCCGGGCTCGAGGCGCGCGGCTTCCTGCTCGCGAGCGCCGCGGCGTACGCGAGCGGCACGGGGCTCATGCCCATCCGCAAGTCGGGCAAGCTCCCGCGGCCCGCGGCGGCCATGGCGTACGCGCTCGAGTACGGCACCGCGGAGATCGAGGCGCACGCGGACTTCCCCGCGGGCACGCGCGTGCTCGTCATCGATGACGTGCTCGCCACGGGCGGCACGCTCGCCGCCGCACGGGAGCTGCTCACGGGCCTCGGCTACGCGATCGCGGGCACCGCCGTGCTCTTCGAGATCGACGGCCTGGGCGGTCGAGAGGCGCTCGGCGATCCGGCGCTGCACACGGTCTTCAGCAGCTGACCGGAACTCGCGCGCGGCCGTCCGCATCGCGGGCAACCGCGCCCGATCTGCGAGATGATGGACGCATGAGTGTGACCGAAGCATCCCGCGCCTTCTTCGCCGCCCGCGACGAACTGCTCGCCCGCGCCGGAGACCCGGATCGGGCCCGCGCGGAGTTCCGCTGGCCCGACGTGGGCCCGGAGTTCAACTGGGCGCACGACGTCTTCGACGTGCTGGCGGAGGGCAACGACGGCACCGCGCTCCGCATCGCCGAGGAGGACGGCACCGAGCTCACGCGGAGCTTCGCCCAGCTGAAGCAGCGCTCGGATCAGGTGGCCAACTGGCTGCGCGGGATCGGTGCGCAGCGCGGCGATGTCGCGATGCTCATGCTCGGCAACCGCGTCGAACTCTGGGAGATCATGCTCGCGGCGCTGAAGATCGGAGTCGTGATCCTCCCGACCTCCGTCGTGCTCGGAGCGCACGAGCTCGTCGACCGCGTCGAGCGCGGCACCGTGCGCTGGGTCTTCGCCGAGGCGGCCGACGCCGTGAAGTTCCGCGAGGTCCCCGGCGACTACCGCGGCGTGGGCGTCGGCTTCGACGGCGCGGGACCCGGCGCGGCGACCGACGACCAGCGCGCGGCGCTCTACGACTGGATCCGCTACGAGGAGTCGAGCGCCGCCTCGCTCGCCCCCATCGCACGGGTCACCCGGAGCGAGGATCCGGCACTGCTCTATTTCACCTCGGGGACGACGAGCCTGCCCAAGATCGTGGTGCACTCCCACACGAGCTATCCGCTCGGTCACCTCACCACGCTCTCCTGGCTGGGCGTGCGGCCGGGCGACGTCCACCTCGTCATCAGCGCGCCGGGGTGGGCCAAGCACGCCTGGTCGGCCTTCTTCGGCCCCTGGCACGTCGGCGCCACCGTGTTCGTGGTGAACTCCGCGCGCTTCGACGCCGCCTCACTCGTCGCCGAGCTCGATCGCGCCGGCGTGACGACCTTCTGCGCGCCGCCGACGGTCTGGCGCATGCTCATCCAGGCCAGGCTCGAGCGCAAGCCCCGCGCGCTGCGCGAGCTCGTCTCCGCCGGAGAGCCGCTGAACCCCGAGGTCATCGCTCGGATCCGCGAGTGGTGGGGGCTCGAGATCCGCGACGGCTACGGCCAGACCGAGACGACCGCGCTCATCGGCAACCTGCCGGGAGACCCGATCGTGCCGGGCGCGATGGGGCGGCCGCTCCCCGGCGTCGACGCGGTGCTCGTCGATCCCGTCACCGGCGAGGAGGCCGACGAGGGCGAGATCTGCCTGCCGCTCGAGCCCGATCGGCCCGTGAACCTCATGCCCGGCTACTTCGGCGACCCCGAGGCGACCGCACGGGCCACCGCGGACGGACGCTTCCACACCGGGGACGTCGCCCAGCGCGACGCGCGCGGCGTGCTCACCTTCGTGGGTCGCACCGACGACATCTTCAAATCGAGCGATTTCAAGGTCTCCCCGTTCGAGGTCGAGAGCGCCCTCATCGAGCACGACTACGTCGCGGAGGCCGCCGTCGTCGGCGCACCGGACGACACGCGGCTGAACGTCACCAAGGCCTATGTCGCCCTCGCGGCCGGCGCCCCGGAAGGGGAGACCGCGGCCCGAGCGATCCTCGCCCACGCGCGCACGGCCCTCCCGCCATACATGCGCGTGCGCCGCGTCGAGTTCTTCGAGCTCCCGAAGACCACCTCGGGGAAGATCCGGCGCGTCGAGCTGCGCCGCCGCGAGGAGGCCGCGCACGCCGCGGGGGAGCGTCTCGCTGGCGAGTGGCGGGAGGACGACTTCCCCGGCCTCAAGGGGTAGGGCGTCACGCGGCGTCACGAGATTTCGGGCCGCGGGACTCGCATGGTGGGCTTCTGCGTATGACGACGATCGAAACCACCACCGCCGGGAGCCTGCCCCGTACGCAGGCGCTCATCGATGCGAACGCCGCCCGCAGCTTCGCGGAGGACGGCCTCACGCTGCAGTCCACTCCCGAGTTCGAGGCGCTCGTCGCAGAGGCCGTGCGCGATGTCGTGGCGCGCCAGCGCGAGCTCGGCATCACCCAGCCGGGCGACGGCGAGTTCGGCAAGGCGATGTCGAATGCCCTCGATTACGGCGCCTGGTGGACCTACTCCTTCCAGCGCACCTCGGGCCTCACCATCACCGAGCGCAACATCTTCACGCAGGAACCGGTGCGCTCCGCCCCGGGCGACGTCCGGCTCACCTCCTTCCCCGATCGGCGCGATTGGACCGCCTTCGCCGAGGCCTATCAGGATCCGGAGAGCGGGATCGGGGTCGGCACGAACGCGACCGCCTTCCCGACCACGACGGGCCCCATCGCCTACACGGGCCAGGACGCCGTCGCCGCCGACACCCGGAACCTCCGTGCCGCCCTGCAGCCGGGGGAGCGCGGCTTCATCACCGCGATCGCGCCCGGCTCCGCCGCGCGCATCGAGAACGCGTACTACGCCACCGAGCAGGAGCACATCGACGCCTGGACGGCGGCGCTGCGCGAGGAGTACCGCGCGGTCACGGACGCCGGGCTGATCCTGCAGCTCGACGACCCCTCGCTCGCCGAGAACTGGGATCAGATCTCCCCCGAGCCGAGCGTCGAGGACTACCTCGCCTTCACGCAGATCCGCATCGACGCCATCAACGCGGCGATCGCGGGCCTGCCGAAGGAGCAGATCCGCCTGCACCTGTGCTGGGGCTCGTGGCACGGCCCCCACACGACCGACATCGAGCTCCGGCACATCCTGAAGACCGTCCTCGGCGCGAAGGTCGGTCAGATCTCCTTCGAGGCGGCGAACGCTCGTCACGAGCACGAGTGGGCGGTCTGGGAGGAGCACGCCGACCTCATCCCCGCCGACCTCATCCTCGTCCCCGGCGTGATCGGCCATTCGACGAATCTCGTGGAGCACCCCGACCTGGTCGCGCAGCGCATCGAGCGCTTCGCGCGAGTGGTCGGCCCCGAGCGCGTCATCGCGGCCACCGACTGCGGTCTCGGCGGGCGCATCCACCCGCAGATCGCCTGGGCGAAGCTCGAGGCGCTCGGGGAGGGGGCCCGCCGCGCCGCGCGCCGCGTCTGAGAACGGGAGAGGCGAGTCCGATCCCGCGGCTCACCCCGCGGGATCCGGCTCGCGCTCCGGGCGCGGGCCGGGCACGTGTCGCTCGCGGTGCATGCTCTGGCGCTCCGCCCCCTGCTCGTCGAGCGTCGCGAAGTACTCGAGGGACGCGCGCGAGGTCGTGAGCAGCGGCTGGATGCCGATCTCGGTCGAGGCGAGCGCCTGCGAGATGCCGTGCGAGGCGCCCTTCAGCAGCTCCACGATCCCGAGCGGCGAGCTGTCGTCGCGCGCGACGACGACGCCGAGCGCGGCGACCGGCTCGCCGTAGCGGCCCATGACGGGCACGGCGATGCCCCTGGACTGCTCGTGGATGTAGCCGTCGCAGACGGCGTAGCCGCGCGCGTGCGCGAGGCGCAGGGTCCGTCTGAGCTCCTCGCCGTCCCGCGGGGAGTCCTCGGTCATGTGCGGCCAGCCGGCGGCGACGACGCGGTCCACGAGCTCCGTCCCCGCGTGGGCGAGGAGCACGATCCCGCTCGAACTCAGGGGCAGCGGGATCCGCCCGCCGATGAGCGTCGCGTTCACGACGGCGTCGCGCGTCGACTGACGATCGATGAAGAGCACCTCGATCCCGCGCAGCACGGCGAGCTGGGTGTGCTGGCGCACCCGGACGTGCACCGCGTCGAGCCAGGGCCTCGCGAGCTCCCGGAGCCCCAGCGCTCCCGGGGTCCGGGAGGCGTACTCCCAGAGCCGGGTGCCGAGGCGGAAGCGGCGCTCCGGGCTGCGCTCGAGCAGTCCCTCGTGCTGCAGCTCGCTCACGAGCCGGTGCGCCGAGGACGGCGCGATGCCCGTGATCTCGACGATCTCGCTGAGCGTCAGCTCGGGGCGCTGCGGCTCGAAGGCGTCGAGCACGCGGAGATGCTTGTGCAGCACCGACTCGCCGTCCGAGCGTCTGGCCATGGCGTCCTCCGTCGCGGCGGGCGACACCGCCGTGAATCCTCATCGATTCCGTTCAACGGAATTCTAGCCTCGACCCGTCGCGGCCGCGAGCACACTGAGGGCAGATCACGCCCGGGCCGGAGCCCGGGGCAGCGGACACGGGCGAGGAGGCCGGTGTGGGTGGAGACCTCGGGGGCGGAAACGCCGTCATCGACCGGGCGCGCAGCGCCGCAACGGAGCGCCGTGCGAGCGCAGGCACCCTGCGCGTGGCGCGCAAGCGGGTCGTCGCGGAGGGCGTCGTCGAGCTCACGCTCGTGAGCCCCGACGGCGCGCGCCTGCCCGACTGGGCGCCCGGGGCGCACATCGATCTCGTCGTGCCCGCCGACGGCGCGGACGCCGGCCTTGTGCGGCAGTACTCGCTGTGCGGAGACCGCTGGCGGCCCGCGGAGTACCGGATCATGGTGCAGCGCGAGGCCGACGGGCGCGGCGGCTCCGTCGCGATCCACGATCGGGTGGCCGAGGGCGACGCGCTCGGCTTCGGCGGACCCCGCAACCACTTCCGCATGGCCCCGGCGGCCGAGTACCTCTTCGTGGCCGGGGGGATCGGGATCACGCCGCTGCTGCCGATGATCGATCAGGCGAGGCGCCTGCAGCAGCCGTGGCGGCTCCTCTACCTCGGCCGCAGTGCGCGGCGCCTCGCGGGGCTCGCGGAGCTCGCGGAGCTCGGCGGCGCGGAGGATCGCGTCGCGGTGCATGCCGCCGACGAGCTCGGCCGCGCCGACCTCGACGCCTGGCGCCCCGCCGACCCCGCCGTGCGCGTCTTCGCCTGCGGTCCGAACCGGCTCCTCGACGCCGTGGAGGCGTGGGGCGCGCCGCCGGGCGGTCTCGCGCCCCGGGTGGAGCGCTTCACCGCGCAGGTCTCAGCCGGCGCGAGCCCGAGCGCCTTCGAGGTGGTCGCCGCCCACAGCGGCGCGACCGCCACCGTCGACGCCGGCGAGAGCGTCGTGGACGCCCTGCGGCGCGTCGGCGTCGACGTCATCACCTCGTGCGCCCAGGGCGTGTGCGGCACGTGCGAGACCGGAGTGCTCGCGGGCGATCCCGACCACCGCGACTCCCTGCTCGACGATGCCGAGCGCGCCCGCGGCGACTGCATGTTCCCGTGCGTCTCGCGCAGTCGCGCGGCCCGCCTCGTCCTCGACCTGTGACCACCCGAAGGAGAACGCCATGACCGCATCGACCGCCACGATCGGGCCGCGCACCGAGGTGCCGAGGCTCGACATCGACCCCTTCAGCGACGCGTTCCTCGCGGACCCGTTCCCGTTCCACGAGCGGCTGCGCGAGGCGGCGCCGGTCACCTACCTCGAGCCCTACGGCGTCTACGCCGTCGCCCGCTACGCCGAGGTGCACCGCGCGCTCACGGATTGGCAGGGACTGCAGTCGGCCGCCGGCGTCGGGCTCTCGAACTTCCGCAAGGAGCCGCCGTGGCGCCCGCCGAGCGTGCTGCTCGAGGCGGACCCGCCGCGGCACGACGCCCCGCGCTCGGTGCTCGTGAAGCTGCTCTCGCCGCGGCGGCTGCGCGCCCTCGAGGCGGGTTGGCGGGCGGACGCGGCCAGGGTCGTCGACGAGATGCTCGCGCGCGGTCGCGACTTCGACGCCGTGACCGACCTCGCCGAGGTCTTCCCGCTCCGCGTCTTCCCCGATGCGATCGGCCTCGGCGACTCCGGGCGCGAGCACCTGCTCCCCTACGGCGACTTCGCGTTCAACGCCTTCGGTCCGCGCAACCGCCTGGTCGAGGAGGGGCAGGCCGGCATCGGCCCGACGATGGCGTGGATCGACGCGCAGTGCCGGCGCGAGAACCTGGCGCCCGGCGGCATCGGGCAGCAGATCTGGGAGGCCGCCGACCGCGGTGAGATCACCGCCGAGCAGGCGCCCTTCGTGGTCCGCTCGCTGCTCACGGC
Organism: Leucobacter allii; assembly: GCF_022919155.1. Classification (NCBI taxonomy): domain Bacteria; kingdom Bacillati; phylum Actinomycetota; class Actinomycetes; order Micrococcales; family Microbacteriaceae; genus Leucobacter; species Leucobacter allii. Next base: position 104,868 of record NZ_CP095045.1, read on the forward strand.
GGGGGTGGACACCACCGTCACCGGCATCGCGTCCGTGCTGCACGCGCTCGCGGATCGCCCGGAGGACTGGCGGCGGCTGCGCGCGGACCGCTCGCTGCTGCCGCGGGTGTTCGAGGAGGCCGTGCGACTGGAGTCGCCGGTGCAGACGTTCTTCCGCACCACGACGCAGCCGGTCGAGCTCGCGGGCGTCGAGATCCCCGCGGACGAGAAGGTGCTCATGTTCCTCGGCGCCGCGAACCGCGACTGGCGCCGCTGGCACGATCCGCACGCCTTCGACCTCCATCGCGATCCGTCCGGGCACGTCGGCTTCGGCATGGGGCTGCACCAGTGCGTGGGGCAGCACCTCGCGCGGCTCGAGGCCGTCTCCGTGCTCGACGCGCTGCTCGACCGCGTGACCGCGCTTGAGACGACCGGCCCGGCGCGCCGCCACCTGAACAACACGCTCCGCGGCTTCGAGGCGCTGCCCATGCGCCTGACGGCGGCGTAGCCGGGGCTCAGAGTTCGTCGGGGTAGAGGAGCTCGATGCCGTCGGCGGCGACGCCGAGGGCCGGCTGCAGCATGCTCACGAGCAGGGGCTTCGGCACGAGGCAGTCGTCGCACACCCCGTCGGCCGAGGATACCTTCACGAGGAAGCCGCGCTCCCTGGCTTCGACCTCCAGGCCGTATCCGTCGGCGGCGAGCGTGTCGCGCAGTGCGTCCAGCTGATCGTTCATGGTGCGTTCCTTCAGGGATGGCCGGCCGCGGCGGTCTCCGGGCCCGATGCTCCACTGTGCGCCACGGCGACCGCCTCGGGGGCCGAGGCTTCCGTCTGGCGGAAGGTGCAGTGGCACGCGTGTCCGCGGACGCCGCCCGCTCCGGCGCTCCGGCGGTGCCGGCTTCCGCGGGGCGGAAGCCCGCACCGCCGCGGATCGCCCGTGCCGGAGAGTGGCCGTGTCGGACAAGCGGAGGGAGCTGGACATGGCAGGACGGGTGGCGCTCGTCACGGGCTGCGGGAAGATCGACGGCGTGGGTCAGGGGATCGCACGGCGGTTGTCGGCCTCGGGCATGACGGTCGTCGTGACGGATCTGCGCGCGGACGGCGTGCCGAACCGCCGGCAGGAGGTGCTCGGCGCGGCCCCAGCGCCCGGCTGGCGCGGCGTGGAGTCGCTCGTCGACGAGCTCGTGGCGGCCGGGGGCGCGGCCCACGCGGTGCTCGGGGACATCTCCGATGCGGACGATGTCGAGCGCATCGTCGCGGAGGCCCTCGAGCGGGCCGGGCGCATCGACGTGCTCGTCAACAATGCGGGCGCGCCGCAGGGGCTCGACCGCCAGGACGTCGAGCACGTCCCCCAGGAGGCGTTCGACCGCAGCATCGACGTGAACCTGCGCGGCACCTACCTCATGTGCCGCGCCGTGATCCCGACGATGCGCGCGCAGCGCCACGGCCGCATCGTGAACATCGCCTCCCGCGCGGGCCAGGTGGGCGCCGCGCACTCCTCCGCGTACTCCGCCTCGAAGGCCGGGGTCATCGGCCTCACCCGTGCGCTCGCGATGGACCTGGGACCGTGGGGGATCACGGCGAACGCGGTCTGCCCCGGTCTCGTCGGTACGAGTCGCGCGGTGCTCAGCCTCGACGCCGAGCTCGATATCGAGGCGCACCTCGCGCGCGCCGCCGAGCACATCCCCGTCGGCCGCGTGGGCACGCCGGACGACATCGCGGCGGCGGTGGCCTACTTCGCCTCCGAGTCGGCCGGATACGTGACCGGGCAGGATCTCACGGTCGACGGCGGCGGACACGCGCTCGCGCCGATCGCCCGACCCGAGTCGGCGGGGGCGGCGGCATGACCGAGCAGCTCATCATCGTGGGCTCGGGCCCCGCCGGATACACCGCCGCGATCTACGCCGCGCGGGCCGGTCTCGCACCGCTCGTGGTCGCCGGGGCGGTGTCGAGCGGGGGGTCCCTCATGGACACCACCGAGGTCGAGAACTTCCCCGGGTTCCCCGCCGGGGTCCAGGGGCCGGAGCTCATGGAGGATCTGCGCAGGCAGGCGGAGCGCTTCGGCGCCCGGGTGCTCTTCGACGATGCCGAGGAGCTCCGGCTGCGGGGGCCGGAGAAGTCGGTGCGGACCGCCGGCGGCGAGACGCACGGCGCCGCGGCGATGATCCTCGCGACCGGCGCCGCTCACCGGGAGCTCGGACTGGCCCGGGAGCGGGCGCTGAGCGGACGGGGCGTCTCCTGGTGCGCGACCTGCGACGGCTTCTTCTTCACCGGTCGGGACGTCGTGGTCGTCGGGGGCGGCGACTCGGCGATGGAGGAGGCGACCTTCCTCACGCGCTTCGCGCGATCGGTGACGGTCGTCGTGCGCCGCGGCGAGCTCCGCGCCTCACGGATCATGGCGCGCCGCGCGGCCGACGACCCGAAGATCTCCTTCCTCTGGCACAGCGAGATCTCGGATCTCCTCGGCGACGAGCAGCTGGAATCGGTCACGGTGCGCGACACCCGCGACGGCGCGGAGCGCACGCTCGCGGCCGCAGGGCTCTTCGTCGCGATCGGCCACCTGCCGCGCAGCGGACTGCTGCGCGGCCAGCTGGATCTCGATGCGGAAGGGTACGTGCGCGTCTCGGCGCCCACCACGCGGACGAGCGTCTCCGGGGTCTTCGCCTGCGGCGACCTCGTCGACCGGCACTACCGGCAGGCCGTCACCGCCGCGGGCAGCGGATGCTCGGCGGCGATCGACGCCGAGCGCTTCCTCTCGGCGGGCGCCGCCGCCCCCGGCGAAGCGGCCGGAGTCGAGGCTTACATTCACCCGGTTCCCTCGGTACAGTAGCTCTGAGCATAGGGATATTTCGTGTCGACGATGACGCGGCCCCATCCGGGGCCCACGGGGGGTCGAGTGGACATCGCAGCCGATGAGCACGTCAAGAAACGCACGGCCGCCGGGCGGATGCTCTCGCTGCTCGACGCCTTCCTTCGGGGCGGCGGGGCGCTGCGGCTCACCGACATCAGCCGGTACGCCGATCTCCCGCTCCCGACCGCGCACCGTCTCGTCCGCGAGCTCCTGGAGTGGGGCGGACTCGAGCAGGACGAGGAGGGCTGCTACCGGCTGAGCGGCAAGTTCCTGCGGCTCGCGTCCTCCTCGACGCGCGGCCTCGAGATTCGCGAGCACGCGCTGCCCCACCTCATCGCGCTCCACCGCACCTCGGGCCAGGCCGTGCAGCTCGCCGTGCGCGACGACCGCGACATCGTCTATCTCGAAGCGCTGCGGACGCACCCGAACTGGTCGGGTGAGGCCCGGATCGGCGGTCGGCTTCCGCTGCACGTGTCGGCCGCGGGCTTGGTGCTCCTCGCCGGCGCCGGACCGGACGCCCTCGAGGACTACCTCAGCGGGCCGCTGAAGCGGTACACCGAGCACACGCCCGTCGATCCCGACGCGATCCGCGCGACCGTCGCCCGCATCCGGCAGGAGAAGGCGATGATCGCGGAGCGCTTCATCACCCACGACGCCGGCGGCGTCGGTGTGCCCGTGACGAACGGCATGGGCGAGACGATCGCCGCCGTCGGCCTGATCTACTTCACCGGGAAGGACCGGCCGCAGGCGCTGCTCGACATGGTGCGCCTCGCGGCCCATCGGATCTCCCGGGCGATCTGCGAGCGCCCGGGACAGCCCGACCCGCGCACCGTCGACTTCAAGCGGCGGCACGCGGGGCTGCTGTAGCCGGGCGGCTCATCCCGCGCGGTACACGGGCGAGGAGAGCAGAAAGGGGATCGCCGCGGCGCGCGTCTCGTCGATCGGCTCGTCGGGGAAGGCGGCCTCGATCGCCGCGTGGCGCTCCGCGAGCCCGGCGCGGAACTCGGGGTGCGTGAGGATGAACATGTCGCCGCGCCGCATCCCGGCGAGCACGCGCTCGCCCGCCTCCTCCGCGCTCATGTAGGGCTGCCGGCGCGAGGCCTCCGCGAAGTCCTGCGACGGCACGGCGTAGCCGGAGCTGCCGTACGCCTCCGGACGGTTGCCGACCGCCGTCGCGATGTTGCTGTGCACGGGGCCCGGGCAGTACGCGGAGACCGCGATCCCCTCGGGCAGCAGCTCGATGTGCATCGCCTCCGACAGTGCGATCACCGCCGCCTTGGTCATGGAATAGAGTCCCGCGACGACCGGGACCAGCCCGCCCATCGACGAGGTGTTGACGATCCGCCCGCCGCGGCCGCCGGCGCGGATGAGCGGCAGGAAGGCCTGGATCCCGTTGCCGACGCCGCGGATGTTGACGTCGATCACCCAGTCCCAGTCCTCGGGCGTCGCCTCCGTCACGGGGCCGGTCAGGCCGATGCCGGCGTTGTTGATGAGGACGTCCACGCGCCCGTGGCGCCGCATCACTTCCGCCGCCGCGTCGCGCATCGCCGCGAGGTCCACGACGTCCACGCGCAGCGCGTCGAGCTCAAGCCCCTCCGCGGCAAAGAGGCGAGCCGTCTCTGCGAGGTGCTCCTCTCCGCGGCCGAGGACCACGACCCGCATCCCCGCCCGTGCGAACGCTCGCGCGATACCGCGCCCGATCCCGCTGGATCCCCCGGTGATGACGGCGACCCCGCCCTCGATCTCGACCATCCTCAGTCTCCTCTGCTCCTCGTGCGCGGCCGCGGCGGGGCCTCCGTCGCGCCGGCGTTGGCTGCCAGTCAACCCGGGCGGGCTGGCTCGGAGGAATTTCCTTCCGTCCGGTGAAAGTCCGATGGGCCGACCCGCGCTCCGGGCCGAGAGTGGGAGCACGCCGGACGCCCGGCTGCCGGAACGGCGGGACGACGACTCCAACGGCGGAGCCGTCGCAGCCCCGCACTCACGATCGGAAAGGCGCACCATGAGCACACGCTCCACAGACACCGTCATCGATACCGGAACGGACGCCGCACCCGCGCGCGGCGGCATGACCACGCGCGCGGTCGTCTGCCGGGCGCCGGGCACCCCGTGGGAGCTCACCGAGCTGGAGCTCGACGAGCCCCGCGCCAACGAGGTGCGCATCAAGTTCTACGCGGCGGGCATGTGCCACTCAGACGACCACATCCAGAAGGGCGACGCGCCGATGCGGATGCCGGTGGTGGGCGGGCACGAGGGCGCCGGCATCATCGACGCCATCGGCGCGGGCGTGACCCGGGTGCAGGTCGGCGATCACGTCGTCTGCTCCTTCATCCCCGCCTGCGGCAAGTGCCGCTACTGCTCCACGGGGCGGCAGAACCTCTGCGACGAGGGCAAGAACGCCGCGACCGGCGAGTTCTCGGACGGCACCTTCCGCTTCCATCAGGACGGCGTCGACTTCGGGGGGCTCTGCGTGCTCGGCACCTTCTCGCAGTACTCCGTGGTCTCCGAGTACTCGGTCATCCCGATCCCGAAGGACGTCCCCTTCGAGGTCGCCGCGCTCGTGGGCTGCGCGGTGCCGACGGGCTGGGGGACGGCGGTGCACGCCGCGGGCGTCCGCGCGGGCGAGACCGTGGTCGTGTACGGCGCCGGCGGCGTCGGCAGCAACGCCGTCCAGGGCGCGGCGCTCGCGGGCGCCCAGCGCATCGTGGTCGTCGACCCCGTGGAGTTCAAGCGGGAGCAGGCGATGGTCTTCGGTGCGACACACGCCTTCGCCACAGCCGAGGAGGCGCACGAGTTTGTGGTCGATGCGACGTGGGGCGAGCTCGCCGACCACGCCATCATCACCGTCGGGATCCTCCACGACGCCGTCATCCACGACGCGATCGCCGTCGTCGGCAAGACCGGTCAGGTCACCATCACCGCGGTGGGCAACGGCTGGATCGACGAGAACCCCGGCATGCTCATCGGCTACCAGCGCCGGATCCAGGGAGCGATCTTCGGCGGCTGCAACCCCCTCCACGACATCCCGCGGCTCATCAGCCTCTACCAGAGCGGTCACCTCAAGCTCGACGAGCTGGTCACGCGCACCTACACCCTCGAGCAGATCAACGAGGGGTACCAGGACATGCTCGACGGCAAGAACATCCGCGGCGTCGTGCTCATTGACCACTAGCCGCCGCGCCGCCCCGCACGACCGCGTCGGCGGATCCATTCGACGAGGAAAGAGGAAGCAGGACATGGACACCATCACCGAGCTCGACGGCGAGCTCATCGTGGACCGGGCTCAGCTCATCGGCGGGGACTGGGTCCCCGCCGCGGGCGGCGAGCTCATCGACGTCATCAACCCCGCGAACGGCGAGCTCATCGCGAGCGTGCCGCGCGGCGGCGCGGAGGATGTGGAACGCGCGGTGCAGGCCGCCGAGCGGGCACTGCCGGGGTGGCGCGACACCCACGCCACGGCCCGGGCCGCCGCGCTCTTCCGCTGGGCCGCGCTCGTCGAGGAGCACGCCGATGCGCTCGACCAGATCGAGTCGCAGGAGGTGGGGCGGCCGCACTGGGGCCTCTCCCCGATGGCCGGGCAGATCCGCTTCATCGCGGGGCAGGCCGACAAGGTGCAGGGCCTCTCGCTGCCCACCTACCAGCCCGACACGCTCGGCATGACGCTGCGGGAGCCCTTCGGCGTGGTCGGCGCCATCATCCCCTGGAACGCCCCGGGCCCGATGTTCGTCACCGAGGTCGCCTCGGCCATCGCCGCGGGCAACGCGATCGTCATCAAGCCGGCCGAGGACGCGCCGCTCATCGGTCTCGCGCTCGCGAAGCTGGCGCTCCGGGCCGGGGTGCCCGCCGGGGTCATCAACGTCGTGACCGGGCTGGGCCGCGAGGCCGGCGCAGCGATCCCCGCGCATCCCCGGATCCGTCGCGTCGGCTTCACGGGCTCGCCGGCGACCGGCGCGGCCGTCATGGAGGCCTGCGCCAAGAACCTGACGCCGCTGCACCTCGAGCTGGGCGGCAAGTCCCCGCAGCTGGTCTTCCCCGACGCCGACCTCGACGTCGCCGTACCCGCGATGGTCACGGGGATCACGCTGAACACCGGGCAGATCTGCGCCGCGGGCTCCCGGGTGATCGTGCACCGCAGCATCCACGCCGAGCTCGTCGACCGGCTCGCCGCCCAGATGGAGACGGTCTCCGTGGGGCCCTGGCATCAGCCGGTGAACATGGGCCCGCTCATCAACGGGCGGCAGCACGAGCGGGTGCTCGGGTACATCGAGGAGGGCAAGCGCGGGGGCGCTGAGCTCGTGACCGGCGGCGGCCGGCCCGCAGGCGAGGACTTCGCGCGCGGTTTCTTCGTGCAGCCGACGCTCTTCGACGGCGTGTCCCCCGACATGCGCATCGCCCGGGAGGAGATCTTCGGCCCCGTGCTCTCCGTGATCGCCGTCGACGACGAGGCCGAGGCCGTCGAGGTCGCGAACGGCACGGACTACGGCCTGGTCGCCTCGGTGTGGACGCAGGACGTCGGGGTCGCCGTGCGCATGAGCCGCCGGATCGAGGCCGGCCAGATCGGCGTGAACAACGCGCTGGGCTCCGGCGTCATCGGGGGCCCGTTCGGCGGCTACAAGAAGAGCGGCTTCGGCCGGACGATGGGCGCCGACTCGGTGCTCGACTGGACCCAGGTCAAAACCGTTTCCCTGCGCGGCGCCGCGGCGCCCCAGCTCTGAGAGGACCCATCATGGCCACCATCACCACCCGTGCGGCCGTCGCCCACGAGGCGCACGAGGACTGGCGGATCACCGAGCTGCAGCTCGACGATCCGCGCGAGCACGAGGTCCGCATCAAGTTCGCCGCCTCCGGGCTGTGCCACTCCGACCACCACATCACCGCGGGGGACGCCCCGGTCCGCTTCCCGATCGTGGGCGGCCACGAGGGTGCCGGCATCGTCGAGTCGGTCGGCCCGAACGTCCGCCGCGTGCGGCCGGGCGATCGGGTCGTCTGCTCCTACATCCCCGCCTGCGGCGCCTGCCGTCCCTGCTCCACCGGGCACCAGAACATGTGCGTCAAGGGACTCAACGCCGGCACCGGCATGTTCCTCGACGGCAGCTACCGCTTCCACGGAGCGGGGCAGGATTACGGGGGCTTCTGCTCGCTCGGCACCTTCTCCGAGTACGCGGTCGTCTCGGAGTGGGCGGCGGTCCCGCTCCCCGACGACATCCCGTTCGAGCTCGGCTCCCTGGTCGGCTGCGGTGTGCCCACGGGCTGGGGCTCCGCCGTCAACGCCGGGGAGGTGCGCGCGGGCGACACCGTCGTCGTCTTCGGCGCGGGCGGCGTCGGCAGCAACGCCGTCCAGGGCGCGCGGTTCGCGGGCGCCAAGAACGTCATCGTCGTCGACCCGGTCGAGTTCAAGCGCGAGCACAGCCGCATCTTCGGGGCCACCCACGCCTTCGCCACGGCCGCCGAGGCCCGCGAGTTCGTCGTCGAGACGACCTGGGGGCAGCTCGCGGACAAGGTCATCATCACGGCGGACGCGACCACCGAGGAGATGGTGAACGCCGCCGTGCTCATGACCGGCAAGGGCGGGAAGGTGGTCATCACGTCGGTGGGCCACCTGAGCGAGCGGGCGGTGCACGTCCACGCCGGGATGCTCATCAGCTACCAGCGGCAGATCCGCGGCGCGCTCTTCGGGGACTGCAATCCCCTGTACGACATCCCGAAGCTCCTCGGGCTCTACCGCTCGGGAGACCTCAAGCTCGACGAGCTCATCACGCGGCGCTACACGCTGGATCAGGTCAACGACGCCTACCGGGACCTCGTCGCGGGACGGAACATCCGGGGCATCATCACCCACGACCACTAGGCGCCGGACCCCGGCCACGACGGAGGAACGACTCATGTCCAATCCCATTCTCGACCCCACGGGGCGGTCCAGGCGCGCCCCGCACGGCGCCGACGCGCCCCGACCGCGACTGTCGAGCCTGCAGGGGGCGCGCATCGGCCTCCTGGACAACACGAAGCACAATGCGGGGCTCTTCCTCGAACGGGTGGCCGCGCGGCTGCGCGCTGACTACGGGGCCGAGGTCGCCCTCGTCGAGGTGAAGCGGAACTTCTCGGTGCCGCTCGAGCAGGAGGTCATCGACCGCTTCGCCGAGCGCTGCGACGCCGTGATCGGCGGCGTGGGCGACTGCGGCTCCTGCAGCGCGGCGGCCGTCACCGACGGCATCGCGTTCCAGCGCGCCGGGCTGCCCGCCGCGGTCGTGCTCACGGACGCCTTCGCCGCGACGGGCAGCACGATGGCGCGCCTGCAGGGCATGCCGGACTACACCTGGGTGACGACCGGCCATCCGGTGGCGGTGCTCACCCCCGAGGAGGTCGACGAGCGCGCCCGCGCGGCGGTGCCGGGGATCGTCGCGGCGCTCGAGACGGGAGCCGTCGCATGACGGCGCGCGTCGGGATCGATCCCGATCTCGCGCGCGCGGCGATCGAGGAGTGCTACGACGCGGGCTGGTCCGACGGGCTGCCGCTCGTGCCGGCGTCCCGCGAGCTCGTCGACCGCTTCCTCGCGGTCGCGGGCCGCGACCCCGACGAGGTCATCGGCCACCTGCCGCAGGTGGACCGTTCCGTCACGGTGGAGCTCGCCGCCATCAATGCGGCGATGGCCGGGTGCCTGCCCGAGTACTTCCCCGTCGTCCTCGCCGCGTGGGAGGCGCTCATGCTCGAGCGCGGCGCCGTCGGCGGCGGGTGGCAGTCCACGAGCGGGCCGGCTCCGATCATCCTCGTGAACGGCCCGATCCGCGGGGAGCTCGGCTTCAACAGCACCGGGGGCGCGTTCGGTCCCGGATTCCGGGCCAACGCGACCGTCGCCCGGGCGATCGGGCTGATCGTGCGCAACGCCTTCGGCATCCATCCGCACGAGCTCGAGCAGGCGACCCAGGGGCTCCCTGGCCGCTGGTCGATCTGCGTCGCCGAGAACGAGGAGGAGAGCCCGTGGCCCCCGTTGGCCGCGGAGCTCGGAGTGCCGGGCGACGCCGTGACGGCGACGCTGCTGCGCACCTGCGAGTACGTCGACAACCGGCACACCTCCGACCCCGAGCAGCTGCTCGGCGACTTCGCGGACACGATCGGGCGATCGGGCGCGTGGATCTTCAAGCACGCCATGGTCGGCGTCATCCTCTGCCCCGAGCACGCGAGCCGGCTCGCCGCCGGCGGCTACGACCGGCGCGCCGTCGCGGAGTGGCTCGCGGAGCGCAGCGGCAGGAGCACGGCCCAGCTCGCGGCTGCCGGAAAGGACCGCGCCGACGAGAACGGCGTGCGCTCACCCGGCAGCGCCGACCCCCCCGAGTCCTTCCAGCGGACGCTGCCGCCGCTCGGGCCGGAGAACATCCTCATCGCCGTGGCCGGATCCCGCACCGCGGGCATCTCGATGGTCGTGCGGTTCTTCGCGAACTGGTCGGGCACCTCCGTGCCCATCCGTCGCGGACCGGACACTCGGACGACCACGGCGGAACCGGAAGGGAGCGGACGATGAGCGGGACGGTGCGGGCCGCCGTGCAGGTGGCGCCGAGGACGATCGAGATGCGGGAGTTCCGGCGGCCGAGGATCGGACCGGACGACGGGCTGCTGCGCGTCGAGGCGAACGGCATCTGCGGCAGCGACATCGAGATCTACCACGGCAACATCGTGATGAACCCCCGGCCGTTCGTCCCCGGGCACGAGCCGGTCGGCATCGTCGAAGAGGTCGGCGAGCGCGCGGCCGAGCGCTGGGGCGTCGAGCCGGGCGACCGCGTCGCCCTCGAGGTCGTGGTCCCGTGCCGATCGTGCGCGGATTGCCTGACGGGCGCCTACCAGGCCTGCCGCTTCCGCAAGTTCGGGCACGGCGTGACGGGCATCGACGTCGCACCGAGCCTCTGGGGCGGCTTCGCCGAGCACCTGTACCTGTCGCCGAACACGGTGATGCATCGGATCGACCCCGCCCTCCCGATCGAGATCGCGGCGCTGTACAACCCCCTCGGGGCCGGTGTGCGGTGGGCCGTGCAGCTCGGCGGCGTGGGACTCGGCGACTCGCTGCTCGTCCTCGGCCCCGGGCAGCGCGGGCTCGCCGCGGTAATCGCGGCGAAGGCCGCGGGCGCCGGCACCGTGATCGTCACCGGGCTGTCCTCGGACCGGCACAAGCTCGCGGTGGCGAGAGAGCTCGGCGCCGACCACACGCTCGTCGTCGACGAGGAGGGGTTCGGCAGCGTGGCCGACGCCGTGCGCGACCTCACCGGGGGAGCGGGCGTCGACGTCGCGGTCGACCTCACGCCCATGGCCGCGCTGCCCATCACGGACGCGCTGCAGTCGGTCAGGCACGGCGGCCGCGTGGTGCTGGCCGGCCTCAAGGGCAACCGCGAGATCCCGCTCGTCACGGATCTCATCATCAACCGGGCGATCACGGTGAAGGGCGCCTTCGGCGTCGATGCCGCCGCGAACCGGCGCGCGATCCAGATCCTCGAATCCGGCACCGTGCCGCTGGAGAAGCTGCACACCCATACCTTCGGGCTCGATGAGGTCGGACTCGCGATCGAGACCCTCGCGGCCGACGCGGGGGACGACCCGGCCATCCACGTCTCGGTGCATCCCGGCTCAGCGACGGGGGGATCGCGATGATCATCGACGCGCACGCGCACCTGCTTCCGGGGCGCTTCCCCGGCGATGCGCCCTCCGGCCTCCCCCGCATGGAGCCGATCCCGGGCAGTCGCGACCGGCTGCTCGTCTTCGATCAGCTGCGCTTCCGCGCCCGCGACGCCTTCTTCGACGCCGAGCGACGGATCGAGGAGATGGACCGTTCGGGGGTCGACGCCGAGGTGCTCAGCCCCATGCCGCCGCTCCTGCGCTACGACCTGCCGCCCGCCGACGGCCTGGCGCTCGCCCGTCACGTCAACGCCTACACGGCGGAGCTGCTGGCCCACGCGCCCGAGCGCCTCCACGGCCTCGGCATGGTCCCCCTGCAGGACCCGGACGCGGCGACCGCCGAGCTCGCGGGGTTCCGCGAGCTCGGCCTCGCCGGCGTGGAGATCGCCTCGAACATCCTCGGCCGGTCGATCGGCGACGAGCGCTTCCTGCCGTTCTTCCGCGAGGCGGAGCGCCTCGGGCTCGCGGTCTTCGTGCACGCCATGCCGGCGCCGATGGACCGGCTCCCGCCCGCGGCCATGGGGACCTATGTGGTCGGGATCGAGGGGATGTTCGCGGCGGCCTCCATGATCCTCGGAGGGACCGCCGCGGCGTGCCCCGAGCTCAGGATCTCCTTCAGCCACGCCGCCGGCGGCTTCGCGATGATGCTGCCGCGGGCCGCCTATTTCTGGGGCGGAGCCTGGAACGAGGGCCCGCCGGACCCCGCGCGCGCGGTGATGCCGGACGACGGGCCGTCGCCGCTCGAGCTGGCGCGGCGCTTCTACTACGACTCGATGGTGTTCGACCACCGCACGATCCGGTACCTCATCGAGCTGCTCGGCGCCGACCGGCTGCTCGTCGGCTCCGATTTCCCCGCGATGCTGCGGGAGGAACCCATCGCCCGGACGCTGCGCGAGATGGGCCTGGAGGACGCCGACTGGCGCGCGATCAGCTCGGTGAACGCGCTGCGCTGGCTGGGCCGCGACACCCGGGGGTGACCCCGGGCCACGGGCTTCCGCCCCATGGAAGTCATCGACTGGGGGGCCGCCGGCCTCTTCAGACTGTCTGATACGGGAGCGACGACGGACCCGGAGGGAGACCGGGGATCGACGGCCGAAGCGCCTCCCGCCCTGATCAAAGGAGATCGAATCGTGAACATCACCGCTTCCCGACCCCGCCGCAGCGGGCGCCGCGCCGGCGCCCTCGCGGCGACCCTCGCCCTCATGCTCGGCGCCGCGGCCTGCACGTCTCCGGGCGCCTCGGGCGCCGGTTCGACCGGCGGCGGCGATCCGCAGAGCGGCGGCGCGATCACCGTGCTGCTCGACGCCGGCTTCAGCGGCGGCTGGCCGACCGGACTCGACCCGGCGACGAGCAGCTCGGTCGGCGCCAACATGGGGCAGAACAGCGCGATCTTCGGGGGCCTGTTCCGCATCGAGGCCGCGGAGGACGGCAGCGACGCCGAGGTCGTCCCCGACCAGGCCGAAAGCTACGAGTACTCCGAGGACGGGCTCACGCTCACGGTGACGCTCCGCGAGGGCATCGAGTTCAGCGACGGCACACCGCTCGACGCGCGAGCGGTGCTCTGGAACTGGATCCGCGCACTGAGTTCCGGGAGCGTCTCCGCGCCGCGGCTGTCGCTCGACCTCGAACGGGAGACGCCGGAGCTCGAGCAGGCGTTCCTCGACGAGCTGTTCGCCGCGCTGCCCGAGGACGTGGACCGCGACCTCGTCATGCAGCGCCTGGGGGCGATCGTCGCCGTCGACGACCGGACCCTCGAGATCCACCTCGCCGCCGTCAACGGCGCGCTCGTCAACAGCCTGCCGGGCACCAACATGAACTTCATCGCCTCGCCGACGGCGTACGCGGAGCTCGGCGCGGAGGAGTTCGCGGAGAAACCGGTGGCCGCCGGCCCATTCGTGGTCGTGAAGAACAGCCTGAGCGACCGCCTCGAGCTCGAGCGCAACCCGAACTACTTCAAGGAGGGGCAGCCCTACCTCGACGGGCTCACCTTCCAGTCGGTCGCCGGCGATCAGGTCGCCTACCAGACCCTGCAGTCCGGCCAGGGCGACGCGATCGAGGGGCTCAGCTCGGTGACGCTCATCGGCCAGGCCCAGGGCAATCCCGACGTCACCGTGACCCCCGGCGCGCCGACCTCGCCCTACGTCGTGCAGCTGAACACCCGCAAGCCGCCGTTCGACGACCGGCGGGCCCGCGAGGCCATCTACTACGCGACCGACTTCGGCGCGATCAACGAGGGGCTCTTCAACGGCGAGGGCGACATGAGCCAGTCCTTCACGGCGTCGGGCGGTCTCTTCTGGGAACCCGAGGTCGCGGGCTACCGGGAGTACGACCCCGAGAAGGCCGCCGAGCTGGTGGATGAGCTCGGCGGGCTCACGGTCGAGCTCGGCACGACCGACATCGTCACGGCGCGCTCCGTGACGACGGCCCTGCAGCAGCAGTGGGGAGAGGCCGGCATCGACGTCGCCATCGAGGCGAAGCCGCTCGGCGACGTCATCACGAAGTTCACGAGCGGTGACTGGGAGTCCATGCTCCAGACCGCGGGAGCCTGGGAGCCCGCGGCCGGCATCGGCGTCGATGTGCGGTTCGGCTCCACCTCGCCCTACAGCGGGACGCCCCTGCCCGAGGGCGCCTCGACGTCCGCCGACGCGCTCGAGCGCGGATTGCGCACCGAGCTGGACGACGTGCTCGCGAGCGCCGTCGCGACGATCGATCAGGACGAGCGGAGGGTGCGCTACCAGGAGGCGGCGAAGATCATCTCCGATGAGGCCTACGGCCCCTTCGGCATGGCCTTCTCGCCGGCGCAGGTCGCCCGGGCCGGGGTGCACGGGCCCGGCCTCACCACGCCGATCCCGGCGCTCGCGGTGAACACCGCGGTGCTCTACGACGAGGTCTGGGTCGAGCAGTGACCGTCGAGACCGTCGCGGAGCGGCCGGCCCGGACCCGGGGCGCCCTGGGCCGGGCGGCGGCCTCGCCGCTCGCCCGGCTCGTGGCGCGTCGAGTGCTCATCGCGATCCCGCTGCTGCTCGCCATCAGCGTCCTCGTGTTCGCGCTGCTCGAAGCGATGCCGGGCGACCCCGCCCGCAATCAGGCGGGGATGGATGCGAGCGAGGAGGAGGTCGCGGCGCTCCGCGCCCAGATGGGCCTCGACCGTCCCGCGGTCGAGCGCTACCTCGGCTGGCTGCTCGGAGCGCTGGGCGGGGACCTCGGACGATCCTCCGTGAGCGGGCAGACCGTGTCCTCGATGCTCGCCGAGCGGATGCCGGTGACGCTCGAGATCGTGCTGCTCGCCTTCATCGTGTCGCTCGCGGTGGCCCTGCCGGTCGCGCTCATGGCGGCGCGGAAGCCCGGCGGGCTCTTCGACCGCGCGGTGATGGTGTCGTCCATGACCCTGCTTGCGATCCCGAACTACGTGCTGGCGCTGCTGCTCGTGCTGGTCTTCGCGGTGCTGCTGCGCTCCTTGCCCGCGATCGGCTACGTGCCGCTGGCCGACGGGCTGCTGCCGAACCTGCGCTCGGTGACCCTGCCCGTGCTCGCGCTCTCGATCCCCCTCGCCTGCTTCTACGCCCGGTTCCTGCGCGGCGACCTCGTCGAGCAGATCAATACGGCCGACTACGTGGAGACGGCGCGGGCGAAGGGGCTGGGGCCGTGGCGGGTGCTCTGGGTGCACGCCTTCCGCAACTCCTCCTTCGGTCTGCTCACGCTCGTGGGGCTGAACATCGGGGTGCTCGTCGGCGGCACCGTCATCATCGAGCAGATCTTCGCGATGCCCGGCATGGGCACGATGATGCTGCAGGGCGCCATGTCCCGAGACGTCGCCGTCGTCCAGGCGTGCGTCTTCATCTTCGCCGCGGTCGCGGTGTTCGCCAATCTGTTCGTGGACGTGATGTACGCAGTACTCGACCCGAGGATCCGCTATGGCAGTCATTGAGACCTCCGCAGTCACCAAGGCGACCCCGATCCGTGCTGTCGGGCGCAGCATCCGCGTGGACCGCCTCCGTCGACGCATCGTCGTCGGCGTCCCGCTGGGCTTCGTGCTGCTGCTGCTCGCCGTGTGCTTCCTTGGGCCGTTCGTGCTCCCGCTGCAGCCCCCCGTCGGCGGCAGCGTGCTCGACAGCTCGCTGCCGCCCGGTTCGCCCGGTCACCCGCTGGGCACCGACGTCAACGGCAACGACGTGCTCTCGCGGCTCGTCTACGGCGGTCGGGCCTCGCTCACGGTGGCCATCGCGACGAACGTCATCGGGCTCGCCATCGGCGGATGCATCGGCACCGTCTCCGCATACTGCGGGGGCCGCACCGACACCATCATCATGCGCGGCCTCGACGTGCTCATCGCCTTCCCCTCGCTCGTGCTCACCATCGCGATCGCGCAGACGCTCGGACCGAGCCTGCCCAACACGATCCTCGCGCTCACCGTCTTCAGCGTCCCCGCGGTGGCCCGAATCGCGCGCTCGGCGACGCTGCGGGTGCTGAGCATGCCCTACATCCAGGCGGCGGAGCTCAGCGGAACCCCGGGATGGCGCATCCTGCTGCGGCACATCGCCCCCGGCATCGCCCCGCAACTGCTGAACTTCGTGATGCTCGGCATGGGCATCATGATCGTCACCGAGGGCGCGCTGAGCTTCCTCGGACTCGGCATCCCGGCGCCCCAGCCGAGCTGGGGGAACATGATCTTCGAGGGCCAGCAGTCGCTCTCGGCCACCCCGCTGCTGGTGCTGTGGCCGAGCCTCGCGCTGCTCGTCACGGTGCTCGCGTTCAACCTGCTGGGCGACAACGTACGAGACGAGATGAGCGGACGATGAACGAGGCGACGATGACGACGACCGCGGCGGTGCGCGACGACGACGCGGAGCGGAGGGAGCCCGTGCTCTCCGTGCGGGACCTGCGGGTCACCTTCTCCCGGGGCGGGCGCACGGTGCACGCCGTGAACGGGGTGTCGTACGACGCCTACCCCGGGCGCATGCTCGCCATCATCGGCGAGTCCGGTTCCGGCAAGTCGGTCGGCGTGCGCGCGCTCATGGGGCTGCTGCCCCCGAGCGCCTTCGTCGAGGGCTCCGCGCGGATCGGCGGCACCCAGCTCGTCGGGCTGGGCGAGCCGGCCATGCGACGGGTGCGCGGCAGCGAGGTGGCCATGGTGTTCCAGGATCCGGCGCGCTCGCTGAATCCGACGATGGCCGTCGGCGCCCAGGTCGCCGAGGCGGTGCGCGCCCACGGCGGCGTCGACAAGCGCGCCGCCGCCGAGCGCGCGGTCGAGCTGCTGCGACTGGTGCGGCTGCCGGCCGCGGAGCGCCGCTTCCACGAGTACCCGCATCAGCTCTCGGGCGGCATGCGCCAGCGCGTGATGATCGCGATCGGGCTCGCGGCGTCGCCCAAAGTACTCATCGCCGACGAGGCCACGACCGCGCTCGACGTCACGACCCAGGCCCAGATCATGGAGCTGCTGCTCGATCTGCAGGATCGACTGGGCACCGCCGTGATCCTCATCAGCCACGACCTCGGCCTCGCCGCCAGCTACGCGGACGAGGTGCTCGTGATGTACGCCGGTCGGATCGTCGAACGCGCCGACGCCGCTCAGCTGTTCCGCAACGTGCGCATGCCGTACACGCACGCGCTGCTCGGCGCCGTGCCGCAGCTCGCCAACCCGCCGCACACCCCGCTCGCCGTGATCGACGGGCAGCCGCCGGATCTCAGCCGGCCGATCGTCGGCTGCAGCTTCCGGCCGCGCTGCGCCTTCGCCACGGCGGCGTGCGCCGAGGCGCCCCCGCTCGAGGAGCACGAGTCCGCGCACTGGTACGCATGCCACCACCCCGTCGGCCTCGCCGGCGATCCGCGAACGGCCGAGGAGGACGCACGATGAGCACGACGCAGACGCGACCGGTCGAGGCCGGGACGCGGACCGCGGGAGAACCGCTGCTGTCCGTCCGGGGACTCGTGCAGGAGTTCGAGACCCGCGGCCCCGGCGGGGTCAAGGGCGAGGTGGTCCACGCGGTCTCCGACGTCTCCTTCGATCTCATGCCGGGCGAGACGCTCGGCATCGTCGGGGAGACCGGATCGGGCAAGAGCACGCTCGCCCGGGCGATCATCCAGGTCGAACGGCCCACGGCGGGCTCCGTGGTGTTCCAAGGCCGGGAGATGGTCGGCCTGCGTCGGCGCGAGCTCGGCCGTCTGCGCTCGGACATGCAGATGGTCTATCAGGATCCGTTCGGCTCGCTGAACCCCCGCTGGCGGGTGGAGGAGGTCGTCGCCGAACCGCTGCGGGGGCACACCGACCTCGGCGCCGCCGCCCGTGCGGCCCGCGTGCGAGAACTGCTCGACTTCGTGGGGCTCGAGCCGGGGCTGTACGCGAAGCGCCGCCCGATCGAGCTCTCCGGCGGACAGGCGCAGCGGGTCGCCATCGCTCGCGCCATCGCCGTGAACCCGGCGCTCATCATCTGCGACGAGGCGATCTCCTCGCTCGACGTGCTCATCCAGGCGCAGGTGCTCAACCTCTTCGAGAAGCTCAGGACCGAGCTCGGAGTGGCCTGCATCTTCATCGCCCACGACCTGGCCACCGTGAAGCAGATCAGCGATCGCGTCGCGGTCATGCACCTCGGGCAGCTCGCCGAGATCGGTGCCGCCGAGCGGCTGTACGAGCGTCCGCGTCACCCGTACACCCGTGCGCTGCTCGACTCGATCCCCGGGCTCGACCCGCTGACCGGGATCGCCCGGCGCCCGGTGCCGCTGCAGGGGGACCCGCCGTCGCCGCTGCATCCGCCGAGCGGCTGCCGCTTCCGCACCCGCTGCCCCCTCGCGCACGATCGCTGCGCCGAGGAGGAGCCGCGGCTCCGGGAGCTCGGCGACGGCCAGCTGGTCTCCTGCCACACCCCGCTCTGATCCCCATCCCGACCCGCGGGCGCGCCGCGGCGCGGCCCCGCCGATCACACGAAGGAAGTGCACGCACCATGACCGATGAGAACTGGGCGCAGGCGACCGCCGATCCGCTCGCCACCGCCGCGGGGCCCTGGCTCCCCGACGCCGTCGCGGTCGTCGCGGGCGGAGGCCTCAGCGGCCCCGCCGGCGGCGTGGGGTTCGCGATCGCCTGGCTGTGCGCGCGCAACGGCGCGCGCGTCGCGGTGCTCGACCGCGATGCCGCGTGCGCCGAGCGCGCGGTGGCAGCGATCCGCGCGGCCGGCTGCGAGGCCGAGGCGTTCACCGTCGACGTCACCGACGACGACTCGGTGCGCCGGGCCATCGCCGCCCTGCACGAGCGCTTCGGTCGCATCGACGTGCTTGCGGACTCCATCGGCGGCGGCAGCGTGCGCAGCCTCCTCGACGTCGGCCCCGAGGAGTTCCACGCCGCGCTCGACCTGAACTTCATGTCGGCATGGTCGCTCATCCGACACGCGCAGCCGCACCTGCGCCGCGGCGGCGCGATCGTCACCATCTCGTCGGGAGCCGCCGAGGGCCGGGGACCGGGGACGCCGTACGGCGTCGCCAAGACCGCGCTCGAGAAGCTCACGCTCGGCGCTGCGGGGTCCCTCGCCGAGCGGGGCATCCGCGCCAATTGCGTGCGGGTCGGCATGATCTGGGGCGCCTTCGCCGCCCGGGGCATGAGCGAGGAGCAGCGGGAGGTCCGGCGGCGCAACGTCGCACTGCAGACGGAGGGGAACGTCTGGGACATCGCCTCGGCCGCGTTCTTCCTGTGCACGGCGCAGGCGCGGTGGATCAGCGGACACGTGCTGCCCGTCGACGGCGGGGGGTTCGCGATCTCGAATCGCGGCCAGGCCGGTGGATCCGACGACGAGGAGGGCTGACATGGCCGAGCACCCCCTGTGGGACCCGGAGCAGGACACGCTGCCGTGGGCGGAGCAGCGGGAGCGGCAGTTGCGCGCATTCGACGGCATGGTGGAGCGCCTGCGGTCGCACTCCGTGTGGCGCGATCGACTCGCCTCCGTGTCCGGGACCATGACCGACCTCGGGCTGCTCGACGTCCCCTTCACCCGGAAGGACGAGCTGCGCGCCGCGCAGAGCGAGACGAGCGAGGCGCAGCCGCTCGGGGCGTTCCAGCTCGTCGACCGGCACGAGCTCGCGCAGATCACGAGTTCCTCGGGCACCACGGGCGCGCCGACCTACTTCGGCCTCACCCGCGAGGACCGCAGGCGCTGGGACCGCGCCATCGCGAACGCTTACCGCACCGCGGGTGTCGGCCCGGGCGAGGTCGTCGCCCACACCACGGGGATGGCGATCGTCGCCGGGGGGCTGCCCTACGCCGACGGCATCCGCGAGGCCGGGGGAACCCTCGCGTGGATCGGCGGGCAGACCACGCCCCGGATGGCGATGGCGATGGAGCGGCTGCGGGTGAGCGTGCTCGTGGCCACGGCCTCGTTCTCGGCGCACTTCGCGCAGCGCTGCGCCGAGGAGCTCGGACGGCCGGCGAGCGGGCTCTCGGTGCGCACCGTGATCGCCGGAGGCGAGCCCGGGGCCGGGGTGCCGCACATCCGCCAGGGCATCATGGACGCCTGGGGGGCGACCCGCGTGAGCGAATTCATGGGCCTCGGAGACGTGCTCCCCGCGCTCTGGGCGGAGTGCGCGGTCGGTCAGGGGATGCATTTCACCGCCGCACCGGACGTGCTCGTGGAACTCATCGATCCCGCGACCGAGGAGCGCGTGCCGTGGGAGCCCGGCGCGACGGGCGAGGCCGTGTACACGACGCTGCGGCGCGAGGCGTTCGCCGTGGTCCGTTTCCGCTCGGGCGATCAGCTCCAGGTGACGGGCGTCGCGTGCGCCTGCGGCCGGACCGCGCCGACCGTGCGCTGCGTCGGCCGCACGGACGACATGCTCATCTACAAGGCCATGAACGTCTACCCGTCGGCGATCCGCGAGGTCGCGCTCGACGTCGCCGGGGCGGCGCTCACGGGGACGATGCGGATCCGCAAGGACACGGCGTCCCAGGTGCGCTTCGACGATCCGATCCCGCTGGAGGCGGAGCTGCGGCCGGGGCTCGACGCGTCGGGCGTCCGCGAGACGCTGCGGCGGGCGGAGGAGGAGATCCGACGCCGGCTCCGGGTGCGGGTCGGCATCGAGGCGCTCGCCGCGGGGCGGATCCCCGTCGGGGAGTACAAGAACGCGCTCACCTACGTGAAGGAGGGGTCATGACGCTCGTGACCGATGTGACCGACGCGACGTTCGCGGAGGCCGTGCTGCAGGCGGAGAAGCCCGTGATCGTCGATTTCTGGGCCGAGTGGTGCGGGCCGTGCCGACGCCTGTCGCCGGTGCTCGAGCAGCTCGCGGTGGAGTACGCGGATCGCGTCGACGTGGTCAAGGTGAACGTCGACGAGAACCGCGAGGTCGCCGGGCGCTACCGCATCATCTCGATCCCGGCGGTCCTCGTCTTCGCGGGGGGCGAGGTCGCGGCGACGGTGCGCGGCGCGCAGCCGAAGCCCGTGCTCGAGCGGGAGTTCGCCCGCTTCCTCGGCGCCGAGGAGTGACCGCCTCGATCCGGCTCGGTCGGGGATCGGGAGCGCCGCGATGCGGCTTCGGTCGGTGATGCGGCTTCGGTGAGCCGCCTGGGCGCCAGGCGGCTCACCGAAGCCGCATCACCGACCGATGGGGCGCGCCGCGGCCTCAGACCACCGGGGTGCCGTGCGTATGGAAACTCTCGATGGTCTTCATGCCCCAGGCCTGGCCCTTCTTGCGCTCCTCCTCGCTCCACTCGACGACCGGCTGATCCGGGTCGAGGAGCAGCCGGGCACCGGCGTTCGCGAACTCGATGCGGTTGCCGCCCGGTTCCCACACGTAGAGGAAGAACGTCTGGTTGATGGCGTGCTTGTGCGGCCCCGACTCGATGTGGATGCCGTTCTCGAGGAAGATGTCCGCCGCCTTCAGGATGTCCTCGCGCGTGTCGGGCGCGAACGCGATGTGGTGCAGGCGGTTGCCGTGCTTCGTCCAGTCGTCGCTGTAGACGACGTCGTACGACTTCAGGCCGAAGTGGAACCACCACGCCGCGAACTTGCCGTTGTCGAGGCGGATGCGCTCGCTCTCGCGCATGCCGAGCGCGTCGGCGAGGAAGGCGCCGTTGGCCTCGACGTCCTTGCCGAGGTAGTTGATGTGGTCGAGGCGGCGCGCGTTGACGCCGCGGCCGGGGAACGCCGACGCCTGGTTCTTGAGCGCCGGGCGGTCCTCGTCGCCGGCGACGTAGCGCTCCGTCTCGTAGTAGATGGACATCGCGTGCCCGTCGGGGTCGCGGAAGGCGAAGGTCGGTCCGATGCCCACCTCGCCGTCCACCCAGCCCTCGCCGAGCCCGAGGCGCTCGATCGCGGCGACCCGGCGCTCGAGCGCCTCCTGGCTGGAGGTGCGGAACGAGGTCCGCCCCACGCCCGCCGCCTCGGATGCGGTGAGCTTGATGGTGTACTGCTGGTACTCGTCCCAGGTGCGCAGGTAGGCGCTGTCGCCCTCCGTCGCCACCACGCGCATCGCGAGGAGGTCGCGGAAGAACCAGAGGCTCTCGTCGAACTTCGGGGTGAGCAGCTCGACGTTGCCGATGTGGGCGACGTCGAAGGCGGTGGAATCGGTCATGGTGCGGTCCTCTCTGACGGCGTGCGGTTCGGGTCGTGGAGTTCGAGTCTGGGTCACGGTCGCGGGCGGGGGAAGACCCGTCCGTCGAAGATCTTGCGGGCGGTGCGGAGGTTCGCCGAGTAGCTCGCGACGGGGCCGACGCCGGGGCGGTCCTCGACGAGCACGAGCGCGTCGAACACCCCGCCGGGGTGCTCCACGGGCACGCGGGCGCCCTCGGGGACCTCGGCGAGGGCGTGGCCGACGGTGTCGGGGATGCGGATGCCCGCGGCCACCGACGCGGCCATGAGCACGCCGATCGAGGGGTGGACCCGGTGCGGGATGAAGGCGCGGGTGGCGATCGCTCCGCCCGCGCGGGGCGGGGAGAGCAGGAACATCTTGGGGACGGTCTGCTCGGTCACGTCGCCGAGGCCCATGAGCGGTCCGGCGGCGAGTCGGATCGCCTCGAGCCGGGCGGTCAGCGCGCCGTCCGCCTCGAGCGCCTCGGGGGATTCCGCTCCGCTCAGCCCGAAGTCCGCGGCGTCGAGCAGCACGACGGGCATGCCTCCGTTCACGAGCGTGACGCGGGTGCCGAGGATCTCGTCGACGGCGCGGCCGCTCGGGAGCAGCGGCGCGGGATCCCCGGCGCCGCCCATCTCGATCTCGATCGGCGCGGCCGTCCCCGGCACGCCGTCGATGGCCTGGTCGCCGTCGTAGACGACGCGCCCGTCGCGGGTCGCGAAGCTCGCGGTCGCGGTGTCCCCCGTGTTGAGGAGCCGGATCCGGACCGCCGTCCGGCCCTCCTGCGGCCGCACGAGCCCGCGCTCCACCGCGAAGGGCCCGACGCCGGCGAGCAGATTGCCGCAGGTCTGGGCGTCGGACACGCGCGCCGTGTCGACCCCGACCTGGAGGAAGAGGTAGTCCACGTCGATGCCGGGCGTCTTCGACGGAGAGACGATGGCGACCTTGCTCGTGAGGGGGTGGGCGCCGCCGAGACCGTCGATCTGCCGCTCGTCGGGGCTTCCCATGACGCGCAGTACGAGCGCGTCGCGTTCCGCGGGCTCGGCCGGCAGGTCGTCCGCGAGGAAGTAGGCGCCCTTCGAGGTGCCGCCGCGCATGAGCATGCACGGCAGCCCGTCGGTCGCGGGCTCGACGCCGCCCGCGACCGCGCCGCCCCGAGCGGTGGCGGTCACCGCGGCCCGGCCTCCGCGTCAAGTTCTGCCTGCGAGACGTAGCGGACGCCGAGCTCCGCGAGCAGCGCTCGCAGCCCCTTGCGGTCGAGGCTCAGCTCGCCCGCGGCGTAGGCGTCGCGATCCGCCGCCTCCTTCGCGGTGCGCGCGTCCGCGGCCGCGAGCACCTCGGCGGCCCGCTCGCGCGGCACGCACACGACCCCGTCGTCGTCGGCGACGACGACGTCGCCCGGGCGCACGAGCGCGCCCTCGACGACGACCGGCACGTTGACGGATCCCGCCGTCGCCTTCACGGTGCCCTGCGCGTGCACCGATCCCGCCCAGGCCGGGAAGCCCAGTTCGCGCAGATCGGCGGTGTCGCGGACGCCGGTGGAGGTGACGAGTCCGTGCACGCCGCGCGCGCGCAGCGCCGTCGCGAACAGGTCTCCGAAGGCCCCGTCGCCCGACGGCGACGTCGTCGCGACGACGAGCACGTCGCCCGGGGCGCACTGCTCGACCGCCGCATGGATCATGAGATTGTCCCCCGGCCAGCAGAGCGCGGTGACGGCGGATCCCGCGATCCGCGCCCCGCGCTGGATCGGGGCGATCGCACGCCCGACGAGGCCCTGGCGGCCCATCGCCTCGTGCACCGTGGCCACGCCGTGCGCGCCGAGGCGGGCGACGATCTCGGCGTCGGCGCGCGCGATGTCCGTGACGACGACGCCGAGCCGCCCGGCCCCCGCGCTCACGCGAGCTCCCCGGTGACCTGCGGGAAGTAGCGCATGTAGGCCTCGCCCATGGTGTCGTGCGGCAGCCCGAGGTTCGGGCCGGCGTTGCGCTTCACCTGCACGCCGCGACGGATCGCGAGCTGCGTGTAGTACTCCCACATGTGCTTCTGCGCGGGCAGGCACTCCATGGCGGCGCGCTTGCGCGCGAACGCCTCAGTGATGTCGAGCAGCACGTTCGGCTTGAAGTCGCACTGCTCCGGCTGGTGCGGTTCGAAGAAGAAGACGGGGGGCGCGCCGATGATCTCCTCGCGGCTCGGGAAGCTGCCATCGCTGTTCGCGACGCCGATGGCCTGAGCGAGCACGCGGGCCTGCAGCGCCATGCGCGCCGCGGCGGGGTGGTCGCCGTTGTACGGATCCGCGAGCGGATGGGTGAGCACCACCGTCGGCTGCACCCTGCGGTACACGTCGACGAGTCGTGCGACCGCCTCGGGGGATTCGAGGAGCGGATAGTCGCCGAGGTCGAGGAACTCGATGTCCGCGCCGAGCGCGGCAGCGGCGGCTTCGGCCTCGGCGCGGCGGATCTCCTTGATGTCGGCGAGGGATTTGCCGGCCAGCCACTGGCTCGCCGACTCGCCGCGCTCGCCGTAGGAGAGGCACACGACGGTCGCCCGCTCGCCCCGCAGCGCCGCCGCGGCGATCGCGCCGCCCGCGCGCCAGACGAAGTCGCCCGCGTGGGCGCTCACCACCAGAAGGGACGGAGTCGTTGCAGCCATGTGTGATCCTCTCAGTCGCCTCCAGCGAAGCACAGGGGAAATGATTCGTCAAGATTTTGTTGACAATTCTGGCGACCAAAAGCACTATGGAGAGAGGGAAGTCGCCTCTCGCCGATGGAGGGGCCCCGCAGCGTCCGCTGGAGCGATGCAGACAAGGAAGTCGAGGACACGATGGCGAAGAACCTGCAGGAACTGATCGATGAGCACGGCGGTGTGGTCGAGATGCTGCGCAACTCCCGGCTGGGGACCTACATCTACCCCGTGGTGCCGGCCGAGTTCAGCAACTGGCGCCGCGAGCAGAAGGCCTGGCGCGAGAGCGCGGTGCTGTTCGACCAGACCCACCACATGGTCAATTTCTTCATGAAGGGACCGGATGCGCTGAAGCTGCTGAGCCGTACCGGCATCAACTCCTTCGCGAACTTCCCGGTGAACACCGCGAAGCAGTTCGTCCCGGTCGCCTCGAACGGCGGCGTGATCGGCGACGGGATCCTGTTCCACGAGGCCGAGGACGAGTACGTCTACGTCGGTCGCGCCCCGGGCGCCAACTGGCTGCAGTTCCATGCGGAGACCGGTGGCTACGACCTCGAGTACCGCTACGACGACCGCTCGCCCTCCCGCCCCTACGGCCACGCCGTGAGCCGGGAGTACTACCGCTTCCAGATCCAGGGGCCGAAGGCCTGGTCGATCATCGAGAAGCTCAACGGCGGACCGCTCGAGCAGGTGAAGTTCTTCCACATGGGCACCCTCACGATTGCCGGCGAGACCGTGCGGACGCTCCGCCACGGCATGGCCGGCGCTCCGGGACTCGAACTCTGGGGCCCCTACGCGCAGCACGAGAAGATCCGCGCGGCGATCCTCGAGGCCGGGGCCGAGTTCGGCATCGAGCCCTGCGGTTCGCGCGCCTACTCCTCCAACACCCTCGAGTCCGGCTGGATCCCCTCGCCGCTCCCCGCCATCTACACGAGCGAGGCCGAGCGGCCCTATCGGGAGTGGCTCGGGGTCGACAGCTACGAGGCGATCAACGCCGTGGCCGGCTCCTTCGTCTCCGAGAACATCGAGGACTACTATCTGAACCCCTGGGAGCTCGGCTACGGCTCCTTCGTGAAGTTCGACCACGACTTCATCGGCCGCGAGGCGCTCGAGAAGATCGACGCGGAGCGCAGCCGGAAGAAGGTCACGCTGGCCTGGAACGACGAGGATCTCGCGAAGATCCTCACCTCGGTGATCGACCGCGAGGGGCCGGGGTACCAGTTCTTCGACCTGCCGAACGCGAACTACGGCTCCTCGAACTTCGACGCCGTCATCGACGCCGACGGCAATACCGTGGGGCTCTCGCTCTTCACGGGCGTCACCGCGAACGAGAAGCGCGGGCTGTCGCTCGCCACGGTCGACCGCGACGTCCCGATCGGCGCCGAGGTGCGCGTGGTGTGGGGCGAGCCGGACGGGGGCTCGGGCAAGACGACGGTCGAGCCGCACGAGCAGATCTCGGTGCGCGCCATCGTGAGCCCGACGCCGTACGCGGAGACGGCGCGCAGCGAGTATCACGGCGGGTGGCGCACGACCGGCGCGCTCTAGCCCGAGGGCGGACTCCGCGGGGGCGGGACGGGGGCGGAACGGGGCGCATCCCGTTCCGCCCCCGCGCGCGTTCAGGCCGCCGACGCCCGCCGCGGCTCGCCGCCGTCGAGCGCGTGCCGGCAGCGGCGCAGCAGGCTCGCGAACAGCTGCCGCTCCGACTCGTCGAGGTCGCCGAGCAGCTGCTCCTCGAGGCGATCCACCGAGGGGGACAGGCGGTCGATCGTGCGCTCGCCCTCGGGGGTGAGGAAGAGCAGCATCCGCCTGGCGTGCGCGGGATCCTGCTCGCGGCGCACGAGCCCCGCCTCCAGGAGGGGATCGACGGTCGCAGCCATGCTCTGCGCGCGCACGAAGGAGCGCCGTGCGAGTTCCGAGCTCGTGATGCCGGGGCGATGCCTGAGCACCGTGAGCGCGGTGTACTGGCCGTACGTCATGCCGCCCTCGGCGCACGCCTCGATGAATCGCGGGCGCAGACCCATCTCGAGCTGCTTGATGAGATAGACGAAGCTGCCGGACTGTTCCACGTGATCCTCCGAGTCTTCCTTCCGCCCACAGTAATCGAGCACGGGGTGGTGGCCGAGTTTAGTTTCAGTTAAACTGAATCTACTCGGCAGTGAGGCCGAGTCCAGAACGACCAGCACTGGAGGCGAAGATGCCCGAAGCGATCGCGCTGTCGATCCCCATCGAGGACCTGCCCGCATATACCGGACGCGCCTACGGGCCCTCCTCCTGGCTGGAGGTGAGGCAGCAGGACGTCGACGACTTCGCCCGGGTGACGGGCGATCGCAATCCCATCCACGTCGATCCCGAGGCCGCCGCGGCGACGCCCTTCGGCGGCACGATCGCCCACGGCCTGCTCACGCATTCGCTGGTCGTGCCGCTCATGGCCGAGGTCTTCGAGGTGACGGGTGCCTCGATGGGCATCAACTACGGGCTGAACCGGCTCCGCTTCCCCGCCCCCGTCCCCGTCGGCTCCCGCATCCGCGTCTCGGGCGTCGTCGATGCCGTCGACGAGGTGGCCGGCGGGTACCAGATCGCGACGACGGTGACGTGGGAGCGCGAGGGCGGCGAGAAACCGGTCTGCGTCGCCGAGATGCTGCTGAGGTACCTCCGATGAGCGGCGGGGAGCTCGCAGGCGCGTCCGCGATCGTCACCGGCGCGGGCCGGAGCCTCGGCCGCGCCTACGCGCTCGCGCTCGCCGCGGCGGGCGCGGCGGTGGTCGTCAACGACGTCGACGCGGCGTCGGCGGCGGACACCGTGGCCGAGATCGAGCGCGCCGGCGGACGCGCGACCGCAGTCGTCGCGCCCGTGGGGCCCAGCGAGACCGCCGACGCCCTGGTCTCCGCGGCGCTCGCGCACTTCGGGCGACTCGACGTGCTGGTCGCGAACGCCGGTGTGCTGCGCGATCGCGTGCTCTGGAAGATGGGGGACGACGATTTCGATGCGGTCGTGGCCACGCACCTGCGCGGCAGCTTCACCTGCGGCCGGGCCGCCGCCGCGGCCATGCGCGCCCAGGGCGAGGGCGGGCGCATCATCCTCATCGGCTCGCCCGCCGGGCAGTTCGGCAGCTTCGGGCAGAGCAACTACTCGGCGGTGAAGGCCGGACTCGTCGCGATGGCTCGCACGTGGTCGCTCGAGCTCGCCCGCGATCGGATCACGGCGAACGCCGTCATCCCGACGGCGCTCAGCCCCATGACCGCCACGATCCCGGCTTACGCGGAGCTCTACGAGCGATACACGGCGGGCGAGCCCGTGCCGGCGGAGTACCGCCGCGATCACGCCCTCGGCTCGCCCGAGGACGTCGCGCCGCTCATCGTGTGGCTGGCCTCTGCCGCGGCGGACGGCGTCACCGGGCAGGCGATCGGCATCGGCGGCGACCGGCTCACGCTCTACGCGCACCCGGACGAGGCCGCCGTCGCGCTGCGCGACGGCGGGTGGGACGCCGCGGGCATCGGCGAGGCCTGGGAGCGGGAGCTCTCGGCGCACGCGCAGCGCTCCGGCCCGAAGCAGCCGCTGGGGTGATGGCGATGGAGGGGCACTACGCCGACATCTGGCATCGCATCGCGCTCGCCGAGCCCGACCGGCCGGCCGTCGTGACGGTCGGCGAGTCGACGCTCAGCCGCGCGGAGTTCGACGAGGCCTGCGCGCGCGTCGCCGCGCTGCTCGGGGAGCTCGGCCTCCGACGCGGCGACAAGGTGGCGATCCTCAGCCACAACCGGCCCGAGTGGCTGCTCGCCTTCGCCGGCGCGATCCGGGTCGGCATCGTCCCGGTCGCGCTGAACTTCCGGTACCGCGCACGGGAGGTCGCCGAGCTCCTGGACGACTCCGACTGCGCCGCCGTCGTCTTCGCCTCGAGCCTCTCCCCGGTGGTCGCGGAGGCCGTCGCACTGCTCGGCCGACCGATCGCGCTCCTGCAGCTGCGCGACACCGAGGCGCCCCTGCTGCCCGACGCCCTCGACTTCGCGGCGTACGCGGAGCGCGCGCCGCTGCCGTACGCGGATCCGCACGACGGCGAGTTCTTCATCTACACCGGCGGCACGACCGGGGCGCCCAAGGCCGCGATGTGGGGCGTGCGGCAGATGCTCGCCATGCAGGCCTACAACGCCTATCTCACCGCGGGCCTCCCGGTGCCCGAGACCCCCGAGGAGGCCGTGGCCGCCGCCACGGGGGGCGAGGCGCCGGGGATCGTCGCGCTGGCGCTCTCGCCCTACATGCACGGAACGGCCCTCACGACGGTCATCAACGCGCTGCTGCTCGGCGGCACGGTCGTCGTGCTGCCGACCGCCCGTTTCGATGCGGAGCGGGCGGTGCGCACCATCATCGACGCCGGCGTGACGCGCGTCGCCGTGGCGGGGGACGCGATCGCCCTGCCGCTCCTCGAAGCGGCCGAGTCGCTCGGCGTCGAGGCGCTGCCGGAACTCGCCTCCGTGCTCTCCTCGGGGATGCGCTTCAGCGATGCGACCAAGGCGCGCCTGCACGCGCTCGCGCCCCGGCTCGTGATCACCGATCTGCTCGCGTCGACCGAGGGCGGCGCGGTCGCGCTCGGGATCACGCGGTCGGTCGCGGAGCTGCCCGCGCGCTTCCGCCTCACTCCGGGGACCGTGGTCCTCGACGACCGCGACGCGGAGGTGCAGGGGATCCCCGGCGCCGTGGGCCGGATCGCGTTCACGGGCGGGATGCCGAAGGGCTACTACGGCGCCCCCGAGAAGACGGCCGAGAACTTCGTGGAGATCCGCGGGAAGCGGCACATCATCCCCGGAGACCTCGTGCGCGTCGAGGAGGAGGGCTGCATCGAGCTGCTGGGCCGCGGCGCGGCCGTCGTGAACACCGGCGGCGAGAAGGTCTACCCGTCGGAGGTCGAGGAGGCGATCATGCGGTACCCCGGGGTCAACGATGCGGTCGTGTTCGGACAACCCGACCCGCGCTGGGGCGAGGTCGTCGCCGCGGCCATCGCGGTCGACGACCCGGAGCGCTTCCCGGTGCCGGAGCTCGTGGCCCGCGTCGGGGAGGAGATCGCCGGCTACAAGAAGCCGCGGCGCGTGCTCGTCACCCGGGATCTCGAGCGCAGCGGCAGCGGGAAGATCGACCTCGCGCGGATCCGGCGGCGGGCCGAGACCGAGGGGGTGGCGCTGTGACGCGCTACGCGCCGCGCATCGAGCTCCCGGCGATCCGCGCGATCGACACCCACGTGCACGTGCA
Source organism: Leucobacter allii (assembly GCF_022919155.1). Classification (NCBI taxonomy): domain Bacteria; kingdom Bacillati; phylum Actinomycetota; class Actinomycetes; order Micrococcales; family Microbacteriaceae; genus Leucobacter; species Leucobacter allii. The sequence goes on from NZ_CP095045.1 coordinate 134,819, forward strand.
GTTCGACTCGACGGGCCGGCGGGCGCTGCCTGACGCCCTGCTCGACGCCATGGACGCGTACTTCGGCCACGGCCCGCAGGCGCTCTCCGTCGACGAGCTCGCCGACTACTACCGCGAGCGCGAGATGGCCGCCGTCGTGTTCACCGTGGACGCGCGCACGGCCCTCGGCACGCCCCCGAACTCGAGCCGCGAGATCGCGGACGGGGCGGCGCGGCACCCGGATGCGCTGATCCCGTTCGGCAGCGTCGACCCGCGCACGGGCGCCGAGGCGCTCTCGCTCGCCCGCCGGCTCGTCGAGGAGAGCGGCGTCCGCGGGTTCAAGTTCCATCCCACCGTGCAGGGCTTCGACCCGAGCGCCGAGGAGTTCCGCCCGCTGTGGGCGGAGATCGAGCGCCTCGGCGTCCCGATCGTGGTGCACACCGGCCAGACCGGGGTCGGCGCGGGGCTGCCGGGCGGCTACGGCCTGAAGCTGCGCTACTCGGATCCGATGCTCCTCGACGACGTCGCGGCCGAGCATCCGGGGCTCACCGTCATCCTCGCGCACCCCTCGGTGCCCTGGCAGGACGCGGCGCTCTCGATGGCGGCGCACAAGGCGAACGTCTACATCGACCTCTCGGGCTGGTCGCCGAAGTACTTCTCGCCGGCGCTCGTGCGGCAGGCCCGCACGATCCTGCAGGACAAGATGCTCTTCGGCTCCGACTACCCGGCGCTCACGCCGGATCGCTGGCTGCGGGACTTCGACGCGCTCGGGTTCCCGGAGCCGGTGCGCGCGAAGGTGCTGCGCGACAACGCCGCCCGCGTGCTGGGGCTGGCGTGACCGCGCCGCACGAGGACGACGGGCTCTACGGCTTCGCCGGCCTCCTCGAGCCCGCCGAGCGCGCGAAGCTCCGCGCGCTGCGCGCCGTGCTGGAGGCACGGGCGCGCCCGGTGATCGCCGAGTACTGGGAGCGGGCGGAGTCGCCCGTGGAGCTGCTCCCGGCCCTCCGCGACCTGCGGCTCGTGGACGACCCCGCGCTGCTCGGCCCGGACGGCCGCACCCGGGAGCTCTTCGCCGGCTTCCGCGTGTTCGAGTTCTCGCGCGTCGACATCGGCATCGGCATGCTCTTCCACGGGCAGGTCGCGATGTTCCGAGAGCTGGTGCTCCGCGGCGGATCGCCCGAGCAGGCCGCGGCGTGGGACGCCGCGATCCTCGACTTCGAGATGACCGGAGCCTTCGGGCTGACGGAGCCGGATCACGGATCCGACGTCGCGCGGGGCCTGGAGACGACGGCGCGCCGCGACGGGGACGACTGGATCCTCGACGGCCGCAAGCGCTGGGTCGGCAACGCCGCGCACTCCGCGTTCGTCGCGATCTTCGCGCGGGACGTCGCCGACGGCGAGGTGAAGGCCTTCCTCGCGCGCACGGATGCGCCCGGCCTCACGCGCACCACCATCGAGCGGAAGATCGCGCTCAGGCTCGTCACGAACTCCGACATCGCGCTCGAGGGCGTCCGGGTTCCGGAGAGCCACCGGCTGCAGCGCGTGCGCTCCTTCGCCGACGTGGCCGAGCTCTTCCAGCCGCTCCGCGCCGACGTCGCGTGGATCGGGGCCGGGGCCCAGGCCGGCGCCTACGAGGCGGCGCTGCGCTACGCGCTGGAGCGCCGGCAGTTCGGCCGACCCATCGCGGGGTTCCAGCTCGTGCAGGAGAAGCTCGTGCGGATGCTCGGCAACGTCACCGCCTCGCTCGCGCTCGCCGTCCGGCTCGCGGAGCGGCGGCAGACGGGGGAGGGGAGCGAGGCGGACTCATCGCTCGCGAAGGTCTGGATCGCGGATCGGCTGCGGGAGACGGTCGCCCTGGCCCGCGAGGTGGTCGGCGGCAACGGCCTCGTCGCCGACCACGACGTGGCGCGCTTCTTCACCGACGCCGAGGCGGTCTACACCTACGAGGGGACGCGCGAGATCAACACGCTCCTCGTCGGACGCGCGGTGACGGGGCTGAGCGCGTTCGTGCGCTGAGACGCGGATGCCGGTACCCCTTGCATCCCTGGGAGTTTCAGTTAAACTGATGATGCTGGACCCGGTGGCTGCGCCTCTCGGCCGCAGCAACATCTCGATGAGGAGAGTGAAGAGAACAATGACGTTTCTTCGTAAGCGGATCGCGGCCGTCGCCGCGGTCTCGGTCGTGGCCGCGCTCGCGGTCGGATGCTCCGGCTCCGCCGGCGAATCGGGCGAGGGGCAGGCGCTCGACCCCGAGAACCCGACGCCCGTCACCGTGGGCACCCTGCCCGCGGGCGACTACGCGCCGCTCTACATCGCCCAGGATCAGGGCTTCTTCGAAGAGGAGGGGCTCGACGTCGAGATCGAGATCATCGCCGGCGGCGCGGTCGGCGTGACGCAGCTGGTGTCGGGGGAGATCGACTTCAGCGCGGCCACCTGGGCGAACACCCTCTCCGCCGTGGCGCAGGGGCTGGAGATCCAGGTCGTGCGCGAGGGGACCGACTCGCAGAAGGAGGGCATCAACGGGCTCATCGTCCAGGCCGACGGCCCGATCCAATCGGTCGAGGATCTCCGCGGGGAGACCATCTCCATCAATACGCTGCAGTCGGCGACCGAGGTGCAGATCCGCGACTGCCTCGCCTCCGAGGGCCTCGAGCCGGGGGACTACGAGCTCGTGGAGGTCGCCTTCCCCGACGCGGCCGCGGCCGTGGACCAGGGCCGCATCGCCGCCGGCTTCGTCCCGGAGCCGTTCATCACGATCGGCGAGTCGCAGGGGCTCGAGCCCCTCTTCTACCCCTCCACCTGCAACGAGCTGCAGAGCGAGCTCCCGCTGATCAACTGGAACGTCTCCACCTCGTACGCCGAGGAGCACCCCGAGGTCGTCGCCGCGTTCGTGCGGGCGATGGATCGGGCGACGGAGCTCGCGGTCGACGACCCGCAGGTCGTCATCGACATCCTGCCGGAGTTCACGACGCTCACGCCGGAACTCGCGGAGAGCATCACGCAGCCGAGTTTCGTCGTGGACGGCGCCCCCAACCTCGCGGGCGCCGAGAAGATGATGGACCTCATGGTCGACTACGGCCTGCTCGAGGCGCCGATCGACGATCTCGAGCCGATCGCCTGGAAGGAGTGATCCTTGGGGACGGGCCGCAGGGCGCGGGTCCTTCGCGGCGCGATCGGCATCCTGGCGCTGTTCATCGTCGCCGAGGTCGTGTCCCGGTCGGGAATCGTCGATGCGTTCTACTTCCCGCCCACCTCCGTGGTCCTGCTGCGGGTGCTCGAACTGCTGGTGACCCCGTCCTTCCTCGTCGAGGTGCTGGCCACCCTGCAGGCCTGGGCGGTCGGGATGGTGATCTGCAGCGCCGTGGCGATCGCGCTCGGCGTGCTGCTCGGCTCGTCCCGCGGCGCGTACTCGGCGAGCCGCGCGATCATCGAGTTCGTGCGCCCCATCCCCTCGGTGGCCCTCATCCCGGTGGCGATGCTGCTGCTCGGCAAGGACATCGAGATGAAGGTCGGACTGATCGTCTTCTCCGCGGCCTGGCCGATCCTGTTCAACACCATCTACGGCATGCACGACGTCGACCCGATCGCGAAGCTCACGGCCCGCAGCTTCGGCCGGGGGAGGCTCGCCACGCTGTGGTCGGTGTCGCTGCCCAGCGCGGCGCCCTTCATCTTCACCGGCGTCCGCATCTCGGCCTCCGTCGCGCTGATCGTCGCGGTGAGTGCGGAGTTCTTCGGCGGATCGAGCACGGGCCTCGGCTACTGGCTCATCCAGGTGAGCTCCACCGGCAACCGCTCGGATCTGGTGTTCGCGGGGGCGATCATCGCCGGCCTGCTCGGCCTCGCCATCAACGGGGTGCTCGCCCTCGCCGAGCGGCGGTTCCTCTCCTGGCAGCCCGCGCTGCGCGGGACGGGAGGTGAGGCGCGATGACCGCCGTCGACACCTCATGGATCGCCGTGCCGCGACGCCGCAGGAACGGCTGGAAGGGCCTGCGCGCCTTCGTCATCCGCTGGGGCGCACTCGTCGCGCTCGGCGTGGTCTGGGAGGTGGCGGCGCGGCTCATCGGCTCGCCGTTCTTCCCGCCGATCTCGAAGGTGATCGGGCGCTTCGTGGACCTGTGGTTCTCCGGGCCGCCGTCCGCGCTCTTCCTCACCGAGCGCTTCGGCACCGATCTGCTGCCGAGTCTCGGCCGGCTGTTCGGGGGCTGGGGCCTCGGCGTCGCCCTCGGCATCCTGCTCGGCGTCGCGATCGGCCGCAGCCGCACCTTCGGCGACTATGTCGAGCCGATCATGCACTTCGCCCGCGCGATCCCGCCGCCGGCGCTGCTGCCGATCTTCTTCATCCTGCTCGGGATCGGCGATGGGATGAAGATCTCCCTCATCGCGTTCGCGGTCGTCTGGCCCGTGCTGCTCAACACCATCGACGGCGTCCGATCCGTCGAACCGCTGCACCTGGACACCTCACGGGTGTTCGCGTTCCCGCGGGGGAAGATCTTCTTCGGCATCGTCCTGCCGAGCGCCTCGCCGAAGATCTTCGCGGGGCTCCGGGTGAGCCTCGCGGTGGCGCTCATCGTCATGGTCATCGCCGAGATGTCCTCGACCTCGGGCATCGGCTACAACGTCGTCATCGCGCAGCGCAGCTTCCAGATGCTCGACATGTGGGCGGGGATCCTCGTGCTCGGGATCATCGGCTACGTGCTCACCGCGATCCTCTCCCTGGTGGAGACGCGCGTGACGAGATGGCACCAGGGATCACGGGAGGGAGTGCAATGAGCGCGACGACCACGAAGGATCTGCTCACCATCGAGGGCCTCGGGCACGTCTACGAGGGCAAGCACCGCCACGAGGCGATCGGGAGGCTCGACTTCACGGTCCCCGAGGGCGCGTTCGTCTCCATCGTCGGCCCCTCCGGGTGCGGCAAGACGACGATGCTGCGCTGCCTCTCCGGCCTCATGCGCCCGTCGCGCGGCCGCGTGCTGCTGGCGGGCGAACCCGTCGACGGCGTGCCGCGCGACCTCGCACTGGTCTTCCAGGACTACAGCCGGTCGCTCTTCCCCTGGCGCACCGTCGCCAGCAACATCGCCTTCGTGCTCGACCGGAGGACGGTCGGGCCGGAGGCGCGGCAGGAGCGCATCGCCGAGGTGCTGGAGGCGGTGGGGCTCACGGGCGCCGCGGACAAGTATCCCTGGCAGCTCTCGGGCGGCATGCAGCAGCGCGTGGCGATCGCCCGCGCGCTCGCGTACCGGCCGAGCATCCTGCTCATGGACGAGCCGTTCGCCTCGGTGGACGCCCAGACCCGCGCGGAGCTCGAGGATCTCATGCTCGACGTCCGTCGGCGCTTCGGGATGACCATCCTCTTCGTCACGCACGACATCGACGAGAGCGTCTACCTCGCCGATCGGGTGCTCGTGCTCTCCAAGTCGCCGTCGACAGTCGTCGACACGCTCGAGGTCGACCTCCCGGGCCCGCGCGATCAGGTGGCGACCCGGGAGGAGGAGGCGTTCGTCCATCTGCGCTCCACCATCGCGCGCATGATCCGCGACCAGTCCACGCGCCGGGCCTGACGCCGCCGCGGGTGCGCGCCGCGACGCAGGCGCATCCGCGGCGGGCTCGTGCGCCGGCGGTGCCGCCCGCGCGCCCGGGGCGGTGGCATTCGCGCGCCCGAAGAGGGCCGTTCATGCGCGGCCGTGGAGTCCGTTCATGCGCGGCCGTGGAGTTCGTTCATGCGCGGCCGTGGATGACCTCGAACTGCCCCGAGGAGCCCCGGATCGCCCGCGCCACCGTATCGAAGAGCCAGTCGAGCGCCGCAGGGTGCTGCGCCGTGCGCCTGCGGTAGAGGCGGACCGCGAGGGGGCGCATGTCGAAGGGGAGCGGGCGGATCGCGAGCGGCCAGGTGGCCGCCCACCCCTCCGCGATGGTGTCGGGGACCGTCGCGATGAGCTCGGGATCGGCGGCCAGCGCCGCCGGCAGCGCGGCGACGCGGCTGGCGACGACGCGGGGGACGAGCTGCGCCCCCGCGTGCCGGAGCGCGGCCTCGAGATGCCCGATCCCGGAATCCCCCGCGACCTTGACGTGCGCCGCCGCGACGTAGCGCTCGAGGGTGAGCTCGCCCTCGGCGAGCGGGTTCTGCGCTGACATCGCGACGCCGTAGCCCTGCGTCTTGATGAGCGTGCTCTCGAAACCGGCGGGGAGCTCGGCCGGCGTCACCGCGAGGTCGACGACGCCGCGCGAGAGCCAGTCGGGCAGCTCGGCGGGGTCGAGCGGCACCACCTCGAGGCTCATGCGCGGTGCGCGGGCGCGCACGGCGCGGAGGATCCCGGGGAGCCAACCGATCTCCCCGAGCTCCGAGAGGGCGATGCGGACGCTGCGCTCGGACGCCCCGGGATCGAAGCCGCCGAGCCCGTCGACGGCGCGCTCGATCCGCAGCAGGGCGTCGCGGAACTCCGGATACAGTTCGTCGGCCACAGGGGTGGGGTGCATGCGGCGGCCCACCCGCTCGAACAGCCGGTCGTCGAGTGCGCCGCGCAGCTTGGCGAGCGACTGGCTCACGGCCGGCGGCGTGACGTACAGCCGGGTCGCGGCGAGCGTGATGCTCCGCGTCTCGTGGACCGCGACGAAGACGCGGATGAGGTTGAGGTCCATGTAGCAGAACTTTATCGGCATTCAGAGATGATGAAGCGAGAACGCCGTGAACAGCGTGCGGCGACCCTACGCTGGAGGCCCGGACCTGATCGAAGGAGCTCAGCATGACGCCCACCCCCGCAGCCCAGAACGCCGCCGCGGCCATCGCCGCCGCCGGCGGGCCGGTCGCCTACCTCCGCAACGCCCAGGCGCTGCCGACGCAGTTCCCCGTGCGGCCGGAGTTCACGAACTGGATCTCGGAGCAGCGATCCTGGCGCGAGTCGGTCGCGCTGCTCGATCAGTCGCATCACATGAGCGATCTCTTCATCCGCGGGGCGGACGCGGCCCGCCTGCTCAGCGACACCGGCGTGAACAGCTTCGCGAAGTTCCCGGCGAATGCGGCCAAGCAGTTCATCGCGGTGAATCACGAGGGGTACCTCATCGGCGACGCGATTCTCTTCCATCTGGAGGGCGAGGCCGGGGCGGACGACGACGTCTACGACCTCGTCGGCTGGCACATGGTGCTCGACTGGGTGCAGTACCACGGCGAGACCGGCGGCTACGACGTGCGCTTCGAGCGCGACCCGAACTCGATCGCCCGGGCGGCGGCGGGCGGCGGCGACCCGACGCTCTACCGCTACGAGCTCCAGGGGCCGAACGCGCTCGCGCTGCTCGAGACCGTCACCGGCCGTCCCGTGCCCGAGACGCGCTTCTTCGGCATGGAGACCTTTGAGATCGCCGGCGTCACCGTGCGCTCGCTGCGGCACGGCATGGCCGGCATGCCCGGCTTCGAGCTGTTCGGCCCGTGGGCCGACGGCGAGCGGGTGCGCGCCGCCCTCGTCGATGCGGGCGAGGCGTTCGGGCTGACGCTGGTCGGCTCCCGCGCCTACTCCTCGGCGAACCTCGAGTCCGCGTGGGTGCCGTCCCCGCTCCCCGCGATCTACACGGGCGAGGGCAGCGCGGCGTACCTCGAGTGGCTGCCCGCAGCGCGCCTGGGATCGCTCGCCGGCTCCTTCGACGCCGAGCGCATCGAGGACTACTACCTCACTCCATACGAGCTCGGATACGGCCGCACGGTGAAGTTCGACCACGAGTTCATCGGCAGGGAGGCACTCGAGCGGCGGGCGGCGGCGGGCGAGCCGGAGCGGGTGAAGGTCTCCCTCGTGTGGGAGCCCGAGGACGTCGCCGCGATCCAGCGCTCGGCGTACGAGGCGGGCACTCCGGCGAAGTTCCTCGAGTTCCCGAAGGCCCGCTACGGCCAGCACCAGGTCGATCGCGTGCTCGTGGGGGAGGAGACCATCGGGCTCTCGCACGACGTCGGGTACAGCGTGAACGAGCAGGCGCTCCTCTCCCTCGCGAGCCTCGATCCCGCCCACGCGGAACCCGGAACCGAGGTGGAGGTCGTCTGGGGCGAGGAGCCGAACACCGCGAAGCCCGCCGTGGAGCGGCACCGGCAGCTGCGGGTGCGGGCCACGGTCGCGCCGGCGCCGTACTCGCGCTTCGCCCGCGAGAACTACCGCGCCTCCTGACCCCGTTCTCCCTCCTCCCTCCCTCCCTCCTCTCCCTCTATCCCCGAGGCCCCCTCGATCCGGGTCGCTCCGGCAGGGTGCGCGGCCCGCGCACCCTGCCGGAGCGACCCGGATCGTTGTGCTCGGGGGGTGGGGAGGGCGGGGCGGGGAAGAACAGGGGTGCGGGGTGCGGACGCGGGTGAGGGCTGCGAGGCCGATAGGCCGATGCGGGGGCGGGCGGGAGACGGGCCGAGGATCGAGGATCAGGATCGCGGCGCCGACCGCGATCCTCCTTCGCGTCCCCTGCTATCCGCACTCCGCTTCAGCCTGCTTCGCTCCGTCCTGCCTCGCTTCGCTCCGTCCCGCTCCGCTCCGCTCGGCCCCGTTCTTCCCTTCCCTCACCCATCCCTGCCCCCGGTTCGGGTCGTTCCGGCAGGGTGACTCTCTCCCGAACCCTGCCGGAACGACCCGGATTGCGGGGGTGGAGGCTGCGGGGCCGGAAGGGCGAGGCAGGCGGGCAGGCAGAGGCGGAGGGAGCGGGGGTGGAGGCTGCGGGGCCGGAAGGGCGAGGCAGGCGGGCAGGCAGAGGCGGAGGGAGCGGGGGCGGAGCTGGCGGAGCTGGCGGAGGGTCAGGAACGGAGCGGGCGGGGGCAGGCTGGCGCGGGAAACCGGGGAGGACGGGCGGGGAACCGGATCAGGAGGCGTCCGAGACGATGTCGCGCTCGTAGGCCTGCATCGACGCGCTCGAGTCGAGCATGCGCACGAGCAGCGCGTTCAGCGTGCCGACCTCCTCGGGACTCAGGGACTCGAGAAGGATCCGCTGGCGGTCGAGGGCGATCGGCATGCAGTCGTCGTGCACCCGCGCGCCCTGCGCGGTGAGGTACAGGTGCCGGGATCCCCGAGGTCCGTCCAGCTGCGCGATGTCCTCCCGTTCGAGGAGGAGCTTCACGCTCTTCGAGGCCACGGACTTGTTGATGCCGAGCAGCTCGCACAGCTCCTTGGCGGTCGCTCCCGGCCAGTTGCCGAGCGCGCTCACGATGCGCCACTCGTTGGTGCCGATGCCGTGCCGGCGGTGGAAGACCCGCGAGCCGCCCCAGAGCAGGATGTTGTTGAGCAGCCCGAGCAGTGCCGGGGTGTAGCTGTCGCGATCGATCGTGTCGGGGAGCCGCTCCACGACGAGCCCCCGGCGCGCGGCGAGCTGCCTGATCTCCGGTGCGGCCTCGGTCATCTCGCCCATCCGCGGCTCCTCTCCTCGGGATCGGTCTGCGGTCAGTCTATGCCGCTCGTGAAACTAGTTTGACATCAAATTGGTTGGTATATAAACTCAAATCCATTCGCCGCCGAGCCGCTGAACGATGGAGTCCAGATGAGTGAACCGACCTCGCACGCATCCGCCGAGACGATCGGGCTCGACCCCTTCTCGCCGGAGACGATGGATGACCCGCACGCCTTCGACGCGCGGCTGCGGGAGACGGCCGAGATGGTGTGGCTGCCGGACTACGGCATCTGGTTCACCGGCCGCTACGACACGGTGGAGCGCGTCTTCCGCGACTACGAGGCCTTCGAATCCTCCGCGGGCACGGGGATCACGAACACGAAGACCGCCGAGAACTGGCGCAAGCCGAGTGTGATCCTCGAGCAGGATCCTCCGACCCACACGAAGTACCGCCGCATCATGACCTCCGTGCTGAGCCAGCGGGTCGTGCGCCGTCTCACCGAGGACTTCCAGCGCCGGGCATACGAGATCGTCGCCGCGGGGCTCGGCTCGGGCGAGTTCGACGCCGCCGAGCTGGCGCGCTCCTACCCGCTCCAGGTGCTGCCCGACGCCGTCGGCTTCAGCCCCGAGGGCCGGGAGCATCTGCTGCCGTACGCCAATCTCAACTTCCAGGCCATGGGACCGCGCAACGAGCTCTACCGCCGCGCCGCCGAGGAGGCCGAGGACGCCGCCGCCTTCGTCGGCTGGCAGATGCGCCGGGAGGCGCTCACCCCCGGCGGGCTCGGCCACACGATCTACGGCTACGTCGACGACGGCGAGATCAGCGAGGAGGATGCGGGCATGCTCGTGCGGACGTTCCTCTCCGCCGGCATCGACACGACCATCTTCGGGCTCCAGTTCGCGCTGCGCGCCCTCGCCGAGCACCCGCGGGCATGGGCCGCGCTGCGCGGGGATCCGAGCCTCGCGCGGAAGACCTTCGAGGAGGCGCTGCGCTGGAACGCTCCGAGCCCGTACATCGGCCGCACCGCGGCCCGGGACGTCGAGATCGGCGGCTCCACCGTGCGTCGGGGCGAGAAGGTCATCATGAACCTCGCGGCCGCGAACCGCGATCCGAGGCGATGGGACGCCCCCGAGCGCTTCGACCTCGAGCGCGACACCGCCGGCCACCTCGCCTTCGGCACCGGCATCCACGGCTGCGTCGGCCAGATGATGGCGCGCATGGAGGCCACCTGCTTCCTCACCGCCGTCGCCGAGCTCGTCGACACGATCGAGCCCGCGGGCGAACCCGTGCGCTTCCACTCCAACTGGCTCAGAGGCTACGAGCGGCTGCCCATGCGGGCGACGCTGCGCTGAGCGGACCGAGACCCGAACACCCGACACACAGGAGAAACACCATGAAACGAGCAGCAATGGCGCTGATCGGAGCGGCCGCGGTCGCCCTCGCGCTCACCGGATGCAGCCCGGCGGCGAGCGACGCCCCCGAACCGGCGGAGGGGGAACTGCAGACCGTGAAGGTCGGCGCCGTCCCCGTCGTCGACGTCGCCGCGCTCTACGTGGGCGAGAACGAGGGCTTCTTCGCCGAGCAGGGCATCGAGCTCGAGATCGAGTTCGGCCAGGGCAGCGCCGCCATGATCCCCGCGCTCATCAACGGGCAGTACGACCTGCTCTACGGCGGCTCCGTGAACCTGCTGCAGGCCGTCGGCCAGGGGCTGCCGCTCGTGGCGACCGCGGTCGGCGGCCGCAGCACGGGCGTGGTCGGCGAGGACCACGGGGGCGTCCTCGTCCCGGCGGACAGCGAGATTCAGAGCGCCGCCGATCTCGAAGGGCGCACCGTGGCCGTGAACGCCCTCCGCGGTCTGCACGAGGTCGCCCTCTGGGAGGCGATCCGCAAGGACGGCGGAGACCCGGCGCAGGTCGACTTCGTCGAGATGGCGCTGCCCGACATGGGCGCGGCGCTCGAGATCGGTCAGATCGACGCGGCCTCGACCGCCGAGCCGTTCCTCGGCGTGCTGCAGGGCGCAGGGGATCGCCTCGTCACGAGCACCTACGCCGAGGCCGACCCCGACTTCGTCACCGCGCTCTACTTCACCACCGAGGAGAAGGCCGAGTCGGATCGGGAGCTCATCGAGCGCTTCAACACCGCGCTCGAGCAGTCCTTCGACTACGCCCAGGAGCATCCGGACGCGGTGCGCGCCGAGCTCGGCAACTTCACGGAGATCGATCCCGCACTCGTCGACGGGATGATCCTCACCGACTTCACCTGGGGACTGACGGAGGGCGATCTGCAGCTCATCGCGGACCTCGCCGCCGCTGCGGAGTCGCTCGACGATCCCGACGGGGCGACCGAGCGGGCCGCCGGATTCATCGCGGGGGAGTAGCGCACCGTGAAGAAGATCATCGGCGACCCGGATCGGGTCATCGAGGACTACATCGCCGGACTCGTCGCGGGATCGGCGCACCTCGCACGGCTCGCCGGGTGGCCGGTGGTCGTCCGCTCCCCGGAGACCCGGAAGCCGCGGGATCGCGTCGCGATCGTCGCGGGCGGCGGCTCGGGCCACGAGCCCGCGCACGCCGGTTACGTGGGCGCCGGGATGCTCGACGCCGCCGTGCTCGGACCCGTGTTCACCTCGCCGTCGGTCGACGCCGTGCTGGCCGCCGTCCGCGCCGTGGCGACTGACGCGGGGGTCCTGCTCGTCGTCAAGAACTACACGGGGGACCGCCTGAACTTCGGCCTCGCCGCCGAGCTCGCCCGCGCCGAGGGCATCCGCGTGGAGACGGTGCTCGTCGCCGACGACGCGGCGCTCGGCGAGGGGTCTCGCGTCGGCGCGCGCGGGCTCACCGCCACCGTCCTCGCGCACAAGGTCGCCGGGGCGTCCGCGGAGCGCGGCGGCTCCCTGGAGGAGATCGCGGCGGTCGTGCGGCGCCTGCTCGCCGGCGCCGCGACCATGGGGGTCGCGCTCGGCCCGTGCTCGGTGCCGGGCGCCGAGGCGAACTTCGCGCTGGGCGCGGATGAGGTCGAGTGGGGCCTCGGCATCCACGGCGAGGCCGGGGCCGAGCGCAGCGGGATCGTCCCGGCCGCCGCGATCGCCGAACGGCTCCTCGACACGGTCTGCAGCGCCCGCGGCTTCGCGCCAGGCACCGAGGTCGTGGCGCTGGTGAACGGACTCGGCGGCACCCCGGATCTCGAACTGCGGATCTTGCAGGGCGCCGTGCTCGCGGGGCTCACGCGCCGCGGACTGCGCGCGCGGATGAGCTGGGCCGGTGCGTTTCTCACCTCGCTCGAGATGCCGGGGGCGTCGCTCACGGTCGCAGCCGTCGATGCCGAGCTGCTCGAGCTGCTCGCGGAGGAGACGTCGGTCGCGGCCTTCCCCCGCACGACCCCGCTCCTCGACCCCGAGCGGGTGACGGAGCTGCCCGCTCCCGCAGATCCGGTCGCTGCGGCCGTCGGCACCGCCTCCGCGTCCGAGGTGGTGCTGCTGCACGCCGCGGTCGCCGCGCTCGCGCAGGCCCTCGGCGATGCGGAGCCGGAGCTCAGCGCGCTCGACCGCCGCGTCGGGGACGGCGATCTCGGGATCAACCTCGCGCGGGGCGCCGCCGCGGTGCGCGCCGCGGGCGAACGCCTCGCCGGGCTTCCGGATCCGGCCGCGTACCTGCGCGCGCTCTCCGAGGTGCTCCGCCGGGAGATCGGCGGCACCTCGGGCCCGCTCTACAGCACGCTCGTCCTCGGCCTGGCGGAGTCCCTGCGCGGAGTCCCGCATCCGGGGCCGCAGGAGTGGGCCGAGGCCGCCGCGCACGGCGTCGCGCGGGTGCGCCGCGTCGGCGGAGCGGCGCCCGGCGACAGCACCATGGTGGACGCGCTCGTCCCCGGCGTCGCCGCCCTGGCGGCCGCCGCCGGTCCGCGCGAGCGCCTCGCCGCCGCGGCCGCCGCGGCCCGCGCAGGCGCCGAGGCGACCGCCGCGCTGACGCCGAGCCTCGGCCGCAGCAGCTATCTGGGGGAGCGCGCCGTCGGGGTCCCCGATCCGGGCGCCGTGGCCGTCGCGATCCAGCTCGAGGCGCTCGCCGCCCACCTCGGGGGCGGCGCATGAGCGCCACGAGCGTCCGGCAGGCGTTCCGCGGCCGCCGCGAGGCACTGCTCTGGGGTGCGGCGGGGCTCGCGGCCCTCGCGATCGCGCTGCAGGCGATCCCGGGCAGCGGACTCGTCAACCCCGCCTACTTCCCGCCGCTCACCGAGATCCTCGCGTCCCTGGGCGACCAGCTGCGGCGCCCCGAGTTCTGGTCGGCCCTCGGCTCCACGGTGACCGGCTGGCTCATCGGCCTCGGGATCGCGGTCGTCGCGGGCTCCCTGCTCGGCGTGCTGATCGCGAGCGTGCCGATCCTCGATCGCATGCTCGCCTCGACCGTGGAGTTCCTCCGCCCCATTCCGTCCGTGGCGCTCGTGCCGATCGCGGCGCTGCTCTTCGGCACGACGATGCAGGCGACGCTCCTGCTCGTGGTGTTCGGCAGCTTCTGGCCCGTGCTGCTCCAGGTGATCTACGGCGTGCGCGACGTGGATCGCGTGGCGCTCGAGACCGCGCGCAGCTACCGCCTGGGTCTCGTGCGCACCGTCGCGCGGGTCATCTGGCCGAGCATGACGCCGTACCTCATCGTGGGCGTGCGGCTCGCGGCCTCCGTCGCCCTGATCCTCGAGATCACGGGCGAGCTCGTCATCGCGACGCCCGGGCTCGGCAAGCTCATCGCGCTCGCGCAGTCGTCCGCGGCGATCGGGACGATGTACGCGCTCGTGCTCGTGGCGGCGCTGCTCGGCGTGATCATCAACGTGGGCACGCGCGCGCTCGAACGGCGCGCGATGTTCTGGCACGCCTCGGTGCGAGCGGAGGCGGCACGATGAGGGCCCTGCGCTGGGCCGTCACCGCGCTGGCCGTGCCGGTCGTGCTCGTGGCGCTCTGGACCCTCGCGGCGGAGATCACTCGGAACATCTACTGGCCGTCCCCGCCCGCGATCCTCGGGGCCTTCGGACCCACCTGGCTCGAGGGCCGACTGTCGAGCGACGTGCTGCCGAGCCTCGGCCGCCTCCTCGTCGGCTTCATCGCCGCGGTGGCGATCGGCACGGCGCTCGGACTGCTCGTCGGCTCGTCACGCCGGCTGCGACTCTTCACGGAGCCCGTCTTCGAGCTCTTCCGCGCCATCCCGCCGCCGGTGCTCGTGCCGATCGTGATGCTCTTCACCGGCATCGGCGCGGGCATGCAGATCACGGTGATCGCCTTCGGCTGCGTCTGGCCGGTGCTCATCAACACCATCGAGGGGGTGCGCTCGGTCGACCTCACCCAGCTCGACACGGCGCGGACGTATCGGCTCGGGGGCCTGCGGCGACTCGTCTCCGTGGTGATCCCGGCGGCGTCGCCCCGGGTCTTCGTCGGGGCGAGGCAGGCGCTCTCCATCGGCATCATCATGATGGTGATCAGCGAGATGTTCGCCTCGACCAACGGGATCGGCTTCAACATCATCCAGTTCCAGCGGCTCTTCCAGTTCCGCGAGATGTGGGCCGGGATCGTGCTGCTCGGGATCATCGGCATCACGGCGAATCTGCTCTTCCGGTTCGTCGAACGGCGCGTGCTGCGGTGGTACGTCGGCATGCAGAGACAGGAGAAATGATCATGACCCAGACGAACACGCCGGACGGGGATGCCGCGATGCTGCGCGTCGACGGCCTGCGGAAGGTCTACGGCACGGGGGAGTCCGCCGTCGAGGCGATCGGCCGGCTCGACTTCTCGATCGCGCGGAACGAGCTCGTGTGCATCGTGGGCCCCTCGGGCGCCGGCAAGACGACCTTCCTGCGGTGCGTCGCCGGCCTGCTGCCGCCGAGCGAGGGCCGGGTGCTGCTCGAGGGCGCGCCGGTGACCGGTCCGCCTGAGGGCATGGCCGTCGTGCTCCAGGAGTACGGACGCAGCCTCTACCCGTGGTTCACCGTGCAGGACAACGTCGAGCTGCCGCTGCGGGCCAAGCGCCTCCCGGCGTCGCGCCGCCGCGAGCTCGTCGCCGAGGCGCTCGAGGCCGTGGGGCTCGCGGGCGCCGGGAAGAAGTACCCCTGGCAGCTCTCCGGGGGCATGCAGCAGCGCGTCGCGATCGCCCGAGCCATCGCCTTCGAGCCGCACATCCTCGTCATGGACGAGCCGTTCGCCGCCGTCGACGCGCAGACCCGTGCCGAGCTCGAGGACCTGGTGCGCCGGCTCTGGAAGCAGCTCGGGGTGACGGTGCTCTTCGTCACGCACGACATCGACGAGTCCGTATACCTGGCCCAGCGCGTGCTCGTGCTCTCGCACGCGCCCACCTTCGTGCTGCAGGAGGTCGAGATCGACCTCCCGGAGGAGCGCGACCAGCTCAGCACCCGGGCGCTCCCGGAGTTCGCGGCGAAGCGCACCGAGGTCTACGAACTCATCCAGCGGGCGAAGCGCACGGACTACCGGTCGCATCTCGCGACGGCGGCGGAGCGATCCTGATGCTCACGCTGCAGGTGCGGTCGCGGACCGACGAGGCCGAGGGGATCGCGGGCCTCGTGCTCACGGATCCGCAGGGCGGGGAGCTGCCCGAATGGCTTCCCGGGGCGCATATCGACGTGCACATCGAGCGCCCCGGCGCCCCCGCGCTCGTCCGCCAGTACTCGCTGTGCGGCTCGCCGTCGGATCGCGGGGCGTACCGCATCGCGGTGCTGCGGGAGCCGGAGGGCGAGGGCGGCAGCCGGCACCTCCACGACGCGGTGCGCCAGGGGCAGCTCGTGCGGGTCTCGGAGCCGCGCAACCTCTTCGCCTACGCGGCCGAGGAACGGGCGACGTTCATCGCCGGCGGGATCGGGATCACCCCGATCCTGCCGATGCTCGAGGCGGCCGAGGCGGCGGGCGCCGAGTGGACGCTCCACTACGCGGGGCGCGAGCCGGCCTCGATGGCCTTCGGCCGCGACCTGGCGCGGTACGGCGAACGCGTGCGGGTGTACGCCTCCTCGGAGGGAGAGCGGATGGCCGTGCCCGAGATCGTCGCCGCGGCGGCGCCCGGTCGGGTCTACGCCTGCGGGCCGGGACGACTGCTGGACGCGGTGGAAACCGCGGCCGAGGCGGCAGGCGTGCCGGCCGTCGTGGAGCGCTTCGTCAACGATGCCGAGATCGTGTCCGAAGCCGATCACCCCTTCGAGGTGGAGCTCGCGCTCACGGGCACGACGATCACGGTGCACCCGGGCGAGTCGATCCTCGATCGGGTCGTGGAGCTCGGCGTCCCCGCGCCCTCCTCCTGCCGGGGCGGGACCTGCGGCACCTGCGAGACCTTCGTGCTCGCCGGCGAGCCTGATCATCGCGACGCGGTGCTGAACGCGCGCGAGCGCGAGGAGTCGGAGGTCATGATGATCTGCGTGTCCCGGTGCCGGGGGAAGCGCCTGCGGCTCGAGCTCTGAGCCCGGCACGGCCCCTGCCGTGTCAGCTCTCGCGTTCGGCGGCGACCTCCACGCGGTGGAGCTCCCGCGTCTTCTTGAGCATCTCGCGCAGCACGCTGTTGAGCTGCTCCACGTCCTCCGGGGGGATGTCCTCGAGGATGATGCTCTGGCCCTGCACCGAGATCGGGAGCATCCGGTCGTGCATCCGGGCGCCCGCCTCGGTGAGATAGATGGGTCGCGACCCCCGCGGCCCCTCGCCGAGCACGATGAGCCCCTCGGCCAGCAGCACGTTGGTGCTGCGGGAGACCATGGCCTTGTTGAGGTCCAGGAAGGCCGCGACGTCCCCCGAGGTGAGCCCGGGATGGACGGCGAGCGAGGAGAGCACCCGCCACTCGTTCGTGCCCATGCCGAACTGCTTGCGGAGCTCGTAGGACTCGCGCCAGACGAGCGCGTGGGTGAGCAGCGCCATCAGCCTCGGGGTGAAGCTCTCGTGGTCGAGGGTGCGCTCCAGCGGCTCCGTGATCGCTCCCGCGGGCACGCCCTGCCGTGCTGCCGCCGGTTTCCTCCGCGTGACCATGACGCTCCCCTCGATGCTCCGTCGCCGCGCATCCGCGTCCGTCGAGTATGCCAGACGCCGTGCGGGGCGCTCGGGCTCAGAACTGCCGCGGCGGCGCGGATGATTGGTGTTCATCAAGTTTATTCATCTTCTTGTTGACACGTAAACAAGACGCGATTAGATTCGGCTCAGGCCCGCGGATGCGGTGCCCCGGTGGGAGTCGACGATGACTTTCGAGACGTCTTCGCGACCCTTCCCGTCATCAGGCAAGGAGGCAGAAGATGGGCGGACCAGTGCTGCAGGCCGAGAGGCGCAGCGTGCGAGAACTCGAGGGGCTGGCGTACGAGCTGCGGGCGAAGCTGCTGCGGCTCTGCGGCACCTACGAGGGGGCCGTCCACATCGGCGGCGACCTCTCGGCCGCCGATCTCCTCACCGCGCTCTTCCAGCGCGCCATGCGCGTCGATCCGGGCGATCTCGCCAACCCTGCGCGCGACCGCTTCGTGCTCTCCAAGGGCCATGCCGCGGTATGCATGTACATCGCGATGGCGATCCGGGGCTTCTTCGACTACGACGACATCGTCGCGACGTACGGGCAGCTCGACAGCGCCTACGGCATGCACCCCTGCAAGGTGCAGCTGCCCGGCGTGGAGGCCTCCACCGGATCCCTCGGCCACGGACTCCCGATCGCGGTCGGCATGGCGCTCGGCGCACGGGGTCGCGGCGAGGACCACCGGGTCTTCACCCTGATGGGGGACGGCGAGACGGGAGAGGGCTCGGTGTGGGAGGCCGCGATGGCCGCGCGTAGCAACGAGCTGGGCAACCTCGTGGCCGTCATCGACCGCAACCGGCAGCTCATGACGAGTTTCGCCGAGGAGCGGGTCTCGTTCGAACCGTACCCCGACAAGTGGCGCGCCTTCGGCTGGAACGTCGTGCAGGTCGACGGACACGACATGGCCGCGCTCGCGGACGCCTTCGATGCGTTGCCCCCGGCCTCCTCCGACCGCCCCACGGTGGTCATCGCCGAGACGGTGAAGGGCAAGGGCGTCGACTTCATGGAGCGCAACCTCGCCTGGCACGCCGGCTCCCTCGGCGCCGAAGACCTCAAGCGCGCCATCGTCGCGCTCGAGCACGCCTACGCGAAGGAGATCGACTGATGCCGACCACATTCACCTTCGGGGAGATGCTCTCCGCCCGGTCCGTCATCGGCTCGACCCTCGCCGAGCTCGGCGCCGAGCACGAGAACCTGTGGGTCATCACGCCGGACATCGGCGCGACCCTGGTCGAGTTCCGCGAGGCCTTCCCCGGCCGTTTCGTCGACGTGGGGCTCGCCGAGCAGGCGAGCGTCGGCATCGCCGCCGGCCTCGCCTACGACGGCAACATCCCGGTCGTCTCCGGCATGCTGCCCTTCCTGAGCATGCGGGCCCTCGAGCAGGTGCGCACCGACGTCTGCTATCCGAACCTGCCGGTGAAGATCATCGGCACCCACGGCGGCCTCGTCGGCAACGGCGGGTCCACCCACTACGCGGTCGAGGATCTCGCGCTCATGTGCGCGCTCACGAACATGACGGTCACCTCGATCGGCGATCCGCTCATGGTCGGCGAGGTGATCCGCCAGTCCATGGAGATGGACGGCCCCATCTACATCCGCCTCGCGGTCGGCAAGAAGGACATGGTCGTCTACGAGCCGGGGGCGCACACGATCGAGATCGGCCGGGGCCTCGTGCCGCGGGACGGCGACGCGCTCACCATCTTCACGCACGGCACCACCGTCGCGCAGGCCCTCGAAGCGGCCGAGCGGCTCGCCGCGGAGGGCATCGAGGCGCGCGTCGTCGACATGTTCACCCTCAAGCCGATCGACGAGGCGCTCATCGTCGAGAGCGCCCGCGCCACGGGCGGGCGATTCGTCGTCCTCGAGGACCACCTCGCCTACGGCGGGCTCGCGACGCGGATCGCCGACGTCGTGGCCGACCGCGGGATCCGGCTCGCCGCCTTCGAGCGGCTCGGGATCCCCCAGGTGTACGCGGGCTTCGGCGAGGACGAGCAGCTGCGCGACAAGCACGGCTACGGTCTGCAGGCGACGATCGATGCGGCGCGCCGCGCCGCCGGGGCCTCGGAGGAGACGCGATGAAGACCGTCGCCGTCACGAAGATCGGAAGCCTGCGCGACCCCGATCCGGCCGCCCGCGGCCGGATCGGCCTCGTCGACCTCCCCGAGCCGGCGCTCGGTCCCGAGGACGTGCGCATCCGCGTCGCCTACGCCGCGATCTGCGGCTCCGACCCGCACCTCGCCGAGGGCTTCTTCGGCACCGACGTCCCCATCGGCCTCGGCCACGAGATCTCCGGCGTCGTGGAGGCGCTCGGCGAGCGCGCGACGCGGAACGGGCTGCGGGTCGGCGATCGGGTCGCGGGGAACTTCCTCCGCTTCTGCGGCACCTGCGATCCGTGCCGCGAGGGCGCGCAGCAGTTCTGCCGTTTCGTGCAGGAGTACAACCGGCCGGGCATGGCGGAGACCGTGACCTGGCACGAGTCCCAGGTGTACCGCCTCCCCGATGCCGTGTCCCTCCTCCAGGGGTGCCTTCTCGAGCCGACCTCCGTCGCCGTGCGCATCATCGACAAGACCCGCATGCGCGTCGGCGACCGCGTCGCGATCTGCGGAGGCGGCCCCATCGGGCAGCTCGTCCTGCAGCTCGCCAAGCGGCACGGCGCCACCGCCCTCACCCTCATCGAACCCATCGCCGAACGACGCGCCATGGCGCTGCGCCACGGCGCCGACCACGTCATCGATCCCGTCGGCGAGGATCAGGCGGCCCTCGCCGCCGGCCACACCGCGGACCGCGGCTACGACATCGTCATCGACGCCTCCGGATCGCCCCGCGCCGTCCGGGGCCTCCTCGACCTCGCCGCCCCCGGCGGCACCGTCGTCTACGGCGCCATGTATCCCGAGGACTACGAACTGCCCCTCAACCTCTCCGACTACCTCTACCTCAGAGAGCTCACCCTCACCGGCGTGTTCGTCTCCCCCTACGCGTTCCCCCGCGCGCTCCAGCTCCTGCCCCACCTCGACGTCGAGGAGCTCACCCGGGCCGTGTACCCCCTCGAGGACGCCGCCGAGGCCTTCGCCGTGCACGTGTCCGGGGCGCACCCCAAGGTCGTCATCCGCTGCAACGAGCTCGCGGGGGCCGAGGCATGACCGCCGCCGCGCCCGCCCTCGAGGCCGTCGACGTGGTCAAGAGCTTCGAGGGCGTGCAGGCGCTCCGCGGGGTGACGCTCTCGGTGCGACCGGGGGAGATCCACGCGCTGCTCGGCGAGAACGGGGCGGGCAAGTCGACGCTCATCAAGATCGTGACCGGGCTCTACGGGATGGACGGGGGCGAGGTGCGCGTCGGCGGCGAGGCCGTCGACTTCGCGAACGTGCGCTCGGCCCACCGCGCCGGCGTCGTCGCGCTCTACCAGGAGCTCTCGATCGTCCCGACCATCAGCGTCGCCGAGAACATCGTGCTCGGCGAGGGCGCGCCGAGCGTCGCCGGCTTCGTCAAGTGGACGGAGCTGCGGCGCCGCGCCAAGGCGCAGCTGGCCCGGCTGAACCAGCGGCTGCCGCTCGGCCGGCTCGCCGGCAGCCTCTCCCCCGTGCAGCAGACGATGGTGGCCGTCGCCCGCGCGCTGATGGCGGACGCCCGGGTGCTCATCCTCGACGAGCCCACCGCCTCGCTCACCGACACCGAGATCGGCGATCTCTTCGCGGTGCTGCGCGGCCTGCGCGACGAGGGCGTGGCGATCGTCTACGTGTCGCACCGGCTCGAGGAGGTCTTCGAGCTGTGCGATCGGCTGACCGTGATGCGCAACGGCCGCACGATCGTCACGACCGACGTCGCGGACTCCTCGATCGACGAGGTGATCTCCACCATGGTCGGCCGGGAGCAGGGCGAGCTCTACCCCGACCGCGGCACCGCGGGCGACGAGGTCGTGCTCCGCGTCGACGGGCTCTCCGGCCGTCGCGTGCGCGAGGTGAGCTTCGAGGCGCGCGCGGGCGAGGTGATCGGCATCGGCGGGCTCGCCGGATCGGGGCGCAGCGAACTGCTGCGCCTCCTCGCCGGCGCGCAGCGGCGTTCGGCCGGGGAGGTCTCCGTCGGCGGGCGGACGCTCGCGGGCGGCGGCGGCGTCGGCCGGGCGCTCGAAGCGGGCATCGCGCTCGTCCCCGAGGAGCGCCGCAGCCAGGGCGTGATCCTCTCGGCGCCCATCTCCGAGAACATCGCGATCGCGAACCTCGCCGGCGTGAGCCGCGCGGGCATCGTCTCGGGCCGCCGCATCGCCGAGCTCGCGCGTCGGGGTCTCGCCGAGTTCCAGATCAAGGCGAGCGGCGTCAGGCAGCCCGTCGGACAGCTCTCCGGGGGCAACCAGCAGAAGGTCGTCCTCGCGAAGATGCTCGCGCGCAGCCCCCGCGTGCTGCTCATGGACGAGCCCACCCGCGGCATCGACGTCGGCACGAAGGCCGAGATCTACCGCCTCATCCGCGAGCTGGCGGCGCGCGGCACCACCGTCGTCGCCGTCAGCAGCGAACTGCCCGAGCTCATCGGGCTGTCCGACCGCATCCTCGTGATGCACGAGGGCCGGGTCACCGGCCTCCTCGACGCCGCCACGGCGGACGACGAACTCATCCTCACCCACGCCTACGGAAGGGACGCCTGAGATGGCTCAGACCGACACCCTCACGATCCCCGCGGCGGCGCAGGAGCGCCCCCGCCTCACGCAGCTCGTCTGGCAGGGCTCGACCGTGCTGGCGCTCATCGCCCTCATCATCGTCTTCACGATCGCGGGCGGCGGCGTCTTCCTCACGCCGGGCAACCTCACCAACATCCTCAACCAGGTCGCGATCCTCACGATCATCGCGGCGGCGCAGACCGTCGTGATGGTCGTGGGCGACTTCGACCTCTCGGTCGGGACGAACGCCACGCTCTCCGGCGCGACGGCCGCCGCGCTCATGATCAACGGGGTCTCGATCCCCGTCGCCATCCTGCTGGCACTCGGCGCCGGCACGCTCATCGGCATGGTCAACGGCGTGCTCGTCGCGTACCTCAACCTCTCCGCCTTCGTCGCGACCCTCGCGATGATGACGACCGTCGGCGGCCTCGCGCTCATCGTCACCGGCGGCACGACGCTCTACGGCATGCCCGAGGCCTTCGGGTACATCGGGCAGATGCGCATCAACGGCATCCCCTCGCCGGTCATCTACGCGGTCGTGCTCGCGCTCATCATGTGGGCAGTGCTGCGCTTCACCACCATCGGGCGCCGCTGGTACGCCATCGGCGGCAACGCCGAGGTCGCGCGCCTCTCCGGGGTGAGCGTGCGCTCCACCCGGTTCCTCGCCTTCACCGTCGCCGGATTCCTCTCCGCGCTCGGCGGCGTCGTGCTGGTGAGCCGGCTCGCGAGCGCGGGATCGGCCTCCGCCAACGACCTCATGATGTTCGCGGTCGCGGCCGTCTTCCTGGGCATGACGCTCCTGAAATCGGGGCAGGCCAACATCGGCGGCACGCTCGTCGGCGTCGCGATCATCGGCGTCGTGAACAACGGTCTCAACATCATCGGCGTGAACACCTACATCCAGCAGGTGCTCATCGGCGCCATCATCGTCGGCGCCGTGCTGCTGTCCGGCGTGAAGACCCAGCGCTGACCCCTATCGTTCCACTCCGCATCACCCCACCATCACCATGAAGGAGACCATCATGCACACGCAGCACTCCTCACGCCGGCGCAACGGTGCGCGGCGCCTCGGAGCCGTCGCCGGCGCGGGCGTCCTCGCTCTCGTCGCCCTCACCGGCTGCACCGTCGAGACCGGCGGATCCTCGGGCGGCACGTCCGAGCAGCGCAGCGACGGCATGGGGGACGACGGCGTCTTCAAGGTCGCCGCGTTCACCGCCGGCTACGCGACCCCGGGCGGCAAGCTCACCCTCGACGACTTCGTCGCCAAGGGCAACGAGCAGGAGAACTGGGAGGTGACGCTGTACACGAGCGCCTTCGACTACGACAAGATCAACAGCGACGTGCAGACCGCCATCACGCAGGGCGCCGACGCGATCCTCGCCGGATTCCCCGATCCCCGGCAGATCGAGCCGCTCGTCCAGGCCGCGCAGGCCGCCGACATCCCGATCTTCTCGATCGACGGCGGCGTCGAGCCCAACGACGACTTCGTCGTGGACGTCACCTTCGACCAGGAGGACATCGCCGAGCAGACCGTCGGCGCGCTCGACGAGGCGATGGGCGGCCTCGAGGGCAAGGACGTCATGGTCATCGGCCACGACCCGCACATCGGCATCATGACGCGCAGCAACCTCGCGCTCGACATGCTGGAGGAGGCCGGGGCGAACATCGCCGGCGGCGAGATGAAGCAGGCTCTCGACCCCGGCACGGGCCGCACCGAGGCGCTGAACTTCGTGACCGACTACCTGCAGGCGAACCCCGACGGGCTCGACGGCGTCTGGGTCGGCTGGGACGACGCCGCGCTCGGCGCGGCGAAGGCGATCACGGAGGCCGGCAGGGACGACATCTTCGTGACGGGCGTCGACGCCCTCGCCGAGACGACGGTGGAGATCAAGAAGAACGGGCCGATGTACGCCTCCGTCTCCCAGGACTGGATCTCGGTCGTGGACGAGGTGATCGGGTACATGAACGACTACCGCGACAGCGCGACCCTCCCCGAGGAGAACTTCGTCGAGATCAAGGGCGAGCTCATCGACCGGAGCAACGTCGACTCGTTCACCCCGAGCCTCTGACGGCCGCGGAGATGAGCATCAGCAGTGCGGCCGGGATCCCGGCGCTCTTCGACCTCACCGGCGATGTCGTCGTGGTGACCGGGGCCTCGAGCGGGATCGGGCAGGCGGCGGCGGAGGTCTACGCCGCCGCCGGAGCCGCCGTCGCCGTCCTCGGGCGCAGCGCCGAGCGCGCCGACGCCGTGGCTGCCGGCATTGTCTCGGCCGGCGGCACCGCGCGCGGCTACGCGGTCGACGTCGCCGTCCGCGGCGCCGTCGACGCGGCCGTCGCGCGGATCGCGCAGGACCTCGGCCGCCCCACGGTCGTCGTCGCGAACGCCGGCATCGCGGGCGGTGAGAGCTACCGCGGCGACGGCGGGATCGCCGACTACTCCGACGCGGAGTGGGACGAGGTGGTCGCCACGAACCTCCAGGGCACCTTCGAGACCGTGCGCGCCGCCGCGCGCGTGCTCGGGCCGGGCGGCCGGATCCTCGTCACCTCCTCAACGGCGGGTCTGCGGACCGACCCCATGGTGTCGTACGGCTACGTCGCCACCAAGGCGGCGATCCTCAACCTCGTGCGCCAGACGGCGCTCGAACTCGCCCCGCGGGGCATCCGGGTCAACGCGATCGCCCCCGGTCCGTTCAAGGGCACCCGCATCGGCGACGGCAAGACCGAGATCGCCCCCGAGGCGGAGGCGGCCTGGGCGGAGACCATCCCGCTCGGGCGGATGGGCACCATGGCCGAGATCCAGGGACCCATGCTCTTCCTCGTCGCGCCGGCGTCGGCCTTCGTCACCGGCGCGACGCTCGCGATCGACGGCGGCGCGCTCGCCCTCTCCCACACCGGATTCTGAAAGGAGCACACACTATGAGACTCGCAGGCAAGGTCGCCCTGATCACGGGCGGCGCGAGCGGCATCGGCCGCGCGACGGTCGAGAAGTTCGTCCGCGAGGGCGCGAAGGTGATGATCGCGGACATCGATCTCCCGAGTGCCGAGACGGTCGTCGCCGACATCGAGGCGACGGCTCCGGGCGCCACCGCCGCCGTCCGCGTCGACGTCTCCGACTACGCCGAGGTCGAGGCCGCCGTGCAGCGCGCGGCCGAGGTGTTCGGCAAGCTCGACGTCATCTTCAACAACGCCGGGATCGCCGGCGGTCGTCCGCTGCTCGAGCACGATCCCGAGCGCGACTACCGCCCGCTCGTGAGCATCGACCAGGACGGCGTCTACTACGGGATCCTCGCCGCCGGACGCCAGTTCGTGCGCCAGGGCACCCCCGGCGTCATCATCAGCACCTCCTCGATCTACGGCGAGCAGGCGGCGGAGCTCTCCTTCACCTACAGCGCGGCGAAGGCCGCGGTGATCTCCTTCACCCGCTCCGCGGCGTACGAGCTCGCCGAGCACGGGATCCGCGCGGTGGCGATCACGCCGGGGCGCGTGGGCACCCCGATCATCAACCAGTTCAGCGAGGAGCTCCGGGCCACCTTCGCCTCGGAGCAGCTGCGCGACCGGCTGACCGAGCCGTCGGAGATCGCCGATGTGGTGGCGTACCTCGCCTCCGACGAGGCGAACGCGATCAACGGCACCGTCGTGCACGTCGACGACGGCTACTCGGCGTTCAAGCAGCGCCTCGAGCTGCCGGTCTTCTGACGGGCCGCACGATGCGCACGCACGACGCGGACGCGGGCGCGCGGGACGCCCCGGCGATCCCCGCGGCCCTCGACGCCGCCTGCCACCTGAACGCGCTCCTCGCCGACGTCGATCCGGGGGCGCTGCCCGGCGCCCTCGACCGACTCGCGGGCCTCGGCTACCGACGGGTCGTGCTGCCGCCGGTCGACCCGGAGGCCCTCGATGCGTCGGCGCTCGCGGCGTGCTGCGCGGAGCGCGGGATCGTGCCGATCCCGATCGCGGGGCAGGAGCCGGGCGCGGACGTCTCCTCCGAGGAGCCCGAGGAGCGGCGGGCCGGCGCGGCCGCGCTCAGGCGCATGATCGACCTCACCGTGCGTCTCGGCGGGGACCAGCTCAACGGCGTCCCCTACGGGCTCTTCGCCCGGGCCGCCCGGGCCGCGCCGCCCGCGGCCGTCGCGCGCGCGGCGGCGGCAGTGGGGGAGGCCGCCGAGTACGCGCACGAGCGCGGGGTGACGCTGACGTTCGAGGTGCTCAACCGCTACGAGACGGCGGTCGTCAACACCGCCGAGCAGGCGATGGCGTTCGCCGAGGCCTCGGGCTCCCCCCATCTCGGCATCCACCTCGACGCCTTCCACATGCTCGTCGAGGAGGCGGACATCGCGGCGGCGATCCGTACCGCGCTGCCGCGGCTGCGCTTCCTCGAGCTCGGGCAGTCGGGCCGCGGCAGGCTCGCGACGGGCGCGCTCGACCTGCCCGCGCTGGTGGCCGATGCGCTGGACGCCGGATACGGTGGGAGGTGGGGCGTCGAGGCCTTCTCGGCCCCGCTGCTCACCGCGCCGGCGCGCGCGGCGCTCGCCGTGTGGCGGGCGCCGTTCTCGGACGGCCCGGCGCTCGCCGCGGAGGCCGCGGGGATCCTGCGCAGCGGGTACCTGCGGCACACGGAGCGCCGCGCCGAGCGCGCCGCCCCCGGTGCCGCGGCTCCGGCCGCGGCGACCGGTCCCGGCATTCCGAGCACCGACCCTGAGCACCTATCCGAGCACCGACCCTGAGCACCGACCCCGAGCACCGAAGCCACCCGCACCACGACCCCTCATGCCGCGCCGCGGCATCGAATCGAAGGAGATCACGAGCATGTCGAACGACCAGACCCCCATCAGCATCCCGCTGTTCATCGGCGGTGAGCCGCGGACCACGACCGAGGCCCTGACGATCGCGGATCCGGGCAAGCCCGGACGGACCGTCGGCGAGGCCGCCGCTGCCTCGGCGCAGGACGTCGAGGACGCGATCGCGGCGGCCGACGCCGCGTTCCCCGCGTGGTCGGCGCTGACCGGCCCCGAGCGCGCGGCGCGCATGGCCGAGGCCATCCAGGGCATCGGCGACGACCGGGACGCGGACGCCGCGATCCTGTCGCAGGAGAACGGGAAGGTCGTGCACGAGGCGTGGGTCGACGCGCTCGTCTTCGAACTGCGCTGGAACCTCGCGCTCGCCCACGCGGAGGAGGTCGACGGCTCGGAGACCCTCGAGCCCGTCGCCGGCGCGATCCCGAACCGCACCCTCATCACCTACCGGCCCATGGGCGTCGTCACCATCATCGTGCCCTTCAACTGGCCGATCGCGATCCTGGGCGCGGCGCTCCCGCACGCGCTGCTCGCGGGCAACACGGTGATCGTGAAGCCGCCGCTCACCGCGCCGCTCGCGACGGCGCGCGTGGTGCAGCGCGTCGCCGCGAAGCTCCCGCCCGGGGTGCTGCAGGTGGTGACCGGCCGCGACGCCGACATGTCTCCGCTGATCGAGGACGAGCGGATCGCCAAAGTCAGCTTCACGGGCAGCGTGGGCGGCGGCAAGCGCATGATGGAGATGGCCTCGCGCACCGTGACCCCGGTGACGCTCGAGCTCGGCGGAAACGACGCGGCGGTGTTCCTCGAGGACGCGATCCTCGACGACGAGCACCTCGACCGCCTGTTCGCCGCGGTGTACGACACGACCGGGCAGATCTGCATGAACGCGAAGCGCGTGCTCGTGCACCGCTCCCGCCTCGACGAACTGGTCGCCGGGCTCGAGGCGCGGCTGCGCGGCGTCCGCCTGGGCTACGGCCTCGACGAGGGGACCACGATGGGGCCGCTGCACGCGCCGTCCCAGAAGTCCTTCGTCGAGGGGCTGATCCAGGAGGCCAAGGACGCCGGCGCCGACGTGCGCGAGTTCGGGGAGCTCCCCGCCGATCCCGAGCTCGCCGGCGGCAACTTCGTGCGACCCGCGGTCGTGGTCGGGGCCGACCCGGCGCTCCGGGTCGTCACCGAGGAGCAGTTCGGCCCGGTGATCCCGGTGCTCGCCTTCGACGACGAGGAGGAGGCCGTCCGCCTCGCGAACGACACTTGGGCCGGCCTCGGCAACTCGGTGTGGACCGCCGATGCCGATGCCGCGGCGCGCGTGGGTGCTCGTCTGCGATCGGGGTACGTGTGGGTGAACGATCACGGTGCGACCCGCCTCGAC
Source organism: Leucobacter allii (assembly GCF_022919155.1). Taxonomy (NCBI): domain Bacteria; kingdom Bacillati; phylum Actinomycetota; class Actinomycetes; order Micrococcales; family Microbacteriaceae; genus Leucobacter; species Leucobacter allii. The sequence continues at coordinate 162,975 of NZ_CP095045.1, forward strand.
CTGCGCGCCCCGTTCGGCGGCGTGAAGCAGTCCGGCATCGGGCGCGAGCAGGGGCTCCACGGCGTGCGCGACTTCCAGGAGCCGCACGCGATCTCCACCCTGGTCCCCTGATCCCCGCTTCCCTCCCGCTCGGATCCGGGTCGCTCCGGCAGGGTGCGCGCCAAGCGCCCCCTGCCGGAGCGACCCGGATCCTTCGCTTGTGCGGGGCGCGGGGAAGGGGAATGGGGTGCGGGGGAGCAGAGGGGTGCGGAGGAGAGGAGGGGCGCGGGGGTACGAGACCGGGCGGGGGTGCGAGGCCGGGCGCGGGTCAGGGGGCGGGGTGCTCCGCGAGGATGCGTTCGAACCAGGCGAGCGTCGCCCGGGTCATGTCCGCAGGCAATCCGCCGGACTCCAGCACGTCGAGGGCGTCGCGCACCTCGTGCTCCCGTCGCTCGGCGTGGGCGCGGGTCCCCGTGACGAGCCGCTCCACGAGCGCGTCGCCGCCCGGGCCGAGCTCCGCCGCGATCTGCGCGCGCAGCCAGGGCTCCGCGTCTTGCGCGGCCGCCGCGGTGAGTCCCTCGATGACGAGGGCGGCGAGCCCTTTCATGAACACGCTGCGCAGCAGCTTCAGGCGCGCCGCGTCGCCCGCGCGCGCGCCGACGACCTCGACCGGGGCCCCGAGCGGGGTCATGAGCGCCGCGAAAGCCTCGGCTCCGGTCCCGCTCGCCGCGAGCGGGGTGCGGTGGCCCGCCCGCGGCACGGGCGCGAGCACGGCGGCGTCGGCGAAGCGCACGCCGGCCGCTGCGGCCTCCGCCGAGATCCGCTCCTTGAGCTCGGGGGATCCGGTGTTGAGATCGGCGAGGATGGCCCCGGGCCGCAGGTGCGGCAGCGCCTCGGCGGCGACCGCGGCGGCGGCGCGCGCTCCCGTGAGCGAGAGCACGAGATCCGCCTCCGCGAGAGCCGCGTGCAGATCGGCCTCCTGCGTCGCCACCGCGGCGAACGCGGGATCGGCGAGCGTCACGAAGGGGTCGTAGCCGACCACTGCCGCGCCCGGCGATGCGGAGGCGAGCCCGACGGCGTAGCGCCGTCCGGCCTCGCCCAGACCGAGGATGGCGATGTGGGTCACGCGGGACCGCCTTTCGGGAAGTCGGGATCGAGGAGTCGGTGTCGGGTGGAGCTGGATCGAGGAGCCGGGCCCGGGGAATCGGGTCGGCGAGCCGAAGGCGGAGCGCGCGGATTCCGTTGAACGGAATCTCGGGCGTCGGGGCGCCGGGGGCCTCGGCATAATGATCCTCCGTAACGCAACATTCTCGCAATATTGGCGAAGAAATTGTTGACACTTTCTGAGCGGATCCGTAGTGTCGGAACCGCCCGGCGGGTGGAGACGGACCCGTGCCTTCAAAGACGATGACAGGGAGATGGGCTATGGCGGCTCGACTGCAATTGGAGGGCGTGAGCCTGCACTTCGGCGGGGTCACCGTGCTCCGCGAAGTCGGATTCGACGTCGAGCCGGGCCAGGTGTTCGGCCTCGTCGGCCCGAACGGCGCGGGCAAGACCTCCCTGTTCAACTGCATCAGCGGCCACTACCGCCCGAGCGGCGGCTCGCTCAGGATCGACGGCGTCGAGGTGCGCGGGGCGCGGCCCGCGAGCATGGCCGGGCACGGCCTCGCGCGCACCTTCCAGCACCCGGCGCTGCAGCTGCGGGAGACCGTGCTCGAGAACGTGATGCTCGGCGCCCACGCGCGCCTCCCCGGCGGCCCGCTCGAGTGGTCGCTCCGGCTGCCGCGGGCGCTGCGCGCCGAGCGCGCCCTGCGCGACGAGGCCCTCGCGCTGCTCGAGGAGAACGGCCTCGGCTGGGCCGCCCACACGCGCGCCGACGAGCTCTCGCACGGCCTGCACAAGGGCGTCGAGCTCTGCCGCGCGCTCATGATGCGCCCGAAGCTGCTCCTCCTCGACGAGCCTGCCGCCGGCCTGCCGCATTCCGAGGTCGAGCAGCTCATCGAGACGGTGCGCCGGCTGCAGCGCGACGCGGACGTCACCATCGTCATCGTCGAGCACCACATGGGGCTCATCGCGGCCCTCACCGACCGCGTGGTCGTCCTCGATCACGGGGCGAAGCTGATGGAGGGGACGGCCGCCGAAGCGCAGTCCGACCCGCGAGTGCTCGAGGCCTACATCGGCCGGGAGGAGGCGGACGATGCTGCTTGAGCTCGAAGGGGTCACCGCGGCCTACGGTCGCGTCCAGGTGCTCGACGGGGTCTCCCTCGCCGTGCCCGAGGGCGGCGCCGTCGGCGTGCTCGGGGCGAACGGCGCGGGCAAGACGACCACCCTGCGCGCCATCACCGGCGTCGTCCGCGCGGGCGGCACGATCCGCTTCGACGGTCGCAGCATCCTCGGGATGCGGCCGGATCAGGTGGCCGCGCTCGGGATCGCGCACGTCCCCGAGGGGCGCGGCACCCTCGGCGACCTCGACGTGCGCGAGAACCTGCGGGTCGGCGCCTACCTGCGTAAGGACCGCGCGCGGATCCGCGAGGACATGGACTACTGCCTCGAGCTCTTCCCGCAGCTGCGCGACCGGATCCGCTCCAACGCCTCGGCTCTGTCCGGCGGCGAGCAGCAGATGCTCGCCGTGGCCCGCGCATTCATGGCGAAGCCGCGGCTGCTGCTGCTCGACGAGGCCTCGCTCGGGCTCGCGCCCGGCACGGCCAAGACGGTGTACGGGGCCATCCGCCGCCTGCGCGAGGAGTCGGGCATCTCGATGCTCGTGGTCGAGCAGAACGCGAACCTCGCATTCTCCCTCGTGGAGGAGGCGGTCGTGCTCGAGACCGGGCGCAGCGTGCTCAGCGGGCCGACCGAGGAGCTGCGCACCATGGACGACATTCGACGCGCCTACCTGGGAGGCTGACCGATGGGTATCTTCATCCAGCTCTTGATCGACGGGCTGTCGACGGGCTCCATCTACGCGGCGCTGGCGCTCGCCATCGTGCTCGTCAATCAGGCCACCGGCATGATCAACTTCGCGCAGGGCGCGCTCGCCGTGCTCTCCGGCTACATCGCCTTCGCGCTGCTGAACGCCGGGCTGCCCCTCATCCTGGCGATCCTGGGGTCGATCCTCATCTCCTTCGTCATCGGCGCCGCCGTCGAGCGGCTGCTGATCCGTCGCTTCGAGCGCGGCGATCCCGACACCGCCGTCGTCGTCACCATTGGCCTGCTCACGCTCATCACGGGCGTGTGCGCCTGGCTCTGGTCGTACAACAACCGCATCTTCCCCTCGCTCTTCCCGAACGAGACCCTCGAGCTGCTCGGCGCGAAGGTGAGCCTGCGCTCCCTGGGCACCTTCGTCGTCATCGTCGCGATCATGGGCCTGCTGCAGCTGCTCTTCGTCGGCACCAAGCTCGGGCTCGCCCTGCGGGCGGTGTCGATCAACCCCCAGTCCGCGGCCTTCTCCGGCATGCCGGTCGGCCGGCTGCTCATGGTCGGCTGGGGCCTCGCCGCGGCGCTCGGCGCCGTCGCCGGCGTGCTCGTCGCCCCGCAGCTCACGCTCACGCCGGGGATGATGGACAACGCGCTCGTCTACGCCCTCGCCGCCGTGATCCTCGGCGGGCTCACGAGCCCCGTCGGGGTCGTCCTCGCCGCGTGGATCATCGGCGTGCTCGAGAACCTCGCCGCGGTCTACATCCCCTTCATCGGGCACGACCTCAAGGTCGTCGTCCCGTTCCTCCTGATCGTCGTGGTGCTCGTCGTGAGACCACAGGGCCTCTTCGGCCGGAAAGCGGTGGTGCGAGTCTGATGCCGAACAACGCGAACCAGTCCTTCCTGCGGCGGCCCGTCGTGCGGTGGGGCGCGCTCATCGTGCTGGTCGTGATCGCCGCGGTGCTGCCCCTCGTGCTGCCCGAGATCGCGAACGACACGATCGCCCGCATCGGCGTCTTCGCCGTGGCCGTGCTCGGGCTCAACGTGGTGATGGGCTACGGCGGCCAGGTCTCCCTCGGCCAGATCTTCTTCCTCGGGCTCGGCGCCTACGTCACCGCGTACGGGGCGACGCACGACTGGAACATCGTCTTCACCTTCGTGCTCGCGCTGCTCCTGCCCGCCGTCATCGGCCTGCTCGTCGCGCTCGCCGCGGCCCGGCTCGGCGGGCTCGCCATCGCGATGGTGACGATCGCGCTGCCGATCATCGGCCTGCCGCTCGCGAAACGGCTGAGCGACTGGACCGGCGGCTCCCAGGGGCTCTCCTCCCGCTTCTCCGACGCTCCCGAGTGGACGGGGCTCTACAACGACCAGTGGAAGCTGTATCTCGTGCTCGTCATCGGCGCCGTCACCTTCGTGCTCGTGCGCAACTTCGTGCGGGGCAAGTTCGGCCGCGCGCTCGCGATCGTGAAGGAGAACGAGGCGGTCGCGAGCTCGATGGGCATCTCGCCCTACTGGTACAAGGTGCTCGCCTTCACCATCGCCTCGCTCGTGGGCGGCGTCAGCGGCTTCCTGTACATGGCGGTGGTCCAGTACACCTCGCCCGAGACGCTCGCCTTCCACCACTCCATCACGCTCGTCGCCTCGATGGTGATCGGCGGCGCTGCCACGATGACCGGCTCCGTGCTCGGCGGCGTCTACTACGTGTTCGTCCCGATGCTCACGAACGCGATCGACCCGAACCTGACCGCGGCGCTGCAGGGCGCGATCCTGCTGATCGTGCTCTTCGTGCTGCCGGGCGGGCTCGTGTCCCTGCCGCGCCGGATCGCCGCGCTGCGCCGACGCCCGAGCGGCCAGGCGCCGCCGGGCGGCGCGAGCCTTGCTCCAGACCCAGACCCCGAACCCGCGCCGACGACGACGCAGAACGAAAGGTAGATCGATGACGATGACCAGGACCACACGGAGGATCATGAGCGCGGTCGCCCTGACCGCGGCCGTGACGCTCGCCTTCACCGGCTGCGCGCGGGACGGCGGCGGCGGAGGAGGCGGCCGGGAGGGCGGGGGCGAAGCGAGCCCCGGGATCACGGACGACTCGATCACGCTCGGCATCACCACCCCGCTCAGCGGAGCGACCGCCGGGCCGGGCACCTGCACCGTCGCGGGCCTCGAGGCCTACATGGGCGCCGCGAACGCCGACGGCGGCATCGAGTTCGGCGACGGCAAGACCCGCCAGGTCGAGATCGACGCCATGGACGACGGCTACGACCCGCAGAAGGCCTCGGCGAACTACCAGGCGCTCAAGGGCAAGGCCTTCGCCATCACCTCGGGCCTCGGCACGCCCACCAACCTCGCGTGGCGCGAGGCGGCGAACGCCGACGAGGTGCCGCAGGCCTTCGTGATGACCGGCGACCCGATCTTCAGCGACCAGGAGGAGAGCCCCTGGTCGCTCGGCTGGGTGCCGGTCTACCAGAACGAGGGCCAGGCCTTCGGCGAGGCGCTCGCCGCCTCGGGCGAGGACCACAAGGTCGCGATCCTCTCCCAGAACGACGATTACGGCGAGGGCTACGTCGAGGGCTTCAAGGAGGGCATCGCCGGCGCAGACAACATCGAGATCGTCAAGGAGCTCACCTACGAGGCGACCGACACCGCGGTCGACGCGCAGCTGACCGAGCTCGCCGCCACCGATGCCGACATCTTCTTCAACGCGATGTCCATCACGCCGCTCGTGATCTCCTCGATGCAGCGCGCGCAGAGCATCGGCTGGAGCCCGAGCTGGTTCCTGCCGTCGAACACCTCGAGCCCCTCGGCGATCCTCGAGCCCGGCGGCGGGGCGGCGTTCCCCGGCGTCTACTCGGTCGCGTTCGCGAAGGCCCCGGCGTCGCCGGAGTTCGCGGAGGACGAGGACGTGCAGACGTTCCTCTCCGACCTCAAGGAGTACGCGGACTACCAGGACACCCCGGCGTTCCCGCACTGCATGTGGAGCTACATGCTCGGCGCGACGCTCGAGCAGGTCTTCCAGAGCATGGAGGAGCCTACGCGCGCCGAGTTCATCCAGCGGATGCGCGAGGTCGAGCAGTTCCAGGCGCCGCTGATGCTCGAGGGCACCTACGTCGACACCACCGAGGACGGGCAGCCCGCGGTCTCCACGGTCGTCGTGCAGAAGTACAACGGCAAGGGCTACGACACGGTCGAGGCGATCGGCTAGCCGTCGCGCCCGCCCCCGCTTCCGCGGGGAGCGCCCGACGAGCCGGGGCCCGGAGACGGGCCCCGGCTCGTCGCATGCGCGGGGAACGCGGCGCGGCGCCCGCGGCACCGGGAGGCGCGACGTCGCTCCGATCCCGCGAGCCGCGGGCTAGGAGCTCGCGCGCAGCGTCTCGATGATGGCCGTGAGGTGGGCGCGCGTCGCGGCCTCCGCGGCGTCGGGGTCGCGCGCGATGACGGCGTCGATGATCGCCGTGTGCTCGCCGAGCGAGCGCTGGGCGCGCGCGGGGTCGAAGGCGAGCCGGAACTGGTGCCGCGCGGCCTGGGCGCGCAGCCGCTCGAGCAGCTGCGCCGCGAGCGCGTGTCCCGCGATGTCGCGCAGCCGCTGGTCCAGCTCCTGGTTCATCGCGGCGTAGCGCATGAGGTCGCCCGCGGGCACGGCCTCGCGCATGCCCGCGCGCAGCTCGCCGAGCTCGGCGGCGTCCTCGTCGCTCAGCCGCTCGGCCGCGAGGCGGGCGACGAGCGATTCGAGGCCGACGCGCACCTCCACGATCTCCACCGCCTCCTCGACGGTGATGGCGCGGACCCGGGCGCCCCGGTTCGGCATCCGCTCGACGAGGCCCTCGTTCTCGAGCGTCATCAGCGCGGCTCGGATCGCGGTGCGCGAGGCGGCGAACTGGCCGCTGAGATCGGCCTCGATCAGCCGCTGGTGGGGCGCGAAACCGCCCTCGAGGATCTCCCTGCGGATCGCGAGGGTGAGATCGTCCGCCGTGCTCGGCGTCTTCGGGGGGTTCCCCACCATGCGAACTCCCGGGATTCCACGATTGTCGATGACTTCTCAGACAATCTAAGCCTGTGCGCGCGGGCCTGACAAGTCCGCGTCGGATCCAGATCCGGATCCCGGGGACTCCGGATCCGCGAGCGTACCGCGGCTGCACGTCGTCATCATGCGCACGGAGGCCGCGCCGTGCTCGAGCATCGTGACGCAGCCGTGGGAGGCCTCGATGCGCACGCGCACGCCGTGCGGTTCGAGCACGGTCATGAGGGTCTGGGCGATCTGCTCGCCCATGCGCTCCTGCAGCTGCAGGCGCTGCGAGGCGGCCTCGACGAGCCGCACGACCCGGCTGAAGCCCGCGAGCCTGCGGTCGGGGGCGTAGGTGACGTCCACCGTGCCCTCGAAGGGGAGCAGGTGGTGCGGGCAGAGCGAGCGGAACGGGATCTCGGAGACCACGACGAGCTGTCCGAGCGACTCCGCGTCCGTGATCGCCATCGGGGTGCCGAGCGCGGACCCGAGGTCGGCACCGGCCTGGGCGAAGAGCCCGACGGCCAGCTCGGTGACGCGCTCGGGGGTGCGGCGCAGCTCCGAACGCTCGGGATCCTCGCCCATCGCCGCGAGGAACTCGGCGACCGCGCGCATCGCGCGCGGCCGGTCGACCTCGCGGGGCGCGGGCGTCGCGGATCCCGCGCCGCCCGGCGCAGTCGTCGGACCCGGGTGCATCAGCGCGCCCCCGGCCCCTCGAGCTCGTCGATGAGCCGGAGCCCGCGCTCGGCCCAGGCGATCTCGCCGCGCGCGCGATCCGCGAGCCCGTCGTAGGCGAAGCGCTTGTACGCGATCGTCCGTTCGCGGTCCTGCTCGGAGGTGACGGCGAGGCGGCGCACGAGCATCGGATTGTCGATCGCCTCGATGTGGCTGAGCTCGCCCTCCCAGCAGGAGAGCTCGTGCTCCCAGTGGGCGATGTGCGCGCGCAGGAATGCGCGGGCGGCCTCGGGATCGGCGCTCTCGAGATACGCGGCGCGCAGATGCGCCGCGTCGCGGATGCGCTGGTACTCGGGAGCGCTGTCGAGCCAGTCGGTGAAGGCGCGCTCCCCGTCCTCGGTGACGTGGTAGACCTTCCGCATGCCGCGCTCGCCGCGCGTCTGCTCCTCCACGGTCACGAGGCCCTCGAGAGCCATCTTGCGCAGTTCGGGGTAGATCTGGGAGTCCGCGGCGTGCCACACGTGCCCCACGGACTGGGAGAACTGCTTCTGGAGGTCGTAGCCCGAGAGCGGGCCGACCCGCAGCAGGGCGAGAAGCGCGTGGCGCAGGCTCATGGTCGTCTCCTCGAGGATGGCTGGACGGCGTCGGAGGGCCCGGTCAGAGACGCGGGCCCTCCGGTTCCAGGTTAGGACTCCTGGTATCCGGTGCGCCAGCCGCCCTGGTAGGTCCTGCGGGCGACGGTGGAGTAGGGCACGGGGCTGACGACGGCGCGCACGTCCGTCTGCTCGTGCGTCTCGACGGAGGCCTTGCTGGTGCCGCCGTTCGGCTCGCCCCAGACCACGCGCAGCTCGGTGCCCTCGGGGACCGACGGATCGACGGTCGCGAGCGAGAGACCGCGGCGCTCGTTCGCGCTGTAGCCGGTGAACATGGAGTAGCCGACCACGTTGTCGTCGGCGTCGACCACCGCGTCGTAGTTGGCCGAGCCGTAGTTCGCGAGCGGCAGGTCGAAGAACTTGTAGTTCGGTCCGTCGACGTTCAGCAGCGAGGTCCACACCTTGCCGAGGTCCTCGGCGTTCCAGGCGAGGGTGACCTTCTTGCGCTGCTGGGCGGGGTCCATCTGCTCGAGCGCGTCGCGGCCGATGAAGTCGTGATCGAACTTCACGAAGGAGCCGTAGCCGAGCTCCCACGGCGTGAGGTAGTAGTCCTCGATGTTCTCGGAGACGAAGGAGCCGGCGAGCGTGCCCGTCGCCTCGTAGCTGTCCACGCCGAGCCACTCGCGGTAGGCGCGCTCGGCCTCACCCGTGTAGATGGCGGGGAGCGGCGAGGGGATCCAGCCCGACTCGAGCGTGTTCGAGGGGTAGGCCCGGGAGCCCACGGGGAGCAGGCCGAACTCGGCGCCGGCCTCGACGATCGCGTCGCGGATGTGATCGTGATCCGCGTACGGGCCCCAGATCTCGAGGCCGGGGGCGCCGGCCATGCCGTGGCGGAGCGTGCGGACCTCCTTGCCGGCGATCCGCATCGTCGACATGTTGAAGAAGCCGAGCTTCTCGAGCGGCCCCCCGTTGAGCTTCTCGATCACGGCCCAGGCGTTCGGCCCCTGGATCTGGAAGCGGTAGTACTTGCGCGCGACCGCGGCGCCGTAGGGGCGCGACGGGGAGCGGCGATCCACCTCGATGTCGAGGTTCTGGTAGCCGCCGGTCTCGCCGTGGAACATCAGCCAGTTGGACGCCGGGGCGCGGCCCACGTACACGTACTCGTCCTCGGCCTCGCGGAAGAGGATGCCGTCGCCGATGACGTGGCCCGCCGCGGTGGTGGGGACGTACTGCTTCGCCTTGTTCACCGCGAAGTTCGCGACCGAGTTGATCGCGGTGTCCGAGATCAGCTTGATGGCGTCGGAGCCCTTGAGGAACACGTTGTCCATGTGGTGCGACTGATCGTAGAGGACCGCGGTCTCGCGCCACGCGCGCTGCTCCTTGATCCAGTTGGTGAAGTCGGCCGGCACGACGGGGTAGATGTACGAGCCGATCTGGGAGTTGCGCAGCAGCTCGACCGGGTTGGTCTGATCGAGCAGTTGCTGGAGATTGTTCGCCATGGTTGAACCTCTCTGTTGCGGGTGGAAGGGGAGCCTCGGGGGAGGGACCCGTGTCAGTTGAAGACGATGGTGGAGTTGCCGTTGCGGATCACGCGGTCCTCCGCGTGCCAGATGACGGCGCGGCTGAGCACGTTGCGCTCGACGTTCGCGCCCCGGGTCTGGAGCTCGGCGGCGGTCTGCGAGTGCGTCACCCGGATGACGTCCTGCTCGATGATCGGGCCCTCGTCGAGGTCCTCCGTCACGTAGTGGCTCGTCGCCCCGATCAGCTTCACGCCCCGCTCCTTGGCCTTGCGGTAGGGGGCGGCGCCGATGAAGGCCGGCAGGAAGGAGTGGTGGATGTTGATCACGGGCACGCCGACCTTCTGGAGGAAGTCCCCCGAGATGATCTGCATGTAGCGGGCGAGCACGACGAAATCGACGTTGCCGGTGAGCAGCTCGAGGATGCGCGCCTCGGCCTCCGACTTGTCCGGCCCCTGCGAGGGGACGTGGAAGAAGGGGACGCCGAAGGAGCGGACGTCCTCCGCCACGTTCGTGTGGTTGGAGATCACCATGGGGATGGTCACCGGCAGGTCGCCGCGCCGCTGGCGCCAGAGGAGGTCGAGCAGGCAGTGGTCGCTCGTGGAGGCGAGCACCGCCATGCGCTTGGGCACCGACATGTCCTCCAGGCGCCAGGAGACGCCGAAGGGCTCGAGCGTGCGCTCGAGGTCCGCCTCGATCTCGGGGCGGGCCGCGGTGAAGTCGGTGCGGTGGAAGACCAGGCGCTGGAAGAAGGCGCCGCCCTCGGGGTCGTCGGTGTACTGGTCGAGGGAGACGATATTCGCGCGATTGCGGGTGATGAGCGTCGTGACGGCGGAGACGATGCCGGGCTGATCCGGCCCGTGCACGATCAGGCAGGCCTGATCCCTCCGGGCTTCGATGATGGTCATGCTCGCCCCCTACGCCTGCGCGCCCGTGGCGAAGCTGCGCGCCCACTCCGCGGTCGCGCGGAGCCCGCCGAAGGTGTAGAAGTGGGTACCCACGACCCCGGACTCCGGATGGGACTCGAGCCGCTGGCCGAGCTCGGTCATGAAGCGGTCGGGCCCGGCGGTCCCCATGAGGTTGGTGAGCGAGAAGCCGTACTTCTTCACGATGCCGGCGCTCGAGCCGACGCCGAAGCGGCGCGCGTAGTTCAGGAGGCGCTTGATGCCGGCGGGGCCGGGCGTGCCGATGCGCAGCTCGGAGTCGATGCCGCGCGAGCGCACGCCCTGGACCCACGAGAGGACGGCGTCGGCGTCGAAGGCGAACTGGGTGAGGACGACGGCGCCGAGGCCCTGCTCCTGCAGCGCGGCCGACTTGTCCTCGAGGTGCTTCCAGAGCACGTCGTCCGCGATGTCCGGGTGACCCTCGGGGTAGCCGGCGATGCTCACCTCGGCGACGCCGTAGCGCTGGAGGATCCCGGTGCGGATGACCGACAGCGAATCGGGGTAGGGGCCCTCGGGCGTGGCGGGGTCGCCGCCGACGCAGAACACGTGCTCCGTGGCCCCGACCTGCTGCAGGCGGTCGAGGAACTCCTCGAGCTGCGCCTGGGAGGAGAGCCGTCTGGCCGAGATGTGGGGCACGGGCACGAAGCCCATGTCCTTGACGGCCTTCGCGGCGTTCACGCGCATCTCGAGATCCTCGTTGCCGAGGAAGGTCACGTTGATCTTGGTGCCGAGGGGGATCGCGTCGCGGGCCTCTTCGAGCCCCGGGACATCCTTGCCGGTCATCTCGAGGGAGAAGCCGTCGAGCAGCTTGAGGGCGGCGGAACTCGTCACGGTGTCGTCCTTTCCCGGGGTGCCGCGTTGCACCCACGTGAACAGAGTAACGATGGACATAGCCTATGTCCATAGGTAAATCGAGATTCTTCGGGATCGTCGCCCCGCGGGGCGACGATCCCGCCACCCCGCCACCCCGCGATCCCCCGGCCCCGCGATCCCGGGATCCCGCGGCCCGCGATCCCGCCACCCCGCGACCCGCCACCCCCGCAGCACGCGCAGCACCCGGGAGCCGCAACGCGCGCAGGATCCGGGTCGCTGCGGCAGGGTGCGCGGCCGACGCACCCTGCCGCAGCGACCCGGATCCTTATTCCTCTCCGTGGGCCCCGACCCGCCCCATTCCGGAGTCCCGAAACCGGAATCTCCGAGCGCGGCCCTCCGAGCGCCCCCGAGCTCACACCCTGAGCATGAACCCGGACCTTCGAATCTCCGAACCCGGGGTCCCCGGGACGCCTCCATCCCCGGATTGTCCCGACAACGATCGCTCTCCGCCCGATCCCCTTTCAGGATCCGGGTCGCTGCGGCAGGGTGCGCGGCCGACGCACCCTGCCGCAGCGACCCGGATCCATGGGGAGCGGGCAGACGCGAGCGGAGGGGGTGAACGCGACGCGAGGGGACGAGAGGGGACGCAGGGGAGCGGGCGACTCGGGCGGCTCAGGCGGGGAGGCGGGCGTAGGCGCGGCGCACGCGCTCCCGCCACCACGCCTCCCGCTCGGGCCGTGCGCGATGGCGCTCGAGTCGCTCGGGGTCGAGCGCGGGGCGGCGCACGGCGATCGCGCCGTCGACCGGGAGCAGGGGGTCCGCGACCACGTCGCCGGCGAGCAGTGCGGCCGTGCCCAGCCCGCAGGCCCCCGCGAGCGCGCCGTCGGGGAGGGCCGCGGCGAGCCGCAGCCCCATCGCGATCCCCACGGAGGTGTCGAGCGCGCTCGACACGACGACCGGGAGACCGGCCTCGGCCACGATCCCGAGCGCCCGCCCGATGCCGCCGAGCGGCTGCGCCTTCACGACGAGGAGGTCGGCGGCGCCCGCGCGGGCGACGGCGAGCGGATCCTCCGCCTTCCGCACGCTCTCGTCGGCCGCGATCCGCACGGGGATGCCGCGGGCCCGGAGCCCCAAGCGCACCGCCGCGAGCCCGGGGACGTCCGCGCACGGCTGCTCCGCGTAGTCGAGGCCGACGGGGGCGAGGGCCTCGAGCGCCGCGAGCGCCTCCGCGACCGTCCATCCGCCGTTCGCGTCGATGCGGATCAGGGCATCGGGGCCGAGGGCCGCGCGCACGGCGCCGACCCGCGCCGCGTCCTCCGCGAGCGTCTGGCCGCGCTCGGCGACCTTCACCTTCGCCGTCCGGCAGCCGGGGAAGCGGGCGAGGATCCCGGGCACCGCCGCTGCCGGCACCGCCGGCACCGTCGCGTTCACCGCGATGCGCTCGCGCCGAAGAGCCGGCTGCTCCCGCCAGCCGAAGTCGAGCGCCGCGGCGAGCCACGCCGCGGCCTCCGCATCGCCGTACTCGGGGAACGGCGAGAACTCGCTCGCTCCGAGCGGCGCGTCGAAGAGCGCCGCCTCGCGCACGGTCACCCCGCGGAAGCGCGTGCGGGTGGGGATCGCGACGACCCGCATCGCGTCGAGCACCGCGTCGAGGGGCGGGCGGGCGGATCCGGCGGGGCGAAGCTCCATGCTCCGATCCTGCCACGGGTGCTTGGACCCGCGGGCGTTCCGCGGGACAATGGCGGCATGACCGAGCGCAGCGAGACGACGCCGGCGGCGCACGCCGGGGAGGCCCACGAGCAGAGCGTGGGGCGGCGGCTCAACTGGTTGCGGGCCGGGGTGCTCGGCGCGAACGACGGGATCGTCTCGACCGCTGGCGTCGTCATCGGCGTCGCCGGCGCCACCCCGGGCAACGTGCTCGCCATCGCCACCGCGGGGCTCGCCGCGCTCGTCGCGGGCGCCTTCTCGATGGCGGGAGGGGAGTACGTCTCGGTGAGCACGCAGCGCGACACCGAGCGCGCGCTCATCGCGAAGGAGCGGCGCGAGCTGCGCGAGATGCCCGAGGCCGAGCTCGCGGAACTCACCGGCTTCTACCGCGAGCGCGGGCTCTCGGAGGAGCTCGCCGCCCGGGTCGCCGAGGAGCTGACGGCGCACGACGCGCTCGCCGCGCACGCCGAGGTCGAACTCGGCATCGATCCCGACGAGTACACGAGCCCGTGGGCGGCAGCCGTCTCCTCCTTCGTCGCGTTCACCGCGGGCGCCCTGATCCCGCTCATCATGATCCTGCTGCCCTTCGGCGAGCACCGGGTCTGGATCGCCGCGGCCGCGGTCGTCATCGGGCTGCTGCTCACCGGATGGATCAGCGCAGCGCTCGGGGATGCGCCGCGGGTGCCGGCGATCGTGCGCAACGTCGTGATGGGCTCCGCCACGATGGCGGCGACCTACCTCATCGGCATGCTCTTCGGGGTCGCCGTGTCCTGAGCGGGCATCCCCTCCGGCGCCCGCCTCCGACCCTGGGAATAGGGTGGAGGCATGACGCACCAGGTATCCGAGCTCTTCGACCCGGCCGAGTGGGAGCTCGCACCCGGCGCCGAGGGGTACACCGACATCACCGCCCACCTGAGCCGCGACGGCCGCATCGCGCGGGTCGCATTCGACCGTCCCGAGGTGCGCAACGCCTTCCGCCCGCGCACCGTCGACGAGCTGTACGACGCCCTCGACCGGGCGCGCATCGACCCGCGGGTGGGGGTCGTGCTGCTCACCGGCAACGGCCCGTCGCCGAAGGACGGCGGCTGGGCCTTCTGCTCGGGCGGCGACCAGCGCATCCGCGGCCGCGATGGGTACCGGTACTCGGACTCCGAGACCGCTGTCGGCCCCGAGTCGGCCGCGCGGGCCGGACGGCTGCACATCCTCGAGGTGCAGCGCCTCATCCGCTTCATGCCGAAGGTCGTCATCGCGCTCGTGCCGGGCTGGGCGGCGGGCGGCGGGCACTCGCTGAACGTCGTCTGCGACCTGACGATCGCGAGCCGCGAGCACGGGAGGTTCAAGCAGACCGACGCCGACGTCGGCTCGTTCGATGCGGGCTACGGCAGCGCCTACTTCGCCCGGCAGGTCGGGCAGAAGTTCGCACGGGAGATCTTCTTCCTCGCCGAGACCTACGACGCGGAGCGGGCGCGCGAGATCGGCGCGGTCAACGCGGTCGTCGCCCACGCGGAGCTCGAGCGGACGGGGATCGCCTGGGCGCGGACCATCCTCGGGAAGTCGCCGACCGCGATCCGCATGCTCAAGTACGCGATGAACGCCGTCGACGACGGCATCGTCGGCCAGCAGCTCTTCGCCGGCGAGACCACCCGCCTCGCCTACGGCACCGACGAGGCGGTCGAGGGGCGCGACTCCTTCCTGGAGAAGCGCGAGCCCGACTGGTCGCCGTTCCCGTACCACTTCTGATGCGGCGGCTCACCAGGCGACCGCCCACCTGGGCCGTCATCGCCGCGCTCGCCTTCGCCGGGCTCAACTCGGCGTTCATGTTCACGCTCGTCGTGCCGCTGCAGGGGGAGCTGCCCGAGCTGCTGGGCGCCTCCAAGGAGGACGCCGCGTGGGTCGTGACGATCACGCTGCTCGTCGCGGCCGTCGCGACACCGATCTCGGGGCGTCTCGGCGACATGTACGGGAAGCGCCGCGTGGTGCTCGCGCTCCTCGCCGCGCTCATCGTCGGCTCGGTCGTCGCGGCCCTCTCGCAGTCGGTCCCGGGGATCATCGCGGGCCGCGGACTGCAGGGGATCACCACGGGCGTGGTGCCCCTCGGCATCGCCATCATGCGCGACGTCCTCCCGCCGGCCCGGCTCGGCACCGCCGTGGCGCTCATGAGCGCCACGATGGGGGTGGGCGGCGCGCTCGGCATGCCGCTCGCGGCATTCATTGCCGAGACCTCCGACTGGCATATGCTGTTCTGGGTATCCGCGGGGCTCGGGGTGCTCTGCGTCGTCGCGGTCGCCCTCGCCGTGCCGGAGGACACGCTGCGCTCGCCCGGCCGGCTCGACCTGCTCGGGGCGCTCGGCCTCGCCTTCGGCCTCACCGGCCTGCTGCTGTACGTGTCGCGCGGCTCGGACTGGGGGTGGGGATCGGCGCCCGCGCTCGCCTCGCTCGGTGCGGGGATCGTCGCGCTCCTCCTCTGGGGCGTCTACCAGCTGAGGACGGCCGAACCGCTCGTGGACCTCCGGGTGGCCGCGCGCCGCCCCGTGCTGCTCACGAACCTCGCCGCCATCGGCATGGGCTTCGCGCTCTTCGGCTCCAACGTGACCTTCCCGCAGCTGCTCGAGCTGCCCGCGGAGACGGGCGTCGGCTTCGGGCTCACGATGATGGAGGCGGCGATCTGCATCATGCCGGCCGGCGTCATCATGATGGTGCTCTCGCCGCTGTCCGGCTGGCTCGAGCGGCTCTTCGGTCCGCGCCCGCTCTTCACCATCGGCACGGCGAGCATCGTGCTCGCCTACGTCTTCGTGCTGCTGTGGTCCTCGGAGATCTGGCACATCGTCGTCGCCAACGCGATCATCGGCATCGGCATCGCCTTCGCCTTCGCGGCCATGCCGATGATCATCATGCGATCGGTGCCGGCCGATGAGACCGGGGTCTCCAACGGCCTCAACGCGCTCTTCCGCTCGGTGGGCACCTCGAGCGCCTCGGCGGTGATGGGCGGGGTGCTCGCGGCGATGAGCACGACGGTCGACGGCCGGGCGATCCCCACGGAGGCCGCGTTCGTCACCTGCTTCTGGATCGCGATCGCCCTCGCCGTCGCCGCCACCGCGCTCACCTGCTTCATCCCGCGCGGACCGAGCGCCGAGCGCCGCCCCTCCCTGCCCGGGTAGGCGCCTAGGCCCAGCCGATCACGAGGCGCGCAGCCTGCTCGGGGACGAGCGGGTCGACGCCCGTGAGCTCGGCGAAGCGCCGCAGCCGATTGGTCACCGTGTTGCGGTGGCAGAAGAGCTCGGTCGCGGAGCGGCCGATGCTCCCGGTCGCGAGGTAGCTGCGGGTCGCCTCCTCGAGCCGCGTCCGCTCCGCCTCCCCGCAGCCGGCGAGCGCTGCGTTGACGTCCTCGATGATCGGACTGCCCGCCGCGAGGAGCCCGCGCCCGGCCATCCGCGCCCAGCCGCGGTTCCAGGTCATCGCCCCGCTCTCCTCGGGTCGGAAGAGCCGCGCGAGATCCCGTGCGGTCGTGGCCGCCCGTCGCAGACCCGGCATGCCGGATTCCGCGACGACGACGCCGACCCGGAGGTCGAGCACGCCGTGCGCCAGCTCCTCGAGCCGCGATCCGGGGAGCGCGAGGCGCTGCGTGAAGACGACGAGGGTGTCGCCGAGATAGTAGGTGAAGACGGTCGCCCCGGCCCGCTCGAGCTCAGAGACGTGGACCCGCAGCGCCGCGACATCCGCCTCGATCGCCGCCGCGACGAGCAGCGGGGCCTCGTGCGGGACGCCGAGGGCCTCGGCGATGCCGCGCAGCCGCTCCTCCGTCGGCTGCGGCTCCTGGAACAGCGAGGCCACGAGACCGCGCCGCACGGACGAAGCCTCCTCCTGCATCCGGGCGCGCTCCTCCACGTAGGCCTGCTGCGTCTGCCCCGCGTACTCGTCGACGGTGCGGAGCACGTTGCCCGTGTGACGGACGATCAGCTCCGCGTCCTCGGCGGTCGCGACCCGGGTGAGCGCATCCCACAGCACCGTGAAGTCGAGCCGGATCGCGGTCATGAGCGAGGTGATCGGGATCCCGGCGCGCGCGCGGGACACCCCGACATCGCTCGACACGGGGATCCGGGCGCCGAAGCCCCCGTCCCGCAGCCCGTCGACGAGCGCCTCGAAGGAGAGCCTGCCCGTGCGCCGGACCTCGGAGAGGGGCACGGGCGGCGGGTCGTACCCCGGGATCTTCACGACGAGGCCGAGGAACGTCTCCGTGAGGGCGTCGACGTCGAGGCGGTCGAGCAGCTCGGACCAGCGGCGCGCATCCGCCGGCTCGGGGATGCCGCTGAGGCTGCGGGGAGACTCGGGGTGCATGCCCCCAGAATATGTGCATATGCACAGGGCGTGCGCGAGAATCGGGGGCGATGGACGCCCGCACCCGGGCAGAATCCTTGAGAGGCTCGACTACCGAGACCGCCGCACCCGCGCCGGTCGATCCTCAGCCCGCATCCCTCGACGGAGAGAAACTTGAGCGAGACAACGCACACGGCGTCGATCGAATACGACGCGACGCAGGAACTGAGCGTCAAGGACGCGAACAAGGTCGCCCTCGGCGCCCTGATCGGCACCGCCCTGGAATGGTACGACTTCTTCCTGTTCAGCGCCGCCGCAGCCCTGGTCTTCAACGTCCAGTACTTCACGAGCGAGAACGCCACCGCGGCGGCTCTCGCCTCCTTCGCCACCTTCGGCGTCGGGCTCGCGGCGCGACCGATCGGCGGCATCATCTTCGGCCGCATGGGCGACCGCGTCGGCCGCCGCAAGGTGCTCATGATCACGATCGTCGGCATCGGCCTCGTGACCGGCCTCATCGGCCTGCTGCCCACCTACGCGGCCATCGGCATCGCCGCCCCCGTGCTCCTCGTGCTGCTGCGCGTGCTGCAGGGCCTCTTCGTCGGCGGGGAGTGGTCGGGCGCCATGACGATCGTCGTCGAGAACGCCCCCCTGCACCTGCGCGCCCGCTACGCGGCGATCCCGCAGATCGGCTCGCCGATCGGCACGATCCTCTCCTCGGGCGGCTTCTTCGTCATGACGCTCCTCTTCTCGCAGCAGAACTTCGACGCCTGGGGCTGGCGCATCCCGTTCCTCATCGCCCTGCCGCTGCTGCTCATCGCCGTCTACATCCGCTCGAGGCTGGAGGAGTCCCCGGTCTTCCGGCAGCTCGAGGAGTCCGGCGAGGTCGTCAAGAGCCCCGTCCTCACGACCTTCCGCGACAGTTGGAGGCAGATCATCGTGGGCATGGCGGCCGCGCTGCTCGGCGTCGGCGGCTTCTACCTCGTGACCGCGTTCTGCGTCTGGTACGGCGTGAACGTGCTCGGCTACTCCTCCTCGCTCATGCTCCTCGGCAGCATGGTCGCGGCCGCCGTCGAGATCCTGGCCCTGCTGTGGGGCGGCAGCCTCGGCGCCAAGTACGGGGCCAGCAAGGTGATCCTCTGGGGCGGCATCGCCTCGGCGATCGTCTCGGTCCCCGCGTTCCTCATGCTCTCCTCGGGCAACCCGGTGCTCGTCGTCGTCTCGATGACCCTCGCCGTCGCGGCGCTCTCCCTGCCCTACGCCGCCTCGGGCACCGTGCTCACCGGTCTGTTCCCCGCGAAGACCCGCTACACGGGGGTCGGCATGGCGCAGAACGTCGCCGGCATGCTCTCCGGCTTCATCCCGCTGCTCGCGACCGGGTTCGTGGCCGGCGCCGCCAACCACTGGTGGCCGGCTGCGGCGATGCTCGTCTTCCTGTCGCTCTTCAGCGCCGTCGCCGGCGCGATCGCCCCGCGACTGAGCGTGAAGCTCCCCGGCTTCAAGCACTGACCGCTGTCCGACGGGCCGGTCCGGTGCTCCGGGCCGGCCCGTCGTCTCCCCATCGCGCGATCCCTCGCGCACCGATCCCACGAAAGGACCTGGCGCACATGGCGCAGTCAGCCGGACACCTCATCGTCAAGACCCTCGAGACGCACGGCGTCGAACGCGTGTACGCGGTCCCGGGCGAGAGCTACCTCGACGTGCTCGACGGGCTCCACGACTCCCCGATCGAGACGATCGTCTGCCGGCACGAGGGCGGCGCCGGCTTCATGGCGCTCGCGGAGGGGCGGCTCACGGGACGCCCGGGCGTCGCCATGGTCACGCGCGGCCCGGGCGCCGCGAATGCGATGATCGCCGTCCACACGGCGTGGCAGGACGCCACCGCGCTCGTGCTCTTCGTCGGCCTCATCCCCGTCGCCGATCGGGAGCGCGACGCGTTCCAGGAGTTCAGCCTCACGGGGTGGTTCGGCTCGACGGCGAAGCGCGTGCTGACCATCGACGATCCCGACCGCGCCGGCGAGCTCGTGGCCGAGGCGATGCGGGTCGCCGCGTCGGGGCGTCCGGGCCCGGTCGTCATCGGCCTCCCCGAGGATCTGCTGGTGCGCGAGACCGACGCGGCGGCGCCCGCCGCGATCCCGCCGGCACGCCCGCAGCCGGCGCCCGCCGAGCTCGACGCGCTCGCGAGCCGTCTCGCCGGCGCGCGCCGGCCCGCCCTCGTGCTCGGCGGCGACGGCTGGCAGGCCGGGGAGGGCCGCGCGCTCCTCGCCTTCGCCGAGGCCGCGGGCATCCCCGTGTTCTGCGACTGGCGCGCCTACGACGCGGTGCCGCACGCGGGCGCGGCCTGGGCCGGGTGGCTCGGCTACGGCCGCGCCGACGCCGTCGCCGCCGGCTACGCCGCCGCCGACCTCATCGTCTTCGTCGGCTGCGGCCGCGCCGATGTGTCGAGCGACGGCTACACCCTCGGCTTCGACGCCGAGACCGTGGTGGTCGGCCCCGATCCCGAGGCGACCATGCACGCGGGACGCATCGACCAGCAGATCCTCGCGACCCCGGCCGCCTTCGTCGCGGCGCTCGCCGACGTCGATGCCGCGCGGGCCCGCGGGTCGCGCGACGACGCCTGGATGCGCGGCCGCGCCGAGGCGCAGGCGCGCTTCGCGGCGCACCGCCCCGACGCGTCCGTGCCCGGGGTCCCCGGGTCGTCCGGCATCCCCGAGGGCCTCGCCGAGCCCGGCGTCGATCTGGGGATCGCCTTCGGCCTGCTCGACGAGCGGCTGGCCGGGGAGGCCGTGCTCGCCTTCGGCGCCGGCAACGCGACGATCTGGGCGCACCGCTTCGTGCGGCACCTCGCCCCCGCGAGCCTCGTGGGCGCGCGCAACGGCGCCATGGGCCTCGCGGTCCCCGCGGCCGTCGCCGCGTCCCTCGCCTTCCCCGAGCGGCGCGCCGTCGCGGTGTGCGGCGACGGCGACTTCCTCATGAACGGGCAGGAGCTCGCGACGGCGTTCGCCCACGGCGGCGCACCGCTCGTGATCGTGGTCGACAACGGCGTGTACGGCACCATCGTGCAGCACCAGGAACGGCACTACCCCGGGCGCCCCTCGGGCACGCGCATGGCGAACCCCGACTTCGCCGGATGGATGCGCAGCTTCGGCGGCCACGGCGAGCGCGTCGAGCGCACCGAGGACGTCGAAGCCGCACTCGATCGCGCGCTCGCCGCCGACGGCCCCGCGCTGCTCCACCTCATCATCGACGCGGCCGTGATGCCCCCGGCCTCCTCCGAGATCGCCGCGGCCGACGCGGGGGTCTCCGCATGAAGCTCGATCTCGTCGTCCGTGCCGCCCGGATCCTGACCCTCGACCCGGAGCGCCCCGTGGCCACGGCCCTCGGCGTCCTGGGCGATCGCATCGTCGGCTTCGACGAGGAGATCGCCGGGCTCGAGGCGCTGCGCACCGAGGACTTCGGCGACGCGACGGTCACTCCCGGGCTCATCGACGCCCATTGCCACACGGCGTGGTGGGGCCTCGGCCTCGCCGCGATCGACCTCGCCGCCGCGCGCGGCCTCGACGAGCTCTACGCGATGATCGCTGCCGAGGTCGCCCGGCTCGATGCGCTCGGAGACGCGGATGCCTGGGTGCACGGGACCGGCTTCAACCAGTCGCATCACGACGGCGCCTTCCCCGACATCGCACGTCTGGACGAACTCACGGGGAACCGGCCGCTGTACCTGCGGCACACTTCGGGGCACGCCTCCATCACGAATTCCGCCACGCTGCGCCTCGTCGGCGCGCTCGATCCCGGCTTCGCCGATCCGGTCGGGGGCGTCGTGGTCCGGGACGCCGCGGGCCGCCCGACCGGGCTCGTCGAGGAGGCCGCGCAGGGCCTCGTGCAGGCGCTGCTGCTGCCCTACTCGACCGAGCGGCTCGTCGACGCGCTCGAGGCGGCCACCTCCCGGTACGCCGCCCAGGGCATCACGAGCTTCACCGAGGCGGGCGTCGGCGGCGGCTGGATCGGCCACAGCCCCATCGAGGTCGCCGCGTATCAGGCGGCCGCCGAGAGCGGCAGGCTCCACGCGCGAGCGCAGCTCATGCCGGCGATCGACGCGCTGCGGCCGCTCGCCGGCCACGCCGCCGACTTCGCCCGCGAGGGCGCCGGCGCCGGGCTCGATCTCGGCATCCGCTTCGGCTTCGGCGACGAGCTCGTGCGCTTCGGGCACGTCAAGGTGTTCCTCGACGGCTCGCTGCTGGGCGCGACGGCCGCGGTCACCGAGGACTACTGCGGGCACGAGCACAACACGGGGTACCTCCTCGACGAGCCGGCCGTGTACCGGGAACGCGCGCTCGCGGCGTACCGGTCCGGCTGGCCGCTCGCCCTCCACGCCATCGGCGACGCCGCGATCGATCTCGCCCTCGATGTGATCGAGGAGGCGCAGGAGCGCTACGGCGCGCGTGCCGTGCCGTGCCGCATCGAGCACTTCGGGATCGCGCGGCCGGATCAGGTCGAGCGCGCCGCGCGGCTCTCGATCGCGGTCACCCCGCAGGCCGGCTTCATCGGCCCGCTCGGCGACCAGATGGCGGCCCGGGTGGGCGCCGAGCGCGAGTCGTGGCTCTACCGCGGCCGCTCGGTCATCGACGCGGGGATCCTGCTCGCGGGCTCCTCGGATCTGCCCGTCGCCGACAACGACCTGCGCCGCGGCATGCAGGCGGCCGTGGATCGGCGCACCGACAGCGGGGCCGTCCTCGGCGCCGCGGAGGCGATCACGCCGGAGGAGGCGCTGCGCACCCACACGGAGTGGGCCGCGCGCGCCACGGGGCAGATCGCCGACAAGGGCACGCTCGAGCGCGGCAAGCTCGCCGACCTCACGGTGTTCTCCGCCTCGCCGCTCACCGCTCCGCGGATCGACGAGCTCGAGATCGTCGCCACCGTGCTCGGCGGCGCGCTGAGCCACGACGCGCGATCCGCCGCGTCCTGACCGTCGCCCGCAGATCCGCACGACCCGATCCCGAACCGCCACTCCCGCAACGACCCCCGCCGCCCCGAAAGGACGACCCATGACGCAGCAGCACGACGACGCCTTCCTCGCCGACTGGGCGGTGCACTCCCGCTTCGGCGCGGTGCCCGGCACGAACGGCGTCGACCGCCAGGCGGCCTCCGCCGCCGACGGCGAGCAGCGCGCCTGGTTCGCCGAGCTGCTCGAGTCGCACGGCTTCACGGTGCACCGCGACCGGATCGGCAACCAGTTCGGGCTGCTCGAGCTCGTGCCCGGAGCGCCGTACGTGCTCACGGGCTCGCACATGGACTCGCAGCCGACCGCCGGGCGCTTCGACGGCGCGTACGGGGTCATGGCCTCGGCGCACGCCTGCATCCGCGCCGCCGAGGAGCTCCGCGCCGCGGGCGAGACCCCCCGCCACAACCTCGCGGTCGTGAACTGGTTCAACGAGGAGGGCTCGCGCTTCAAGCCCTCGATGATGGGCAGCAACGTGTTCACGGGGAAGTCCGAGCTGGAGGAGGCGCTCGCGACGCGCGATCCGCGCGGCGTCACCGTGCGCGAGGCGCTCGACGCCCTCGGGGAGCGCGGCGACGCCGACGTCTTCGCCGCGGGCGGGCGGGAGCTCGCCTCCTACGCCGAGATCCACGTGCAGCAGGGCCGGAGCATGGAGGAGGAGGGTGTCACGATCGGCCTCGTGAACGCCACCTGGGCCGCGCACAAGTTCGACTTCGTCGTGCGGGGCGAGCAGGCGCACAGCGGATCGACGCTCATGGCGGATCGTCGCGACGCGCTGCTCGGAGCCGCCCGACTGGTGGTCGCGGCGCGCGAACTGGTCGACGAGTTCGAGCCGGGGCAGCTGCACACCGCCTGCGGCGAGCTGAACGTCTACCCGAACTCCCCCGTCGTCGTGGCGAGCGAGGTGCGGCTGCTGCTCGACCTGCGCTCGCCGAGCGCGGAGGTCATCGCCGCGGCGCACGCCTCGCTCATGCGCACGATCGAGCGGGTGCAGCGCGAGGACCGGGTGGAGATCGGGATCGTCGCCGAGCACAGCTGGGACCAGAACCCCTACGCCGAGGCCGGGGTTGAGCTGGCCCGCGAGGTCGCCGAATCGCTCGGCCTCGCCCACGACCGGGTGATGACGGTGGCGGGGCACGACTCCACCAACATGAAGGACGTCGTGCCGACCGTGATGCTCTTCGTGCCGAGCGTGAACGGCGTGTCCCACAACCTCGACGAGCACACCCGCGACGAGGATCTCCTCGCCGGAGTCGCGCATCTCACCGGCGTGATCCGCCGTCTCGCCGCGGGCGCCCTCGCGGACTGAGCGCGGCCCGTGGCCCGCGGCCCGCGGACGCGCCGGCCGCCGAAGGCCCGCGCGGGCGCCTCAGCCGCCGAACAGGCGGGCCGGGTGCGCGACGCGCCACCAGAAGCCCGGTTCGGCGATCTCCGCGGTGGTCACGACGGGCACGTCCCCGTCGCCGCTCGGCGCGGCCACGGCGACGGTGCCCGCGCGCTGCCCGGCGTCCCCGATCCGGAGCTCCGCGAGGGTCGCCGTGCGCGTCGCGGACTCCCCGGGGATGAGCACGGCCTCCGCGGCGCCTGCGGCGACGAGCGGCACGCGGAGCCCGTCGACCGTCGTCGCGACGCCGATCTCCTCGCCGGCCGCGACCACGTCGATCGCCTGCGGCGCCGCGTCGAGCGCCGCGAGCACGGCGACGCTGTCGGCGAAGCGCGCGTTCGCGGTGTCGCGCCCGAGCACCACGGCGAGCTTCACGAGCGCGCGTCCCGACGCCTCGCCCGCCTGGGCGGAGGCGAGGTTGTACCCCGCGATGCTCGTGCGGCCGGTCTTGAGCCCCCGGATGTCGGGGAGCGCGCCGAAGAGCGGATTGGTGCTCTCGACGGTGCCGATGCCCCACGGCAGGTCCGCCTCGGGCATCGACACGATCTCGGCGACGGTCTCGTCGCCGAGGGCCAGTCTGGCCACGCGCAGCACGTCGGCGGGGGACGCCGCATTGCGCTCGTCCATGCCCGTCGGTTCGAAGAGCGTGAGCGAGTCGAGGCCGTGGCGCTGCGCCCAATCGTCGACGGCCGCGACGAAGCTCGCGGTGTCGCCGAACACCGAGGCGGCGTAGGCCGCGGCGAAGTCGTTGGCCGAGGGGATCAGCGCGAGCATGAGCATCTGGCGCGTCGTGACCTCGGTGCCGACCGGGATCGGGTAGGCGACCCCGTCCTCGGCGAGGTACTCCTCCGTGCGCTCCCGATCCTCGGCCGTCCATACGTGCACCGGCCCCTCGGAGCCGGCCTCCAGCGGCGCGGCCTCGAGCGCGACGAGCACGGTCACGAGCTTCGAGATGCTCGCGATGGGCGCAGGCTCCTCGGAGTTCGCCCAGATCTCCTCGCCGTCGAGCCAGCCGGCGGCCGTGGGGCGGGGCTGCGCATCCACCGCCGCCTGCACCGCGGCCGGATCGGCGTCGATGCGCTGCTCGGCCGCCCCCGAGACCGCGAGCGCGGGCGCGGGCAGCGGTGCGAGCGCGCAGGCCGCCGCGTAGCCGCCGACGAGCAGCGCCGCGAGGGCCGTGAGCGTCGCCGCGAGCCGGCGGCCGCGGCGGCGGGAGACCCGGGGGCTCGGGGAGGGATCGGGATCGGTCACCCGACCAGCGTAGGCGGCCCCGCCGGTCCGGCTCCGCGCGGCCCCGGCGGTTCGCCCGCGCCGCGCCGCATCGCCTCGCGGTGCCGGCGTGCCCGCTCTGCACAGCAGCTCCCGGCGGCGGTGTGCGAAGTGCCCCGTGACGTTCGGAGGCGGATCGGGCAGGATGATGCGGACGGGACCGGCTCCGGATCCCGCCGCGACCCCGAGGAGGCCCCGATGCCCGCCCATCCGCCCGTGCTCATCGCGGGGTACGCCCGCACCCCGTTCGTCCGTTTCGCCGGGCAGTTCGCCGCGCAGCCGGCGACGACGCTGGGGGCGCACGCCGTGCGCGCCGCGCTCTCGCGGGCGGGCGTGGCGCCCGAGCAGGTGGATCAGCTCGTCGCCGGGCAGGTGCTGCAGGCGGGGGCGGGGCAGAACCCGGCCAGGCAGACCGCGGTGGGAGCGGGGATCCCGCTGTCCGTGCCGGCGCTCACGGTGAACGCCGTGTGCCTCTCGGGCACCGAGGCGGTGTCGCAGGCGGTGCGGCTCATCCGCGCGGGCGAGGCCGAGATCGTGGTCGCGGTGGGGCAGGAGTCGATGTCGCTGGCCCCGCACGTCGTGCCGCTGCGGGCCGGGGTGAAGTACGGCGATGCGGCGCTCGTGGACACGGTGGAGCGCGACGGCCTGTCGGATGCGTTCGATCAGGTGGCCATGGGGGCGCTCACGGAGACGGGGAACGCGCCGCACGGGCTGACGCGGGAGGCGCAGGACGCCTTCGCGGCGGCCTCGCATCAGCGGGCGGCCGCCTCGGCGGAGTTCCTGGCCGGGGAGATCGCACCGTTCGCGGTGGCGTCCCGCCGCGGCGAGCAGCTGGTGTCGACGGACGACGGGGTGCGCGCGGACACGACGGCGGAATCGCTCGCGGGGCTGCGGCCCGCCTTCGCGCAGGACGGCACGATCACGGCGGGGAACGCCTCGCAGATCACCGACGGCGCGGCGGCGCTCGTGCTCGTGAGCGAGCGCGCGGCGGAGCGGATCGGGATCGCCCCGCTGGCGCGGGTGGAGGCGACGGCGTTCGTCGCGGGCCCGGATACGCAGCTGCACGCGCAGCCCGCGCGGGCGGTGGCCGCCGCGCTCGCGAAGCTCGACGGCGACGTCGGCGCGTCCGATCTGCGCGCGGTCGAGATCAACGAGGCGTTCGCCGCGGTCGGGCTCGTGTCGATCGCCGAACTGGGCGTGGACCCGGCGATCGTGAACCGGCACGGCGGGGCGATCGCGCTCGGTCACCCGATCGGGGCCTCGGGGGCGCGGATCGTGGGAACGCTCGCCCGTCAGCTCGCGGCCGAGGGAGCGGGGGCGCTGGGCGCCGTCGGGATCTGCGGCGGCGGGGGACAGGGATCCGGGGTGGTGCTGCGCGCCGTGTGAGCCCGCCGGGGCGCCCCCGGCGCCCCCGGCACCGCCGGAGCCCGGCCCATGGCGCCGCCGGGCATCGCGGCGGCTCCGCCCGGCGCGGCGGCTCGGTTCAGCCCTGCGGGCTGTGCGCCGTGCCCTGCGGCGGCGGGCCCACCACCTGCAGGTCGAGGTCCGGGGCGCCCTGGATCCCGCCCATGATCACGGACGGGTTCACGAGCCCCTCCGTGTAGACGCGATCCGCCGTGTGCTCGGAGGTCACGTCGAAGAAGGGCTCGAACACGTCGCTCGAGAGGATCCCGAGCATGCGGGTGTGGTGCGCGCCGATCGCGAAGCTGTGGATGGTCCCGGCCGGGGCGTGCACGAAGTCGCCCTCGGTGAGCAGCACCTCCTCGCCGTTGACCCACAGCCAGACGCGCCCCGAGAGGCAGAAGAAGTTCTCGGTGTGCAGCCGGTGGAAGTGCTGGATGATGTACGGCTGCGGCGCCGCGAGCGTGTGCACCGCGAAGTACCGACCGCCGGTGTTCCGGCCGCGGCTGACGTAGGAGTTCACCGCGTCGGGCCAGGCGCGGTGATCGCCCTCGAGCCCGCGCAGCACGTACGGCTCCTCGCCGGCGGGCAGGGCGTCCTCCCAGGCCGCCGCGTCGTCCGCGTCGGCGTGCGGCACCGCGGGCAGCGGTTCGCGGCTCGCGCCCTCGGGGAGGATGAGGGCGTCGTCGCCGCGCCGCGCGGAGTAGATGAAGCTGCGCGTGCCCGCGTCCGAGGCGAGCAGCGCGTCGAGCGCCCCGCCGGGCGCCGAGTACATGAGCATGCGGCTGAGCTCGGAGAGCATGCGGTAGCCGAACGGCGTGCCTGGCGGCACTTGCACCGCGTCGCCGCGGCCGAGCACGCGCGAGCGGTCGCCGAGCCAGATGCGGATCTGCCCGTTGAGCACGGCGAAGGTGCGGTGCACGTCGGGAACCGCGTGGAGGGGGGATTCGGCGCCGCGCGGGCCGGTCACGTAGGCCGCGTCGAACGCGCCCCCCGTGTCCTGGGTGCGCGCGATGACGGTCCAGAGCTGGCCCGCGGTCTCGAAGCGCAGCCCCTCCCCGCTCGCGAGATGGTAGGGCACGGCGGCGCCGGGCAGCGCGCCGTGGGCGAGCCGCATGCCGTTGACGTCGGCGACGGTGGGGGTGGTCATCGGGACTCCTTCGTTCGAGCGGGGCGACGACGGCCGAGCGGCCGGCGCCGTGGTCGGAGGGGCGGTCCGGCCGAGGGGCGGTTCAGCCGAGGTGCGTGCGGAAGAAGCGGTCGACGGCCGCGAAGCCGAATCGGGCGGGACGCGCGGGGCCTCCCGTGCGATCGCGGTACTCGGCGTCGGCCTCGCCCTCGGCGTCGAGCCTGCCGTCGTCCATCACGGACCGCAGCGCCACGTCGAGGCGGCCGGAGGGGTTCAGGAAGCCGTGCCGGTACCCGGTGAGCAGGAAGATCTCGGCGTCGGCGCCCGCGGCGACGAGGGCCTCGTGGAGCGCGACGCTCTGCCGGTGGTGCACGAGCGGATCGGCCGTGCCGTGCGCGAGCTGGAACGCCGGAGCCGCTGCGGAGACGAAGCTCAGCGGGGAGGCGGTCGCGGCGAGCTCGGGGGCCTCGTCGGGGACGGCTCCGAGCAGCCGCGACTCGGGGAAGCCGGCCGGATCCGCGTCGGGGCGCGCCGCGCGGGCGTCGGCGACGACGCCGAGGAGGTCGACGGGCGGATACCCGGCGGCGACGGCGCGCACCGAGGCATCGACGGATGCCGTGTCCGATCCCGTCTCCGCATCGGCCTCCTCGCCGGGGAATCGCGCGATGCCGCCCGTGACCCCGGCGAGCGCCGCGAGGTGCCCGCCGGCAGAAGCGCCCCAGAGCCCGATGCGCTCGGGATCGAGTCCCCAGCGCGAGGCGTTCCGCTTGAGGAAGCGGATGGCCGCGCGCACGTCGTGCAGCTGCGCGGGGAAGCGGGCGCTCCCCGAGAGGCGGTACTCGATGCTCGCGTAGGCGAAGCCCGTCGCGGCGGCGCGCGCGGCGAGGTCGGGGGCGAGGCTGCGGTCGCCGGTGAACCAGCCGCCGCCGTGGAGCCAGACGACGAGGGGGATGTCCGCATCCGCGGCGGGCGCGGGCGGGAGCCGCAGATCGAGCAGCAAGGGCCCCTCCGCGCGCTCGGCGTAGGCGATGCCGGAGATCAGGGGGTCGCGACTGCGGGACATGCCGTCATTCTCGCGGAGGCGCGGCCGTGCGGGCCAGCCGGCGGCGGACCGGGTTTCCGCATCGATGTTCGGCGGATCCGGATGACGCGCGGGGCGACTACAGTCGAGGCGTGGACGTGACGCTGCACCAACTGCGCTGTTTCCTCGCGGTGTCCGCGAGCCTGCACTTCGCGCGCGCGGCGGAGGCCCTCCGGATCGGCCCGTCGACGCTCAGCGAGCAGATCGCCACGCTCGAGCGCGTGCTCGGCAGGCGGCTCTTCGAGCGCGGGCCGCGCGCGGTCAGCGTGACGCCGGAGGGCGAGGAGCTGCTCCCGCTCGCGCGTGAGGCGGTCGCGGCCGCCGACGCCGTGCTCGCCTGGGGTCGCGGGCCGCAGCGGGCCGCGCTCGTCGTGGGGACCGCGGGGTCGAGCCACGGGCTGCGGGCGATCCTGCAGGCGGCGGCCGAACGGCTGCCCGAAGTGTCCCTCAGGCTCCAGCCCGTGGGATTCACGGGCGGGCTGCGCGCCGTGCGCCGCGGGGAGGTCGACTGCGCCTTCGCGGTCGGGCTGTCCGCGGAGGCCCCGCCCGAGGGTCTGCGCAGCTGGGAGCTCTGGTCGGAGCCGCTGCTCGTCGCCGTCCCCGACGCCCACCCGCTCGCGGCCCGGGCGAGCATCGCGGTGGAGGAGCTCTGGGGGGAGACGCTCATCGGCGCCGCCCCGTCCGAGCCGCGCGCCGAGGATGCGCGCGACCCGTGGTACGCCGGCATCGATCCGAGCCTCACGGAGCGCTGCCGGATCCTGCCGCTCGTGAGCAGCGCCGACGAGACGATGGAGCTCGTCGCCGCCGGGACCGGGCTGAACATCGCCGGATCGGCCGCGCGCGAGTCGTACCACCGCCCGGGGATCCGCTTCGTGCCGCTCGAGAGCCCGCTCGAGGTCCGGTCGCTGCTCGTGCTGCGCGACGAGCGGCCGAGCGCGGCGCTCGCGGCGTTCGTCGCGCTCGCCCGCGATGTGGCGGCCGACGGCCCGCGCGCCGCGGGCTGAACCTCCGCACTGCGGGCCGAACCCCGGCGCACCGCGGGCCGAACCCCGGCGCACCGCGGGCCGAACCTCGGCGCACCGCGGGCTGGAGCGCGGAGCGTCCGGCCGAACCGGATCCTCATCCGGAAATCCCCGGTCGACGCGGCGGGGCCGGCGGGCCAGACTGCCGGTGAGCCCCATCGGAAGCGTCGATACCCGCTATCAGCGAATCCCGGGTGCGCATCGCCCGGCGCGCTCCCAGAGTGGAGACGATCGATGCGTCTGCTCGGTCGCGCCGCCTCGACGACGAGACGGCCGCGCGTCACGTGAACAAGGGAGTTTCCATGACCACCACGTCCTCAGCGCCGCGCCGCGCCGGCATCGCGCAGGCGATCCTGCTGCTCGCCGCGGCCTCCATGCCCGTCATGGCGGCGACGCTCATCACGCCCGTGCTGCCGCAGCTGCTCGAGCACTTCGCGGACGTCGCGGGGGCCGCCGTGCTCGTGCCGATGATCGTCTCGGCGCCCGCGCTCATGGTCGCGGTCTTCGCCCCGTTCGCCGGTCAGATCGTCGATCGCGTGGGGCGCAAGTGGCTGCTCATCATCGCCCTGGTCGCCTACGCCGCGATCGGCGTCGTGCCGGCGTTCATCGACGGGCTGACCGGGATCCTCGTCTCCCGGCTCGTGCTCGGCGTCTGCGACTCGGCCATCATGACCGTGGCGACGGCGCTGCTCATCGACTACTTCCAGGAGGAGCGCACCCGCAACCGCTACCTCGGGCTCCAGGCCGCCACCGCGGGCATCGGGGCGACCCTGTTCATCGTGATCGGCACCGCGCTCGGCGCCTCGGGCTGGCAGGCGCCGTTCTGGGTGTACCTCATCAGCGTGGCGATCGCGGTCCCCGCGCTGTGGCTGCTCTGGGAGCCGAGCGCCGGCGGGGCCGCCGCCGCGGGCGAGCCCGTCCGCCCCGGCCGCATCGCGTGGCGCCCGCTCATCGGCCCGCTCCTCGTCACCGTCGTCGGCGGCATCGCCTTCTACGTGCTCCCCGTGAACCTGCCCGTGCTCATCGGGCAGGCCGGCGTCGCCGCCACGAACACGGCCGTCATCGGCGGGCTCGCGGCGCTCGCCTCGGTGTTCGTCATGCTCGGCGGGCTGCTCTTCCAGCAGTTCCAGCGACGGCTCGGCGACCGCGTCGTGCCCCTCGGCTTCGCCCTTCAGGCCGTCGGCATCCTGGCGCTCTGGGTGATGAGCGGCGCGGGTGTGGCCGGCATCGTCCCCGGGGCGCTCATCGCCTCCTTCGGCTCCGGCCTGCTGCTCCCCGGCTTCCTCACCTGGGTCGTCGCGCGGGCGGGCTTCGCCGAGCGCGGCCGGGTGACGGGCGTGTGGACCGCCTCGTTCTTCCTCGGCAACTTCCTCGCCCCGCTCGTCGCGAACGGCCTCGGCGCCGCCTTCGGGAGCCTCGTGCCGGCGATCGGCATCATCGGCATCGCGGCGCTCGCGATGGCGGTCATCAGCGGCGTGGGTGCGCGCTCGTCGAAGGGCGCGGCGGCCGTCGCGGCGGCGTAACCCGGTCGGGCCGGGTCGGGCCCCGGTGCCGGGCCCGGCCGCCGAACGCCGGCGCCCGGCCGGGCCGCCCCGCGCACCCGACGGCGGTCCGCTTCGCGCACCCGAAGGCGACCTGCTTCGCGCTCAGCCGATGGCGGTCTGCTTCGCGACCGTGCGCCCGGCGCTCTGGAAGATGGAGCGCATCCAGGCGTGCTCGGGGTCGTGCTCGTGCACGGGGTGCCACCAGAGGGCGTTGGCCACGGGGACGGCGTCGAACGGAGGGTCGACGATCCTGATCCCGGGGAGCTCGGCCGCGTGGAGCGCCACGGCCGACTGCACGACGCCGAGTCGATCGGTGCCGCGGATGAAGTGCGGCAGGGCGAGGAAGCTCTGCACGACGGCCTCGATGCGCGGCTCGATGCCGAGCGCGCGCAGCTGCTGCCCCACCGAGGTGAACGCCGAGCGCGACTGGTAGGTGAAGACCCAGGGGCGCTCGGCCAGGTCGGTCATCGCGGGCGTCTTGCCGGTGAAGGGATGCCGTGCGTCGGCGAGGAGCACCCAGCGGTCGCTCCAGAGCTCCGTGCTCCGCAGATCCGTGATGTGGCCGTGCGGGATGAGGATGCCGTCCGCCGAGCGCATCCGCGCCTGCGCCTCCTCGACCAGCCCCGGCGTATGCAGCTCGAAGCGGAACCGCACGCCGGGCGCCACGGCCGCCGCGAGCTTGGAGGCGGCCTGGCCGACCGTGGCGAAGGCGTAGTCGGAGCCGTAGACGAGGAACTCGCGGGTCGAGGCCTCCGGCGTCCAGTCGGCCTGGCTCTCGAAGACGCGCCTCGCCGCCTCGAGCGCGGTCGAGGTGTGCTCGGCGAGCCGCACCGCGAGGGGGGTGAGCTCGTACGCGTTGCCGCGGCGCGCGAGCAGCGGATCGCCGAAGTGGGTGCGCAGGCGCGAGAGCGAGGCGCTGAGCGCCGGCTGGCTGAGGTGCAGCCGCGCGGCGGCGCGCGTGACGCTGCGCTCGGTGAGCAGCGCGTCGAGCGCGATGAGGAGGTTGAGGTCCAGGCGGGACATCGGCGGGGGCTGCGGCACCGGATCGGGCCTCTCTGCGGGATCGGGGCGATGCGGCCGGCGGACGGCGCGATCGGCGCCCGCGACGGCGGGGGCGCGTCCTCATTATCGCTGTCATCGATGCTCGGCGGGAGAATATCCGGCACATCGATGCGAAACCGCGGCCCGCCCCGCCCTCAGTCGCGCAGCATGCGGCGGCACGCCTCCGTGAGGTGCGCGCGGAACGCGGCTCCCGATTCACCCGCCGGGTCCCAGAACGTCGGGCCGTACATGGTGCGGAAGGTGCACTCCGCGTAGAGCAGCCGTGCCGCGGCCGCTGCGGCCTCGCGCGACCCCGGCAGAAGCGCGGCGAGGCGTTCGACGAGCGCGCGGGAGTACTGCGCCCCTGCCTCGTAGAGGATCGGGTCGACGGCGGCGTGCCGGATCACGGGCTTCAGGAAGCCCTCGTGCCTGGCGAAGACCTCGGTGATCGCGCCCACGACCTCCTCGACCGTGGTGGGGGAGGCGGGGAGCAGCTCCGCCTCGCTCGCCGCGGCCGCGGCCATGCCGCGCGCGTAGACGGCGCGGAAGAGCCCGTCCTTGCCGTCGACCCGCGCGTAGAGCGAGGGCGCGGAGATCCCCGCGCGACGGCAGACCTCGGTGACGGAGAGCGCCTCGTAGCCCCCCTGCTCGAAGAGCGCCGAGGCGGTGTCGAGCGCCCGCTCCCAGCCGGCGCGGCTGCGCTCCTGGAGCGGGGGCCTGACCGGGTCGCGCATGCACTCATCCTGCCATGCGCACCGCGGCGGGACGCGCGGTCGCGCATCGTGATACCCGCCATCGGAGATGGTGATGCCCGCAAAACTGTAACGCCCTTACGATTTGAGGACCGATCCCGATCGTGCGTTCAAGGAGGAACCATGGGAACCGAGCAGCAGCATCCGATCGCCGTCCTCGGCGCCGGCCCCGCCGGCATGGCGGCGGCCCTCGCGCTCCGCGTCGCGGGGCACGAGGTCGTCATCTACGAGCGCTACCCGCAGGCGCGGCCGGCGGGGAACATCCTGAACCTCTGGCCGCCGCCGATCAAGGCGCTGCAGGACATGGGCGTCGACACCGTCGATCTCGGGGCCCCGTGCCACACGACCTTCCGGAACGCGCGCGGGAAGGTGCGGGCGGACGTGCGGATCCCCCCGGACATCGTCGCGCGCTACGGCGGCGGCTTCATCGGCATGCTCCGGCCCGACCTCTACGCCCGCATGCTCGACGCGCTGCCCGAGGGGATCCTGCGGACCGGCCGCGAGGTCACGGGCATCGACGATCACGGCGACGGCGTGACCCTCCGCTTCGCGGACGGCTCGGGCGCCGAGACGCCCCTCCTCATCGGCGCCGACGGGATCGATTCCCAGGTGCGCAGGCACCTGTGGGGCGGGCCGGAGAAGCGCCCGCACCACCTCCACGTCATCGGGGGCTTCACCTTCGCGCCGGACCATGCTGCGCCCGAGTGGGCCGGCGTGGAGTGGGACGAGGTCGTCCTCAGCCATACCCGCGCGGTGCAGGGCACCTACACGACCATCCGCAGCGGAGGCCGCACGGGCGTGCAGTGGTGGGTGCTCGAGGCGTGGCCGGACGATCGCGCCGCCCCGGCCCGGCTGCACGAGCACGCGCTCGACCGGGCGCAGGGCTTCCCCGGACCCCTCGCCGCGCTCGTCCGGGCGACCAGGCCCGAGGACATGCAGCGCTGGCCGATCCGCGACATCGCACCCATGCGGCAGTGGTCGCGCGGCCGGATCACGCTCGCGGGCGATGCCGCCCACGCGACCTCGCCCTACGCCGCCTACGGCGCCGGCATGTCGATCTGCGACGGCTACTTCCTCGGGCAGCGGCTCGCGGGCGTCGACCTCGCCGACACGGCGGCGGTCTCGGCCGCGCTGCAGTCCTACGAGCGCACCCGGATCCCGCACACGACCGCGCAGGTGCAGCAGGCCTACGTGCTCGGCAGGCTCTTCCATCATCTGCCCGCTCCGCTGCGGCCCCTGCGCGACGCGATCCTCGACCGCACCCCGATGCTGCAGAAGCAGGTCGGCGAGCGGAGCCCGGGGGAGATCGTCGACCAGCTCGCCGAGATGGGCGAGGGGATCCTCTCCCCGGCGGCCCCGCACGCCGCGGCATAGATGAAGCTGATGATCCACATCGACAACATCGCCTTCCTGGATATTCAGGATCGCCGCAGACTGGACACACGCACCGACACCCGTGCCACCCGAAAGGATCGACGATGATCACACTGCTCTCCCACCTCTCCTACGTCGCCATCACGACGCCCGACGTCGAGGCCTCCGTCCGGTTCTACGAGGAGCAGGTCGGCCTGACCGTCGTCGACCGCATCGGCGATCGCGTCTATCTGCGCTGCTGGGGCGACTACTACCGCTACAGCCTCGTGATCGTGCCGGGCGAGGAGCCCGGCCTCGAGACCGCCGCGTGGCGCACCTCGAGCGCCGAGGCGCTCGAGGAGGCGGCGAAGCGCGTCGCCGCGGCCGGCGCGGAGGTCGAGTGGTTCGACGGCCCCGCCATCGGCCGGGCCTTCAGCTTCGTCGGCCCGTGGGGGCACCGGCTCACCCTGCACTGGGACGCCGAGCACTACCGCGAGACGAGCGGCGACGCCGCCTCCATCTACCCCGACCGCCCGTCGCGCCGCAGCACGGTGGCGGGCGCGCCCCGCCAGCTCGACCACGTCACCATCGCGGCGAGCGACGTCGACGCCTTCACGCAGTGGTACCGCGACGTGCTCGGCTACCGCATCATGGCCCGCACCGTGCTCGACGAGGCGCCGATCTCGGTGTTCTCGGTGCTGACCACCAACGAGAAGTCGCACGACCTCGGCGTCGTCCTCGACGGCTCCACGCGCGCCGGTCGCGTGAACCACTTCGCCTTCTGGGTGGACACCCGCGAGGAGCTCCTCATCGCGGCCGACACGCTCATGGAGAACGGGGTCCCGATCGAGTACGGCCCCTCGATCCACGGCATCGGCGAGCAGAACTTCCTCTACTACCGCGAGCCCTCGACCCTCCGCATCGAGCTCAACACGGGCGGGTACCGCAACTACGTGCCCGACTGGGAGCCGCGGACCTGGACGCCCTCGCTCGGCTCGAACAACCTCTACCGCAACGGCGCCATGCCGATGTCGATGACGGAGTCGTTCCCGTCGGCGGACGGGCCGAGCGCCACCGAGGAGGGCGTCCCCGACGACATCAAGGACGCGCTGCTCAACCCGTACGCGGTGCAGGGACGCGGCTGAGGGGCCGAGGTATGACCCTCTCGGCGCCCTTCGCGCTCGTCAGGTACCGCTCCGGCGGCGAGGTCGTGCTCGGCCTCGCCGCCGGCGAGCGCGTGCGGCCGATCGGGCCGCGCGAGCTCGGTGCGAGCGGCCTCAACGCCTTCCTCGCCGGCCCCGACTGGGACCGGCTCGCCGCGCTCGCCGCGGCCGACGGGCCCTGGGTCCCGATCGGCACGGTGACCCTCACCGCCCCCGTCGAGCCCAGGCAGGTGCTGCAGACCGGCGCGAACTACCGCGCCCACGTCATCCAGCTCGTGGCCTCGGGGCTCTCCACGAAGACGGACGCGAGCCCCGAGGAGGCACGCGAGCGCGCCGCGCGTCTGATGGACGAGCGCCGAGCCACGGGCGAGCCTTACTTCTTCATCGGGCTCCCCGCCTGCGTCGTCGGCGACGACGTGCCGCTCGTGCTCCCGGCCGCGAGCGACACGCACGACTGGGAGCTCGAGCTCGCCGTCGTGATCGGTCGCGAGGCGTTCCACGTGAGCCGCGAGGAGGCGCTCGGCCACATCGCCGGGTACACGATCGTCAACGACATCTCGACCCGGGAGTTCACCTTCCGCAAGGACATGGAGGAGATCGGCTCCGACTGGTACCGCTCGAAGAACTCCCCGGGCTTCCTGCCGACGGGCCCGTATCTCGTGCCGGCGCCGTACGTCGACGGCGCCGCGCTGGACATCCGGCTCGAGCTGAACGGCGAGGTGAAGCAGGACGCGAACACGAGCGACCTGCTCTTCGACATCCCCGCCCTCATCTCCGCCGCATCCCTGACCGCTCCGCTGCTCCCCGGGGATCTGCTGCTCACGGGCAGCCCCGCGGGCAACGGCCAGTACTGGCGGCGCTTCCTCGCCGACGGGGACGTCATGACCGGCACGATCGCGGGCCTCGGCACCCAGACGGTCCGCTGCGTCGCCGAGCCGACGGGGGCGGAGCGGTGAGCGCGGAGCTCGAGCGCCCCGAGTCGATCGACCGCCGGGACCCGGATGGCGAGATCGCCCGCCGCGCCCTGGCCTATCGCAACTGGGGGCGCTGGGGCGAGGACGACCGGCTCGGCACGCTCAACCTCATCGACGACGCGGGCCGCGCCGCAGCGGCGGCGCTCGTGCGCACGGGCCGCGCCGTCTCCCTCGCCCAGTCCTTCGACATGGACGGCCCCCAGCGCGGTTGGCGGCGGCGCACCAACCCCGTGCACACCATGCTCGACACCGGCACGGACGCCGAGCGCGGCCTGCAGGGCTTCCCCCACGGCATCGGCGGCGCCGACGACGTGATCGCGATGCCCCTGCAGTGCTCGACCCAGTGGGACGGCCTCGGCCACATCTTCGACCGCGGCTCCGCGTGGAACGGGCGCCGCGCGGGCGACGTGGTGACGAGCGACGGCGATCTCGTGACGGGGATCGAGCACACGGCCGCCGCGCTCGTCGGCCGCGGCGTGCTGCTCGACGTCGGCCGCCACCTCGGGTCCGAGCCGAGCGCCGGCGCGGCGGCGGGCGAGCTCGCCGACGGCTTCGCGATCCTCCCGGAGCACCTCGACGCCTGCGCCGCGGCGCAGGGCGTGGAGATCCGATCCGGAGACATCCTGCTCGTGCGCACCGGGCAGTACGCGCGCGCCCGCCGGGAGGGATGGGGCGAGTACGCCGGCGGGCCGGCGCCCGGGATGTCCCTCACCACCGCAGGGTGGCTGCACCGCCACGGCATCGCCGCGGCGGCGACCGACACCTGGGGCTTCGAGGTGCGGCCGAACGAGTTCGACGTGCCCGCCTTCCAGCCGCTGCACCAGATCGCGATCCCGAATCTCGGGCTCACGCTCGGCGAGATGTGGGCGCTCGACGAGCTCGCCGCCGCGTGCGCGGAAGCCGGGCGCTGGGAGTTCCTGCTCACCGCCCCGACCCTGCCGATCACCGGGGCCGTCGGCTCGCCGGTGAACCCCATCGCGGTGCTCTGAGGCCGTCGCACGGCCCGGCACCTGAAGAACAGAGAGGTTCTCGCACCATGACCCACACCGCCCCCGCCGCCGTCCGCAGCGTCGCCATCGCCGGCAGCGGCGTCGCGGCGCTCGCCGCGGCGATCCGCCTCGCCTCCCACGGCGTCGCCGTCGACGTCTTCGAGCAGCAGCCCGGCCTGCCGGCGCTCGGCTCCGGCATCACCCTGCAGGGCAATCTGCTCCGCGCGCTCGACGAGCTCGGCGTCTGGGACGAGGCCCGATCGCTGGGCTACCCCTTCGACGGGCTGACGCTGCGCGCGCCGGGCCCCGGGGCTCCCATCGTCGCCGAGCTCCCCGACGTGCAGACCGGAGGGCCCGACTACCCCGCGGGCATGGGGATGTACCGGCCCGATCTCGCGCGGATCCTCGCCGAGCGGGCCGAGGCCGCGGGCGCCAGCCTCCACTTCGACGCCGAGGTCACCGGCCTCGCGCAGGACGACGACGGCGTCGACCTCGAGGTGAACGGCGCCCCGGCCGGGCGCTTCGACCTCCTCATCGGCGCCGACGGACTGCACTCGACGGTGCGCGGGCTCATCGGCATCGACACGAGCCCCGAACGGACGGGCATGGGGATCTGGCGGGCCTTCGTGCCGCGTCCCGCCGAGGTCGTGCGCACCGAGCTCTACTACGGCGGCCCCGTCTACATCGCGGGCTACACGCCCACCGGCGAGGACTCCATGTACGCGATCCTCGTCGAGCGCGCGCAGGATCGCTCGGCCGTCGGCGACGACGAGGCGCACCGCATCATGATCGAGGAGTCGCAGGCCTACGACGGGCCGTGGAACGCGATCCGCGAGTCCCTCGCCGCGGGCGGGGCGCGGGTCAACTACACCTGGTTCACGTCGCACCTCGTCGACGCGCCCTGGAATCGCGGCCGCGTCGTGATCATCGGCGACGCCGCGCACAGCTGCCCGCCCACCATCGCGCAGGGCGCGGCGCAGGCCGTCGAGGACGCGCTCGTGCTCACCGAGCTGCTCACCGGTGCCGAGGCGCTCGATCAGGGACTCTGGGACGCCTTCCACGAGCGCCGGCTGCCGCGCGCCCGCGCCGTCGTCGAGGCGTCCGTGCAACTGGGCCGGTGGCAGCTCGAGGGCAACCGGGAGGCCGACCCCGGGCCGCTGATCTTCGGGATCGCGCAGCAGATGGCGGTGCCGGCATGAGCGTCGTCGACGTCCACGCGCATCTCCTCCTGCCCGAGTTGCACGCCGCGGTCGAGCGCTACTCGCCGAGCGGCGTCGCGGCCGCGGCCGAGCTCGAACTGCGGCGCAACGGCGCGGAGAGCCAGGCGCACTCCGGCCCGATGGTCGGCGCTCGGATCCCGAAGCTGACGCGCCTCGATGCGCGCCTGGCCGCCATGGACGCCCAGGGCGTCGACCGGCAGTGGGTGAGCGTCTCGCCGAACCACTTCTACCCCTGGGCGGAGGAGGGGCTCGCCGTCTGGATCGCCAGGGAGGCGAACCGCGCCGTCGCCGCGCACACGGCCGCCGCGGCCGATCGCCTCGTCGGGCTCGGCGTCGTGCCGCTGCAGCATCCGGAGCGCATCGTGGAATGCCTCGACGACGCGATCCTCGGCCGCGGCCTCGCCGGCGTCGAGATCTCGTCCTTCGCCGGCCCCGCGCCGCGGGAGGACGGCAGCGAGTCGCCGCGCGTGGAGCTCTCGGACCCGCGACTCGAGCCGTTCTGGGCCCGCGCGGCCGAGCTCGGCGCCGTCGTATTCCTGCACCCCTTCGGGTGCAGTCTCGACGAACGGCTCGACCGCTTCTACCTCGCGAACACGGTCGGCCAGCCCGCGGAGAACGCGGTCGCGCTCTCACACCTCATCTTCGCGGGCGTGCTCGATCGGCACCCGGGGCTGCGGGTCGTCGCCGCGCACGGAGGCGGCTACCTGCCGACCGCGATCGGCCGCTCCGATCGCGCCTGGCGGGTGCGCCCCGAGGCCGCGGGCTGCGCGGAGCCGCCGTCGGCCTATCTGCGTCGGCTCTGGTTCGACACGGTGGTGCACGACGCCGCGGCGCTCCGGCACCTCATCGAGGTCGCGGGCGCCGACCGGGTGCTGCTCGGCAGCGACTTCCCCTTCGACATGGGGCTCGACGACCCCGCGCGCGAGGTCGCAGCGGACCTCGCCGCCGAGGGCTTCGGCGAGGACGAGATCGCGGCGGTGCTGGGCGGCAGCGCGGAGGGGCTGCTGCGGAGGAGCGCGTGAGCGGGGCGGGCGGGGCCGCGCCCGGTGCCGAGGCGGGCGCGGGATACCCGGGGCTCGCCGACGCGGTCGTCGTGGTGACGGGCGCGGCGGTCGGCCAGGGCGCCGCCACGGCCCGCCTGCTCGCCGCCGCCGGCGCGCGGGTCGTCGCGGTCGATCTCGGGCCGGCCCCGGCCGACCGGGGCGACGGCCGCATCTCGGTTCGGGGCCTCGACGTCGCGGACGAGGCCGGATGGGCGGTCCTCGCCGCGGAGCTCGGCGAGCTCCTCGGCGGACGGCCGCTGCGCGGGCTCGTCAACAACGCCGGGATCACGCACCGCGCCGGACTCGCCGCGACCGGCCTGCTCGCGTGGGAACGGGTGCTCGCGGTGAATCTCACCGGTCCCATGCTCGGGATCCGGGCGCTCGCGCCGCTCATGGCCGCCGGATCGTCGATCGTGAACGTCGGATCCGTGGCCGGGCTCACCGCGCACGCCACGGCGGCGTACACGGCGTCGAAGTGGGGGCTGCGCGGCCTCACGCACGTCGCCGCGACCGAGTACGGCCCGCGGGGCATCCGCGTGAATATCGTGCATCCGGGCTTCATCGAGACGCCGATGACGGCGGACGCGCCGGCCGCGATGCGCGACGCCCAGCTGGAGCTCACGCCCCTGGAGCGCTTCGGCGACCCTGAGGAGGTCGCGCGGGTCACGGCCTTCCTGCTCTCCGACGCCGCCTCCTACGTCTCGGGCGCCGAGATCCCCGTCGACGGCGCGTTCGCGTCGTCCTCCGGCGCCAAGCTCATGGCCGACCGCATCGCCGGCGCGGGCGGCGCCGCTCGCTGAGGCGATCGGGCCGCGCCGCCCGGCCGCTTTCCGCACCCCCGCTCACCCCTGCGGCGGCGCGACGCAGCGGTTCCGTTGCCGCCCGAGTCCCGTGATGCTCGCCTCCATGACATCGCCCGGGCGCAGCCAGCGGTTGCCGTGGTGCCCCGCGTTCCCCGCGGGTGAGCCGGTGAGGATCAGATCCCCGGGCGAGAGCGCGGTCGCGTGCGACGCCGCGCTGATGAGGGCGGGGATGTCATGGATGATGTCCGAGACCCGCTCGTCCTGCATCGTCTCGCCGTTGACGCGCAGCTCGAGCCGCAGCTCCCGGTGATCGGCGACGAAGCGGCGGGGCACGAGCAGCGGGCCCGTCGGGAAGAAACCCGGGCGGTTCTTCGAGAGCAGGAAATCGGTCATCGGGAAGCCCGGACGCCGCATGACGTCCCGCAGCGAGATGTCGTTCGACATCGTGTACCCCGCGACGTGGTCCATGGCGTCGGCCGGGTCCACGAGGTGGGCGCGCTTGCCGATCACGACGGCCAGCTCCAGCTCCCAGTCGTGCTCGCGGCCGGGGCCCCAGAGCGGCACGTCGTCGTGCGCGCCCGACAGCGCGGAGGGGAGCCCGGTGAAGAAGAACGGGCCGTCGGCGCTCGCGCGGGCCTTCGCCTGCGCGTCCGCCTCCCGCCGGAGCTCGGCCTCCGGCCGCGTGTCGCCCGCGTTGCGGAGGGTGGAGACCACGATCTGCTGGACGTGCCGGTGGTAGTTCGCCCCGGCGCACAGGATCTGCGCGGGGGCGTGGGGCGGCAGCGGGCGCAGGGCGGCCAGCGGCGCGCCGGCGCCGAGCGCGACCGCGGACTCCGCGGCTCCGGCTCCCGCGGCGCTGGACGTCAGCTCCGCGACCGCGGCGGCGACGCGCGCCTCGCCGGCCTCCCAATCGGCCAGCAGCGCGTCCACGGTCAGCTCCGGCCCGCCGATCCGCCGCAGATCGTAGGCCGTCCCGTCGACGACGACGGCGGGGAAGGGGCCGGCGGCATCCGCGAAGGTGCCGAGCGCCCACGCCGGGGCGCTCACGCGGGAACGCTCACGAGCTCGGCGACTCGGCGCATCAGCCCGGGCACGTCGGCGTCGCGGTCGCCGTCGATGAGCCAGCGGCCGAGCTGCACGGAAGCCTCGACGACGGCGGTCGCGCGGGGGAGCCGCCTGGCGTGGAACTCCTCCCAGACGTCCTCGAGCCGCGCGCGGTCGAGCAGCAGCTCCGCGAGCACGAGCGCGTCCTCGCCCGCCTGCGCCGCGCCCTGCGCGATGGTGGGCGGACAGCTGTGCGCCGCCTCGCCGATGAGCACCACGCGACCGCGGTGCCACGGCCCGGGCACGACGTGGTGGGTGAACTGGGTGTAGTTGATCTGGGTCGCCTCGGGGAGGGAGCGGCGGATCTCGTCCCACGGACCGCCGTAGGCGCGTGCGAGGCGCGCCATCTCCGCGGCGCACTCCGCCGGGCCGAACCCCCGCGTATCCCGCGCCGCCTCCACGAAATAGGCGTAGATCGCGTCAGGGGCCGTCGGGCAGTAGCCCGCGAGGTAGGCGGGGCCGCCGTAGTAGAGGTCCGTGCGGGTGATCTCGGCGGGCCGCGGCACCGAGGCGCGCCACGCGCCCATGCCCATCGGCTCGGGCCCCACGTCGATCCCGAGCTCCCGCCGGATCGCCGAGTGGAGCCCATCGGCGCCGATGAGGAGGTCGTAGTCGCCGCGGCCGCCGTCCC
The DNA here is from genome assembly GCF_022919155.1 of Leucobacter allii. Lineage (NCBI taxonomy): Bacteria > Bacillati > Actinomycetota > Actinomycetes > Micrococcales > Microbacteriaceae > Leucobacter > Leucobacter allii. The sequence continues at coordinate 205,329 of NZ_CP095045.1, forward strand.
CGTACGCGACGGTGACCCGCTCGGCGTTCTGGGAGAAACCCGTGACGGGGGCGCCGAAGCGGACGCGCGCGCCGACCTCCTCGGCGCGCGCGAGCAGGATCTCCGCGAGCGCGGGCCGGTGCATGCCGGTCGTCGCGGGGAGGTCGGGGCCCCCGGTCCGCGCGTCCGGGATCGTGGCGAGGACCTCGGCGCCCGGGCCGGGTGCGCGCAGCGCGGTCTCGTCGAAGGAGTAGCCCGCGCGCTCCACCTGCTGCCACACGCCGAGCTCGCGCAGCACGCGCAGCAGGTTGCCCTGCAGGGTGATGCCGGAGCCGAGCGCCGAGAGCGAGTCCTTGCGCTCGAAGACGTCGACCTCGACGCCCTGCTCGGCCAGGTGGATCGCCGCCGCCGTGCCGGCGATGCCGGCGCCGGCGATCGCGACGCGTGAAACTGCGCTCATGCTGCGTGACCTCCGTGAGTCCGTGGAAGCGACGGCGCCCGGAGTCCCCGGAACGCCGTCGTCTGGGTACCTGCAGTGAAGCATCGGGAGCCGTCGCCCGGGAAGGCGCAAAGCCCGATACCGGGCATCACGATCCCCGATGCCCGTCCCCGCGTCAGCCCGTCGCGGGGGCGAAGAGGTCCGTGAGCAGCGTGCGGAGCCACAGATGCCCCGAGTCCGAGGCGCGCGCCGGGTGCCACCACGCCATCTCGCGGATCGCCGCGAGCTCCGGTTCGACCGCGATCTCGTGGATGTCCACGATGCGCCGCACCCGCTCGAAGAGCTGCCGCTGCACGAGCCCGAGACGGTCCGTGCCGGTGACCGCCCACGGCACCGCCAGGAAGCTGTCCACCGTCACGCGGCGGGCGTCGTCCATGATCACCTCGCCGAGACCGTTGGCCGCGAAGACGTTCAACGCGTCCCTGCCGTAGACCGCGACCCACTGCGCCGCGGCGAGATCCGCGGAGCCCAGCGGGCTCCGCCGCGGGCGACCCCCCACGCACACCCAGCGATCGCGGAACACCTCGGCGCGGGCGAGCGGCAGCTCGAGGCTGTCCGGCATGAGCGCGAGGTCGACCTCGAGCAGCTGGTCGACCTGCTCGGCGGGGTCGAGCGGCCGGATGCGCTCGAAGGACAGCCGCGCGTTCGGCGCGGCCTCCGCGACGGCCGCCACGAGGCGCGGCGCCACGACGGTGGTGGTGAGATCCGAGGAGAGGATCCGGAACTCCCGCGTCGCGGTGCGGGGATCGAAGGCGGGGCGCTCGATGAAGGTGCGCTCGATGGCGCGCAGCAGCTCGGGCATCTCCAGCGACAGATCCTGCGCGAGCGGGGTGAGCTCGTAGCGTCCCTGCGTGCGCACGAGCAGCTCGTCGCCGAAGTGCGCGCGCAGCTTGCGCAGCGCCGCGCTCATGGTGGGCTGGCTGACCATCAGGCGCTCCGCGGCCCGCGTCACATTGCGCTCCGCCAGCAGCGCGCCGAGCGACACGAGCAGATTCAGATCCGTCGTTTCCAACCGCATGGCCGTGCCCTCCGCTCGCGCCGGTCCGCTCCGCGGACCCCGGCGTCCCGACTATTCCGCATGACGATACCCACCATAGTGATGCGCGTCTTCCCCGCCGCACCGGGTTCGTCCAGCATGGAGAGCGTCCCCGCACCGACGCAGGAAGGCCGCCGCCGATGACGCATCTCGCCCCCCTCGCCCGCCCGGCCCCCGCGCACCGATCCTGATGCCGGGCACCGCCGAACCGCGCCTCCTCGACCCCGAGGCGGCGATCGCCTGGCTGCGCCGCGCCGGCGTCGTCCCCTCCGCCGCGACGGCGCGGGCGCGCGAGCTCGCCGGCGGCGTCTCGAACGTCGTCATCGGGGTCGCGTGGGATGAGGCCGCGGGCGAGGTCGGCTCGGCCGCCGGCCGCCGAGCCGTCGTGAAGCAGTCGCTGCCCGTGCTCCGCGTGGCGGAGCGGTGGGAGTACGACCGGGCGCGCATCGTCACGGAGCGCCTCGCGATGTCGGCGCTCGCCGCGCTCGTGCCCGGGCGCGTCCCCCGCGTGCTCGCCTGGGACGACGCGGAGTTCGCGTTCGCCATGACCATGGCCCCCGGGGCCGGCGGCACCTGGAAGGACCGCCTGCGCGCCGGCGTCCTCGATCCCGGGACCGCCGCCGACGCCGGCGCGCTCCTCGGGACGATCCAGCGCCGCTCCGCGGCCGAGCTGGCGGGCGGCGGCGCGCAGCGCCTCGCCGCCCTCGCCGACCGCACGACCCTCGTGCAGGGGCGCACCGATCCGTTCCACCGCGTCGCCGCGGAGCGCAACCCCGATGTCGCCGAGGCGCTGCGAGCGGACGCCGCGAGACTCGAGTCGCGCGCCGCGGTGCTCGCGCTCGGCGACTTCTCGCCGAAGAACCTCATCGTGGGAGACCGCGGCGTGCTCGCCCTCGACTTCGAGGTCGCCCACCTCGGCGACGCCGCGCTCGACCCGGCATTCATGCTCGCCCACCTCGTGCTCAAGTCGCTGCTGCTGCCGGGGGCGGACGCCGAGCTCGACGGCCTCGTGCGCGCGTTCTGGCAGGCGTACACGGCCGCAGCCGGGAGCGCGGCGGCCGCGGAGGCGGAGGTCGTCGGCGAGCTCGGCTGCCTGCTGCTCGCCCGTGTGGACGGCAAGTCCCCGGTCGAATACCTCGGCGCGCGCGGCCCGTCCGTGCGCGCCGCGGCGAAGCTGCTGCTGCGCGAGCAGGGCGGCGGATCGCCGATGGACGCCGCGGCCGCGGCGCGCCGCATCATCTCGAAGGAGTGGACCGCATGACCATCACCATCACCCGCGCCGTCGGCCGCGAGATCCTCGACTCGCGGGGGCGCCCCACCGTGGAGGCCGAGCTCGAGCTCGACGACGGCCGGATCGTCGCGGCGAGCGTCCCCTCCGGAGCGTCGACCGGCTCGCACGAGGCGGTCGAACGGCGCGACGGCGACCCCGCCCGCTACCGCGGGCTCGGGGTGCGCGACGCCGCGGCCGCGATCGGCGCGGAGATCGATCCCGTGCTGCGCGGGCTGCCCGCGATCGGCGCCGTCATCGACCGCGTGCTGCTCGAGCTCGACGGCACGCCGGGCAAGAGCCGGCTCGGGGCGAACGCCGTGCTCGCGGTGTCCCTCGCCGCGGCGCGCGCGGAGGCCCTGGTCGCCGGGGTGCCGCTCTGGCGCCATCTCGCCGGGCCCGAGCCGCTGCTGCCGCTGCCGATGGTCAACATGATCAGCGGCGGGCTGCACGCCGGGCGCCAGCTCGACTTCCAGGACTTCCTCGTGATGCCGGTCGGCGCCGAGAGCTACCGGCAGGCGCTCGAGTGGACGGGCGACGTGCACGCCGCGCTCGCCGAGGAGCTGGCGGCGCGCGGCCATTCCCTGCTGAAGGCGGACGAGGGGGGCTTCGGCCCGGCGCTCGGATCGAACCGCGAGGCGCTCGACGTGCTGGACGCCGCCGTCGAGCGCGCGGGGCGCGCGCTCGGGAGCGAGATCGCCTACGCCGTGGACGTCGCGTCCACCCACTTCCACGATCCCGCGGGCGGAACCTACCGGCTCCGCAGCGAGGATCGCGAGCTGAGCGCGAGCGGCATGGTGCGCCTGCTCGAGCGGATGGTCGCCGAGCACCCCGTGATCTCCATCGAGGACGGCCTGGCGGAGGACGACTGGGAGCACTGGCCCGAGCTCGTCGCGCGGCTCGGGGACCGCGTGCAGATCGTCGGCGACGACCTCTTCGTCACCCATCCCGCCCGGGTCCGCCGGGGTGTCGAGACGGGAGCGGCGAACGCCGTGCTCGTGAAGATGAATCAGATCGGGACGATCACGGAGACCGCCGAGGTGGTCGAGCTCGCGCGGGCGCACCGCTTCGCGACCGTGATCTCCGCGCGCTCGGGGGAGACCGAGGATCCGGCGCTCGCCGATCTGGCCGTCGGCTGGCGCGGCGGGCAGATCAAGATCGGGTCCATCACCCAGTCCGAACGACTCGCGAAGTACAACCAGCTGCTGCGCATCGAGGAGGCGCTGGGCGACGCGGCCGTGTTCGCCGGACCCTCGGCCCTCGGGAGGACGTCGTGAGCGCCTTCCGCGTCCTCATCACGGACTACACCTGGGACGACGCCTCGCGCGAGCGCGCGATCCTGGAGCCCCTCGGCGCCGAGGTGATCGAGGCGCCCGACGGCTCGGAGGAGACGCTCGTCGCGCTCGCGCCCGGCGTCGACGCGATCCTCACCTGCTTCGCGCGGGTGACGGAGCGCGTGATCGACGCGGCGGGGCCCGGCCTCGCCGTCGTCGCGCGCTACGGCGTGGGCGTCGACAACATCGCCGTCGCGCACGCGCAGGCGCGCGGCGTCGCCGTGACGCGTGTGCCCGAGTACTGCGTCGACGAGGTCGCGGAGCACGCGCTCGCGCTCATGCTCGCGCTCGAACGCGGCCTCACCGTCTACGACCGCGACACCCGCAGCGGCGGGGCGGCGCTGCGCACGGGGCTCGGCACGCGCCGCATCGCCGGGCGCACCGTCGGCATCATCGGCGCGGGCCGGATCGGGGAGGCCCTGCGCACCCGGGTCGAGGCGCTCGGCATGACCGCCCTCGTCTACCACCCCTCGCGGCCGGATCCCGAGCGGTTGCGCGCCGTGCTGGGCGCCGCGGATTACGTCTCCCTGCACCTCCCGCTGCTGCCCGGCACGCAGGGGCTCGTCGACGCCGACTTCCTCGCCGCGATGCGCCCGGACGCCTTCCTCATCAACGCCTCGCGCGGGCCGCTCGTCGACACCGACGCCCTCGTGGCGGCGCTCCGCGACGGCCGGATCGCGGGGGCGGGGCTCGACGTCACCGATCCGGAGGATCTGCCGCCCGAGCACCCGCTCCGCGCCGAGCCCCGGGTGATCATCACGCCGCACACCGCCTTCTACTCGGCCGAGTCGATCGCCTCGCTCGCCGAGCAGGCGGCCGCCTCGGTCGCCGCCGTGCTCGCCGGAGCGCGGCCGGCGTCGCTCGTCCCCGCCGTCGCCGAGGGGTGACGGCGGGGAGGACGGGGGATCAGGCGGAGGCGGTGCGCCGCCTCGCCCGGTCGCGGAGCCGGGCGGGCGGCAGCTCGGGCGCGGCGACCCGCTCGCCCACCGTGCTGGCGATCTCCCCGACGCCCTCGATCACGAGCCGCACCTCGTCGCCGGGCTCGAGGGGCGCCAGCGCGGAGCCGCGCCCCCACAGCTCGCCCAGGCAGCCGCCGTTGCCCACCGTGCCCGAACCGAGCACATCGCCCGGCACGACCCGCGAGTTGCGGGCGGCGTAGGCGACGAGTTCGGGGAAGGGCCACCCCATGTTCGCGACGAGGTCCTCGCCGACGAGCTCGCCGCGCACGTGGGCCTCGGCGCGGATCGCGAGGAAGCCGTCGGCGTCGAGGAACGCGTCGAGCTCGTCGGCCGTCACGATCCAGGGCCCGAGGGTGGTGCCGAAGTCCTTCCCCTTGCAGGGGCCGAGCCGCACCTGCATCTCGCGGGCCTGCAGGTCCCGTGCGGACCAGTCGTTCATGATCGTGTAGCCGAAGATGTGCGCCCGCGCGGCCTCGACGTCGAGGTTCGCGCCGTCGGAGCCGGGGACGCCGCCGATGACGGCCGCGAGTTCGAGCTCGAAGTCCATGCGGCGCGTCTCGGGGATCGGCACGCTCTCGCCCGGGGCGAGCACGGTGTGCGGGTTCGTGAAGTAGAACGTGGGCGCCTCGTACCATTCGTCGGCGACGTGGCTCGTGCCCTCGACGCCGGCGCTGACGCCCTCGACGTGCTCCTCGAACGCGACGAAGTCGCGGATCGAGGCCGGGACGAGCGGCGCGAGGAGCGTCGCCTCGGCGAGCGCGACGCCCGGATCCGAGCCGGCGACGGCCGTCGCGTGGAGGCTCTCCGCGTGCTCGGCGCCGCGCGCGAGCACCTCGGTCACGGAGGAGCCGTCGGGGAAGGGCACGAGCCGCTCCCGGCCGGGCGGGCCGATCACGAAGCCCTCCCCTGGGGCGGTCCCGGCCGTTCCGGCATTCCATCGAGCGATCCTCATGCGCGCACCTCCAGGGGCTGCGATCCGTTGTAGTCGTACATGTCCTGCCAGGCGGCGGCGACGTCGACGGCCGCGTCGCCCTCGAGCTCGGCGATGGCGCGGCGGAGGTTGCCGGCGATGCGCTCGGGCTCGAGCAGGCCCCCGAAGCGCCCCAGATCGAGCCCGCGCGCCGCCTCCAACGGGGTCAGGCCCCGCTCCCGCGCGCTCCGCGCGGCGTCGAGGAGGAACCGCAGGTAGTCGGCCACGGGCTCGAGCAGCTCCGTCCCGCCGACCGGGCCGTGCCCGGGGACCACGACCCCCGGCGCGAGCGCCGCCATCTGCTCGAGGGCGCGCAGCCAGCCGGCCGGGGAGCCGGACAGGGCGAAGGGGTGCCGCCGCTGAAGACCAGGTCGCCGGTGAACAGCACCCCGTCGTCCGGCAGCCACACGTAGGCGTCGCCCGCGGTGTGCGCGGGCCCCCCGGGGTGGCGCACCTCGATGCGGCGCTCGGCGTCGAGGAGCGCGATCGCGTCCTCGAACACGAGGGTCGGGCGCCGGGCGCGGATGTCGCCCTGCGCGAAGGGCTCGAAGATGTGGGGGGCGAGCGCGTGCGGCCGCGCCAACTCCTCGGCGACCGCGCGATGCGCGATGACCTCGGCGTCGGGCAGCAGGGACGCGCCGTTGCAGTGGTCGGGATGCGCGTGGGTGAGCACGAGCCGCCGCACGGGTGCCGGGGTCGTCCGCGCGACCGCCGCGAGGTAGGCGCGCATGCGGGGCTCGGTGGAGGTCGCATCGATGCTCGTCGCGCCGTCGGCCCCCGCGATGAGACCCATGTTGTTGACCATCCAGCCGCCGTCGGGCTGGACGTAGGCCCAGACCCCGCCGGCCACCTCCTGCAGCGTCGGCGCGGCGCTCATGCGGCCGCGCTCCGCGGGAAGCGGGGAGGGTGAGCAGGATGACCGCGGCGACGCCCATCATCGAGGCGGCCACGACGAGCGGCACGCCGTACGAGCCGGTCGCGTCGTAGGCGAAGCCCGCCGTGACCGGGCCGAACGCGCTGCCGATCATGAAGAGGCTGTACACGAGGCTGTACAGGGCGCCGAAGGAGCGCGGGCCGAAGTAGCGCGAGCTCAGATAGCCCATGAGGTCGATCTCGGCGCCGAAGCCGATCCCGATCAGCACGGCGGTCACCGGCGCGGCGCCCGGCCCCGCCCACAGCAGCAGCAGGCAGCCGAGAGCCGCGGCAAGGAACAGCGGCACCGCGACCGTGGTCGCGTAGAAGCGGTCGAAGAGCCAGCCGATGACGGGCCGTGCGATGACGGTGCCGACGCCGACGAGCGAGGAGAGGAGCGCCGCCCGCACCGGATCCACGCCCGAATCGATGAGCAGCGGGACGAAGTGGGGCACCATGGTGAGGAGCGCCCAGCCGAGCAGGAAGAAGACGACGCACAGGCTCCAGAACTCCCGCCCGCGCAGGGCGGCGCGGAACGTCAGGCCGGGGAGCGTGGCCGGGTCGACCGCCGCCACCTGCTTCGGCGGTGCGAGCCGGGCGAAGAACACGAGGAGGAACGGCACGATCGCGAGGAGCGCCATCGTGAGATAGGCCGAGCGCCATCCGCCTCCGGCGATCACCATGCCCATGAGCGGCGGCAGGAGGAGTCCGGCGGTGCCGAGGCCTCCGGCCACGATGCCGAGCGCGATGCCGCGCCGGCGGTCGAACTTCTCGACGACCGCCTTGGAATAGGTCACCGCGGAGGTGCCCGCGCCGAGCAGGCCGGCGATCGCGTAGAGGGCCAGGAACGTCGCGAGGCTCGAGGTGACGATCGAGAGCAGCGCCAGCACCGCGGCGAAGACGGGGATGGACACGATGGCGACCCGCTTCACGCCGTAGCGGTCCAGCAGCTTGCCGATGACCGGCAGCGCGGCGGCGAGGCCGAGCGAGCTGACGAGGGAGGCGAGGTTGATCTCGCCGCGGCCCCAGCCGAACTCCTCCTGCAGCGGCACGACGAGCGTGCCGAGGATGTAGCCGAGCGCGCTGAGGCCGACGCCGGCGCCGATCGTGCTGAAGACGAGGGTCGGCCAGCCGCGGCGGAACTCGCCTCGCGGGGTGTGGATCGCCGCGTCCTCGGCGATGGCGGTAGGGGACACGGGCACTCCTCGTTCGACGCTGAAATCAGGGATCGGCCCGCCGCGCGGCGGGTCCGGCCTTCATGGTCCCAGCGCCCAGGTATCCATGCAATCGCGTGATTCTGATGAGATATATTCACGACATGGATAGTCGGAGCCTGCCCGCGTTCGACCTGAACCTCCTGCGGCCGTTGCTGGCGCTGCTCGAGGAGCGGAGCGTCACCCGCGCCGCGGATCGCCTGCACCTGAGTCAGCCCGCGACCTCCGCGGCGCTGGCGCGACTGCGGCGCCACTACGACGACGCGCTTCTCGTGCGCGTCGGCCGCACGATGCAGCTGACCCCGTTCGCACGCGACCTGCTGCCGGCGGTCGGCCGCGCCGCCGCCGAACTCGAGCCGGTCATCGGACGCAAACGGCTGTTCGACCCCGCGCGCACGGAGCGCCGCTTCGTGATCGGCGCCACCGACTACATGACGGCGATCCTCGCGGGGCCCGTGCTCAGGGTGCTCTCGAGCGAGGCGCCGCGCGCCTCGCTCGACTTCGCGCCGCAGCCCGTCCGCGACGGCACGCTCGCGCCCTACGACCGGCTCGACCTCATCGTCGGCCCCGAGGGCTTCGGGCTGCCCGGCGCGAGCGAGGAGCTCTTCGTCGACGACTTCGTGCTCATCGCCGACCCGGGCAACCCCCTCGTCCGCCACCCGCGGCCGAGCATCGCGGAGCTCGTCGAGCTGCCGCACGCGATCGCCTACCTCAACGATCCCGACCACGACAATCTGCAGGACCTGCTGGGACGCGCGGGCATCGACCGGATCATCGTCGGGGCGCGACTGTTCGGCCTCGCGACGCTGCCGCTGCTCGTGGCCGACACCGAGATGGTCGCGCTCGTGCCCCGCATGCTCGCGGCGAAGGCCTCGCGCACGCTGAGCCTGGCCGTGTTCGAGCTGCCGCGCGGCATGGAGATCCCGATGGCGGAGCGCATGTACTGGCACCCGCGCGACGACGCCGATCCCGCGATCGAATGGCTGCGGGGCGTGCTGGCGCGCACCGTGCCGGCGCTCTCCCGGGAGCCGAGCGGCCCCGCGCCGCGCCTGCTGAGCCCGGCCGCGGGTCCGGGGGACGGCGACGGCGATGCCGGCCGGGCGCCTGCCCGGCGCGGGAGCGGCGAACCCCGGGTCCGGCCGTCCGGACACGGTTCATCCCCGCGCCACCCCGCGTCGGGCTAGGCTGAGCACGACCCGGGGCGACGGCGCCCCGCACCGTACGACGAACGGGGCGCTCATGACCAGTGACACCGTATCCGCGCGGCTGCGCGACGCGCTCGACGCGATCGAGCCCGCGCTCAGACCCCAGATCGCGCGGCTCGTCGCGCGCGCCGACGCCGAGGACCTCGATGAGCGCGAACCGCGCGACGTCGTGGGGGCCGCGCTCGCCCAGCGCGCGCTCGCCGCCTCCCGCGCGCCGGGCGAGACCCTCGTGGCCGTGTTCACGCCGACGCTGCGCGAGCACGGGTGGACCTCCCGGCGGACGATCGTGGACATCTGCACCGACGATGCGCCGTTCCTCGTCGACTCCGTCGCGATGGCCGTCGCGCGGCAGGGGCTGACGGTGCACCTGCTCATGCACCCCGTCGTGTCCGTGCGCCGCGACGAGGCCGGAGCGCTCCTCGAGCTCGACGCCCACGGCGGCGCCCTCGAGTCCTGGATCCACCTCGAAGTGGACCGGGTGCCGACCGAGGACGGCCAGCGCGAGCTCGAGGAGCGGCTGCGCGGCGTGCTCGGCGACGTGCACGCGGCGGTGCGCGACTGGCAGGCCATGCGCCGCGCCTGCCTCGAGATCGTCACCGATCTGCGTACGGCGGCGCCGCGGACCGTCGACCCTGCCGAGGTCGCGCCCGCCGTCGAGTTCCTCAACTGGCTCGCGGAGGACAACTTCACCTTCCTCGGGTATCGCGAGCACGTGCTCGAGACCGACGAGCACGGGGAGGACGTGCTGCGGTCCATCCCGCACACGGGGCTCGGCATCCTGCGCAAGTCGACCGCGGCGGTCGCCCGGCTGCGCCCCGAGGCCAGGCGCACCGCGCGCGAGCCCCGGCTGCTCACGATCACGAAGGCCAACTCGCGCGCGACGGTGCACCGCGACGTCACCCTCGACTCCATCGGCGTGCGCACCTTCGACGCGGAGGGGAACGTCACCGGCGAGCGCCGCTTCCTCGGGATGTTCACCTCGGTCGCCTACGCCTCCTCGGTGCTCGCCCTGCCGATCGTCTCGGCGAAGGTGCGGGCGGTGCTCGACGCCTCGGGCTTCGCGCCGACCTCGCACTCGGGCAAGGACCTGCTGCAGGTGCTCGAGAAGTACCCGAGGGACGAGCTCTTCCAGGACACCCCGGAGCACCTGCTCGCCGTCGCCGGCGAGGTCAGCCGGCTGCGCGACCGGCGGCGCTCCCGCGTCTTCCTCCGCCGCGACGAGTTCGGGCGCTTCGTCTCGGTGCTCGTCTTCCTGCCCAGGGACCGCTACACGACCGCGGTGCGGCTGCGGATCGAGGCGCTGCTGCGGAGCGTGTTCGGGGCCGAGCGCGTCGAGCACACGGTCAGCGTCGGGGACGCGCCGCTCGCGCAGCTGCACTTCGTCGTGCGGGTGCCCCGCGGCGGGGCCGTGCCCGACGTCGACGAGGCGGAGCTGCGCGAGCAGCTCGAGGAGGCGATCCGCAGCTGGGACCAGGCCTTCGTCGATGCGCTCCACGAGTCGCACGACGAGGTCGCCGCCGCCGAGCTGCTCAGCCGCTACGGCAACGCCTTCCCGGAGTCGTACAAGGAGTACGTCCCGCCGCAGGAGGCCCTCGGCGACGTCGCGCTGCTCGAGCGGCTCGACCGCGGCGACGAGTTCGCCGTGCACCTCTACACCCCCGAGGACGCCGAGCCGGGCAAGCGCTTCCTCACCCTCGTCTCGCGCACCCAGTACCCGCTCACGCGCGTGCTGCCGCTGCTCACCGACCTCGGCGTCGACGTCGTCGACGAGCGCCCCAACACGATCGCCCTCCCCGGCGGCGAGACGCGCCACATCTCGGACTTCGGCCTCGTCGCGGACGACGCCGAGCTGTGGCGCGACCCCGCGTGGGGAGCCGAGTTCACGGCCGCCTTCGCCGCGGTCTGGACGGGCGAGGCCGAGAGCGACCGGCTGAACGCCCTCGTGCTGCTCGCGGGACTCGACTGGCGGCAGATCGTCCTCCTGCGCGCCATCAGCATGTATCTGCGCCAGATCGGCTCGGCCTTCTCCGTCGAGTACATCGAGCAGGCGCTCATCGCGAACCCCGGCATCGCCGCCGGCCTCGTCCGGCTCTTCGAGCTCCGCTTCGACCCCGCGCTCGCGAGCGCGGACGCCGGCGGTGCGCGGGCCGGCGAGCTCGCGGAGGAGCTGCGGCGCCGGCTGGACGGGGTCGCGAGCCTCGACGAGGATCGCATCCTGCGGTCGATCATCGGGGTGATCGAGGCGACGTGGCGCACGAACTTCTACCAGCCCGCGGCCGACGGCGGCGCGAAGCCCTGGGTGTCCATGAAGCTCGACTGCGCGCGGGTGCCCGGTCTGCCCAAGCCCCACCCGATGACGGAGATCTGGGTGTACTCGCCCGAGGTCGAGGGCGTGCACCTCCGTTTCGGCGCGGTCGCGCGCGGCGGGCTCCGGTGGAGCGACCGGCGCGAGGACTTCCGAACCGAGGTGCTCGGCCTCGTCAAGGCGCAGATGGTGAAGAACGCCGTCATCGTGCCGACGGGCTCCAAGGGCGGCTTCGTGGGGAAGCGGCTGCCGGCCCCCGGGGACCGTGCCGCGTGGATGGAGGGCGGCAGGCAGGCGTACCGCACCTTCATCCGCGGCCTCCTCGACCTCACCGACAACCGCGTCGGCGACGAGATCGTGCCGCCGCGCGACGTGGTGCGGCACGACGGGGACGATCCCTACCTCGTGGTGGCCGCCGACAAGGGGACCGCATCCTTCTCCGACATCGCGAACGGCATCTCCGCCGAGTACGGCTTCTGGCTCGACGACGCCTTCGCCTCCGGCGGGTCCGCCGGCTACGACCACAAGGGCATGGGGATCACGGCGCGCGGCGCGTGGGAGTCGGTGAAGCGCCACTTCCGCGAGCTCGGCCATGACACCCAGCGCGAGGAGTTCACCGTCGCCGGCATCGGCGATATGTCCGGGGACGTGTTCGGCAACGGCATGCTGCTCTCCGAGCGGATCCGTCTCGTGGCGGCGTTCGACCACCGGCACGTCTTCATCGACCCCGAGCCCGAGGCCGGAGCGTCCTTCGCCGAACGCCGGCGACTGTTCGAGCTCGCCGGCTCCTCCTGGGACGACTACGACCGCTCGCTCATCTCCGCCGGGGGCGGCGTGTTCCCGCTGAGCGCCAAGTCGATCCCCGTGAGCCCCGAGATGGCGGCAGCCCTCGGCCTGCCCGAGGGGACGGGCAGCCTCACTCCGGCGGAGCTCAAGAGGGCCGTGCTGCTCGCGCCGGTCGACCTGCTCTGGAACGGCGGGATCGGCACGTACGTCAAGGCGAGCGGCGAGAGCAACGCCGACATCGGCGATCGCGGCAACGACGCGATCCGCGTGGACGGCGCGGAGCTGCGCGTCCGAGTGGTCGGCGAGGGGGGCAACCTGGGGGTGAGCCAGCGCGGACGCATCGAGGCGGCGCTCGCCGGGGTGCGGATCAACACGGACGCGATCGACAACTCGGCCGGGGTGGGCACCTCCGACCGCGAGGTGAACATCAAGATCCTCCTCGGGGCGGTGGAGCGCGACGGGCGGCTGGACCGGGACGCCAGGGACGCGCTGCTGCGCTCCATGACCGACGAGGTGGCGGCGCAGGTGCTCCGCGACAACTACGAGCAGAACGTGCTGCTCGGCAACTCCCGCGAGAACGCCGCGGACATGCTCCCCTCCCACGAACGACTCATGGCGTGGCTCGAGGAGCGCGACGAGCTCGACCGGGAGCTCGAGTTCCTGCCCGGCGCGGCCGAGATCCGCACCCGCATCGCCGAGGATCGGGGCCTCACCCGCCCCGAGTTCGCGGTGCTCGTCGCCTACGCGAAGCTCGCGTTGAAGGCCGACCTCGCGAGCACGGACTTCGCGGACGATCCGTGGTTCGCCCGCACCCTCGCCGAGTACTTCCCGAGCGCGCTCCGCGAGGACTCCGCCGGCGACCTCGCGGCGCATCCGCTGCGCGCCGAGATCATCGTGAACGCCGTGGTCAACTCGATGGTGAACCGGGGCGGCATCACCTTCGCCTACCGCGCGGCCGACGAGACCGGGGCCTCCGGCGCCCAGATCGCCCGCGCCTACGTCGTCGTCAGGGAGGTCTTCGACCTGCGCGGGTTCGTCGCCGGGGTCGAGGCGACCGACAACGCGGTGGCGACGGCGGTGCAGACCGATCTCTACCTCACCTTCCGCCGGCTGCTCGACCGCGCGACCCGCTGGGTCGTGCACCACCGGGACGAGCGCGTGGACATCGGCGCCGAGATCGAGCGGTTCAGCGCTCCGGTCGCCCGGCTCGCGTCGCGGCTCGGGGAGCTGCTGCAGGGCGACGAGCTCGGCCGCTTCGAGGCGCGGGTCGCGGAGCTGACGGATGCGGGAGTGCCCGCGGAGCTCGCGCGGCGCGGCGCGGGGCTCCTCGCCTCGCTGCCGCTGCTCGACATCGTCGAGCAGTCGGAGCTGCGCGGCTGGGACCCGGAGGAGACGGCGCGGGTGTACTTCGAGCTGTCGTCGCGGATGCGCTTCGACGAGCTGCTCAGCGCGGTCACGGCGCTGCCTCAGGACGACCGCTGGGGCTCGATGGCGCGCGCCGCCATGCGCGACGACCTCTACGCGGTCATGATCGCGCTCGCCGCCTCGGTGCTGGAGACCGAGGCGACGGCCGCGGACGCGCGCGGCGCGGAGCCCGCGGAGCGGATCGAGGCGTGGCTCGGCGCGGGGTCGGCCCCCGGCCGGCGCGTGCTCGACGAGGCGCTCGCGGCGGTCTGCGCGGGTGAGGGGACCGGGCTCGCGACGCTGTCGGTCGCGCTGCGGCGCCTCCGCTCGCTCGTGCGCTGAGCGGCACCGCTGCGCGTCACACCGCGGCGCGCAGCGGCCAGCCGGTGTAGGCCTCGGCGAGGTAGCGCCGGCCCGCCTCCGACTCGACGACGGAGCGGAGCTCCCCGATCTGGCGGCGGCGGTCGAAGTCGCTCGCATCGGGGGCGACGTGCAGCATGCTCGTCATCCACCAGGAGAAGTGCTGCGCCTTCCAGATGCGCTGGGAGGCGGCCTCTGCGTAGCCGTCGACGCCGCGCGGGTCGTCCTCGAGCAGGAGGCGGCGCAGCGCGTCGGCGAGGAGCAGCACGTCGGCGATCGCAAGGTTCATGCCCTTGGCCCCGGTGGGCGGGACGGTGTGCGCCGCGTCGCCGACGAGCGCCGCGCGACCGCGTCGCAGCTCGTGGGAGACGAAGCTGCGGAAGCGGAGCACGTCGCGCTGGAAGATCGGCCCCTCGGCGAGCCGGGTGCCGGGGACGCGCGCCTGCAGGCGCTCCCAGATCTCGGCATCGTCGAGGGCGTTCGGGTCGGTGTCGGGATCGCACTGGAAGTACATGCGCTGCACGGTCTCGGAGCGCTGGCTGATGAGCGCGAAGCCGTCGGCGGCATTGCTGTAGATGAGCTCCTCGGAGCTCGGCGGCGCCTCACAGAGGATGCCGAACCACGCGAAGGGGTACTCGCGGAAGTACCCGCCCGAGCGGGAGTCCCCGGTGACGGACGGGCGGACGACGCTGCGCGATCCGTCGGCGCCGACGACGAAGTCGGCGACGATCTCGAAGGGGGTGCCGTCGGCGCGGGCGCCGCGCACGGTCGGCCGGGCCGAGTCGACGCCCGTGACCTCCGTGACGGTCGCCCCGAATCGCAGGTCCTGCCCGGCGGCGAGCCGCGCGGCGATGAGATCCCGCAGCACCTCGTGCTGCGGGTAGAGCCAGACGCCGCGCCCGACGAGATCGGCGAAGTCGATGCGGTGCCCCTGCGCCTCGCCCCCCGGCTCCGCGAAGCGCAGCTCGATGCCGTCGTGCCGCTGGCCGACGGTGCGGGCGCGGCTGCCCGGGATCCCGTCGAGCACCTCGACGGTGCCCTGCTCGAGGATGCCCGCGCGAATCGTGTGCTCGATCTCCTCTCGGCCGCGCGCATCGACGACGATCGAGTCGATGCCCGCCTCGGCGAGCAGGTGGGAGAGGACGAGGCCGGCCGGCCCCGCTCCTACGATGGCGACCCGGGTCCGTTCGGTCATGGCGTCTCCTTCGACGGCGTGCGGATGCGGGGCCGTCCCTCGGCCCCGCGCTGTCGCCTCCAGTGTGCCCCGGCAGGCCGCCCGACGGCGCCGTGTTCCCGTTGAACGGGAATCGAGGATCGCCGCCGCCCCGCTCAGGGCCGGTTGTCGCGCAGCGCCGCCTCGGTCGCGGCCGCGGCGGCGCGGAGGGCCCGTACGGCAGCCTCGGGCGGTGCGTCCCGCGGGAGCACGGCCGAGATCGCCGCGATCACCGCGCCCGAGTCGCGCACCGGCACCGCGACGCCGGTCGAGACGGCCTCCACCGTGCCGGGGGCCACGACGACCCCGGCACGCCGGATCTCGGCGAGCGTGCGGTCGAGACGGACGGGGTCGGTGATCGTGCCGGGCGCGACGGCGCCGAGCGGCCCGGCGAGCACCCGGGCCCGCACGGCGGGATCGGCGTGCGCGAGCAGCACGAGCCCCGCGGAGGAGGCGTGCAGCGGCAGGCGCCCGGCGATCCGCGCGATGTTCGCACCGGCCTCGGGGTGCGAGAGCCGCTCGAGGAAGAGCGCGGCGTCCTGCTCCAGGACGGCGAGCTGGGTGTGCTGCCTGATCACCCGCTGCACCTCCTCCATATGGGGCAGCGCGGCCTGCCGGAGCCGGAGGGCCGTCGAGCCGCGGAGCGCGAGCTCCCACAGCCGCATCCCGAGTCGCACCCGGCGCTCGTCGTCGCGCTCGAGGATGCCGACCGCGACGAGCTCGTCGACGAGGCGGTGCGCGGTCGAGGAGGGGAGCCCCGCGCGGCGTCCGAGTTCGCTGGCGCTCTGCACCGTGCGCTCGGCGGAGAAGGTCTCGAGCACGCGCACGACGCGGGTGATCATCGCGTCGCCGCTCGGGGAGTTCGCCATGCGCCCAGCATGCCACGGCGGAGCCGGGCGCGATGCGCGACGGCGCGCGTCAGCGGTGCACCGCGCCGCGGTACGCTCGTGCTGTGGACGGCGAGGGGATTCTGGACCGGGTGCTCCGCGTGCTCGACTGCTTCTCCGAGGAGGAGCCGGAGCTCGGCGCGGCCGAGCTGTGCGCGCGTACGGGGCTGCCGGAGTCGACGATGCACCGGCTGCTGCGCGGCTGCGTGGAGCGGGGCCTGCTCATGCGCGCCCCGCAGCACGGCTACGCGATCGGCATGCGCCTCTGGGAGCTCGGCGAGGCCTCGCCCGTCTCGGTCCGGCTGCGCGAGACCGCGCTGCCGCACCTCGCGCGCCTCTACGAGGCGACGGGGGAGAACGTGCACCTCGCCGTGCTGCACGGGGAGGCGCCGGAGGCCGCCGTGGCGCTCATGGTCGGCCGGGTCACGGGGAGACAGGCCATCCCGACGGTGAGCCGGGCCGGCGGCCGCAACCCGCTCCACACCACAGGGGTGGGCAAGGCGCTCCTCGCCGCGCAGGACGAGCCGTGGCTCGAACGCTACTTCTCCGCGCCGCGGGCGCGGGAGACGGCGCACACGATCACGGACGAGGCGGAGCTCCGCCACGATCTCGAACGCGCGCGGGGGCGGGGCTACGCGACGACCCGCGAGGAGATGACCCTCGGCAACATCTCGGTCGCAGCGGCGCTGCCGCGCATCCCGGGCCTCCCGCCTGCGGCGATCGGCGTCGTCGTCCACCTCGCGCGCGCCGACGAGCGCCGGCTCGCCGCCATCGTGCTGCGGACCGCCCGCGAGCTGCACGCCGAGCTCAAACGGGGCTGAGCCTTCCCGCGCAGCGTCTCGCGACTCTCACTGACTGAGAGTATCGACGGGGCCTCCCGTCCGCTGCTGGCACCCTGGATGCGATTCCCCACCGGATGTCGAAGGAGACTGGCATGGCAGAACCCACCTCGCCCGCCGCGGCCCCGGAGTCGCTGCTCGCGGCGCCGGATCAGGCGACGCAGCGGCAGATCACGCAGGAGATCACCGATCTCCACGCCGATTTCGCGCGGCGCACCGCCGCGGGGGAGCGGCTGCCGCGCACGATGATCGACTTCCCGCCCTATCGCTCCAGCATCCTGCGGCACCCCACGAAGGATCCGAAGCTCGTCGACCCCGAGACGATCGAGCTGTTCTCCCCGGCCTACGGGCAGCGCGACGTCGCCGCCATCGAGTCCGATCTCACGCTGCAGCACGCCGGCGAACCGCTCGGCGAGCGCATGATCGTGACCGGGCGGCTCCTCGACTCCTGGGGCCGGCCGCTCGCGAACCAGCTCATCGAGATCTGGCAGGCGAACTCCGCCGGGCGCTACATCCACCAGCGCGACCAGCACCCGGCCCCCCTCGACCCGAACTTCACCGGCGCCGGCCGCACCATCACGAACGACCGCGGCGAGTACACCTTCACGACGATCAAGCCGGGCCCGTACCCGTGGAAGAACCACGTCAACGCCTGGCGCCCCGCCCACATCCACTTCTCGGTGTTCGGGCAGTCATTCACCCAGCGGCTCATCACCCAGATGTACTTCCCCGGCGATCCGCTCTTCCCGCTCGACCCGATCTACAACACGATCAGGGAGCAGCGGGACCGCGACCGTCTCATCGGCGTCTACGACCACGATCTGACGCAGCCCGAGTTCCTGATGGGGTACCGCTTCGACATCGTCGTCGACGGACCGAACGCCACCTGGTTCGAGCCCGAAGAAGGGGAGCACTGATGACGCACGAGGCACCCGCGAAGACGCACGAGCCCACCGCCGGCCAGACCATCGGCCCGTTCTTCGCCTACGGCACCGACTTCATCCAGAAGCACGAGATCGCCTTCCCGCACTCGCCCGGGGCCATCGTGCTCGGCGGCACGGTCTTCGACGGCGCCGGCCAGCCGATCCCCGACTCCATGATCGAGGTCTTCGGCGCCGACAGCGACGGCACCGTTCCGCGCGCCCGCGGCTCCTTCCGCCGCGACGGCCACTCCTTCACCGGCTGGGGCCGCGCGTTCACGAGCGACGAGGGCCGCTACGAGTTCTGGACCCGCAACCCCGGATCGGTGGGAGGCGAGGCCCCGTTCTTCGCCGTTGTGGTGTTCGCGCGCGGCCTCCCCGACAAGCTGCACACCCGCATCTACCTGCCGGACGACGAGGCGGCGCTCGCCGCCGATCCGTTCCTCGCGGGCCTGTCGCCCGCGGAGCGCGCTACGCTCGTGGCAACGCGAACGCCCGAGGGGTACCTCAGCCACGACATCCACCTGCAGGGCGAGAAGGAGACCGTCTTCCTTGCCTACTGATCCCGCTGCCGCCGCCCCCGACGGGGCGGCGTTCGACGTGGGCCTGCTCGCCCCCGTGGCGGCGGGAACCGCCGACGAGCTCGCCGATGCGCGCTTCGCCGACGCGCTCGTCACCGCGGAGGCGGCGCTCGTGCGCGCCTGGGGCGCGGCGGGCGTCGCGCCGGCGGAGACGGTCTCGGCCGTGTCGGCCGCGCTCGGCTGGCGCGCGGCGGGGGAGCCGTGCGCACCCGGCGAGCTGCCGATCGGACGGCTCGTCTCCGAGGCCGTGGGCGGAGGCAACCCCGTGATCCCGCTCGTCGCGGTCCTCAAGGAGCGCGTCGCCGAGCCGCACCGCCGCTGGGTCCACCGCGGCGCGACGAGCCAGGACGTGCTCGACACCGCGCTCATGCTGCTCGCGAAGCGCTCGGCGACGGCGCTGCTCGCCGATCTGCGCGACACCGCGGAACGCCTCGCGGAGTTCGCCCGCGCGCACCGCGACGAGCCCGCTGCGGCCCGCACGCTCACGCAGCACGCGGTGCCCACCACGGTGGGCGCCCGGGCCGCCGGCTGGCTCCGCGGCGTGCGCCGGGCGGCCGACGGTCTCGAGCGGATCGCGGCGGAGCTCCCGGCCCAGCTCGCCGGGGCCGGCGGCACGCTCGCCTCCTTCGCGAGCATCGGCGGCGACGCGGCCCCGGCGCTCCCCGCGCGCTTCGCGGCGGAGCTCGGTCTCGCCGCCCCCGAGGGGCCCTGGCACACGGTGCGATGGCCCGTCACGGAGCTCGGCGACGCGCTCGTGCGGGCGACCGACGCGCTCGGCGTCGTCGCCGCCGATGTCGCGACCCTCAGCCGCACCGAGGTCGGCGAACTCGCCGAGGGGGCGGGCGGCGGCTCCTCCGCGATGCCGCAGAAGCGCAACCCGGCGCGGTCCGTGCTCATCCGCTCCGCGGCGATCCGGGCGCCGCATCTCGCCGCGACGCTCCACGCCGCCGCCGCCCTCGCGGTCGACGAGCGGCCGGATGGCGCGTGGCACGCCGAGTGGCCAGCGCTCCGCGAGCTGCTGCGCACGGCCCGCGGCGCCGCGGCGCGCGCGGTCGAGCTCGTCTCGGGGCTGCGCGTCGACCCCGCCGCCGTGCAGCGCAACCTGCACCTCACCGGCGGTCTCATCGTGGCCGAGCGGCTCTCGATCGAACTCGCGCCGCGCATCGGCGCCGACCGGCTGCGCGAGATCGTCGCCGCGGCCGGCGCCGGTGGCGATCTCGCCGAGCTCCTCCGCGCCGAGCCCGCGCTCGCCGGCATCGACATCGACGCGATCCTCGACCCCGCCGGCTATACCGGCCTCGCCGCCCGCATCGTCGACGCCGCGCTCGCGGAGGGCGCCAGGGCCGATCCCGATGTCACCGCCGCCGACCCCGATCCCGACCCCCGCACGGAGGAGCCCGCATGACCCGACCCGCCATCACCCTCACCGAGCCGGTGGGCGCGGCCGACCGGCCGCTGCTCGTCCTCGGGCACTCGCTCGGCACCGGGGGACTCATCTGGGAGCGCGTCGTCCCGGCACTCGCGGCGGAGTACCGGGTGACCCTCCTCGCGCTGCCCGGGCACGACGGGGCCCCCGTGCCGACCGAGCCCTTCTCGATCGCGGAGCTCGCGCAGGCCGTCGCGGACGCGGTGCGCGAGCTGACCCCCCGCGGTGCGCTCTACGCGGGCGTGTCGATCGGCGGGGCGCTCGGGCTGCAGCTCGCGCTCGACCACGCCGAGCTCTTCCAGGCGGTGGCCATCATCGCCTCGGCCGCGTCCCTCGGCACGGCAGAGCACTGGACCGCGCGCGCCGCGCTCGTGCGGGAGCAGTCGACCTCCGCCCTCGTGATCTCCTCGGCCCAGGCCTGGTTCGCCCCCGACTCGATCGCGGACGAACCGGAGATCACCGGACGGATCCTGCGCGTCCTGCAGTCCGTGTCCGACGAGGGCTACGCGCGCTGCGCGGAGGCGCTCGGCGGCTACGACCTCCGCGAGCGGCTGGGGGAGATCGCGATCCCCGTCCTCGCGATGGGCGGGGAGTTCGACGGCGTCGCTCCCGAGGACCGCCAGGACGAGCTCGTCGCGGGCGTGCAGCAGGGGCGCAAGGCCATCATCGCGGGGGCCGCCCACCAGCCGCCCGCCGAGCAGGCGGAGGCCGTCGCCGCGGAGCTGCTCGCGTTCTTCGGGGAGGTCGCGCGATGAGCGCCGAGGCGGCCGGCCACGGCGGCGCTCCCGGCGCCGATGCCGCAGGCGGCGGTCTCGGCGACGCCGAGCGCTTCGCGCGGGGCATGACGGTGCGTCGCGAGGTGCTGTCCGACGCCCACGTCGACCGGGCGAACGCCGGGATCACGGAGTTCACGAGCGACTTCCAGGACTTCATCACGCGCACCGCGTGGGGCGACATCTGGTCGCGGCCCGGCCTCGACCGCAGGTCGCGCTCCGTGGCCGTGCTCACGGCGATGATCGCCCTCGGCCACCACGAGGAGTTCGCGATGCACGTGGCGGCCGCGAGGCGCAACGGCCTTTCCGTGGCGGAGATCAAGGAGGTCATCCTCCAGGCCGGTCTCTACTGCGGCGTCCCCGCGGCGAACGTGGCCTTCAAGCTGGCGCAGCAGGTGCTCGCGGAGCTCGGCGAGGCGTAGCCCCGTCCAGCGGCCGGGCGCCGCGCGGACTGCTCGCACGCCGGCGGGACCCGACCCGCCGCTCGCCCGCGGCGGTCAGGCCGACGCCGCGGCGTCCGCCTCGGCGACGAGCGCGACGAACGCCTCCGCGTCGAGCGCGTCGTGCTCGCGGAGGTCGATCGCGCGCCGCGTGCCGGCGTCGAGGCTCGCGTTGAAGAGCCCGGCGGGATCGCTCAGCGAGGCGCCCTTCGCGAAGGTCACCTTGACCTTGTCCCGGTACGTCTCGACGGTGCAGATGAGTCCTCCGTGGGAGAAGGTCGGCACTCCGGCGGGGTTCGTGGGCTTCACCCACTTCACCTCCTCGGTCGCGCCGGGGACGGCCCGGAGGATGAGGGAGCGGATCTCCGCAACGCGGTGCGCGCGCCAGTCGTCGGTCATGGTCGCGATGATACCCGGGGTGCGCGCCGGGCGGGAGGGGTGCGGGTGTCAGACGACCTGTCGTGCCGGCGGCAGCGCCCGGGCGAACTCCGCGAGCGCTCGGGCGCGCGGGGGGAGGCGCATCCCCCGCGCGAACGCGAGGACCACGCGCACCGTCGGGATGTGGTCGGTGATCTCGAGCTCCCGGATCGGCAGGCCCTCGGCCGTCACGGTCATCGGCGAGCGCTGGCCCAGCACGGCATAGCCGAGTCCTCGGCCGACCAGCGTGCGCATGAGCTCGACGCTCGAGACCGTGTAGGCCTCGCGGGGGGCGGCGTCCATGTGATCGGACCACGAGGAGGGATCGGACATCGGGGGGATGCTGAGCCTGATGAGCGGCTCGTCCGCGAGCTCGCGGAGATCGACCGAGGTCCGGTGGGCGAGACGATGATCGGCCGCCACGATCACGTAGGGCTTCATCTCGATGACGCGGACGTAGTCCAGGGTCTCCGGGAGATCGCGCTCGTAGAGGAAGGCCGCCTCCAGTTCGCCGCCCTCCAGCGCCGCATACAGCGCATCCTGCGTGCCCTCGCGGAAGTCGATGGAGAGCGCCGGGTGCTGCTTCGCGAACGTGTCGCAGACGTCCGGCATGAGCATCGACGCGATGCCCGTGAGGCAGCCGACGTGGAGCGTGCCCGTGACGGCGTCGGAGTGGGCATTGAGCTTGAGCTGCAACTCCGTGGACTGCACGATGATCGCACGCGCGATCGGGAGCACGACGCGACCCTCGGGGGTGAGCACGACGCCCTTGGCGCGCCGCCGGTGCAGGAGCTGCGTGCCGAGCGCCCGCTCGAGTTCGGTCAGGGCCACGCCGAGGCCGACGGGGGAGACGTGGCAGCGCTCGG
Organism: Leucobacter allii; assembly: GCF_022919155.1. Lineage (NCBI taxonomy): Bacteria > Bacillati > Actinomycetota > Actinomycetes > Micrococcales > Microbacteriaceae > Leucobacter > Leucobacter allii. The sequence continues at coordinate 227,921 of NZ_CP095045.1, forward strand.
CCGCCGCGCGGATCGTACCGGTCTCCGCAGCCGCGACGAAGTACTCGAGCTGTTTGAGGGTCCACTGCGCCTGCATGTCCGCGCTCCTTCCGTCGTCCGGCCCGCACGGCACGTGGAGTGCCAGTGTAGATAAGCCTAGCTTTGCTTAATTGAATGGTATTGGAATTTTTCTTTTGCTTGAGGGAATGATGATAATTGACGAGCCTCCTCGCGTGCGAGGACGCGTTCGCAACGTCGCGAGATCCGCGTCGTGCGATTGGGAGACGCTCCCGAGCAGTCGATCTTGGACGCTCCTGCGGGCTGTGAAGGCGCAGCCTCCGCTGCACGTGCGTGGAAACGCCGTCGGCCGCAGGCGCGCCGATGCACAAGAAGGGCAACGATGTCTACACGAACCTCCTCCTGGCGCCTGACGCTGCCGAAGCTGGCCGGGTTGGCCGTGGTCGGCGCGCTCGCGCTCACCGGCTGCGCGGGTACGGCGTCAGCCGAGAACCCTGCGCACAGCGACGCTCCGCGCGAGGCGCGCGCCGGGGGCGAACTCACGATGCTCATGCACGTGCCGACGCGCAGCTTCGATCCGGCGGACGACAACACGATGGCGAGCACCGGCGACGCCACGCGCATGTCGGCCATCTACGATCTGCTGCTCGTGCTCGATCCGGTCACCGGCGAGGTGCGGCCGCAGCTCGCCGAGAGCATGACGCCGAACGATGACGGCAGCATCTGGACGCTGCGACTGCGCGACGGCGTGACCTTCTCGGACGGCACGCCGCTCGACGCGGCGGCGGTGCAGTTCACGTACCAGCACATCGCGCAGAAGGGCATCTCCTCCCAGACCCGGGCGATCCAGAGCTGGAGCATGACCGTCGTCGACCCCCTCACCCTCGAGATCGCGATCCCGACCCCGAACATGCACCTCGATCGCACGATCGCCGACTCCCTGCCCTTCGTCGTGTCGCCGACGGCGGTGCAGGCCGACCCCGAGGGCTTCGCGAGCGCGCCCGTCGGCGCCGGCCCGTTCGTCCTCGACGAGTACGAGCCCGACAACTACGAGGTCTACTCGGCCAATCCCGAGTACTGGCAGGAGGGCCTGCCCAAGCTCGACGGGCTGCGACTGGAGCTCGTGCCGGACGCGGCTCAGCGGATCAATACGATCGCCTCGGGAGCCGCGAACGCGCAGGCACCGAGCTCCGACGCCGATGCGGCGCTCCTGGCCAACGCCGAGAGCCAGGGGCTCGTGACGTCCAGCGTCGCGCAGAACGGCGGCGGCTGGATCTATCTCAACAACGAGCGGCCGCCCTTCGACGACGAGCGGGCACGCCGGGCGATGTACCTCGCGCTGGACCGCGCGGAACTCGCCCAGGTGGCGCTCGGGTCGGCCGAGGCGACGGCCATCGACACCATGTTCGTCGCCGATTCGCCCTACCACGAGGCCGACATCACCTTCCCCGAGCCGGATGCGGAGGAGGCCCAGGCACTCTTCGACGAGCTGGCGGACGAGGGCGCCCCAGTGGAGATCACCTACGTCAACATCGCCGGCGAGGTGAACTCGCGCACCGCGCAGTTCATCCAGGCCAAGCTGTCCGAGTTCGAGAACGTCACCGTGGACATCGAGACGCTCGACGTGACGGCGGCGCGCGAGCAGGTGTTCGTGAACCGCGACTACGACATGAGCCCCTACCCGGGCGCGTACAAGTTCCCCGATCCCGAGCCCGGTCTGTACAACCTGCTCGCGAGCGGCGGCCTGTGGAACACGACCGGCTACGCGAACGCCGACGTCGACGCGGCGCTCGACGCGGCCCGCGCGACGGCCGATCCGGAGGAGCGGCGCGCCGAGTACCGCTTCGTGCAGGAGCAGTTCATGAGCGATCTGCCCGGCCTGTTCACCTTCACGCCGACGATCACCGTCGTCGCGGACCCCAGCGTCGCCGGCATGAGCTACAACGCGCGCGGGGTCGTGTCCTGGCCCGAGGTCGGATTCGCCGCCGAATAGGTCTCCCGGGGAGGGCGCGCAGCGCCCTCCCCTCATCGAACGTCCCAGGAACGGAAAGGGTCATCGTGCTGCACCAAGTGGGGACAAGACTGATCCGGCTCATCCCGGTCATGGTCTTGATCACCTTCCTCGCCACCGCGGCGGTGGATTTCATGCCCGGCTCGCCGGCCGTGGCGATTCTGGGCAACGAGGCGACTCCCGAGCAGGTCGCCGCACTCACCGCCCAGATGGGTCTCGACCAGCCGCTCCACGCCCGCTACATCGAATGGCTGTCCGGCGCGGCGCGCGGCGACCTCGGGGAATCCATCCGGCTCCAGCTGCCCGTGAGCGAGGTGATCGCGCAGCGGCTGCCCGTCACGATCGAGCTGACCATCCTCGCCCTGCTCATCGCGCTCGTGCTCTCGGTGCCGACCGCGCTCGTCGCCGGGGCCAACGTCGGCGGCTGGGTGGATCGCGCGGCCTCCACGGCGTCGAGCGCGCTGATCTCGCTGCCGTCGTTCGCGGCCGCCGTGATCCTGATCTACCTGCTCGCGATCCGCATGAAGATCTTCCCCGTGAGCGGTTGGACGCCGTTCACGCAGGATCCGCTCGGAAACCTGCAGCACGCGTTCCTGCCCGCCCTCGTGCTCGGCCTGATGGAGGCCGCGATGTTCTACCGGGTGCTGCGCAGCGACGTCATCGCCACCGTGCGCGAGACCTTCGTGCTCGCGGCCAGGGCACGGGGCATGGGCAAGCGGTACGTCCTGTTGCGGCACGTGCTGCGGCCGTCGCTCTTCTCGCTGCTCACGCTCACCGGTCTCGCGCTCGGGCGCCTCCTCGGCGGCGCGATGGTCGTCGAGGTGCTCTTCGCCCTGCCCGGCCTGGGGTCTCTCCTGCTGCAGTCCGTGCCGTCGCGCGACATCCCCGTGATCCAGGGTGTAGTGCTCGTCATCGCCGTCGTGTACGTGCTCGTCAACATCGCCGTGGACCTGATCTACTCCGCCGTCGATCCCCGCGTCCGAGTGAGGAGTGCCGCATGAGCCTCGTAACCGCCCCGATCACCGCGCCGTCCCCGGTGCCGACGACCCGCCAGTCGGCGCTCCCGCTCCGCAGACCCCGGAGCGGCGGCCTCGCTCGGAGAGCGGGACTCGTGTTCGCCGTCGTCTGGCTCCTGCTGCTCACGGCGCTCGCCACGAGCGTCCAGTGGCTGCCGATTCCGAGCTACGACGAGATCGTCGGTGCCCCGTTCCAGCCGGTCTTCGCACCCGATGCGCCGCTCGGCACCGACTCGATCGGCCGGAGCATCTTCTCGCGCGCCATCTACGGCGCCCGGGCTTCCCTCACGCTCGGGGTCGTGGCGGCCGCCATCTCGCTCGTCCTCGGCGGACTGCTCGGGCTCGTCGCCGGGTACTACCGGGGCGTCATGGAGACGGTCGTCGATCTGTGCTCCGAGGTGGTCCAGGCGTTCCCCGCGATGCTGTTCCTCGTCGCGCTCGCCGCGGCGATCCGGCCGAGCCTCGCGACGCTCACGATCAGCATGGCCGTGCTGATGGTGCCCGCGTTCGCCCGCATGATGAAGGGGGCGGTGCTCGCCCAGACCGGCCGCGAGTTCATCGCGGCCGCCCGGGCCCAGGGCGCTGGCCCGATCCGGATCATGTTCCGCGAGATCCTGCCGAACACGCTCATGAGCATCGCGTCGTTCGCCATCATGGTCACCGCGACGCTCATCGTCATCGAGGGGTCCGTGAGCTTCCTCGGATACGGCATCCCCGCCCCGCAGCCCAGCTGGGGCGGCATGGTCGCCGAATCCCAGAGCCAGCTCGCGACGCACCCGGCCGCGGTGATGATCCCCATCGTCTTCCTGTTCCTCACCGTCTTCGCGTTGAACGCGATGAGCGACTGGCTCCGGGCGCGATTCGACGTCGGCCAGAACCAGATCTGACGCCACCTGAAAGGAGTGGGCGATGACCCACACTGCACTCCTCGCGACGCCGGACGAGGCGCCCGCGGCGGACCGGATCCTCGACGTCGAGGATCTCAGCTGCACCCTCGCGACGCCGCGCGGCGCGCTCCGCATCGTCGACGGCGTCTCCTTCGCGCTGCATCGGGGCGAGACGCTCGGCATCGCGGGTGAATCGGGCTCGGGCAAGAGCATGCTCATCCGCTCCCTCATGCGCATCGCACCCCGGTCCGCAGCGATCGGGGGACGGGTGCGATTCGACGGCGTCGACCTGCTCGACCTGCCGATCGACCGGATGGGCGCGTATCTCGGCCCGCAGATGGCGATGGTGTTCCAGGACCCCATGACGGCGCTCAACCCCGTCGTTCCCATCGAGCGCCAGATCACCGAGGGGCCGCGCAGGCATCTCCGGCTCTCCCGGGCGCAGGCGAAGGCCAAGGCGCTGGAGTTGCTCGAGCTCGTCGGGATCCCCGAGCCCCGGAAACGGCTGCGGCAGTACCCGCATGAGCTCTCCGGAGGCATGCGGCAGCGCGTCATGATCGCGATCGCGCTCGCCTGCGATCCGCAGCTGCTCATCGCCGACGAGGCGACGACGGCGCTCGACGTCACGGTGCAGAAGCAGATCCTCGATCTCCTGCAGTCGATCCAGGCGGAGCGCCGCATGACCGTCATCATGGTCAGCCACGACCTCGGCGTGCTGGCCGGGAGGACCGATCGCACGCTCGTGATGTACGGCGGTCGGGTCATGGAGGCCGCGCCGAGCGCGGCGCTCTTCCGGGACTCGAGACATCAGTACACCCGGGCGCTGCTCGAGGCGATCCCCAGGATGGAGCAGCCGAGGCACAGCGTGCTGCGCGCGATACCCGGCGTGCCGCCCGACCCCGCCGCGGCTATGGACGGGTGCCGCTTCGCGCCGCGCTGCAGCGCGGCCGTCGAGCGATGCTCCCTCGAGCGGCCTCCGGTGACCCGGGTTGCGGGCCACCCCGGTCATCGCTTCGCCTGCTTCGCGCCGGCGACGCCGTCAGAGAGGAGGACGGCATGAGCGCCGTCGACACCGCACGCCACCCCGTCGCGGGGACTGCGGCGGACCGGCCGGACGAAGCCGTGCTCGAGGTCGAGGACCTCGTCCAGCACTTCTCCGTGCCCGGAGGCACCGTGCACGCCGTCGACGGGGTGAGCTTCTCGCTGCGCCGCGGTGAGACGCTCGCGCTCGTCGGGGAGTCCGGGTGCGGGAAGTCGACGCTCGCCCGCACCCTGGTCCGGCTGCAGCGCCCGAAGAGCGGCTCGGTGCGCCTGCTCGGCCAGGAGCTCACCTCGATGCCCCGTCGCCGGCTGCGACGCATGCTCGCACGGATGCAGATGATCTTCCAGGATCCGATCTCGTCGCTCAACCCCCGGCGCCGGACGCGCGACATCGTCGCGGAAGGGCTGCGGATCCATCGCGCGGAGCGCGACGGCATCGCGGCGCGGGTGCGCGAGGTCATGGAGGAGGTGGGCCTCGACCCGGAGACCATGGGCGACCGGCGGCCCGGGGACTTCTCCGGCGGGCAGTGCCAGCGCATCGCGATCGCACGAGCGATGGCGCTGTCCCCGGAGGTCCTGATCTGCGACGAGCCGGTATCTGCGCTCGACGTGTCGGTGCAGGCGCAGGTGCTTAATCTGCTCGAGCGGATGCGGACGGACCACGGCCTCGGGATGCTGTTCATCTCTCACGATCTGTCCGTCGTCCGAAATGTGAGCGATCGCGTGGCGGTCATGTACCTCGGCAAGATCGTGGAGATCGGTGACACCGACGGCGTCTACGGCAGTCCCGCGCATCCCTACTCGCGCGCGCTCATCGCCTCCGTGCCGATGGCGGGGACCGCGGCGTCGGCGGATGCCGAGCTCCGGGGCGAGCTGCCCTCGCCGATGCACCCGCCGAGCGGCTGCCGCTTCCGGACGCGCTGCCCGCTCGCCGACGAGCGTTGCGCGCGGGAGGAGCCGGAGCTCCGTGACATCGCGCCGGGGAGGCGGGCGGCCTGCCACTATCCGCTGGTCGCGCAACGGGCGGCGCCGAGCGGGGCGGTGACGGCGTGAGCGCGCCCACGCTCGTGTCGGTCGAGCGCATCGACTCGCCTGCGGACGGGGTGAGGCGGGTGCGCCTCGCGCCTGCGGACGGGTCGGCGCTCCCGGCCTGGTCGCCCGGGGCCCATGTCGAGCTGCAGCTGCCGAACGGGCTCGTGCGCCAGTACTCCCTCTGCGGGGACCCGCGGGACACGCGGGGGTGGGAGCTCGCCGTGCTGCGCGAGGAGGAGAGCCGGGGCGGCTCGGCATTTCTGCACGAGGAGCTCGGGATCGGTGACGAGCTCCTGGTCACCGCGGTTCGGGATCACTTCGGCTTCGCCGTCGACGCGCCGGCGGTCGTCCTCATCGCCGGGGGAATCGGGATCACCCCGCTGCTCCCCATGATCGTCGCGCTCGAGGACCGCGGGGTGCCGTGGACGCTGCACTACGCGGGCCGCAGACGCGAGCGCATGGTCGCGCTCCCATCGCTGCTGCTGAGGCACGCGGATCGGGTGCGCGTCTACGTCTCCGAAGAGGGGGCGCGTCTGGATCTCGCATCGGTCGTCGCCGAGGCCGGCGAGCGGGCCGTCTTCTACGCGTGCGGCCCCGAACGGCTGCTCGCCGACGTCGAGTCGGTCGTCGGCGCCGCGGCGGCCGATCGACTGCGACTCGAGCGGTTCCGGCCCCGGGAGGCCGCGCCCGGAACCGTCGACGAGGCCTTCACGGTGGAGCTCGCCGAGACGGGCGTCGAGGTCGAGGTGCCGCCAGGCCGTTCCATCCTGGAGGCGGTGCGCTCGGCGGGAGCGGATGTCGCCTCGTCGTGCGAGGAGGGCACCTGCGGATCCTGCGAGACCGTCGTGCTCGACGGCCGGCCGGACCACCGCGACAGCGTGCTGAGCGAGCTGGAGCGAGAGCTCGGCGAGACGATGATGATCTGCGTCTCCCGCGCCTGCGGAACGCGTCTCGTGCTCGAGTTGTAAAGCGGAAATTCGTATTCAACACCATAAACACTGTTTGACCGTGTTTATGCGGGCTGCGAGCCTGGAGGGACCGGAGCGACCGCTCGACGGGGAGCAGAGAAGAGGAATCCACAGATGGGCCGAGTAACCCCCGACTTCGACTATCCGATCATCGATGTCGACGTGCACCAGCGCTGGCGGCAGAGCGGAGAGGTGCTCGACACCCTGCCGGAGAAGTGGCGCGAGTACGCGGAGGGACGCACCGGCGGACGGATGACCGCACTCGTGCCCGCAGGACTGAGCTACCCGTTCCACCGCGGTGTGAACAAGCGCCTCGAGGCGCTGCCGGAAGACGGCAAGGGCACGTCGTTCGCGCTGATGAAGTCGCAGTACCTGGACAAGTACCCCTCGGTCGAGGCGGTCAACCTCACCTTCGACATCGGTCAGGAGATCGCTCAGCGCAATCCCGAGTTCAGTGCAGCACTCGCCACCGCGATGAACGACTGGGTCGTGCGCACCTGGTTGAGCTACGACGCGCGCATGCGGACCGCCATCGTCGTGCCGCCGGAGCTTCCCGACCGCGCCGTGCGGGAGATCGAGCGGATGGCGCCCAATCCCAAGGTGACCGGGGTGCTCATCGCCTGGAACCCGTTCGGCAAACCGCTGGGACATCCCGTGTACGACCCGATCTGGCGTGCGGCCGAGGAAGCCGGGCTTCCGATCATCATCCACGGGGCCGCGGGCGAGACCGAAGGCGGCCTCGCGCACACCGCCGCGGGCGGCATCCCGGGGTCGCGCCTCGAGTGGCACACCCTGCTGCAGCAGCCGACGCTCGCGCATCTCGCGAGTTTCGTCGCGCACGGCACCTTCGAGAAGTTCCCGCGGCTCAACGTGCTCGTCGTGGAGACGGGACTGGCCTGGATCCCGAACTTCTTCTGGCGGTTGGACGCGGTGCGCACGGAGATGCGGGCCGAGAGCGATTGGGTGAAGCGGATGCCGAGCGAGTACCTGCGCGAGCGCGTGAAGTTCAGTACGCAGCCGTTCGAGCTCACCCCGCGCAAGGAACAGCTCGTCGAGCTCTTCGAGGCGTTCGGCGGCATGGAGGACTTGCTGTGCTTCTCCAGCGACTATCCGCACTGGGACGCCGACGATCCCTTCTACGTCGCGAGCCGGCTTCCGAAGGCCTGGCTGCCGAAGCTCTTCTCCGAGAACGCGCGCGCGATGCTGCGCCTGCAGCCCGTGCCCGCCGAGACGGGGGTCGGCGCATGAGCCAGGGGATCGACATCGGCGCCTGGCAGGACTTCCCCGATCGGCAGATGGTGAGCGTCGAGGTCGGGGGCATGGAGCTGGGGGTCTGCCGCTGGGGCGAACGCATCTACGCCTTCCGCAACGCCTGCCCGCACGAGGGCGCGCCGCTGTGCGCGGGGTTCCTGCAGAAGAAGCTGACCGCCGAGACGTCGATCGCGCGAGATGCGCCGGATGTCGCGCTGACGGTGAGCGAGGACGAACCGGTCGTGCTCTGCCCCTGGCACCGCTGGGAGTTCCAATTGGAGGACGGAGCCGCGGCGGCTCCCGGCTTCCGCATGCGCACGTATCGCGTGCGGCGCGAAGCCGATCGAGTCGTCCTGAGTCTCGGAAGGAAGTAAACGACCATGGCAACTGCGCAGACCTCCACTCCGCGGTCGGTGATCGATGCGACGGTGCACCACCACTGGGCGTCGCAGCTCGACGTGACCGACTACATGTCGGCGGGGTGGCGCGAGCATCTCGGCGTCCCCGGCTCGCTCCCGGGCGGGGCTGGCGCCATGCACATCCTGCCCGCGACGGCGTATCGCCGACCGGGCGGGGACTACATCGACGGCTCCGCCGGCGACCCGCTCGCTCCCGCGGCCTCGGATCCGACGCGCACCGCCGAGCGGATCTTCGGGAGCGGTCGGGTCTCCCGGGCGATCCTGTCGCATGACCGCGGAATGTTCATCCCGAGCGTGCCCAACGCGTATCGGGCCGCCGCCCTCGCACGCGCCATGAACGAGTGGACGGCGGATCGCTGGTTCGGGCACGACGAGCGGTTCTTCGGTCTGATCGTCGCAGCCAACCAGACGCCGGACCAGGCGGCTGAGGAGATCCGGCGTGCCGGTCAGCACGAGCGGATGGTCGGCGTCCTCATGGCCGCGAACGGCCTGAACAAGCCGTTCGGCCATCCGGCGTACCACCCCATCTACGAGGCGGCGGCCGAACTCGATCTGCCGGTGGTGCTCCACACCGGAGGAGATCAGGGAGCCGACACGCTGACCCATCCGACGGCCGGCGGCATGCCGTCGACGTTCGCGGAGGTCGCGGCGCTCGCCTACAGCCCCATGATGACGCACGTGCAGAGCATGATCGTGCAGGGCGTGTTCGAGAAGTACCCGGCCCTCCGCGTGTTCGTCTCCGGTGCGGGCGTCGCCTGGGTGCCGGGACTCTTCTTCCGCCTGGATGTGAACTGGCGCGGCCTCCGCCGAGAGGTGCCGTGGGTGCGCAGGCTGCCGAGCGAGTACTTCCGAGAGCATTTCCGCATCGGGACCTGGCCGTTCGACCGAGCACCGGAGAGCGACGGCGCCGAGCGGGTCATCCGCGCGCTCGAGTCGTTCGGGGGACTCGATGATCTCATCTGCTATGCCTCCGGCTTCCCCGCCTGGGACTGCGACTCGGTCGAGGACATCGCGGCGCGCGTGCCCGAGGCCTGGCACCGGAAGGTGTTCACCGACAACGCCCTCGACTGGTTCCGCTGGCCGGAGCGCGCACGCGGCGGTGCGCTCCCGGCGGAGGTCGCCGTCGGCGAGATGCCGGTCACCGGCGAGCTGGGGGATCCCAATCGGCGCAGCTATGCGACTGAAGACGGAAGGGAGATCGAGTGGGTCCCGGCGGGCGATTGAGCGCACGTCCCGCCCCCGACTCGTGGAGCGCACTCGAGTCGGCGGTGCGGGCCATCGGTCCCGCGGTGGACCCGGAGACGATCGCAGCCTCCGGACGCCTCCTGGAGGCACTGCACGGGGTCCCAACGTCCCTGCCCGGTTCCTCGACGGTGGAGCGGGACATCGCCTACGGGCCGCATCCGGAGCAGGCACTCGACTGGTACCTCCCGACGGCGCGCGAGCCGCGGGGGATGCTCGTCTACGTGCACGGCGGCGCGTTCATCGGGGGGAGCCGACAGCGCCCGGACAGCCCGTACCACGGCAACATCGGGCGCTGGGCGGCGGCTCACGGATGGGCGGCGCTGCTGGTGGGTCATCGACTCGCCCCTGCGGCGCAGTGGCCCGCCGCGGTGGAGGACCTCGCCCTCGCCATCGAGTGGGGCCGCGCGCGGCTGGGCCGAGACACGGGCGGGGCGGTTCCCGTGCACGTGGTCGGCAACTCCTCGGGTGCCGTCCACGTCGTCAACTACACCTGCGGCGGCCCCGGGGTCCCGGCGGCCGACCCTGCACCTGCATCGATCGCGCTCATCTCGGGGGTCTACGATCTTCCCGCATTCGGTTGGGAGCGACTGCGCTCCTACTTCGGCGACGATCCCGGGATCGTCGACGACTGGGACCTCAAGTCCCAGCTCGCCGCGAGCGATGTTCCTCAGCTCTTCGCCGTCGGCGAGTTCGATACGCCGGAGGCCCATGAGCAGTTCCTCGCGGCACTGCGAGACGCGAGCGAGCGCACCGGCGCGCTGCCCGCGTGCGTTCGCGCGCGAGCGGCCAATCACTTCACCGTCGTGCATGCGATCGGCACGCGGTTCGACGACCTCGGCCCTGCTTTGCTGCGATTCCTCGAGGAGTCGGAGACGATCGAGAGCTGAGCCGCTTCGGAGACAGGCGCGCACCCGGTGCACGTTCACACGCGGGGGAACTACTGTGAGAGCGTCGGCACCAGGCTGTCGCGGGAGGCTGACCGGTGCCCGGCGATCCGACCCTCACGAAAGGAACCGCAGATGACTGAATCGGACGCAGCGAAGCTCCTGACCGTCCCCGAATTCGAGGGACGCATCTACATCGACGGCGCCTGGGTGCCCGGCGAGGGCGGGTCGATCCCGTCGGTCGCTCCGGCGACCGGCGAGACGCTCGCCGAGGTCGGCATCGCCGGGCCCGCCGACGTGCACCGGGCCGCCGAATCCGCGGCCCGGGCGCAGCGCGAGTGGGCCGCGCTGCCGCATCCGGCGCGCGCCGCGGTGCTGCGCAGGGCCGGGGCGCTGTGGGAGGCGCACGCCGAGGAGATCGGCGGCTGGAACATCCGGGAGGTCGGCGCCATCCCGCCGCTCGCGGGCTTCGCCCTGCACGTCTCGGCGTCCGAATGCTACGAGGCGGCCGCGCTGCCCTCGGCGCCGCTCGGCTCGATGCTCGCGAGCGAGGAGCCGCGCCTCTCGCTCGCCGAGCAGGTGCCCGTGGGCGTCGTCGGCGTGATCTCCCCGTTCAACGTGCCCCTCATCCTGGGCATCCGAGCCGTCGCCCCGGCGCTCGCGCTCGGCAACGCCGTGCTCCTCAAGCCCGACCCCCGCACCGTCATCACGGGCGGCGTGGCCATGGTGCGCATCTTCGAGGAGGCCGGGCTGCCCGCAGGGCTCCTCCAGCTCGTGCCCGGCGGCGCCGAGGTCGGCGAGGCCCTGGTCACGGAGCCGCTCGTGCGCGTGATCGCCTTCACCGGCTCGACGCGGGCGGGCCGGGCCGTCGGCGAGCTCGCGGGTCGCCACCTCAAGCGCGCCCACCTCGAGCTCGGCGGCAACTCGGCGTTCATCATCCGCGAGGATGCCGACATCGACCAGGCGGTGAATCTCGCCACCTGGGGATCGTTCCTGCACCAGGGGCAGATCTGCATGACCGTCGGCAGGCACATCGTCCATGAGTCCCGCTTCGAGGAGTACGTCGAGAAGCTCGCGGCGAAGGCGGAGTCCATGGTCGTCGGCGATCCCGCGAGCGGCCAGGTGCACCTCGGGCCGCTCATCGACGAGACGCAGCGGGATCGCGTGCACGGACTCGTCGAGGCCGCCGTGGCGGGCGGTGCGCGCCTCGCCGCGGGAGGCGACTACGACGGCCTGTTCTACCGCCCGACGGTCCTCGCCGACCCGCCGCGGGACGCGGCGGCGTACTGCGACGAGGTCTTCGGCCCGGTCGCCTCCGTCGTGCCCTACGGGAGCGACGACGAGGCCGTGGCGCTCGCGAACGACACCGAGTACGGCCTGTCCCTCGGCATCGTGAGCCGCGATGCGCTCGGAGCCTTCGCGCTCGCGAGGCGCATCCCCACCGGCATCGTGCACATCAACGATCAGACGGTGAACGACGAGGCGAACGCGCCCTTCGGCGGCGTCGGCTCCTCGGGCACGGGCTCGCGCCACGGCGGCGGCGCGGCGAACATCGACGCGTTCACGGAGACGCGCTGGATCACGATGCGCCGCGAGCCGGGGCAGTACCCGCTGTAGGGGGCGGCGACCCGCGCCGCACGCAGGGGCGCGGTGCGGCACGCATGGACCCCTTCTCGCCGGGCGGATACGCCCGTCCCGCGCCCTGGAGGCGCGGGACGGCGATCCCATCGTCGGGAAGGGATCCGTCAGTCGTGCGGAAGCAGCGGTCCGCTGCGCCGCGGCTACTCCCCCTGCCGCGACCGCCGCCGAAGCAGGAGCACCGCGCCGCCGAGGAGCAGGAGGAGCATCGCCGCCGCGACGACGCCGGTCGCCGACGCGCCCGTGATCGCGAGCGGACCTCCCGGCATTGCCCCGTCCGCGTCGGCGCCACCGCCCGCGGCATCGGCGCCGGGCCCGCCGGCACCCGATCCGCCGGAGCCCGGGCCTGCGGCGACCTCGATCGAGGCCTCTGCGACGACGGTGCCGCCCCCAGAGACCGCGCGGACGACGGCGGTGCCGGTCCTGAGATCGGCGGGAATGACGATCGTCGTCGTGGCGGCCCCCGTTCCGTCGACGGTGACCGGCGCGCCGGGCGCCTGCGCGCTGCCGGAACGGGCGCCGTCCGCAGACGCCGAGCCGTCTTCGGGCGCGCCGCCTGACCCCGCCGCCGAGGACACCTGATCGATGGCCAGGGCGTAGCTCCCGTCCGCGGTGAAGTCGCTCAGCGTCACGTCCACGGCATCCCCCGGGGCGGCGTCCGACCGCGCGATGCCGAGCACGGGTGCGGTCGGCTGGGCGGCTGGATCGTAGCTGCCCCAATTCCGCGCGTCCCACTGGCGCAGGCCGGCCGGGGCGACGGCGTCGACGAAGCGCGCGGCGCCGAGATCGGCCCCGCTCGACACTGTCGCGGCCCGGGCCCGCTCGTTCATCGACGCGGCGTCGGCGGCCGTGCCGCCGGCGTCGTCGGCCATCCGCTCGAGCAGCAGCTCGTAGACGGCGATGTGCTCCGCGGCCGAGAAGGTGCAGTGCCCGGACGCGCCGACGAAGGTCTGCGCGAGGAACCCGTCCGCCCCGGCGGCCTCCACGATCGAACGGTAGCTGCGCTCGTCGGAGATGGGTCCGGCCGGGTCGCCCAGCGTGGTCATCGACACGACGGGGACGTCGAGCGCCCCGTCGAAGGTCGCCATCGCCTCGACGGCCGCGACGGCTCCCGGATCGGCGGCGATCCGCGGCGCCTGCTGCAGTGCGGTGAGATCTGCCTCGAGGTCGGCGCCCGCGGCGGCGTACGCCGCGCGGACCTCGGCGAGGCGCCCGGACTGCGCGAGCTGCTTCCGATAGTCGACATCCGTGTTCCACGAGAAGTTGCCCCCGATCACCCGTTCGAAGCCGGCGCGGACGTGCGCGCCGATCCCGAACGGCAGACCGGCCTCGTAGGCGGCGAGCCGCTCCTCGGAGGCTTCGAGCTCGGCACCATTCGCGTCGACCGCGGGGACGCCGGCGAGCGCCGCGGCGAAGATCAGCCTGGCCTGCCCCGCCCCGGTGCCCATCGACTGGTCGATGAGCGCGTCGAGCGCGGCGACCTCTGCCGGGGTGTCGTCGATCCCGACGATCCGCATCGGCGATGCGGGGTCAACGAGCGCGCGCAGCGCGAAGGCGGCATCGAGCTTGGAGTTGTACATCGAGACCGCTCCGGCGCCCCCGCCGCAGAGCGGCGCTGCGCCGTCGAGCCAATCGGGATCCTGCTGCACGATGTTCCGGGTGGTGAGTCCGCCCTGCGAACGGCCGGTGACGAAGACCCGACCGGGCACCACCCCGACCGCGGCGATGAAGGCGTCGCGCACGGCGCTCGCGTTGTCGCGGTCGGCCTCCAGCTGCCAGTCGTCGGAGAGGTCGTAGCCGACGGTGGCCGTGCCGCGCTCTCTGAGCCAGACGAGGTCGGCGCGGTCGAGTTCCGCCTGATTCGGGGTGATCGCGAGCGAGCCGTCCCAGTTCGCCGGCACGATCCCCGCGTACGGTTGCTCGACGTTCTCGAGCGTGCCCGAGAACTCCGTGCGCCAGCCCTGCGGGGAGAACGGGCGCAAGAACGCGGCGGGCGCCTCGTCGGTGAAGTCTCCCGGCGCTCCGAGGTCCAGCCCCTCAGCGGCGGACGCGATCTCGGCGGCCCTGGCCCGCAGCGCCGCAGCGGAGGCATCGGGCCACGCCCCGGTGCCGACGCGCTCGGTGAGGGTGGTCAGGCCGGCCAGCACCTCCGAAGGGCTGAATGCGCAGTGTCCCGGCCGGTCGAGGTACGCCTGCCGCAGCAGCTCGCCGTTCCCGGACGCCGCGACGGCGTCGGCGTATGCGCCGGCCTGGGCGACGGCGGGCGCGGTGTCGCCCGTCTCGTTCAGCGTGAACACGGGCTGCGTGATCGCACCCGAAGGCGTCGCGTTCTCGATCATGTACCGCACGGCGTCGAAGTCGGCGCTGTGCCGCGGTTCGGCGGCGAGCCGGGCGAGATCGTCGTCGAGCACGAGCCCGGCTTCCGCGTACAGCGCTTCGACCTGCGCGCGCATCGGCGAGGCCGCGAGGTGCGCCGCGTAGTCGGTGCCGGTGTTCCAGGAGAAGGCGCCGCCGGCGCGCGCCTCGAGTTCCTGCCTCGGCGAGAAGACGCTGAACATGAAGATGTCGTACTGCTGCCGCTGCTGGGCCGCGTAGTCCGTCGGCGCCGGCTCCGGAGCGTCCGGCGAGGTCCAGCCCGGGATCTGGGCCATGGCGGCCGCGAGCGCGATGCGCGCCCGCCCCTCGGGGGTTCCCTGCGCCGCGTCCAGGGCGGACTTCGCGGCGGCCGTGGACGTCGCCTCGTCCTGCACGTCGACGAGCTCGATCGCCTCGTCCTCCGGGGCGAGGAGCGTCTTGAACGCGAAGGACGCGTCGAGTCCCTGGTTCAGCATCCCGACGCTCCCGGCGAGCGACCCGCAGAGCGCGTAGGCGCCGTCGATCAGCTCGGGGTAGCGCTCGGCGAGCGCCGCCGAGGTGAGCCCGCCCATCGAGGACCCCCACGCGATCGTGGCCTGCGGGGCGGATCCGAGCGCCTCCGTGGCACGCGCGATCACCTCGGGCTGACCCGCGAGGTAGTCCTCGACGGCCCAGCCCTGGCTCGGTTTCATCGAGGCGAGCGCGTAGCCGTGATCGAGGAGCCAGCGGTTCGTGGTGTCGCTCTCGCCGAGGGAGATCGGGCGCCCCGGCGTGCCACCGCCGTATCCCGAGCTCCAGAGGAGCAGGGTCCCGTTCCACTCCTCGGGGATCTCGACGCTGTACGGAGCGCCGGAGGCGAGCTCTCCGGTCTCTGAGCGCGCGCCGCTCTCCGCGACGGCCGGCGGGGCCTGCCCGAATATGCCGAGCGTCAGCGCTGTCGCGGCGAGCCCGGCGAGCATCTTCGATGTTCGCACTGCTTCCTCCTGGTGTCGGTCGTGTTCTGGCGTGGAACGCGCACGGGACCGGTCGCCTGCGGGCGGAGGAGTGGTCATCGAATGAACACACTTCATCGTGCATCGGTCGGTGCTTGTGTGGCAATACTTTCGCAGCGGCGTCGGTGGAAGTCAATGAATGAGGGGCAAAAATCTGAGAAGATCTAAATAGTTGACATTCTCAATGGAAGTTGCCAAGATTATGAGCCACATGTTCAGAGACGTGTGCAGTAAAATGTGTCTTGTTTGAATGTCAGAGTCGACAGTAGACGAACTCGGTCATCGACGCCCGATCTGGTTAGGAAGCCTCATGAGAAAGTCACTTCCCGCGCTCGCCGCGATCCTCTCGGCAGGTCTGCTGCTGACGGCATGCGGCCAGAGCCCGAACGCTCGCACGGACGACGCCGCGGGCGGCGATCCGAGCGAGCTGGTGTTCGCTGTCGTTCCGACGGACGACAGCTCCGAACTCGAGAAGTCCTTCGAGCCGGTCGTCGCCGCCATCGAGGAGGCCACGGGGATCCCGACGAGCATCCAGGCCGTGAGCACCAACTCCGGCGTCATCGAGGCCCAGGTCGCCGAGCGCGTCGACATCGCCACGTACGGCGCCTTCTCCTACTACCTGGCTTCGAGCGTGGCGGATGTCACGCCCGTCGCGATGGACCAGCGGACGCCCGAGCCCGGATCCGGGGCCGTCCAGTCCTACGGCGTCGTCGCCGCAGGATCCGACATCGCGGAGATCGCGGATGTCGCCGGGGCCAACGTCTGTTTCACCGATCCCGCCTCCACCACGGGGTATCTCACGGCGGCCGTCGCGCTGCAGGAGGCCGGTATCGACCCCGAGAGCGAGATCACCCCGGTCTTCGTCGGCTCGCACGACGTCGCCGTGACGCAGATGCTCGCGGGCGACTGCGACGTCGCCTTCGTCGCCGGCACCTTCATCGACGACATCCTCCCGGCGCGCGGTGTCATCTCCGAGGGCGACACCTCCACGATCTGGAAGTCCGACGGGATCCCCGGCACCCCCATCGTGCTCGGCGACTGGCTGAGCGACGACCTCAGGGCTCAGATCACCGAGGCCGTCACCGGTACGGACGCGGTGCAGGCGCACGCCGCCGGACTCTGCGAGACCCAGACCCGCGAGGCGCCTCCGGAGTGGGGCGAGGAGTACGCCGGGGAGACCGCGTGCCTCTGGGGCGGCACGCAGGCCTTCGCCTTCGAACCTGCGGACGACGAGACCTACGCCGTGATCAGCGACATCTGCAGCGTGCTCGACGCAGACGTGTGCCGCGGCGAAGAGGCGTAGTGCGGGCGATGCGGACGATGAGCACGGCACTGAGCATGGAGACGAACGTGAATGGAACGGCAGGGCGGTCCGGCACCGCGCCCGCGGTGAGGATCGCCGGGGCGACCGTGCGCTACGGTGCGAACACCGTGCTCGACGGGGTGGACCTCGCGGTCGATCCCGGGCAGTTCGTCGCCCTCGTCGGCCCCTCAGGGGCCGGCAAGTCGACGCTGCTGAGACTCATCAACGGCAGCGTGCGCGCCGCGTCGGGCACCGTCTCCGTGCTCGGCACCGATCCTGCGGCCTGCGGCGCCCGCGCGCTGCAGGCGCTCCGCACGCGGGTCGGCTTCGTCTTCCAGCAGTTCGGGCTCGTGGGGCGGCTGAGCGCGATGGAGAACGTGCTCATGGGCTCTCTCGGATCGCTCCGGCTGCCGCGCTACGGGGTGGCCTCATACGGTAAGGCGCTGCGCGAGCAGGCGGCGACCCACCTCGACCGCGTCGGACTCGGCGAGCAGCGCTTCCAGCGCTGCGACACGCTCTCGGGTGGCCAGCAGCAGCGCGTTGCGATCGCCCGCACCCTCATGCAGAACGCCGAGCTCGTGCTGGCCGACGAGCCGGTCGCCTCGCTCGATCCGAGCTCGAGCGTCGCGGTGCTCGACATGCTCAAGCGCCTCAGCGCGGAGGATGGCTTCACCGTGCTCTGCTCCCTGCATCAGGTGGATCTCGCGCTCCAGGTCTCGGATCGGGTCGTGGCCGTGCGCGAGGGATCCTTCGTGATCGACCGGGCGACGGCGGAGACCTCCGAGGAGCAGATCCGCGCCGTCTACGCGCAGCATCGGGGGCCCTCCGATGATGACTGATCTCATGCCGGTACCGACGCGCCGGACGGCGCGCGGGGCCCGGCGCCCCCGGAGCTCGCTCTGGCGGACCCTCGCGATCCCGCTCGCGTACCTCGTCATCGCCGGCTTCGGGATCTGGTGGATCGACGTGCGGCCGAGCGCCGTGCTCGCCGGACTCGACGACATCGCGAGCCTGCTCGGCCGCATGCTGCCACCGGCGATCCCCGAGCCCGCGAATCTCTTCGCGCTCATTCTGCAAACGCTCTGGATCGCCATCGCCGGCACCGGGTTCGCGGCGATCGTCTCCGTGTTCCTCGCCGCGGCCGCGAGCCGGCACTACGCAGGACCTCGGGTCGTCGGCCTGCTGGCTCGCGGGATCATCATCGTCCTCCGGGCGATCCCGTCGCTCGTGTTCGCGCTCATCTTCGTCAGGATCTTCGGCCTCGGACCGTTCGCCGGAGCGCTCGCGATCGGCTGCCACTCGATCGGCATGATCGCGAAGATGATGGCCGACACCTTCGACGAGCTCAGCCCGACGGCGCGCGAGGCGGTCTCCGCCGCCGGCGCGGGCCGCGCCCAGACGTTCGTCGCGACCACGCTGAGCCGCTCGATGCCGGACATCGTCTCGCTCGTCCTCTACCGGCTCGACATCAACATCCGCGCCTCCGCCGTGCTCGGCATCGTGGGTGCCGGCGGCATCGGGGTCGCACTCCAGCAGGCGATCGGATCGCTGTCCTACCGCACCGCGGCGGGGATCATCGTCGTCATCGTCCTGCTGCTCCTCGTGCTCGAAGGGCTCTCGTACCTCGCGCAGCGCGCGCTCACGCAGCACGCCGCCGAGCGGACGGTCGCCCAGCTCTACGGCGCCGGCCCCGACACCGCGCGACCGGGATGGAATCGGCCGCGGGTGTCGCGCGCCCTCGCGGTGTGGATCCCGCTCGGGCTCTTCGCCGTCGCGGTCTCGCAGCTCTCGCTCAACACCTCGCGACTCGGCCAGGCCTGGTCCCAGGCCCGCGACATCCTCGCGGGATTCCTCCCGCCGCACTTCAGCGTCGAGATCCTCATGGGCATCTTCGAGACCGTCGTGATGGCGATGACGGCGACCGCGTTCGGTGTCGTCTTCGGACTCGTCATCGCGGTGCTCTCCACGCCCTACCTCGTGCGCTTCGAGCCGCTGAATCTGCTTCTGCGCGGCCTCGTGGTGCTGCTCCGCGGTGTTCCCGACATCATCTGGGCGCTCCTGTTCGTCGCCGCGCTCGGCCTCGGCCCGTTCGCGGGCTTCCTCGCCCTCACGATCTCCTGCACCGCGCTCGCCTCCAAGTTCTTCACGGACGGCCTGCTGAAGATCGACCCGTTGCCGGTCCGCGCCCTCGAGGCCACCGGAGCCGGACGGCTCCAGGTGTTCGTGAGCGGCGTCTGGCCGCAGTTCGTGCCGTCGTTCATCTCGAACACGCTGTTCACCTCCGACCTCGCGCTCCGCGAGTCGGCCGTGCTCGGCATCGTCGGTGCGGGCGGGATCGGCTTCCTCCTGCAGGAGTCCATCGTGTCGCTCGACTATCAGACGACCGCCGGGATCCTCATCGGCCTCGTGGTCGTGGTGGTCGCGCTCGAGACCGTCGCGCAGCAGGCGCGCAGAAAGGTGCTGTGAGATGACGGGATGCCCCTACCACGAGGGAGGACGAGCCGTGGACACGCGGGGTCGCGCGGAGCGCGCCTCGGAGTGGTCGCCCGCGCGCGACGAGACCTTCGGCAGCGCGCACGTCGACTACGCGCAGTTGCGCGCCGAGACGCCGTTCCCCTGGAGCGAGGACTTCGGGGGGTTCTGGGCGGCGACGACGTACGCCGACATCGCCGCGATCGCGCAGGACGACAACTTCATCACCTCCGTGCAGAACGTCGTTCCGCACGTCCCACGCTCCTCGCGGCGGCCTCCGCTGCACTTCGATCCGCCCGAGCACACCGCGTACCGCACGGCGATCGATCCGATCTTCCGTCGGGCCTCGCTCCGCCTGCACGAAGCGGAGTTCCGCGAGTCCGCCGAGGAGCTCGTCGAGGGCATGCTGGCGCGCGGCCGCGCTGACGGCGTCGCCGACTTCGCCGCGCCGTTCGTGGTCGACTGCTTCGCGCGCCTGCTCGGCGTCGAGTCCGAGCTGGCCGGGCGCATCCGCGAGATCGGCGTGCGCTACGGCTTCGCGATCCAGGACATGGACGATGCTGTCATCCAGGAGGCGAGCGCCGAACTCTACGAGATCGCCCGACGGGTGTACGCGGCCCGTCTCGCGACGTCGCCCGACGCCTCGGTCGACCTGGTCGCGAGTCTGCACCGCGCCGCCGAGGACCCGGAGAACGCGATCACCGAGGAGACCGCGATCGCCACTGTGCGGCAGATGATCGTCGCGGGCATGGGGGCACCGCAGGCCGTGCTGGGGAGTATCGTGGCGCATCTCGCGCAGGACCGATCGCTGCAGGATCGGCTCCGCGCCGATCCGGGCCAGCTGCCGACGGCGGTCGAGGAGTTCCTCCGGCTGCACGCGCCGTACCGGGTCTTCGCCCGGACGCCGAAGGAGGACACCGTCGTGCACGGTCGGCTCGTGCGTCAGGGGGAGCCCGTCGCACTGCTCTTCCCCTCGGGCAACCGAGACGAGGCCCAGTTCTCGGAGCCCCACGAGTTCGTACTGCACCGCAAGGCGAACTCGCACATGTCCTTCGGCCGCGGCGCGCACAAGTGCCCGGCGGCGAGCATGGGGCGCATGGAGCTGCTCCTCGCGCTCAAGGAGCTGCTCGCTCGCACCGAATCCTTCGCCCTCGCCGGGGAGATCACTATGATGAACTGGCTAGAGTACGGTCCGAGGTCGGTGCCGCTCGACCTGGTCCGCGCGCGCGGAGCGGGACGGGCCTGACCGGCCGCCGGTCAGGAGCCCCGCTCCGGGCCGCCGAGTGAATCCTGGTGCCATGTCGACAGCAGCGCAGCTCCTCCCGCGGAATCAGCAGGGTGCCCGCTCCCAGCAGCTCCTGACCGTGCTGCTCGGCGACTACTGGTACCTGCGGGCCGAGCCGCTGCCCTCCGGGGCGCTCGTCGCCCTGCTCCGAGTATTCGACGTCACCGAGGCGGGCGCTCGCGCGGCCATCCAGCGTCTGGCGCAGCGCGGATTCTTCGTGGCGCATCGCGAGGGCCGATCGACGTCGTACGCGGTGCACGCGAACACCGGCGGCGTGCTCGCGGAGCGGACGCGCGCGCTGTTCATGGGCAACCGCCACGCGAGCTGGGACGGCGGCTGGACGATCGTGGCCTACTCCCTCGCCGAGGTCGAGCGGACCACGAGGAACGCCGTACGCGACCACCTGAAGCGGCTCCGATTCGGCAAGCTGGTCGACGGCGTCTGGGTGCGCCCCGGGGATCACGGCGACGCGGTCGCCGAGATCCGGGAGTCCCTCGGCCGGAGCATCCCGGTCGAGGATCTCAGCTGCTTCGTCGGCGCCCGATTGCCGGAGGGCGCGAACTCCGGAGCGGCGATCGCGCGCGCCTTCGACCTGCCCGGCGTCGCAGCGGGGTACACGGAGTTCGTCGAGCGGTGGCGCCCGATCGCCGCCGAGCTCGCATCGGTCTCGTTCCGCGCGCACGAGCAGCGGCCGCCCGAGGAGGCTCTGCGGATCCGCACCGCGCTCATGAGCGAATGGCGCCAGCTCCGCCACGCCGACCCGATGCTGCCGCAGCAGCTGCTCGACGAGGCCTTCCCCCTGGCCGAAGCGGCGCATATCTGCGAGTTCCTCTACGACGCCCTGGGCGAGCCGGCGGAGCGCGCGTTCCGGAACGTGCTCGAGCCCTTCCGCCCCGAACTCGGGGCGCTCGCCGGACATCACACCTTCGCCGAGCTCGGTAAGCTCGCCGATCCGTCCCGGGACGCGTAGCTCCCGCTCCCGCGTGGCGCAGGCGCCCGCGACGAGTTCCCCGCGCCCGGGCGGTCGAGCGCCGGCCGGCGGGCATCCGGGCGCACCCGGCTCGAGACCCCGTCCCCGTCGGAGATGTAACCACCCGATGTCATTCCGGTAACGCGCTTGACAGCGCGTTCGTTGTCGATCATCATCATTGATAAACCAAAAGGTTTGGATTTAAAACGGATCCGATCCGCCCGAATCGACGATGAATCAGGTGCCGCCATGACCTCCGCCCCCGCGCTCCCCGAACTCGCCTACGCCTTCACGATCGTCGCCGAGGTCGACCCCGGCCTGCCGATCGAGCGGCGGGCGGGCGAATCGCTCGAGATCATCCCGATCACCGGCGGCAGCGTCAGCGGCAGGATCTCGGGGACCGTCCAGCCGGGCGGAGCCGACTGGTGCCTGTACCGCAACGACGGCGCCCTCAACGTCGAGGCCCGCTACTGGATCCGCACCGACGACGGCGACGTCGTCGACGTCGTGAACCTCGGCAGGATCGCCCCGGGCTCGGCTCCCGACGCCGCCGACGGACTCTTCATGTCGACCCCGCAGTTCCGCACCACCGCGCCCGGCCTCCAATGGCTCACGCAGCGGGTGTTCGTCGGCCGGGCCGAGGCCTTCGGCACCCACACCACGATCGACGTCTTCGAGGTCGTCGCCTAGCGCGACCGAGTCCGCGCACCCCTCCCGACCGCGGGCGGCCGAGCCGCCCTCGGACGCTTCGTCCACCCCGAAACATCCCGCTCACCGACGAGAGGACACCCCATGAAACGATCCATCATCCGAGGCGGGGCGATCGCCGCGGCCGCCGCACTCGCCCTCACCGCCTGCAGCGGGGGAGGCGAGGGCGGCTCCAGCGCCGGCGCCGAGTTCACCCCCACCGACACGATCCGCGCCACGCTCGACATCCCGGCCACCTTCGACCCCATGCTCGGACTCTCCCTCCCCGACTTCGTCCTGGCGCGCCAGAGCTTCGACACGCTCGTGCGCAAGGACGAGGGCGGGCTCGTCCCCGGCCTCGCGGCGAGCTGGGACTCGACGCCGACCTCGGCCAGCTTCACGCTGCGCGACGGCGCCACCTGCTCGGACGGCACGCCCATCACGGCCACCGTCGTGAAGAACTCGCTCGACGCGCTCGCCGGCAGTGCGGGCTCGATCGTGCCGCAGACCTTCGGCGGTCAGGTGCCGACCATCACGGCCGACGACGCCGCCGGCACGGTCTCGCTCGCGCTCGAGACCCCCTGGCCGTACCTCGTGCAGGCGCTGTCCACCTCGAGCACCGGCATCGTCTGCCCCGCGGGGCTCGCGGACCTCGAGGGCCTCGCAGCGGGGCACGTCGAGGGCGCCGAGTCGGGCCCGTACATCCAGACCGCCGTCGAGCCGGGCGTCCGCTACACCTACGAACTCCGCGACGACTACGAGATGTGGCCGGAGTGGACGAGCGAGGTCGCGGGCGAGCCCGCCCGGACGATCGAGTTCGTGATCTCCCCCGACACCTCCGCGACGACGAACCTCGTGCTGGACGGACAGCTCGACATCGCGAAGATCATGCCGGAGTCGATGGACCGCTTCACGGACCAGGCCGCCTACGAGGTGACCCCCTTCCTCTTCAGCGACTTCTCCCTCGTCTTCAACGAGCGGGAGGGCAGCCCCTTCGTCGACCAGCAGCTGCGCACCGCGGTCGCCCAGCTCATCGACCGCGAGGAGTTCGGGCAGACCACGATGCAGGGCACGGGCGAGATCGCCACGACCCTCGTCTCGTCGCAGACCCAGTGCGTGACCGGGGACGCCGACGCGCTGATCCCCCAGGACGCGGCGGCGGCCGCCGAGGCGCTCGCCGGCACGAAGATCCGTCTCGTCGCGCCGCAGATCGTCGGCACCAACGGCGCGGGCAACACCTACCTCCAGGAGATCCTGCGCGCCGCCGGCGCCGAGGTCGAACTCGAGAACGTCGACGTCGGCACCTGGATCTCGACCGTGCTCACCGAGCCCGATGCGTGGGACCTCACCGTGTACGCCGATCTCAACTTCGTCGGCTCGCTCTCGAGCCCCATCACCAACTTCATCGGCCCCGGCATCCTCGAGGGCGGCGGCAACATCGGCGGGGCGCAGGCGCCCGAGGTGGAGCGGCTCTTCGCCGAGTCGCTGACCGCCGCGGACGAGGAAGCGCGCTGCGGCGCGCTGAACGCCGCCGCCGACGCGATCATCGCCGACGCGCACGCCGTCCCCCTCATCACGGACTCCTTCATCTACGCCCAGCGACCCGGCTTCCAGGTGACGATGCTCGGCGGCTCCCTCGACGATCACATCTTCCGCATCGTCGGCGACGGATCGGGGGAGTGAGCATGATCAGCCCCACGAGTTCAGCGCTCGAGATCGCCGCGGCGATCCGCAGCGGCGCCGTCGGCGCGGTCGAGGTCGCCGAGATGTACCTGGCCGAGATCGATCGGCGCAACGACGCCATCAACGCGATCGTCTGGCTGGACCGCGAGGACGTGCTGCGCCGGGCGCGCGCGTCCGAGGCCCGCGTCCGAGCCGGCGACGCCGCGCGCCCGTTCGAGGGCGTGCCGATCCCGGTCAAGGACCTCAGCAGCGTCGCCGGACAGCCCAACACGATGTCCTCGCTCTCCATCCCGGAGCGACCCGCCACGGAGACCGAGATCGACGTCCGGCTGCTCGAGGACGCCGGCTTCGTGCTCATGGGGCGCAGCAACAGCCCCGAGTTCGGCCCGCTCACGGCGTCCGAGAACGCGCGCCACGGGAAGACCCGGAACCCCTGGAACCTGGAGTTCACCTCCGGGGGCTCGAGCGGCGGCGCGAGCGCGGCCGTGGCCGGAGGCCTCGCCCCCATCGGCCACGCCTCCGACGGCGGCGGATCGATCCGCGTCCCCTCGAGCGTCACCGGCCTCGTCGGCCTGAAGCCGAGCCGAGGCCGCGTGCCCGCCGAGGTCCGCGGCTGGGAGCATTCGACGACGTCGGGCGTGATCGCCCGCACCGTCGCCGACAGTGCGACGGCGCTCGACGTGCTCTCTCCCTTCGATCCCCTCGCCTGGTACTCGGCGCCGGCGCCCGCGCGTCCGTTCGCACGGGAGGTCGGAGCGGATCCCGGTCGCCTGCGCATCGGCCTGCTGCTCGAGAGCCCGTCCGGCCTCCCGGTCGACGAGGTGAATGCGGAGGCGGCGCGGCAGGCGGCCGCCGCGCTCGAAGCCCTCGGGCACATCGTGGAGCCGGTGTCGCCGTTCCTCTTCAGCCCCGAGGCGGGCAAGGGCTTCGTCGACCTCGTCATCAGCGCGAGCGTCTACGCCTCGCCGTACGAGGACGTGGAGCTCGTCGACCCCTACATCCGGTACCGCATCGAGCAGGCGAAGACCTTCCACTCGGGGGAGTACGCCGCGCTCGCCGGGCTGCTGCAGTGGGAGACGCGCCAGGTGAACGCGCAGTTCGGGCGCGACTTCGACCTGCTGCTCACGCCGACGATGGCCGTCGCGACCCCGAGGGTCGGCGTCGTCTACGACGAGGCGAACGAGACGCCCGACGCCCCGCGCCTCACCGAGGCGCGCCAGGTGACGTTCACCGCATGGGCGAACATCGCGGGCCTCCCGGCGATCTCGCTCCCGGTGCACGAGGCCGATGGACTGCCGGTCGGCGCGCAGCTCGTCGCCGGCCCCTTCGACGAGGCATCGCTCATCCGGGTGGCCTCACAGCTGGAGCCGGTGTTCGGGTGGGACACGCGCATCGCCCCCGGTGCGGGGGAGGGGCCGCGGCCGTGAGCGCGCCCCCCGTCGACACGACGCAGCACCTCGCGACGATCGCCCGGCGCGAGCGCGCCGGGCGGTTCGCCTGGCTCCGATCGGACTGGGCCGCCTTCGCCGTCAGGCGGCTCGGGGGGCTCGTGCTCTCCTTCGCCCTGCTCGTCGTGGTCGCCTTCCTCATCGTCCCGCTCATCCCGGGGGATCCGGCGGTCGCGATGCTCGGCACCAACGCGACGCCCGAGGCGGTCACCGCCCTCCGCGAGCGGCTGGGGCTCGACGAGCCGCTGTGGGCGCAGTTCGTCCATTTCCTCGGGAACCTGCTCCAGGGCGAGTTCGGCAGCTCCTTCCGCTACGGCGTCCCGGTCTCGGAGATCATCGCGACGAAGCTGCCCTACACGGCGCTGCTGGCGCTCGGCTCGATCGTCGTCGTGCTTGTCGTCGCGATCCCGCTCGGCATGACGGTCGGCGTGCTCACGCGCGGCGGCCGCCGGGGCGCGCTCGGCACCGTGTTCGGGGCCGTGGCGGGGTTCCTCGCCTCCTTCCCGGCGTACGTGGCCGGCACCCTGCTCGTCGTGGTCTTCGCGATCGTGCTGCGCGTGCTCCCCGCGGGCGGGGTGGACGCGCCAGGCTTCTGGGTGCTGCCGATCGCATCGCTCGCGCTCGGCCCGACCTTTGCGGTCGCACGGGTCGTCCGCCAGGAGACTTACACGGTGCTGCAGCAGGACTTCATGCGCACCGCGCGCGGGCGCCGGCTCCGCGCCGTCAGGCTCTACCTCGTGCACGCGCTGCCCAACCTCATGACGTCGACGCTCACCCTCACGGGGCTCATCCTCGCGGGGCTCATCGGCGGCACCATCATCATCGAGACGGTCTTCTCCTACCCGGGGCTGGGTCTCGAGGTCGTCCAGTCGATCATCTACAAGGACTACCCGACGATCCAGGGCATCATCCTCGTCATCGGGGCTCTCGCGATCCTCATCAACCTGCTCATCGACATCGTGCTCGGCGCGATCGATCCCCGCACCCTGGGAGGACACCATGGTTGACCTCACCGCGCGCATGCGCCCGACGGCCCGGCGGTCCCGAGCGCTCGCCCCGTCGCTCGTCGCGGGATTGGCGATGGGCGGCCTGCTCCTGCTCGTCGCGATCCTCGCGCCCATCCTGTTCGGGGGCGCCGCCGACGCGCTCGGCGGCGGCTCGCGCCAGGGCCCCAGCGCCGAGCATCTCCTCGGCACCGACGCGCTCGGCCGCGACGTGCTCGCCCGGGCGCTCGTCGCGACGCGGCTGACGCTCCTCATGGCCGCGGGCGCCACCGCCGTGTCGGTCGTCTGCGGCGTGCTGCTCGGCGGTCTGATCTGGCTCGCGCCCCGCCGCCTGCGGGAGATCGTGCTGAGGATCATCGACGCCTCGGTCGCCTTCCCCGCCCTCGTGCTCGCGCTCGTCGTCGCCGCGATCCTGGGCGCCGGCGCCTGGTCGGCGGTCGCGGCGATCGGCATCGCCGGCATCCCCGGCTTCGCGCGCCTCACCTCCAACATGGTCGCCGGCATCGTGCAGCGCGACTTCGTCACGACCGCGCGGCTGCTCGGGGTGCCGGGCTTCCGCCTCTTCTCGCGCCACCTGCTGCCGAACATCTCCGGGCCGCTCCTCGTGCTCACGACGTCGAGCTTCGCGCTCGCGCTGCTCGAGATCGCGAGCCTCTCCTTCGTGGGGCTCGGCGTGCAGAGCCCGCAGTACGACTTCGGCCAGCTGCTCAGCGACGGCCTCACGGCGATCTACGCGCAGCCGTGGCAGGCGATCGCTCCGTCGATCATGCTCGTCTACGCGGGCATCACTGCCATGCTCATCGGCGACGGGCTCGCGCAGACGCTCGACCCGGGCCTGCGCCTCCCGCGGCGTCCGGCGGCGCTCGTGCCGACGACGGGCGACGCGGCGCCCGCGCAGCCCGAGGCGCTCGTGGAGGTGAACGATCTCCACGTCTTCGCGCCGAACGGCGCGGAGCTCGTGCGCGGCGTGAGCTTCGCGATCGACCGCGGCGAGGTGCTCGGGCTCGTCGGCGAGTCCGGCTCGGGCAAGTCCATGACGGCGATGGCGATCGCCGGCCTGCTCGCCGACGGCGTGCGCTCCACCGCGCGGACGATCCGGCTCGACGACCTCGATCTCTCACGGCGCAACGACCCGCAGCGGCTCGCGACCGAGATCGGGCTCGTCTACCAGGATCCCGGCACGACCTTCAACCCGGCGCTCCGCATGGGCGGGCAGCTCGCCGAGGTCGCGCGCATCCATCTCGGCCTCGGGCGGACGGCCGCGCGCGGCCGCGTCCGGGAGGCGCTCGAGCGCATCCGCGTGCGCGACGCCGGGGTGCGGATGCAGCAGCACGCCTTCCAGTGGTCGGGCGGGATGCTGCAGCGCGCCACGATCGCCTCCGCCACGCTCGCGGATCCGAAGCTCGTCGTCGCCGATGAGCCCACCACGGCGCTCGACGTCACCGTGCAGGCCGAGGTGCTCAGGCAGTTCCGCCGGATCAACCGGGAACACGGCACGGCGATGCTCTTCATCTCCCACGACATCGGCGTGGTGCAGGAGCTCTGCGACCGGGTGCTCGTGATGCGCTCGGGCGAGATCATCGAGCGGTTGACCGGCGCCGAACTGCGCGACGGACGCGCCACCCACCCCTACACGCAGCGGCTGCTCGACGCCTCGCCGCGCATGGACGACCCGATCGCGGCGCGCTCGACGGCGCCGCGGGAAGCGGAGCAGCGATGACCCCCTCCACGCGCGAACCCGCGCCGCAGGCCCACGGGTCGGGGCCCGCGCCCGCGATCCGACTCGACGTCCGCGACCTCGAGGTCGTGCTCGGGCACGGCGCCCGCGCCACCCGGGTGCTGCACGGCGTCTCCTTCGCGATCCCCGCGGGGACGACGGTCGGTCTCGTCGGGGAATCCGGATCGGGCAAATCGACCATCGCCAAGACGATCGTGGGGATCCACCGCCCTGCCGCGGGCGAGATCCGATTCGACGGCGCGCCGATGGACGCCGGCGGCCGGCGGGGGCGCGCCGCGCTGCGGCGCCGGATCCAGCTCATCCCCCAGGATCCGTACTCCTCGCTCGACCCGAGGCGAACGATCGGTCAGACGCTCGCGGAGGCGCTCGACCCGCGGCGCGCCTCGCTGCGCGCCCACCGTGCGCGGGTGAGCGAACTGCTCGCGCTCGTGGCGCTGGACGACTCGGCGATCGACCGCTACCCCAGGGAGTTCTCCGGAGGCCAGCGGCAGCGGATCGCGATCGCGCGGGCGCTCGCCGTCGAGCCGGAGCTCATCATCGCCGATGAGATCACCTCGGCGCTCGACCTGTCGACCCAGGCCGAGATCCTCGAGCTCTTCGAACGCCTGCGGCGGGAGCTCGCCCTCACCGTGCTGTTCGTCTCGCACAACCTCGCGGTCGTGCGGCAGGTGAGCGACGAGGTGATCGTGCTGCTGCACGGCGACGTGGTGGAGGCGGGGGCCTCCGATCGTGTGCTCTCGGCGCCCGAGCATCCGTACACGCAGCGGCTCGTCGCCTCGGTGCCGGGCGGTCCGGGCTTCAGCCTGGACTGAGCGGCACCGTCCCCGCCCCGCCCCGCTCTTCCCCTCCTTCCCCAACCCTCCGCGCACCTCCTCGCACGTCAGTCGTTGCGGCTTGAACGCCTCACAAGCCGCAACGACTGACGTGCGAAGGGGAGGTCGCCGTGAGGAGGGGTCAGCCGCGGGGGGCGGTCTCTCGCGCCGCGAGCTCCGCCTCGAGGCCGCTCACGATGTAGTCGAGGCCCCGGGTGAAGGCCTCCGCCGTCTGGGCGAGCTCGTCCTCCCAGTGCTCCGAGGCCTCGAGGAGCGCCCGCCCGCCCGGCGTCGTGTGCTTCCACGGCACCGCGTCCGTCGAGTTGACGAGCGCCGTGCCGAGGGCCAGCGAGTCGATCATGCGGATGGCCAGCGATGCGGAGGTCGCGCGGTGGCCGGCGTCGAGCATGATCTCCGCGAGCCGCGCGTAGATCTCGACGATCTCCGGCGAGCTCACGGGCGTGACCGCGAGATAGGGGATGAGCCGCGGGTGCGCGGCGAAGGCGTCGTGGATCGTGAGCGCGATCGCGCGCAGCGTCTGCTGCCAGCTCAGGCCGTCGAGCGGGGGCACCGGGTACTCGTGGGCGATGCGCAGACGCAGCAGTTCGATGAGCCCGTCGCGGTCGTCGACGTGGTTGTAGAGGGAGGAGACGTGCACCCCGAGCTCCCTCGCCACCCGGCTCATGCTGAGCTGCTCGCCCGCGTCGATCTGGCGCATGGCGGTGTCGACGATGAGATCGACGGAGAGCAGGGCCTTGCGCGGGCGTCCTCGTGGCACGGGGCCTCCTCGCGGCGTCGGGTGGGTATCGCCTCCATCGTATCCGCAGCGCCGCACCGGCCGCGGGCGCGACTCGCGACAGCGGAACGAGCGCCACAGATTTGCAGATTGGTGACGATCGTGCAACAAAACTTGCATCAGGCGCGGTCGTGCCGCACTATGGAGACACTCCGCCCGGCACCGACGCCGCGCGGCGCAAGTCAACGACGACTGAACCCCGGAGGTCCGTCCCCATGCAGAAGAGAACCGCACTGCTCGCCATCCTCGCGGCGGCATCCCTCGCCCTCGTCGGCTGCACCGACTCGGGCGCGAGCGAGAGCACCGAGGGCGAGGCCACGACCGCGGAGAGCGGAGAGCTCCGCCAGATCCGCGTCGCCTCGCTCCCCATCAGCGATCAGATCGCCCTCCAGGTCGGCATCGACGAGGGCATCTTCGAGAAGCACGGGCTCGAGGTCGAGGTCGTCCCCGCCCAGGGCGGCGCCCAGGCGATCCCCGCCCTCATGAGCGGCGACATCCAGTTCGCCATCGGCCAGCCCTTCGGCCCGTTCCGCGCGGCCCTCCAGGATCTCGGCGTGACCGTGATCAGCAACTTCTCCTCGAGCCGCGCCGAAGGCGACGATGTGAACGCCGTCGTCTCCCTGGCCGATTCCGGCATCGAGCGGCCGAGCGACCTCGCGGGCAAGAAGGTCTCCGTGAACTCGCTCGGCGCCGCCGGCGACCTCACCATCAAGGCCGCGGTCGACGCCGACGGCGGCGACTCGTCGACGATCGAGTTCGTCGAGGTCGCCTTCCCCGACGCGCAGGCGCAGCTCGAGGCCGGCAACATCGACGCCGCGTGGGTCCCGGATCCCTTCATGTCGCAGATCGCCGAGGAGGGCAATCTCGTCGTCTCGCCCTACCAGGCGGTCCTCCCCGGGCTCACCGTGCTCACGAACATCACCACGAACGAGCTCATCGAATCGGATCCCGAGCTCGTCGAGGACTACGCCGTCGCCGTCGCCGAGGCGCTCGAGTTCACCGAGAACAACGACGAGGCCGCCCGGGCGGCGCTCGTGAAGCACCTCGACATCCCCGAGGAGGTCGCCGCGGGGATCACGCTCCCGGTGTTCGACGCCGAACTGGATCTCGACCAGATCGAGGAGCTCGCGGACCTCGCCGTCGAGTACGGCACGCTCGAGGAGAAGCCCGACATCGCCTCCGTGTTCGTCCAGTACTGACCCGCCCGGCACGCGGCGCCCCGCCGCATCACCGCGAAGGATACGCATGAACGCCGCATCCGCGCCCCCCGAGGGGCGCGCCCACCCCGCAGGCGGATCCCGCTCCCGCCGCGTCGTGCAGCAGACGCTGCTCGGCGCGGCGGGGGTCGCGGGCCTCCTCCTCCTCTGGCAGCTGCTGCCGACTACGGGGCTCGTGAACCCCGCCCACTTCCCGGAGGCGACGAGCGTGCTCGCCCGATTCGGGACGGACCTCCTCGATCTCGAGTTCTGGCGCAACGTCGGACGCACCCTGGCGTCGTGGGGCATCGGCCTCCTCGTCTCGACGGTCGCGGCGCTCGTGGCCGGCACGGTCGTGGGCATGGTGCCGTTCCTGCGCCGGGCGACGCACACGCTCGTCGAGTTCCTCCGGCCGATCCCCTCGGTCGCGCTCATCCCGCTCGCGGTGCTGAGCTTCGGCATCACCATGGAGGCCGCGCTCGTCATCATCGTGTTCGCGAGCTTCTGGCAGGTGTTCGTGCAGGTGCTCTACGGCGTCGCCGACATCGACGCGGTGGCGCGGGACACCGCGCGCAGTTACGGCCTCGGGCGCCGCGCGCAGCTCCTCCGGCTGGTGCTGCCCACCGCTCTGCCCTACCTCGTGACGGGGCTGCGCCTCGCCGCCTCGGTGGCGCTGATCCTCGCCGTGACGGCGGAGATGACGATCGGCAATCCCGGTCTCGGCAACGCGCTCATGCTCAGCTACAGCAACGGCGACCAGGCCGGGGTCTTCGCGGTCGTCATCGCGACCGGCCTCATCGGCCTCGTGGTCAATCTCATCTTCGGCGCCGTCGAGCGCCGCGCGCTGTTCTGGCATCAATCGGTCCGCTCGGAGGATCCCGCATGACGCTCTACACCAGCACTGTCGTGGTCCCCCGCCGTCGCCCCGGCGTCTGGGCGAAGCTCGGCGAGAGCACGCTCTTCGCGCTCGGGCTCCCGGTCCTCCTGCTCGTCGTCTGGGGCGTGTGGGGCACCCTCGCCCCGGGCAAGTTCTTCCCCGGCCCCCTCACGATCCTCGACGCCTTCGTGCGGACCTGGGTCGGCCCGGCCTTCCTCACGGACGTGCTCCCAAGCCTCGGGAGGCTGCTGCTTGGGATCGTCCTCTCCGTGGTCATCGGGGTCGCCGCGGGCACCGTGATCGGGCGGGTGCGCTGGCTGCGCGACCTCACCACGCCGGTGCTCGAGTTCTTCCGGGCGATCCCCCCGCCCGCGCTGATCCCCATCATCGCCGTGCTCATCGGCGCGACGGATTCCATGAAGGTCGTCGTCATCGTCGCCGGGGCGATCTGGCCCGTGCTGCTCAACACGATCGACGGCGTGAAGGCCACCGACGCGGTGATGCAGGAGACCGCGCGCTCCTTCTCGCTCTCGACGCGGAACCGGATCCGGTACCTCATCCTGCCGGCGGCGAGCCCGCGCATCATGGCGGGAGTCAGGCAGACGCTGTCGATCGCGCTGATCCTGATGGTGATCTCCGAGATGTTCTACTCGTCCTCGGGACTCGGCTATCGGATCGTGTTCTTCCAGCGGAACTATCTCATCGCGGAAATGTGGAGCGGCATCGTGCTGCTCGGCCTCGTGGGCGTGCTGCTCGCGGCGGTATTCGGATTCGTGGAGCGGCGCGTGCTGCGCTGGTACCACGGGACAAGGGAGGTGGAGCGTGGCTGACACGCTGCTGCGGGTCGAGCACCTGCGCAAGGTCTACGAATCCTCGACGGGGAGCGTCGAGGCGATCGGCGACATCGACTTCACGATGCGCCGCGGCGAGCTCGTCTGCATCGTCGGCCCCTCGGGCTGCGGGAAGACGACGCTGCTCAAGTGCATCTCCGGTCTGCTCAGACCCACGAGCGGCAGCGTGACCCTCGACGGGCGGGCCGTCACGGACCCGCCGCCGAACATGGCGCTCGTCTTCCAGGAGTACGGCCGCAGCCTCTACCCCTGGCTCACCGTGCGCGGCAACATCGAGCTGCCGCTCAAGAATCGCCGGATGCCGAAGGCGGAGATCCGCAGCGCCGTCGACGACGCGCTCGTCGCCGTCGGGCTCGAGCATGCGGGGGCGAAGTACCCCTGGCAGCTCTCGGGTGGCATGCAGCAGCGCGTCGCGATCGCGCGGGCCGTGGCCTACCAGCCCGAGGTGCTCGTGATGGACGAGCCCTTCGCGGCCGTGGACGCGCAGACGCGCGCGGATCTCGAGGACCTCGTGCGCACGCTCCACCTGGAGCGGGGCATGTCGATCCTCTTCGTCACCCACGACATCGACGAGTCGGTGTACCTGGGCGAGCGGGTCGTCGTGCTCTCGAAATCGCCGACGTGGGTGCAGGAGGATCTCGCGATCGATCTCGATCCGACGCGCGACCAGATCACCACCCGGGCGCTGCCGCGCTTCACCGAGCTGCGCACGCACGTCTACGAGCAGATCCAGCGCGCCAAGCGCGGGGACGCCGCCCGCCCCGCGGCCTGAGCTGTGCCACCATGGAGCGCATGATCCCCCGCAGCCTGGCCCCGCGCGCCGACGAGGCGCCGCGGGGCCATCGCTCCCGGAGCCTCGTGCTCGCCCTGCTCGGCGAGCTGCTGCGCGCGGGGCGGGACGGCCCGCTCCGCGGGATCGCGCTCGTCGACGTCCTCGAGCACGCCGGGGTCGCCGCCCCCGCCGCCCGCGCCGCGCTCGACCGCTTCGCGCTCAGCGGCTTCCTCGATCGCGACCGCTCGGGCCGCCACCTCGTGTACGGCATCACGCCGAGCGCGCGCAGCGTCCTCACCGAGGCGTCGCGGCGGGTGCACGCGGAGCATCCCTTCGACGCGAGCGGCCCCGGGTGGACCCTCGTCACCTTCTCGATCCCCGAGGGGCAGCGGGGGCTCCGGCATCAGCTGCGGGCCGCGCTCGCCTGGGAGGGCTTCGCCGTGCTGCGCGACGGTCTCTGGATCGCCCCCGGCCGGCGGGATCCGGAGACCGCCCTCGCCCCGGTGCGCGCGGAGCTGCCGCTCGGCGGCGTGCTCGCCTTCCACGCGGCCGAGATCGACGGCTTCCCCGTGGACGTCGCCCTGCGCAGCGCCTGGGACTTCGCGGCCATCCGGGCGGAGCACGAGCGCTTCATCGCGCGCTGGTCGGATCCGGGGGCCGCGGACGGCATGCCGGCCCTCGCCGCGCTCACCGTGCTCGTCTCGGACTGGCTGGAGCTCCTCCGTCGCGACCCGCGCCTCCCCGCGGGCTCCCTCGATCCCGACTGGCCCGCACCGTGCTCGCTCGCCGCCTACCGGGCGCGCCGCGCCGAGATCGCGGACGCCGCCGACGCGGCGATGCGGGAGGGCTTCCCTCAGCCGGCGTAGCGCGCCCGCAGGTCCGCCTTCCGGATCTTCCCCGAGGCCGTGCGGGGGAAGTCGTCGACGACGACGACCCGCTTGGGGAGCTTGTAGCGCGCGAGCCGCCCGTCGAGCGCGGCCCGGACCGCGTCGGTGCCGAGCGCCTCGGCGTCGGCGTCGGGCGCGAGCGTGAGCACGGCCCACGGCACCTCGCCCCACTGCTCGTCGGGGACGCCGATGACCGCGGCGCCCGTCACGCCCTCGAGGCCGTTGAGCAGGTCCTCGATCTCGGCGGGGTAGATGTTCTCGCCGCCCGAGATGATCATGTCCTTCAACCGGTCCGCGATGAAGAGGTAGCCGTCCTCATCGAGGTACCCGAGATCGCCGGAGCGGAACCAGCCGTCGGCCGTGAACGCGGCCGCCGTCGCCTCGGGCAGGCCGCGGTAGCCGAGGAAGACGTTCGGCCCGCGCACCTCGATCTCGCCGACGGTGCCGCGCGGGGCGATCGCGTGCGCGCCCTCGGGGCCGGGCTCGGTCGCCGCCACCCGCACCTCGGTGAAGAAGTGGGGGAGGCCGACGCTGCCCTGCTTCGCGCGCGTCATCTCGGGGGCGAGGCTCGTGGCGCCCGGGGACGTCTCCGTCATCCCGTAGCCCTGGGAGAAGGAGAGGCCGCGCGCCTCGTAGGCCTCGAGGATGCGGGTGGGCACGGCGGAGCCGCCGCAGGTGAGCTTCGCGAGCGTCGAGACGTCGGTCGTCGGCCACGCGGGATGGTCGGCCATGAGCTGGTAGGTCGTCGGCACCCCGCTGAGCATCGTGACGCCGTAGTGCTCGATGAGCGCGAGCGCGCGACCGGCGTCGAAACCCTGCTCGAGGACCATCGTGCCGCCCTTGAGGAGCGTCGGCAGGGCCCCCATGCCGAGGGAGGCGGCGTGGAAGAGCGGGGAGATCATGAGCGCCACGTCGGTGGAAACGATGTCGTAGTCGACGAGGGCGTTCACGCTCACCCAGGTGAGGTTGCCGTGGCTGAGCACCGCGCCCTTCGCCCGGCCGGTGGTGCCGGAGGTGTAGAGGATGGCCGCGGGATCCTCGTGCGCGACCCCCGCATCGACGTGGCCGCGGAGCCCCTCGCGGAGGATCGCGTCGAGTCCCGGCTCGCCGTCGGCGCCGCGCTCGCCCGTCTGGATGCGGTGCGGCACGCCCGCGGACGCGGCGACCGGCCGCACCCGCTCGGCGAATCCCGGGCCGTGCACGAGCACCCGGGCCGACGAGTCGCGCAGCACGTGCTCGATCTCGGGAGGGGCGAGGCGCGTGTTCACGGGCACGAAGACGGCCCCGAGCTGGGCGCAGCCGAAGAGCGCCGCGAGGAAGTCCGGGCTGTTCTCCCCGAGATACGCGACCGCGTCCCCCTTGCGCACGTCCCGCTGCCAGAGCATGCCGGAGAAGGCATCGGCGCGGTCGGCGAGCTCCGCGTACGTCAGCCGCTCGTCCTCGCCGGAATCCTGGGCGTTGAAGATCAGGGCGACCTTGTCTGGGTGCTTCTGCCTGCGCGTGGCGAGCCAGGAGCCGAGTCCGTGATTCTGCATGGTGTCTCTTCGTCGAGTGGGCTGATGCGGGGAGGGGGCGGGAGGCCCGGGGCGGGGTGCGCGGGGCCCGGAGCCGGGCCCCGCCGCGCGTCACGCGTAGAAGCGGTAGATGCCCCTGGCCACGAGCGCGGGGCGCTCGCCGCCTTCGATCTCGATGGTCTGGTCGACGGCGAACTGGACGCCGCCCTTCACCTCGGTGACCTCGGCGATGACGGCGTTCATGCGGATCCGCGCGCCGACCTTCACGGGGGACACGAAGCGCACCTTGTCGAGGCCGTAGTTCACCTTGGTGGTGACGCCGTTCAGCTCGAACAGCTCGCTCCAGAACTTCACCGTCAGCGACAGCGAGAGGAAGCCGTGCGCGATCGGGGCGCCGAAGGGGCTCTCCGCGGCGGCGCGCTCGGGGTCCACGTGGATCCACTGGTGGTCGTCGGTCGCGTCGGCGAAGGTGTTCACCTGCTCCTGGGTCACCTCGGTCCAGGCGCTCCAGCCGAGGTCGGTCCCGGCGAGGGAGGCGGCGTCGGCGTAGTCGGCGGTGGTGGTCATGGGGGCTCCTTGGGGTCGGGTCGTGGGGATCGGGGTGGTCGGGATGGGTGACGGGATGGGGCCGCGACGGATCGCGACCGTCCCCGGGGTCAGGTGAAGGCGGAGACGCCGGTCAGGCCGCGGCCGACGATGAGCGAGGTGACCTCGTGGGTGCCCTCGTAGGAGTAGACGGCCTCGGCGTCGGCGAAGAAGCGGGCGACGTCGTGCTCGAGCAGGATCCCGTTGCCGCCGACGATCTCGCGGCCGAGCGCCGCCGTCTCGCGGGCGCGGAGGGCGACCCACATCTTCGCGAGCGAGGAGTTTTCGTCAGTGAAGGTACCCGCGTCCTGCAATTGCGAGAGCCTCGTGACGAAGGCGAGCGAGGCCGTGACGTTGCCGGCCATCCGCGCGAGCTTCTCCTGGATGAGCTGGAAGCCCGCGAGGGGACGGCCGAACTGCTCGCGCTCGCGCACGTAGCGCACCGCGGCGTCGAGTGCGCCCGACTGCAGGCCGGCGGCGATCCAGGCGACATCGGAGCGCAGCCGTCCCATGATCCGGGCGACGTCGCGCCAGGAGTCGATGCGCTGGAGCCTCGCGGACTCGGGCACGCGCACGTCCGAGAGGGTGATCTCCGCGTTCTGCATGGGTCGCAGCGACACCTTGCCGGTAATGGTCTCGAGCGAGACGCCCGCGGCGTCGCGGGGCACCATGAAGCACTTGACCTCGCCGTCCTCCGCGCTGCGGGCGAAGACGGCGAGCGCATCGGCGGCGCCGGCGCCGCCGATCCACCGCTTCCGGCCGGAGATGCGCCATTCGTCGCCCGTGCGCGTCGCCGTCGTGGCGAGCCCTCCGGCGATGTCCGAGCCGTGCTCGGGCTCGGTGAGCGCGAAGGCCCCGGTGAACGAGAAGTCGCGGATCGCCGGATCCCAGCGGGCGATCTGCTCGTCCGAGCCGCCCAGGCGCACGGTCGAGCGGAAGAGGCCCGACTGCGCGTTGTAGACCGTCGCGACGGACACGTCGGTGCGGGCGAGCACGAAGTTGCGCAGGCCCGAGAAGAGCGTGGAATCGGCCTCCTCCGGGCGCATGCCGTCCGGCGCCATCAGGCCGAGCGGGGCGAGCGCCCCGATGATCCCGGGAGGCATGGTCGCCGTCTCCCACGCCTCGTTCACGAGGGGGCGCACCGCGGAGTCGAGGGTGCGCTGCAGCTCCGCGAGCGCGGCGGCGCCGGCGGGGCTCAGCATCGTCTCCGCGATCCGCAGCGCATCGATCCCGAACACCTCGGACGGAGCGAGCGCGGGATCGCGGGGCGTCGTCATGCCGCGCCTCCGAGGCCCAGCAGCCTGACCGCGTTGTCCTTCATGATGCCGGGCAGCGCCTCGGGCTTGATCGAGGTGTGCTCGATGTCGCGCATCCAGCGGTCGGGGGTGATGAGGGGGAAGTCGGAGCCGAACAGGACGCGGTCCTTGAGGACCGTCCCGGCGTAGCGCTGCAGTTCTGCGGGGAAGTACTTCGGGCTCCACCCGGAGAGGTCGATCCAGGTGTTGTGCTTGTGCGTGGCGACCGAGAGGGCCTCCTCCTGCCACGGCACCGAGGGGTGGGCCATGACGATCTGGAGGTCGGGGAAGTCGGCGGCGACGCCGTCGAGCAGCATGGGATTCGACAGCGCGAGCCGCAGGCCCCGGCCGCCGCGCATGCCGGCGCCGATCCCGGTCTGGCCCGTGTGGAAGAGGGCGACCCTGCCGGCCTCCTCGATCACGCGGTAGAGCGGGTAGTGCGCCTCGTCGCTGGGATCGAAGCCCTGCACCGTCGGATGGAACTTGAAGCCGCGGACTCCGTGCTCCTCGATGAGGCGCTTCGCCTGCTCGATGGCGGCGGCGCCGCGCCGCGGATCGACCGAGGCGTAGGGGATGAGCACGTCGTTGTGGCGGGCCGCGCCCGCGGCGATATCGGCGCTCGGGATCGGCTCGTGCCCGAGATTCGTCGTCGCGTCGACGGTGAAGACCACGGCGGCCATCCGCCGCTCCCGGTAGTAGTCGGCGACGGCATCGAGCTCCGGCTGCAGGCCGCCCGTCGCGAAGTACTTCGCCGCGGCCTCCGCGAGGTCGCCCGGCAGCGAGCTGTGGCCGTGCGCATCCTGCTCGATGTGCACGTGCGTGTCGATCGCGACGATCGCGTCGAGATCGATCGCGGGTTCGTATCGGGTCATCTTCGATCCTTGTCGTGGGGTCGTCGGGAGACGGTGCGCTGCGGGCGCCGATGCGTCGGCGCGGGCCCTGCGGCGGGCCCGCGCAGACGCGGGATCACGCCTGCGGCGGCTGCAGCTCCTCGGGGAGCGGCGGGAACTTCTCGCCCACGGACTGCAGGCGCTCGCCGACGATCGCGTCGAACTCCTCGCTCAGGGCCGCGGCGTCCCAGCCGCCCTCGCGGTAGGCGGTGGCGACGGGCTCCGGATGCGACCACAGCTGCAGCCGGTCGCCGCCGACGCCGATGGCCTGGCCCGTGACGCCCGCCGCGGCGTCGGAGGCGAGGTGCGCGATGAGCGGCGCGACGTCGCCAGCGTCGCCGAAGCCGAGGTCGTGGCGGAAGAACGCGGGCATCGCCTCGCCCTTCGCCTCGGCCTCGACCGCCGCGTGGAAGTACGGGACGGTGGCGGTCATGGCGGTCGCGGCGACGGGGATGACCGCGTTGGCCGTGATGCCCGCTTTCTTGAGCTCCATCGCCCAGGTGCGCACCATGCCGACGATGCCGGCCTTCGCGGCCGCGTAGTTGGTCTGGCCGAAGTTGCCCCGCTGCCCCGTGGGGGAGCCGATGCAGATGATGCGGCCGCCCTCGCCCTGCTCGCGCATGCGGCTCGCCGCCTCGCGGACGCAGGTGAAGGTGCCGCGCAGGTGCACGTCGACGACGGTGTCGAAGTCGTCGTCGCTCATCTTCCAGAGCACGGTGTCGCGCAGCACGCCCGCGTTGGTCACGAGGATGTCGAGGCGCCCGTAGCGCTCGAACGCCGCGTCCACGAGCGCCTTCGCGGTCGCGCTCGGCCCGACCGGCGCCACGACGGCCGACGCCGTGCCGCCCGCGGCCTCGATCGCGGCGACGGCTTCGGCGGCGGTGGCCGCGTCGACATCGTTCACGATGACGGATGCGCCCTGGGCGGCGAGCTCCTGGGCGTAGGCGAGACCGAGGCCCCGCCCGGATCCCGTGACGATGGCGACTTTGCCTGCGAGCGACATGCTGACTCCTTCTGCTGTGACTGGGACCAGTACATCGGAATTGATTGAAAAAGTCAATCATTGACGACGGTATCTATTGATATGCTGGTGCGATGCCACGTACGCCAGCGCCGTCCCCCGATGCCGCGTGGGCCGGGAGCGATCTCGGCAACGACCTGAGCTTCCTGCTCGCCCGGGCGAACGCCGTGGCGCTCGCCGCGGGCAACGCCGCGCTGCGCGGGCTCGGACTCAAGGCGCGCTCGTACTCGGTGCTGTCGATCGCCGCGGAGGGGCTCCGGCCCACGCAGCGCGAGCTCGCCGAGTACCTCAGGCTCGATCCCAGTCAGATCGTGGCGCTCGTGGACGACCTGGAGGGGCGGGGGCTCGTCGAGCGCCGCGCCGACGCCCGGGATCGTCGTTCGAAGGCGGTGGTCGCGACCGCGGAGGGGAAGCGGCTGTGCGCCGCGGCGCGCGCCGAGGTGCTCGCCGCCGAGGAGCGGCCCTACGCGGGCCTGGACGCCGAGGAGCGCGCGCGGCTCGCCGAGCTGCTCAAGCGCGTCGCCTTCGCGGACTGAGCGCAGGGCGCTCCCGCCGGTCGAACACGAAGCGCTCGCGTCCCACGGCGAGTCCGACGAGCGCCTGGCCGAGCGATGCCGCGAGGAGGAGCGCGAGCGGCCAGATCCAGGCCCCGCTCGCCTCGTGGGCGAGGCCGAAGAGCGCGGGGCCGGGCGCGGCGATGAGGTAGCCGATCGACTGCGCCATGCCCGAGAGCGCGCTCGCCGTGATCGCGTCGCGCGCCCGCACCGCCATGAGCAGCAGCGAGATGCTCAGCGACGTGCCGCAGCCGAGCCCGCACAGCACGATCCAGGGGAGGGCCGGACCCGAGAGCACGATCGCCGCGAAGGAGGCGCCGACGACGAGCGGGACGATCGCGGCGAGCCAGCGGCGCATGCGCCCGCGGTACATGAGGGGCAGTGCGAGGGAGCCGACGATGCTCACGAGCTGGAGGAGCATGACCGAGATCCCGGCGTCGACCGGCGAGACGCCCGAATCGGTCTCGATCGGGGCGAGCCAGGTGGCGAGCATGTAGAAGATCGTGGACTGCAGGCCCATGTAGAGCGCCACGAACCAGGCGACGGGATCGCGCCAGATCCGGCGGCCGACCGGCATCCCCGCCGTCGCGCGCGGCGCGGCCGGCGGTGCGACGACGGGGTCGCCGGCGTGCGCCGCCTCGCCCAGCTGAGCGGCGTCGCGGCGGGGGCCGCCATCGGCGCTCGGATCCGCGCCGCGGTCGGTGACAGGCGTCTCCGCTCGAGGCGCGCGCGCCGCGAGAACCCACGCGACCAGCGCCACCGGGATCATGGCCCCCGTGGTGAGGAGGGCGAGTCGCCAACCGAGCTCGCCGTCGCCGCCCTCGAGGTGCGAGATGGGCACGACGACGCCGGCCGACACCGCGCCCAGGCCGCCGAGCAGGGCGGTGTAGACCCCCATCACGAGGGGGATGCGATCCCCGAAGTCGCGCCGGATGACGGCCGGCATGAGCACGTTGCCGATCGCGAGGGCGGCGCCGATGAGCGCCGTGCCGAGCCAGAGCGAGATCGGAGGGCCGGGGAGCGACCGCCACGCCGTGCCGATCATGAGCGCGACGAGCGCCCAGCCGACCGTGCGCTCGAGGCCGAAACGCATGCTCAGTCCGTGCGTGAGCGGGGAGACGATCGCCCAGGCGGCGAGGGGCACCGAGGCGAGGCCGCCGAGCGCCGCCGGGCTCGTGCCGAGGTCGGCGGCGATCTGCTCGAGCAGCGGGCCGATCCCCGTGATGGTCATGCGCATGTTGATCGCGACGAGGCACACGGCGATGAACAGCAGCACCAGCCGCCGCGAACGGCGCGGGGCGGTGGGCGTGGGCATTCCTGCACTCTAGCGGAGGGGCGGGGCTTCCCGATCCCGGCGCAGCGCGCTAGCATGTTCGTAAGGCGAATCAAGTTTCGCACAGCGAAAATTGGAGGAGTGATGATCGACAAGCGCATCGCGTCGGTCGAGGAGGCCGTCGCCGGCATCCCCGACGGGGCGACCGTCATGATCGGAGGCTTCGGCCGTGCCGGCCAGCCCGTCGAGCTCATCGACGCGCTGATCGCGCAGGGCGCGGGCGAGCTCACGATCGTCAACAACAACGCCGGCAACGGCGATGTCGGCCTCGCCGCGCTCCTCGCCAAGCGCCGCGTGCGGAAGATCATCTGCTCCTTCCCGCGTCAGTCGGACTCCTGGGTGTTCGACGGCCTCTACCGCGAGGGGGCGATCGAGCTCGAGCTCGTCCCGCAGGGCAACCTCGCCGAGCGCATCCGGGCCGCGGGGGCGGGCATCGGCGCGTTCTTCACCCCCACCGGCGTCGGAACGCAGCTCGCCGAGGGCAAGGAGACGCGCGAGATCGACGGCCGCGTCTACGCGCTCGAGTACCCCATCCGCGCCGACTTCGCGCTCATCAGCGCGCGCCGCGCCGACCGCTTCGGCAACCTCGTCTACCGCGAGACCGCACGCAACTTCGGTCCGATCATGGCGACCGCCGCGGCGACGACGATCGCGCAGGTCGACGAGTTCGTCGAGCTCGGCGGCATCGACGCCGAGACGGTCGTCACCCCCGGCATCTTTGTCGACCGCGTCGTCGCGGTGGGCGAGCGCCGGTGGCTCGCGGACGGCGAGTTCGTCGGCGGAGTGGACCTCGAAGGCCGGCCGCTCGAGGCGGCCCCGAGCGAGGAGGAGGCGCGATGACCACGCGGATCAGCAGGCAGGACCTCGCGGCGCGGATCGCCGCCGATATCCCCGAGGGCTCGATCGTGAACCTCGGGATCGGCGCGCCGACGCTCGTCGCCAACTACCTCCCCGAGGACGAGGAGATCATCCTCCACACGGAGAACGGCATGCTGGGCATGGGCCCGGCGCCCGAGCCTGGCGCCGTCGATCCCGATCTCATCAACGCCGGCAAGCAGGCCGTGACGGCGCTGCCGGGCGCCGCGTACTTCCATCACGCGGATTCCTTCGGCATGATGCGCGGCGGGCACCTCGACGTCTGCGTGCTCGGCGCGTTCCAGGTCGCCCAGAACGGCGACCTCGCGAACTGGTCGACGGGAGCGCCCGGCGCCATCCCCGCCGTGGGCGGGGCGATGGACCTCGCCATCGGGGCGAAGGACGTCTACGTCATGACCGATCTGCTCACCAAGCAGGGCGAGTCGAAGCTCGTCGCCGCGTGCAGCTATCCGCTCACGGGCGTCGGCTGCGTCTCCCGCGTCTACACCGATCACGCCGTGTTCGACGTCACCGCGGAGGGCTTCGCCGTCCGCGAGGTGTTCGGGGACACGACCGTCGCCGAACTGCGCGAGCTCACCGGGCTCGAACTCGCCGACGCCACGCACTGAGCCACGGGCACGACCCCGAGAGGAATCCTCATGACCGCCAGCTTCATCTACGACGCCGTCCGCACGCCCTTCGGCCGCGCCGGGGGCGCGCTCTCCGGCGTGCGGCCCGACGACCTCGCCGCCGTCGTCATGCGCGCGGCCGTCGAGCGCACGGGCCTCGATCCCGCGCGCATCGACGACGTGATCTTCGGAGACGCGAACCAGGCGGGCGAGGACAACCGCAACGTCGCGCGCTTCGGCGCGCTCCTCGCCGGCTTCCCGACCTCCGTCACCGGGGTCACCGTCAACCGGCTCTGCGCCTCATCGGTCGAGGCCGTCATCCAGGGCTCCCGGGCCATCGAGTCGGGCGACGCCGAGCTGATCCTCGCGGGCGGCGTGGAGTCGATGAGCCGCGC
This sequence comes from Leucobacter allii, assembly GCF_022919155.1. Taxonomy (NCBI): domain Bacteria; kingdom Bacillati; phylum Actinomycetota; class Actinomycetes; order Micrococcales; family Microbacteriaceae; genus Leucobacter; species Leucobacter allii. Next base: position 271,509 of record NZ_CP095045.1, read on the forward strand.
CCCCTTCGTCGTGGAGAAGTCGGCCAAGCCGTGGCCGGCGGTCGGCAACCAGACCCTCTGGAACACCTCGATCGGCTGGCGCATGGTGAATCCCCGGCTGCCGGAGCACTGGACCATCTCGAACGGCGAGTCCGCCGAGAAGATCGCTCGCGAGTGGGGCATCGGCCGCGAGGCGCAAGACGAGTTCGCCGTGCGTTCGCACCGCCTCGCCGCCGAGGCGTGGGCCGCGGGGGTGTACGACGGCGAGATCGTGCAGGTCCCGGGTGCGGAGCTCGTGCGCGACGAGGGGATCCGCGACGGATCGACCGTCGAGAAGCTCGGCGGCCTGAAGCCCCTCTTCGCCCGCGACGGCAGCGTGACCGCGGGCAACTCCTCCTCGATCAACGACGGCGCCTCCGCGGTGCTCATCGGCGGCGAGGGCGCGCTCGACGGCGCCGAGCCGCTCGCGCGGATCGCGGGCCGGGCGGCGCACGGCGTGGATCCCGACGACTTCCCGATCGCCCCGATCGAGGCCGCCAACAAGGCCCTCGCGCGCGCCGGGAAGACCTGGGCCGACGTCGATGTCGTCGAGCTCAACGAGGCGTTCGCGTCGCAGTCGCTCGCGTGCCTCGCCGGCTGGCCGGAGCTCGACCCGGAGAAGCTGAACATCCACGGCGGCGCGCTCGCGATCGGGCACCCGCTCGGCGCCTCCGGAGGACGCATCATCGGCCACGCCGCGCACGAGCTGGCGCGCCGCGGCGGGGGCGTCGCGGTCGCGGCGATCTGCATCGGCGTCGGTCAGGGCCTCGCGGTCGTCCTCGAGCGGTAGCTCGAGCTTCCGTGCGAAACTGCGCGCCTGCGCCGGTCGCTGCTCCTGGTTGCCAGCGTTTCAGACTCTCTGCTGAGGTGCAGCGGCCCGCAATGCATACCGACGTCTTCGCCCGATTCGTCGCGCGCCTGAGAGAATGAGGGTCGATGGTGGAGCAGGCCCAAGTCGCGAGGGAGCCTTCTGATGAGCAGTGCAGATGTCGTCGTCTACTCGGCACCCGGCATCGAACTCGCTCTGCCGTTCGACCGCGAGCGAGAAACGGTGTGGGCCTCCCAATCTCAGATCACGCAGTTGTTCGGCATCAGCGTGTCGAGCGTTTCGCGACACATCCGCAATGTGCTCGCCGATGAGGAGGTCGATGCCGAAAGCAATTTGCAGAAAGTGCAAATTGCTTCCGCCGATCGGCCGGTGACGCTGTACAGCCTCGATGTGATCCTTGCGGTGGGGTACCGTGCGAACTCTGCGAGCGCAATCGGTTTCCGTCGTTGGGCGACGGGAGTGCTCCGAAGGTACGTGCTCGACGGGGTCGCCGCCAACGCCCGACGACTGGAACAACTCGGTGCGATCGTGCGCGTACTCGAACGCACGAGCGACGAGCTCGTCGCGGGCGTCGCGGAGGTGCTGAGCGCATATCTGCCGAGTCTGCGACTCTTGCGAGCGTACGATACCGGGGTATTCGACGTGCTGGGGAGCACCTCACCGAAGTGGGTGCTCACGCTCGATGAGGCTCGCGGGGTGATCGCCGAAGTGGCCGCAGAGTTTCCGGCGGACACGATGTTCGGGAAGGAGCGCTCAGCGGGACTCGCCGGTGTGATCGGCGCGGTGTATCAGGGATTCGAGGGGAACGATCTCTATCCCACCGTCGAGGAGAAGGCCGCGAATCTGCTGTACCTGACGGTGAAGGATCACCCGCTCTCCGACGGGAACAAGCGCAGTGCGGCGGCGCTCTTCGTGCATTTTCTGGCGAAGAACGGTGCGCTGTTCGACGTCCAGGGTGCTCCGAGAATCTCGAACAACGCGCTCGCGGCGATCACGCTCATGGTCGCGGTCAGTGATCCGAAGGAGAAGCCCCTCATGGTCGCCATGGTCACCCGCATGCTCAACGAGGAGGCATAGGTGCCGGCGCCCGACGCGCCCGCCGACTTCGTCCAGTCGCTCGCGCGGGGGCTCGCGGTGATCCGCGCCTTCGACGCCGAGCACCCCGCCCTGAGCCTCAGCGGGGTGGCGCGACGCGCCGGGATCCCCGCGGCGGCGGCCCGGCGCTTCCTGCGCACGCTGGAGTCCCTCGGGTACGTCCGCGCCGACGGTCGGGAGTTCGCGCTCACGCCCCGAGTGCTCGAGCTCGGCTACGGCTACCTCTCGGCGCTCTCGCTGCCGGAGGCGATGCAGCCCCACCTCGAACGGCTCTCGGCCGAGGTCGGGGAATCCGTGTCGGCCGCCGTGCTCGACGGCGCCGACGTCGTCTACATCGCGCGCGTGCCCACGCGGCGCATCATGAGCGTGTCGATCACCCTCGGCACCCGCTTCCCGGCGACCGCGACGAGCATGGGGCGCGTGCTGCTCGCGGCGCTTCCCGACGCCGAGCTCGACGCGGTGCTCGCCGCCTCCGAGCTCGCGCCGCTCACCCCGCAGACGCTCGTCGACCCCGCGCGGCTCCGGCGGCGCATCGCGGAGGTCCGGGAGCGGGGCTGGGAACTCATCGACGGCGAGCTGGAGGCGGGGCTGCGCTCGGTGGCCGTCCCGGTGCGGGGCCGCGACGGACGGGTGGCCGCGGCGCTCAACGTGTCGACGAGCGCGACGCGCGAGACCCGGGACGGGCTGCGGGATCGGATCCTGCCGCTCGCGCAGGGCGCGGCGGCGGCGATCGAGACGGACCTGCGGCTGCTCTGAGCCGGGGGTCCCGTCGCCGATCCGCCGCGCCCGAGCGCCGCCGCGAAGGCCCGTCTCAGACGAGCCGGCGCTCGGGCGAGACGCGGTAGGTGTCCTCGGCGTCGCGGTTCGGCGCGTCGCCGAGCGCCGCGTCGATCGCCGCCATCGTGTCGGCGTCGAGTGTCACGCCCGAGGCCTTCACGGTGTCGGCGAGCTGCTCGGGCCGCGAGGCCCCGACGAGCGCCGCCGCGACGTTCGGATTCTGCAGCACCCAGGCGATGGCGAGCTGCGGCATCGTGAGCCCGGCCTCCTCCGCGATCGGCCGCAGGCGCTGCACGGCCTCGAGGATGTCGTCGCGCAGGAACTTCTGGATGAACTCGGCGCCGCTCTTGTCGTCCGTCGCGCGCGAGCCGGCGGGCACGGGCCGGCCGGGGAGGTACTTGCCCGAGAGCACGCCCTGGGCCATCGGCGACCAGACGATCTGCGAGATGCCCAGCTCCTCGGAGGCGGGCACCACCTTGCCCTCGATGACGCGGTGCAGCATCGAGTACTGCGGCTGGTTGGAGATGAGCTGGAATCCGAGCTGCTGGGCCAGCGCGTGGCCGGCGCGCAGCTGCTCGGCGGTCCACTCCGAGACGCCGATGTAGAGGGCCTTGCCCTGCCGCACGATGTCGGCGAAGGCCTGCATGGTCTCCTCGAGCGGCGTCTCGTGGTCGTAGCGGTGGGCCTGGTAGAGGTCCACGTAGTCGGTGCCGAGGCGCGCGAGCGAGCCGTCGATCGACTCGCGGATGTGCTTGCGGCTGAGCCCGTTGTCGTTCGGGCCCATCGGACCGGTCGGGAAGTAGACCTTCGTGAAGATCTCGAGGCTCTCGCGCCGCTGCCCCGACAGCGCCCGGCCGAGCACGGCCTCCGCGGCGGTGTTCGCGTAGACGTCCGCGGTGTCGAACGTCGTGATCCCCGCATCGAGCGCGGCGTGGACGGTGCGCACCGCGGCGTCGTCCGCGACCTGCGAGGCGTGCGTGATCCAATTGCCGTACGTGATCTCGGAGATCTTGAGGCCGCTGTTGCCGAGGAATCGATAGTTCACCATGAGGTCAACTGTAGGGCCGCTACGCGTTGCGCCGCCAGGCGGATCGGCGCATCGGTCGCGCCGTATCCTCGGTAGTCGTCGATGCGCTGCACGATCTCGAGGAATACTCCTCCGATCGTCGGCGTGTAGCCGTGGATGAACGCTCCGGCGTCGTCACGATCGAAGAGGAGCCCGAGACCGCGGAGTCGGGCGCCGAACGCCGGGTCAAGGGCGAAGCGCGCCGCGAGATCGTCGTAGTAGTTGTCGGGGACGGGCAGAAATTCCATGCCCCGCTGTCGTGCGGCGGACGCGACCGCGACGGCGTCGTCGACGCGGATCGCGAGGTGACGCGGGAGTGCGGGGGCCGCCGGAGGGGCGAGGTTCATCGCCAAGCGCACCGCCCCGTCGGCGCTGCGCATCACGACGCTGCGGACCAAGCCCAGCGGGCCCGGCACCTCTGAGCTTGCCTCGGCTTCGAGGCCGAGGACGCCGGCCCCGAAGAGCACCGTTTCGTCGAAGTCCTGCCAGGGGCTCGTGAGGTTGACGTGGTCGACGATCCCGAGCAGGCCGTCGGCGGAAGCCAAGCCGCCGCCGAACTCTGCACGCCAACTCGCGCTCGCCGGGCCGTCCGCCCAGTAGACCTCGGTGCCGTCCGGGGCGAAGACCGCGGGGAGCTCCTGGTCCCCTGCAGAGATCCGCCGGAACACCGGGGGAGCGCCGATGCCGCGCGCGTGCTCAGCGGCCGCTTCGGCATCCGCGACGAGCAGGCCAAGCGCGGCGATCCGCGGCTCTAGCCCTCGATCCTGCTCGTTGAGGATGATGCTGGCGTCTCCCGCGGTCCAGAGGCGGACGGGCTTGCTGCGGTGCCGCCCGGCGAAGGCGAAGCCGAGCCGGTCGAGCATCTCATCGACCGCCGCGAGGTCCTGCCCGGCGATCTCCACGAAGTCCACGCCGAGCGGGGGCTGTGCGGGCGCGAGACGGCCGGTGCTCCACCCGCCGGCCGCCGCCGCCCGATCCGCCAACCAGCGCAGCGAACGCTGCGCGTGCTGCGCCGTGCGGCGCACGTCGGTCTGCCTGAACGTGTCATTGAACACCTCGAGCGACAGCGGCCCGTCGTAGCCCGCTCGCAACACGTGACCGAGGAATCCGACGAGATCGAATGCGCCCTCGCCGGGAAACAGGCGATGGTGACGGCTCCACGACAGCACGTCGAGATCCAGCGCCGGAGCATCCGCGAGCTGCAGGAAGAAGAGCTTCTCCGCGTCGATGGACTCGATCTCAGACGGATCGTGCCCACGCGAGAGGATGTGGAAGCTGTCGAGGCAGAGGCCGAGATTGGGGCGATCCGCCAGCTGGACGAGTCGCCACGCGTCACGGTAGTCGCTGACGTACCGTCCCCAGGCGAGCGCCTCGTAGGCGATGCGGATCCCGTGCTCGGCAGCGAGGTCGGCGAGGGCGCCGAGCTGCGCGGCAGCGACGGTCTCATCGGCCACCGTGGCGGTCGCGACATTGCTGCAGAGCAGCACGAGACGGGTCCCCAGACGCTCCATGAGTTCGAACTTCGCCTCCGCTCGGCGGAGGTTCTCCTCGAAGAGTCCCGTGCTCACGCCCTCGATGTCGCGCAGGGGCTGGTACATGTCGATGCTGAGCCCGAGGCGGCGACAGAGCGCCTGGATCTCCTCGGGTGATTCGAAGGCCGCCAGGAGATCGGCCTCCATGATCTCGACGCCGTCGAAGCCCGCCGCGGCGCAGGCGTGGAGTTTCTCGGTGAGGCCGCCGGAGAGGCAGACCGTGGCAATGGAGGTGCGCATGGCGACAATGTACCAAATGGTTAATAATTTGTCACCGCGGCATCCGTCGACTTGACGACCGACGTGAACGCCCTTAATGTACTATCTGGTTAGTAACAAACGAGAGGCCGACGACGATGTCCCAGCGCGTGCTGGTCCTACACGGACCGAACCTGAATCTGCTCGGCGCGCGCGAACCGAGCATCTACGGGGAATTCACGCAGCAGCAGCTGATCGACCAGGTCCGAACGGCCGCCGAGCCGCTCGGGATCGAGGTTGAACTGATCCAGAGCAATCACGAGGGCGCGCTCCTCGACGCTCTCCATGCCGCGCCCGAGCGCTTCGACGGCGTCGTCTTCAACCCCTCGGCACTTACGCATACCTCCATCGCCCTGCGCGACGCCGTCGCCGCGATCCCCATCCCCGTCGTCGAGGTGCACCTCAGCAATGTCCACCGTCGCGAGCCCTATCGCGCCGTGTCATTCGTCGCCGAACGCGCCACCGCCACGATCTCCGGGGCCGGCCCCGACGGTTACGCCGCCGCCCTCGTCGTGCTCGCACGCCGTTTCGCGGGGACCGCCCGATGACGCCGGATCCGCGCGCGTCTCCGAAGAATGCGGCCGCGCACCCGCGGCACGATCGCGCGATCCGAGTCGGGCTGCTCGGCGAGGGCATCACAGCGTCGCTGACGCCGCCGATGCATCGTCAAGAGGCGCTGCTGCTCGGGCTCGACTACGAGTACCGGGTGATCGACATCGCGGAGACCGGCGAGACCCCCGACGACCTCCCGCGCATCCTCGATCGGGTGCTCGCGCAAGGGTACGACGCGATCAACGTGACCCACCCGTTCAAGCAGCGCGTCATCGATCACATCGCCGCGCTGAGTCCCTCGGCAGAGCGCCTCGGTGCGGTCAATCTCATCGAGTTCGGCGAGGCCGGCGCCGTCGGGCACAACACCGATTGGATCGGCTACCGCGACGCCGTCGAAATCGGTATCGGGGACGTCAGAGGTCGCCGCGTCGTTCAGGTCGGAGCGGGAGGCGCCGGCTCGGCCACGGCGTACGCCCTGCTCAGCCTCGGTGTCGGTGAGCTTGCGATCGCCGACGCCGATGCGGCGCGGGCGTCCGAGCTGCTCGCCCGGCTCGCTGGCCCGTTCCCGGGCGGTCGGGTGCGCGCGATCGCCCTGGACGAGCTGCCCGGCGCGTTCTCCCGCGCCCACGGCGTCGTGCACGCGACGCCCACGGGCATGGCGCTGAGCCCAGGGCTGCCGTTCGACCCCGAAGCGGTGAACCGTGACGCCTGGATCTCCGAGGTCGTCTACTTGCCGCTCGAGACGCAACTGCTGCGGGCTGCTACCGTCCTCGGGCACCGTGTGCTCGACGGCGGCATGATGGCGGTCGGGCAGGCGTACCACAGCCTCCGAATCATCACGGGCCTCGACCCGGATCGGGCGCGAATGCGCGCCCACTTCCTCGGCCTCCTCGACGAGCGGAGCGCGCAACTCGGCTCCGCGCCGTCGCCGTGACCTCCCACCCATCCACCCTGCACGACCGACACACGAAGGAATCAAAGATGACTCCACGACATCGCATCCACCGCGGACTCCTCACGGGGCTCGCCGTCCTCGCCGTCTCCGCATTTGCGCTGACCTCCTGCGCCTCGGCGGAGCAGGGCGGCGCCGCGGACGGCGCCGACGACGGCGTCGTCGTCGGCTTCTCCGGCTACACCTTGACCAATCCGTACTTCGCCGGCCTCATCACGGGACTCGAGAACGGGGCGGAGGCGCACGGCTTCACTCTGCTGCAGACCAACTCCAACGGGGATAACAACACCCAGGCGAGCGACATCCAGAATCTCGTCAGCCAGGGCGCCGACTACATCGTCGTGAGCCCGGCAGACGCTTCGGCGATCGTCCCCGCCGTCGAGCAGGCCGCCGAGTCCGGCGCGACGGTGGTGGCGATCTCGGACACGATCGAATCGGACGCCGTCACGTTCACTGTCGCGATGGACCACGTGCGTATCGGCGAGCAGAGCGCGCAGGGCATCGTCGACTTCCTGACGGAGAAGTACGGCGAGCCGAAGGGCAAAGTCGTGGAGATGCAGGGCATTGCGGGCAGCGCAGCGGGCGCGGACCGTACGCGCGGGTTCGAGAACGTCATCGGCGAGTACCCCGGGATCGAGGTGGTCGCGACCGCGGACGGCGGCTTCGACACGGATAAGACCTTCCAGGCGCTCTCGACGATCCTGCAGGCCCACCCCGATGTCGACGCCGTCATGAACGCGAACGACAGTGAGGCGCAGGGCGCGACCAAGGCCATCGAAGCCGCCGGCCTCTTCGTGCCCGTCGGTGAGGATGGGCACATCTTCGTCACCGGGAACGATGCCCCGGCTCCGGCTGTTGCGGACATTCGTGCGAATCGGCAGGACATGACCGTCGCGTCCCATCCGATCCGACTCGCGGAGCGGGTCATGGACGGCATCGCCGATCTCGAGAGCGGCGAAGACGTCAGCGGGTTCATCGAGTGGCCCGGCATGGTCTTCACGCCGGCCAACATCGACTCCGACGACGTCGCCGAGTACGGAATCTGGGCGGATGACCTCGACTCCTGAGCCAATCGTGCGCCTCACCGGCGTCTCGAAGACCTACGGGAGCCACACCGTACTCCACGACGTCGGCTTCGCCCTCAGCCCCGGCACCGTGACGGGCCTCGTCGGCGAGAACGGGGCCGGGAAATCGACCGTGATCCGCATCCTCTCCGGTGCGACGGAGCCCACCGGCGGCTCCGTCGTCCTCGACGGTCGACCGCTGCCTGCGACCACGCGAGGCGTCATCGACGCCGGCATCAGCGTGATCTACCAGGAGCTCACGGATGTGCCGGACCTGTCGCTCCTCGAGAACCTCCTCCTCGGCAATCTCGACGCGCGCGCCGGGGTCAAGCGGCACCGCGCGAATCGCGAGCGGGCGCTCGCCGGACTGCGGGCGGTCGGCCTCGAGTACCTCGAACTCGAGGCGCCGCTGCGCGAGCTCACGATCGCCCAGCGGCAGCTCGCCGAGATCGCACGATGCCTCATCCGCGACGCACGAGTGCTCGTGCTCGACGAACCGACGTCCTCGCTGCCCGAGGGCGATGTGGAGACCCTCCTCACCGTCGTCGAGCGTCTGCGCGCCCAGGGGATGGCGATCCTCTACGTCACCCATCACCTCGACGAGCTCTTCCGGATCGCCGATCGTTTCGTCGTCCTCCGCGACGGGCGCAAAGTCGCGGAGGGCCCCGCGGGCGAGTGGGATGCGCACTCCCTCGTCCGGACGATGCTCGCCGCGGAGCTCGAGCAGGCCTATCCGTGGCGCGAGCGCGAACTCGGCGGACGGGTGCTCGACGTCGAGGACCTCGTCGCCCCAGGGGTGCGGGGCGCGTCCCTGGAGGCGCGCGCCGGGGAGATCGTCGGACTCGTCGGACTGGCCGGTGCCGGGCGTACCGAGCTCATGCGCGCCATGTGCGGCGTCACTCCTGCGGTCTCCGGTCGCGTGCGGGTCGACGGCGACGCCGTGCGCACCGGCTCGATCCGCCGATCGATGCGCCGCGGACTCCACTACGCTTCGGAGGATCGCAAACAGGACGGCCTCGTCCTCGACGGCACGATCGAGGCGAATCTCGTCTACGGCGACTACGGCCGGGTCTCCCGTCTGGGCGTACTGAACGTCCGGGCGCTGACCGAGTACGCTCGCTCGATCGTCGCCCGCTACCGGGTGCGCATGCACTCGACGCGGCAGGCGATCGGCGAGCTCTCGGGCGGGAACCAGCAGAAGATCGTCGTGGCGCGCCTCTCGGAGCGCCGGCCGCGGGTCGCCTGCTTCGACGATCCGACGCGCGGCGTGGATGTCGGGGCCAAGGCAAGCATCTACGAGGAGATCTTCCAACTCGCCGAGCGCGGTGCGGCCGTCCTCGTGAGCAGCTCGGACACCGACGAGGTCCTCGCCGTCGCCGACCGGGTGTACGTGCTCGCCGGCGGACGCATCATCGCCGAGCGCACTCGAGACACATTCGAACGCGAACACATTCTTCACCTGTCCTCTGGGGCAGGTGCGCACGCAGGAGAGAAGACCACGCATGGCTGACACACTTACTCAGGAGCGCCCGAATGCGGCGCGTTCGCCGCATTGGCTGAGCCGACTGGTCGGCAGCAGCCTGGCTCCGATCGTCGTCGCGCTCGTCCTCGTCTCAATCGCGCTCGCGTTCCTCACGCCGAGCTTCCTGACGGCGAGCAACCTCACGAACATCGTGACGCAGAGTGCGGTCGTCGGCATTGCGGCGATCGGGGCGACCTTCGTCATCATCACGAGCGGCATCGACCTCTCGGTCGGCTCGAACATCGCGCTCGCCGGGATGATCGGTGCGATCGTCGCGCAGGCGAGCGGGTCGGGATTCCTCGGGGTCGCGGCGGTGGTGCTCGTGTCGGTGCTCGTGGGCGCCGCCAACGGGGCCTCCGTCGCCTGGCTCGGTCTGGCGCCGTTCATTGTGACGCTCGCCGTGATGGGCATGGCGCGGGGGCTCACGCTCCAGATCTCACAGGGTCAGTCGGTCTACGGGCTGCCGCCGTCCCTGAGCTGGCTCGGAGCCTCGGCGATCCTCGACATCAAGACCTCGGCGCTCGTCACCGTTCTCTTGTTCATCCTGGCTCACCTCGTGCTCTCGCAGACCACGTTCGGTCATCGCGTCTTCGCCGTCGGCGGGAACGCGGAGGCGGCGCGGCTCGCAGGCATCGACGTGCGCAGGGTGGTGTTCGCCTGCTACGTCATCGCCGGCCTTACAGCGGGAATCGCGGCCATCATCCTGCTCGGGCGCCTTGACTCCGCCACGCCGAATGCGGCCACGGGAACCGAACTGCAGGTCATCGCCGCGGTCGTCATCGGGGGCACGAGCCTCTTCGGTGGCAAGGGGAGCATGATGGGGACATTCGTCGGCGTCTTGCTCATCGGCGTGATCAACAACGGACTGACGCTGCTGAACGTATCCTCGTTCTGGGTGCAGTTCGTGCAGGGCGCGCTGATCTTCCTGGCCGTGCTCCTCGACTCCGTCAACAGCCGCCGCAAGCGGCGGACGGCAGGGCGGTAGGCGGCCGGGGCCGAGGACGAGGACGGAGCGGCGAAGATGCGCGCAGACGCGGAGACGGACGGGTACCGCGCCCTCGGACGGAAACTGTCGAACTGGGGGCGCTGGGGACCGGACGACGAGCTCGGCACGATCAACCTCATCACGCCGGAGCGACGGGCCGCGGCCGCCGCCCTGGTTTCCTCCGGCCTGAGCTTCGGGCTCGGTCTGCCGCTCGGCGCCGACGGTCCGCAGACCGGTGAGTCCGGCAGGCAGAACCCCCTGCACCTCATGACGCGCACCGTCGACGATCCGCCGCATCCGACGGGATTCCACTACTTCGACGATGCGCTCTTCGTGCACCTGCAGGCGAGCACTCAGCTGGACGGTCTCGCTCACGTCGGCTACGACGGGCAGTTGTACAACGGGGTGCCCGTGACCGCGGTGACGAGAGCCGGGGCGGCGCGCCTCGGCGTCCAGCATCTCGCGACGGCCCTCACCGGCCGAGGCGTGCTGCTCGACATCCCGCGACTGCTCGGGCGACGACTCGGCCGCTCAGAGGAGATCTCCGCCGCGCTGCTCGAGCGCGCCGCCCGCGAGCAGCGCGTCGCGATCGGTGCGGGTGACCTGCTGTTCATCCGCACGGGCTGGATCGCCCGCATCACCGAGGAGCATGACCGTCGGGGATTCTTCGCGACTGAACCGGGGCTCGCGCTCGACACAGCGTCCTGGCTCGCCGATAGGGACGTCGCCTTCGTGGCCTCGGATAACTGGGGCGTCGAGGCGACGCCTGCGCGAGGCGGGGACGAGATGCCCCTGCATTGCGTGCTCATCCGCGATGTCGGGATGCCACTCGGGGAGATGCTCGATCTCGAGGCGGTCGCCGCGCACGCGGCATCGATCGGACGCTGGGAGTTCTTCGCGAGCTGCGCCGCCCTCGAGGTCGTCGGCGGGGTCGGCTCGGTGCTCACCCCGATTGTGACATTCTGAGAACGAAGCGATGAGCGCACGGGAGAACGACGTGGAGCAGAAGACCGGGGACCGCGGAACACCGAAGACCCGCAATGCCGCGCAGACGCGCGCGGACATCCTGCGCGTCGCGACTACGGAGTTCGCCGCGCACGGGCTTGCGGGATCGCGGATCGACGAGATCGCGAGTCTCACGCGCACGACGAAGCGGATGATCTACTACTACTTCGAGTCAAAGGAGGGGCTCTATCTCGCCGCGATGGAGAGCGCGTACACCGTGATCCGCGAACTCGAGCGCGAACTGGAGATCGACCATCTCGAACCGGTCGCCGCGCTTCGCGCGTTGGCCGAGGCGACCTATGATCATCACACGAGCCACCGCGACTTCGTGCGGCTGGTGGCGATCGAGAACGTGCATCGGGCCGAGATCATCTCCCAGTCGGAGGTGATCCCTGATCTCAACGCGACCGCGGTCGCGACGGCCGAACGCGTGCTGCACAGGGGCGTCGAGGCCGGACTATTCCGGGACGACGTCGACGCGCTCGACCTGCACATGATCATCAGCTCGTACGCCGTCTTCCACGTCGCGAACCGGTACACCTTCCGCACGCTCTTCGGCCGTGATCTCCTCGAGCCCGCTCGGCACGAGCACTACCGCCGGCTCGCAGGCGACCTCGCGGTCTCGACCATCTCACGCCCGACGGGCGGAGACGCGAACCGACCCTAGCCCCGCGTCAGGGCGCGGAGCGCCTCGCGGGAGAGGGTGTGGTCGATGGCGAGCATGCCGGCGCCCAGCACGCCGGCCCGGTCGGCGGCGCTCGAGTGCACGATCGAGAGCCGTTCGGTCGCGATCGGGATCGAGCGGGTGTACACGACCTCGCGCACCCCGGCGATGATGTGCTCGCCCACCCGGGCCATCGATCCGCCGATCGCGATCACGGACGGGTTCATGAGGCTCACGCAGGTCGTGAGCACCTCGCCGATGTCCCGGCCGGCCTGCCGCACGGCCTGGATCGCCTCGATGTTGCCGCGCTTCACGAGCTCCACGACCGCGTTCCCGTCGGCCGCGTCGATCCCGCGCGAGCGGAGCTCGCGGGCGATCGCCGGACCCGAGGCGAGCGCCTCGAGGCAGCCGCGGTTGCCGCAGCTGCAGGGGATGTCGGCGCCGCGCGCGACCCTGACGTGCCCGATGTCGCCGGCGACGCCCTGCGCGCCGCGGACGAGGCGGCCGCCCGAGATCACGCCGAGCCCGATGCCGGTCGCGACCTTCACGAAGACCAGGTGGTCCGTGCCCGGCCAGGCGAGCGCCCGCTCGCCCCAGGCCATGATGTTGACGTCGTTGTCGACGAGCACGGGGACGTCGAGATGGCGGCGCACCCAGCCGGGCACGTCGAAGCGGTCCCAGCCCGGCATGATCGGGGGGTTGACGGGTCGTCCGCTCGAGAACTCGACGGGCCCCGGCACGCCGATGCCGATCGCGATCGCCTCGTGCTCCGCGTGCCCGGTGGTCCGCAGCAGCTCCCGTGCGACCTCAACGACGTGCGCCAGCACCGTCTCGGGTCCGAGCGCCACGGCGAGCTCCTCGGTGCGCTCGGCGAGCACGGTCGCCGCGAGATCCATCACCGCGACCGTCGCATGGGAGGCCCCGATGTCGACCGCGATGACGACGCGGGCCGCCGGGTTCAGCGCGAACTGCGCCGGCGGGCGCCCGCCGGTCGACGCGGCCTCGGAGACCGGGGCGATGAGGCCGAGGCGCATGAGCTCATCGACCCGCGCCGCCACCGTCGAACGCGCGAGACCCGTCGTCTTCGCGAGCTGCGCCCGGGTGCGCGGGGTCCCGTCTCGGAGCAGCTCGAAGAGCTCGCCGATGCCGGTCGCGGCCGGTGCCGGCTCCGGGCGCGTGGCTGCCAAACGTCACTCTCCTCGTCGGTTCTGCTTCGCGAAGCGCTGCTGCAGCAGCACGGCGACGACGATGATGACGCCCTTCGCGACCGCCTGCACCGAAGAGGTGAGGTTCAGCTGCACGAAGACGTTCGACAGCGTCGAGAAGATCAGCACGCCGAGTACCGTGCCGACGATTGTACCGCGACCGCCGACGAGCAGCGTGCCGCCGACCACGACGGCGGCGATCGCGTCGAGCTCGTAGAGCTGCCCGTGCGTCGAGGTCCCCGCCGTGGTCCGTGCGAGGATCATCACCGCGGCGATGCCGGCGGTCAGCCCCGCGATCGTGTACAGCCACATGGTGTGCCGCTTCACATCGATGCCGGCGAGCCGCGACGCCTCGCGGTTGCCGCCGATCGCGACGGTGCGGCGGCCGAAGGTGGTCCGGTTGAGCAGCACCCAGCCGGCGACGGCGACGAGGACGAAGATCCAGATCAGCACGTCGATGCCGAGGATGTCGGCGTTGAAGAAGGCGACGAAGTCGCGCTCGGAGAGCACGAGCGTGCGCTTCTCGCCGATGATCTCGGCGAGACCGCGCGCGCCGACGAGCATTGCGAGCGTGGCCATGAAGGCGACCACGTTGCCGTAGGCGATCACGATGCCGTTGACGAGACCGGCGAGCGCGCCGACGGCGAGGGCGATGATCACGATGACGATCCAGTGCGTCTGCTCGCCGAGCTGCTGCGACACCTCGATCGTCGCGACGACGGAGGCGAGTCCCATCACCGAGCCGACGGAGAGATCGATGCCGCCCGCGGTGATGACGAAGGTCATGCCGATGCTGATGACGCCGATGATGGACGCCTGGCGGAGGATCGTGAGGGCATTGCTCAGCGTGGGGAAGTCGCTCGGCGAGGTGACGGCGCCGATCGCGACGATGAGGATCAGCGCCACGACGAGTCCCAGGGTGCGCGCGCCCGGCCCCGAGAGGAGCCGCTTCGCCAGCGGGGGCGCCGGGGCTGCGGGAGGCGCTGGAGGCGCGGTCGATGCGGGGGTCGGCTCGCTCATGCGGCGGTTCCTTCCATGACGAGGTCGAGCACGTCGTGCTCCGTGAGTGATGCGGCCGGCGCGGTGCGCAGCACCTCGCCCTCCGCGATGACGAGGACCGTGTCGGCGAGTCCGAGGACCTCCTCGATCTCGCTCGAGACGACGACCACGGCGTTGCCGGCCGCCGCGAGCTCCCGGATCAGGGCGTAGATCTCGGCGCGCGCGCCGACGTCGACGCCGCGGGTGGGCTCGTCGAGCAGCAGCACGCGCGTGCCGTGGAGCAGCCACCGGCCGAGCAGGATCTTCTGCTGGTTGCCTCCCGAGAGCGTGACGGCGGGGCGGTCCGGATCCGCGGGGCGCAGCTCCAGGGCGGCCATCTGGCGGCTCGCCGCCTCCCGCTCCTCGGCGATCCCGAGAAAGCCGGCCTTGGCGTACCTGCCGAAGCTCGGGAGCGTCATGTTGAGGAAGACGGACTCCTCGATGACGAGGCCCTGGCTCTTGCGCTCTTCGGGGGACAGGCCAACGCCCGCCGCCACGGCGGCGCGCACGGATCCCCGGGGGAGCTCGGCCCCGCCGACGGCGACCGCGCCGGCCGAGGCGCGGCGCGCACCGTAGACGGTCTCGAGGATCTCCGAGCGGCCGGAGCCGACGAGGCCGGCGAAGCCGACGACCTCCCCGGCCCGCACGGTGAAGGACACCTCGGAGAAGACGCCGTCGAGGGCGAGATCGGTGACCTCGAGCATCACCGGAGCGTCCGCGGGAACGGGCGTGGCCTCGGGGAAGACGTTCTCGACCGCGCGCCCGGTCATCAGACGGATCAGCTCGTGCGTCGGGGTCTCGGAGACCGGCAGGCCGCTCGCCATGCTCCGTCCGTCCTTGAGGACGGTGATGCGATCGCCGATCTCGCGGATCTCCTCGAGGCGGTGCGTGATGTAGACGACGGCGATGCCGGCCGAGGTGAGTTCGCGGACGACGCGGAACAGGTTCTTCACCTCCTCGGTGTCGAGCACGGCCGAGGGCTCGTCCATGATCATGAGCTCGATGTCGTGGGACAGCGCGCGGGCCATGCTCACGATCTGCTGGTTGGCCGCGCTGAGCTCCCCGACCTCCTGATGCGGCGACAGGCCCGCGTGGCCGAGCCTCGCGAGCAGTTCGCGGGTGCGCCTGGCGGCCTCGCGGCGGCGCGTGAAGCCCCCCTGCGCGATCTCGTGGCCGAGGAAGACGTTCTCGGCGACCGTCAGGCCCTCGACGACGTCGAGCTCCTGGTGCATCGTGGCGATGCCGAGGCGGATGGCGGACTGCGGGTCGGGCAGCGCGACGTCGCGGCCGTGCCACAGGATCTCGCCCTCGTCCGGCTGATGCACCCCCGCGAGCATCTTGATGAGCGTCGACTTGCCCGCACCGTTCTGGCCGAGCACGCAGTGCACCTCGCCGGGCAGGATGCTCAGGTCGACGCCGGACAGCGCGGCGACGCCCGCGAAGCGCTTGGCGGCGCCGCGGACCTCGAGTAATGCCTGAGGATGGTCATCTTTGATCACGCGGCAAACATAACACGGCAGGAAACCGTGCACCAGGCCGAAACCACTCCGGTGCAGAGCGCCCGTGGCCGCGTCATCATGCAGGTGTATGCGGAATATCGGCAGAGGTGACTTTTGTATAACATTCGGCAAAAGATGCCAATGTGCACCGCTCGTCTGTTAGCTTGGTCGCGTCAGCGAGGATCGCATGCCGCGATGAGGCGGTGCCGACCGCGCTGCCGCATCACATTCAAGGAGGAAGACATGCGTTCAGCACGGGCGGCCCGCATCCGGGGCCTGGTCATCGGAGTCACCGCGATCGCCTCGATCGGGCTCCTCACCGCGTGCAGCGGCGGCGGCGCGGAGGAGAGCGTCGCCGACAAGGGCACGAACAGCGAGGAGAACGCGGCGAGCGGCGACACGGTGGTCATCGGCTTCTCGGGGCCCGCCGCCGACCACGGCTGGCTCGGCGCGATCAACTCGGGCGCCGATGCCGCGGCCGAGAAGTTCGACGACATCGAGCTGAAGAAGGCCGAGGGCACGAACGATCCGAACGCGCAGATCGCCGCGGTCGAGACCTTCATCAACGAGGGCGTCGACGCGATCGTGCTCCAGCCCACCGACGGCGCGGCGCTCACGGAGGTCGCGATCAAGGCGATGCAGGCCGGCATCCCCGTCGTCAACGTCGACCGCGAGTTCTCGAGCCCCTTCGCCGCACGTACCACCGTGCTCGGCGACAACTACGGCATGGGCGTCTCGGCGGGCACCTACATCTGCGAGCAGCTCGAGGACACCCCCGACGCCGTCGTCGCCGAGATCGCCGGGATCGACTCGCTGCCGCTGACGCAGGACCGCTCGCAGGGCTTCTCGGACGCCCTCGAGGACTGCGGGCTCGAGGTCGGACCGCGCGTCGCGGCCGACTTCACCGTGGCGGGCGGAGAGGCGGCGGCATCGCAGCTGCTCTCGGCGAACCCCGAGATCGACGCGCTGTGGAACCACGACGACGACCAGGGCGTCGGCGTGCTCGCCGCCATCGAGTCCGCGGGCCGCGACGAGTTCTTCATGGTCGGCGGCGCCGGTTCGAAGAACATGATGGATCGGATCGAAGCCGACGACAGCGTCATCAAGGCCACGATCGTCTACCCCTCGACGCAGGCCGCCGACGGCATCGCGCTCGCGCGGCTCATCGTGCAGGGGAAGACCATGAGCGATCTCATCACGCCGAGCGTGCCGAACCGCGTCGTGCTCGACGCACCCGTCGTGACGAAGGACAACGTCGCGGAGTTCATCGACCTCGCCTTCGAGTCCTGAGCGGGCGGGCCGGCGCCCGGGCAATCCGGCGTCGGCCCCGCCCCGCGCACACCACTATCGAGAGGACACCACCGTGACGGATACGGACCGCCCGACGCTGCGCGTCGCGATGATCGGACACGGCTTCATGGGGGCCGCGCACTCGGTCGGCTGGCGGCAGGCGCCGGCCGTGTTCGAGCTGCCCGCGGCGGTCGAGATGGCCGTCGTCGTCGGGCGCGATGCCGAGCGCGTCGCCGCGGACGCCGCGCACTGGGGCTGGGCGGAGTCGGCGACGGACTGGCGCGAGGTCGTCGCCCGGGATGACATCGACGTCGTCGACATCGTCACGCCGGGGGGCTCGCACGC
Organism: Leucobacter allii; assembly: GCF_022919155.1. Taxonomy (NCBI): domain Bacteria; kingdom Bacillati; phylum Actinomycetota; class Actinomycetes; order Micrococcales; family Microbacteriaceae; genus Leucobacter; species Leucobacter allii. The sequence goes on from NZ_CP095045.1 coordinate 289,205, forward strand.
GGAGGTCGCGCTCGCCGCGCTCGCCGCGGGCAAGCACGTGCTGTGCGAGAAGCCGCTCGCCAACTCCCTCGACGAGGCCGCCGAGATGGCGTCCGCGGCGCAGGAGGCCGCGGCGCGCGGCGTGCACGCCATGGTCGGGTTCACCTACCGCCGCGTGCCGGCGGTCACCTTCATGCGGCAGCTCATCGCCGAGGGCGCGGTCGGCCGCATCCGCCAGGTCAGGGCCGCCTATCAGCAGGACTGGCTCGTCGATGCCCGCGCGCCCCTCGCGTGGCGACTGCAGAAGGAGCATGCGGGCTCCGGCGCCCTCGGCGACATCGGCGCCCACATCATCGACATGACCCGCTTCGTCACGGGGCAGGAGCTGACGGAGGTCTCTGGCACGCTCGAGACCATCGTCGCGGAGCGGCCGCTGCCCGGCTCCGGCACGGGCCACGGCCTGGGGGCCGGTGCGGGCCCCGCGGGCGAGGAGGCGCCGATGGGTCGCGTGACCGTGGACGACTCCGCGTACTTCACGGCCAGGCTCTCGGGCGGCGCGCTCGCCTCCTTCGAGGCGACGCGCTTCGCGACGGGGAAGAAGAACGCGCTCACGCTCGAGGTCTTCGGCGACGCGGGCGCGATCGCCTTCGACCTCGAGGACCTCAACCGCCTGCGCGTCTACGACGCGACGGCCCCCGCCGGGCGGCAGGGCTTCACGCAGGTGATCGTGACCTCGCCCGAGCACCCCTACGTCGGCGCGTGGTGGCCGGACGGCCACATGCTCGGGTACGAGCACGGATTCTCCCATCAGGTCGTGGACCTCGTCCGCGGCATCGCGAGCTCCGCGGCGCACGGACCCGGCGCCCCCATCGAGCCGGAGGCCGTCGTGCACCCGAGCTTTGCCGAGGGCCTCGCGGTGCAGCGCGTGCTCGCCGCCGTCGAGACGAGCGCCGCGCGCGGCTCCGCATGGGTCGCGGTGGAGCGCGAGTGAGCGCCACGCGCGCGACCGAAGCCGCACGGCGGGGTCGCGGATCCCGCAGACCACACCAGGCCAGCACCGCGGTGCGGGCCGTTCCCGACACCGACGCACGCGAAGGAGCGCAGCGACCATGACTCATCCCGTCACCCTCTTCACCGGCCAGTGGGCCGATCTCCCGTTCGAGGAGGTCGCCCGCCTCGCCGCATCCTGGGGCTACGACGGCCTCGAGATCGCGACGAGCGGCGATCACCTCGACGTGCGTCGCGCGGACGAGGACGCCGCCTATCTCGCCTCCCGCCGCGAGATCCTCGACCGCCACGGACTCGAGGTCTACGCGATCTCGAACCACTTCAGCGGCCAGGCCGTCTGTGACGATCCGATCGACTTCCGCCATCGGGCGATCCTGCGCGAGGCCGTGTGGGGCGACGGCGAGGCCGAGGGCGTGCGGCGCCGCGCCGCCGAGGACATGCAGGCGACGGCGCGCGTCGCGCGCAAGCTCGGCGTCGACACGGTCGTCGGCTTCACCGGATCCTCGATCTGGCACTACGTCGCGATGTTCCCGCCGGTGCCCGCCTCCGCGATCGAGGCCGGCTACGAGGACTTCGCGCGGCGGTGGACCCCCATCCTCGACGTCTTCGACTCGGAGGGGGTGAGGTTCGCGCACGAGGTGCATCCGAGCGAGATCGCCTACGACTACTGGAGCAGCGTGCGCGCGCTCGAGGCGGTCGAGCACCGCGAGGCCTTCGGCTTCAACTGGGATCCCTCGCACATGATGTGGCAGAACATCGACCCGGTCGGCTTCATCTGGGACTTCCAGGATCGGATCTACCACGTCGACTGCAAGGACACGCGGTTGCGCCGGCAGAACGGCCGCGCCGGCGTGCTCGGCTCGCATCTGCCCTGGGCCGACCCGCGGCGCGGCTGGGACTTCGTCTCCACGGGCCGGGGCGACGTGCCGTGGGAGGACGCCTTCCGCGCCCTCGAGGCGATCGGCTACGCCGGGCCCATCTCCGTGGAGTGGGAGGACGCCGGCATGGACCGCCTGCACGGGGCGGCCGAAGCGATCGGGTTCGTCCGCTCGCTGCTCTGGCCGAAGCCCGCGGCGGCCTTCGACGCCGCCTTCAGCAACCAGTAACCGCGCCTCAGCCGCCGGTCGTCGAGATCCGCTCGAGGAGCCGGTCGGGGAGGAGCGCGGCGAGGCCGCGGGCGATGCGGTAGCGTCCGTCGGTGATGACGACGCTGCGCCCGCGACGGACTGCGCGGAGTCCGTCGCGGGCGGCTCTCTCGGTGTCTGCCCAGGCGATCCGGGGCAGCCGGGGCAGGTGGTCGGCGCCCATCCGCTCGTGGAACTCCGTCGCGAGCAGTCCGGGGCAGAGCGCGGTGACGCGGAGCCCGCGCCCGCGGTAGCGGGCGTTCAGCGCCCGGGACAGCGAGACGACGGCCGCCTTCGCCGCGCCGTAGGTGCCGGTCGGAGTGAACGCGGCGACGCTCGCGACATTCAGGATCCAGCCCCGGCCGCGGGCGAGCATGCCGGGGACGGCAGCGTGCGCGAGGCGCAGGGGCACCCACGAGAGCAGCTCGTGCAGACGCCGCTCCTCGGCGAGGGTGCTGCGCTCGAAGCCGGCGCGGACGCCGAATCCGGCGTTGTTCACGAGCAGGTCGACGGGCGCATCCTCGGAGCTCAGTCGCCGGGCGACCCGTTCCAGATCGTCGGGGTCCGTGAGATCGGCCGGGAGCGTCTCCGCCGTGATGCCATGAGCCGCGCGCAGTTCGGCCGCAAGCGCCGCGAGCCGGTTTTCGTCGCGCGCGACGAGCACGAGATCGACGCGCGCCGCGGCGAGACGCCTCGCGAACTCGCGACCGAGCCCCGCCGAGGCACCGGTGATGAGCGCGGTGCCGCGCGCGCCCATCGGGGCTTCGCGGGCGGCGCGCGGGAAGACTGTTCGGGGCATCGGCGCCGCCTCCTTCCTGAGCCGTGGAGCATTCAGCGTACCGCCCGCGGGCGGAGGCCCGCCGCCACGCCGCGAGCCGTACCCGGATCGATGGCGAACGGCCCGGACCGCTGGCGGAATCGCCGAGCGCGGGGTAAACTTGAGTCATCACAACTCAAGTTTGTGGCGAGGGCGGGCATCCGGCCCGCCGCCGCGAACCCCACCGAACGGGAAGGAACCGTATGCAGGCCAATTGGCAGCCCGCCGCCGGCGGTGACGAGGGGCAGAGCGCCCTCGAGCAGTTCGGCGTCAACCTCACCGAGGTCGCCCGCTCCGGCACGCTCGATCCCGTCATCGGGCGCGACGCGGAGATCCGCCGCGTGAGCCAGGTGCTCACCCGGCGCACCAAGAACAACCCGGTGCTCATCGGCGAGCCGGGCGTCGGCAAGACCGCCGTCGTCGAGGGGCTCGCCCAGCGCATCGTCGCGGGAGACGTCGCCGAATCGCTGAAGGACAAGGAGCTCATCTCCCTGGACATCTCCGCCCTCATCGCGGGTGCGAAGTACCGGGGCGATTTCGAGGAGCGGATGAAGGCCGTCCTCGCCGAGATCAAGGAGTCCGACGGCAAGATCATCACCTTCATCGACGAGCTGCACACGCTCATGGGCGCCGGCGGAGGCGAATCCTCCGTCGCGGCATCCCAGATGCTCAAGCCGATGCTCGCGCGCGGCGAGCTGCGGCTCATCGGCGCCACGACCCTCGACGAGTACCGCGAGTACATCGAGAAGGATGCCGCGCTCGAGCGCCGCTTCCAGCAGGTGTACGTGGGGGAGCCCTCCGTCGAGGACACCGTCGCGATCCTCCGCGGCCTCAAGGAGCGCTACGAGGCGCACCACAAGGTCACCATCGCCGACTCCGCGCTCATCGCCGCCGCGTCCCTGAGCGATCGCTACATCTCCGCGCGCCAGCTGCCGGACAAGGCGATCGATCTCATCGACGAGGCGGCCAGCCGGCTGCGCATGGAGATCGACTCCGCGCCGGTCGAGATCGACGAGCTGCGCCGCGCCGTCGACCGCCTCAAGCTCGAGGAGCTCGCGCTCAAGAAGGAGAAGGACGACGCCTCGAAGGAGCGGCTCGCCAAGCTGCGCGAGGACCTCGCGGAGAAGCAGGCGGAGCTCGACGGGCTCGAGGCGCGCTGGGAGCGCGAGCGCTCCTCGCTGAACCGCGTGGGCGAACTGCGCGAGAAGCTCGACCAGTTGCGCATGGCGGCTGAGGTCGCTCAGCGCGAGGGCAAGCTCGAGACCGCCTCGAAGCTACTCTACGGCGAGATCCCGGTGATCCAGAAGCAGCTCACCGAGGCGGAGCACGCGGAGGAGGCCGGCGGCGGCGACGAGCCGCGCATGGTGAACGAGCAGGTCACCGACGAGGACATCGCGGGCGTGGTCGCGGCCTGGACCGGGATCCCGGTCGGCCGGCTCATGCAGGGGGAGACGGAGAAGCTCCTCGCCCTCGAGCACGAGCTCGGCAGGCGGCTCATCGGCCAGGGCGACGCGGTGCGCGCCGTGGCGGACGCCGTGCGCCGCACGCGGGCCGGCATCGCGGATCCGAACCGTCCGACGGGCTCGTTCCTCTTCCTCGGGCCCACGGGCGTCGGCAAGACCGAGCTCGCGAAGGCCCTCGCCGAGTTCCTCTTCGACGACGAGCACGCGATGGTCCGCATCGACATGTCCGAGTACGGCGAGAAGCACTCGGTCTCCCGGCTCGTCGGCGCCCCGCCCGGGTACGTCGGCTACGAGCAGGGCGGCCAGCTCACCGAGGCGGTGCGTCGCAGGCCGTACTCCGTCGTGCTGCTCGACGAGGTCGAGAAGGCGCACCCCGAGGTGTTCGACGTGCTGCTGCAGGTGCTCGACGACGGTCGGCTCACCGACGGCCAGGGGCGCACCGTGGACTTCCGCAACGTCATCCTCATCCTCACCTCGAACCTCGGGAGCCAGTACCTCATCGACCCCGAGATGCCGTGGCGCGAGAAGGAGGACGCGGTGCGGGAGACCGTGCGCCGCGCGTTCAAGCCGGAGTTCATCAACCGTCTCGACGAGATGGTGATCTTCCATCCGCTCAGCGAGGCCGATCTCGCGCAGATCGTCGAGCTCTCCATCGACCGCCTGCAGCTGCGGCTGCGGGACCGCAGGCTCACCGTCGGCGTCACCCCGGACGCGCGGGCGTGGCTCGCCTCGCGCGGCTACGACCCGATCTACGGTGCGCGGCCCCTGCGCCGCCTCATGCAGAAGGAGATCGACGACCGCCTCGCGCGGGCGATCCTCGCCGGCGAGGTGCGCGACGGCGATGCGGTGCGGGTCGAAGTGGCCGAGGGCGGCGACGGGCTCGCGCTGGCCTCCGTGGCGCTGTAGCGGGATCGCCGCGGGGACGGCGCGCGTCCGTCCCCGCGGCATCCGTCGAATCACGGACGCGCGGATCCGCGCGCTCGTGATCTGATGGGGGGATCGCACGACGGAAGGACCCCGTATGGATCTCACCCGCACACTGCCGCGACGCGTCGTCGTCACCGGCGCCTCCTCGGGTATCGGCCGTGCCGTCGCCGAGGGCGTGCTCGCCGCGGGCGGGCGCGCCCTCGCCATCGACCTGCGCGCCGACGCGGGCTGGACGGCGGACGGGCTCGTGCAGCGCGCGGGGGACGTCGCGGACGAGGCCAGGATCTCGGAGATCTTCGCCGAGGCGCCCGGACTGCTCGGCGGCGCGCCCGACGCCGTCGTGCACTGCGCCGGCGTCTACCGCTGGAAACCGCTCGCCGACACCACGGCCGACGAGTGGGACGCCTCGATGCGCATCAACGGCCGCGGGTCCTTCGTGGTCTCCCGCGAGGCCGCGCGGGCCATGGACGGCGGTGCGATCGTGCTGCTGAGCTCGGTCGCCTACGGCCGCGGCGACGAGACCGAGCCCGGCGCGGCCTACGCCGCGAGCAAGGGCGCGATCGTCAGCCTCGCCCGTCAGCTCGCGGTCGAGCTCGGCGGACGCGGCATCCGCGTGAACGCCGTCGCACCCGGCATGATCTCGACGCCGATGCTCACGCTCGACGCGACCCCGGGGGCCGTCGAAGCGCTGACCGCGCGGCTGCCGGCCCGCCGCCTCGGCACCGTCGACGACGTCGCCGCGGCGTGCCTCTTCCTCGCGAGCGGCGCCGCCGGCTACATCACCGGCGAGACCCTCCACGTCGACGGCGGCTACCTCGCGAGCTGACGCGCGGCGTTGGGTTCCGGCTCGTCCGCGTAGTCCTCGTCGGTCCAGTCCTGATCCTCGTCCATCCAGAAGCGGAAGCGCGCCCAGAGGCCGCTGATGAACGGCACGAGGCCGCGCGGCATGACGAGGATCACGACGAGCAGCACGATGCCCAGCGCGATGAACCGCACCTCGGGCACGTCCTGCAGCTGCATCTGCACGAAGGAGATCAGCAGCGTCCCGATGATCGGCCCCGTGACGGTGCCGAGACCGCCCACCACCATCATGGTGACGACGAGCGTCATGGGGCCGAGGCCCATGAGCGTGGGCGACGCGATCTCGAACACGTTCGCGTACACCGCCCCGGCCGCTCCGGCGAGGAAGCCCGAGATCGCGAAGACGAGCATCTGGTAGGTGCGCTGCCCGATGCCGCGCGCCGCGGCGAGCGCCGGGTTGTCGCGCATCGCGATCATGCCGTTGCCGAGCGGCGAGCGGATGAGCGCGAACAGGATGAGCGTCGTCAGCACGGCCATCCCGAGGCCGATCCAGTAGTTGGCGCTCAGCGCGTGCGGCCCGGAGAAGCCGAAGCCGCCGAAGCCGGACATGCCGTAGCTGCCGCCGGTCACGCCGCTCTGATCCGCGACGATGAGCAGGCGCACCACCTCGGCGAAGCCGAAGGTGAGCAGCGAGACGTAGATGCCGCGCAGCCTCAGGGCGGGGATCGACAGCAGCAGCGCGATGGCGGCGGAGACGAGACCGGCGAGCGGGATGGCGACCCAGGGCGGCAGGGGCAGGTAGGTCGCGAGCACGGCGGCCGCGTAGGCGCCGAGGGCGTAGAAGGCGAGCTGGCCGAAGTTCCACACGCCGCCGTAGCCGAGCACGAGGTTCCAGCTCTGCGCGAGCGTGATCGTGATCATCGCGAGCGCCGCGGTGCTCAGCCAGCTGCGGTCGGGTGCGATGAACGGGAAGACGATCGCGACGAGCAGCGCCGCCCCCGCGAGCGCGGGTCTCGGGCGCGGCCAGCCCATGCGGACCGCGTCCCAGCGGCTCCCGGTCGGCTGCGTGTGATCCGAAGTCATAGCCTTGCCTCCTGCGGCTTGCCCGCGATGCCGAACGGTCGCGCGATGAGCACGACCACGATCAGCGCGTAGAGCACCGGCATCGCGTACGTCGAGGTCCAGAAGATGGAGACCGCCGCCTGCACGAAACCGATGATGTACGCGGCGATGATGGTGCCCTTCGTGCTGCCGAGACCCGCGAAGATCGCGACGATGAGGGCCTGCAGCATGGGCAGATCGCCCATGTTCGGCGACACGAAGTACACCGGGGCGAGCAGCACGCCCGCGAGCCCCGCGAGACCGGCGGCGAGGCCCATGGTGAGCACGTACGCGCGTCGCGCGGGGATCCCCATGAGCCGCGCGGCGTCGAGGTTCTGCGCCACGGCGACGATGGCGAGGCCGTAGCGCGACTTCGCGAGGAACAGTCCCAGCGCCGAGAGCGCGGCGATCGCGATCGCCGCGGTGAGCACCTGGTGCCAGGTGATCGAGACCCCCGGGGTCAGCTCCAGGCGCCCCGGCACGAGCGTGGGGAAGTCCTTCTGGCGCGGCCCGTAGAACAGCTGCACGAGATTCTGCACGATCGAGGCGATGGCGAAGGTCGAGATGAACGCCGTCATCTCGAAGTCCACGCCCGCGCGGCCGATGAGCCGGCTGATGCCCACGCCGTAGCTCAGCATCCCGAGCAGCGCAGAGACGATCACTCCGATGACGAGCCCGAGCCAGGGGGAGAGGCCGAAGTTGGCGACGAAGGTCCACGCGGCCACGCCGCCGACCATCACCATCACGCCCTGCGCCATGTTCAGCACGCGGAGGGTGCCGTAGACGAGGTTCATGCCGATGGTGATGAGCGCGAGCATCGAACCCTGCACGAGGGTGCTCACGAGCGTCTGCAGGACGAGATTCATTCGGACACCCCCAGATAGGTCTCGCGGAGGGCCTGTTCGTCGAGCAGCTCGGAGCCCGCCGCCGACCGCACGACGGCGCCGTTCTCGACGAGGTGGATGCGGTCCGCGAGCGTCTGGGCCCGTGAGACGTTCTCCTCGACCAGCAGCACCGTCATCCCGGTGGCGACGATCCGCCGCAGCTGCGCGTACACCTCGTCGACGATCACCGGGGCGAGTCCGAGGCTCGGCTCGTCGACCATGATGAGCCTGCCGTCGCCCATCAGCGCGCGGCCGATGGCGAGCATGCGGCGCTCGCCGCCGGAGAGGGTGCGCGCCCGCTGCGATCTCCGCTCGAGGAGGCGCGGGAAGATGTCGTAGACCTCCTCCATGCGCCGCCTGGCGCTCCGCGACGCCCGCTTCGCGAAGGCGCCGAGGACGAGGTTCTCCTCCACGGTCATGTCGGGGAAGACGAGGTCCCCCTGCGGCATATGGATGAGTCCGCGCTCCACGAGCTTCTCGGCCTTCTCGCGGGTGATCTCGGCGCCGTCGAAGCGGATGCTCCCCGACGTCACCCGGATCAGTCCGCTGATCGCCCGCAGCAGCGTGGTCTTGCCGTGCCCGTTCGGGCCGACGAGCACGGAGCACTCGCCCTCCCCCACGTCGAGGGAGATCCCATGCACGACGGTGGTGGTGCCGTAGCCCGCGACCACCTCGGTGAGCTCAAGCATCCCGTCCCTCCTCTCTGGCGACCTTGATCGCGGCGGTCGATGCGGTCTCCTCGGCGGCGGAGCCGAGATAGACGCGCACGACCTCTGGATCGGTCATGACGGTGTGCGGATCCCCCTGGCGGAGGGTGCGCCCCTGGTCCATGATGAGCACGCGATCGGCGAGCGTCATGAGCGCCCGCATGACGTGCTCGATGAGCACGATCGTGATCCCCTGCTCGCGGTTGATGCGCTGCAGCAGTGCGAGCAGCGCGTCGATCTCGGCGTCGTTGAGCCCGCCGAAGGGCTCGTCGAGGAAGAGCATCTTCGGCGAGCTGGCGAGCGCGGAGGCGATCATGAGGCGCTTCTTGTCGAAGACCGGCAGCTCGCCCGAGCGCTCGTCGGCGCGGTCCGAGAGCCCCACGAGCGCGAGCGCCTCCGCCGAGCGGTCCCAGACCCCCGGATCCCGGGCGAGGCTCTTCCACCAGGGCTTCCCCGAGCCGAAGTGCGCGCCGACGACCACGTTGCCCATGACGGTTTCGCTGTCGAACACCGAGGGCTTCTGGAAGGTCCGCGTGATGCCGCGGTGGCAGATCGCGTGCACCGAGGACCTCGCGATCGAGACGCCCTCGAACGCGATCTCGCCGCTCGTGGCGCGCACCATGCCGGTGACGACGTCGAAGAGCGTGGTCTTGCCCGCGCCGTTCGGCCCGGCGATGCCGAAGATCTCGCCGCGCTGCACGCTGAAGCTGACGTCGTTGACGGCGATGAGCCCGCCGTAGCGCTTGGTCGCGCCCCGCACCTCGAGGAGCGCGTCGCCGTCCCCGGTCATCGCAGCCAGCCCGGCAGCTCGAACGCGCCGTTGATGTACGGCTCGGGGGAGATGAGCACCTGCTCCTGCTGCTGGATCTGGTAGGTCAGGTGCGGCATGCCCAGGCTCGGATCGTTCACGGCGTCCGGGTAGGGGATCGCGGTGAGGTCCTCCTCCGCGAAGCGGTACGTGCCCACGACCCCGCGGAAGGTGAGGCCCTTCATGGCCGCCGAGACCTTGTCGGAGTCGTAGGGGTCGCCGGCGCGCGAGGCGGCCTGGGCCCACATGCGCAGGATGTCGTACTGCGCCCCGGACTGGCTGAGGCCCGCCTCGGTGCCGAAGGCGTCGAGGTAGCGCTCGCGGAACCGGGTGCCGATGTCGTCGGGCAGCGTGCCGATCGTGGTCGACCAGATCACCCCGTCGGCGGCGTCGCCCGCGAGCTCGAGGTACTCGGGCACGCTCGGCCCGTACTGCTGGTAGAGCAGGGAGGGCGTGGGCGCGGTGGCGAACTGCTTCGCGAAGCTCGCGAGGTCGCCGGCGAGGTAGTCCGTGACGAAGATGAGCCCGGGGGGATCGTTGCGGATCTTCGAGAGCTGCGGTCCCCAATCGGCGTAGGGCACCGAGACCTCCTCGTACATGGTGATGTCCCAGCCCAGTTCCTTGAGCCCGTCCATCATCACCGTCGCGATGGAGATCGAGTAGGAGTCGTTGCTCGCGATCACCGCGGCGGTCTGCGACGACGGGGTCCAGGCCCCCGAATCGATCCAGTCCGTCATCAGCTGCAGGAAGCCGCTCGCGTACCAGGGCTCCGTGGGGCAGCACTGGAAGATGTTGGTGATGCCGTGCTCCGCGACGTAGTCGGAGTTGGCCTGCAGCGTGTTGGTGTGGAACAGGGGCACCCCGCCCTCGGCGTAGGTGGGGAACTCGACGGAGGTGGTCGTCGTGTATCCGCCGGAGGCCGCGGCGACCTTCTCGCGGGAGACGAGGCGCTCGGCGACCTGGATGAAGTTCTCCGGCGCCTGGTCGCCCACATCGCCCACGACGAGCTCGACCTCGCGGCCGAGCACGCCGCCGGCCGCGTTGATGTCCTCGATCGCCAGCTTCGCGCCGCGCTCCATCTCCTGCCCGTCGCCGGAGTACGGTCCCGTCACGGGCGCGACGAGGCCGAACTTGATGGTGCCGCCGCCTCCCGCGGTCGCGCTCGCGCCGCCGCGGGGCGCGGCGAAGTAGCCGCCGGCGCCGCCCGCGGCGATGCCGATCAGACCGGTGAGACCGGCCGTGCGCACGAGATCGCGCCGCGTGATCCGTTTCCTCTTGCCCCCGTGCGGGGGCTGCTGCTCGCTCATCTTGTCCACTCCTTCGTGCGAACGACCGTCGTCGCCGGCAGAACCCGGGCCGCGTCAGATTCATACGCTAGGTCACGGGTCGGGGCGGCGGCATGCGTCATTTGACGGATCCGCGACCGGTGCGGCGGCTCAGCCGAGCCAGTGGGGGGCGCGGAACGCGGCCGCGCTGCCGAAAGGCTCCGGACTGATGAGCACGTGCTCGCCGTCCTGGATCTGGTAGATCTGGTGCGCCTGGCTCAGCGCCGCGTCGGCGGTCGTGTCGGGGTAGAGCTGTGGCGACTGACCCGTGTCGCCGAAGTAGTACACGCCGTTCACGCCCCGGTAGGGCCAGCGGCGCAGGTGCGCGACGACCTCGGACACGTCGCCGGGGTCGACGGAGGACCAGGCGGAGGCGAGCATCCGCACCTGGTCGTAGAGCGCTCCGCCGATCGACCACCCGGGATCCTCGCGGTACTTCGCGCGGTACTGCCTGCGGAACCGGCTGCCGAACTCGTCGTCGTAGGTGCCCGTGGTCGTCGACCAGACGACGCCGTCCGCCGCCCGACCGAGGGCGTCGATGAATGCGGGATTCGAGGGCGCGTAGATGCCGTGGATGAGCGCGGGGACGGGTCGGTGCAGGAAAGCGCGCAGGAAGGCCGCGAGCTCCTGGTCGAGGTAGCTGGCGAAGAGCACCGCGGCGGGCCGCGTCCGCGCGAGATCCGTCACGATCGCCTCCCAGTCGGTCTCGCCCGGCGGGGTGAGGATCGGCTCCGCGACCTCCCATCCGCCCTCGGCCGCGAGCGCGCGCAGCGCGGGGGTGGCGAGCCGCATGCTCTGCGAGGGGAGTTCGAGCGAGACGATCCGGCGGTTCGGGGGCGTCCAGGAACCCGCCCGCTCCAGCTCGTCGAGCAGGCGGAGCATACCGGGCGCGTAGTGGTGCTCCGACGCGCACGTCTGGAAGATCGTGCCGTACTTCCACGGCTCGCGCTCGGCGCGCCGCACATCCGCCTCGAAGGTGGCGGTGTGCAGGAAGGGCTTGCCGTACGCGGCGATGCGATCGAGGGCCTCCGGCTGCTCGGCGCTCACGTAGCTCGTCACGATCGCGTCGACGTCGGCTTCGAAGAGCTCGTCGAGACCCGCGCTCACGCTCGCCCAGTCGAAGATGTCGACCTCCACCGGCACGGCCTCGATGCTGCGCCCGCCGGCGCCGCCGTGCTGGTTGAGCTCGTCGATCGCGAGCAGCGCGCCGCCGAGGACTTGCGCCCCGTCGGAGACCGAGGAGCCGGGGCTCACGATGCCGATCCTGATCGGCACCCGCGAGGAGATGTCGTCGCGGATCGGCCGGTACCCGGTGCCGAGCCGGCGCCGGTAGGCGAGTTCGAGCTCCGCGACGCCGAGCCCGCCGCTCTCGGGCGGGCCGCCGGGCAGCGGCAGGCGCAGCAGGCCGAGGTCGACCGCGAGCGCGGCGAGGCCGCCGCGCGAGCTCTGCGCGAGCTTCTCGAGCAGGCGCTCGAGCTGCGTCGACACCGTGCGGGCGGAGGTGCCGAGCCGTTCGGCGATGCCGCCGTTGGTGCGGCCGAGGGCGACGAGCGTGAGCACGTCGAGTTCGCGCACGGTGAGCCCACGGGGCATCTCGCTCGGGCGGAGGCGCACGAAGACCCGCGCCGTGCCCGGGGTGCGGTCGCCGAGCGCGTGCGCGAGGGTCAGCTGCACGTCGATCCACTGGGTCTCGTCCCGCCAGACGAAGCGCAGGGCGGGGCGCCGGATGAGGAGGAACGCCTTCGCGTAGCCCCACAGCTCCGGCGGCACCTGCTTCGGCAGCGACTCCGCGGGCGTGTCGGCGGCGATGGTGCGCTCAACGACTCCCTGCAGCACGAGCACCTCTCCATCCGATCGCCCGCCGAGCGGGTAGGGCGATCCTAACAAGCCGGGTGCGCCGGGGAGTCACCCGAACTGCACACCGCCGTTGACGGCGATGCGCTGCCCGGTCACGTAGCGGCTGTCGTCCGCGAGCAGCCAGGCGACCGTATCGGCGATGTCCTCGGGGGTGCCGTGGCGACCGAGGGGCACCTGGGCGCGCAGCTCCGCATAGCGCTGCTCGGCCGTGACGCCGCGCTCGCGGGCCTGGAACTCGACCTCCTCCGCGTGCATCGGCGTGAGGATGAACCCCGGCGCGACCGTGTTGCAGGTGATCCCGGCCGGTCCGAGCTCGACCGCCAGCACGCGGGTGAGCGTGTGGATCGCCCCTTTGCTGGCGCAGTAGGGAGCGCCGCCGACCACCGGCTCGTCCCCGAACAGCGACCCCATGTTCACGACGCGCCCGCGCCGGGAGCGTTCGAGATGCGGGATCGCGAGCTGGGTGAGCGCGACGACGGCGATCACGTTCACCTCGAGGGTGCGACGCAGCCCGTCGAGGTCGAGTCGCGCGACCTCTGCGGCCTCGCCGCCGCTGGCCGCGTTGTTGACGAGCGCGTCGATGCCGCCGAAGGCCGCCGCCGTCGCATCGACGAGCTCCTGCCGCACGGCGGGGTCGGCGAGGTCGCCCGCGACCGCGACGACCCTGCGGTCCGCGATCTCCGCGGCGAAGCGCTCGCGCAGTCGCGAGGAGACGTCGCACACGCCCAATCGGAAGCCGTCGGCGAGCAGCCGCGCGGCGCTCGCGAGGCCGATGCCGGATGCCGCGCCCGTGACGATCGCGACGGGTCCGTCGCCCGCGCGGGCCGACCCCGCGCGCGGTGCTGCTGTCGACATGTGTTCCCTCTCACCCGGTCGGACGCGTTCGCGTCCACTCTGGCGCGAATGCCGCGACCCGGCAATCCGGCGATTGACGTATGCGCGGCGGGCCCGGGGGTACGTCGAATGACCCATGCGCACCGTGCGCCGCCGTCAGCACAATGAGGAGGACCGGGGCGGCGTCCGTCGCCCCGACGGACGAGGGGAGTCGGCGATGACGACGCCGCGATGGACGATCAGCATCGATGCGGGAGGCACGTTCACCGATGCGGTCGCGCGCAGCAGCGGCGGAGCCATCCGGGAGGCCAAAGTCGCCTCCACACCGGAGGATCCGTCGCTGGGACTGCGCAACGCGGTCGCCGCGCTCGAGGGGCAGGGCGTGCAGCTCCCCGACGTGTCCCTCGTCTGCCACGGCACCACCGTCGCCACCAACGCGACGCTCACGGGGGCGCTCGGCCGGGCCGCGCTCGTCACGACGGCGGGATTCCGCGACGTGCTCGGATACCGGCAGCAGCATCGCCCCGACGTCTACAGCCTGACCCCGAGCCGCCCGGCGGAGCTCGTGCCGCGGGAGCTGCGCTTCGAGATCGAGGAGCGCCTCGATTCCGCGGGGCGCGTGCTCGCCCCGGTGGACCCCGCGAGCCTCGAATCCGTCATCGCGCGGCTGCGCGAGGCGGCCCCCGAGGCCATCGCGGTCTCGCTGCTGTTCAGCTACCTCGACGACGCCCACGAGCGCCAGGTCGGCGCCGCCCTCCGCGCCGCGTTCCCCGATACGCCGGTGACCCTCTCCTCCGAGGTGGCGCGCGAGTTCCGCGAGTACCCGCGCACGGCGACGACCGCCATCAACGCCGCACTGCGCCCCCTCGTCGAGGCGTACCTCGGCCGCGCGAGCGGGGCGCTCGCCGCGAGCGGCGTCGCCTCCCCGCTGCTGGTGATGCAGTCGAACGGCGGCAGCGCCCCCGCGTCGCGCGCGGGGGCCGACGCGCACCGGCTCGTGCTCTCCGGGCCGGCCGGCGGCGTCGCCGGGCTGCGGGCGCTCGCGGAGTCGCTCGACGAGCCGAACCTCATCAGCCTCGACATGGGAGGCACCTCGACCGACGTCTGCCTGCTGCGGGGCGGGGCGATCCCGTTCACGACCGTGCAGGAGATCCAGGACCACACCCTGCTCGCGCCGACGGTCGACATCCACACGATCGGCGCCGGCGGCGGCAGCATCGCCTGGATCGACCGGGCCGGGAGCCTCAAGGTCGGCCCGGCGTCGGCGAAGGCCGTGCCCGGGCCCGCCTGCTACGGGCGCGGCGGCGTCGAGCCCACGATCAGCGACGCCCACGTCGTCCTCGGCACGCTGGGGGCGGGCGAGCTCGCCGGCGGCCTCGTGATCGACCGCGATCTCGCCGCGGCCGCGGTCTCCCGCGTCGCCGGACCGCTCGGCATGACGGTCGAGGAGGGCGCGGAGGCGATCCTCGCGATCGGCCTCGCCCACATGGTCCGCGCCGTCCGCAAGGTGAGCGTCGAGCGCGGGCTCGACGCCAGGGAGTTCTCGCTCGTGCCCTTCGGAGGGGCGGGTCCGCTCCATGCCGGCCTGATCCTGCGGCACCTGGCGCTCAAGCAGGCCATCATCCCCGTGCGTCCCGGCCTCTTCGCCGCGGACGGTCTGCTCGTCGCCGGCCTGAAGCTCGACCGGTCGCAGACCCTGCTGTGCGAAGCGGGGCCCGAGCGCATCCCGGAGATCCGGGACTGGTTCGCGGCCAGCGCGCGCGAGGCCGCAGACCAGCTCGCCCGTGACGGGGTCGGCGCCGAGCGCGTCGAGTACGCGGCGACGGTGGACTGCCGGTACCGGGGCCAGGGCTTCGAGCTCAACGTGGCGCTCGACGGCTGGGGCGAGGCCGAGCTCGCGGACATCCCCGCGCGGTTCCACGCGGCGCATCACGAGCGCTACGGGCACAGCAACGCGGGCGAGCCGGTCGAGATCGTCACGGTGCGGCTCACGACGACGGGCGGGATCGAGCGCGCCGCCGAGCGCCGCGTCCCGGCGCCGGAGCGGCGACTGCCCGCGGACGCCGTCGTCGCCGAGCGCGAGGTGCTCCTCCCGGGCTGCGGCCGTGTCGTCGCGCCGATCGTCGACCGCGGGCTCCTGCCTGCGGGGGCCGCGTTCCACGGCCCCGCCATCATCCAGCAGATGGATGCCACGACGGTGATCCTTCCGGGCCAGCTGGTGCGCGTCACCAGCACGCTCGATCTCATCGTCACCGAGGACGCACGAGCAGAGGAGTCGCGATGAGCGCCACCGTGGACACCGTCACCTTCGAAGTCGCCTCCGCCGCCCTGCAATCGGCGGCCGAGGAGATGGGCAGCGTGCTGAAGCGATCGAGCTACAGCCCCATCATCCGCGACATGGACGACTTCTCCTGCGCGCTCTTCACCGCCGAGGGCGACCTCGCGGCGCAGGCCGACTACATCCCGGCGCAGCTCGGGGCCATGTCGCTCGTCGTCCAGTCGATCCTCCGCCGCTGGGACGGCAGGATCCGGGAGGGGGACGCCTACATCTGCAACCATCCGTACCAGGGCGCCATGCACCTCCCGGACGTCAACATCGTCACCCCGATCTTCGTGGGCGGCGCGCTCGTCGCCTGGGCCGGAACGGCCGCGCACCACATCGACGTCGGCGGCGTGAACCCGGGCAGCGAGGGGCCGGAGCTCGGCGAGCTGTACGGCGAGGGGGTCGTCATGCCGCCGATACGGCTGTCGATCGCCGGCGAGGAGAACGAGGATCTCGTGGCGCTGCTGACCGAGAACTTCCGCGATCCGCTCTCCACGCTGAGCGACCTCCGCGCGCAGCGCGCCGCGTGCCATCTCGGGGCCGAACGGGTCGCGGAGCTCGCCGAGCTGTACGGGACCGAGCCGCTGCTCGAGGTGATGCGACGCATGCTCACGAGCGTGGAGGCGACGATCGGCCGCCTGTTCGCGGAGCTGCCGGACGGCGTCGGCGAGGCGGAGGGGTCGCTCGACGACGACGGCCGCGGCGGCGATCCGACCCGCATCCACGCGCGCATCGAGAAGCGCGGGGACCGGCTGGCGATCGACCTCTCCGGCTGCGACCCGCAGACGGCGGGCGCGATGAATATCCCGTGGGCGAGCGCGCGAGCGGCGCTCGTGTACGCCGTCCGCGCCGTCGTGGCCTCGGAGATGCGGGCGAACGATGGAGTGCTGCGCGTGCTCGACATCACCGCACCCCAGGGCAGCGTCGTGAATCCGCTCCCGCCGGCCGCCGTGTCGATCAGGCACAACTCGTGCCAGCGGCTCGCGGACACGCTGATCCGGGCCATGCACGCGATCTGGCCGGATCGGGCGGTCGCCTCGAGCCAGGTCAGCTTCTTCAGCTTCAACATCGGCTCGACCCACCCGCGCACGGGCGCCGCGTCCGTGATGGCGGATGTCGTGGGCGGCGGCACGGGCGCGACGCCGCACGGCGACGGACTCGACGGCGTGGACACCTACATGGCCAACGTGGGGGTCATGCCGACGGAGGTGGTGGAGACGAACTACAACGTGCGGATCCGGCGGACCGAGTTCCGGCCGGGGTCGCAGGGGCTCGGCCGGTTCCACGGCGGGCTCGGCCTCGTGCGCGAGTACGAGATCCTCGAACATCCGCAGCACGCGACCTTCTACGCGGAGCAGACCGACGCCCGATTCGCCCCGGCGGGCGCCGCGGGCGGCACCGGGGCGCTGCCGACGGTCATCACGGTCATCGGGCCGGACGGTGCCGTGATCGATCGCCCCACGAAGACCTCTCGGGTGCTCGCGCCCGGCACGATCGTGCGGGTGGAGAGCGCGGGCGGCGGGGGCTACGGCGATGCCGCCGAACGCCCGGAGGAGCTGCGCGAGCGGGATGCGCGCGAAGGACGGCTCGGCGCCGTCAACGCAGAGGAGGAGACGAGATGACGCAGTGGCCAGGGGGGCATCGCTACGGAGCGACCCTCAGCTTCGACTTCGACGCCGAGGAGGTCTGGATCGGCGAGAACCCCGCCAACGCCGCGGCGCCCGGAGTGCTCTCGCAGGGCGCCTACGGACCGAAGGTGGGGCTGCCGCTGATCCTCCGTCTGCTCGCGCGGCGCGGGATCGCCGCGAGCTTCTACATCTGCGGCAAGGACGCGCTGCGGCACCCCGATGCGGTGCGCGCGATCATCGACGCCGGTCACGAGGTCGCGCATCACGGGCACTCGCACACCTCGCCGACCGCGCTCACCGCGCAGCAGGAGCGGGACGAGCTCGAGGCCGGCCTCGAGGCGCTCCGAGCCCTCGGCGCCGAGGTGGTCGGCTACCGTTCGCCGTCGTGGGAGTTCAGCGCGCGGACGCTCGACCTGCTCGTCGAGGCCGGATTCGCGTACAGCTCGAACCTGCTCGACGATCTCGTGCCGTACCGGCACCCCGCGCACGACATCATGGAGGTGCCGATCTCCTGGATCCTCGACGACGCCCCGCACTTCTGGTTCGCGAACGACACCTGGGAGAAGACCATCCGCTCGCCGGGGGAGGTGCTGGACGTCTGGCTGCCCGAGATCGACGGCATCGCCGGGCTCGGCGGCCATGTGATGGTCACGACGCATCCCATGCTGTCCGGCCGGCCCTCCCGGCTCCAGATGCTCGACACGGTCATCGGCCACCTGCAGGACACCGGGGCGTGGATCGCCACGACCCGCGAGGTCGCCGCCCACGCCCGCGCGAACGGTCCGCTCGCGCTCGACCTGGACGCGTGGACCGGCCCCGCGGGCGGCGCGGGGCCGGAGGCCCGCGGATGAGCGCGCCGTCGCCGGCCGGGTACCCGAGGATCCGCGTCAGCGGCCCGCCCGCCGAGCGCTCACGGCAGTACGGGGAGCTCGCGCGCGAGCGGATCGCGGTCATCCGGGCGGGGTACGAGCGGGCGTTCGCGGCGAAGGGGATCGCCTGGGCGGAGGCGGTGCGGATCGCCCGACGACATCTCCCCGCCATCGAGCGGTACACGCCGGAGCTGCTCGCGGAGCTCCGCGGGATCGCCGAGGGGAGCGGTCTCGGCTTCGACGAGATCCTGACGATCAACTGCCGCACCGAGGTGCTCAACGGCGCGTCGCGGGCGACCGGGGCGGCGATCCGCGCGGAGTTCGGCGAGTGCACCGCCTTCGCCGTCGAGGCCGATCGCCGGGCGGACGGCGGCGCCGTGGTCGGGCAGAACTGGGATTGGCTCGAGGCGCTGGAGGGCGGCGTCATCGTCCTCGAGGTCGAGCGCCCGGACGGGCCTGACTACGTGACGCTCGTCGAGGCCGGGCTGCTGGGGAAGATGGTGCTGACGGAGGCGGGGCTCGCGCTCGGGATGAATACCCTCGTCAGCTCCCTCGACGGCGTGACCCCTGGCGTGCCCTACCACCTGCAGATCCGCTCGGTGGCCGATGCGCCGCACGCCGCGGGCGCGCTCGAGATCCTCGCCGGGATGCCTCGCGCCGCTTCCGGCAATTTCGTGCTCGCCGATGCGAGCGGTGCGGTGCTGAACGTCGAGTCCGCCCCCGGCGGCCCGGAGGCCCTCACCGTGACCGGATCCGCGGATGGGACGCTCGCGCACGCGAACCACTTCGTCGGGCCCGTCGCCGGAGGCCACGATCTCGCGCCGCTCGCGATGGCCGACAGCTACGCGCGGCTCGGCCGGATGCGGAGGCGCCTCGCGGCCGTGCCCGGGGAGTTCGGGCGTGAGGAGCTGCGGGCGCCCCTGCGGGACCACGTGGGCTTTCCGAACGCGGTCTGCTGCCACCCGGACCCGGCGGCCGAGGCCCCGGCGCGCTGGAAGACCCTGGCCTCGGTGCTCCTCTTCCCCGGCGCGCGGCGCATCGAGTACACGGCCGGGCCGCCCTGCGCGGGCGATTGGATCGAGCTCGACTGCGCCGAACTGCTCGCCTGATCCGGATCGCGAGAGGGAAAAAGATCACGAAACGGTAACGGGATTCGCTAGGCTGGGGGCACCGCGCGGGGCAGCGCGGGGCGAGGAGGCCGGGCATGGGCAGCCGGGAGGCGTTCGGGGCGAGGTACGCGACGCGCCGGATCCTGCTGCTGTCCTGGGTGCTGGTGAGCGCTCTGCTCGCCCTCCTCGGCATGAACCCCGACGTCGCGCACGCGAGCACGCTGCAGCGGCACGGCGCCCTCGTGCAGGACGACGCGCGCCGGGCCGAGCACGGCGCGCTGCAGCGGGACGGCATCGGGATCATCTCTCACCGCGGCGCCGCAGCGATCGCCCCCGAGAACACGCTCGCGGCGATGCGCATCGCTTTCGAGCAGGGCGTCGACTTCGTGGAGACGGACGTGCAGCTCACCGCCGACGGCGTGCCCGTGCTCATGCACGACGAGACGGTCGATCGGACGACCAGCGGCGGCGGAGCCGTGGCGCGCTGGACGCTCGCCGAACTGCGGACCCTCGACGCCGGCGGCTGGTTCTCCGCCGACTTCGCGGGCGAGCGGGTGCCCACCTTCGAGGAGTTCGTCGACGAGCTCGCGCCGACGACCTCGCGCGCGCTCGTCGAGCTCAAGGGGCCCTGGGACGCCGAGCAGGTCGAGCAGGTCGTCGAACTGCTCAGGGAGCGCCACCTCGTCAATCGGGTCGCGCTGCAGTCCTTCGAGGTGCCCACCCTCGAGATCCTCGGCGAGGTGGCCCCCGAGTGCGCGCGCGTCATGCTTACGCGGGAGTGGGACCGGCGCACGGCCGAGCTCGCCGTCCTCCTCCAGGTGTCGGCCGTCGGGGCGAGGGCGAAGCTCTTCGACGCGCGCCCCGAGCTCATCGCCGAGGTGCAGGCGCTCGGCATCGGCACCCTCGTCTACACCCTCAACAGCTCGCCCCAGTGGATGCAGGCCGCCGAGCGCGGGATCGACCTCGTCATCACGGACGATCCGATCGCGTTCGCGGCCTGGCGGGAGGGGCAGTAGGGGGGGCGGCACGCAACGCCTGGACGGGGAGCGCCGAAGGTTCGGCCCGTCCAGGCGCTACGCGGGTCTGTCGACGACTCACGCCGAGGTGCGTGCACCGCTCGGAGAGGACGACGCCAGTGCAGCGCCCAGCGTTTCCGTCGTCTCCTCGCGGGGCTCCGTTTCGCGCAATCGGGAGCGGTACCGAATGGCGAAGAACACCAGCACCCCGCCGGTCAGCGCCAAGGGAACGATCGCGGTCCCGTACAGCGCGTTCGGTGAGACGTTCGCGGCGAGCAGCGCGCCGATGAGGCTCGGGGCGACGAGTCCGCCGAGTCGACCCATCGCGGAGTACCAGCCGAGGCCCGTCGAACGGATGGTCGCGGGGTAGATCTGCGTGGCCAGCACCTGGCTGCAGGAGTTCGCACCGATGGCGCCCGCCCCGAGAGCGGCTCCCAGGATCGCGAACACGAGTGCACCGGAATCGGCTGGCACGACCATGAGAACAAGGAACCCGACAATGGCGAGGAGCGTTCCGAGCGATCCTGCTGCGACGCCCAGCGAGGTGCGATCCATCAGAAGCCCCAGTGCGACTCCGCCCACCATGCCACCGAAGGTGGCGAGTGAGACGCTGAGCAACGATGCCGGCTCGGGGACGCCGTCGATGATGAGGATCGTCGCCAGGAAGCTGAAGATGAAGTACGAGTTGAACAGGCCGAGGAACGAGAGCACCCAGATGAGCACGGTCTGCGGGAGCCGCCCGTTCTTGAAGAGCAGGACGACGCGCGCGCCCTGCGCGCGTTCCGCGGGCGCGAACACGGCGTCGTCCCCGAGGCGATCCAGCGACTCGGGAGCGATGCGTCGCAGGGTCCGCCTGACCGCTTCCTGCCGATTCTGATCCGCAAGGTAGGCGACCGATTCGGGCAACGCCCACCACGTCGCAGCGAGGAGGACGAGCGGCAGGACCCCGCCCAGCGCGAGGAACGCCGCACCACCGTAATTCGGGATGAATTCGGACGCGACGAGCCCGATGAGGAAGCCGCCCGCGGAGATCGACATCGACAGGATCGAGATCACTCGCCCCTTCGTCCGGTTCGGGGAGAAATCGCTGGCGAGGGTGAAGACGCTCGGCACCGCCGCCCCGATTCCGAAACCCGCGAAGAATCGGCAGACGGCGAGTGCCTCGACGGAGCCGACGAACGCGGAGACGACGGCAGCAGTGCCGAAGATCAGGATGCCGACGCGGATCATGGTGCGGCGGCCGAACTTGTCGCCGAGCGGGGCGAGGACGAAGTTGCCGATGATCTCGCCGATGAGCGCGGTGATGAAGATGAAAGCGAAGGCCGCGGGCGGGACGTCGTAGAGTTCGGAGAGCGCGGGGATGACGTAGCCGAGCGAGAGGGCATTGATGCCCTCGGCCAACCCGAGGCCGAGGCAGAGCGCGACGACGCGCTTCTGGTACGTGGACAGTGCGGCTTCGTCGATGAAGCTCGCAACGGTGAGCGATGGAGACATGGTGAACCTCATTGTTCGATGCGTCTGGGGATCGGGGGACGGCGCGCGGGGCGCAGAATGCGGAATGCGAAGGCACGGCGAGGCCCGTCCCCGGCACGCTCGACGCGGTGCCGGGGCGGGCCTGCGGCGCAGGCGGGACGTCGATCGAGAGCCGGACTATCCGCCGGCGACGCCCCAGACGACGCTCTTGGTCTCGAGGTACTCGTCGAGACCGGCTTCGCCGTATTCGCGGCCGAGGCCGCTGCTCTTGTAGCCGCCGTAGGGCAGGAGCGTGTTCGGGAAGGCGCCGCCGCCGCCGTTCAACGACACGGTGCCGGCCCGGAGTCGCTTGGCGATTCCGTACGCGCGCACCGGGTCGGCGGAGCGCACCGCCGCCCAGAGCCCGAACTCGCTGTCGTTGGCGATCCGCACGGCCTCCTCGTCCGTGTCGAAGGGGATCACGACGTTCACCGGGCCGAAGAACTCCTTTTGCGCGATCGACATGCTGTTGTGGACATCGGTGAAGAGGGTCGGTTCGACGAAGAATCCGCGATCCTGCCCGCCATCGGTGCCGCCGTAGGCGATCTTGGCGCCTTCGCGTACACCGTCCGCGATCATGCCGAGCACCTTGTCGCGCTGGGCAGCGGAGATCAGCGGGCCCATGGCAGTGGCGGGATCCGCGGGATCGCCGAGCGTCATCTGCGCGAAGCCGGCGCGTACCGCCTCCGTCAGCTCGTCCGCTCGGGAGCGGTGCACCACGGCGCGGGTGAGGAGGGAGCAGCCCTGCCCCGCGTGCAGCGTCGTGTTCAAGATGATGTCCTGCGCCGCGGCGTCGATGTCCGCATCCTCGGTGACGATGAGCGGGGACTTCCCGCCGAGCTCCAGCACGACCTTCTTCAGCGACGTCGCCGCCTGGGCGTAGATGAGCTTGCCGACGTTGTCGGAGCCGGTGAAGCTGACGAGATCGACCATCGGATTCGTCGACATCTCGTAGCTCACCTCGCGGTCGCCGGTGATGACGTTGAGCACGCCGGCGGGGAGCCCGGCCTCCTCTGCGATCTCGCCGAGGACGATCGCCTCGATCGGGGTCGTGGAGGCGGGCTTGAGCACACTCGTGCACCCGGAGGCGAGCGCGGGTGCCAGCTTGACGATGTTCAGCAGCAGCGGGAAGTTGTACGCCGAGATCAACGCGGCCACGCCGAAGGGCTCCCGGAGGATGTTGCCCTGGCCGATGCCGGCACCCACGTGCGCCGGGCTCGGCCGCTCCCAGTCGAAGCGGACCATGACCCGGTCGACCATGTCGCGGAAGTGCGCGATGGCGGCGTCGATCTGGATCGCGGCCGCAATGGGTCGGGTCGCACCGCCGGAGGTCACGTTGATGTCGACGAGCTCGTCGCGACGGCGCTCCAGGATCGCGAGCATCCGATGCATCACGCTGCGGCGCTCCTCCACGCTCATGCGTGGCCAGGGGCCGTGATCGAAGGCCTCGCGTGCGGAGCGAATGGCGGCGACGGTGTCGTCTGCCGTGGCGACCGTGACGCGTGCCACGACCTCCTCCGTCGCGGGGTTCAGCACGTCGGAGTACCGCCCGGAGGCGCCGTCGGTCCAGCGGCCGTCGATGAAGATGCCGTAGCTACGGACGTCGGTGTCCACATTGGGGGTCATGATCATTCCTTTCTGAGTGCAGCGGTCACAGCGTGAAGTCGATGACGCCGCGGATGTTCCGTCCGGCGTGCATGTCGGCGTAGGCCTCGTTGATCCGCTCGAGGGGGTAGCGCTGGGTCACGAGCTCATCGAGCTTGAGGATCCCGTCGTCGTAGAGATCGAGCAGCTTCGGGATCTGGCGGCGCGGCGATTCGACGCCGTAGAGCACGCCCTGGATGCGCTTCTGGTACATCGAGATCTCGAAGAGATTCACGGGAATGTTGAACTCGTCGAGCGCCCCCTGGGAGGTGACGACCACGGTGCCGGCCTTCCGGATGGCGGAGAACGCCTCGGCGATGCGGTCGCCGTGGACGATCCCGACCGTCACGATCGCGGAGTCCGCGCCCTGGCCGTTCGTGATGCTCCGCGCGAACTCAGTAGCCTCCTCGATGGTGGCGAACGCCTCGGTGGCGCCGACGGAGAGCGCGACCTCGCGCTTGAACGCGACCGGATCGACGGCGATCACGTGCCCGGCGCCGGCGACCGCGGCGCCCTGCACCGCGTTGATCCCGACGCCGCCGGTGCCCATCACGATGACGACGTCGCCGGGGCGGACCTCGGCGCCGTGCACGGCGGATCCGAATCCCGTCGGCACGCCGCAGGCGACGAGGCAGGCGACGTTCAGCGGAACGTCGTCGCGCACCTTGACGACGGAGAGCTGGTCGAAGACCTGCCAGTTCGCGAAGGTGCCGAGCATCGAAGCGGTGGCGACATCGCGGCCGTCGGCGCGCATGCGGAAGGTGCCGTCGAGCTGGTTGCCCTGCAGGATGAGCGCGCCGTTGTCGCAGAGGTTCTGGTACCCGGTCGCGCACCAGCGGCAGTGGCCGCAGGCGGGGATGAACGAGGTGACGATGTGATCGCCGACCTCGAGGCCGATGACGCCCGGGCCGACCTCGCGGATGATGCCGGCGCCCTCGTGGCCGCCGCAGAACGGCAGGTGGCCGACAGGCACGTCGCCCACCGAGATGTGGTCGTCGGAGTGGCAGAGCCCGCTGGCGACCATCTCGACGAGGACCTCCCCGGACTTCGGCGGGTCGAGCGTGACGTCGGTGATCTTCCACTCGCCAGGCTGTTCGTAGATCAGGGCAGCACGTGCGTCCAAGATGTGACTCCTCGTTGAATCCCGTCGATGTCCCGCCGGGGCGGTGCTGCCCGGGCTGGGAGGACATCGGCTGTGCATCATCCTGTGCGGCCGCGGAGTGTGCGTCAAGCGCAACATGCGTTGCGAATCTATGCAGATTGTGAATCATTGGCACTCCGTGCCGAAATTGAGGGGTCCGGGTGCGCGGGTGGCCGAGGGGGGATGGCGAGCAAAGATTCACTTGCCGCATCGAATTGCGAGAAACATTGCATTGGCGTCATGGAAGAGGGATGCATAGCTTGGACAGTGGCACGGCGCTGACTGCCCTGCGAACTCGAGGAATGGAGTTGCCGATGGCGATGACTCAGAAGAAGACCACGCGGTTGAAGGCGCTCTTCAAGCGGCCCGAGACGGTGATCATGCCCTTCGGCGTGATGCCGATCCACGCGCAGATGGCCGAGGCGGCCGGCTTCGAGGCGTTCGAGGTCTCGGGCGGGATCAGCGCGTTCTGGTACGGCGTCCCCGATGTCGGCATCCTCACCATGACGGAGTTCGTCGACCACTGCCGTCGTGTGGCTCGATCCGTCGATATCCCGGTGTTCTGCGATGCGGATACGGGGTTCGGCCCCGGCCCCGCGAGCGTGCGGCGCACCGTCCACGAGTTCATCGACGCCGGCGTCGCCGGCATCCACATCGAGGATCAGGCCGATCCGAAGAAGGCCGGCGGGCAGACCGGGATCGCGCTCGTCTCCGATGAGGAGGCCATCGGCCGCTTGAACGCCGCGTGCGATGCGCGCGACGAGCTCGATGAGGACTTCGTGATCGTCGCCCGCACGGACGGCTACGGCGCCGGCGGCGGCAGCCTGGAGGAGGCGATCCGGCGCGGCAAGCTCTACGCCGAGGAGACGGACGCCGACGTCATCTTCTACGAGGGCCTGCACACCTGGGAGCAGATCCGCACCGCGCTCGCCGAGACGCCGAAGCCGGCGTACGTCATCCCGTCGTTCACGCTCACCTCGCGCCCGTCGATGGAGGAGCTCAGCGCGATGGGGCAGTCGATCGACGTCACCCCTTTCATCTACCCGGCCGTCGGCGAGACCTGGCGCATGCTGCTGCAAGTACGCGAGGCGAACAGTTCGAAGCCGCTCAACGACTACATGACGGCCGAGCTCGAGCGCCGCGGCACCGAGCTCTACGGCGGCGTCGGCGACAACTGGGTGAAGCCGAGCTACCAGCAGGTGCGCGAGATGGAGGAGAAATACCTCCCCGCCTCGATGCAGCGCGACTACGTCAACAACCCGAATGTGAACGACTGACCTGCCATGACTGACGCAACGGTGGCATCGGACCGGATTCCGGGAGGCCCGGCGCCGGCGCCGGTGAGTGAATTCCGGCGGGGTTCGCGGGCGCTGATCGGGGGTGTGTTCTTCTACGCGGGCAGTCCGATCATCATCGCGCAGACGCAGAGCATCATGATCGGTCCGACGATGGAGGCGACGGGACTCCCCGCGACCGCGGTGACGATCAGCCCGTGGATCATCCTCTTCCTCGGGCTGCTGCAGCCCGTCGCCGGGTGGCTGCTCAAGCGCTACTCGCCGCGTCCCTTCCTCATCACAACCGTCGTGGTGAACGCGCTCGCCCTGCTCGCCTTCGCGACGCTGCCGCCCAGCTGGCCGATGTTCTGGGGAATCGCCTTCGCCGTCGGCATCTTCGGGTCGCTCGGGTACTTCACGGCGATCTCGCGGATGCTCTCGTTCTGGTACCGGAAGAACCTCGGGCTCGCCGTGGGCATCGTCGGCGGTGCGGCGTCGTTGCTGCCGTTGATCGCGCTGCCCGTGATGACCTCGTTCATCTACAACGGCGGGGGCTGGCGCGCGGGGTACTGGACGCTCTTCGTCTACGTCGTGGTCGTGACGCTGCCGATGGTGATCTGGCTGTTCCGGAAGCCGAAGGAGCCGCTGTTCGCCGACGACGCCGCGCTGGAATCGACGGGGGCGGGGAAAGCGCCCGAGGCCGCCGGCATGGAGCTGCGCGACATCCTGCGCGACTCCCGCTTCTGGACGCTGGCCATCGGTTTCGGCATCACGAACACCGCCGTCGGCGGCTTCCTCGCGAACATCGCGGTCGTGGCGCAGGATCGCGGCTTCGACGCCCGCTTCGCCACCGGCCTCTCGATGGCGATGCTCGTCGGGGTCCTCCTCGGCCGCGTCGTCGGCGGCGTGCTCGTGGATCGGATCTGGAGCTACGCGGGTCCGATCCTCGTTTTCACCGTCTCCGGGGTCGGCGCCGTGCTGCTGGGCACGTTGCCGAACACGACGCCGATCATGCTGATGTGGATCGTGGCGGCCACGATCGGGCTGTCGCAGGGCGCGGAGGGGGACTACATCACCTTCTTCAGCCTGCGGGAGTTCGGGGCGAAGAACTTCACCGTCGTCAACGGGATCCTGCTCATGCTCGTCGGGGTCTCCACGTTCGCCGGCGGCATCACCTTCGCGATCGTGAAGGATCTGACCGGCTCGTACTCCGGGGTGTCGATCGTCATCTCCTTCGCCTTCTTCGTGGGCGCCGTACTCACGCTGCTCGCCGGGCTCGTGAGTATCCGTGCGCATCGCAACGGGGCGCAGCTCTATGCGGGGAAGGACGCCGCCAACCTCGACCTCGAGTTCGGCGCCGCCTCGTGACCGCGCAGGCGGGCGGGCCGTCCAGTGCTGTGTACCGCTCCAGCGTCGCAGCCCTGGTGTTCGCCTGCCTCGTCGCCGGCATGATGCAGACGATGGTCATCCCGTTGCAGGGGGAGTTCCCCCGCCTGCTGGATGCGGAGCCGAGTGCGACGGCCTGGATCGTCACCGCCAATACTCTCAGCGCCTGCGCCTTCTCGCCCATCGGCGGGAAGCTCGGCGATCTCTTCGGCCGCACGCGCGTCGCGGTGATCCTGATGCTCGTCTTCTCCGCGGGATCGATCATCGCCGCGGCGAGCGCGCAGGTGGAGGTGCTCGTCGCCGGGCGCGCGCTGCAGGGCGTCGCGATCACGGTGATCCCGCTGAGCATGTCGATCCTGCAGGAGATCATGCCGGTCCATCGGGTCGCCACGGGCGTCGCGCTCGCGTCCGGCATGCTCGGCGCCGGGGCGGCGATCGGGATGCCGCTCGGCGCGGCCGTCACGCGTGTCGCCGGATGGCAGGCGATGTTCTGGGTCTGCGCGGTGCTCGGCTTCGTCAGCGTCGTCTGGATGCACCGGGCGGTGCCGCGCACGGCCCCCGCCGAGCGCGGGGCCCGCTTCGATCTGCTCGGCGCGCTCGGGCTGATGCTCGGCTCGAGCGCGCTGCTCATCGCGCTCTCGCAGAGCCTGAGCTGGGGCGCCGCATCCTTCGCCCTCTGGGGCGTCGGCGGAGCCGCGCTGCTCGTCCTCGTGGCGACGAATCTCTGGATGCTGCGTGCGGCCTCGCCGCTGATCGACGTCCGCGTCGCCTGGCGCCCGCAGGTGGTGCGCACCAATGCGGCCGCGCTGGCGCTGAACTTCGCGATGATGGGGGCGAATGTCGCGATCCCGCAACTGCTCGTGCTCGGCACGGGCATCGGCTACGGCCTGAGCCCGCTCGCCGCCTCGTTCGTCATGATGGTGACGTCGGCGGCGCAGGTCGCCGCGACGCCGGTCATCGCGCGCTGGAGCCGGCGCTCCGGGCCGCGCGTCGTGCTCGCCGTCGGCAGTGCCGCCGTCGTGGTCGCGCTGGGGGCACCCGCGCTGTGGCCCGGGCCGCTCTGGTTCCTCGTGGGCTGCGTGGCCGTGCTCGGCTTCGGGTTCGCGCTCGCCTTCGGCGCGGTGCCCCAGCTGGTC
Source organism: Leucobacter allii (assembly GCF_022919155.1). NCBI lineage: Bacteria > Bacillati > Actinomycetota > Actinomycetes > Micrococcales > Microbacteriaceae > Leucobacter > Leucobacter allii. Next base: position 317,878 of record NZ_CP095045.1, read on the forward strand.
ATGGCCGCGGTGCCGCCGCACCAAGTCGCCGCGGCGAACGGGCTGAACACCCAGATCCGCACCTTCGGCACGGCCTGGGGCGCAGCGCTCATCGGAGCGATCCTCGCGGCGACCGCGACGGCGGGCTGGAGCGCCGAGCGGGGCTTCCTCCTCGCGTTCCTGGTCTCGGCCGGTGCGGCGTTCGCCGCCGTGGTGATCGCCCTGCTGATCCCGAGAGCGGGGTGCTCGCCGGCCGCCGCCTAGTCGAGTTCCGGGGGCGGGGCGGTCCCGGGGCCGCCGAAGATCGCATAGGCGTGGGCGAGCACGATGCGGAGCACGAAGCGTCCGGCGGGGGAGAGGCTCCGGTGCGTCGGCCGGTTCAGCGTCACGGGCGCGCCGGGGAACAGCTGCTTCCGATCGGAGATCGCGAGGCGGACCAGCCCTGATGCAGCCGGCTCCTGGTTCATGCCGACCAGGATGAGATCCGCATCGTGGACGGCGCGTGCGAGGACGCCCGAGTCGTCGACCTCGATGGACGCCTCGAGCGGAGGGATATCTTGATCGGCGGAGGACGATGCCAGGACCTCGTTCCACGCCGTGCCGCAGATGCGCTGGTACTCCAGCACGTCCGCCAGCTTGACGCGCTTCTTCGCCGCGAGCGGATGTGCGGGGCGTACGAAGAACTCCGTCCGAGCCATGCCGATGGGCAGGACGTCCAGCTTCTCGAGCCACGAGGGGTTCGGCATCCGCGAGACGAAGAAGTCGAGCTCGCCGTTCAACGTCATGGCGTACATCTCGGTCGCCGGACTCAGCGTCGCCCGGAGGGTGATGTCGTGCTCCGAATCGACGATCTCGGAGATGACGCTCGGCAGGATCATCCCGCCGATGTTCGGTCCGAGCCCGATGTTGACGTGCCCGCGCATGCCCTGCGAGCGCATCGAGATGTCGGCCTCGATGCTCGTGACGTGCTGCGCCAACGAGTGCGCGTGATGCAGCAGCTCGAGGCCGACGTCGGTGAGTTCGACGCCGTTGCGGCCGCGATCGAGCAGCCGTGCGTTCAGCGACTTCTCGAGCCCTTGGATGCTGCGGGTGAGCGTCGGCTGCGAGACATGGAGTGCGGCCGCGGCCGCGGTGTAACTCTGGTGGCTCGCGAGCACGCGGAAGTGCTCGAGCCGCTGCAGGTCAAGCATCGGGCTGCCCATCGACGCGCATCGGGTCGAGGAAGTCGCCGGGGGAGTACACGTCGCCGAGCAGCCGGGCGCCGGTGACGGTCATTCGGATCGTCGCAGTGGCGACGTCCGAGCCCTCGCCCTCGTTCAAGCGCCCGAACTCGAAGCGGACCCCGTCGCCCTGGTCGATGTCGATCGCGCCGGAGCCATCGATGAGGCGCACCGACGGGTTCGCGACGGTGACATCGAGCAAGCCGCCGTGCGCGACGAAGCGGATCGCCCCGGCGAACCGGGTGCCGGTGCCACTGCCGACGGGGCTGCAGTCGACCGCTTGCGGGAAGACGAAGCCGTCGGAGCCCTCCCGCGCCCCGTCGGAGAGGTGGATCTCTCCGCCCACGGTGCGGACGTAGCGGACGAAGCTGTGGCGGATCGGCCAGATCAGTTTCACGAAAGACCCCTTTGTTATTCGAGAATCGCATTAAATAGTGCATCTAATTGCTGGATAAGAATCGGTCTGTCTTCATAGAGTACGGGGCAAGCCCGATCGCGTAAAGCGCGTCGACGAAGACGCGGCGCATCTGGAGAACTGGGTGGCAACGTGAACGCCGAATTGGATTTCGCCAGCGCGAACGCAGTGGTGACCGGCGCCGGCAGCGGCATCGGCCGCTCGATCGCGCTCGAACTCGCACGACTGGGAACGCAGGTGCTCGTCGCCGACATCAACGGCGAGGCGGCGGCGGCGGTCGCGGCGGAGATCACCGCCGCCGGCGGCACCGCGATCTCGCGCGGCGTCGATGTCACCGACCTCGCGAGCGTCGAAGCGCTCGCCGACGACGCCTTCGGCGAGTTCGGCCGCGTCGACATCCTCTGCAACAACGCGGGCGTCACCTGGCGCCCGTTCCGGGCGGTGTGGAACGCGAAGATCTCGGACTGGCGGTGGATGATGGAGGTCAACTTCTTCGGCGTGCTCAACGGTGTGCAGACCTTTCTGCCGCGCATGCGGGAGCAGTCGGGCCGCAAGCACATCGTGAACACCTCCTCCCTGGCCGTGCACTCCACGAACCCGGGACACGCGCCCTACACGGCATCGAAGCACGCGGTCGACGGCCTCAGCGACGTGCTCCGCGAGGAGCTCGTCGACCACCGGGACGACTTCGGCGTCACCGTGCTCTACCCCGGGCTCATCACCACGAACATCGGCGAGACGAGCAAGGCCGTGCGGCAGCAGGAGACCGGCGACGATCTCTCCGATGCCATCGCCTACGAGCAGGTGCGCACCTTCGACTTCCCGCACAACGCTCCGAAGTCCCCGGAGAACGTCGGCAAGCAGGTCGTCGAGGCGATCCGGCAGAACGACCCGTACTGCATCACCCATCCCGCCCCCACGGATCAGATCGAGGAGCGCGGACGCCTCCTCGCCCGCGGCTACCGCGGCCACTGAACACCCGTCCCCGACCGCAGAGAAGCGAGAGTACCCATGACCATTCCAGCCGACATCGATGCGAAGCTCGTCGACCCCGCGTTCTTCGCCGGCACCGAGTTCCACGCCGTTCTGAAAGCCCTGCGCGAGGAGGATCCCGTGCATTGGACCGATGCTCCCGGCTACTCGCGGGGCTTCTGGTCGTTGACGCGCTACGAGGACTGCCTGCGCCTGCTGCAGGAGCCGGAGAACTTCTCCAGCGCCGCCGGCACGCACATTCCGCCGAACGGGCGCGAGCTCACCGAGGAGGAGCGCTACAAGATGGGCTTCGACGTGAACCTCGTCACTTCCGACCCGCCGGAGCACCAGGAGCGCCGCGCCCCGTTCAACCCGCACTTCAGCGTTCCTGCCGTCAACAAGTTCCACGAAGACTGCGACGCGATCATCGACGGGATCCTCGACGACATCGCCGAGAAGGGGACGGCGGAGGGCGTGACGGAGATCTCGGCGCTCCTCCCGGTGCGCCTCTTCCTGAACCTGATGGCCGTACCGGAGGAGGATTGGGAGATGGTGCGCAACATCACCCTGCGCATGCTCCACCCGGACGATCCCCACTGGGGGGATCCGCACGCGTCGGACCACAACGCCCTGATCGCCGACGCGATGGGCGACCTGAACGAGTACATGGCCTCCCATGTGCTCTCCCGCCGCGGGAAGGAAGGCTCCGACTTCGCGACCCTGATCGCGAACAAGGACTACCGCGGCACGCTCCTTCCGGAGCGCGATGCGGGCGTCATGGGCTTCACCGTCGTCGCCGGCGGCCTCGAGACCACCCGCAACGCCGCCGCGATCGCGATCATGGAACTCGCCCGTCGCCCCGAGCAAGCTGCTCTGCTGCAGGATCCGAAGATCGCGAAGTCCGCTGTGGAGGAGATCATCCGCTGGGTGACCCCGTCGAAGAACCGCCTCCGGGTCGCGACGAAGGATCTCGAGATCGGCGGCAAACAGATCAAGAAGGGCGACTGGGTCGTCGGCTGGATCGTTTCCGCGAACCGGGACGAGTCGGTGTTCGGCCCGACCGCGACGGAGTTCGACATCACGCGATCGCCGAACCCGCATCTGGGGTTCGGCGACGGCGAGCACATCTGTCTCGGACGCAACGTCGCCCGGCTCGAGCTGCGGATGCTCATTCAGAAGCTGTTCGAGCGCTTCCCCGACCTGCACCTGTCGAGCGCACCCGAATGGGTGCACTCCACCAACACGTCCGGTTTGACGTCGCTGCCGCTCGCATTCGAGCCGCGCGTCGCGGTCGGCGTCTGAATCGTCGGCTCACAAGAATCTGAGGAGAGAATCATGACGGAGATCACATTCATCACGCCGAGCGACGGAGCGGAGCGCCCCGTATCCTTCGCGGAGGGCGAGAGCGTGATGCAGGCGGCGGTGAACAGCGATGTCCCCGGCATCGAAGGCGAGTGCGGCGGCGAGATGAACTGCGGCACCTGTCATGTGCTGGTCGACGCGTCGTGGCGGGAGCGTTTCGAGGCGCCGAGCTGGGACGAGGACGTGATGCTCGACATCGTGGAACGCGAGCCCGGCAGTCGTCTGGGGTGCCAGCTCAAGCTCCAGCGGGCGCACGCCGGACTGGTGGTCACCGTGGCCACCGGGGAGGACTGATCGAGATGGACACCTTCGATACGGTCATCGTCGGCGCCGGGCATGCCGCCGTCTCGCTCTACGCACAGCTGCGGAAATCGGGTTACGCCGGCCGTATCGGCGTGTTCGAGAAGCAGGACCACCTGCCCTACGAGCGCCCGCCGCTGTCCAAGGGATACATGACCGGCGACGTCTCAGAGACCGAGCTGCTGCTTCGACAGCCGCAGTACTGGGACGACGCCGCGGTCGAGTTGCGCACCTCCACGGAGGTCGTGTCGTTGGACGCCGCCTCGCAGACGGTGACGACGGCCGCCGGTGAGACGATCGGCTACGGAACGCTCGTCTGGGCGACCGGCGCCTCGGCCCGCGAGCTCCCGCTCGACGGCGCCGACTCGGCCAACGTCGTCTCGGTGCGGACCCTGGACGATGCCAGGCGGCTCTCGACGCTCGCCCGGGGAACCGCGCACTCGGTGATCATCGGCGGCGGCTACATCGGGCTGGAGACCGCGTCGACGCTCGTGAAGCTCGGCCATCGGGTGACGGTGCTCGAAGCTCAGGAGCGCCTGCTCGCCCGCGTCGCCGGACCGACGATCGCGGCTCGGTTGCAGCGGGTGCATGAGGAACACGGCGTGCGGGTCCTGCTCGGCGTCGGCGTGGAGCGCATCGAGACCGACGGGGATCGCGCGGTGGCCGTCCACCTCGCCGATGGCGAGCGGCTCCCCGCCGATGTGATCGTCGTCGGGGTGGGCGTGATCCCGGAGATCGCACTGCTCGCGGAGGCCGGAGCGGAGATCGGCAACGGCGTCATCGTCGATGCTGAGGGGCGGACGACGCTGCCGCACGTGTACGCGGTGGGCGATATCGCCGCGCAGCAGAACGCGTTCGCCGGCGGCGCGGTCGCGCGGCTCGAATCCGTGCCGAACGCGGCCGACCAGGCGAAGGTCGTCGCCGCCTCGATCGTCGGCGCGGCGCCGGTCGAGCGCGCCGTGCCATGGTTCTGGTCCCACCAGTACGAGCTCAGGCTGCAGACGGCCGGCATTCTGACGGGCTTTGACCGGGAGGTCGTGCGCGAAGGGGCGGACGGAGCGATCACGGTCGGCTACTTCAAAGACGACGCGCTCCTGGCCGCGGATTGCCTCGGGGCGCCGGCGGACTTCAACGCCGTGAAGAACGCGCTGAAGCAGCGCGTCGCGGTGACGGCGGAGCGGTTCGGCAGTGCGGAGCCGTTGACCGTCGCGCTGCGCATGACGAGTCCGGCCTCAGCTTGAACGACCGCGTCGCCGGGAGCGGGTGCCCGAAGTACCCAGCCCGCTCCCGGCGACGCTCCTTCAGGCGTCTAGCCGAAGCGGATCACGCCGCGGATGTTCTTCCCCGCGCGCATGTCGTCGTAGGCGTCGTTGATCTCGTCGAGCGAATAGGTCTTCGTGACCAGTTCGTCGAGCTTGAGGTTGCCGGCCCGGTACATCGCGAGCAGCTGCGGCATGGCCTCGCGCGGCGACTTCATGCCGTAGAGGGCGCCCTGGATCCGCTTCTGCATCATGGCGAGGTGGAAGCCGTTGAGGCCGGGGACGGTGCCCTCCTCTCGGTCGTTGCTCACCGCCGTCACCACGACGGTGCCGGCCTTGCGGATCGCGAGCAGGCCCTCGCCGATGATCTGATTCGTCATGAGGCTCGGGGTGAGCACGGCGACGTCGGCGCCCTGGCCGTTCGTCAGCTCGCGGATGCGCGGCATCGCCTCCTCGATCGAGGCGAAGGCCTCCGTGGCGCCGAAGTCGAGCGACCACCGCTGCTTGTCGGGCACCGGATCGGCGACGATGATGTGCGACGCCCCGGATTCCCGCGCGCCCTGCACGGCGTTCATGCCGACGCCGCCGACGCCGGCGACCAGCACGACGTCGCCGGGCTGGATGTCCCCGGCGTAGGCCGCGGAGCCGAAGCCGGTCTGCACGCCGCAGGCGACGAGGCAGGCGACTTCGAGCGGGATGCTCGGATCGATCTTGATGAGCGAGAGCTGGTCGTACACCTGCCATTCGGCGAAGGTGCCGAGGAGCGCGGCGGTCGCGACGTCGAGGCCGTCGTCGGTGTGGATGCGGAACGTGCCGTCGAGCTGGTCGCCGACCATGATCTTCGCGCCGTTGTCGCAGAGGTTCTGCTTCCCGTTGGCGCACCAGCGGCACTTGCCGCAGGCGGGGATGAAGGAGGTGAGCACGTGGTCTCCCTCGGCGAAGTCGGTGACTCCCGGTCCGAGCTTGCGCACGATGCCGGAGCCCTCGTGCCCGCCGATGACCGGGAGGTGCGCCACCTGCGCGTCCCCGGCCGAGATGTGGTCGTCGCTGTGGCAGAGGCCCGTCGCGACCATCTCGACCAGCACCTCCCCGTAGCCCGGCTCGTCGAGCTCGACCTCCTCGACGTTCCATTTCCCTGGTGCTTCCCTGAGGACGGCGACGCGCGTGCGCATGGATGATCTCCTTTGATCGAGCAGTGCACCGAGTATAGGCACTCAGTGCCGTTATCCTGCGCTCTCAGGTCTACCGGAGGTCGCGGCCCCCGTCAAGCACCCCCGCCCCGCCGTCCCTCCGGCGGGCGCGGTGGCGCCGGACGGCCTCCCGGCTGCCGCACCTCGGGGAGCAGAACCGCTGCCGGCCGTTGCGGGAGACGTCGACGACGACGCGGTCGCAGCCGTCGGCCGCGCAGCGTCCGAGCCGCGACATGCCCCGGGTGGTGAGATGGAGCGCCGTTCCGACGCCGAACACGGCGTGGAGCACGCGCGGCAGCTCGTCCTCGGTGCCCCGGTAGTGCAGGTGCCAGCCCTCCCCGTCGTGGTCCGTGAGCCGCGGGTAGGCCGCGGCCGCCGCCATCGCGTCGTTGAGGAGCACCGCGCGCGCATCGGCGCTCGGCGCGTCCACGACGCGGAGCCACGCGTCGACCACGGCGCGGCAGCGGTCGTGATCGTCCGCCTGCTCGCGGAACCGCATGGTCATGCCGTACTCGCGCGTGCGCGCCACGACGCCGGCCCGATCGTCGGGCCAGTCGTCGGCGAGCGAGCGGGCCAGCAGCACCGCGTACTCGCCGTAAGGGTTGAGATGCATAAAGGCATTACATCAGCATGGACCACATGCTGTCGAACGCCGCTCTGCTCCCCGTCTCCGCCGCCGCGGCCGCGGCGATGATCGCGACCGCCCTGGCGATGGTGCTCGTCCCCGGCCCGAACATGATCTACCTGCTCTCCCGCAGCATCGCTCAGGGGCGTCGTGCGGGGCTCGTGTCCTTGGGCGGTACCGCGCTCGGCTTCGTCTGCTACATGCTCCTTGCCAACCTCGGCCTCGCCGTCGTGCTCGTCGCCGTGCCGTGGCTGTTCATCGGCCTTAAGGCCGCGGGGGCCCTCTATCTCGCGCACCTCGCCTGGCGGGCGCTCCGGCCGGGGCGCCGGGATCCGTTCGAGCTGCGCGGCGCCCCGCGCCACAGCGCGGTCCGCCTGTTCCGCATGGGCCTGACGACCAACCTGCTCAACCCCAAGTCGGCGATCATGTACCTCACGCTCATCCCGCAGTACGTGGATCCCGCGCGCGGTCACGCGCTGCTCCAGGGCGTGACGCTCGGCGCGCTGCAGATCCTCGTGAGCGTCGCGGTCAACGCGCTCATCGTCCTCGCCGCGGGCTCACTGGCGCCGAGGCTCGCGGCCCGCCCGGCGTGGGAGACGTGGCAGCGCCGGATCACCGGCAGCCTGCTCGGCGCCGGGGCGCTCCTCCTCGCCCGCGAGATCCCGGCGCGCGCCCACGGCTGAGCCGCCGGACGCGCGTCGGAGCACGCCGGATGCCGGCGCGCATCGGCCCTGAAACCCCTGCGCGCTACCGCCCGACGAGCATCGCGCGCGCCAGGAACTCCCCGATGAAGACGGCGGTGTTCGCCGGGCCCCGATGCGGGGCGGAGGGGAGGATCGAGGTGTCGGCGACGCGCAGCCCGGCGACGCCGCGCACCCGCCCCGCACCGTCGACGACCGCGCCCATCGGCGCCGTCGCGCACGTGTGGAGCGCGGTGCCGTGGCGGGCGAGGATCCAGTCGTCGAGCGCCGCGTCGTCGTCGAGCACGGCGCCGTCGAGGTCGATCAGCCGGCCGAACACCTCGGAGAAGGCCGGCGCGCGCAGCAGGGCGACGGCGGCCCGAACGCCGGCGCGCATCCGCCTGCGGTCCTCCGCTCCCGCGAAGTAGTCGTACTTGATCCGCGGCGGATCCAGCGGGTCGGCGCTCGTGAGCGAGAGCCGTCCGCGGCCGCGGTGCTCCTGCAGCGCCACGAGGAACTGCAGCGTCTCGGCCTCCCGCCGCCCGCCCGCGAGCAGGAACTCGAGCGGTTTCGCGCCGAGCAGGATCTCGAGGTCGCCCTCGGGGCAGGGAACGAGCGCGGGATCGACCGCGGCGGCGTCGAGGTTCAGCGCGGTCGGGAAGCCGTACCCCGCCTCCCAATCGACCACGGGGCGGCGCGGCTCCCAGGCGAGCGCGAGATTCGGGTGATCCGCGAGGGCGGTGCCGACGGGGAGCGCCGCGACGACCCCGATCCCGTGCTCGGCGAGGTGCGCGCGCGGTCCGATGCCGCTCAGCAGGAGCAGCTGCGGCGTCGCGATCGCGCCGGCCGAGAGCACGACCTCGTCCGCGGCGACGGGGCCGCGCTCGGTCTCGACGCCGACGGCGCGCGGGCCCTCCGCGGCGCCCTCGATGATCACCCGCAGCACGCGCGTGCCGCCGCGGATCTCGAGTCGCCCGCGCGCGGCCGCCTCGAGCGCCGCCCCCTCCAGGTAGGCCGTCGCGGTGCTCCGCCGCACGCCGTCGATGATGTTCGACGGGACCGGGCCGACGCCGGGGGCGCCGCCCGCGTTCTTGTCGGCCTCGACGGGGAAGCCGAGCTCGCGCGCCGCCGCGGTGAACGCCGCGGCGACGGGTCCGTCCTGCGGGGGCCGCGCGACGCGGACCGGGCCGTCGGCGCCGTGCAGGGCGGTATCGCGGACCGGATCGAGCTCGTGCTCCAGTGCGCGGAGGATCGGCAGGGCGCGCGCGTACGACCACTCGGGGCCGCCCGCGGCGGCCCAGCGGGCGAAATCGTCCCGCGTCGCGCGGACGAAGTAGCCGCCGTTCACTGCGGTCGAGCCGCCGAGCCGCTTCCCCCGCGCGATGACGTCGGGCCGCCCGCGCCCGAGCTCCACCTCGTAGCGCCAGCCGTCCGGCCGGCCGGGCAGCGCGCCGCGGAGCGCTCCGCCGTCGAGGAGTTCGGGCGGGGGAGGGGCGGAGTCCCCGGCCTCCAGGAGGACGACCGCCCGGCCCGGATCCGCGGCGAGCCGGGCGGCGAGCGGCGCTCCCGCGCCGCCCGCGCCCACGATCACGGTGCGCCGCGGGCGCCCCGGTGTGGCGCTCACGATGCGTGCAGGCCGAACACCGACTCCGCCGTGACGAAGGCCTCGTCGATCAGCGCGAGCAGGTCGGCGTCGTCGTCGGCGAGCCAGCGCTCGTACGATCCGATGCACATGCCGAGGCACGCGTACGCGATGGTCTGCGGAGCGAGGTCGTCGGGCGCCGCGCCCGTGCGCGCGGCGACGAACTCGGCGATGACCGCGCGCCAGTCCGCGTACTTCAAGGTGGAGTAGGCGGTGAGCGAGGGCACGGTGAGCAGCAGCGACATCCGGCCGCGGTGGTAGGCATGCTCCTCCGCGGGGAAGGTGTTGAAATCGAGGATGGCGTCCTTGAGCGCGCGCATGAGCGGCAGCTCGGGATCGGTGCCCGCGAGCCGCGCGCGCATCGCCTGCAGCAGGGGCGCGAAGTCCCCCCACGGCAGCTCGTTCTTCGAGGCGAAGTAGCGGAAGAGCGTGCGTCTGCCGATGCCCGCGCGCTGCGCGATGTCGTCCATCGTGGTCGCGTCGAAGCCCCGCTCGATGAACAGGTTCAGCGCGATGTGGCTGAGCTCCCCGTGCGTCGTCGCCGGGGCGCGGCCGATGCGCGGCGCCGTCGCCGCGGTTCCGGCCGGTTCGGGATCCATGTGCTGCTCCGTTTCCTCTGCCGTGCAGCTTACCCCGGCGCGTCCCGGTGCACGGCGGAGGCCGGGCGGGCGGCCGGATGGCCGCGTGCGGGAGCCCGCCGACGGCGAAGTGCCGGCCATCCCTTCCCACCGGCACTCAGTGCCACTAGGGTGAGGACTGCGGGCAGGACCCGCCGATGCCGTCGCCCGGGCCCACCGGACCGGCGCGACACGACACGGGTCATCCGCTGCGCAACACACCGCTGCACATCTCAACGACGAGAAGAGGAATGGTCATGGCTGGAAGAGTCGAGGGCAAGGTCGCGTTCATCACGGGGGCCGCGCGCGGGCAGGGCCGCGCGCACGCGCTGCGCCTCGCCGAGGAGGGCGCCGACATCATCGCGATCGACATCGACACCCAGGTGGAGGGCGTGCCCTACGCCACCGCTCGCGCGGAGGACCTGCAGGAGACGGTGCGGCAGGTGGAGGCGCTCGACCGGCGGATCGTCGCGGAGACCTGCGATGTGCGGGATCCGGATCGGCTGCGGCAGGTCGTCGCGCAGGGCGTCGCCGAGCTCGGCCGGCTCGACATCGTCGCGGGCAACGCCGGCGTCGACATCGTCGGCCCGTGGCACTCGATGACCCCCGAGATCGTGCGCACCACGATCGACATCAACCTCATCGGCGTCTGGAACACCGTCATGGCCGCCGTCCCCGCCATCATCGAGGCGGGCAACGGCGGATCCATCATCCTCACGAGCTCCGCGAACGGCCTGAAGGCCGGGCCGTGGAACATGGCCTACAACATGTCGAAGTACGGCGTGACGGGCATGGCGAAGTCCTTCGCGCAGGAGCTCGCGAAGGACGGCATCCGCGTCAACAGCGTGCACCCCGGCGGGGTGGACACTCCCATGGCGCAGGGCATCATGGGCGTCGAGGATTCCGGCTTCACCCGGGGCAACGAGGAGAACCCGCTGCTCATGGGCATGCTCACCCAGTGGATCCCCGGCATGATGCCGCCGCGGGAGATCTCCAACGCGGTGCTCTTCCTGGCCTCGGACGACGCCGCGTGGGTCACCGGCCACGCGCTCGCGGTCGACGGCGGCATGACCCAGTACTGAGCGCGATCGGGGCGCCCGCGGGCGCCCCGAGGGCGGCTCGCCCGGTCTCGCGCCGCAGGCGAGCCGCCCGTACCACCCCAGATGCGGCGCGAACCCGAACACGAAGGAGTGGCAGGAATCATGACCGGAAGACTCGCAGGCAAGGTGGCGTTCATCACGGGGGCGGCGCGAGGACAGGGGCGCTCCCACGCGATCCGGCTCGCGCAGGAGGGCGCCGACATCATCGCCGTGGACGTCTCGCAGCAGATCGAGACCGTCCCCTACCCGACCGCCCGCGCCGAGGATCTCGCCGAGACCGTGCGGCAGGTCGAGGCGCTCGACCGCCGCATCGTCGCCCGCGAGGCCGACGTCCGCGACCTCGCCGCGCTCACCGCCGTCGTCGATGACGCGGTCGCCGAGCTCGGCCGGCTCGACATCGTGCTCGCGAACGCCGGGATCTCGACCCCCGCCTCGTCCCTCGACATGGACGAGGAGACGTGGCAGACGATGATCGACATCAATCTCACCGGGGTCTGGAAGACGATCAAGGCCGCGGTGCCCCACATCCAGGCGGGCGGCCGCGGCGGTTCCGTCGTCATCACGAGTTCGCTCGCGGCCATCTACGCGAACCCGGGGACGGCGCACTACTCGGCGGCGAAAGCCGGCCTCGTCATGCTCGCGAAGGTGCTGGCGAAGGAGCTGGCGCCGGAGTCGATCCGGGTCAACACGGTGCACCCCACGACGGTCGCGACCGACATGATCCTCAACGAGCCGACCTACCGGCTGTTCCGTCCCGACCTCGAGCACCCGACGCGCGAGGATTTCGAGGTCGCCGCGCGCACGCTCAACCGGCTGCCCATCGCGGCCATGGAGCCGGTGGACATCTCGAACGCCATCCTCTACCTCGTCTCCGACGACGGCCGCTACGTCACCGGCACGACCCATGTCGTGGACGCGGGCGGACAGCTCTGACGACCGACGACGAACCGCACCACGAGAGAAAGGGAAGACACCATGACCGGAAGACTCGAAGGCAAAGTGGCGTTCATCACCGGGGCCGCCCGCGGGCAGGGGCGCTCGCACGCGCTCCGGATGGCGCAGGAGGGTGCCGACATCATCGCGATCGACCTCTGCGAGGCGGTGCCGAGCATCAGCCGGTTCTATCCGGGCGCCACCGAGGAGGATCTCGCCGAGACCGTGCGGCAGGTCGAGGCGCTCGACCGCCGGATCATCGCCTCGAAGGCCGATGTGCGCGACTACGACGCGCTCAAGGGCGCGCTCGACGCGGGCGTCGCCGAACTCGGCCACGTCGACATCGTCGCGGCGAACGCGGGCGTGTTCTCCTTCGGCGACAAGACGCAGGACGTCACCGACGCCGACTGGCAGGACGTGATCGACATCAACCAGACGGGCGTCTGGCACACGGCCAAGGCGGTCATCCCGCACCTCATCGAGCAGGGCACGGGCGGCTCGATCATCATCACCAGCTCCACCGCGGGGATCAAGGGCACGCCGAACGTCGCCGCGTACACGGCCTCCAAGCACGCGGTCGTCGGCATCATGCGCACCCTCGCGCTGGAGCTCGCGCCGCACCGCGTGCGCGTGAACACCGTGCACCCGACGGGCGTCGACACCGACATGATCCAGAACGAGGCGACCTTCCGCCTGTTCATGCCCGATGTCGAGCACCCGACCCGCGAGCAGGCGGCGCCGATCTTCCAGTCGACGAACGCGCTGCCGGTGCCCTGGGTGGAGCCGATCGACATCTCGAACGCCGTGCTCTTCCTCGCCTCCGACGAGGCGCGGTACGTCACCGGCACCGAGCTCAAGGTCGACGCCGGGTACACGATCAAGTAGCGGGAAGGGACGAGGATCATGGGAATGCTCGAAGGCAAGGTCGCCCTCATCACGGGCGGCTCGCGCGGACAGGGACGGGCGCACGCGATCACCTGCGCGAGGGAGGGCGCGGACGTCGTCATCATCGACACGCTGGAGCAGATCGGGTCGGTCGCGTACCCGATGGCGCAGCAGGCCGACTTCGACGAGACGGTGCGCCAGGTCGAGGCCCTCGACCGGCGCATCGTCGCGGTGAACGGCGACGTGCGGAAGCAGGCGGACCTCGACGGGGCGGTGGCGCAGGGGCTCGCGGAGTTCGGGCGCATCGACATCCTCATCGCGAACGCCGGCATCTTCTCGCTGGCCCCCTCGCACGAGCTGTCGGAGGAGGCGTGGGACGACATGATCGCCGTGAATCTCACGGGGGTCTGGAAGTCGGCGAAGGCGGTGCTGCCGCACATGATGGAGGCGGGCGGCGGTTCGATCGTCATGACCTCCTCGATCAACGGCCTCGAGCCCGGCGAGAACTACGCGCACTACTGCTCGGCGAAGTTCGGCGTGGTCGGCCTCATGAAGACGCTCGCCCTCGAGTACGCGAAGCACGGCATCCGCGTGAACGCCGTGCATCCGGGGGCGATCCTCACCCCGATGACGAGCTGGCAGGGCGCGTGGGACATGATGTCGGGCAAGCCCGCCGGCGAGGGGACCGAGGCTGACATGCTCGAGGCCGGGTACTCCTTCCACGCGCTCAAGGGCGCCGGGTTCCTCGAACCGCAGCGGATCGCGGACGCCGCGCTGTGGCTGAACTCGGAGCTCGCGGCCCGCGTCACCGGGATCTCGGTGCCGGTCGACGCCGGGCACCTGCTGCAGCCCGGCTACAACCCCGCCCCGGTGAAGTAGGCGCGCATGCTGGATCAGCAGCGCCCCGCCGGGGCGACCGCGGAGGCGAGCGGGCGCATCGGCGCCCGCGTCGTCGGCCGCGAGCGCGAGCTCGAACTCGCGCTCGCGGCCGTCTCCGCGGGCCGGGACCTCCTGCTGGAGGGGCCCCCGGGCACGAGCAAGACGACCATCCTCTCCGCGATCACCGAGGAGTGGGGGATCCCCCTGTTCTTCATCGAGGGGAACGCCGACCTCACTCCCGCGAAGCTCGTGGGCCACCACAACCCCGCGCGCGTGCTCCGCGAGGACTACTCCGCCGACAACTTCGTCCCCGGCCCGCTCGTGGAGGCCATGCAGCAGGGCGGGTTCCTCTACATCGAGGAGCTCAACCGCGCCCCCGAGGACACGATGAACACGCTGCTCATGGCGATGGGGGACCGCGCGATCAGCGTGCCGCGCGTCGGCCGGGTCGCGGCGCTGCCGACCTTCCGGGTCGTCGCCTCCATGAACCCCTACGACAACATCGGCACGGCGCGTCTCTCGCAGAGCATCCACGACCGGCTGAACCGCATCGTCATCGGCTACCAGGACGCGGAGGCCGAGACGCGCATCGTGCGGCTGCGGGCCGGGCTCGGGGAGGCGGGCGCCGACCCGGGCGCCTCGCTCCCCGAACGGATCGTGCAGGACGCGGTCGCCGTGACCCGCGCCACCCGGGTCCACCCCGACGTGCGGCAGGGGTCGAGCGTGCGCGGCGCGATCGACGCCGCGATGATCGCCGCGCAGCTCGCCGGGCTCCGCGGCGTCTCGGAGGCGGAAGACGAGCGCTACCCGGAGCTCTGCTTCGACGCGATGACGGTGGCGCTCTCCGGCCGCATCCACGTCGACGAGGCGGCGGAGACGACGCCGGAGCGGGTGCTGCGCGAGATCTGGGAGGACCGCTTCATCCTCGAGCCGCACGCCGCGGCACCGGGCTGAAGAGCCGTCGCGGCGGACTCGCCGCTCACCCGCGAGGCGCGTGAGCGGGACGGCGCTCGCGGCAAGCCGCTGAAGCGACGGCCGAAGCAGCTCGACGAGGCGCCGACGCTGCACGACGCCCGAGCGCGACCGGGCAGGCACGGCCCCGTGCTGCAGGGCGGGGGCTCGCGCGAGCCGGGCGCGCGGGCGCTGCCCGGGGTGGTCGCGCCGGGGGAGACGGATGAGCCGGCCGAGCTCATCGCGAGCCCCGAGGAGGAGGCGCCGGTCGATCCCGCCGTGCGCGCGCTCGCGCGTCAGATCGCCGCGCGCCTCGCGGTGCGCCGACCCCGGCGGGACGCCTCGGCCGTGCGCGGCATCGGCGCGCTCGAGACGGTGCCCTATCGGGGGGCCTCCGACGAGATCGACCTCGATGCGACGCTCGAGGTGCTCGCCGAGCGGCCGGTGCCAGACGACGAGGACATCCTCGTGCGGGAGCGCCTGCGCACGACGCGCTCGGTGGTGCTGCTCGTCGACGTCTCGGGCTCGATGAAGGGGGAGCGGATCCGGACCGCGGCCGCGACGGTCGGCGCCCTCACGGCGGAGCTCTCCCACGACGCGCTCGCGGTCGTCGCCTTCTGGTCCGACGCGGCCGTGCTCCTCGAACTCGGCGGTCCCGTGCGGCCGATGGAGCTGCTCGAGCGGATCCTCCGGATCCCGGCGCGCGGGCTCACCAACGTCGCCTTCCCCCTCGAGGTCGCGGCGCAGCAGCTCGCCCGCGTGCCGGCGCGCGAGGCGCGGGTGATCCTGCTCTCCGACTGCGTGCACAACGCGGGGCCCGATCCGCGCGTCTTCGCCGCGAGGCTGCCGCGCGTCGACGTGCTGCTCGACGCGAGCGGCGAGAAGGACATCGAGCTGGGCCGCGAGATCGCCTCCCGCGGCCGCGGCACCTGCCACGTGCTGCGCTCGCACCGCGACGTCGCCCCGGCGCTCAGCGCGATCTTCGGCCGGTGAGGGATCCGTCCGCTCCCGCTCGCGGCCGCTGCGCGGCATCGCTCGGCGTTCGCTCCGCCATGTTGTTCGGCGACCGCTTCGCGACGTTGCTCGGCGACCGCTGCGCGACGTTGTTCGGCGACAGCTCCGCCATGTTGCTCGGCGACCGCTCCGTCACTTCGGTCGGAGATGCGGCTTCGGTGAGACGAGATGGCGGATTTGCGGCTCACGGAACGCGCATCCCCGACGCACGGCGCGCCCACAGGGCGGGCTCCGACGCAAGGGGTTCCTTTTGACACCGGGTGTCAATATAATCGGAGCATCGTGCCGGTACGATCGACGAGCGGCTTTTCAACGACGAAAGCGAGACCCTGATGAGCAAGATCTGGCCCTGGGTGAAGAACCCCTGGTTCGAGACCGTCCTCGAGGCGCAGCGGCGGTCGAAGGCGTTCCTGCCGCCCTCCGTGTACGCCGCCCTCGTCGCGGGATCCGAGCGCGGCCGCACCCCGCAGGACAATCTCGACGCCTTTGCCGAGCTCGAGTTCGCCCCGCACGTCGCCGGCCACCAGCCCGAGCGCGAGCTCTCGACCACCATCCTCGGGATCCCCGTGTCGATGCCGGTCATGATCTCCCCGACCGGCGTGCAGGCGATCCGCCCCGAAGGCGAGGTGGCCGTCGCCCGTGCCGCGGCCAATCGCGGCACGATCATGGGGCTCAGCTCCTTCGCCTCCAAGCCCGTCGAGGAGGTGGCCGCCGCCAATGAGAACACCTTCTTCCAGATGTACTGGACCGGCACCCGCGACGCCATGCTGCAGCGCATGGAGCGCGCCCGGGCCGCGGGCGCCAAGGCGCTCATCACCACGACCGACTGGTCCTTCTCGATCGGCCGCGACTGGGGCAGCCCCGCCATTCCGGAGCGCATGGATTTCGCGGCCCTCTACAAGATGGCCCCCGAGGGGGTGCTCCGCCCGAGCTGGACCCTCACCTGGCTGAAGGCCGGACTGCCCGACCTCACGGCGCCGAACCTGAAGCCCCCGAGCGGCCCCGCCCCGACGTTCTTCGGAGCCTACGGCGAGTGGTCGCAGACCCCGCCGCCGAGCTGGGAGGACCTGGAGTGGCTGCGCGAGGCGTGGGGCGGGCCCTTCATGGTCAAGGGCATCACGCGCATCGACGACGCCAAGCGCGCCGTCGACATCGGAGCCGACGCGATCTCCGTCTCCAACCACGGCGGCAACAACCTCGACACGACGCCGGCCGCCATCCGCTGCCTCGGACCGATCGCCGATGCGGTCGGCGATCAGCTCGAGGTGCTCCTCGACGGCGGTGTGCGCCGGGGCGGCGATGTCGCGAAGGCGCTCGCCCTCGGCGCCCGCGCCGTCATGATCGGTCGCGCCTACCTCTGGGGCCTCGGCGCGAACGGCCAGACCGGGGTCGAGAACGTGCTCGACCTGCTGCGCATGGGGCTCGACTCCGCCCTCATCGGCCTGGGGCACAAGTCGATCTCCGAGCTCAGCCGAGACGACTTCCACATCCCCGAGGGCTTCGAGCGCGTGCTCGGCGACACCGGGGAGCCGGCACCGGACTCCGCGGCCGAGAAGCGCCGGACGCCGCGCAAGCCCGCCGCAGAGCGGCCCGTCGAGAAGACCATTCAGTAGGCTGACGCCGCCGGCCGACGCGCGTCGGCCGCGCCGCCGGCCGGCGGCATCCCCGTCGACCCGTGACGTTCGAAGGAGCACCGATCCGCATGACCGCCCGCGATGCCGTCGCGCCCTGGGGGCCGCCGCCGTACCCGCAGCCGCCGACGGACCGCGCCGCGCGCGCTGAGGCCGTCGCGCGCACCCCCCTCGCCTGGACCTCCGGGGTCGCGCTCCGCGCGGGCCGGGTGACGATCGGCGGTTCGCCGTGGACCGTGACCCTCATCCCGGAGCGCTTCCGCGTCTTCGCGCGACGGCTCTTCGCGGCGAACCGGCGCGGGGTCCTGCCAGCGACCCCGGAGGAGACGGACGCGGCGCTGTTCCTCCTCGACCTGGGCATCGCCGATCCGCTGCCCCCGACGGCCGCGGCGGCGAGCCGTCCCGACGACGTCGAGGTGGTCGTCCCCGTCTACCGCCACGTCGAGGAGCTCGAGCGCTGCCTCGCCTCGCTGCGCGAGGAGGGGCTCCCGGTGATCGTGGTGGACGACGCCTCGCCGCGACCCGACGCCGCGCGGATCCGGAAGGCCGCTCGCGCGCACGGCGCCCGCCTCATCGTGCGGAAGACGAACGGCGGCCCCGGGGAAGCGCGCAACGACGGATTCCGCGCGAGCACCGCGCCGTTCGTGGCGTTCCTCGACGCCGATGTGACCGCGTCCCCCGGCTTCGCGGCGCGGCTCCGGCCGCTGTTCGACGATCCGCTCGTCGGCGCGCTCGGCCCCCGCGTGCGGCCGCGCATCGAGGGGGGATCCGCGATCGAGCTCTACGAGGAGACGCGCTCCGAGCTCGACATGGGCCCCGACCCCAGTCGCGTCGTCTACGGCGTGCCGGTCGGCTGGCTGCCGAGCGCCTCCGTGATCGTGCGGCGCAGCGCCGTCACCGATCCGCCGTTCGAACCGGGGATGCGGGTCGGCGAGGACGTCGACCTCTTCTGGCGCATGCACGAGGCCGGCTGGACCGTGCGCTACGTCCCCGACGTCGTGCACCACCACGAGGTGCGCACCGCGCTGACGGACTTCAGCCAGCGGCGGGCCATGTACGGCTCGTCCGCCGCGGAGCTCGAACTGCGGCATCCGGGGCGGCTCATCCCTGCCCGGCCCTCGCTCTCCGGCCTCGCGATGGTCGCCGTGCTCGCGAACCGGCGCTCGTGGGTGCGGCTGCTCGCGCTGCCGATCGCCGGCTACGAGTTCGCCCGCCAGCGCCGCCTGCTCGGCCCGCGCATGCCGCTCTCGATCGCGGTCGAGATGACGGGGCGCTCGCTGTGGTCGGACGCGTTCTGGATGGGGCACCTGCTGCGCCGCGACTGGTGGCCGGTGGGCTGGGGCGTGCTCGTGCTCACGCCGTTCTCCCGCCTCGCGCGGGGCGTCGCCGCCGCGATGATCTGGGAACCGGTGCGGGATCATCTGCTGCGGCCCACCCGGCTCGGCCCGTTCAAGAGCCTCGCTCTGCGGCTCGTCGACGACGCCTCCTACGGCTCCGGCGTGATCCGCAATGCGATCCGCAAGCGCGTCCCGAACGTCGTGACCCCGCGCGTGCGGATCCCGAGCTGGCCCGCGCGCTCCGCCCCCGCAGGCGGCGCGACCATGCAGGCCGGACCGCAGGCCGCCGACGCCCCGCCCGTCCGCCGGCTCCAGCCGGTGGACGCCCCCGAGCCCGCAGAGAAAGCGACCCCCGCAGCATGATCGCCCACCCCCGCCCCGCCCTCGCGCGCACCGTCGCGCTCACCGCCCTCGTCGGGCTCGTCCTCACCGGGTGCGCCCCGGGGGGCGCCGCATCGGAGGGGAGCGGCGCCCCGGGCGAGCCTATCCGGATCGGCGCCGTGAGCTCCCTCACCGGACCCGCGCCCTTCCCCGAGGTGCCCGGCGCCGCCCAGGCCGTGTTCGACGAGGTGAACGCCGCGGGCGGCATCGGCGGGCGGCCGATCGAGTTCATCTCCGAGGACGACGGCGCCGATCCCGCGCAGGCCGCCCAGGCCGGCCGCCGCCTCGTCGACGAGGAGGGCGTCGTCGCCATGGTCGGCTCCGCGAGCCTCGTCGAGTGCAGCGCGAACGCGGCGCTCTACGCCCAGCGCGGCGTGCTCTCGGTCATGGGCACCGGGATCGAGGCCTCGTGCTTCACCTCGCCGAGCATCGCTCCCGTGAACGCGGGCACCTTCAACGGCTACGAGAGCCTCCTCTACTTCGCGAAGGACCAGCTGGAGGCCGAGCGGATCTGCCCCGTGATCCTCAAGAGCGAGGGCCTCACCGAGCCCTACCTCGCGCTGCTGGACGAGTGGCAGCAGACGACGGGCATGGAGTTCGCGCACATCGACACCTCGGTGAACCTCGGCGACGACCCGACCCCGGCCATCCTCGCCGTGAAGGACGCCGCCTGCGACGCGGTCGTGCTCAACCCCACCGAGCCGGAGGGCGTCGCCTTCATGAAGGCTGTCCAGCAGCAGGGCATCCTGGAGCAGGCCGACTGGCTCATGCTCACCAACGTCTACACGGAAGCCGCCATCGAGGCGCTCGGGGCCCAGGGCACCATCGGCAACGTCTACGCGAACTCCGAGTTCCTGCCGTTCACGAGCGACGACCCCGAGGTCGCGGCCTGGCGCGGCACCCTGGACGCCGCCGATGTGCCGATCACCTCGCTCTCCGAGGGCGGCTACGTGAGCGCGCGCATCATCGTCGAGGTGCTCGAGGGCATCGACGGCGAGATCACGCGCGAGTCGGTGGCGGCGGCGCTGCACGCCGCCGGGGAGATCGAGCACCCGCTCATGGGCATGCCCTACGTCTTCGACGACGGCGACGCGCACAACCCCAACCGTGCGAGCATGATGGTGCAGGCGACCGCGGACGGCTGGGTCCCGGTCGGCGACTGGGTGGAGGTGCCGTAGCGCCCCCGCTCGCGGACCGGACCGTGCGGAGGAGGCAGCCATGCTCGACGGGCTGATCGTCTCCGGCCTCGTGACCGGCTCCGCGTACGCGATCCTCGCGGTGTGCCTCGTCGTGCTCTTCCGGCTCGTCGGGGTGCTCAACCTCGGGCAGGCGGCGATCGGCGGCTTCGGGGCGTACACGGTCTACGCGCTCGCGGGGACGGGGCTCTCGCTCCCGCTCGCCGCGCTCGCGGGGATCGCCGTCTCCGCCGCCATCGCCGCCGTCGCCGGCTGGGTGATGGCCCGCTGGTTCGGCGAGGCCGGCCCCGTCGTCGGCGCGGTCGTCACGGTCGTGCTGCTCGTCGTGATCCTCACCGCCGGCTACCGCCTTTTCGGCGACGCGCCGCGGGTGATGCCGAGCCTCGTCCCCGACGTCTCCTTCCCCCTCGCGGGCGTGCGGGTGTCGCTCACGACGCTGCTCGCGCTCGCGGCGACCCTCGCGCTCGCCGCCGGGCTCACCCTCCTGCTCCGGCGCACGCGCGTTGGCATCCGTCTGCAGGCCGTCGCGGAGCGCCCCACGAGCGCCCAGCTGCTCGGCGTGAACGCGCGCGCCCTGTCGGTCGGCGTCTGGGCCGCGGCGGGCGCCCTGTCCGCCCTCGCGCTCCTCTTCGTGGCGCCGACGCGCAACCCCACCTTCGAATCGATGGCGCTCCTCGTGGTGCCCGCGCTCGCCGCGGCGCTCGTCGGCGCGCTCTCGAACGTGTGGCTCGCCGCCGCCGCCGGTCTCGGCATCGGCGCGATCGAGGGCGCGGGTGCGCGCGTCCCGTGGCTCGCCGACTACCGCGGCGCCCTGCCCTTCGTCGTCGTCATCGTCGCGCTCGTCTGGATGCGGCGGCGGGAGGTGTGGGATGCGGTCCGTTGAACTCGGCGGCTGGGCGCTCCTCGCGGTCGCCCTGCCGGTGCTCGGATGGCTGCTGCCCGTCTACTGGGTGTACCTGCTCGCGAGCGTCGCCGTCACGGGGATCATCGCCCGGAGCATCGGGCTCGTCACCGGGCGGCTCGGTCTCATCACCCTGTGCCAGATGTCTTTCGCGGCGATCGGCGGCTGGACCGTCTCCGCCCTGGCCCTCGCCTGGCCCGCGGCGCCCTTTCCGCTCCTCGTGCTCGCGGGCGGGGCCGCGGCGGCGCCCGCCGGCCTCGCGATCGGCCTCGCGACCGCCCGCATCCGCGGCGTCGAGTTCGCCATCGTGACCCTCGGCTTCGCCGCAGCGCTCGATCTCGTGCTGCGCCAGGGCGGCTTCCCCGGCGTCGGGACGGGCACGCCGGTGATCCCGCACGGCCCCTTCGCGGAGCCCCGCGGCTTCTTCGCGCTCGCGTGGACCGCGCTCGTGCTCGTGCAGCTCGCGCTCGGGGCGCTCGGTCGCAGCCGCGTCGGCCTCGCCTGGGGCGCGGTGCGTTCGGGGGAGCGGGCCGCCGCGGCCCTCGGCGTGCGCGTCGCCCGGGTGAAGGCGCTCGGCTTCGCGACCGGGGCGTGCATCGCGGGCCTCGGCGGCGGCCTGCTGGCGGGGCAGTTCGGGCTGCTCACCACGAGCGTCTTCACCCCGCTGACCTCGATGATGCAGCTCGTCACCGCGGTGCTGTGCGGAGCGAGCCTCTTCGGGGGCGCCGTGCTCGCCGGAGCGTTCTCGGTCTTCCTCCCCGAGCTGCTGCGGCGCGCCGGCATCCCCCTCGACGTGGGGAACGCGCTCCTGGCCGTCGGCGCCTTCGACGTGCTGCGCCGCGGCCGGGGCGGACTGGCCGAGCAGCTGCGCGCGGCCCTCCAGGATCGGGCGTTCGCGCGGGCACGGCTCCAGGTGGCGCTGGGGCCGACGGCACCGGACGACGCGGCGGCGTCGCCCGGACCGCCCTGCGCGCCCGCGGTGCCCGTGCCGCCGGTGCCCACGCCGACGGTCTCCGTGCCCGCGGTGTCCGCGCCGGCGGTGTCCGCGCCTGCGGCGGAGACGGGTGCGGCCTCCGGGGTTCCACCGCGGCTCGCCGTCGCCGGGCTCACGGTCCGCTACGGCGGGGTGACGGCGCTCGACGAGGTGTCGCTGAGTCTCATGGCCGGCGAGGTGCACGCGCTCGTCGGGCCGAACGGGGCGGGCAAGTCCACGTTCGTCGATGCGGTCACCGGCTTCCTGCCCGAGGTCGGCGGCACCGTGGCGCTCGACGGCGTCTCCGGGTTCGATGCCCTGCCGGCGAGGGAACGGGCGGTGCGCGGCGTGCGGCGCACCTTCCAGCATGCTCGCCCGGTCGACGGCGCCACGGTCGGCGGCTTCCTGCGGCTCGCGGCCGCCGGCCGTCCGGACGCGGGCCCGGAACGCGCGGAGCGGATCCGCGTCGCCGTCCGCTTCCTCGGCCTGCCCGGGGCGGACGTGCCGGTGCGGCTCCTGGACGCCGGTTCGCGCCGCGTGCTCGAGATCGCCGGCGCGCTCGTGGCGGCCCCGCGCGCGGTGCTCCTGGATGAGCCGGCCGCCGGACTCGGGGAGGCGGAGCGGGCGGGGCTCGCGGAGCGGGTGCGGCGGATCCCCGAGGTCTTCGACTGCGCGGTGCTCCTCATCGAGCACGACATGGGGTTCGTGCGCGCCGCCGTCTCCCGGGCGACCGTGCTCGATGACGGCCGTGTCATCGCGCACGGCGCGGTCGACCGCGCGCTCGCCGAACCCCGCGTCATCGCGGGCTACCTCGGGGGTGAAGCGTGAGCGGCGCGCTGCGGATCGAGACGGCATCCGTCCGCCGCGGCGGGCTCGAGATCTGCCGGGATGTCTCGATCACCGTGCCCGCGGGCGAGATCACGGTGCTCCTCGGGGCGAACGGGGCGGGGAAGTCCACGCTGCTCGACGGCGTCGCCGGGGTGCTGCCCCTCGCCGGCGGGCGCGTCGTGCTCGACGGCCGCCGGATCGACGCGCTTCCCGTGCACCGCCGCGCCGCGCGCGGCGTCGCCTACGTCGAACAGCAGCGCACCGTGTTCGCGCGGCTCACGGTCGCCGAGAACCTCGCGGTCGCCGACGGCTCGCCCGGCGCGTTCGCGCGAGCCGCGGCCGTGTTTCCGCGGCTGGCGGCGAAACGCGACGTGCGCGCCGGGCTCCTCTCCGGTGGCGAGCAGCAGATGCTGCTCGTCGCCCGGGCGCTCGCGACGCGGCCGCGCTTCCTCCTCGTCGACGAGCTCTCCCTCGGCCTCGGACCCGGCGTGGTGCGAGTGCTCGTCGACGCCCTCGTCGCGCTCGCGCGCGACGGTGCCGGGATCCTGCTCGTCGAGCAGTTCGTGGAGACCGCGCTCCGCGTCGGCACGACGGCGCACGTCATGCAGCGCGGCCGCATCGTGCGCACGGCGCCCTGCGCCGAAGTGCTGCGCGATCGCGCCTCGCTGCTCTCGCCCTACCTGCGCGGCGGTGAGTGACGCCGCGCTCACCCCTCCGGCTGCTGCGCCGCCGCGAGGCAGCGCACGAGGAGCTCGCGGAGCGCATCCCGATCCACGCCCGTCAGCCGGGTGAGGTACAGGCAGACCTTGCTCGCGCGATGCGTGCCGAGGCGTTCGAGGAGCTCGGGCCAGCGCTCCGCGAACCCCTCGACAAGGTAGAGCGTGTGCTTCGCCGGACCGGGGGCGAAGGCGAGCAGCGGCATGCGCCCCTCGCGGCCGCCCGGCGTGCGATAGTCGGTCTCGCCGAAGCCGATGATGCGGCCGGCCCAGACGACGGGCTGCTCGCCCGTGAGCTCGGCGTGCAGGGCGAGGAGCTCCTCGGCCTCCGCGCGCCGGGCTCCCGTCGCGCGGTCGAGCACCGCGGCGACCGGGAGATCCGACGGGGACATGGCTGGCTCCTGCGCGGACATGCGACCTCCTGGCCTCGAGGCGGCCGCACGCGCGTCCGCCGGATGCCTCCAGCGTAGGGCGTGCGAGCGCCCCTGTCGCGCTCCGTCATCGACGCCCGCACCGGGCCGGCTCGGTGCTAGCGTCGGAAGCACGTCCGTTCCTCGATTGGAGCCCTCATGGCACAGCACGCACCCGTCCGCATCGGCAGCTCCGAACTCGAGATCGTCCCGCTCGCGCTCGGCGGCAACGTCTTCGGCTGGACCGCGGACCGGGAGGGCTCCTTCGAGGTGCTCGACGCGTTCCTCGCCGGCGGCGGCGACTTCATCGACACCGCGGACGGCTACTCGCACTGGGTGCCGGGGAACACCGGCGGCGAGTCCGAGACGATCATCGGGCAGTGGCTGGCGGCGCGCGGGGGTCGCGACGACGTCGTGATCGCCACGAAGGTCTCCACGCACCCGGAGTTCTCCGGACTCGCCGCCGACAACGTGCGCGCGGCCGCCGACGCGTCGCTCGCGCGCCTCGGCACCGACCGCATCGACCTCTACTACGCGCACTACGACGACGCCGAGACCCCGCTGGAGGAGACGGTCGCCGCATTCTCGGCGCTCGTGGACGCGGGCAAGGCGCGCGCGATCGGCGTCTCGAACTACACGGCGGAGCGGGTCGCCGAGTGGATCGGGATCGCGCGGGCGGGCGGCTACCACCTGCCCGTGGCGCTGCAGCCCCACTACAATCTCGTCGAGCGCGACTTCGAGACGAACGGGCTGCGCGAGGTCGCCGAGCGCGAGGGCCTTGCGGTCTTCCCCTACTACTCCCTCGCGAAGGGCTTCCTCGCGGGGAAGTACCGCGACGCCGCCGACGCGACCGCGCCGGGGGCCAGCGATCGCGCCGCCGGCGCGGCCGAGTACCTCGACGCGCGAGGACGGCGCGTGCTCGCGGCACTCGACGCCGCCGCCGCGGCGCACGGCACCGAGGTCGCGACGGTCGCCCTCGCCTGGCTGCGGCAGCAGCCGGTGGTCGCGGCGCCGATCGCGAGCGCACGCACGACGGCGCAGCTGCCGGCGCTGCTCGCCTCGGTCGATCTCGAGCTGAGCGCCGCCGAGCTCGCTGCGCTCGGCGCGGCCTCGGCGTAGCCCTGCGGTCGCTCCGCACCCCCGGGGCAGGGCGACCCGTCTAGCGGTCCTTCCCGCCGCTCCCGCCGCTCCTGCCGCTCCCACCGCCCCCGCCGCTCCCGCCGCGACGGCCCGTCCGCGCGCGGCCCGCGTCGTCGCTCGATGCGCCGTCGTGGCAGGATTGACGGGTGAGCGAGACGCAGCCGGCCGAGCCCCACCCCGAGCGCACCACGGCGGGCGTGGGGCCCTGGCCCGGCGGCCGCGACGCCTGGCCGGACGAGGAGTGCTACGACCCCGAGCTCCTCGAGCACGGCGACACCCGCAACGTGATCGACCGCTACCGCTACTGGCGGATGGACGCGATCGTCGCCGACCTCGACGCGCACCGGCATCCCTTCCACGTCGCCATCGAGAACTGGCAGCACGACATGAACATCGGCTCCATCGTGCGCAGCGCCAACGCCTTCGCGGCCGACACCGTGCACATTGTGGGCCGTCGCCGCTGGAACAAGCGCGGCGCCATGGTGACCGACCGCTACCAGCACGTCGAGCACCGTGAGGACGTCGTCGCGCTCACCGCCTGGGCGCGGCGCGAGGAGATCCCCATCATCGCGATCGACAACGTGCCCGGCTGCGTACCGATGGAGACGTTCGCGTGGCCCGAGCGCTGCGTGATGCTGTTCGGCCAGGAGGGGCCGGGACTCACCGCCGAGGCGATCGCCGCCGCCGAGGCCGTCGTCGAGATCACGCAGTACGGATCGACGCGCTCCATCAACGCCTCGGCGGCGGCCGCCGTCGCGATGCACAGCTGGGTGCAGCAGCACTCGCCGCTCCGCCCGCGCTGAGCGGGGAGGGCAGCCGGAACCGCCCTGCCGGGCTCAGCGCCTGCCGGGCTCAGCGCCTGCCGGGCTCAGTGCCCGCCGCCGGTGTACGGTCCGGAGACCGCGAGCCGCTCGAGATGCGCGGGGAGCGCGAAGCGCGGATCCCACCCCGAGATCGCGTCGAGATCGTCGCCCGCGGCGAGGCCCGCCGCCCACTCGCCCAGCTGCGGCGAGAACTTGAAGCCGTGCCCGGACAGCCCCGCCACGGTGACGACCCGGCCGCTCGCGCTGCGGTCGACCACGGGCAGTCGATCCGGCGTGTACGCGCAGTGGTGCACGCTCTCGCGCACCGGCTCGGGGTTGATGCCCTCGAAGAGCTCGGCGGCGCGCTGGCCGATCCGGATCAGCTCCTCGCGCGTGTGCGCCGTCGGCACCTCCGCGACGTCGCGGTACACCGGCCACTCGGGGTTTGTGCAGGCCTTGAATGCGTAGCCGTCGAAGCTCGGCGCGCCGAAGAAGTGGACCGATCCCGCGTCGCGCAGGAACGCCGGGAACTGCTCGGGCGCGAACAGATCCGGCCGTTTCGGCATGAACCAGGTGAGCCCGAGCACCTGCAGGCGGAGCAGGTCGTTCAGCTCGGGAGAGAGCCGGGTCGACCAGGATCCCGACGCGATGACCACCGAGTCGGCGAGCCAGGCGCCCTGCGTGGTGCGCACGACCACGCCGTTCGCGCGCTCCTCGATGTCGATGACGGCCGTGTTGAAGTGCAGTTCGGCGCCGTTCGCCTCGGCGAGGTCGAGCGCGCTCATCACGGCGACCTCCGGGCGGAGCCCGCCGCCGTGCGCGTCGAGCAGCCCGACGTCGCCGTCGTGGATGCGGTGCTGCGGGAACTCCGCCCGCAGCTCCTCCGTGCTCAGCGTGCGGTGCGGCAGATCGAACTCGCGCACGGTGCCGAGCGCGGTCTCGAAGTCGGGGAAGCCCTCGGGCGCGATGCTCAGGCAGCCCACCTCCGCGTAGATGTCGCGGCCCGACTCCCGCTCCAGCTCACGCCACAGATCGCGCGAGCGCTGGATCATGCGCACGTACGTGCCGCCCTCGTGCACCGCGGTGCGGAACACCCGCGACTCGCCGGCGTAGGAGGCGTGGGAGTGCACGCGGCCGTACTGCTCGATGCCCACCACGGTGAGCCCGGGGCGCTTGCTCAGCTGCCAGAGGGCCATCGAGCCCACCGTTCCGGCTCCGATGACGACGACGTTGCTGCGTTGGAGATCCATGGTTCCTTCTTCGATGTGCGGGCGGGGAGGGCGGCGGGACGAGCGGCGGAGCACGGGCGAGCGGGCGGCGGCTCAGGCGAGGGCCGGGGTCTCCCACAGGTTGAGCTTCGTGCCGATGCCGTCGCGGAGCGCATTGCGGTAGACCCGGGTGGCCCAGGCGACGTCCTCCACCGGCATGCCGCCGACGGAATAGATGAAGATCTCGTCGTCGTCGGTGCGGCCGGGGGTGAGCCCGTTGATGATCTCGCCCATGTCTTCGAACTGCTCGGGGCGCATGCGGCCGTCGCGCACCCGATCCACGAGGTGGATGCCCCAGATGCCGACGACCTCGTGCGCGGGCTCGGGCAGCTCCTCCGCCCAGGCCTGGTAGATCTTGCGGGCGTCGGCGACGTGCCGGGAGCGCAGTACCAGCTCCTCGTCGACGGCGAGATGGGCCGAGCAGCAGATGAAGGCGCCGGGCTTCACCCAGGCGTCGCGCACGCGCGGGTAGTGCTCGGAGCCCATATCGCTCGGCACGGCGATGCTGACGATGTCGGAGTCGCGCACGGCCGCCTCCATATCGGCGACCTGGGTGACGCGCAGCCCGGGGAACCGCTCGCCCGCCCACGCGAGGAAGGCGTCGACGCCGGCCTGGCTGCGCCCGGCGACCTTCACGGTGTCGATGCCGGGACGCACGGCGAGGAACGACTCGAGCGAGGTGCGGTTCATCGGACCCGGGCCGACGATCCCGACGACCCTGGCGTCCTCGCGGGCGAGGGATCGGGCGCCGACGCCGGGGATCGCCCCGGTGCGGTAGGCGCTCAGGAGGTTCGCCGACATGTAGGCGAGCGGGGCGCCCGTGTCCTTGTCGTTGAGGGTGAACATGAGGATGGACCGGGGGAGCCCCCGTTGCTTGTTGGCCACGTTCGAGCCGTACCACTTGCAGCCGGCCGTCTGGTAGTCGCCGCCGAGGTAGGCCGGCATGGCCATGAACCGGCGATCCGGACCGTCGACGGGCATGCCCGGGAACGTCTCCTCGGCCGGGAAGAACACCTGCGCGCCGTGCGAGTTGTTCTCGGTGCCCGCCATCCGGTAGTCGCCGGCCGCGAAGAGCCCGAGCATGTCAGTCATGGTGTCCACGCACGCCGCCATGTCGGTGACGCCGGCGCGGATCATGTCGGCTTCGTTGAGGTAGAGGAAATCGATCCGGGGATCTGCGGGGGAGGTCGTCACGGCGGTGTGTCCCTTCGGTCGGTCCCGACTGCGGTGTTCGGGATCGCGGCGGCCCGGCGGTCGCCGGCTGCGGTGGCAACAGCCTAGGACTATCCATTTGGATAGTCAAGATCGGGTGCGGGTGCGGGTGCGTGCGGGTGCGGGTGCGTGGGCGTGGGCGTGGGCGTGCGAGCGTGCGGGTGCAGGTGCGTGCGGGTGCGTGAGCGTGCGGGCGTGCGGACGCCCGCACGCTCCGTCGGCGATGCGGCTTCGGTGAGCCCGATGCGCCCGATTCGGGCTCACCGAAGCCGCATCGCCGACGGAATCTTCGCGCTTCAGTCCTGGGCGTCGGCGATGAGGCGCCGGATGAGCCGCAGCGCAGCGTCGACGCCCTCGGGAGCGACGAGCTGTTTGAAGACGATGCCGTCGAGCGCGAACCAGATGAGCTCCGCGAGCTCGGGGTCGCGCACCCCGAGCGCGTCGAGGCGCCGCACGATCGCCTCGCGGTAGGCGCGGTAGTGGTGCTCGGCGAGCGCCCGCAGCTCGGGTCGCCTCCGCGATTCGAGCAGCAGCTCGTACTGGAACGCCTGGCTCGCGGTATCGCGCGCGGAGAGGGACTCGATGCCGGCGGCGAAGGTCTCCGCGGTGAGCGCGCCGCCGAGCATATTCGAGCCGGCGAGGCTCTCGTCGATGGCGAACTCCATCGCCTCGGCCACGAGCTGATCCCGCGTGCCGAAGTGGTGCCGTACGAGCCCGTGCGACACCCCCGCCTCCGCGGCCACGGCGCGGTACGTCAGCGCGCGCAGGCCGCCGTCCGCCACGACGGCGACGGTCGCGCGCAGCAGGGCCGTGCGTCCGTTCGCGTCCTTCATCCCATGAGCGTATCGGCTTCCCGGCGGCGCGCCGTCCGCGCCGTCCACCGCGATGTCCGATTCCCGCGTGCGCGGTCCGCGGTCCGGCGGGAGAATGGAGGCGTGAACCTCCCCGCACTCGATTTCGACGCCTGCTACCGCGCGGCCTCCGGCCGGGACGCCCGGTGGGACGGGCGCGTCTACCTCGGGGTCACGAGCACCGGCGTCTACTGCCGGCCGTCGTGCCCGGCGCGCAAGCCGCGGCCCGAGAACTGCCGCTTCTTCCCGAGTGCGGCGGCGTGCGTCGCGGCGGGCTTCCGCGCGTGCAAGCGCTGCCGTCCCGAGGCCGTGCCCGGCACCCGGGACTGGGACGCCCGGGGCGATCTCGTGGCACGGGCGGTGCGCCGGATCCGCGACGGGGCCGTCGATGCGGTCGGCGTGCCCGGCCTCGCATCGGAGCTCGCCGTGAGCGAGCGCCACCTGCGCCGCATGCTCGTGGAGGAGATCGGCGCCGGTCCCCTGCAGCTCGCTCGGACGCGCCGCGCCCACGCCGCGCGCGCCCTCATCGAGGAGACGGCTCTGCCGATCGTCGACGTCGCGTTCGCTGCCGGGTTCGGCAGCGTCCGCCAGTTCGGCGACACGATGCGGGAGGAGTTCGGGATCGCGCCGTCCGCGATGCGGCGCCGCGCGCGGCCGGAGGGACCGCCGACGGCGGGCCCGACATCGGACGAGTTCCCCACGCTGGCGCTGCGCCTGCGCACGCGGGCGCCCTTCGACGCCGTCGCGATCCGGCATCATCTCGCCGCCCACGCCGTCCCCGGGCGCGACCGCATCGAGGCCGACGGCGTCACGGCGCACGCCATCGACACGCCGGGCGGCACGGCCGTCGCGCGGATCGACTGGCCGCGACTGACGGGCGCGGACGACGCGGCGCCCGATCGCGCCGCGTCGCGCGGGCGGACGATCGGGATCCCGGTCGCCCTCACCCTCCCGACCCTCGCCGATGCCATGCCCGCCATCCAGACCGTGCGCCGCCTCCTCGATCTCGACGCCGATCCCGCGCAGATCGCGGACGCCTTCGCGGGGGATCCGATCCTCGGCCCGCTCGTCGCCCGCAGACCCGGTCTCCGGCTTCCCGGCGCGCGCGACCCCGAGGAGTTCGCCTTCGGCACGGTGCTGGGTCAGCAGGTCTCCCTCGCTGCGGCGCGCACGCTGCAGGGCCGGCTCGCCGAGCGCTTCGCCGATCCCGGGGCCGTCGTGGTCGATCCCGGATTCCTGGCGCGCCCCTCGGCCGCGCGGATCCTCGCGATGCCCGCGGAGGAGCTGCGCGCCGCGCTCGGGCTGACGGCGGCGCGGGCGGAGACGCTGCGCGCGCTGGCCGCGTCGCTCGCCGGCGGGCTCGCGCTCGACGGCGGCGCCGACCGCGCCGCGGTGCGCGAGGAGCTCGCCGGGATCCGCGGCATCGGCCCGTGGACGGTGGAGCTCGTGGCGCTCCGCGCCCTCGGCGACCCCGACGCGTTCCCCGCGGGCGACCTCATCCTCCGGCGGGCCCTCGGCTCGCCGCCGCTCCGCGAGGCCGCGCGCCTCGCCGAATCCTGGCGACCGTTCCGCGGCTACGCCACCCAACACCTCTGGGCCGACTTCCTCGCGGCCGGAAAGCAGGACACCCCATGACCGCAGCACCCGCACCGCTCCGGCGCACCGTCGTCACCATCGCCGGGCACCCCTTCCATGCGCTCTGGACCCCCGAGGACGGCGCGATCCGCGCCGCCGGGTTCGCGACCGCCGACGACCCCGGGGCGATCGGGCTCGAGGAGCGCCTCGCGCGACTCGATCCGGCGACGAGCGCGCGCGGCGTCGCCGATGCGTCGTCGGGGGAGGACCGCTTCGGCATCGCCGCGTCGCTCGAGGCGTACGCGGCGGGCGAGCTGGACGCCATCGATCGGCTCGCCGTCGCGCAGCCGGAGACCCCCTTCCGCGGCGAGGTGTGGCGGGCGCTGCGCGGCGTCGCCGCGGGCGAGGCCGTGACCTACACCGAACTCGCGGCACGCGCCGGGCGGCCCTCCGCGGTGCGCGCGGCCGCATCGGGCTGCGCGACGAACCTCGTCGCGCTCGTCGTGCCCTGCCACCGCATCGTCCGCAGGGACGGCGGTCTCGGCGGGTATCTCTTCGGCGTCGAGATCAAGGAGCGACTGCTGCGCCACGAGGGCGCGATCGCCTGACGCGCCGGGGCGCCGCGGTCCGCGCCCTGCCGCCGGACGGCCGGTGCCGGCGCGCCGAGCGAGCCGTGCAGACCGTGCCGTGCAGACCGTGCCGGCCGTATCGCGACGCCGATCGAGGCCGGGCGTCCGCCGGCGCCCGCAGCTTCCGATGCCGCGCGGAAATGACGCGTTCGGGGTTCGCCGAGCCGTATCGGGCCGCAATGCGTCACTTCCGAGGGGAGCCCGAGGCGCGGGATCGGTGGCGACGCGGGGCCGAGCGGAGGCGCGGGATCGGTGGCGACGCCGGGCCGGGCGAAGCCGGCGGGATTGCGGCGATACCCGGGTCGCGGCGATCCTCGGTTCGGCGATGCCCGGTCGCGGCGATCCCCGGTCGGGGCGTTCCCTGGTCGGGGCGATGCCCGATCGGGCCTCGGGGAACGGGCGCGCAGTGGAGCGGGCGCAGAGCCCGGCAGGCCCGGGAAATGCATCAGGCCCTCCCCGATCTCTCGGGAAGGGCCTGGTCGGAGGGGATGACGGGAATCGAACCCGCGCTGTCAGCTTGGGAAGCTGAAGTTCTACCATTGAACTACATCCCCGGGGTGGGATCCTGCGATCCCGACTCGACCACCCTAGCAGATCGCCGGCCCCGATCCTCCCCGCCCGGCGGGAGCCGCGAGCGGGGGCGCGGACGGGCGGAGCGCAGCCGGCGACCGGGGCGGCGAGAGCCGGATCGGGGACGCGGGGGCTACTGGCAGACGGCCGCCTTGGCGAGCGCCCCGCGCTGATCCTCCGCGGTCCACGCGAGCTCGGGGCCCGAGCCGGCCTCGGCGGAGATCGCGGCGATCTCGAAGGCGAGCGACTTCGCGAAGCCGGCGCCCGCCGAGGAGTTGTTCAGCGCGACGACGACCGTGTAGCCGGACTCGGGATCGTGATAGGCGGCCGTCAGGGTGCCCGTGATCGAGCCGGTGCGCCCGTAGAGGGGGCCGACCTTCTCCATGCCGAAGGTCCACTGCCGACCGGCGGTGTCGGGCTCCGTCGTGGGGTTGCCGTCCTGGTCCCGATCCGGGTTCTTGGTGGGGATCCCCGTCGTCACGACCGAGGCGTCCTCCCCGCCGAAGGCGCCGTCGAGGTACGCCGTGTAGAAGTTCTTGAGGTCGGTCACCGTCGTCACCGTGGCCCCGGCGCCGCCGAGCATCGACGGCGACACCTCGGCGACCGCCACCGGCTCGACGTCGCAGACTGGTGCGCCGCCGCTGGAGGGGTAGGTGAGCCCGTTCAGCGTCGTGCCGCTCACGGTGGTCGTCGACATGTCGGGGTAGTAGCTCGAGCCCATGCCCGCGGGGCTGAAGATGCGATTGCGCAGCAGCGAGGAGATGTCGGTCGCGGTCTCGACCTTGAGCACCCGGGCGAGGAGCACGGCGTTGGTGTCCGACTGGTGCATGTTGAGGCCGCGCCAGCGGAAGGGGCCATCGGAGAGCCCCTGCGCGATGAGCTCCTGCTCGGGCCACGGGCGCGAGGGGTTGTTCGCGAAGATGTCGGTGTAGGCGCCCTTGAAGTCGCGGATCCCCGAGGTCATGTCGCACAGCTGGCGGTAGGTGACGCCATCGACGCCCGACTGCCTGGTGAGGTCCTCCGTGATCTCGCGGTCGAGATCGAGGCGCCCCTCCTCGACGAGGTCGAGCAGCAGCGCGCACATGACGGGCTGGGTCGCCTGGGCCCCGCGGATGCGCGCCGAGCCGTCGATGCCGTCGCCGTAGCCCGTGACGTACTCCCCGTCGGCCGACCACACGCCGACCACGGCCTCGGTGGAGCCGCTCTGCTGCATCGCCGAGGCGATCGCGTCGTCGATGCTGCTCGACAGCGCCCCGTCGACCGTGTTCACATCGCCGCCCGATGAGAGCACCCCGCCGCCGGAGCACGCCGTCAGACCGATCGCGGCCGCCGCGACGAGCGCCACGCCTGCGATGCGGGTGCGATGCGCAATCCTCGGAATCAAACTCGACCGCCAATCTCCACGGGAACAGGGCACAGAACACCGGAGAGTCTAGTGCGTGCGACTGAGAAGACCGGCTTTGGGCGGGCGAAGTGAGGATATCCTTACTAGACTGTCGGGGTGACGATCTTTACTGATGACGTGATCGCCGGCGTGACCGGCCATATGAACGGCGACCACCCGGAGGACAACCTCCTGATCGCGCGGGCTTTCGGGTCCCCCGCCGCCCACTCGAGCCGGATGGTCGGCGTGACGGGCGAGGCCGGCGTCTGGCTCGTCGCCGACGCGGACGGCGAGCACGAGCTCGAGGTCGCCTGGCCGGGCGGAGCGATCTCCGAGCGCCCCGAGATCCGCCGCGAGGTCGTCGCGCTCTACAAGACGGCCTGCGAGCGCCTCGGCGTGCCCGCCCGCGAGGAGCACGCCCCGGCATCGGCCCCGCAGGGCGGCGGCCACCCGCACGGCGGCCACCCGCACGGCGGCCACCCGCACGGCGGCCACCCGCACGGCGGCCCGCGTCACGCCGGTGAGATCGAGGAGACCGGTGAGAAGCCGTTCTCCGTCACCCTCCGCGAGGGCTCCTGGTCGGACCACTCGGACAGCGAGGGCGCGACGTTCATGGAGGACATCATGCGCGGGATCGGCTCCCGCCAGGACTACATCGACCTCGTCGCGCAGCACTACTTCATGTACGAGGCGCTGGAGGAGGCGGCCATGCAGCTCGCCGCCGACCCGGCGACCGCGGCCTTCCACCCCGCCGGGATCGTGCGCATGCCCGCGCTCGAGGCGGACCTCGCGGCGCTGATCGGGGCGGACTGGCGCGAGCGGATCGCGCCGGTGCCTGCGACGGCCGACTACGCGGCGCGGATCCGCGAGATCGCCGCGGAGGGGTGGATCGCGGGGATCGTCGCCCACCACTACACCCGCTACCTCGGCGACCTCTCCGGCGGCCAGATGATCGCCAAGCGCGTCGCGCGGCAGCACGGCCTCTCCGCGGAGGGCATCGCCTTCTACGACTTCGCTGGCCTCGGCGCCCCGACCGACTTCAAGAACGCGTACCGCGCCGCGCTCGACGCCTTCGGCGCGACGCTCGACGAGTCCGAGCGGCAGCGCATGCTCGACGAGGTGCGCACGGCCTACGGCTTCAACACGGCCGTCTTCGTGGATCTCGGCAAGGCGAAGGCGGCGAAGGCCGCGGCCGCCTGATCCCGCGCGATGGAACCCCGCGACCCGCTCAGGGCCGCGGGGTTGCGCGCATGCGGCGCGCGAACGGACCCGCTACTGCTCGCGGCCGTGCATGAAGCGCACGACGTTCGGGTCCACGATGACGTCGCGCGGCTGCAGCGGCCGCTGCAGGTAGAGTCCGTCGAGCGAGCGCACCCGGCTCAGTGCGACGTACGTCTGCCCCGCGCTGAACGCCCGCGGGCCCAGGTCGACGATGGCCGCGTCGTAGGTGTGCCCCTGGGACTTGTGCACGGTCACGGCCCAGGCGAGGCGGAGCGGGAACTGCTCGAACTCCGCGACGACCTCTTTCTCGAGCTTCTTGGTCTCCGCGTCGTAGCGGTAGCGGTATCGCTCCCACACGGTCGGCTCGACCTCGAACTCCTCGGCGTCGGAGCCCGCGCCGATCTCCACCCACACGGTGCCGTCCACGCGGGAGACCGTGCCGATGGTGCCGTTGACCCAGCGCCCGTCCGGATCGTTGCGGAGGAACATGACCTGCGCGCCCGGCTTGAGCTCGAGGACCTCGTCGGCGGGATAGGTGTTCTCCCGGAACTCGCCGTTGATCTCGGCGACCGCCTTGAGCGCGGTGCCGCGGATCTCGGCGAGGCGCTGCGCGTTGATGCGGTTCACGGTCGCGTTCGTCGTCGCGAGCGTGATCACGTCCTTCGGCGCGGGCCGCGCGCCGGCCGCGTTGAGCTCGGCGGCCTGATCCTCCGCCACCACCCCGTGCCGCACGGCTCCGAGGATCTGCTTGAATCGGTCGTCGCGCTGCCGATGCACCTCGACGAGCTCGATGACGGAGAGCGGCGTGGTCGCCCACACCTGCGCGTCGAAGAACCAGAGCGATCGGTAGGTGTCGGCGAAGTAGGCGCGCTCGTGCGGATCCCGCGGCGGCACGGGCGGCAGCTGGTAGGGGTCGCCGAACATGATGACCTGGGCCCCGCCGAACGGATCGTGCTTCTTGCCGCGCGCGATGCGGAGGGATCGGTCGATAGCGTCCATGAGGTCGGCGGAGACCATCGAGATCTCGTCGATCACGAGGGTGTCGATGGCGGCGAGCATCTTCTTGAGCTCGGCGGGCTGATCGAGATCGTGGTCCGCGATGATGCCCGTCGGCAGCCGCAGCAGGGAGTGGATGGTCTGCCCGCCGACGTTGAGCGCGGCGACACCGGTCGGGGCGCAGACCGCGATGATCTTGCTCGTGTTCCAGGAGAGATGGTTCAGGATCGTCGACTTGCCGGTGCCCGCCCGGCCCGTGACGAAGATGTGCTCGCGGGTGTGCTCGATGCGCTCGTAGACGGCGAGCTGCTCGGGGCTGAGGGGAGGACGGGCCACCCGGATAGCCTATCCGCGAGCGGGGGTCGCGGGCGGAGCGGCGCCGGGGTGCCGCACGCGGCCGCAGGATCCCGCTACGGCCGCCGCGGGAGCAGCACGTGCGTCGAGGCGCCGTCGCGGGCGAGGAGGTATCCCGCCACGACGGAGACGCCCTGCTCCGCGAGCGGCCATTCGATCACGCGCTCCCCGCGCTGATCGATGACGACGGCGCGGCCGCTCTCCACCCCGGGCAGGGGCGGCTCGGCCCCCGACTCCCCGGAGAACAGCAGCAGCGAGCCGTCGCGGCTCACGCTCCGCAGGCCGATGATGCTGTCGGGGAGGTCCCGCTCGCCGACGGTCGCGCCGCGGAGCCGGTTCTTCCGGTCGTCGTCCTCGATGAGGGCCGGCCGGCCCGCGGCGTCGACCCCGACCGTCGTGCCGCCCGCGAGCTGGTCGGCGATCGTGTAGGTGATGCCCTGTCCGGGCCCCGGCGCGAAGCCGTACTGCGAGTCGCCGACCGTGCGCTCGACCTCGGCGCCGTCGAGATCGTAGAAGGCGTACGCCGGGTCCGATTCGTTCTCGCGGAGCATGTAGCCGTCGCTCAGCCAGGTCAGCGCGTGCACGTCCTCGACCGCGGTGTCGACGGCGATCTCCCCGCTCGTGCCGTCGAGGATCTGGATCCGGTCGTTCAGGCGGTGCGTGACCCCGATCATGCCGTCGCCGAGCGGCACGGCCTCGGGTTCGGCGCCGATCGCGGTCGCCCAGTTCAGCGTGCCCGTCGGGAGGCCCGGATCGGCGCCCGGGTCCGCGGCCTCGAGCTCCGCCGCGCCGGGGTCGGGCGGGGAGACGCTCATGATCGTGTCCGATCCCACCGCGTAGAGCCGGGGAGCGGCGGGATCGAGGATCCCGTCCTCCGCGGCGCCCCAGCGGATGGGCACCGCGTCGCCCGGCTGCGCCGAATCGTCGGGGCGCGGCAGCTGCATGATGGCGCGGCCCGTCCGGGTGCTCACCAGGGTCGAGCCCCGCGCGTTCGCGCCGCCGAATCCGGAGACCACGACGGTGTCGCCGACGACCGCCCCCTCCCGGCAACTCCCCGGCACCTCCCACATGACCGCTCCGCCGGAGAGGCTGCGCCCGACGACGCGGGGGGACCCGGGCGATTCGCGCGCCTCGACGACGATGTCGCCGGGCACGTCGTCGGATTCGAGGTCCGGGGGGAGCTCCCGACCGATGCCGCAGACGTCGTCGGAGGTCGAGTAGGCGCCCGCGAGGCCGTTCGCGTACGCATCCCAGAACCACGCGCCGGGATCTCCGCTCGGGTGCATCGTCTCGCCGAGCGCCGCGATCGCCTCGTCGGAGTTCAGATCTTCGCCGCCCGATCCGGGACCGGCGGCGCATCCCGTGAGCAGCGCCACGGCGACGAGACCCGCGAACCCGCGCAGGCGGCGCCGGCCGGATCGCGAGGTCATGCCGCTGCCTCCCGGCGGGGTCGCGAGCCCCCCGCGCGCATCGGCAGCAGGAGCAGGAGCCCGATGAGGAGCACGACGCCGATGCCGATGATGCCGAAGATCGTGGCTCCGCCGATCGCGATCGCGATCGTGAAGCCGGCGGGGGCGAGGAAGGAGACGGCGCGCCCCGTCGTCGCGTACAGGCCGAAGATCTCGCCCTCGCGCCCGGCGGGGATGAGGCGGGCGAGGAAGGAGCGGCTCGCGGACTGCACGGGGCCGACGAAGATGCACAGGAGCAGGCCGAAGGCCCAGAACACCCAGGCGCCGGCGTCGTGCAGTGCGAAGACGAGCATGGCGCAGACCACCATGAGCAGAATCGACCAGATCATGACCCGCTTGGCCCCGAGCCGATCCTCGAAGAAGCCGACGAGGATCGTGGCGAGGCCCGCGACGACGTTCGCGGCGATCGCGAAGACGATCACCGTGGTGCTGTCGAAACCGAAGCTGCGCGCGGCGATGACGCCGCCGAAGGTGAAGACGCCGGCGAGGCCGTCTCGGAACACGGCGCTCGCGACGAGGAAGTGCAGCGTCTGCCTGGCATCGCGCCAGAGGCCGGCGATGCTGCGGAAGACGTCGGCGTACGCCGAGACGAACCACCGGCCGCCGCTCGCGGGGTGCGCCCGCGCGTCGATCTCGGGGACGGCGAGGAAGACCGGGATCGCGAAGACCGCGAACCAGGCCGCCGAGACGAGCATCGCGATGCGCACGTTCCACGAGCCCTCCGCGGTGACGCCGAACCAGCCGACCTCCGGGAAGATGAATCCGACGAGCAGGATCGCGAGGAGCACGATGCCCCCGAGGTAGCCCATGCCCCAGCCGATCCCGGAGATCTTGCCGACGTTGCCGTTGTGGGCGATCTGCCCGAGCATCGCGTTGTAGCTGACGCTCGCGAACTCGAAGGCCACATTGCCGATGGCGAGCAGCACGAGGCCGAAGATCAGGAACTGCTCGTCGGGGGCGACGAGCACCATGAGCAGGGTGCAGACCACGACGATGGCGGTGTTGATCCCGAGCCAGGTCTTGCGCCGGCCGGCTTGATCGGTGAGCCGGCCGATGACGGGCGCGAACAGCGCGACGACGACCCCGGCCACGAGGAGGGCCACGCCGAGCTCGGCCGAGACCCGCTCCTCCGGCCCGAAGGGGGCGCTGGTGATGTAGACGCTGAAGACGAAGGTGGTGACCACCGCGTTGAACGACGCGGAGCCCCAGTCCCACAGCGACCAGGCGAGCACGGTCCGCTTCCGCACTGCGGGGGCGGCCGCGGACGCGGCGGTCGGCGCGGCGGGGGCCGGCGACGGGTTCTCGCTCATGGGGTCACTGTATCCGAGGCGAGTGAATTCTGAGAGTTGAGTGTATTCGACTCAAGTTCACTCGCGACGACTTGACGCCGCGCGGTAGGCGGCTAAACTTGAGTGCATCAGGCTCAATGTCGATCCGGAGCGGGGTCCCCGATCCGGATGGGCGCGAGCGCAGGCTCCCGGCGCCGCACCGCGCGGCCCCGGCGGAACGAAGACGCAAGGAGAACGTATGTCGCGTGCAGTCGGTATCGATCTGGGCACCACCAACTCGGTGGTGTCCGTGCTGGAGGGCGGCGAGCCCACCGTCATCGCGAACGCCGAGGGCTTCCGCACGACCCCCTCGATCGTCGCATTCACCAAGGACGGCGAGGTGCTCGTCGGCGAGACCGCGAAGCGCCAGGCCGTCACCAACGTCGACCGCACGATCGCCTCGGTCAAGCGCCATATGGGCACCGACTGGAAGACCGACGAGATCGACGGCAAGCGCTACACGGCGCAGGAGATCAGCGCGCGCACGCTCATGAAGCTCAAGCGC
Organism: Leucobacter allii; assembly: GCF_022919155.1. Taxonomy (NCBI): domain Bacteria; kingdom Bacillati; phylum Actinomycetota; class Actinomycetes; order Micrococcales; family Microbacteriaceae; genus Leucobacter; species Leucobacter allii. The sequence continues at coordinate 357,579 of NZ_CP095045.1, forward strand.
GACGCGGAGACCTACCTCGGCGACAAGGTCACCGACGCGGTCATCACCGTGCCCGCCTACTTCAACGACGCCGAGCGCCAGGCCACCAAGGAGGCCGGCGAGATCGCGGGCCTCAACGTGCTCCGCATCATCAACGAGCCCACCGCGGCGGCGCTCGCCTACGGCCTCGACAAGGGCAAGGAGGACGAGCTCATCCTCGTCTTCGACCTCGGCGGCGGCACCTTCGACGTCTCCCTCCTCGAGGTGGGCAAGGACGAGGACTTCTCGACGATCCAGGTGCGCGCGACCGCGGGCGACAACCGTCTCGGCGGCGACGACTGGGATCAGCGCGTCGTCGAGTGGCTGATCCAGCAGTTCAAGTCCTCGACCGGCGTCGACGTCGCGAAGGACAAGATCGCCCTGCAGCGCCTCAAGGAGGCCGCGGAGCAGGCGAAGAAGGAGCTCTCGAACTCGATGAGCACCCAGATCCAGCTGCCCTACCTCTCGCTCACCGAGAACGGCCCGGCGAACCTCGACGAGACGCTGTCGCGCGCCAAGTTCGAGGAGCTCACGAAGGATCTGCTCGAGCGCACGCGCAAGCCGTTCCAGGACGTGATCGCGGAGGCGGGCGTCAAGGTCTCCGACATCGCCCATGTGGTGCTCGTCGGCGGCTCGACCCGCATGCCGGCCGTGACCGAGCTCGTGAAGACCCTCACCGGCGGCAAGGAGCCCAACAAGGGCGTCAACCCCGACGAGGTCGTGGCCGTGGGCGCCGCGCTCCAGGCCGGCGTGCTGAAGGGCGAGCGCAAGGACGTCCTCCTCATCGACGTCACCCCGCTCTCCCTCGGCATCGAGACCAAGGGCGGCATCATGACGAAGCTCATCGAGCGCAACACCGCCATCCCGACGAAGCGCTCGGAGACGTTCACGACGGCGGAGGACAACCAGCCCTCGGTCGCCATCCAGGTCTTCCAGGGCGAGCGCGAGTTCACCCGCGACAACAAGAACCTCGGCACCTTCGAGCTCACCGGTATCGCGCCGGCGCCGCGCGGCATCCCGCAGATCGAGGTCACCTTCGACATCGACGCCAACGGCATCGTGCAGGTCTCCGCGAAGGACAAGGGCACCGGCAAGGAGCAGACCATCACCATCTCCGGCGGTTCGACGCTCTCCAAGGAGGACATCGAGCGCATGGTGCGCGAGGCCGAGGAGCACGCCGCCGAGGACAAGCAGCGCCGCGAGGCGGCCGAGGTCCGCAACAACGCCGAGCAGCTCGCCTACTCGGTCGAGAAGCTCATCTCGGAGAACGAGGACAAGCTGCCCGAGGACGTCAAGACCGAGGTGCAGGGCGATCTCGACGCGCTGAAGCAGGCGCTCGCGGGCGAGGACGAGGCCGCCGTCAAGACGGCCGCCGACAAGCTCGGCGAGAGCCAGGGCAAGCTCGGCGAGGCGATCTACGCCGCCGCCCAGGCCGAGGCGCCCGCCGACGGCGCCGCGGACGCGTCGAACGACGACGACGTGGTGGACGCCGAGGTCGTCGAGGACGATGAGTCCGACAAGCCGGGGGAGCAGAAGTAACGATGACGAACGAGGAACAGCGCACGCCGGGCGAGGAGCCGAGCGGCGACGAAGTTCCTGCTGCGGGGTCGGAGGCGAATGCCTCCGGCCCCGTGCCGCAGGAGCCGGGTGAGGCGGACGCCGAGCTCACCGTCGACGACATCCTGAGCGCGGAGCAGAACGCCGATGCGGCGGAGGCCGAAGGGTCCGAGGACGCCGATCCCGAGTCCCAGTACCTCGAGGATCTGCGCCGCCTCACGGCCGAGTACGCGAACTACCGCAAGCGGACCGAGGCCAACGCGGCGCTCGAGAAGCAGCGCGCGATCGCGGCCGCCGTGACGCCGCTGCTCTCGGTGCTCGACGACCTCGACCGCGCCGAGCAGCACGGCGATCTCGCCGAGGGCAGCGCCTTCGCGACGATCGCGCAGAAGCTGCGCGCGTCGATGGAGCGCCTCGGGCTCTCGAGCTTCGGGGAGAAGGGCGACCCCTTCGACCCGCAGCTGCACGAGGCCATTGCGCAGGTGCCCGTGCCCGGCACCGAGCAGCACACGGTGCTGGACGTGATCGAGCGGGGGTACCGCATCGGCGATGTCGAGCTGCGCCCCGCCAAGGTAGCGGTGGCGGTGGGGGCAGATGGCTAGTCAGGATTGGCTCGAGAAGGACTTCTACCGCATCCTCGGCGTCTCCAAGGACGTCGACGACGCCGGTCTGAAGAAGACCTACCGCAAGCTCGCGCGGAAGTACCACCCGGACTCCAACCCGGGTGACGCGGTGGCCGAGGCGAAGTTCAAGGAGGTCAGCGAGGCGTACTCGGTGCTCTCCGACGCGGAGCAGCGCGCCGAGTACGACCAGATCCGCGCGATGGGCGCCGGCGGCGCCCGCTTCACGGCGGGCGGCGGCGGAGGCCAGGGCTTCGAGGACGTCTTCGGCGGCATGTTCGGCGGCGCGGGCGGCCGCGGCCAGTACAGCTACCAGCAGGGCGGAGGCGCCGGCTTCGAGGACATCTTCGGCGGCATGTTCGGCGGCGGCGCGCCCCGCGGCCCGCAGCCCGGGCGGGACATCCAGGCCACCACGACCCTCGACTTCGAGACCGCCGTGCAGGGCAAGACCGTGACGCTGCAGGCCTCCTCGGGCGCCGTGAAGGTGAAGATCCCCGCGGGCGTCTCCGACGGCCAGAAGATCAAGGTGCGCGGCAAGGGCGAACCGAGCCCGAACGGCGGACCGGCCGGCGACATCATCCTCACGGTGAGCGTGCGCAAGCATCCCGTCTTCGAGCGGGACGGGCAGCACCTCAGGCTGAAGCTCCCGGTCACCTTTTCGGAGGCCGCGCTCGGCGCGACGGTCGAGGTGCCGACGCTCGGCGGCGCGCCCGTCAAGCTGAAGGTGCAGCCGGGCACTCCGAGCGGCCGGGTGCTCCGGGTGAAGGGCCGCGGGGTGTCGAGCTCCAAGGGCACCGGCGATCTGCTGGCCGAGGTGCAGATCGTCGTGCCGTCGCACCTCTCCGACGCCGCGAAGGAGGCGCTCGAGGCCTTCCGCGAGGTCGAGCCCCAGGAGAATCCGCGCGCGGATCTCCTCTCCCGGGCCCGCGGCTAGGCCGGGCGCTCCCCGGACTCATCCGGGGAGCGCCCGGTACCGGACCTCCCTCACGACGAACCGAAAGCAGGTGCAGAGATGGCGCTTCCGCAGATGGACCGCTTCACCCCGGTCTTCGCGATCGCGGCCGCCGCGGAGCTCGCGCAGATGCACCCGCAGACGCTGCGGCAGTACGACCGGATCGGACTGGTGTCTCCGCAGCGCACCCGGGGCAACACCCGGAGGTACTCGCTGCACGACGTCGCGCGGCTGCGCGAGGTCGCCAGACTGTCGGGGGAGGGGCTGAGCCTCGAGGGGATCAGGCGCGTGCTCGAGCTCGAGGATCGCGTGCGCGATCTCGAGGGGCGGGTGCGCGAGCTCGAGCGGGCCCTCACGGAGGAGCGCCTGCAGCGACCGGAGCGCCGCGTCTTCGCGGCGGGCGCGGCCGGCGGCGAGGTGGTGACGCTCCGGCGCGGCGCGCGCGTCAAGCGCAGCGCCGACGTCGTGGTCTGGCAGCCGTGAGGTCGGAGGGCCGGCCCGCCGAGACTCCGCCGCGCACCGTCGGCCGCTCCGAGTCCGACGCGCTGCGGGAGCGGCTGCGGACGCTCTTCGCGGCGCTGTCGCGCGCCCCCGACTTCGACGCCCCCGAGCTCCAGGCGTTCGACGCGGCCGACGAGCTGCTGCTCCTGACGCTCGCCCAGGAGATCGCGGACGCCGGGACGCCGATCGGAGCCGGCGAGCTCGTCGTGATCGGCGATCACCACGGGGCGCTCGCGCTCGGCGCCGCGTCGGTGCTCGGGCTGCACGGGATCCGCGTCTACCAGGACCCCCTGCTCGGCGAGCGCGCGCTGCACGCGAACGCGGCGAGGCTCGGGATCGACGCCCCCGCGTCGCACGGGGCGCTCGACGCGGCGCTCCTCGGCGGCGCCCGCCTCGTGCTGCTCCGGCTGCCGCGCGGGCTCGACGCCCTCGCCGAGATCGCCGAGGCGATCGCGCGCTGCGCCGCGCCCGACGTGCGCGTGCTCGCGGGCGGCAGGGTGAAGCACATGACGCTCGCCCAGAACCAGGTGCTCGCGCGCTCCTTCGCGCTGGTGCGCGCCGGGCTCGCCCGGCGCAAGGCGCGCGTGCTCACGGCGAGCGCCCCCGTTGCGAACGGCGACGGCTCGAAGAACGGCCCGGCCTCGAGCGGCGGGGCCGGGCCCGCGCCGCGCTGGGGGAGCGATCCTGCGCTGTCGTTCCGGGTCGCGGCCTTCGGCGCGACCTTCGGCGGGCCGACGCTCGATCGCGGCAGCCGCCTGCTGCTCGCCGGCCTCGACGATGCGGCGCCCGGGGCGCGCCGCATCGTCGATCTCGGCTGCGGCACCGGCGTGCTCGCGGTCTCGGCGGCGCTCGCGCGGCCCGAGGCCCGCGTCATCGCCACGGACCAGTCGAGCGCGGCCGTGGCCGCCACCCGGTGCACGGCAGAGGCCGCGGGCGTCGCCGAGCGCATCGAGATCCATCGCGCCGACGCGCTCGAGGCGGTGCCCGAGGGGTGGGCCGAGCTGATCCTGCTGAACCCGCCGTTCCACACGGGCGCGACGGTCCACGCGGGAGTCGCGCACCGCCTCATCCGCTCCTGCGCCCGGGTGCTCGCGCCCGGCGGCGAGCTGCGGCTCGTCTTCAACTCGCCTCTCGCCTACCGCCCGCTCGTGGAGCGCGAGATCGGCCCCGCCAGGCAGATCGACCGGGACCGCACCTTCACCGTGCTCGCCGCCCGCCGCCGCTGAATCGCTTCGCTCTGTAGCAATAGTGCTATATTGCTTTCATGGCAGACACGATGAGCGACGTCTTCGGGGCGCTGGCGCACCCGACCAGGCGGCAGATCCTGCAGGACCTCAAGGCGGGCGAGCGCGCCGCCGGCGAGATCGCCGCGGCCTTCCGGGCCACGGGACCCACGATCTCCCGGCACCTGGCCGTGCTCAGGCAGGCCGGCCTCGTGACGGAGCGGCGCGAGGGGAACCGGATCCTCTACTCCCTCGTGGGGGAGCGGCTCGCGCTCTCGGTCGGCGACTTCCTCTCCGCCGTCTGCCCCGAGCAGATCGTGCTCAGGCAGACGCGCGGGAGCGGTCGCCGCGACGCCGCGGAGCGCGACGCATGAGCGTCACCGCGCTCCTGACCCCGTGGTACCGGCGCACCGCGACCCGTGCCGGCGGTGGGGCGGACGAGCCCGGCTCGCTCGCCGCCACGCCGATCCTCGACCACGGCTCCGCGGGGATCCGCCGCCTCGTCGAGCGCGCGCGGCGGGACGCGGCGTCCGAGCGGCCGCTCGCGATCCTGGAGGCCGCGCACGCCGTCATCCGCGACGAGGTCCGCGCGGTGTACGCCCTCGCCGAGGACACCCCGGCGTCCCGCACGCTCGCGCGCGGCTTCGGGTCGTGCAGCCAGCGCCTCGCGATCCTCGAGAGCGCCGCCCGCGCCCTCGGCACCGCCACCCGGGTGCGGGCGCTGCTCATCGACCGCGCGTTCTGGTACCCGCGCTTCCCGCGCATCGGCTTCGCGCTGCCCGACCGGGTCCTGCTCGCCTGGCCCGAGTTCGACGTCGACGGCTGGCGCCCCGCATCGGAGCTCTTCGGCGCCATCGGATGCCGCGGCGGCGGATCGTTCACCAATCGCGGCGCGGAGACCCTCTTCGAGGCCGTCGGCCGGTGCGCGGTGGACTGGGACGGGCGCAGCGGGGGCGGCGCGTACGACCTCTCGCGGTTCGTCCGCGCCGACCACGGATACTTCGCCGACCGCGACGACGCGTTCGCCGTGCTCGGCCAGACCCTCTGCGCGCCGTCGCGCCGCATCGCGGATCCGATCCTCCGCCGGGTCGCCGCCTGACGGCGCCGCGCAGACGAGGAGGAGCCGACAGTCCGGCGGGGAGGAGCCGCCAGGGCCGGCGGCGCCGTTCCGCTCAGCCGCGCTCGCGTGCGCGCTGCTGCTCCCCGCGGGCGCGGATCAGATCCCGCACCGAGACCTGGCGCTCGCGCTGGCCGTAGGCGTCGGACGAGATGCCGGAGAGGAACATGCCGGGATCCACCTCGAGCGCCGAGGCGAGCCGCACGAGCGTCTCGGCGGTCGGGCTCGACGCGCCGCGCTCGATCTTGCCGATGCTCGTCCAGCTGATCTCCGAGAGCTCGCCGAGATCCTCCAGCGAGATGCCCAGCTCCTGGCGCACCGCGCGGATGCGTCCGCCGATCTCGCGGGCGGCGGCGGAGTGGATCTTCGGCACCCCTCCAGCGTGATCGACCAGTGCGCGCGACACCAGAACGCCGACGTCCTGGGTGAAAACAGCCAGTGCGCGAAGCCCCTGCCGCGAAGCCGCCGCGGCGGCGGACTACGCTGGGAGCCGTGCAGGCGAACTCCGCTCGCGCCCTGCTCCTGCGCATGGCGCCGAGCATCTACGGTCCGACGATGCTCTTCACCCTCGGCGAGTACGCGATGCTGCCGCTGATCCCCGTGATCGCCACGGGCATGGGGGCGGGGATCGGGCTCTCCGGGCTCATCGCCTCGGCCGCGGTCGTCGGGCAGCTGGCCGGCAACCTCCCGGCCAGCTGGGTGGTCGCGCGCGCCGGCGAGCGCATCGCCATGCTCGCGGCGTCGGCCGTCGCGCTGCTCGGCGCCGCCGGCGTCGCGCTCGCACCCCACCTCGCGCTGCTCGGCGCCTCCGTCTTCCTCGTCGGCTTCGCGGCCGCGACCTTCGGACTCGCGCGGCACGCCTTCATGACGACCCGCGTCCCCGTCGCCTTCCGCGCCCGCTCGCTCGCCCTGATCGGCGGGGCACACCGGCTCGGCCGCTTCGCCGGGCCCTTCCTCGCCGCCGGCCTGCTCGCCGCGACGGGGGATCAGTCGCTCCCCGTCTGGGCCTTCGTCGGCTGCCTCGCGCTCACCGCCGCGCTCGTCGGCTTCGCCCCCGATCCCGAGCGAAGCGCGCTCGCCGGATCGGCCCCGGGGGCGGCACCGGGGGCGGTCCCGGCCGCCGGGGGCGGCGCGGCGGGCTCCGGCGCCCGGCCCGGCCCGGACGCCGCGTCCGGCGGGATCCGGAGCGCCGTGCGCGCGGGGGGCGGCGGGCTGCTGCGGGTCGGCGGGGCCTCCGCGATCCTCGCCGGGCTGCGCGCCGTCAAGGACGTGCTGCTGCCGCTCTGGGGCGTCTCGATCGGCATGGATCCCGCCGCCGTCGCGCTCGTCGTCGGCGTCTCGGGCACGATCGACTTCGCGCTCTTCTACGCGAGCGGGCAGGTGATGGACCGCTTCGGCCGGCTCTGGGCGGCGCTGCCGGCGACCGTCGCCATGGCGCTCAGCTTCCTCGTGCTCTCCGTCACCCACGACGCTCCGGGCGCCGAGATCTGGCTCATCGCCTGCGGGGCGGCGATGGGCCTCGGCAACGGCCTGTCGAGCGGCATCAATCTGACCCTCGGCGCCGACCTCGCGCCGCCGGGGAACCCCGCGCCCTATCTGGCCGCCTGGCGCACCCTCACCGATTTCGGCGGGGCGGCCGCACCGCTCGCGGCCTCGGCGATCGCCGTCGTCTCCCTCCCGGCGGCCGCCGCGGCGACGGGCGTGCTCGCGGTGCTCGGGGCCGCGGCATTCGCACGCTGGGTCCCCCGATACGTTCCCCGCGCGCCCACCCGCCGCCGAGGCGGCGCTGTCTAGACTGGTCCGTGCCCGCCCACCGGCGCCCCCGATCCCCGACCGAAGGACTCCCGCACACCGTGAGCACCAGCGATCGTCCCGCACCACTGCGCATCCTCATCGGGTGCGACACCTTCCTCCCCGACGTGAACGGCGCCGCCCGCTTCGCCGAGCGGCTCGCCGCCGGCCTCGTCGATCGGGGCCACGACGTGCACGTCGTCGCCCCTTCGGTGACGCACCGGCGCGCCGGAGCCTTCGTGGAGACGATCGAGGGCGAGGAGATGACGGTGCACCGCTGGGCCAGCTGGCGCTGGTACCCGCACGACTGGCTCCGCTTCGTGCTGCCCTGGCGGGCCCGCGGCATGGCCAGGCGGCTGCTCGACCGGGTCAGGCCCGACGTCATCCACATCCAGTCGCACATCGTCATCGGTCGCGCGCTCGCGATCGAGGGCGCGAAGCGCGGCATCCGGATCGTCGCCACCAACCACGTGATGCCCGAGAACGTGCTCGACTTCACCCTGCTCCCGGAGCGGGCCAAGCGGGTCTTCGTGCGCTGGGGCTGGCGCGCGGCCGATCGCGTGCTGAAGCTCGCGTCGGCGGTCACGACCCCCACGCGCCGCGCCGCCGACTTCCTCGAGCGCAGCACCCACCGGCGGGGGGTGCTGCCCGTGAGCTGCGGGCTGCGCGCCGCGAACTACACGGCCGATCTCGCGCCCCGCACCTCCCACACGCTCGTCTTCGTCGGACGCGTCACGCTCGAGAAGGAGATCGACGTGATCCTCCGCGCGATCCCGCGCCTCGACCCCGCGCTCGACGTGCGCTTCGCGGTCGTCGGCGACGGCGACCAGCGCCGCAACCTCGAGAAGCTCGCGTCGGAGCTCGGGATCGCCGACCGCGTCGAGTTCACGGGCCGCGTCACCGACGAGGAGCTCCGCGCCCGACTCACCGGCGCGAGCGCGTTCGTCATCGCGTCCATCGCCGAGCTGCAGTCGATCGCGACGATGGAGGCGATGGCCTCCGGCCTCCCCATCGTCGCCGCCGACGCGATGGCGCTGCCGCACCTCGTGCAGCACGGCGAGAACGGCTACCTCTTCCAGCCGGGGAACGACCGCGAGCTCGCCGAGCGCATCGCGGACGTGCTCGACCGCACCCCGGAGGCGTACCGGGCGATGCAGGAGGCCTCGCTCGCGGCGGTGCAGGCGCACGACATCGACCGCACCCTCGAGACCTTCGAGCAGCTCTACCGCGGCGAGGCCGGCGCCCGCTGATGCACGTCCTCATCGTCACCGACCAGCACCCGGAGTCGCTCGGCGGCGTGCAGGTGGCGATCCGGCTGCAGCGCCGCGCCCTCGAGCGGCTCGGGCACCGGGTCACGATCGCCGCTCCCGCCCTGCACCGCCGCGAGTACATCACCGATCGGGAGAATCGGGAGGCCTACGTCGATCTCCCCTCCCGCCCCATCACGCGCGACCGCGAGTACGGGCTGAGCTGGCCGGGCGCCCGCACGGACCGGGTGCTCGCAGCCGCCCTCGCCGACCGCCCGCGGGCCGACCTCGTCCACGTGCAGGGGGACTTCTGGGGCGCCATGATCGGGCTCCGCGCGGCCCGCGGGCTGCGCGTGCCGCTCGTCATCACGCTGCACAACCACGTCGATGCGGGCACGCGTGCGGTCACCCCGCTCGCGCCGTTCGTCTTCCGGGCGCTGCGCGGCTGGCGGCGGCTCGCGCTCGGCCGCGTCCGCCCGGCTGACGGGGCGGTCCGCATCCCGCAGCGCGCCCGCGGCGCCTGGCGCTACCTCGCCGAGCTCACCGCCGAGGCGGTCCGCATCTCCGCACCGTCCCGGCACTTCGCCCGCCAGCTGGAGGCGCACGGCGTGCGCGCCGGGGCGGGGGACGGCGCGGTCCGGGTGACCCCCGGCGGCGTCGACGACGCCGCGATCGAGGCGGCCCGCGCCGCTCCCCGCGCGCCGCGGGAGCGCCCGCGGCTCGTCTGGCTCGGCCGCATGAGCCACGAGAAGCGCGTGCTCGAGCTCGTCGACGCCGTCGCGGCCTCCGGTATCGACGCCGAGCTCGTGCTCCACGGCGCGGGTCTGCTCCTGCCCCAGCTGCGCGAGCGGATCGCGCGGCACGGCCTCGGCGAGCGGGTGCGCATCGCGGGGCCCGTGCCCTACGCCGAGGCGCTCGCCGCCATGCGCGACGCCGACGCGCTCGTGCAGACCTCGATCGGCTTCGAGACGCAGGGCCTCACGCCGTTCGAGGCGGCCGCGCTCGGCACGCCGACCGTGTTCTGCGACCCCGCGATCGCCGAGGACGTGGCCGCGAGCGTCGAGTGGCGGGCCGCCGACGCCTCGGTCGCCGCCCTCGCGAGCGCGCTGCGCATCGCCGTCGCCGAGCTCGCGGCGGCGTCGGCGGCCGGGGATGCCGAGCGGTTCCGCATCCCGGCGGCCGAGTCGGCCCGCTTCCTGCAGTCCGCCCGGTCGGAGGCGATGCTGCGGCTGTACGGGGAGGCGCTCACCCGATCCTGAGCGCCCCGCCTACGTCGCGTCGGCCGCCGCCGAGGCCTTCTGCGAGAAGTAGACGGGGATGAGCGAGAGCAGGATGATGATCGTGGCGACCACGTTCACCTGGTTCGCCTCGTTCGGCCGCGCCATCTGGTTCATGATCCACAGCGGCAGCGTCTCGACGCCCGGGGGTGCCGTGAAGATGGTCACGACGACCTCGTCGAAGGACAGCGCGAAGGCGAGGAGGCCGCCGGCGATGAAGGCGCTGCGGAACTGCGGGAAGGTCACGAGCCGGAAGGTCTGGCCGATCCCCGCGCCGAGATCCATCGATGCCTCCTCGAGGTTGGGGTGCATGCGGCGCAGGCGGGCGATGACGTTGTTGAAGACCATGACGACGCAGAAGGTGGCGTGGGCGATGATCATGCCGGCGTAGCCGACCTTGATGCCCATGGGATCGAGCACCCCGTAGAACGTGTTGGAGAGCGCGACGCCGGTGACGATGCCGGGGAGCGTGATGGGGAGGATGATGAGGAGGTTCACGACCTCGCGTCCGAAGAAGCGGAACCGCTGGAGTGCGAACGCGGAGAGCGTGCCCAGGAGCAGCGCGATCGCCGTGGCCGCCGCGGCGACGATGAGCGAGTTGAGCACCGCCGCGTGCACGGCGGGGTTCTTGAGCGCCTTCTCCCACCACACGAGGGAGAACCCGGGGATCGGCCAGCCGGCGACCCTGCCGGAGTTGAAGGAGTTCAGGATGATGACGAGCAGCGGGACGTAGGTGCAGAGGATGATGAGTGCGGCGATCACCGCGAGGGCGATCTTCGATCCGCGGCCAAGACGCAGCACGGCGGCCTCCTAGAGATTCTCGAGCGCGCCGGTGCGGCGGACGGCGAGCAGGTAGACGAGGACGAGGACGATCGGCACGACCGAGAAGGCGGCGGCGACCGGCGGGTTGAGGTTGATGTTCGAGGCGATGATCGTGCCGATCATCTGGGTCGAGCCGCCGACGAACTTCGCGGCGATGTAGTCGCCGAGGCTGAGCGAGAAGGTGAAGATGGACCCGGCGATCAGGGCGGGCTTCAGCAGCGGCACGACCACGGTGGTGATGGTGCGCAGCCCCTTCGCGCCGAGATCGGAGGAGGCGTCGAAGAGGTTCACCGGGATCTGCGCGACGGCCGTGTAGACCGGGATGGCCATGTAGGGGAACCAGAGGTAGACGAGCGCGATCACCGTGACCACGACGCCGTAGCCGGGGCTCTCGATCCCGAGCGGCCCGAACAGCCAGGTGAAGAAGCCGGTGTCGGAGAACACGATGCGGATCGACAGGATCTTCACGAGATAGCCGGCCCAGAGCGGCAGCGTCACGGCGATCGCGAGCACGGCGCGCAGCCAGGGCCTCGCGACCTTGGCCATGAAGATCGCGAGCGGCACGGCGAGGACCGCGCAGATGAGCGTGACCGCGAGCGCGATCCCGAGGGTGCGCGCCGCGGCGGCGAAGTAGGCGGGCACCGTGAAGATGCTCGCGAAGTTGTCGAGCGTGAAGCCCGGCTTCACCTTCGAGGTGAAGGGATCGGTCACCCAGAACGCCGTGAGCAGCATGAGGGCGAGCGAGAGGATGTAGACGCCGACGAGCCACACCATGGGCAGCGCGAGCAGCGAGGCGAGGCGACCGCGCGGGTGGCGGTGCAGGGCCGAGGACAGCGGCTTGGGCCGGGTCTCGAACGATGAGGTGGAGATCACGTCGGTTCCGTTTTCTGCGAGGCGGATCGGGCGGGCGGGGGTCGATCCGTCGGGGCGGCGCGCGCCGCCCCGACGGACCGGGTCACCCCGTGGCGGTCATCCCTTGACGGTGAGCCAGGCGTCGGTCCACTGCTGGAAATTGGTGCAGGTGACGTCGGTGCGCCCGTCGATGCACTGCTCGATCGGGGTCGTCCAGAACCAGACGTTCGAGAAGTACTCCTCGTCGGTCGCGTTGAACAGCTCGCAGTGCTCGCGCGCCTCGTCGTTCAGCTCGCAGAAGGCGGCGTTCGCGGGGGCCATGCCGAAGTTCATGGCGATCTGCCCGTTGACCTCCGCGGCGCTCGTGTAATCCATCCACGCGTAGGCGCAGTTCGGATTGGCCGCCTCGGCGCCGAGCATCCAGGCGTCCGACCAGCCGGTCGAGCCCTCCTCGGGGAGCGTGCCCTCGAGCGCGCGGTTCTCGGACAGCTTCTTCAGGACCTCCCAGGAGGTGCCCACGACGACGTCGCCGCCGTTGAAGGCCGTGATCTGCTTCACCGGATCGGACCAGTAGTCGCCGATGATCGCGTTCTGCTGCGTGAGCAGATCGACCGCGGCCTGCAGCTGGGTCTCGTCGAGCGCGTAGGGGTTGGTGATGCCGAGATCCGGCTCGTGCGCCATGAGGTAGACCGCGGCGTCCGCGATGTAGATGGGCGCGTCGTAGCCGATGATCTTGCCGGCGTAGGGCGAGTCCTCCTCCCAGACGACGTCCCAGCTGGTGGGGGCCTCGGCGACCTCCTCGGTGTTGTACTGGAGGATGTTCGCGCCGCGGCCGATGGGCACGCCGTAGGACTGGCCGTTGAGCGTGTCGTAGAGCTGGCCCTTCATGCCCTCGACGATGTCGTCGCCGAAGTTCGGGATGAGCTCGAGGTTGAGCGGCTGCACGTCGCCGCCGACGATGAGCCTGAGGCTCGCATCGCCCGAGGCGGAGACGAGATCGTAGTTGCCGGTGCGCATGAGCTGCACCATCTCGTCGGAGGTGCCGGCGACCTTGCGGTTCACGGTGCAGCCGGTCTCCGCGGTGAACGCGTCGGACCACTCGGGCTCGACGAAGCCGGACCAGGCGACGATGTTCACCTCGTCCTCGAAATCGCCGAGCTCCTCCTGCATGGGGATGTCGGGGACGTCGATCTGGAGCTCGCCGCCGGCGTCGTCGGTGGCGCCGCTCGACGAGCATCCCGTGAGGGCGAGGCCCAGCGCCGCCGCCATGGCGAGCGGCACGGCCAGCATCTTCTTCTGCATCAGTGACTCCTTCGTGCGATGAGTGTCGGTGTTGGGTGGTGCGGTGTTCGGGTCTGTGAGGTCCGGGTCCGTCGCGTCCGGCCGACGCGCGGGTCCAGGGGGATCCGCCGCGTCAGGCCGCCGCGGCCGCGGGGACGGCGCCGGGGATCGGGGTCGCGTGGCCCCGATCGAAGCGGATGCTCACGCGGTCGCCCCGGGCGATGCCGGGACCGACGCGGGGCGTGTGCGCGTTCTGCCGCTCCGCGATGAAGCGCGTGCCGTCGGCGCTGTCGACGAGGTAGCGGGTGTGGGGTCCGGCGTAGACGGTCTCGGCGACGGTCCCGGGGATCGCGACCGCGCCCTCCTCGACCGGAGCGGCGGGATCGGTCAGCCGCACGCGCTCGGGGCGCAGGCTGTGCACCTGCGGGTCGCCGAGCAGCCGGAGGGAGAGCGGCGAGGGGAGCAGGTTCGTGACTCCGAGGAACCTCGCCACGAACTCGGTCTCGGGGAACTCGTACACCTCGCGCGGGCTGCCGACCTGCTCGATCCGCCCGTCGTTGAAGACGGCGACGCGGTCGGAGAGCGTGAGCGCCTCCTCCTGATCGTGGGTGACGAAGATGAAGGTGATGCCGACCTCGCGCTGGATCTGCTTGAGCTCGACCTGCATCTCCTCGCGCAGCTGCTTGTCGAGCGCGCCGAGCGGTTCGTCGAGGAGGAGCACCTTCGGGCGCAGGATCAGGGCGCGGGCGAGGGCGATGCGCTGCCGCTGTCCGCCGGAGAGCTGGGAGGGGAGCCGGCCGGCCACGTGCTCGAGCCGGACCTGGGCGAGCGCCTCCTCGACGAGCCCGGCGCGCGCGCCGCGGGCGACGCCGCGGACCTTGAGCCCGTAGGCGACGTTCTCGGCGATCGAGAGATGGGGGAAGAGGGCGTAGTCCTGGAAGACGGTGTTGACCTCGCGGTCGAACGGCGCGGCGCGGGTGACGTCCGCGCCGTGCAGCAGGATCCTGCCCGCGCTCGGCTCCTCGAATCCCGCGATCATGCGCAGCACCGTCGTCTTGCCCGAGCCGGAGGGGCCGAGCATCGAGAAGAACTCTCCGGCGCGGATGTCGATGTCGAGATCCTTGACCGCGACGAGCTCGCCGAACTGCTTGTGGACGCCCTGGACGGCGACGGCGATCTCGCCGGGTGCTGCGGGGGGTGTGGTGTCTGGCATGGTGCCGGATCTCCTCAACATCGTTGTCGGACCGATGGAAGAACCATAACATATGGGTTTATAGGTTTATGACGGCGCAGCGACATTCGTGTCACGATTCGATCACGGAGACGACTCAGCCTTCAGCGGCGCCGACGTGGCAGACTCGGTGCGTAGGCCCAGACGCTCGAACGGGACCCGGACGGAGGACGCGCGTGAGCAGCACCCTCCTGCAGGCGACGCCGAGCCGCCTGCGCACGGCCGCCTTCGCCCCGATCGGCGACGAGGGCCGCACGGAGCTCGTGGAGTCGCGGATCGTCCAGGCCATCTCCGTCGGCGCCTTCGTGGAGGGGGAGCGGCTGCCGAGCGAGACGGAGCTGTCCGCCCTCCTCGGCGTCGCGGTCGTGACGGTGCGCGAGGCGCTCAGCGGCCTGCGGCACCGGGGACTCATCGAGACCCGGCGCGGGCGCAACGGGGGCAGCTTCGTGCGTCCCTCGCACGGCGCCGTCGAGGAGGTCAACGCGCGGGCGCTCATGGACCTGCCGCGCGTCGCCCTCGCGGATCTCGGCGTGCACTACGAGGTCATCGTCGGCGCCTGCGCGGAGTTCGCCTGCATGCGCGCGACCGCCGACGAGCTCGGGGTCGTCGCGCGCATGCTCGAGGACGCTCGCGGCCTCGAGCGGCACGTGTGGCGCCGGCGCGTCACCGAGGTGCAGCTCGAGCTCGCGGCCCTCAGCCAGTCCGTGCGCCTCACCACGGAGCACGTCAGGGTGCAGACGGAGTTCACCCCGCTCCTCGCCCTTCAGGATCTCGACGCGGCCGCCCGCCTCGCGACGCACGACGCGCTCGCCGCGCAGATCGCCGCGACCGAGCGCGGGGAGGCCGCGGCCGCCCGAGCCGCCGTGCGCGAGAGCGTGCGCTCGTCGGTGCGCTGGCTCGTCGGCTTCCGATCCGAGCTTCTCGCCGATCCCGCGGACGCCGCGATCCGTGCGACACTTGAGGCACGCCGCGGAGGTGACGACCGCCGCGCACTCGACGCCGAGGGGGATTCGTGAGCACGCAGACCGCCAGCGCACTCGCGCACGCGATGGAGCGCGTCGACGAGTTCTTCGACGGCGTGTTCGCACCGCTCGAGGCCTGGCTCCCCGAGCTCCAGCGCACGCTCGCCGCGCGGGCCGCCGACGGGCCGATGACCGGCGCGCAGCTCGCCGCGCTCGTCGAGCCGGGAGCCCACGCGATCCTCGACACCGTCGACCGGCCGCTCTACGGCGCCGGGTACTGCGCGAACGCCCTCGTGGTGTCCGAGGGGAACCCGCTCGCGTGGTGGCAGGGCCCCGAGCGCGGCCTCCTCGCGTCCTCCACCTTCGGGCCGGGGCAGGCGGCCATCGACCTCGTGCGCCTGGAGTGGTACCGGGTGCCTGAGGCCACGGGGGAGCGTCACGTCGCCGGCCCGTTCGTCGACTACCTCTGCTCGAACGAGATCACGGTCACGGCGGCCATTCCCGTGCGGCTCGGCGGCGCCTTCGCCGGGGTGATCTGCGCCGACGTGCTCGTCGCGAGCCTCGAGCGGGTGCTGCTCCCGCAGCTGCCCGCGGACGCGCAGGCCACGCTCGTGAACGCGGGCGGACGGGTGGTCGTCACGAGCGATCCCGCCTACGAGACGGGCGACCGGCACGCGGACGCCGCCGAGGCGTCCGACTCCGGCGACGACGCGCGCGTCGCCGTCTCGCAGCGCTACCCCTTCGCGCTCCTCGCCGCGGGCTGAGCCGGCCGGTCCTCCCGAGCCGGGGCTACAGGAGGTGGCCGCCGCCGGTCACCTTCATCCGCGAGACGAGCTGCTTCACGTCCTGCGCGCGGCTCTTGGTGGTCACGAGCAGCACGTCGGCGGTGTCGACGACCACCACGTCGTCCATGCCGACGAGCGCGACGAGCCGGTCGCTCTCGGAGACGACGATCCCGCTCGAGGCGTCCGAGAGCACCTGCGCGCCGTCGCCGAGCACGGCGAGGTCGGTGCCGCGACCGCGGGTGAGGAGGTTCGCGACGGAGGCGAAGTCGCCGACGTCGTCCCAGTCGAAGTGCGCGGCGACGCAGACCATCTTGCCCGCGGCCGCGGCGGGCTCGGCGACCGTGTAGTCGATCGCGATCTTCGGCAGCATGGGCCACAGCCGCTCGCGCACCTGCGCGCCGCGCTTGGAGTCCCAGCTCGCGGCGATCTCGCGCAGCGAGGCGACGAGCTCCGGCTCGGCGAGGGCCATCTGGTCGAGGAGCACGCTCGCCCGGGCGATGAACATGCCGGCGTTCCAGAGGTACCCGCCGCGGGCGAGATAGGCCTCGGCCTCCGCCGCGTCGGGCTTCTCGACGAACTCGGTCACGTCGTAGACGTCGAAGGGGGCGAGGTCCCCGCGGGCCTGCCCGCAGGAGATGTAGCCGAAGCCGGTCGCGGGGTGCGAGGGGTGGATGCCGATCGTGGCGATGTAGCCCTGGTCGGCCGCCTGCACCGCCGTCGTGACGGCCCGCTGGAAGAGGATGTCTCCGCGGATCACGTGGTCGGCGGCGAAGGAGCCGAGGATCGCGTCGGGATCACGCAGCTCGAGCAGCGCCGCCGCGAGCCCGATCGCGGCCGAGGAGTCCTTGGGCTCGCTCTCGGTGACGAGGTTCTCGCACGGCAGCTCCGGCAGCTGCGCGGCCACCGAGTCGCGGTGCGAACGGCCCGTGACGACCATCAGGCGCTCGGGCGGGACGATCGGGGCGAGCCGATTCCAGGTGGCGCGCAGCAGCGAGTCCCCCGAGCCGGTGAGATCGAGCAGGAACTTCGGGGCGTTGGCGCGCGACAGCGGCCACAGGCGGGAGCCGACGCCGCCGGCCGGGATGACGCAGGTGAGGCGCTCGAGGGCGTGAGGGGTCGCGGAGGGCTCGGACATGCCCACCAGCGTAGCCGTGCCGGCCCGTGAGCCCCGAGCGGCCCGCGGCGGCGCGCGTCCAGCCGGGTGCGGCGCCGTGACGACGGCCTGGCGCGGAGGAGATGCATGCATCGAAGAAGCGCCAACTCGGCCGAATCATCTGATGTACTTGCGGCCCGAATCGTGATGATTCCGCGGGACTCCGGGGCCCCGGCCGATGCGGGGCGCGGACGCGATTGGTGTCATAATGGGGGCGCGGCGAAACCGCGGGCGCCCCCATGCGCTGCGGCGTCGCGGACGTTCGCACTGTCAGCCGCCGAGCACCGCTCGACGAGGCACGACCGAGGAGGAAGCCAGTGTCAGCCCAAACGGCAGAAGCCGCACCTGCGGCCCGGAAGAAGAGCCGCCCGGGGGGCACGCTCTATCGCGGCAACGAGGGCATGTGGTCCTGGGTGCTGCACCGGATCACCGGCGTCGCGATCTTCTTCTTCCTGCTCGTGCACGTGCTCGACACCGCGCTGATCCGCGTGAGCCCGGAGGCGTACAACGCCGTCATGTCGACCTACAAGACGCCCGTGATGGGCCTCGGCGAGGCCGCGCTCGTGGCGGCCATCGTGTTCCACGCCTACAACGGGATCCGCATCATCCTCGTCGACTACTGGCGCAAGGGCGCCCGCTACCAGCGCACGATGTTCTGGATCGTCATCGGGCTGTGGGTCGTGACGATGGCCGGCTTCCTGCCGCGCCACCTGATGAACGTGTTCGGGCACTGAGGCGAGGGGATCGGGAAATGACGATGACGATTGACGCTCCGCGGTCGAGCGCCCCCGCGCGCAAGCGCACCAACTGGGAGAAGTGGGGCTGGATCTACATGCGCGTCTCCGGCGTGCTGCTCCTCGTGCTCGTGTTCGGCCACCTCGCCTCGAACCTCCTCCTCACCGACGGCGGCGTGCACGCCATCAACTTCGGCTTCGTCGCGGGCAAGCTCGCGAGTCCGTTCTGGCAGATCTGGGACACGCTGCTGCTGTGGCTCGCACTCATCCACGGCGCCAACGGCATGCGCACCATCGTGAACGACTACGTGTCGCGGCCCGGGCTCGCGAAGGCCTTCAAGATCGCGCTGTTCCTCTCCGCGGCGCTGCTGATCCTGCTCGGCACCTTCGTGATCTACACCCTCGACCCCTGCCCGGCGGGCGCGGACCCGGCGCTCGTCGCGTCCTTCTGCACCGCGTCCTGAGACGCTCCGGCACAGGCTTTTTTCGAATCGTAAGTGAGGACATACGTGACCACCAACACCCATGAGGGCGAGGAGGTGACCGTCAAGGACGGCGTCACCTACCACCAGTTCGACGTCGTGATCGTCGGCGCGGGCGGCGCGGGCATGCGCGCCGCGATCGAGGCCGGGCCCAAGGCCAGGACGGCGGTCATCACCAAGCTCTACCCCACGCGCTCCCACACGGGCGCGGCGCAGGGCGGCATGGCCGCGGCGCTCGCGAACGTCGAGGAGGACAACTGGGAGTGGCACACCTTCGACACGGTGAAGGGCGGCGACTACCTCGTCGATCAGGACGCGGCGGAGATCCTCGCCAGGGAGGCGATCGACGCGGTCATCGACCTGGAGAACATGGGTCTCCCCTTCAACCGCACGCCGGACGGCAAGATCGACCAGCGCCGCTTCGGCGGCCACACCCGCGACCACGGCAAGGCGGCCGTCCGCCGCGCCTGCTACGCGGCGGACCGCACCGGGCACATGATCCTGCAGACGCTCTTCCAGAACTGCGTGAAGCTCGGCGTCAACTTCTTCAACGAGTTCTACGTGCTCGACCTCGTGATGACCGAGGTCGACGGCCAGCGCCGCCCCTCAGGCGTCGTCGCCTACGAGCTCGCGACCGGCGAGCTGCACGTCTTCCAGGCCAAGTCGATCGTCTTCGCCACGGGCGGCTTCGGCAAGATCTTCAAGACCACCTCGAACGCGCACACGCTCACGGGCGACGGCGTCGGGATCGTCTGGCGCCAGCGCCTCCCGCTCGAGGACATGGAGTTCTACCAGTTCCACCCGACCGGTCTCGCCGGTCTCGGCATCCTGCTGACGGAGGGCGCCCGCGGCGAGGGCGCGATCCTGCGCAACGCGAGCGGCGAGCGATTCATGGAGCGCTACGCGCCCACCATCAAGGATCTCGCCCCGCGCGACATCGTGGCGCGCTCCATGGTGCAGGAGGTGCTCGACGGCCGCGGGGCCGGGCCGCACAAGGACTACGTCTACCTCGACTGCACCCACCTGGGCGCCGAGGTGCTCGAGACGAAGCTCCCCGACATCACCGAGTTCGCGCGCACCTACCTGGGCGTCGATCCCGTGACCGAGCCCGTGCCCGTGTTCCCGACCGCGCACTACGCGATGGGCGGCATCCCGACGAACAACGACGCCGAGGTGCTCTCCGACAACACGACCGTGGTCCCCGGCCTGTATGCCGCCGGCGAGTGCGCCTGCGTCTCCGTGCACGGGTCGAACCGGCTCGGCACCAACTCGCTGCTCGACATCAACGTGTTCGGCAAGCGCTCGGGCAACAACGCGGCGGACTACGCGAACCGCGCGGAGTTCGTGCCGCTGCCCGAGGACCCCGCGAAGGCCGTCCGCGAGCTGGTCGAGGGCTTCCGCACCGGCACCGGAACCGAGCGCGTGGCTGACCTTCGCCGCGAGCTGCAGGAGGCCATGGACCGCGGCGCCCAGGTCTTCCGCACGGAGGAGTCGCTCACCGAGGTGCTCGGCGTCATCCACGACCTCCGCGTGCGCTACCTGAACGTCGGCGTGCAGGATCGCGGCAAGCGCTACAACACCGATCTGCTCGAGGCGATCGAGCTCGGCTTCCTGCTCGACCTCGCCGAGGTGCTCGCCTACACGGCTCGCAACCGCAAGGAGAGCCGCGGCGGGCACATGCGCGACGACTACCCGAAGCGCGACGACGAGAACTACATGCAGCACACGATGGCGTACCTCTCCGGCGATCCGCACTCGCCGAACCCCGAGGACCACATCCGCCTGGACTGGAAGCCCGTTGTCGTCACCAAGAACGAGCAGGGCGAGTTGAGGTACCCGCCCCTGGAGAGGAAGTACTAGGTCATGAGCACCGCTACCGCTGAGGCTGCATCGACCGACGCCCCCGAGGCGCCGAAGCCCTTCACCGTCACGCTGCTGATCCGCCGCTACCTGCCGGAATCGAACGCGGAGGCGTACTGGGAGGACTTCGACGTCGAGATGTATCCGACGGATCGCATCCTCGACGCCCTCCACCGCATCAAGTGGGATCAGGACGGCTCGCTGTCCTTCCGCCGCTCCTGCGCGCACGGCATCTGCGGCTCGGACGCGATGCGCATCAACGGCAAGAACCGCCTCGCCTGCAAGACGCTGATCAAGGACCTCGACATCTCGAAGCCGATCTACGTCGAGGCGATCAAGGGACTGCCGCTCGAGAAGGACCTCATCGTGGACATGGAGCCCTTCTTCGCCGCCTACCGCGAGGTGCAGCCGTTCCTCGTCTCGGGCACCGCGCCCGAGGCGGGCAAGGAGCGCGTGCAGACGATCGACGATCGCGAGCGCTTCGACGACACGACCAAGTGCATCCTCTGCGCGGCGTGCACCACCTCGTGCCCCGTGTTCTGGACCGACGGGCAGTACTTCGGCCCCGCCGCGATCGTGAACGCGCACCGCTTCATCTTCGACTCGCGCGACGAGAACGCGCAGGTGCGCCTCGACATCCTCAACGACAAGGAGGGCGTGTGGCGCTGCCGCACGACCTTCAACTGCACGGACGCCTGCCCGCGCGGCATCCAGGTGACCAAGGCCATCGCCGAGGTGAAGGCCGCCATCCGCACCGGCAAGACCGCCTGAGCCGTTCCACGGCGCGATCGGGCCGCCGGCGCTGCCCGTAGCATAGGCCACATGACGAAGCCCCGCGATCCCGCCCCCGACCCGGGGGAGGGGCGCGGGGCTTCCGATTTCGCGACGGCGAAGCTCGTGGCCGCGGCGCGCGATCGCCTGAGCGAGGGAGCCGAGCGGATCGGCAGGGCGGCGCAGCGGGTGGAGCAGTCCGAGCGGGTCGAGCAGCTCGTCGAGCGCGGGCGCGAGCGCTGGGACTGGCTGCGGCGGCTGCGCGCGTGGCGGGCCTACTCCCGCTTCACCGACGTCGGCGGCACCGTGCTCGCCGCCGGCATGAGCTACCAGGCGCTCTTCGCCGTGTTCGCGGGGCTGTACGTCGGCTTCGGGATCGTCGGGATCTGGCTCCAGAGCCGACCCGAGCTGCTCGAGCAGCTCATCGAGCAGATCAACCTCTTCGTGCCCGGCCTCCTGGGAGACAACGGGATCGTTACCGAGGCGGCGGTGCTGTCGGTGCGCGTGCTGTCCTGGACGAGCGCGATCGCGGCGCTGTCGCTGCTGTGGGTCGCGATCACCTGGTTCACGGGCACGCGACGCGCGATCCGGATCATCTTCGGGCTCGAGGTGAAGCAGTACCGCAACGCCGTGCTGCTGAAGCTCCGCGACTTCGCCCTCGCCCTCGCCTTCTTCGTCGCGATCCTGGTCTCCGCGGGGCTCACGCTGCTGAGCTCGAACCTCATGGGCACGATCATCGACTGGCTCGGATGGGATCCCGACAGCTGGCTCGTGAGCGGCATCGGCATGACGGCCCGGTACGCGTCGATGTACGTCTTCGACGTCGCCGTGCTCGTCGCGATCCACACCTTCCTGGCGGAGGTCCGGGTGCGGCGCTGGCTGCTGCTGCGCGGCTGCGCGCTCGGCGGTGCCGCGCTCTTCGTGCTCAAGGTGCTCGGCACGCTGCTGCTCGGCAGCGCGACGAGCAACCCGCTGCTCGCCACCTTCGCCGTGCTCATCGGCCTGCTCGTGTGGTTCAACCTCGTGTGCCGGGCGCTCCTCCTCACGGCATCCTGGGTCGCGGTCGGCGCGGATCGATCCCTGGGGCTCGGGCGGCCGACGGGGTTCCTGGAGTAGGAGCGCCGAGGCTCAGCACCCGCCGGGCAGCGGGCCCGCGGTGCTGCTCGTGTCGACCGGGATCCACGGCGAGTACCGGCCATCGGCCGCGGTCAGTCGGAGCTCGAGCACCACGTCGTCGAGCGGCACGTTCGGGAGAGCCGACCACCTCGAGAAGGGCGTGATGGAGTCCGAGGACCACCACGCTCGGTCCTGCTGCGTGAGCATGCCGACCCCCGGCGTGTCCTCGTAGATCGCCCGTGAGCCGTCCGGGAGCGTCACGCGGGCGGTCACCGCGCCCGCCTCGTTCGCGCTGCCGCGCAGGTGCACGTTCCCGACGCCGGTACCCTCGAAGCAGAGGAAGCCTGCCGAGAGCGAGGGATCCGATCCGTCGCCGTTCCCCTCGGCGGCGGAATCCGCCGTCGACGAGGACGCGGCGGATCCGGACGCCCCGGCGTCGCTCGTCGCATCGGAGCTCCCGCCCTGGGCGTCTGCGCTCGCCTGCGCCGCCGACGTCGCGTCGGCGCGCGCGGATGCCGAGGCGCGCGCGGATGCCGAGGCGCTCGCGCCGGCGGCGGCCGTCGCCGTGCCGGCCGCGGAGGCGTCGGCGGCGCCGCGCACCGACGATCCGGCGTCGGAGCCCGCGGTGGCCGACCCGCCCGTTCCGGATCCGGCGCTCGCATCGGCGCTCGATCCCGCGGTCGCGCCGGACGCGCCGCTCGTGCCGCCGGCGTCGGCCGAGGCGCGCGTCGCATTTCCGATCCCGCCGCCGGCATCGGAGCCGTCGGCGCCCGAATCGGGGGCGTCCGTTCGGCCCGGTGCCGCACCGCCGTGCGTGCCCCCGTCGGCGTCCGCCGCGGCCGAGGCCGCCGCGGACGCGTCGCGGGAGACCGGCGTCGCGGTGCCCGGGTGCTCGGCTCCGTCGGACGGGCGGATCGCATCCGCCGGTGCGGAGACCGCGTCGACCGCGGGCGGGGCGTCGCTCCGGGACAGGCCGAACGCCGTGGCGCCGATCGCGATCGCTGCGGCGGCGAGCGCCCCGACGATCACGAGGCCCGGCGCGCTGGCGAGTCCGGTCCCCGCGCCGGCGGCCCCGGCACCGGCGGCGCCCGCGCCCGCGGCGTTCCCGCCCGCCGCACCGCCGCTTCCCGCCCCGGCGCCGCTTCCCGGACTCGCGATCCCCGCCGTCGCTCCGGTCGCGGCCGACGCGGCGGTGGACGGGCCGAGGCCCGCGAGCAGCGCGGAGGCCGGCCCGATCCCGAGGAGGATGCCGGCGAGGACGAGCGCGAGCTGGCGATTCAGCACGGTGTACTCGCGCGCGGCGGCCGCGCAGGAGTCGCACGCGTCGAGGTGCGCCGCGACGTCGCGGCTCGCGGCCGCGGTCAGCTTGCCGCGCTGGTAGCGCTGCAGGTGCCCGAGCGTCGTCCGGCAGGCCGCGTCGGCGAGCTCACGATCGACGTGCGCCTCCACCCAGGCCGACTGCAGGCCCTCGCGCGCGCGCACGGCGAGCGCGGAGACGCTGTTCGGCGAGATCCCGAGCAGCTTCGCGACCTCCCGGGGCGGCATGCCCTCGACCTCCGTGTACCAGAGCACCGCCTGCCAGCGCTCGTTGAGCGTGCCGAAGGCGCGGGCCGCGGCGTCGCGGTCGAAGGAGCGCTCCTCCCACGGCACGGCATCCGTGAGGTCCGGGATCGCGTCGAGCTCGTCGCTCGAGTCCTCGGGGGAGCGGTACGTGTCCGCGGCGATCGAACGGATCACCCGGTAGAGGTAGGGGCGGAAGGCGCCGTGCGGGCCGCGGCCGTCCGTGACGAGTTCGAGGATGCGCAGGTAGGCCTCCGCGACGAGGTCGTCGGCGCTCAGGGAGGGGGCGAGGTTGCGCGCCGCGACGTAGCCGGCGCGGCGATGGCGCTCCCAGAGCACGCCGAAGGCGGCGGTGTCGCCGGCGCGGCAGTCGTCGAGCAGCTCCGCGTCCGAGCGCTCATGCGCTGGGAAGATGGGCATGGTCACCTCGATTCGCACTCACCAGAAATCCCTCGGGCGCGCATCCCGCCGCCCGATCCCCGATGCGGTGCTGCCACCGACATCCTCTCCCGACTCCAGTATCCACCGTTTTCCGGGGCCTGACGACCACCGGCGGGGTCTCCCGGAGGGTTTTCGAAGTTTTTCTCGAAACGCGCGTCACGATCGGGCCCCGATGCCGTCTCCTATACGTGCCCGGCTTCCGCTGCCGATCCCCCCAACCCAAGGAAGTGGAGGCCGGGCACGACCTCGTCTTCCGCGTCGTCCCCGGGCACAGGCCGGGGACGACGCGAACGCCGCAGCCGCCGCTCGGAGTTGCGGACACCGCTCGGTAGAATCATCGCGTCGGCGGCGCGCGCTCGAAGGCCGAGCGGGGTCGACCGCCGCGACAGACGGAGGTCTCCCGTGCGGACGCTGCGCCTGCCCCTCGCCGCGATCGCGGTCGCCTGCGCGCTGCTCCTCGGGGCGTGCTCGACATCGCCCGGATCGAGGGATGCTGACGCGGCGGGCGGCGCCGCGCCCCGCGTCGTCGAGGTACCCGGCGACGCCGACACCGCGCAGGCGGGAGCCGATCTGCTGCGGCCGGGCGACATGCTCCTGCTCGGGCCCGGCACCTACCGCGAGGAGCTCGTGGTCGCCACCCCGGACGTCACGATCCGCGGCGCCGATCGCAATGCGGTGGTCTTCGACGGCGAGGGCAGCCGCTCGCAGGGCGTCCTCGTCATCGCCGACGGCGTGCGGGTGCAGAATCTCACGGTGCACTCGTACCTCTACAACGGCGTGCTCGTCACGGGCATGCACGACGGCGCGGAGGCGTCCGCGCACGGCGTGAGCGGCTACGATCGCCTCGATCCCGAGGAGTATCCGCCGCTGCAGCGCTACGCCATCGAGCACGTCACGGCGTACAACAACGGTCTCTACGGCCTCTACGCCTTCAACGCCCAGCACGGCCGGATCGCCGACTCCTACGCCTCCGGCTCCGCGGATTCCGGCATCTACGTCGGGCAGTGCGAGGCGTGCGACGTCGTCGTCTCCGGCAACGTCGCGGAGGGCAACGCGATCGGCTTCGAGAACGCGAACGCCTCGGCCCCGGTGACGATCTCGGGCAACCGCTTCTCGGGCAACCGGGTCGGCATGACGCTGATCTCGAACTACCAGGAGGCCTACGCGCCGCAGCGGGGCAACGAGGTCGCGGGCAATCTCGTGGCGGACAACGCGAACCCCGAGACGCCGGCGCAGGCCGACGGCGCCTTCGGCATCGGGATCGGCATCGCCGGCGGTCAGGCCAATCTGCTGCGCGCGAACCGGATCACGGGGCACCCCGACGCCGGCGTGCTGCTGCGCAACGGGGAGGACTTCGCCGCATCGGACACCCGCGTGGAGGACAGTGTCTTCGCGGGGAACGCGGTCGACGTCGGCGACGTCTCCGCCGCGTACGCCGCGGCCACCGGGAACTGCGTCTCGCCGGCGGAGGGAGTGATCCTCGCACCCGCGGCGCTCGGGGCGGCCGACTGCGCGACGGCGGCGAGCACGGCGGTGGCGCCGCACTCGCCCGAGGCCCCCGCGGGCCGATCCTTCCTCGATCTCCCCGCGCCGCCGGCGCAACCGCAGCTCGACGGCATCGCGGAGATCCCGGATCCGCTGCCCGACGTCCAGCAGCACCCCGACCCGGCGACGGCCCGGGTGCCCGAGGCGACGCTGCTGCAGGATCGGATCCGCCCGTGAGCCGCCCCGGGCCGCGCGTCCGCTCCCGCGTCCGCTCCCGGCCGGGCGCCGTCGCGCTCGTGCTCGCGGCGGCGCTCCTCGCGTCCCCCGGCTGCGCCTCGGCCCCGGCGGGGGACTCGGGGTCGGCTCCCGGTGCGACGGCGGGTCCCGAGCAGCCGCAGGTGCTCAGCGACGCGCAGGCCGAGGAGCTCGCGGCCATGCGATTCAAGAACTTCGCCGACGGCGTCGTCGCCGTCGAGGGTCAGGTGCTCGGCGGCGGGAACGGCGACCTCGCGCTCGCTGGCTGGCTGGATTTCGCGCAGCGAACGGGATACGCGCGCGTGGTGTCGAACGGGGCCGCGCCGATCCTCGTGGTGTGGGACGAGCACGAGCTCGCCTACCTCGATGAGCACCCCGCGGAGGCCGCCTCCCCGGGAGCCCTCGCTCCTCCGCCGGAGACGCCGCCGACCGGCGCCTGGCAGCGCGACGCGCTCGTCGCGGAGACGAGCGAGCTGACCCGGATGCTCGCGGCGCTGCTGCTGCTCTCGGCCGACCGACCCGAGAACCCGCTGCTCCTCCGGCAGAACGGCGCCCGGTATCTCGGGCGAGAGGACGTCGCGGGCGTTCCGGCGGATCGCTTCTCCGGCGTGTCCGCGCAGGGTCTGTCGGCGGAGGGCGCCGCGGAGGGTGCTGCGGCCGAGGAGACCGCGGCCGCGGAGGCCGACCTCGCCTCGCAGTACTGGCTCGACGCCGACGGCCGCCTCGTCCGCTTCGGGCTCCGCGTCGCGGGCGACGAGCTCAGCACGGTGGATCTGCTGCGGGAGGCCGGCGCGCCGGACGAGCTCCCCGGCGTCGAAACGGTCGGGGCGCCCGATGCCGGCTGAGGACGCGGCCGCGCCCGAGCCCGCGCCGGCGCGCGGCACGTCGCGGCGCGGCGTGCTGCTCGCGGGGCTCGGCGGGCTCGTGGCGGGGGCCGCGGGGACCGGGCTGGCCGTCGCGGGCGTCGTCCGCGAGGCCGACGGCGCGGGTCCGGCGGCTCGAGAGGATCAGGAGGCTCCCGGGTCCGTGCCGGCGGGCCCGGAGCCGGTCGATCCGCACGGGGCCCGGCAGGCGGGCATCGCGCGTCCGGCGGCTCCGCAGCCGCAGGCCCTGTTCCTCGTCTTCAGCGACGTGCCCGGGCTCGGGCCCTGGCTCGGAGAGCTCGGCGAGGCCATCACGGCGCTCTGCGCCGAGGGGGACGGCCTGCTCGACGGGCCCGGCGATCTCAGCGTGACGGTCGGCGTCGGCCCGGCGCTCATCGCCGCGTTCGATCCCGCTGCCGCGGGCGCCGAGACGCTGCCCGCGTTCGCCGGCGACGACGCCCTCGCCGCCGATCGCCGGCGGGGCGATGTCTGCCTGCAGATCTGCGGCAGCGACCCCGTCGCCATCGAGCTCGCGGCGGAGCGCCTGAGTGCCGTGACCCCCGGAAGGGGGTCATTTCGGCAGCGCGCGTTCCGGCCCCCGGGCGAGGGAACGATCGTCCGCTCGCCGCTCGGCTTCCACGACGGCATCGCGATCCCGCGCGGCGAGGCCGAGCTCGCGGAGAGCGTCTTCATCGGAGACGGCCCCTCCGCGGGCGGGTCCGTCTGGGTGATCCGGCAGTTCGCGCTCGACATCGCCGGGTTCCGCGGGCTCCCGCTCGGCGCCCGAGAAGCCGCGGTCGGCCGTCGGGAGTCGGACGGCGCGCCGCTCAGCGGTGGTACCCGGACGGACGACGTCGCCCTCGGCGAGAAACGCGAGGATGGCGAGTATCTCGTGCCCGCGGAGGCGCACGCGCGTCGCGCGCATCCCTCGTTCACGGGCAGCGGGCTCATGCTCCGTCGCAGCTACAGCTACGACAACGGCGCCGACGACCGCGGGCTCGTCTTCGTCTCCTTCCAGAACGAACTGCGCACCTTCGTCGCCACGCAGCGCCGACTCGACGAGGCCGACGCGATGCTCGCGTTCGCGACGCCGCGCGCGTCCTTCGTCTTCCTCGCCCTCCCCGGCTTCGACGCGGGGCGCCCCCTCGGCGCCGCCTACACGCGATCCTAGGGTCTCTCACAGCCGGCTCCTGGCGAACTCGGCTATTGCGCATGCGGGCCGCATCTTCCAAGATAAGAGGCGTGGTGTCTCGAGCCGTGCCCGCGGTGCGCTCGGGGTGGGGGGCGATCAGCGCAAGCTCAACGGAGGAGTCAGGGATGCATCGAACACAGCGCAGGCGCGCTCGGAGGCGGTTCACGGCGATCGCGTCGGGCCTCGCCGCACTGACGCTCACGGCCGGGGTGGTGACCCCGGCGCTCGCCGCGCCGGGCGACGGCGTGCTCACCGTCGAGGTGAACCGCGACTTCTCGGGCGACGGCGTCTACGAGGCGGCCCTCGACCCGGGGCAGTCCGGGATCGAGGTCACCGTCACCGACGGCACCACCACCCTCGGCCCGCTCGCCACCGATGCGAACGGCCACGCCGACTTCGACCTCGGCACGCTCGCGGGGTCCCGCTTCCGCGTCGACGTCACCATCCCCGACACGGCGCCCGATTACCTGGAGTTCGCCCCCGCCGCGACGACCGCGACGGCCGACGCCTTCCGCAGCGCGACGAGCTTCGTCGACGGCGCGACCCAGACCGTCCACGTCGGTGTCTGGAACCCGAGCACCTACGTGACTCGCAACCCGAAGGTCGCCGTCGCGCAGCAGGTCTCGCGGGGCACCGCGGATACTCGCCGCTCGCTCATGATCACCGACTGGGACAACCGCGGCCCCTTCGACATGACCAATGCCGACAACGCGGCCGGCATCGCGCAGGTGGCGAGCCAGGCCGAGACCGGCACGGTCTTCGGTACGGCGTGGGACTACCGGCGCAACGGCCTCTTCAGTGCGGCCTACGCGAAGTCGTACACGGTCTACGGCCCCGGCGGTCCGGGCGGCATCTACCGCACCGATACCGCGGCGGGGGGCACCTCGGGCAATACCGTGCTCTGGGCCACCGTGCCGAACGCGGGGACCTCGGTCCACCAGACCATCGCTGGCCGCGACGACGCCTTCTTCCTCGCCGCAGGCAGCGAGGGCCTCGGCGGCCTCGCCATGTCCGAGGACGGCGCGACGCTCTACGCGGTGAACCTCGCCGAGAAGTCGCTTTACACCTTCGACGCCGCGGCAGCGGCGCCCGCCGCTCCGACCGGCTCCACGGCCATCGCCGACCCCGGTTGCGTCGGCGGTGACTGGCGGCCGTTCGCCGTGACCGTGCGCGACGGCGAGGTCTACGTCGGTGGGATCTGCGACGCCTCGGTGAGCCTCGCGCGCGCCGACCTCGCGGTGCACATCCTGCGGCTCGACGGCGGTGCCTTCGCCCCGGTCTACTCGCACGCTCTCGACTTCGGCCGGGGCAGCCAGGCCTACGCGGATCCGCCGGGAAATCTCACCGACCCCGAGGTCTCGACGCACTGGAACCCGTGGCGGGATACCTGGGACGCCGACATCGCGCTGGCGTTCACGAACACCGGGAACTCGCGAGTGCCGATCTACCCGATGCCGCTGCTCACGAGCTTCGCCTTCGAGAACGACGGTTCGCTCGTGCTCGACTTCCGCGACCGGAAGACGGACAGCTACCCGTCGAACGGGACAGGTCCCGACGGCGTGACCCCGACCGCCGGGCACGTCGCGGGCGGCGACCTCAACAAGGTCTGCCTGACCGGAGGAGTCTACGAGTGGGAGGGCGAGGGCGCCTGCCCGAACAACGCGACGCAGGAGAATTCGGCGCAGTCGCCGTTCGACCGCGTGGAGTTCTTCCCCGGGGAGTTCATGACCGGTGAACCCCGGTACGGCGCGAACGTGACGCACACCGAGAACTCGCTCGGCGCGGTGCTGCTCAGCCCGCGTGAGCCCGATGTGCTCGCCACGACCATGAACCCGACTCAGCTCTACAACTCGAGCGGCTTCGGATTCTACGATCGGCAGGACGGCAGCGGCCCGGGCAACGACTGGGAGAACCGCGCGCTCCTGATCGCGGGCAACGCCTCTGCCGGCAACTTCGCCAAGGGCAGCGGGCTCGGCGGTGTCAGCCTGCTCGCCGCCCCCGCGCCCATCCAGATCGGCAACTACGTCTGGTTCGACCAGGATCGCGACGGCGAGCAGGGAGCCGACGAGATCGCCGTCCCCGGTGCCACCGTGCGCCTGCTGGATGCGGACGGCAACGTGCTCGCCGAGACCACGACCGATGAGAACGGGGAGTACTACTTCGGCGGCGAGGGCGGCTACGCGCTCGTCCCGGGCGCCGAGTACATCGTCGAGTTCGATCTGACCACGGTCGACCCGACGCAGCTGCCCGGCTCGCCGAGCCTCGACGAGCTCTCCTTCACCGTGACCCAGGATCCGGACGCCGGCGAGATCCACGACTCGAACCCGACCCCGACCGACAACCCGCTCATCGGGCGCGCGCCGGTCACGGCGCCGGATCATCCGGGCGGAGTCGACCACACGATCGACGCGGGGATCTTCTTCGGCCGGCCCGGCATCGACATCGTGAAGTTCGACGGTCGCGCCGAGGCTCCGGAGAATCCGGTGGACGGTCCCGACGCGGTCGACGGCGAGTACGGCGACCCGACGCCGGGCGCCTGGGATCCCGCAGTCGACGCCGACACGGAGGACACGGCGGTCGAGTACCCGGTGTCCGGCGGCTCGACGGGCCCGCAACCGGTGGACATGATCATCACGAACACCGGGAACCTCGCGCTGACGGACGTGTCGGTCGCCGACCTCACGGTCGAGGGCGCGGAGATCGCCGACCTCAGCTGCGACTTCTCGCCGCTCGGGGGCCCGGCCACGGGGACGAGCTGGGACGGTCCGTTCGCCCCGGGCGACTCCTTCCGCTGCTCGGGGACCCTGACGATGGGGTACGACGAGCTGCACCACGACATCGCCTCGGTCACCGGCCAGCCGGTCGACGAAGAGGGAGAGCCCGTCGGCGAGGAGATCGGCGACGAGGACCCGTACTGGGCGACGACCCCCGTGGCCCCGGTGCCCGGTATCGACATCGTGAAGTTCGACGGTCGCGCCGAGACCCCGGAGAACCCGGTGGACGGCCCCGACGCGGTCGACGGCGAGTACGGCGACCCGACGCCGGGCGACTGGGATCCCTCGGTCGACGCGGACACCGAGGACGACGCGGTCGAGTACCCGCTGGACGGGGATTCGACGGGGCCGCAGCCGGTGGACATGATCATCACGAACACGGGCGAGCTCGCGCTGACGGATGTCACGGTGGCCGACCTCACGGTGGAGGGCGCGGAGATCGCGGATCTCAGCTGCGACTTCTCCCCGCTCGGGGGTCCGGCGACCGGCGTCACCTGGGACGGGCCGTTCGAGCCGGGCGCGTCCTTCCGCTGCTCCGGCACGCTCACCATGGGACCCGAGGAACTGCACCACGACATCGCCTCGGTCACCGGCCAGCCGGTCGACGAGGAGGGCGAGCCCTTCGGCGAGGAGATCGGCGACGAGGATCCGTACTGGGCCGTGACCCCGGCCCTGCCGCCGGTGCCCGGCATCGACATCGTGAAGTTCGACGGCCGCACGAGCGCCCCGGAGAACCCGGTGGACGGCCCCGACGCGGTCGACGGCGAGTACGGCGGCCCGACCCCGGGCGACTGGGCTCCGGAGATCGACGCCGACACCGAGGACCAGGCGGTCGAGTACCCCCTCAGCGGGGATTCGACGGGCCCGCAGCCGGTGGACATGATCATCACGAACACGGGCGAGCTCGCGCTCGCGGACGTGACGGTGTCCGATCTCACCGTGCAGGGCTCGGCGCTCGCGGACGTGACGTGCGACTTCTCGCCCCTCGGCGGCCCCGCGACAGGGACGAGCTGGGCCGGGCCGTTCCAACCGGGCGATTCCTTCACCTGCACGGGCACCCTCACCATGGGCGCCGCCGAACTGCACCACGACATCGCCTCGGTCACGGGCCAGCCCGTCGACGAGACCGGCGAGCCCGTCGGGGAGCGCATCGGCGATGAGGACCCGTACTGGGCGCTGACCCCCGAGAAGCCGGTCACCCCGGGCACGGAGAAGCCGGGCGTCGACATCACGAAGCGCCAGGCGAAGACCGGTGACGAGGCCGACACGACGCAGACGGCGATCACGGCGAAGGCCGGTGAGCGTGTCATCGTCGAGATGCCGGTCAAGAACTCCGGCGATGTGCCCCTGACCCGGGTCGCGGTCACCGACCGCACCGATGACGGCCCCGCGATGGCGGAGTTCCGCTGCACCTTCCCCGACGGGACGAAGGTCGACGCGGTCGATGGCGAGGTCCGCTGGGCGGCCACCTTCGCCGATCCGGCCACCGCGCAGTGGGAGCCCGGCGTCACCTTCATCTGCACGGGCGTCGTCACGCTCGCGGCGGGTCAGGCGCACGCCGACACGGTGACCGTGCACGCGGTCGCCCCGGACGGCACGAAGCTCACGGATGACAACCCGTTCCACGTCCGTACGCCGGACGCGCCCGGACTGTCCGTGACCGGCGGCACGATCAGCGTCGTGCTCATCGCCTTCGCGGTCGCGCTCGTCGCGCTCGGCATCGTGCTCATCCTCATCCGCCGTCGGAGCCACCGCGCGAGCGACACCGAGTCGTAGGAGCGGCCCGCTGCGCCGATCGCCGGAACGGGTTCGCCCGCTCCGGCGATCGGCGTGCGCGCGGGCGTAGAGTGATCCCATGAGCGCGCACGGCGGATCGCAGGAGCCCATCGGACAGCCGACGCCCGGTGAAGCGGGCGCCCGCACCGCGGAGGTCGAGCCCTACGACGCGGTCGAACTGATCACGCGGAAGCGCTTCGGGGAGGCTCTCGACGGCTCGGAGATCTCCTGGCTCGTCGAGGCGTTCACCCGCGGGGCGGTGGCGCCCGAGCAGATGAGCGCGCTGCTCATGGCGGTCGTCATCCAGGGCATGGGACGCGAGGAGATCCGCGACCTCACCGCGGCGATGATCGCGAGCGGCGAGCGGCTCGACTTCACGGGGCTCGGGCGGCCCGCGATCGACAAGCACTCGACCGGCGGCGTCGGCGACAAGATCACGCTCCCGCTCGTGCCGCTGCTCGCCGCACTCGGGGTGGCGGTGCCGCAGCTCTCGGGCCGCGGGCTCGGCCACACGGGCGGGACGCTCGACAAGCTCGAGTCCATCCCCGGGTGGCGCGCATCGCTCGGCGCCGACGAGATGGAGCGGATCCTGCGGGATGCCGGCGGCGTCATCTGCGCCGCGGGGGCGGGGCTCGCGCCCGCGGATCGAGCGATGTACGCACTGCGCGACGTGACCGGGACCGTCGCCTCCGTACCGCTGATCGCCTCCTCGATCATGAGCAAGAAGATCGCGGAGGGCGCCGGCGGCCTCGTGCTCGACGTGAAGTTCGGCTCCGGGGCGTTCCTCCCGGAAGTCGCCGATGCCCGCGAGCTCGCCGAGACCATGGTCCGCCTCGGCGAGGACTCCGGCCTGCGCACCGTGGCGCTCCTCTCCGACATGGACGCCCCGCTCGGACGCGCGGTCGGCAATGCGAACGAGGTCCGCGAGGCCGTCGAGGTGCTCGCGGGCGGCGGCCCGGCGGACGTCGTCGAACTCACCCTGGCGCTCGCCCGCGAGATGCTCGCGCTCGCGGGGCGATCGGACGTCGACCCGGCGCCCGCCCTCGCCGACGGGCGCGCGATGGACGCCTGGCGCCGGCTCATCGCGGCGCAGGGCGGGGATCCGGACGCATCGCTGCCGGTCGCCCGGGACGCCGAGATCGTGCGTGCCGGCGCCGCGGGCATCGTGCGGCGCGTCGACGCCCGGGCGGTCGGCGTCGGGGCCTGGCGGCTCGGCGCCGGCAGGGCCGGGCCGGGTGATCCCGTCGACCACGCGGCGGGCGTCGAGGTGCTCGTGCGGCCGGGTGATCGGGTGCGCGCGGGGGATCCCCTCTTCGAGGTGCGCTGCGATTCCGCGGGACGCATGGCGCGCGGGCTCGCGGCGCTCGAGAACGCGGTCGAGCTCGGCGCGGAGCCCCCGGAACCGCGCCCCCTCGTCGCGGGGCGGATCGCCGCCGGATAGCGGGGCGCTCCGTGTGCCCGCACCCGCGGTGCCGCGGGTGCGAGCAGGCACGGGCGGGTACGGGCACGGGTGCAGACAGGCACGGGCGCGGGTGCGGGCGGGCGCGGGTGTCCGGTTCGGGGCGCGGGGTCGGCGACGCGGGATTCGGCGTCCGGTGCGTGTTCCGTCGGTTGTGGATGCGGCGTCGGTGAGTCGGGAATCGGCGTTTCGGGCTCACGGAAGCCGCATCGCTCACCGAAGCGGACCGGGAAGCGGACGGCGGACCGGGAACGGCACCGGGAGCGGGAGCGGAACCGGAAGCGGCACCGGGAGCGGCACGGGGAGGGGGAACGGAGCGGGAGCGGAGCGTCGCCGTGCGGCGGAGCGCGCCGCGTCAGCGTTCGACGCGTCCGACGAGCTCCGCCCAGGCGGCGGGCAGGGCGTCCGCGACGTCGCGGGCGGTGATCGGCCGCCCGGCCCCGCGGCCCTCGGGGTCGCCTGCGGCGATGCGAGCCGCGGCGTCGTGCAGCACGGCCGCGGTCGCGGCGAGTCGGACCGGCAGCGCGGCGTCGGCCCGCACGGCCTCGGCGTGCTGCGCGAGGAGCGCGCCGAGGGCGCCGGCCAGCACGTCGCCGGTGCCGGCGCTCGCGAGCCACGGCGTCGCCGGCCCAGCGTGCAGCACCTCGCCGTTCGGCGACGCGCAGCGGGTCACGGATCCCTTGAGCAGGACGGTGGCGCCGAGCTCGGCGGCGAGCTCCGCGACCGCGGCATCCCGGGCGGCGCCGTCAGCGGCGGAGTCGCGGCCCGACTCCGCCGCGCCGCGCTCGGCGAGGCGGGCGAACTCGCCGGCGTGCGGGGTGAGGACGAGCGGCGCGTGCTCCGATCCGATGCCTCGGACGAGATCGAGCGCGCCCGCGTCGACGACCACGGGCGCGGTGCCGCGCAGGAGTGCGCGCAGGGCCGCGGCTTCCGCCGCCGTGCGCAGCGCGGGATCGGTGCCGGAACCGATGACCCAGGCATCGCAGCGGCCCGTGCCGAACACGGTCTCGGGACGTGCGGCGAGCACCGCCGCCGCGGGCGCCGCGAGACCGGGGACCGCCGAGCGGGCGCCAGGGGACTCCGATCCCGGGACGTAGCGGACCATGCCGCTCCCCGCCCGCCAGGCGGCCTCGACCCCGAGCACCGCGGCCCCGGGGTAGCGCGCGGAACCCGTGCGGAGCCCCACGACGCCCCGGCGGTACTTGTCGTCGCCCGGGCCGGGGGAGCGCAGCAGCTCGGCCGCGCGTTCCCTGGTCCAGGCGGGGGCGTTCACGATCCCGACTGCTCCGTCCGGAGCCCGTCGAGGTAGTCGGCGACCGCCGCTTCGAGGGACGCGAGGGCCGTTTCGGCGGCGGCGCGGCGATCGGCGGCCGTGCCGACGTCGCTGAAGGTGTCGAGATACACCTTGAGCTTCGGCTCCGTGCCGCTCGGCCGGATCATGACGCGCGAGCCGTCCGCGAGGTCGTACCGCAGCACGTCGGCCGTGGACGCGATGCCGGCGGTCTCGATGCCCGCCACCGAGAGATCCTGCGCGCGTGCGACGGCCGTCTCGCCGAAGGCGCGGGGCGGGGTGCGCCTGGCGGCCGCGCTGAGCGCCGCCGCCGCGGCCTGCGACTCCAGGCGGAGCGTGACCTGCCCGCTCGCGAAATGGCCGAAGCGCTCGCTCGCCTCGTCGAGCCGATCCCACACGGTGCGCCCCTCCGCCGCGAGCTCGCGGACCATGGCGATGGCGTCGGCGCTCGCGGAGATGCCGTCCTTGTCGCGCACGATCTCCGGGTGCGTGAGATAGCCGAGCGCCTCCTCGAAGCCGAAGACGAGCTCGGGGACGCGGGAGACCCACTTGAAGCCGGAGAAGGTCTCGGCGTAGTCGAGCCCGTACTCGCGAGCCACCGCGCCGAGAGCGGGGGAGGAGACGATCGTGCACGCGAGGGCGCCGCGCGGCGAGCGGCCGGCGAGCGCGGCCCGCCGCACCTCCCGCTCCGCGGCCCGCCAGCCGAGCAGCAGCCCGAGTTCGTTGCCGGTGAGGCGCCGGTAGCCCGCGGGGTCCTCGGAGTGGGGGAGCGCGATGGCCAGGCGATCGGCGTCGGGATCGTGCGCGACGACGAGGGCCGCCTCCGCCGCTCGGGCCGTGCGGACGGCGAGGTCGAGCGCCCCGGGCTCCTCGGGGTTCGGGAAGGAGACGGTCGGGAAGGCGCCGTCAGGGCGATCCTGCTCCCGCACCACCGTCACGCGCGGCAGGCCGACGGCCCCGAAGACGCGCTGCGCGAGATCGGAGCCCACGCCGTGCATGGCCGTGTACACGATCCGCAGCTCGGTCCCGGACGCCGCGGCGACGCCGGAGCCCGAGGAATCCGCCGGGAGCCCGGCGAGCACCGCGGCCGCGGTCTCGGCGACGTAGGCGTCGGCGACGCCGCGCCCGAGCTCCGTGTACTCGACGGAGCGCGGGATGAGCGCGACGGGGGTCGAGCCGAAGACCTCGATCGCGGCGGCGATCTCCTGGTCGCTCGGCGCGACGATCTGCGAGCCGGCGTCGGCGTCGCCGAGGTACACCTTGTAGCCGTTGTCCTGGGGCGGGTTGTGGCTCGCGGTGATCATGACCCCGGCCGAGACGCCCAGGTGCCGCACGGCGAAGGCCGTGAGCGGCGTGGGCCCCGGCTCGGGCAGCAGGTAGACGCGGAGGCCGGCGCCCGTCATCACCGCCGCCGCATCGCGGGCGAAGACCGAGGAGCCGACGCGCCCGTCGTAGCCGACGACCACGGACGGCGGCGTGTCGCACGCGCCGCGCCGCGCACGGTCGAGGAGGAACGCGGCGAAGCCGGCGCTCGTCTGCGAGACCACGACGCGGTTCATGCGGCGCGGGCCCGCGCCGAGGCGGCCGCGCAACCCCGCCGTGCCGAAGGTCAGGCGACCCCCGAAGGCGTCCTCCAGCTCGGCCGCCGCGGCCGCGGCCGCCGCGGGATCGGGGCCCTCGGCGAGGGCGACGAGGCGGCGCACCTCCCCGCGAGTCTCGGGGTCGGGATCCTGCTTCGCCCACGCGCGGGCCTCGGCGATCCGCGTCGCGCCCTCCTCGGCTGCTGCCATGAGCTGATGCCCCTTCCCCCGGAACGTCGCGGATCCGGCACCGGGACCGCGCTCTGCTGAAGTGTTTTCAAGTTATCACCTCGAGCCCCGGCATCGGTCCCGACGGGCGCCGCCACGAACGGGACCTGCGAAGGGGCACGGCGAACGGGCTCAATGAACGGGCGCAGCGATCGGGCACTGCGCGAGGAACCGGTGAACGCTCCCGCGGTAGACTGGAGGCCGGCGACTGGGCGCCGCCCGCCTCCGCCCGTCAGCCCCGGTTCCGACGAAAGGCCCTCCCATGTGCGCACCCGTGCTCTGCTCCACCTGCCAGAAGACGACGTGGACCGGCTGCGGCGAGCACATCGAGGAGGCGCTCGCCGGCGTCGCCGCCGAGAACCGCTGCCGCTGCGCCCGATAGCCGGAGTTCCCGGCTTGCCGGCTGTTCCGCCCGCTCCGCCCGCTGCAGCGCGATGAGGCGCGCCGCGCGACGGGGGCACCCGCCCGCCGCCAGCAGGGGCCGCCCGCCCGCCGCGCGTCTCGGTCACCCGCCCGCCGCCCGCCCGTCGGCGCTCCGGCCATCCGCGCCGCCCCCTCGTCCGCCCGCGTCGCCGTATCGCTCGGCGCGAGGTCGCCGCAGCCGATCGCCGCCTGCACGGCGAGCCAGCACTCCGCGGTGTCCTCCATCGAGGAGAGGTCGCGGTCGATGATCTTCTCGATGCGCGAAACGCGCGCGATGAGGGTCTGGCGGTGGACGAAGAGCCGCTCCGCCGCCCGCACCCAGCTCCGGTTCTCCTCGAGGAAGACCCGCAGCGTCTGCGTCAGCGCGGTGCCCCGCTGGGCGTCGTAGGTCTGCAGCGGTCCGAGCACCTGACCGGCGATGCTGCGCAGCTGCTCGACGTCGTTCGGGAGGAAGAGCGAGCCGGTCGCCTGCTCCTCGTAGCGCAGCACCCGCCCGGGCTGATGGTTCCTGATGAGCGCGCTGCGCGCCTGCCGGAACGCCGCGGGCACGGCCGCGAGCTCGGTGAACGGCGCGCTCGCCCCGAGGCGTTCCACGGTTGCCGCGACGCTCTCCAAACGGGCGTCCGCCACCGCCCCGGACTCGGCGAGGAGGACGACCTGACCCTCCCGCACGGTCGCGAGCGCGGGCGTGCCGGCGGTCGCGAAGACCGCGTGCGCGCTCTCGAGCGCCGCGCGGACGTCGCCGGACTGGCCGACGGCGAGGATGAACGGCGGCGCGAGCCCGAATGCGGCGATGAGCTGCGTCGACGGGGCGCCCTGCCGCGACTCGTCGCAGAGATCGGCGAGCAGCAGCGAGCCGTGCAGCCATTCCCGGCGTCTGGCGGCCGCCCGGGTCGAGAGGGCGTTGCCCACGATCGCCGCGGCCTCCCGCAGCAGTTCGGGGTCCAGCCGGTTCGCCCCGTCGGCATGGAGCTCGGGGCTCGACGGGGCGTGCAGCACCGTCGCGAACGACGCGTCCCCGGTGCGCCGGACCGGTCCCGGACGCCCGCCCCCGCCGCTCGCGCGCACGGCGAGGCGCGCGCCGATGATGGCGCCGAGCGCGTCGAGCAGCGCGTCGAGCGGTGCATCGACGGCGTGCTCGCCGAGCGCCGCGTACATCCGCTCCGTCTGCGCCACCCGCTGCTCGCGCTCGGCCTGCGCGGCCTCCGCCACCGTCATGGCGAGGAGCACGTACGGGACCTCGTGCGCGGTGCGGAGCACGGGGAACCCCAGCGTCGTGGCGTAGGCGAGCGCCTGCTCGGTGATCGGCGCCGCCAGCATCTCCGGGTCGATCGCGACCGCGGCGATCCCGGCGCGCTGCATCCCCGCGATGTAGGCGCACTGGGCCTCGGGCGCCTCCGGGAAGCCGATCCCCGTGGTCATCACGAGCGCGCCGGGGCCGAGCCAGCGCCACGGCTCCGGTCGCTCGCACACGTGGGCCCAGGTGATGCGCCGCGACTCCCCGACCCCCGGCGTCAACGAGTCGGTGCGGACGGCCGGGGAATCGAGCAGCGACCTGACGGTGAACGCCATGCGAACCGTCTAGTGGCGCCGCGGATCGGTGCGGGAGGCGGCGGGAGCGCGCGAGTCGATCGCCACGCTCACCCGCGCAGCTCCCGGATCAGCGCGGTCGCGGCCCGGACGCCGGAGGCGACCGCGCCGGAGAGCGATTGCGCGAGCCCCGTGTGCTCGCCGGCGATGGCGACCCGGCCCGCGCTGCGCTCGAAGGCCCCCGCGTCGGCCGCGGTCCAGGCGAGGCCCGGCGCCGTGTACGCGCCTCGGGCCCAGGGGTCGTCCGCCCAGGTGGTGAGCAGCACGTCGCCGTCGATCTCGAGCTCCGGCCGCATCCGCCGCAGCTCCGCGACCCACCCCGCCGGTCCGCCCGCCACCCCGAGGGCGTCGAGGGCGGACGGACCGCCGGCGAAGGAGGAGAGCGCGTCGATGCGGTGCTCGCCGTCGACGGAGAGCGAGCGCCAGGACCACCAGGTGTGCTCGGGGTGCTGCAGCGCGATGTCGTCGTCGACGCGGGAGAGGGGCACGCCGAGCTTCGCCGCGACGCCCATGAAGCGGTGATCGAGGGCCAGCTGCTGCGCCTCGGGGAGCGCGAAGCCGAGGTCGAGGCCGCGCAGGATCGGGAGGGGCACGGCGAGGACCGCCGCATCGCCGTCGACGCGCGACCCGTCGGCGAGCACCGCCTGCACGCCGCGCGCCGACTGCTCGAGCCCGGTGATCGGGTGCTCGAGCCGCACGCGATCGCCGAGCCTGCGGGCGATCTCGACGGACAGCGACTGGTTGCCGCCGACGAGACGGCCGCCGTCCTCGACGTAGCCGCCGGCGGTCGCCGACTCGTGGAGCAGCACCGCCTCGGCGCTGACGAGCGCGGGGTCGGCCGCGGCCGAGGTGGTCGTGCGGCGGTAGACCGGATCGAGCCGGTAGTCCGCGCCGAGCGCCTCGGCGAAGGCGCGCTCGAGCGAGATCTCGCGCTCGCCGTCGGCGAGCATGCGGGAGAGGGCGGCGCGCACGCGCTCGGTGGTGTCCGCGAGCTCCGCGAAGGAGATCACCCGCCCATTGACGGTCCGGCGGCCGTAGCGCACGTGGTGCGACATGATCGGCACCTCCAGCTCGGCCGCGAGCCGGCGGATGGCGAACTCCGTCGGGAAGATGTACTCGCCGCCCCGCTCGGTGAGTTCGCCGTTGCCGAGCCGTTCGGACCAGGTGCGGCCGCCGACGCGATCCCGCGCCTCGAGCACGGTGCAGCGATGCCCGGCCTTCTCCAGTTCCCAGGCGGCGGTGAGGCCGGCGAGCCCCGCCCCGATGACGACGATGTCCATGCGCTGCTCCTTCGCGATCCGGTCGCGCCGCGATGCGCGCCGTACCCGTCCCATCGTAGGAGCGCCGCGGCCGCGGCGCTCGGGCGGCCGCGATCCGTCCGACGAAACCATATCTTCGTACGCCCGCGCGGTACGCCTCCGTACGAAGCTATGAATCTCGCGCTCCCGCGGTAACGAAGAGGTAACGGGCCGGGGGCCGGCCCGCGGCCGCGTTGGTAGCGTCGGGGCACCCGGCGGCTCCTGCGAGCCGCGGCGCTCGCCGACCGTCGGGTTCCACGATCACGACGAGGTGAGGGATGACGATGACCACTCTGAAGAATCCGAGGATGCGCCGGGGGCTCGGCCTCCTCGCCGGAACCGCGGCGCTCGCGCTCGCGCTCGTCGGGTGCAGCGGCGGCGACGACGCGGAGCCCGTGCCTGAACGCGATCTCGGTACGCCCGTCGCGGGCGAGATCGAGGAGGGCGCGCTCGCCGGCGCGAGCCTCACCTTCGCCGGCTCCGGCGGCGTCTTCCAGGACGGGCAGACCGAGGCGCTGTGGGATCCGTTCGCCGAGGCCTCCGGCGCCGCCTTCACGCAGGACGCGTTCGATGCGGGCAAGCTCAAGGCGATGGTCGACGCGGGCAACGTGAGCTGGGACATCGTCAACACGACCCAGTTCGACACGGCGCGCGGCTGCGGCACCCTCTACGAGGAGTACGACTACGACCAGATCGACACCTCGAAGATCCCCGAGGGGACGATCACCGACAAGTGCATGGTGCCGCAGATCCTCTACGGCCTCGTCGTGGTCTACAACACCGACGCCTTCGGCGACGACCCGCCGACGAGCGCCGCCGACTTCTTCGACACCGAGAAGTACCCGGGCAAGCGGACCGTGAGCCAGTCGACCTACGTCGACCCGCAGACCGTCGAGTTCGCCCTGACCGCTCAGGGCAAGGACGTCGCCGAGCTCTCGGTGGACGACATCGAGGGTGCCTTCGACA
The DNA here is from genome assembly GCF_022919155.1 of Leucobacter allii. NCBI lineage: Bacteria > Bacillati > Actinomycetota > Actinomycetes > Micrococcales > Microbacteriaceae > Leucobacter > Leucobacter allii. The sequence goes on from NZ_CP095045.1 coordinate 399,112, forward strand.
TGTATCGCGGCCTCGGGGACGACGTGATCGGCTGGACGACCGGCGCGCAGGCCCAGCAGCAGCTCGAGGCCGGCGAGGCCGTCATGGGCCTCGTCTGGTCCGGGCGGGGCTACGGCGCAGCGGCCGCGGGCGCGCCGGTGGCACCCATGTGGGACGAGTGGATGATCATGGTCGACTCGAACGGCATTCCGAAGGGCGTGAAGGACAAGCAGGCCGCCTTCGCGGCCGTCAACTACTCCCTCGGCGCCGAGCAGCAGGCGAAGATGACGGAGCTCACCTCGTACGGCGGGGTGAACGTCGACGCCGAGCCGGAGATGGACGAGCTGCTCACGGAGTGGATGACGACCGAGCACCTGGACACCGGCATCTCCCCGAACGTCGACTTCTGGGTCGAGAACTACGATGCGCTCGCCGCGGCCTGGGCCGGCTGGGCGACCGGGAGCTGATCCGGTGAGCGAGGGATCCGTCACGGAGGCGATCGCGGTCGCCGGTGCCGGGCGGCGGAGGCGGGCGCCGGAGAACTGGCGTCCGCTGCTGCTGCTCGTGCCGGCGTTCGTGCTGGTGTCGCTCTTCTTCCTGGCGCCGCTGATCGACGTCTTCGTGCGTTCGGTCACGGACCCGCAGCCCGGACTGCAGAACTACGCGTGGCTCGTGTCGACCGAGGCGAACATCGCGGTGGTGCTGCGCACCTTCGGCACGGCGATCGCGGTGACCGCGGTGTGCCTGCTGCTCGCCTATCCGTACGCGTACCTCATGACGATCGTGTCGGACCGGACCCGGAATCTGATGCAGCTGTTCATCATGATGCCGCTGTGGACCTCGATCCTGGTCCGCACGCTCGCGTGGATGGTGCTGCTGCAGGACACGGGTCCGATCAACGGGCTGCTCGCGGCGTGGTTCGGGATCGGCCCGGTCCCGCTGATCCGCACGACGTTCGGGGTCGCGCTCGGCATGAGCCAGGTGCTGCTGCCGTTCATGGTGCTGCCGCTGTACTCGTCGATGGCGAAGATCGACAAGCGCCTGCTGCCCGCGGCGTCGAACCTCGGGGCGAACCCGGTGACCGCGTTCTTCACGGTGTACCTGCCGCTGTCGCGTCCGGGGATCTTCTCGGGAGGCGTGACGGTGTTCATCCTGGGGCTCGGGTTCTACATCATCCCGGCGCTCCTGGGCTCCTCGAAGGAGACGATGATCTCGGCGCTGATCCAGCAGCAGATCAGCGTGTTCCTGATGTGGGGGCAGGGCACGGCGCTGGGCGTGTTCCTGCTGCTGTGCACGATCCTGATCCTCGTGGTCGTGTCGCGCGTCAACAAGCAGGGCAGCCTGTTCCCGGGGGTGGAGCGATGACGAAGCGCCTGCTGGGAGTGTTCTCGGCGCTCATCGTGGTGTGGCTGATCGTGCCCACGCTCGTGATCGTCCCGATGTCGTTCAACTCGGCCCCGTCGTTCAACTTCCCGCCGCAGGGGTTCTCGACGCAGTGGTACGAGAACTTCTTCACGGACGCGTCGTGGCTGCGCGCCCTGTTCTCGTCGCTGCAGGTGGCGGTGCTCACGATGCTCGTGGCGACCACGGTGGGGGTGCTCGCGTCCCTCGGGCTCGCGAAGCTCCGCTTCCGGGGCAAGGGGCTCATGGAGGGGTACTTCCTGCTGCCGCTGATCGTGCCGGGCATCGTGCTCGCGGTGGGACTGTACTCGCTGTTCCTGCGGCTGGATCTGCTGGGCACGCTGCCCGGCTTCGTGCTCGCGCACACGATCGTGTCGATGCCGCTCGTGATCACGAACGTCATGGCGTCGCTGCAGGGCCTCGATCCGCGCCTCGAGCAGGCGTCGGCGAGCCTCGGCGCCGGGCGGGTGCGGACCTTCTTCTCGATCACGCTGCCGCTCATCGCCCCCGGGGTGACGGCGGGCGCCCTGTTCGCCTTCGTGACGTCGTTCGACGAGGTCGTGCTGTCCCTGTTCATCCAATCCCCCTCCCTGCAGACGCTGCCCGTGAAGATCTTCAACAGCGTCACCCAGACCAATGATCCGACGGTGGCGGCCGTCGCGGTGATCACGATGCTCACCTCGGTGGTCGTGATGCTCATCGCCCAGTTCGCCACGCGCAAGAGAAAGCGACCGGTAGCGTGAACGCTATGACTCATGACGACATCCCCGTTCCCGCGGGCGGCGCGCCGTCGCCCGGCGCGCCGCCCGCGGGCCCCCTGCCCGGCGGCGCCGGGGAGGCGGGGATCAGCCTGCAGCAGGTGACCAAGCGGTACGGGGATCAGGCCGTGGTCGACCGGGTGGATCTCACGATCGAGCCGGGCGAGTTCATGACCTTCCTCGGGCCGTCGGGATCGGGCAAGACGACGACGCTGAACATGATCGCGGGCTTCACGGGGGTGTCCGAGGGGGAGCTGCGCATCTACGGCAAGCCGGTCGCCAAACTTCCGCCGCACAAGCGGGAGATCGGCATGGTGTTCCAGAACTACGCCCTGTTCCCGCACAAGACCGTCGCGGAGAACATCGCGTACCCCTTGCAGCGGCGGAGGATCGCGAAGGACGAGCAGCGGCGCATGGTCGCGGACGCGCTGGGCATGGTGCGGATGGGGGAGTACGGGGATCGGTATCCGTCGGAGCTCTCGGGGGGCCAGCAGCAGCGCGTCGCGCTGGCGCGGGCGCTCGTCTACGAGCCGAGGGTGCTGCTGATGGATGAGCCGCTGGGCGCGCTCGACAAGAAGCTGCGGGAGTGGCTGCAGACCGAGATCAAGCGCATCCACCGGGAGGTGGGGTCGACGTTCGTGTACGTCACCCACGATCAGGAGGAGGCGCTGTCGATGTCGGACCGGATCGCGGTGTTCAACAACGGCCGGATCGAGCAGGTCGGGACCGCGGAGGATCTCTACGAGGCGCCGCAGACCCTGTTCGTGGGCCGGTTCCTGGGCGAATCGACGGTGCTCCTCGGGCGGGGCGCGCCGGACGGGGAGCGGCGCACGGCCGTCGACGTCGCCGGGCACCGGATCGTCGCCGACGGACAGCTGCCGCACGACGACCTCGCGATCCTCATCCGCCCGGAGAACCTGCGCCTCGAAGCCGCCGGTGCGGCGCCGACGGCCGAGCGCAACGCGATCCCGGTCACGATCCTCGACGTGACCTATCTCGGCGCGTCCCGGCGCTACGCCGTGCGGCTCCCCGACGGCACCGAGGGCGCGGTGCGGCTCGGTCAGGAGGCGCGCATCCACAACCTCGGCGACGAGGTCGCGATGACCTGGGAGGTCGCCGCGGGCGTGCTCCTCGTGAACACGGGCGAGGCGGGCGAATCCGCGACGTGAGCGGTGCGGGGCGCCGCGGGCGCCCCGCACGGCTCAGGCCTCGATGTCGACGTCCTTCGTCTCCTTCGTGAGGAGCAGGGAGACGAAGGTGACGAGCGCCGCCGCCGTGAGGTAGAGCCCCACGAGCAGGGGGCTGCCGTCCACGAGCCCCCACAGCCAGACGGCGATGATGGGGGCGAGCGCGGCGCCGAGGATCGACGACACGTTGTAGGCGACCGCCGAACCGGTGTAGCGCACGTTCGTCGGGAACATCTCCGGCAGGAAGGCGCCCATCGGGCCGAAGGTGAGACCCATGAGGGTGAAGCCGAGCGCGAGGAAGAACATCACCATCGGGGTGCTGCCGCCGCCGAGCATCGGCACGAACAGCAGGCCGAAGAGCGCGATGCCCGCGGTCACGACGAGCAGCGTCCTGCGGCGTCCGAAGCGATCCGCGAGCGGGCCGGAGACGAGGGTGAAGATGCCGAAGAAGACGACCCCGAAGACGAGCATGAGGATGAAGGAGTTGTACGCGTAGCCGGCGCCGGGCACCTCGGCATCGGTGGGCCGCGTGCCGTAGGTGAGCGTGTACGAGGTCATCAGATAGAAGAGCACGTACGTCGCGAGCATCGCGAAGGTGCCGAGGATGAGGCCCTTCCAATGGAAGCGGAAGGCCACGGCGAGCGGCATGCGCGTCACCCCGCCCGTCTGCTTCGCGCGCTCGAACGCCTGCGACTCGACGAGCTTGAGTCGCACCCAGAGGCCGACGATCACCATGACCGCGGAGAACAGGAACGGGATGCGCCAGCCCCACTCGAGGAAGGCCGCGGAGGGCTGCCCGGGGGTCGCGGGGTCGGCGAGCGCGATGTTGATGACGTAGAACAGCATGTTCGCGATGATGAAGCCGATGGGGGCGCCCAGCTGCGGGAAGGTGCCGTACCAGGCGCGCTTGTCCTCCGGGGCGTTCTCGGTGGCGACGAGCGCGGCGCCCGACCATTCGCCGCCGAGCGCGAAGCCCTGGGCGAGGCGCATGACGAGCAGGAGCACGGCGGCCCAGGCGCCCACCTGGGCGTGCGTGGGGAGCACGCCGATGAGGAACGTGGCGACGCCCATGGTCAGCAGCGAGGCGACGAGCGTGGCCTTGCGGCCCATCCGATCGCCGAGGTGCCCGAAGAAGATCGCGCCGACGGGGCGGGCGAGCATCGCGGCGCCGAAGGTGGCGAAGGACGCGAGGAGCGCGGTCGTCTCGTTGCCGGTCGGGAAGAAGAGATGCGGGAAGACGAGGACCGCGGCCGTCGCGTAGACGTAGAAGTCGTAGAACTCGATGGTGGTGCCGACGAGGCTCGCGAGGATCACGCGAGCGGGCGAGTTGCGCGGCTGGGTCGTCGGGGCTGCTGGGGTGGCTGACACGGGGAGGGCTTTCGGATCGCGGGGGGCGCGTGCAGCTAAGTCGAGGTCGGGCTCAGTGCGCGACTTCGGGCGTGCCCGCTTGTGGCGGAACGCAGCCATGATACGCCGGTTCGGCGCGGAATTCACCCCGGCGGCCGGTGCCCCGGGCCGTGCGGGCCGGATCCGGGTCCGGACCCGGGCCCGCTCGGACTACCGGCCGACGACCAGGATCTCGTGCGGCAGCTTCGAGAGCAGGCTCGTGCGCTCCTCCTCGATCACGAAGGTGTCGAGCAGGCCGATCCCGCACATGCTCTCGAAGTTCGCGACGGTACCGGCCTCGAACACCCGGTCGTCGTCCTCCCCGCCGACGACCGTGAACTTCCACTCGCCGACCCAGTCGGGCGGGAAGGCGATGCCCATCTCGTAGCCGCCGATCCAGACGCTCGAGTTCAGCTCGAAGACGCCGGCGTCGCGGTAGTAGGCGTAGAGCTCCGCGTTGACGTCGCCGATCCGCACGCCGGGCCGCGCGCGCTCGGTGAGGATCTCGAAGCCCCCGGTGAGCACGCGCATGAGCTCGACGGCGCCGCGCGGCGGCTCGCGGAACGCGTAGAGCTGCGAGCGGTTCGCGTGGTAGCGCTTGAAGACCCCGCAGGGGTCGACGTCGAGGAAGTCGTCCTCGGTGATGACGCGGTGCCCGGAGATCTCGTGGTACACCCCGAGGGCGGCGAGTCCGACGAAGGCGACCTGGTGCAGTCCGGCGGGCTCGCCGCCGGCCGCCGACAGTCCGCGGATGAGCTCGCCGTGGGCCTCGAGCTCCGTCATGCCCGGCCGGAGCACGCTCGCGAGGTGGAGGAGCCCGGCGTCGCAGATCTCCGCCGCCCGCTTGACGGCCTCGAGCTCGGCGGGGGACTTCACGAGGCGGACGCGGCGAGAGGTGAGGGTCGCGTCGACGACGCGCCCGCCCGCGGTCATGAGGGCGCCCTCGACCATGCGGGACACCGCGGGGTTCGGGATCGCCGAGAACAGCTCCAGCCCGACGGTGGCGCCCGCCACCCAGCCGGCCGCCGAGATCTCCTTGACGATGAAGCCGAGCATGCCGTCGCGCTCGTACCGGGGGAGCAGCCGCACGTCGCGCGCCACCGAGGTGCGCCGGATCATCTCGGCGTGCTCGATGCCCTCGAACAGGATGTACCCCGCGTCGACCCGCACCACGGTGCAGGTGAGCGGGCGCCAGTCCCGCGGGCCGTTGGCCTTGTACCAGCGCAGCGCGAGCCCGTGCAGCCAGTTCTGCGCCTCGGGCGAGGAGAGCACGAGCGTATCGATCCCGTCCTCGGCCATGGCGCGCTGCAGGCGCGCGAGCCGCGAGGCGTACTCCTCCTCGCTGAACGCGATGTGCGGGTCCGTGCCCGTGATCCGTTCCTGCTGCTCGTGAATGAACCGTGTGATCGTCGAATCGAGCATGCTCACCTCTGCGTGTCTCCGTCGGGTGTGGGGTGCGCCCGTCGGACCGGCCGACGCTGGCGCGATTGTGATAATAACATATTATTGCAGCCGGTCCCGCTGCTCCGGTCGCGCCCCGTCCGCGCGCGGTGGTACGGCGCCTCAGGCGGTCGGCGTGTCGAGCAGGGCCGCGGCGATGAGCTCCGGCGTGAGCGCGGGGGGATCCGAGAGGCGCCCGTCCCGTCCGCTCGCGGCGATCGCGGTCGCGGCGGTGTCGGCGTCGACGCCGAGCTGGGTCGTCACCCACTCGGTGAGGATGCCGAGCATCACCTCGGGCGCGAAGGCCCCGGGCTCGGCGAGCGTGCGGATCGAGAGGCCGTCCATCAGCGCGAGGATGCCGGTCGCGGTGCGGCGGGGGTCCGCTCCCGAGGGGAGGCGCCCCTCGGCGGAGAGGCGCCGCAGCGCGGCCTCGAGGGGGCGCGCCCAGAGCTCGTAGATCTGGGTGGCGAGTCCGCGGATGCGCTCGGATCGGCCCGACGCGGCCCAGAGCTCGCTCCAGAATCCCCAGCGCTCGGGGAAGGCGACGGTGCCGTAGACGTGCAGGCGGATCATGCCGTAGACGACCTCGAGGGGATCCTCGTCGCCGACGCGGTGCGCCCCCTCCCGGGAGATGACGCGCATCATGGCGCCGAAGGTCTCGTCGATGAGGTTCTCCCGCGTGTCGAAGTAGTGCTGGACGAGGCCGAGGCTCACCCCCGACTCGCGCGCGATGTCCTTGAGCTTCGCCGCGACGACGCCGTCTCGGGAGATGACGCGGATCGCGCCGTCCAGGATCTCGGCCCGCCTCCGCGTCGCCAGGTCGATGTCGGCGGCGTCGGTGCGGTGGTCGGCTGCGATGGTCACGCGGGCTCCCTCGGTGTCGTGCGCGTGCGGTCCGCGCGCCGGGCTCGGTGAGTCTTACCCTACGGTCGCGGGCGACGCGCGGCTTGCGCGGTAACAATAATGCGTTATTATAATGTCCCATCAACGTGACGGACGAAGGAGTCGATCGAAGATGCACCAGAGAACCTTGAGGCAGCTCCCCGCGGCGGGCCTCGCCGCAGCCGCCGTGCTCGCCCTCGCCGCCTGCTCCTCGGGCGCCGCCCCCGACGAGGGATCGGGGGACTCCCTCGTCTTCGCGAGCTACGGCAGCGCGTACCAGGACGCGCAGAACGAGGCGTTCCTCACCCCGTGGGCCGAGGAGAGCGGGGCGAGCGTCCAGAACGACGGCCCCACCTCCTACCCGAAGATCCAGCAGATGGTCGAGTCGGGCAACGCGATCTGGGACGTGGCGGACACGGAGCCGTACTTCCCGGTGGCCAACTGCGGCACGCTCGTCGAGGAGCTGGACTTCACGAACATCGACACCTCGAACTTCCCCGAGGGCACGTGGTCGGACTGCTCGATCCCGATCGCCCAGTACTCGACCATGCTCATCTACAACACCGACACCTACAGCGGGGACGTCCCCGCCACCCCCGCGGACTTCTTCGACCTGGAGCGGTTCCCCGGCACTCGGGTCGTGCCCAACTGGGCCGGCGCGGGAGCGCTCGAATTCGCGCTGCTCGCCGACGGAGTCGCGCCCGAGGACCTCTACCCCCTCGACACCGAGCGCGCGTACGCCAAGCTCGACACGATCCGCGACTCGCTCACCTTCTGGGACACGAGCTCGGAATCGCAGCAGTCCATGGAGGACGGCGCCGCGGACATGTGGCTCGCCTGGTCGGGGCGCGGCTACGAGGCCGAGAACAACGGCGCCGCGATCGCCCCCGTCTGGCAGGACAACCTCCTCTCGTGGGCGAGCCTCAGCATCATCAAGGGCAGCAAGAACGCCGAGAACGCCCAGAGCTTCATCGAGTACGCCGCGACCGCCGAGCCGCAGGCGCGCTTCGCGGAGCTCCAGCCCTACTCGCCCGCCAACCTCGCCGCCGAGCCCGAGCTCAGCGAGCTCCAGGAGAAGTGGAACGTCGCCAAGGCCGAGGTCCAGGACCAGTCCGTCGTGACCGACGTCCAGTGGTGGGCCGACAACTCGGCGGAGGCCGAGGCCGAGTGGACCGCCTGGTCCACGAGCTGACCGCCCGGGCGGGGACCGGGCGGCCCGTCCGCCGGTCCCCGCCGCCATCCGCACCGCTTCTCGATCCGCATCCCCCGGGAGGGCCCATGCGTCCATCGCGCCTCTTCAGCGGCGTCGCCGTGATCCCGGCGCTCGCCGTGATCCTGATCTTCTTCCTGCTCCCGATCGGCGTCATCATCTACCGATCCTTCACCGAGCCGGAGCCGGGACTCGGCCAGTACGCCGCGGCCCTCGCCGATCCGACCACGCTGCGCGTGCTCGGCCGCACCTTCGCGACCGCGGTCATCGCGGTCGTCGTGTGCCTGCTGCTCGGCTACCCCTTCGCCTACCTGCTCACGCTCGTCGGACCCACGGCGCGCACGCTGCTGCTCGTGCTCGTGCTGGTGCCGTTCTGGACCTCGCTCATGGCGCGCACCTTCGCCTGGATCTCCCTGCTCCAGCGCGACGGACCGGTGTCGGCGATCCTCGCCTTCTTCGGCGCCTCGGACGTCACCCTGCTCGGCAGCGCGAGCGGCGTGATCCTCGCCATCGTGCAGATCCTGCTGCCGTACATGATCCTCACCCTCTTCACCGCGCTCGGCTCCATCGACCGCCGGCAGCTCGCCGCGGCGCAGAGTCTCGGGGCCAACCGCTACCGGGCCTTCTGGCAGGTCTACCTGCCGCAATCCCTGCCCGGCGTCTTCGCCTCGAGCGCGCTCGTGTTCATCCTCGCGCTCGGCTTCTACATCACGCCGCAGCTCATCGGCAGCCCGAAGGAGGCGATGATCGCGCAGGTCATCGGGCTCCGCGTCGAGAAGATCGTCGACTTCGCCGGCGCGGGCGCCCTCTCGGGCATCCTGCTGCTCGCGACGCTCGGGCTCTTCGCCGTCGTGATCCTCGCCGTCGCGCCGCTGCGCCGCGGCATTTCCCAGATGATCGCCGGAGGTGAGCGCTCGTGAACGAACCGACCCGGATCCGTCTGCCGATACGTCTCTGGGCCGCGGTGGCCGCGCTGCTGCTCGTCGCCCCGACGCTCGTCGTGATCCCGCTGTCGTTCTCGGACCGCCGCAGCTTCGCCTTCCCCATCGAGGGCTGGTCGCTGCAGTGGTACGAGCACTTCTTCACGGATCAGCGATGGCTCGGCTCCCTCGGGACGAGCCTCGGGATCGCCGTGATCGTCGGCGTCGCGGCGACGGCGCTCGGCACGCTCGCCGCCTACGGCCTGAAGGGCCTGCGGGCGCGATTCGCCGCGACCGCGCAGATCGCCATGATGCTGCCGATCCTCGTCCCCGGGATCGTGGCGGCGATCGCGATCTTCGGCATGTATCTGCGCTGGAACCTCAACGGCTCGATCCTCGGCGTCGTCCTCGCCCACATCACGCTCGCGCTGCCCTTCGTGCTCATCCCCGTGAGCACGGCGCTGCGGGGCCTCGACGAGACCCACGCCCGAGCCGCGGCCGTGCTCGGGGCGGGGCCCGTCGCCCGCTTCCTGCAGGTGGAGCTGCCGATCCTGCTCCCGGGCATCGCGACCGGCTTCGTCTTCGCGTTCGTGACGAGCCTCGACGAGGTCGTCGTCGCGTACTTCCTGCAGTCGCCGACGCTGCGCACCCTGCCCGTGCAGATGTACAGCTCCGTGACCGTCGAGACCGACCCGAGCATCGCCGCGGCCTCGACGCTGCTGCTGGTGCTCTCCACGCTCATCATCCTCATCCCCCGACTCGTGCAGCTCGTGCAGGAACGACGCGCCGCGCACCGACAAGGAGACGCCGAATGACCCTCACGCCCACTCCGGGAGCGGAGCTGCGACTCACCGGGCTCGTCAAGCGCTACGGCGGCACGGCGGCCGTCGAACACGTCGATCTGCACGTCGCCTCAGGCGAATTCCTCACCCTGCTCGGCCCGAGCGGATCGGGGAAGACCACGACCCTCTCCATGATCGCGGGCTTCACCGAGCCGAGCGGCGGCAGCGTGGTCTGCGACGGCGAGGAGATCACGACGGTGCCCCCGCACAAGCGCGGGCTCGGCATGGTCTTCCAGAACTACTCGCTCTTCCCGCACCTCTCGGTGCGCGAGAACGTCGAGTTCCCGCTCCGCCAGCGCGGCGTGCCGAAGGCCGAACGGGCGCGCCGGGCGCTCGAGGCGCTCGAGCTCGTCGAGCTCCGCGCTCGGGCGAACGCGAAGCCCGGCCAGCTCAGCGGCGGCCAGCAGCAGCGCGTGGCGCTCGCGCGAGCGCTCGTGTTCCAGCCCCGGCTGCTGCTCATGGACGAGCCCTTCGGCGCGCTCGACCGGGCGCTCAGGGAGCGCCTGCAGATCGAGCTGCGGCGGCTCCACCAGGATCTCGGCATCACCGTCGTGTTCGTGACGCACGACCAGGAGGAGGCGCTCACGCTCTCCGACCGGATCGCGGTCTTCAACGAGGGGCGCATCGAGCAGCTCGGCACCCCGGAGGAGCTCTACGAGCGACCCGCGAGCCTCTTCGTCTCCCGGTTCATCGGCGAATCGAACGCGTTCCACGGACGGGTCGCGGCGGGCGAGTTCGTCGGTCGCGGCGGCGTGCGCATCCCCGCGGCGGATGTGCCGGACGGCGACGCGATCGCCGTCGTCCGCCCCGAGCGGATCCGCGTCGCCGAGCCCGGCGCACCCGCGGGCGCGCCGCGCGCCGCGGGGGACTGCGCGCTCGATGGCCGGGTGCGCGACATCACCTACCTCGGCGCCCAGCGCCGGATCGAGTTCGCGAGCGACGACGGCCCGGTGATCGTCCGCACCGGCACCGAGGCTCCCGCCCCGGCGCGCGACGGATCCGTGCGACTGCAGTGGTCGCCGGAGAGCACCGCGATCTTCCCCCATCGCGACGACGCAACCGAAACGGAGAACCCATGGACCGCAACCCTCGCCCCGTCCACGTCACACTCGCCGAGCTGACCCCGCTCGCGGCCGACGCCGCGCCGACCCGGGTGCGCATCAACCGCATCATCACCCGCGAGGAGCATCAGAGCGAGCTCACCCAGGGCGTGTGCTGGATGGATCCCGGCGAGCAGACCAATCGCTGGTCGAGCCGCGAGGTCTTCGATCCCGAGGAGGCCGAGCACTGGTACGGCCCCGTCGACGAGACGTACTACATCATCCGCGGGCGCCTGCGCCTCACCTGGGACGAGGGCGTCTTCGAGCTCGGGCCCGACGACACCGTCTACCTGGCGCCCGGGTGGACCTACCACCTCGAGAACATCGGCGACGAGCCCGCGTTCTTCGTCTACAACATGACCCCCGCCCAGGAGTGAGCGCGATGACCCGCATCGACCCCCTGCCGATCCACTTCGACGCCCGCGTGCTCGACCACGACACCGGACCCGCCCTGCACGAGGCCGCCCCGAGCCCGTGGTTCGCCGCGAACGAGCCGCACACGGAGGGCCGGCTGCGCATCGAGCGCATGCACGACATCCTCGCGCGCGGCCCGGTCTCGGACGCCGTGCGCTTCGCGCCCGGCCGCCTGGCCGCGGAGGAGGAGCTGGCCGCGGTGCACGACGCGGCCTACATCGAGGAGGTGCGCCGCGCGACGGAGCGGGGCGGCGGATGGGTGACCGGCACGACGCGGCTGTCCGCCGGGTCCTACGCGCCGCTGCTCGCGGCGGCCGGGACGGCCCTCGCCGCGGCGGAGACCGTGCTCTCGGGCGCGGCGCCCCTGGCGTACGCGCTCACCCGGCCGCCCGGTCATCACGCGCAGCGCGCCCAGGCCGACGGGTACTGCTTCTTCAACGGCGCGGCGCTCGCCGCCGACGCCGCGAGGCGCGCCGGTATCGAGCGGGTGCTCGTCGTCGACTGGGACGTGCACCACGGCAACGGCACGCAGGACATCTTCTACGAGCGTGACGATGTGCTCACCGTCAGCCTGCACATGGACCACGGCGCATGGGGACCGAGCCACCCGCAGACCGGCCGGCTGGAGGAACGGGGCGCGGGCGCGGGCGCCGGCTTCACCCAGAACGTGCCGCTGCCGCTCGGCGCGGGCAATACCGCCTATCTGCGCGCCTTCGACGAGGTCGTCGCGCCGCTCGCCGAGCGCTTCCGCCCCGGCATGATCGTGTGCGCGAGCGGGCAGGACGCGAGCGCCTACGACCCCAACGGCCGGCACAACGTCTCGATGCCGGGATTCCGCGGCATCGGCCGACGGGTGCGGGAGCTCGCCGAACGGCACAGCGAGGGGCGGGCGATCCTCGTGCAGGAGGGCGGCTACAACCCGTCCTACGCCCCGTACTGCCTGCTCGCGACCGTCGAGGGCCTGCTCGGCGGCGCCTCGGAGACGCCGGATCCGCTCGCCTACGTGCCGGATCAGCTGCTCGGCCTCGACGCGCGCTTCGCCGAGATCGCGGCGGAGCTGTCGCCGGAGCGCCTGGCGCGCGTCGGCGCTCCCGGCGCACGGTAGCCGTCCGGCGGCCGCCGTGGCGACGCGGGGCGGAACCTCGGGCTCGGGCGGCTTGTGCGGCTCAGGCGGCTTGTGCGGTCGCCGAGCCTGGGGTACCGTGGAGCACAATCGACTGAACATATCGTTCAGTGAACGGGACACTGTGTCCGGTTCTGCGGCGAAGGAGCGACGATGGAGCGAACGGCGGCGGGCGACGACGCCGGGCTCGGCCCGCGCGTGGCGGTCCTGCGGCGGCTGCGCGGCATGAGCCTGCGCGCGCTCGCCGCGGCCTCGGGCGTCAGCTCCTCCTTCCTCAGCCAGCTCGAGAACGGCCGCACGAACGCGAGCGTCGCCTCCCTCCGCAAGATCGCCGCGGGCCTCGGCGTGAGCCCGGCGCAGCTGCTCGACGACTCGGCCGTGCACACCCGCGGCGTGCTCCGCGCCGCCGATCGACCGCGGCTGCAGCTGGAGGGTGCCGAGAAGTTCGTCGTCGCGCTGCCGCCGCTCGGCAATCTCGAGGTCTACGCCGGGCGCTTCCGGCCGGGCGGCTCCACCGGGCCAGAGGCCTACGCCCACGGCGACTCCCAGGAGATCCTCGTCGTCACCGCGGGCGAGATCGTCCTCGAGCTCGGCGGCGAGCGCTACGAGATGCGGGTCGACGACTCCATCGAGTTCCTCAGCTCCACCCCGCACCGGGTCCGCAACACCTCCGACGCCGACGCGGCCGTGCTGTGGATCAACAGCCCTCCGACGCCGGACGAGGCGCCGCACGGGCCGCCGGCCACCGGCTGAGCGCGCGCCGTTCCTCGCCGCCGGCCGATCCCGCGCACGGCATCCCGTCCCGATCCTCCACCCTGAACGCAGCACAGCAGAAAGCCCGATACCCATGATCAACGGCAACGTCTCCCACTGGTGGCAGCAGCTCGGCGCTCCGCAGCCGCGCCCCGAGCTGCCTGGCAGCCTCACCGCCGACGTCGCCATCGTCGGGGCCGGTTACACCGGTCTCTGGACGGCGTACTACCTGAAGCAGCAGCGGCCCGAACTGCGCGTGGTCGTGGTCGAGCAGCGGCACGCCGGCTACGGCGCCTCCGGTCGCAACGGCGGCTGGCTCACCTCGGCGATGACGGGCGGGCGGGCGCAGTACGAGCCGACGCACGGGCGCGACGCCGCGGAGCGCTTCCAGCGCGCGATGAATGAGACCGTGGATGAGGTGATCCGCGTGGCGGCGGCCGAGGGCATCGACGCCGACATCATGAAGGGCGGCGAGTTCAACGTCGCCTACACCCCCGCTCAGGAGGCGCGCATCCGTGCGTTCGCCGCCGAGGAGCAGTCCTGGCGCTTCACCGATCTCGAGCTGCTCGAGGCCGACGCGGCGCGGGCGAAGATCAACGTCGCCGGCACGCGGGCCGCGGTGTGGCACCCGCACGCCGCACGCATCCAGCCCGCGAAGCTGGTCTCGGGGCTCGCCGCCGCCTGCGAGCGACTCGGCGTCGAGATCTACGAGCGCACCCGCGTCGTCGAGATCGAACCGCACCGGCTGCGGACCACGCACGGCACCGTCGCCGCGGACTTCATCGTGCGCGCGACCGAGGGCTTCACGGCCGGCCTCAAGGGACTCAAGCGCCTCTGGCTGCCCATGAACTCCTCGCTCATCGCGACCGAGCCGCTCGACGCCGCGGTGTGGGACGAACTGCACTGGAACCAGGGCGAGGTGCTCGGCGACTTCGCCCACGTGTACATGTACGCGCAGCGCACGGCGGACGACCGCATCGCCATCGGCGGACGCGGTGTGCCCTACCGGTACGGTTCGCAGACGGACACCGACGGGCAGACCGCGCTCTCCACCGTCGACACGCTCAGCGAGATCCTCCACCGCTTCTTCCCGGCCACCCGCGGGGCGGCGATCGACCATGTCTGGTCGGGCGTGCTCGGGGTGCCGCGGGACTGGGCCGCGACCGTCGGCCTCGACCGCGAGACGGGCATCGCCTGGGGCGGCGGCTACGTCGGCACCGGCGTGACGTCGACGAACCTCGCGGGGCGCACGATCGCCGACCTCGTGCTCGGCAACGACACCGAGATCGCCGGACTGCCGTGGGTGAACCACCGGGTGCGCAAGTGGGAGCCCGAGCCGCTGCGCTGGATCGCGACCCAGGGGCTCTACGCCGCCTACGGCGTCGCCGATCGCGCCGAGCTGGCCGGGCGGAGGACCACCTCGCCCATCGCCCACGTCGCCGACGTGATCACCGGCCGCGCCCACTGACGGGGCCGTCCCGGCCCAGCACCGGTCGGGAGCCCCGAGTCCGAGCATCGACCCCATCGCCCGAGCATCGGGCCCCGAGCACGTTCCCTCGTGCACGACACCCCGGAGGAGCACCATGACCCGCACGCGCACCCGCGCCGCCCACGACACGGCGGCCGCAGACCTCGGCCCGCACGCCGCGAAGCCCACCGCCCGCACCGCGGGCATGACCGAGGCCGCGCGTGCGGTGTGGAGCGGCGGAACGCCGAACGCCGGCGGCGAGCCGCGCATCGAGACCGGCCTCTGGGAGTGCACGCCCGGCGTCTTCACCGCCGCCCGCGAGGGCTACACCGAGATCTGCACGATTCTCTCCGGCCGGGTGACCCTCGAGGTCGAGGGGGAGGATCCCGAGGAGTTCGGTCCCGGCGACGTCATGGTGATGCCCTCCGGCTGGACGGGCGTGTGGCGGGTGCACGAGCCGCTCCGCAAGCACTACACGACGATCCTCGACTGAGCGTCGACGCCGCCCCACCCGACCGCCCCTTCCCACCGCCCCATCAGGGTCACAGACCCGACCGACCGAGAGGATCGACGCCATGGCACAGCACGGAGGGTCGCTCGCCCTGACCGGCGCGCGGCTGCGCACCCAGACCGAGGACGCCGGAGCCGCCGGCGGGCCGACCGCGGGGACCGCGACGGCGCTCCTCGTCCGCGACGGCCGGATCGCGGCCATCGGCTCCGACGCGGAGATCCGCCGGGCGGCGGACGCCGAGGGGATTCCGATCCGCGATCTCACCGGGGCGACGATCACCCCCGGGCTCTTCGACTCCCACACCCATCCCCACTGGGCGGCCTCCGTCACCGCGGGCGTCGACCTCGGCGGGCTCGGCACGATCGCTGAGATCCGCGCGGCGCTCGCCGCCGAGCACGCGAGGCTCCCGGAGGGGGCGTGGCTGCGCGGCTGGAATCTCGAGTACGAGCCCTTCGAACACGACGACACCCCGGGCGGACTGCGCGGCGCACTGCTCGCGGACGCGGCCCCCGGCCGCCCCGTCGTGCTCATCTGCTACGACCTGCACACCGCGCTCGCCACCGCCCCGGCGCTCGCCGCGGCCGGCATCGACGGCGCGCGCGCATTCGACGACGCGAGCGAGGTGGTCGTTGACGCCGACGGCACGCCGACCGGCGAGCTGCGCGAGCCCACGGCCTACAATCTCGTCTTCGACGCGATCCCCGCGCCGGCGCACGACGT
Organism: Leucobacter allii; assembly: GCF_022919155.1. Lineage (NCBI taxonomy): Bacteria > Bacillati > Actinomycetota > Actinomycetes > Micrococcales > Microbacteriaceae > Leucobacter > Leucobacter allii. The sequence continues at coordinate 415,206 of NZ_CP095045.1, forward strand.
GGACCGCGATGCGCTGCGCGACATGTTCCGACGACTGGCCGCCGTCGGTCTCACGGGCGGGGCGATCATGGACGGCAAGGACGCGACCGTGGAGCTGCTCGCGGAGCTCGAGGAGCGGGGGGAGCTCGATCACCGCGTGACCGTGCACCACTGGCACGCCGTGGGGGACACCGATGCGGACGTGGCGCGCGTCATCGCGACGAAGGACCGCGCCGGCCGGCTCTGGCGGACCGGGGCGATCAAGCTCTTCAGCGACGGTGTCATCGACACCGGCACGGCGTGGCTGCACGCGCCCGACGCCTGCGGCGACGGTCGCGCGCCGTTCTGGCCGTCGTGGGAGCGCTACGGCGAGGTCGTGCGGGCCTATCACGCGGCCGGCATGCTCATCGCGACGCACGCCGTCGGCGACTACGCCGTGAGCCGCGTGCTCGACGTGTACGCCGGGCTCCCCGAGCGCCCCGGGCTGCCGTTCCACTCCATCGAGCACCTCGAAGTGCTCGCCGACGCCGACGTCGCGCAACTGCGCGCGTTCAACGCCGGCCGCTCCGACGCCGGGGTGACCGCGTCGATGCAGCCGCTGCACATGCAGTGGCGCGCCGTGGACGGCAGCGACGGCTGGGCGACGCGGCTCGGCGAGGGGCGCAACGCGACCGGCTACCGGGTGCGCGACGTGCTCGACGCGGGGGTGACCCTCGCCCTCGGCTCCGACTGGCCGGTGGCGCAGTACGATCCGCGGCTCGGCATGGCGTGGGCGCGCGGGCGCCATGCGCCCGGCGATCCCGGGGCGCCGGTCTTCGAGCCGGAGCAGCGCCTGAGCGGGGAGGAGGCGCTCCTCGCCTACACGCTGTGGCCGGCCCGCGCCCGCGGTCACGAGGATCGCGGCGTGCTCGCGGTCGGCGCCGTCGCCGACCTCACGGTCTGGGGCGCCGACCCGGTGACGACGGAGCCGGACGCCCTGCCCGAGGTGCCGATCCTGCTCACCGTCGTGGACGGCCGCGTGATCCACGAGGCGTAGCGGCGCGTCGCCAGATCCTGCAGGAGCGAGAATGACGCACGACGGGGGAAACGTGCCGTTTCGCACCGCTTCGGGTGTATTCCGCGGCGTGCAGGGAGAGGCGCGTGTCGCGGAGCGAACGGCCCGAGCAGGCAGGGCGTCGCCCTGGCCCTCGCTCGCACGTCACTCGTTGCGAGTGAGCGGCCCTTCTGGCGACACCTCCTGACGTGCGAGTGAGGCGGTGGGGGAGCCGGAGGACAGGGAAGCCGCGACGCGGCGGGACTCGCGCAGGGCGCTCTCGACCGCGCCGTCGATGAAGCCGCCCCAGAGATCGGCGTTGTCGGTGGTGGCGAAGTGGACCGCTCCCCACGGCTCCTGCAGCGCCGCGAGATCCCGCGTGAGCTGGCCCGGACGGTGGGTCATCCAGGTGGTGCGGGAGAGCGGATCGGACATCCAGTCGTGCGAGGTGGCGGCCGTGATCTCGAGGCCGGGGCGGCAGGCGTCGACCGCGGCCTGCAGCGCGGGCAGGTCGTCGGGATCGACGCGGGCGTGGTCCGGTCCGAACGCGACGAGCAGCGTGTAGTCGCCTGCCTCGTCCGTGCCGGTGAACTCGGCCTTCAGCACGGAGAGCGGATCCCGCTGGCTCGCGTACGCGAAGAAGCGGGGCACGTGCCCCCGGGCGCGCAGCCACAGCTTCGCGCCCTGCGAGGCCACGGTCTCGTGAGCGAGCCGCGTCCACGTCTCCGGGAGCACGGGATCGAAGCGGATCCCCATGATCGCGTTGGCCGGCAGCGTGCTCACGACCCGGCGGGCCCGGATCCGATCGCCCGCCGCGGTCTCGACGATCGCGCCGGCGTCCTGGTGGGATCCCGCGGCGGCGACCGGGGTCGGGCCCGCCGTCGCCTCCGTGACCGCCGTCGCCTCCGTGACCGCCGTCGCCGTATCCGCCGCCGTCTGGGTTACCGACGTCACCGCGGTGCCGAGCCGGATCTCGCCGGGCACGTCGGCCGCGATCCGCTCCGCGAAGGCGCGCAGCCCGCCGACCACCCGGTAGGTTGCCGAGGCCTCGTGCATGAGCGGCCAGTGCCCGCCGCACGCCGCGACCCAGCGCAGTGCGCTCGAGAGCCCCACACGGTCGAGCGGCGCATTGACGTGCCCGACCCACACGGCCTCGTTCGCCGCGCGCGCCTCAGGGTCGAGGGCGAGGGCGTCGATCCTGTCCTGGATGCTCAGCGCGTCGAGCTCGCGGATGCCGCCGTGCGCGGGCTCCGTGCCCCGCGGCATGGCCTCGCCCACGTCGGCCACGATGCGCCGCTGCCCGTCCGCGATGAGCGCCATGAACTCGGGGAGCGTCCCGCGGTGCGGACGCCCGTCCGAGTCGTGCCAGTAGGCCTCTTCAGCCGCGGGGCTCCGCTCGATGCCCCGGCCGTAGCGGGTCATCTCCGCCCACACGTGCGGCTGTACCCAGTGCACCCAGTTGGCGCCCATCTCGAGCTCGTGCCCGAGCCGGTGGTCCGTCCAGGTGCGTCCCCCGATGCGGTCCCTGGCCTCGATCACGAGCACCTCGTGCCCGGCCCGGCCGAGCTCCCGCGCCGCGACGAGTCCGGCGAATCCGGCCCCGATGACGACGACGTCCACGGACTCCATGAGCACTCCCTCCGGCCGGGCCGCGTCGCCCGGACGCGCCCAGCCTAGTCGCGCCCGGAGCCCGCTCGCCTCAGACGATCCGCGGGAGTCGCGACGCCGCCTCGTACGAAGGTACGGGCAAGGAGGTTGCCGTGCGTGGGCTCTGTGTCGCCCGCACTTGGGCCGTCCGCCCGTGCGTGGCCCGCGCGTTCGCGCGTGGCCCGCCAGCGCGTGCATGCGTGTCCGCCCGTCCGCGCGTGGCCCGCCCCGGAGATCACCCCATGACGATCAAGCTCCGCGCGTGGCGCCCGCCCGCGCGTGGCCCGCCCGCCCGTAGGCCACGTAGGCCGCGCGTGGGCTGCGCTCGAGAATCTGCGCGCACGCGACCGCGCGTGCGCCGCTCGTAGCCCGCGCCGTGCGCCCACCTCGTGCTCCGCATCCCGCGTCCGTCACTCGCCCCTCGCCGCATCGCCCGCTCGCCGGGCGAACCCTCGCCGGGCGAACCCTCGCGGGAATGACGCGAACGGGGCTCTCCGAACCGAATAGGCGCAGTTCGCGTCATTTTCGTGGGGGACGAGGCAGGACAAGGGCGGGACAAGGGCGGGGGAGAGAAAGTGCGGGAGAAGTGCGCGAAAGGTGCGCGCGGGGGAAGGGGCGGGACAAGGGCGTGGGAGAATGGGCGCGAAGGCGCGCCGGGGACAGGCGGGGTCAGGGAACCCGGGAGGCGGAGGCGACGCCCCGGGCGTCGGCTCCGCCGATCCTCAGAGGCGGGCGACGACGCGCGTGAGGAGATCCGCGAGCCGCGGCTCGGCGGCCTTGCCCTCCTCGAGCACCTCCTCGTGGTTGAGCGCGCCAGCCATCCCGGCCGCCGGGTTCGTGATGAGGGTGAAGCCGAGCACCTCCATCCCGGCCTTCCGGGCGGCGATCGCCTCGAGCGCGGTCGACATGCCCACGGCCTGACCGCCGATCGCGCGCAGGTAGCGGATCTCCGCGGGGGTCTCGAAGTGGGGACCGGGGAGCTGCACGTAGACGCCCTCCTGCAGCGACGGCTCGGCACCGCGCGCGAGCTCCCGCAGCCGCGTCGCGTACAGGTCGGTGACGTCGACGAAGTCGGCGCCCACGAGCGGCGAGACGGCCGTGAGGTTGATGTGGTCGTTGATGAGCACGGCCTCGCCGACGGCGAACGCCGGATCGATCCCGCCCGCGCCGTTCGTGAGGACCATGATGCCCGCGCCTGCCGCGGCCGCGGTGCGCACGCCGTGCACGACGGCCTGCACGCCGTGGCCCTCGTAGAGATGGGTGCGCGCGCCGATGATGAGCGCGTGCTTGCCCGACGCCAGTCGGAGCGAGCGCAGCGTGCCGGAGTGCCCGGGGATCCCCGCGGCGCGGAAGCCCGGCACCTCCTCCGCGGGGATCACGGCGACCGTCTCGCCGATCACGTCGGCCGCGCGCCCCCAGCCGCTGCCGAGGGTGAGGGCGATGTCGTGGCGCTCCACGCCGGTCCGCTCGGCGATCGCGGCGGCCGCGGCGGCGGCGAGGGTCGTGGGATCCTGATCCATGCTCATGCCGACCAGTGTAGAGGCGGTCGCGGCGCGCTCGAACCGCGGACGGCTACGCGCGCTGGATCGCTTCTCGCGCCCCGCGGTGGACTGCAGACTGCCCGTTGCTCCCGCCCGTGCGGCTCACCAGGCGGAGCGCAGGATCCGGTAGCCGCGGCGCGGGTCGTAGCCGTGGATCTCGCGGGTGTCGAGCACGGCCATGAAGTCGAGCACGCCGGCCGTGATGACCTGCCCGGGGACGAGCACCGGGAAGCCCGGGGGGTACGGGGTGACGAAGCCGGCGGAGACGGGCTCCTCGCCGCGCTCGACCCGGGCGCGGAGCTCGGCGGGGAGCACGTGCTCGACCGCGCCGCGGCGCTGGCCGCGGAAGAACGCGGCGCGCATGTCGCCGTCGGGGAGCGCGGAGCGCTCGGCTCCGCCGGCGATCGCTCCCCCGCGGTCGCTCGCGTAGTCGACGGAGAACGCGCTGAAGTCGGGCAGCGGCGGCATCGGGATCTCGGCGGGCAGGGGGAGGTCGGGATCGCGCTGCGCCTGCTCCTCCTCGAAGCGCTCCGCGAGCTTCACGAGCACCTCGATGAGGTACGCGATCGCGCTGCGGGAGGTGCCGATGTTCGTCATGAACAGCACGGTGTTCCGGCTGGTCTTGTTCACCTGGATGCCGTAGCGGTCCATGAGGTGCTCGTGCTTGAAGGTGTCGCCGTCGACACCGGTGCGGCTGATCTCGATGGTGATCCGCGAGGGATCCACGACGAACTCGTCGTTCGCCCATGCCTCCCACATCGTCGACAGCCCGTCGCGCAGCGGCATCGGCCGGCCGGAGCCGCGGTGCGCGGCGGGCACGAGGTCGTGCGCCGTGAGCACGCGGAAGGTGCGGCGCAGGAGCGGGTGGCGCGCGATGGACTGCGCGAGGCTCGTGGCGAGGTCGAGCTGGCGCTGCACGAGCTCGAAGCCCTCGAGCTCCACCTGGCGGCGGCCGATGTCGAGCGAGGAGAGGATCTGGTAGTTCGGCGACGTCGAGGTATGGGTCATGAACGCCTCGTGGAAGGGCTCCTCGGCCTCCCGCACCCAGTCCTGGTCGTAGACGTGGATCATGGAACCCTGCCGCAGCGCGGTGAGGGTCTTGTGGGTGGACTGCGTCGCGTACACCCGGATCCGCGCATCGGGGGCGGGGAGGAGCCGCTCGGCGAGCCAGGCCTCGTCGGGGAGCGCCGCGCCGTCGGCGTCGTGCAGGCGCTCCTGCTGCGCCCGGTACGCGGCGGCGTGCGCGGAGCTCCGCAGCCGGTCCTCGAGCCTGCGCGCCGCCGCCATGGCGGTGCGGCGCCGGGTGACGGGATGGAACGCGGCGAAGGCGAACCATGCCTCGTCCCAGAGGAAGACGAGGTCGGGCTTGATGGCGAGGCACTCGGCCATCACGCGCTCCGGATCGTAGACGATGCCGTCGAAGGTGCAGTTGGTGAGCGTGATCATGCGCACCTCGTCGAGGCGCCCCGCGGCCCGGTAGTCGAGGAGCAGCTGCTTGATGCGGGTGATGGGGACGGCGCCGTAGAAGGCGAAGTCGTTGAGCGGGTACGCCTCGAGATAGGCGGGCCGGGCACCGGTGAGCATCACGGCGTGGTGGTGCGACTTGTGGCAGTTGCGGTCCACGAGCACGACGTCGTTCGGCGCGGTGAGCGCCTGGTGGACGATCTTGTTCGCCGTCGAGGTGCCGTTCGTCACGAAGAAGGTGTGCTTCGCGCCGTAGGCGCGCGCCGCGAGATCCTGCGCCTTCTTGATGGTGCCGACGGGCGCGAGCAGCGAGTCGAGACCACCCGAGGTGGCGGAGGTCTCCGCGAGCAGCAGGTTCAGGCCGTAGAAGTCGGCGAGGTCGCGGATCCACTTGGACGACACGACGGAGCCGCCGCGCGCGACGGGGAGCGCGTGGAAGACGCCGACGGGGCGGCGCGCGTGATCCTGGATCGCGGTGAAGAAGGGGGTGTCGTAGAGGTGCGAGATGCGCCGCAGCAGGGTGAGGTGCAGCTCGAGCTGATCCTCGCGGCGGAAGACGCGGCGGAACCGCCGCGTGAGCGCCCCGGCGAGCTCCTCGATGTGGGCGCCGGCCATGAAGTACAGGTCGAGCTCGGGTCGGATCGCGGCGAGCGTGTCGGCGAGGCCGAGCACGCGCTGCACGGAGGCGAGCTGGCTCCGCGTCGGGGCGAGGCCCGGAGCCACCTCGGAGCGGGCGAGCCGGATCGTCTCCCGGAGATCGCGGCTGAGCCGCTGCCTGGTGCGATCGCTGAAGCCGGGCCGCACCACGCAGGCGAGGATGTTCGGGTTCGTGAGCACCGCGGCCACGGCGTCGTCCGCGGACGGCACGATGACGTACTCGTAGATGAAGGAGTCGGCGGGCGCGCGCAGTCGCTGCGCATCGCCGCGCATCGCCTCGCGGTCCGCGGCGGTCGTCTCGTCGACGACGAGCACCTCGAAGCGGGGTCTGGGGTCGGTGTCGGCGGCGAACTCGATCCGCTCCTGCTCGTCGGCGTACTCGTCGAAGGCCTCGTCGCCCTGGGCTTCGCCGCGGAGGCGCTTCACGACCCGCCCGATGCGGTCGAGGGCGGTGCGGAAGTCGCCCTGCTCGAGGAGGTCGCCGATGTCGCGGACGTACTGCTGACCGAAGCCGGCCCAGTACAGCTCGACGGTCTCGAGCGCGCGCAGCGAGCGGAGGATCTCGCTGTCCGCGGCGAGGGCGCTGCGGTCGTCGCCCCCGAGCGCGAGCCGCTTCACGGCGTAGCGGAGGTACTCCCAGGCGTCGCTGCGCAGCCGCCAGGAGCTCGCGGGCATGCCGGGATCGCGCTCCAGCGCCGCGGCCGTGCCGGCCTGGGGGGCGGAGCGGGAGATCGAGTCCCCGTCGGTGGTCGCGGCGAGCGAGATGGCGCGGCGCGCCGGCTCGGCGGTGGTCCCGGGGGCGGACTCGATCCTCGTCATTGGCGACTGTCCTTCCGACGTCTTCGTGCGTGCGCCGTCCCGGTCCGTGGGGTTCCGGCGGGCGGGGCGATGCTCCGCATCACCCGAGTCCGAGTGTAGGCGACCGGTGATTCCGGCCGGGGAACACGCGGTCCCGTGTGACCGGGGATGACGCGCTGCGACGGATCCTGAATGTTCCCCGAGAACCCAAGCCGATGATGGTTAGGATCGCCTAACATTAGTCACGTGAACATGCCCGAGCCCTTCGACGACGCGCAGATCGTCTCCGTGGTCGACCCCGATGGCATCGACTGCGTGCTCGCCGCGGGCGACGTCTCGGATCTGCCGGAGCTGCGCGGCTGGCTCGCGGGCCTTCCGGAGACGGCCTACGGCCGGGTGTTCATCGAGGTGTTCGCCGAGATGCAGATCGAACCGCTGCCCGTGCCCCCGCACGTGGGCGTCACCTGGCTCTGCCGCGAGCAGCGCGAGGCGAGCCCGCGGCCCGGGGTGGGCAGACGTCGCGGCGAGGCGCTCGCGGGCGCCGTCGAGGCCTGGTTCCAGGAGTGGCTGTGGGCCGACAGCGAAGCCGTGCGCAACATCCAGCTCTGGATGGGCGCGCGCACGAGCTCGGTGATGCAGAGCTACTGGGCGCAGCTCGACCGCCGGCTCGAGCGGCGCTGGCCGGGGTTCTGTCAGCAGGAGTGCCGCGGCGATCGCGCCGGCGAACGCTGAGCCCGGCGCCCGGCTCGCGGGCCGTAGACTGGACGCATGGCGAAAGCGTATGAACGGAAGCATCGCATCGCGGTGCTCGGCGGCGGTCCCGGAGGGTACGAGGCGGCGCTCGCGGGAGCCCAGCTCGGCGCGGAGGTCACGCTCGTCGAGCGGGCCGGCGTCGGCGGCGCCGCCGTGCTCACCGACGTCGTCCCGTCGAAGAGCCTGATCGCCACCGCGGGCGCCGTGCAGGCGGTGCGCGACTCCGGTCGCCTCGGCGTGCAGACCTTCGTGCCGGGCGATCACGGCAAGCCGGTGCGCCCGGAGACCGCGGTCAACCTCGCCGCCGTGAACAAGCGGCTCATGGCCATGGCCGGTGCGCAGTCGGTCGACATGCTCCGCAGCATGGAGGATGCGGGGGTCCGCGTCGTGCAGGGCGAGGGCCGGCTCGACGGCACCGGCGCCGTCCTCGTGTCCACCGCAGCGGGCGGCACCGACTTCGACCGGATCGAGGCCGACACGATCGTCGTCGCCGTCGGTTCGAGCCCCCGCGAGCTCGATTCCGCGAAGCCGGACGGAGAGCGGATCCTCACCTGGAAGCAGCTCTACGACCTCCCCGCCATCCCCGAGCACCTCGTCGTCGTGGGTTCGGGGGTCACCGGCGCCGAGTTCGCGAACGCCTACCGCACGCTCGGCGCCGAGGTCACCCTCGTCTCCAGCCGCGAACAGGTGCTCCCGGGGGAGGATCCCGACGCCGCGGCGGTGATCGAGCGGGAGTTCACCCGGCTCGGCATGCACGTGATGTCGAAGTCCCGCGCCTCCACCGTGAAGCGCACCGAGACCGGGATCGTCGTCGAGCTCGAGGACGGGCGCGTCGTCGAGGGCTCCCACTGCCTCATGGCCGTCGGCTCGGTGCCGAACACCGAGGGACTGGGCCTCGAATCCGCCGGCGTCGCGCTGACCGACAGCGGGCACATCCGCGTGAACAAGGTGGCGCGCACGAACGTGCCGTCGATCTACGCCGCGGGCGACTGCACCGACTTCTTCCCGCTCGCATCCGTGGCATCCATGCAGGGCCGCACCGCCATCATGCACGCGCTCGGCGACTTCGTGCGCCCGATCGACCTGCGCAACGTCGCCGCGAACGTCTTCACCTATCCGGAGATCGCGACCGTCGGCTGGAACGAGCGCACCCTGGACGAGGCGTCGGACCTCGCCCAGCACGTCACGCACACGGTGCCGCTGAGCGTCAACCCGCGCGCGAAGATGATCGGCACGACCGACGGCTTCGTGAAGCTCTTCGCGTGGAAGGCCTCCGGCACCGTCATCGGGGGCGTCATCGTCTCGCACCGCGCGAGCGAGCTCATCTTCTCGCTCGCGCTCGCGGTGGAGCATCGGCTCACCGTCGACCAGGTCGCCTCGGCGTTCGCGGTCTACCCCTCCATGACCGGCGCGATCACGGACGCGGCGCGCGCGCTGCACCAGCACTGATGACGGCGGTGCTCTCCCGGCGCGGGCTGCTGCATGCCGGTGCCGGCATATTCGGGATCGGCGCCGTCGCGGCGCTCGCGGGCTGCGCGAGCGGAGCGCCCGAACCCGTGCCGTCCGACGATGACGCGCAGCCGGCCGTCACCGTGCGCGTGGTCGACAATGCGTTCGAGCCCGCCGAGGTCGAGATCGCCGTCGGCGAGGCCGTGCGCTGGGAGTTCTCGGCCCTCGCGGAGCACGACGTCGTGTCGGGCGATCGCAGCTTCGTGAGCGAGCTCATGCGCGAGGGGAGCTACACGCACCGGTTCCCGGAGGCCGGCGAGTTCGACTACCTCTGCTCGATCCACCCGGAGATGCGCGGCCTCGTCCGCGTCGTCGCGCCGTAGCGCGCCGGGGGCGCGAGGCCGTGCGCGGCCCGCGGGCACCGCTCCGCTACGCCCGCTGGAACACCGCCAGGGATTCGAAGTGGTGCGTGTGCGGGAAGATGTCGAAGGCGCGCAGTCCCGTGAGCTCGTATCCCGCCTCCCGCAGCGACTTCGTGTCGCGGGCGAGCGCGACCGGGTCGCAGGCCACGTACACGATGTTCGCGGGGGAGAGTTCGGCGAGCTGGGCCGTCACGCCGCCGCCGGCGCCCGAGCGCGGCGGATCCAGCACCACCGTGCCGCGCCGGAGCCGATCCCGCACCGGCTGCGCGGCGCGCAGCAGCTCCGCGAGGTGCCGATCGACGCGGGCAGTGAGGGCGAGGGCGCCCACGAGCCCCGACAGGTTCTCCGCAGCGTCGTCGGTCGCACCGGCCTCGGACTCGACGGTCGTCACCTTGAGCCCCGGGCCGGCCGCCTCCGCCATGGCGGCCGCGAGCAGCCCCGCGCCGCCGTAGAGGTCGAGGTTCCCCGCGGCCGGGTCGAAGCGGTCGTCGTCGACGAGTTCCGCGATGGCGTCGCGGACCGCCGTGAAGAGGACGGCGGGGGCATCGCGGTGCACCTGCCAGAAGCCGCCGGCGCGCACGAGGAAGCCTCGGTCCTCCACCAGTTCGCGGATCGTGTCGCCCGCGCCCGCGCGGGTCTTCTCGCCGACGAGCCCGAGGAGCATGCGCGGATCGTCGGCGGCGGGGGCCACGAGGTCGACCGTCGCGACCCCGGGCATGGCGTCTCCGAGCGGGGCGATCATGTTCACCTCCGCGCTCGCGAGCGGCAGGGAGGAGACCGGGATCACCCGGCGGCTGCGCGCCGCGTACGGGCCGACCGTGCCCGTCTCGGGGTCGACGTGGAGGCGGACGCGCGTCCGGTACCCCGTTCCGCCGGACGCGTCGTCGCCCGGGGCGGGCTCCACGAGCTCGGCGAGGAGCCCGGCGAGCTCGTCCCCGTCCTCGGCCGCGAGCTCGACGCCGCCGAAGCGGCGCATCGCGTCGGCGAGCACCTCCGCCTTGAGGCTGCGCTGCCGCTCGAGGGCGATGTGCCCGAACTCCGCGCCGCCGGCGCGGTGATCGGGATCCCGCGAGACGTCGGCCTCGGCCCAGACGTGCGCGCGGCGATCCGGCGAGTCCTGGAGGACCTCGACGACGGCGGCACGGGCGAAGGACTTCTTGCGGGCCTCGGTGATGCGCGCGCGCACGCGCTCGCCCGGGATGGCGTCGGCGACGAACACGACACGGCCGTCGTGGCGGGCGACGCTCACGCCGCCGTGGGCGATGCCCGTGACCTCGAGTTCGATGGTGTCGCCGACGGCGAGGGGAGCGGAGTGCGCAGCTGCAGACATGTGCTCCATTCTCCCATCTCCGGCGGAACCCCGGAGCCGGCTGGGTAAGGTGAGGGCATGGCGCAGACGAGAGGTCGGGGGCGGCCCCGCGGCGGTACGGACTCGCGCTCTCGGATCCTCGCGGCCGCCGTCGAGGCGTTCGGCGAGACGGGGTACGAGGGGGCGACGATCCGGGGGATCGCCGAGCGCGCCGGCGTGGATCCCGCGCTCGTGCACCACTATTTCGGAGCGAAGGCGGATCTCTTCGCGGAGGCCGCCGATGTGCCGCTGCGCCCCGACGTGGTCGTGCCGCTGATCCTCGCGGGCCCGCGCGCCGAGGTGGGCGAACGGATCGTGCGCTACGTCCTCGAGGCCTTCGCCGACGACGGGGTGCGGCGTCGGGGCGTCATGCTACTGCGCACCGCCGTGGGCGGGCGGGCGGGATCCCCCCTCATCGTCGGATTTCTCGCGCGGGAGCTGCTGCCCCGTGTGGCCGGCCGGCTCGAGGTGCCCGACGCCCGCCTGCGGGCGGACCTCGTGGCGTCCCAGATCGCGGGGCTGCTCATGATCCGCTACGTGCTCCGGGTGCAGCCGATCGCCGACGCCCCGATCGACGAGCTCGTCGCGCGCGTCGGCCCCACGATCCAGCGCTACCTCTTCGACTGAGCGGCTAGGGCCGGTCCCCGCCTGCGCCCTGTGCCCTGTGCCCTGTGCCCTGTGCCCTGTGCCTCTCTTCCCTCTACCGTCTCCTCCTATCCCCGCCCGCACGTTCTGGATCGGGGTCGCTGGGGCAGGGTGGTTCGCGGCGGCACCCTGCCTGAGCGACCCGAATCGGGCGGCTGAGTGGAGGGGGATCGGGGAGGCGGGACCTCGGAACCGAGGCGCGGGGAGCGTGGAACGGAAAGGGAAGCGGCGAGGGACCGGGCAGCGTGGAAGCGCCGACGCGGAGCTGGCACTCTGCTTCCCCGGAACCCACACCCGCCGTTCCGGATTCGGGTCATTCAGGCAGGGTGGTTCGCGGCCGCACCCTGCGCGAGTGACCCGGATCGGGAAGGGGTGCACCTCAGGGGGGTGAATTGGGGGATTGGAGGGGGCGAGAAGGGCGGGCGCGGGGTGCGGAGGGGCGGGCGCGGGGTGCGGAATCCGCGGTACGGGCCGGAAAGGAGCCGAACGGCGGCGCACGGGCGATCGCGGAGCGCATGCACTGACAGCGCGTGCACTGACAGCGCGGGGCGTTGACACCCGGGACCCGCGGATCTAAATTCATTACATGATGAATAAAGGTGCGGTCCGGATCCGCGGCCTCTCCGTGAGACGCGGGCGAACGGAGGTGTTCTCGCGACTCGACCTCGAGGTCGCCGCGGGCAGCATCACCGGGGTCCTCGGGCCCTCGGGATCCGGGAAGACCACGCTGCTGCGGAGCATCGTGGGCGCCCAGGCGGGAGTCTCGGGAGAGGTGACGGTGCTCGGGCTGCCCGCGGGATCGCCTCCCCTCAGGCGGCGGGTCTCGTACGCGACTCAGGCGGCCTCCGTCTACGACGACCTGAGCGTCCGGCAGAACCTCCGCTACTTCGCCCGAGTGCTCGGGGCTCCGAGGGCGGACGCGGATCGTGTCATCGAGCTCGTGGGCCTCGGATCCGCCGCGAGTCAGCGGGTCGACCGGCTGAGCGGCGGCCAGCGCGGCCGCGTCTCGCTCGCGGCGGCGCTTCTCGGGCGGCCCGAACTCATCGTGCTCGACGAACCGACCGTGGGGCTGGATCCCGTGCTTCGGGCCGAGCTCTGGGAGCTGTTCGGGCGGCTCGCCCGCGACGGCGCCGCACTGATGGTGAGCAGCCACGTCATGGACGAGGCGCTCCGCTGCGATCGGCTGCTCCTGATCCGCGACGGCGCGCTCGTCGCCGACACGACGCCGGGGGAGCTGCTCGAGTCGACGGGTGCGGCCGATCCCGAAGCGGCGTTCCTCGCCGTCATCGCCGCGGGCGGACTCCGCGGAGAGGCGCACGCGCCAGGTCGGCACTCCCGGGACGGAGCGGGATCATGACTCCGGTGCGCACGGCCGCGACGGCGGGTCGGGTGCTGCGACAGCTCTCGCACGACCCCCGTTCCGTCGCGCTGCTGCTCGTCGCGCCCGGCCTGCTCGTCGGCCTCTTCTCGTGGCTGCTGAGCGATCAGGAGGGCGCCTTCGACCGCTTCGGCGGCCCGATCCTCGCGCTCTTCCCCTTCATTCTGATGTTCATCGTCACGTCGGTGACGACGCTGCGCGAACGGCGTTCTGGCACGCTCGAGCGATTGCTCACGATGCCGCTCGGCAAGGGCGATTTCATCGTCGGCTACGCGGCGGCCTTCGGACTCGTCGCGGTGGTGCAGGCGCTCGTCACGGTGTGGTTTGCGATTGCCGTGTGCGGCCTCTCGGTCGACGGGCCCGTGTGGCAGCTCGGTACGGTCGCCGTCGTCGATGCGCTGCTCGGCACCGGGCTCGGCCTGCTCGCGAGCGCGTTCGCGCGCACCGAATTCCAGGCCGTGCAGTTCATGCCCGTGCTGGTGTTCCCGCAGATCCTGCTCGGCGGTCTGCTCATGCCCCGCGACGCCATGCCCGCGGTGCTCGAGGCGATCTCCGACTGGCTGCCGCTCAGCTACGCGATCGATGCGGTGAATGCGGTGACGGCCGGTGACGAGGGGTGGGATCTCGGCCGACCGCTGCTCGTGGTCGGAGCGGTCACCGTCGCCGCGCTCTGCCTCGCCGCAGTGACGCTGCGCCGGCGGACTCCGTAGGCGGCGGGGCCGCCGACCGTCGTCCTGCGCGCTCGCTGTCTCGCTAGGCTGGGCGCATGCGCCTGATCCTCGCTTCGACCTCGCCCGCCCGCCTCTCCGTGCTCCGCGGGGCCGGCATCGAGCCCCGATGCTTCGCGCCTGAGGTCGACGAGGAGACCGAGGTCGCCGCGCGCGAGGCCGAGCTCGGCCGCGCGCTCACGGCACCCGAGCTCACCGAGTACCTCGGGCGGCTGAAGGCGGAGGACGTCGTGCGCCGGCACGGACCCGAGGGCACGGGCGAGATCGACGGCCTCGTGCTCGGCGGCGACTCGATGTTCCTGCTCGACGGGGAGATCCTCGGCAAGCCGCATCTGCCCGAAGTCGCGCTCGAGCGCTCGAAGCGCCATCGCGGCCGCACGGGGGTACTGCACTCGGGGCACTGGCTGATCGACTGCACGGGCGGCGAGGTACGCGCCGCGGCCGGAGCGGTGGACACGGCGCGCGTGACCCTCTCCGCGGACCTCGGCGACCAGGAGCTCGCCGATTACGTGGCGACCGGGGAGCCGCTCGAGCTCGCGGGCGGCTTCGCGATCGACGGGCTCGCCGGAGCCTTCATCGAGCGCATCGAGGGCGCGCCGAGCTGCGTGATCGGGCTCTCCCTGCCGGCGCTGCGACGCCTCGTCATCGGACTCGGGCATCCGTACCCCGCCCTGTGGGAGACGGGCACGGCCTGAGCCGGAGAGGGACAGCGCCGGGCCGCTCCGCTCGCCCCTCCTCCTGCCGCTCGTCAGGTGCACTTCCGTTCCTTCCGTTCCTCCCTCGCTCCTCCCTTCGGACGTCAGTACGTGTGGCCCGAGGGCCTCAGTGGCGACATCTTCTGACGTCCGAATCGTCGAGGCGTCGGTGGGCCGGGGCTGGGGCGGCAGCGCCGATCCTCGCGTGCGCTCGCCCGATCCGCGACCGCACCGCGTGCCAAGCCGTGATTCCTTCCCCGCCTCCCGCCCACCAGCTCGGACGTCAGTAGTTGCGACTGGTGCGCGCGTGAAGTCGCAACTACTGACGTGCGAAGCGAGGGGTGAAGTGGGGACGGGGCGTAGGCGGGGACGAGAACGGGCGGGGCGCCGGGCGAGGGAGATCGGGAGCGCGAGGGATCCGCGGGCTCGCTACCCGCGTGCGAGCAGCGCGACCGAAAGGGTCGCGATCGTCGTGCCGTCCGAGAGATCGACGCCGAGCAGATCCTCGATGAGCGCGAGGCGCTGGTAGAACACGGAGCGGGAGAGCCGCGCCCGCTGCGCCGCGAGCGATCGGTTCGCGGGGTGCTCGAGGTAGGCGCCGAGCACGCGCAGCAGATCGCCGCTGTGCCCGGGGCCCGAGGCGGCGTCGTGCGCGATGAGCGGCCCGAGGGTCTCCGCCGCGAACTCCTGCACCTCCGGATCGGCGGCGATGCCGCGCACGAGATAGGCGAGGGCCTGCCGCTCCGCCTGCTGCACCGTGACGCGTCCCGCGCCCGCCACCGCCCGCAGCCGGCCGGCGGCGCGCACGCGCTCCATTGAGGCGATCAGCGAGCGCAGCCCGGTGCCCGCGGCGCCGAGCGCGAGGTGCGCTCGCCACGCCTTCGGGGTCGTCGAGGGCAGCAGCATGTCGAGCTCCCGGGCGAGGCGCGCCGCGAGCGGCGGGGTCGCCGCGGCCTGCGCGGGGGCGACGCGCGGGTCGTCCTGCGGGAAGGAGAGGAGCGCGAGGAGCGGAGCCCGCGTCTCCGGTTCGCCGGGCGGAGCGGCGCGGGATCCGTCGCGCGCGCCGGCCCCCGGATCGGTGACGATGATCGCCCGTCCCTCGGGTGCGACCGCCCGCCGGAGCGCGGTCTCGAGGATCGCGTGCTCGAGGGAGTCGTGCGCGCCGAAGTCGCCGATCCCGCGCAGCGTCGCGCCGAGCAGCACGCGCCCCTCGAGCGGGAGCCCGGCGGCGGCGAGCTGCGTCGCGAGCTCGGCGTCGCGCCGGTAGCGCCCGCTCAGCAGCACGTCGAACAACCGCTTCGAGCTCAGCTGCAGCCACTCGCGGTCGTCGGCCAGCTTCCCGAGCGCGAGCGCGAAGGCCCCGAGCTCGAGCACGGTGCGCCGACCGGCGGGGTGCGGTGGTCCCGGCAGCGCGGAGAGCCGCCCCCAGCGCTCGCCCTGCGCCTCCACGGGCACGCGCTCGGAGCCCGTCGGGAGCACGGCCTCGGCGCTCCGCGCGGCCGCGCTCGCGGCCCTGCTGCCGTGCGCCTCGGTTCGGGTCGTCCCGTCGCCAGCCCCATCATCCGCGGCGCCGCGCCCCGCCCCGCCGTCCGGATCGGTCGCGCGCGACCACGGCGCCAGCACAGATTCGGGATCGTGCCCCCGGCCCGACCATGCCACGACGCGCTCGGCCGAGTCCTCGAGCACCACCGGCGCGTCGAGGGTCTCCGACAGCCGTTCCACGACGTAGTCGACGGGGCTGCGGTTGAGCCCAAGTTCCGTGAGCATCGTGTGCACCTCGGCCCGGGCGGCGAGGGCTTCGGTCTGCAGTGCCAGCATCCGCTGGTGGATCCGCTGGGTGACCTGAACGAAGCGCACCTCGCGCCGCAGCGCCACGAGCGGGATCCCCGCGGCCTCGCACGCCCGTACGAGCGGGGCGGGCGGTTCCGCGTAGGCCGTGTGGAGCTCGAGGATCACAGCGGCGGGCTCCGCCGCGACGAGCTCGCGCGCGAGACGCCGGAGCCCCTCGGGATCGGTGGGCCAGCCCGCGCCGGTCGTGAGCACGAGCTCGCCGCCCTCGAGCAGCGGGATGGCGCTCGTGCCCGCGACGACGTGCGCCCAGCGCAGCTGCCGCTGCAGGCCGTCGGCGCCGGCAACGACCTCGGGGGAGCCGGCCGCGAGTTCGGGCAGCGCGAGCGCGTCGGCGACGCTCACGGCGTGCGCCGCCTCGAGGGGAGCGGGGTCAGGAGAGGAGAACATGTCATACATATTGTACGGAATGGCTCGCATTCGGCGATGATCTGACGCTCGATCGATGGCGTTCCTGCTGTCAGACTGATCTTACCGGGAGCACCGCTTCCGAACACATTGCGCGGAACTCGCGTGATGTGTCTTCATCTTCCAGGAGAGGACGACACGGATGGCACTCATCCCCCACGTCATCGGCGGCGAGAAGCAGACCGCCGCCGAGCGCACGCAGCCGGTCTACAACCCGGCCACGGGCGAGCAGATCCACGATCTCGCGATCGCCTCGGTCGCGACCGTCGAGGAGGCCGTCGCCGCGGCGAAGGCCGCGCTGCCGGGGTGGCGGAAGACGAGCCTGACGAAGCGCGCGGACGTCTTCTTCAACCTCCGCCAGCTGCTCAAGCAGCGCTCCCCCGAGCTCTCCGCCATCGTCACGAGCGAGCACGGCAAGGTGCTCTCGGACGCGGCGGGCGAGGTCTCGCGCGGCCTCGAGAACGTCGAGTTCGCCGCCGGTCTCCTCAACCTCCTCAAGGGCGAGCGCGACGAACAGGTGTCGACCGGCGTCGACGTGCACTCCATTAAGCAGCCCGTCGGGGTCGTCGCGGCCATCACGCCCTTCAACTTCCCGATCATGGTCCCGCTGTGGATGATCGCGAGCGCCATCGCCTGCGGCAACACCGTCGTCCTCAAGCCCTCCGAGCGCGATCCCTCCGCCTCGGTGTTCATCGCGGATCTCTTCCGCGAGGCCGGCCTGCCCGACGGCGTGCTCAACGTCGTCCACGGCGACAAGGTCGCCGTCGACACCCTGCTCGACGCTCCCGAGGTGAAGGCCGTCTCCTTCGTCGGCTCCACCCCGATCGCGAAGTACATCTACGAGCGCGCCGCCGCGAACGGCAAGCGCGTGCAGGCCCTCGGCGGGGCGAAGAACCACATGCTCGTCATGCCCGACGCCGACCTGAAGGTCACGGCGGACGCCGCGATCTCCGCGGCCTACGGCGCCGCGGGCGAGCGCTGCATGGCCGTCTCGGTGCTCGTCGCCGTCGGCGACGAGCTGGCGGATCGCCTGATCCCCGAGCTCACGAGCCGCATCGCGAACCTGAAGATCGGCGACGGCGCCGCCGAGGGCACCGACATGGGTCCGCTCATCACCCCCGAGGCGAAGGCGCGCGTGGAGTCCTACGTCGCCGGCGCCGAGGCAGAGGGCGCGACGATCGTGGTCGACGGCCGCGACTTCGCCTACGAGGGCAACGGCTTCTTCACCGGCGCCACGCTGCTCGATCACGTCAAGACGGACAGCAAGGTCTACCGCGACGAGATCTTCGGGCCGGTGCTCGCGGTCGTCCGCGTGGACAGCTACGAGGAGGGTCTGCGGATCATCAACGAGCACCAGTTCGGCAACGGCACGGCCATCTTCACCCGCGACGGCGGCGTCGCCCGCCAGTTCGAGTTCGAGGTCGAGGCCGGCATGGTCGGCGTCAACGTCCCGATCCCGGTCCCGGTCGGCGCTTTCTCCTTCGGCGGTTGGAAGGACTCGCTGTTCGGCGACACCCACATCTACGGGCCCGAGTCGATCAACTTCTACACCCGCTCGAAGGTCGTCACAACGCGCTGGCCGGATCCGGAGCAGTCGAAGATCGATCTCGGCTTCCCGAGCAACCACTGATCAGCACCAGCTGATCCGCCGACGCCGCGGGACCCGGATGCTGAGAAGCTGAATCCGGGTCCCGCGGCGTCGCGCGAATCCGATACTCGAATCCCACCACTCACTCGAAGGGGAACCATCCATGGGCGACTACACCGATCTGCACGGGGCCGAGCAGAGCTTCGGCGATACCGAGGCGCAGCGCGCGGTGCGCGAGAATGACCGCCAGTACGTCTTCCACTCCTGGTCGGCGCAGGGTCAGATCGACCCGCTCCCGATCGCCAAGGGTGAGGGCGTGCGCTTCTGGGACTACGACGGTACGGAGTACCTCGACTTCTCCTCGCAGCTCGTCAACCTCAACCTCGGCCATCAGCACCCTGGTCTCGTGCGCGCGATCCAGGAGCAGGCCGGCCGGCTCGCCACCATCCAGCCCGCGATGGCCAACGACGTGCGCGGCGAGCTCGCCAAGCGCATCGTCGAGCACTCCTTCGACGGCGCGCGCTCCGTGTTCTTCACGAACGGCGGCGCCGACGCCAACGAGTACGCCGTGCGCATGGCGCGCCACCACACCGGCCGCCAGAAGGTCCTCGCCCGCTACCGCTCCTACCACGGCTCGACGTCGACCGCGATCACGCTGACGGGGGAGCCGCGCCGCTGGGCGAACGGCACGCTCGACTCGGGCATCGTGCACTTCTTCGGCCCTTACCCGTACCGCTCGGCGTTCTACGCTGAGACCCCCGAGCAGGAGACGGAGCGCGCGCTCGCGCACCTCAGGCAGACCATCGAGCTCGAGGGGCCGAGCACCATCGCCGCGATCATCCTCGAGAGCGTCACCGGCACCAACGGCATCCTGATCCCGACTCCCGGCTACCTCGAGGGCGTACGCGCGCTCTGCGACGAGCACGGGATCCTGCTCATCGCCGACGAAGTCATGGCCGGCTTCGGCCGCACGGGCGAGTGGTTCGCGTTCCAGGCCTTCGACGTGCAGCCCGACCTCGTGACCTTCGCGAAGGGCGTCAACTCGGGCTACGTGCCGCTCGGCGGCGTCGTCATCTCCGAGGCGATCCACGAGACCTTCGCCGACAAGCCGTTCCCCGGCGGGCTCACCTACAGCGGGCACCCGCTGGGCGCCGCGGCCGGCGTCGCGACCTTCGACATCTTCGCCGAGGAGGGCATCCTCGAGCGGGTGAAGGATCTCGGCGAGCGGGTCGTGGGACCGCGCCTGCGCGAGATGGCCGAGAAGCACCCCTCGGTCGGCGAGGTGCGCGGCACCGGCCTGTTCTGGGCGATCGAGCTCGTGATCGACCGCGAGACGCGCGAGCCGCTCGTGCCGTTCAACGCCGCCGGCGCGGCGGGCGCGCCGTTTGCGAAGGTCGTCGCGGCGTGCAAGGCCGCGGGCCTCTGGCCGTTCGCCGCGGGCAACCGCCTGCAGGTCGCGCCGCCGCTCATTATCTCCGAGGAGGATTTGCGCGCGGGCCTCGACATCATCGACGCGGCGCTCGACGTCGCCGATGCGGAGGCCGCCGCGCTGCGCGCGTAGGCGTCTCCGATCAGCGGCGCCCGTCGATCCCCAGCGGATCGACGGGCGCCGCGGCGCGTCCGGGGCCGGCGGGATCCCGGCGCCCCCGGCCGCCTGGCCGTGCCCGCGAGCCTAGGCCGGGTCCTGCGGCTCCGGCATGACCCCCGTCCCGGGGGCGCCGGGCAGCGGGGCGTACCGCAGCTGCACCGCCCCCGCGTCGCCGCTCCTCGGGGGCTCGATGAGGCGGAGGTTCGTGGGCGCCGCTCCCGCGGGGAAGACGGTGCGCCCCTCGCCGAGCACGATCGGGTACACCCAGAGGCAGAGTTCGTCGAACAGTCGCTCGGCGACCAGGGTCTGCACCAGGTCGATGCTCCCGACCACGTGGATCTCGCGGTGGCGCTCCCGCAGCGCGTCGAGCTCGGCGGCCAGGTCGTCGCCGACCCGCGTGGTGCCGGCCCAGGGCGCGGGCACCGCGGGATCGCGGGACGCGAGGTACTTGGGCACGGCGTTGAAGGTGCGCCCGACCGGGTTGTCCGCGTGCAGGGGCCAGTAGCCGGCGAAGATCTCGTAGGTGCGCCGGCCGAGCAGCAGCGCGTCCATCCGCCCGACGTAGTCGAGCACCGCGCCTCCGACCATGTCGTCGTCGATCGGGGCCTGCCAGCCGCCGAAGCGGAACCCGCCGCGCGGATCCTCCTCGGGACCGCCCGGGGCCTGAGCGACGCCGTCGAGCGTGGTGAACAGATCGATGACGATGCGCCCGGTGCGCGCCGATGCTCCCATGGTCGTCTCCTCCGGCGGACGCGGCGCATGCGGCGCCGCGCGGTCTCACACGAGCGGTCGCCCGCTGTCTCGCATGATCCTCGTCACCTCGCGCCGTGTCAAGGCTCGGATCGCGGCGGCGAATCGATTTCGGTGATAAACATAGCTATACAATGTAAAAAGTGCTACGATCTTCGATTATGAGAGACACGAGTGCAGAGAGTGATTCGGGTGCCGATGCGCTCGCGCTCGACCTCACACGCGTCACCGGACGCTTCTCGCGCATCGCCGGCCGGGTCGCCGGCGGGGGATACTCGCTGATCGCCTGGCGCGTGCTCGCCGAGCTCGAGCATGCGGGGGCCGCGCGCATCAGCACGCTCGCGCATCAGCAGCGGGTCGCCCAGCCCTCCATGACGGGGCTCGTGCAGCGGCTCGAGGGGGAAGGGTGGGCGAGCCGTGCTCCGGACCCGGAGGACGGCCGGGCCACCCTCGTCTCGGTGACCGCCGAAGGGCGGGCCGCCCTCGACGCGTACCGCGCCGACGCGGCCGACCGTGTGCGCCCCCATCTCGAAGCGCTCTCCGCGTTCGACCGTGCCACGCTCGCCCGCGCGGCCGAGCTCATGGACGAGCTCGGCGACCGCATCGACGACCCCTCCGGGTAGCGCGGCGGGGCACCGCGCGGGCCGCGCCGCGTCCTGCGCGGGGTGCCGGGCACGGCCGATCCGAACGCCTCGTCACGGCCGATCCGAACGCCTCGTCACGGCCGATCCGCTCAGGCCGTACCGCTCAGCCCGATCCGGCCGGCCCCATCCGATTCCCGACGACCGCGCGACCCGTTCGCGCCCGACCCCCAGGAGCCTCCCACGTCCACCACCGCTCGCCCCCGCACCGGCGCCCCCGCGCCGAAGCCGTCCATCCTGCGCCAGCCCGTCACCGTCTGGGCCATCGCCTTCGCCTGCGCCGTGTCCTTCATGGGCATCGGACTCGTCGACCCGATCCTGCCCGCCATCAGCGCCGAACTCGACGCCTCGCCGAGCCAGACGATGCTGCTCTTCACGAGCTATCTCTTCGTCACGGGCGCCGCCATGTTCTTCACGAGCTGGGTATCGAGCCGCATCGGCGTGAAGCGGACCCTCATCGCGGGCCTGGTGCTCGTGGTCGTCTTCGCCGCGCTCGCCGGGGCCTCGGGCTCCGTCGATGCGATCATCGGGTTCCGGGCGGGCTGGGGCCTCGGCAACGCCCTCTTCATCTCGACCGCGCTCGCCGCCATCGTCGGCGCGGCGTCCGGCGGCTCCCGGCAGGCGATCGTGCTCTACGAGGCGGCGCTCGGGGTGGGGCTCGCCGCCGGCCCGCTCGTCGGCGGCGCGCTCGGCAGCATCTCCTGGCGCGGGCCGTTCTTCGGCACCGCCGCGCTCATGGGCATCGCGCTCATCGCGATCCTGGCCCTGCTGCGGCAGCCCCGGAACGCGCCGGCGCCCGCGAAGGTGTCGATCCTCGCCGGATTCCGGGCGCTGCGCACCCCCGCCCTGCTCGCGCTCGCGCTCGTCGCGCTCTTCTACAACTTCGGATTCTTCGTGCTGCTCGCCTACAGCCCGTACCCGATGGAGGCGGCGGCCGCGCGTCACGGCCTCGAATTCGGGGCGCACGAGCTCGGCCTCGTCTTCTTCGGCTGGGGACTCGCCCTCGCGATCACCTCGGTGCTCGTCGCGCCGGTGCTCACCCGTCGCCTCGGCCTGCGCCCCGTGCTCTTCTCGATGCTCGGCGGGCTCACCGTCTGCCTCGTCCTCCTCGGCGTCTTCGTCGAGAACCTCACCGGACTCGTCGTGGTCGTCATCGTGAGCGGCCTGCTGCTCGGCGTGATGAACACCGCGCTCACTGAGGCCGTCATGGAGGCCACGGACCTTCCGCGCAACGTCGCCTCGTCGACGTACTCGGGCGTGCGCTTCATGGGCGGGGCCGTCGCCCCGGCCGTCGCCGGACCCATCGCCGAGGCGCTCGGAGCGGGCGCGCCCTACTGGGTCGGCGCCGTCTCCGTGCTGGTGTCGATGCTCGTGCTCGGCGTCGCCGGGCGGACGCTCGCGCATATCGGGCGCTCGCACGAGAGCGCCGCGGGGGAGGCGGAGGCGATCGCCGCGGGAGACGCCTGACCGTCCGGGGGCGGGCGCGGCGTCGATGCGATGACGGGCGTCCGGCGCGGCGCGTGCCGGCGCGGCCCGTGCCGGTCCGGCTCACGGTCTAGGGTAGGTTCGGGAGAACGGAGGCCGGTCATGACGCTTCAGGATCGCGATGCGCCGGGCGCGGGGCGCGCCGGGCGCATCCCGGCGCAGCCGAGAGCCGCCGGACGGCGCCTCGGATCGCACGGCCCGGGCGCGCAGATCCTGGCCAGGCGCATCCGCGGCGGCGTTCCCGGGGAACTGTCGGTGGTGCCGGATTTCGCCGCGGCGTTCGCGGTCGCCGGCGGCGGCCCGGCTGCGGGTGCGCCGGCAGCGGGTGTGCCGGCCGCCGGATCGCCGGCGGCGGGGTCAGCGGTGTCGGGATCCGCGGTGGCCGACGTTCCGGCTGCGGGGATCCGCACGGGGTCGGCGCACCCTGCTGCCGGACCCCGGACGGCCCCTGTCGACATGGCGTGGCTGGCGCTCGTGCATCCCGATCCCGAGACGATCGCGGAGCTCGCGTCCGCCTGGGAGCTGCATCCGCTGCTCGTCGAGGACCTGCTGCACGCCGGGCAGCGCCCGAAGGTCGAGCGCTACGGCGACGTCCTCTTCCTCGTGCTGAAGTCGGCGCACTACGACGATGCGCGCGAGGACGTCGAGTTCAGCGAGTTCCACGTGCTCGTCCGTCCGGACGCGATCGCGATCGTCTGCCAGGACGGGCGGTTCATCGACGGCACCCCGATCCCGGACCGGATCGACGGCTCCGCCGAGCGCGCCATCACCGGGCGCGCCCCGCAGCTCACCGATCGTGCACTGCTGGAGCTCGGCCCGGAGGCGGCCGCCTACCGTCTGCTCGACGCCGTCGTGGACCGCTGCTTCCCCGCCCTCGACGGGCTGCAGATCGACCGCGAGCAGATCGAGCGCCAGGTGTTCAGCGGGGACGCTGCGGCGGCGGCGCGCATCTACCACCTCAGCCAGGAGGTGATCGACATGCTGCACACGAGCGCCGCGCTCACGCGCGTGGCGAACCGCCTGGGACGCGGGGCGGACAAGTACGCGATCCCCGAGGAGCTGCAGACCTATCTGCAGGACGTCGCGGACCACCTCGCGCGCGTGAGCTCGGAGACCGTCGAGCTGCGCGACGCGCTGTCGCAGATCCTCACCGTGAACGCGACGCTCGTCGCGCAGCGGCAGAACGAGGACATGAAGAAGATCTCGGGCTGGGCGGCGATCCTCTTCGCGCCCACGCTCATCGCCGCCGTCTACGGCATGAACTTCGACATCATGCCCGAGCTGCACTGGGCCGCGGGCTACCCGATCGCCGTCGGGGCGATGATCGGCTTCGCCGGCCTGCTGTACGGGCTCTTCCGCTGGAAGAAGTGGATGTAGCCGGGTCGCTCAGGCGGTGAGTCGCGGGTCGTAGTGCCGCGGCGCGCGGTCCGCGAAGAGGTGGTTGCGGGTGCTGATGCTGCGGCGCTCGGCGGGGAGCGGGATCGTCGCGTCGGCGCGGGCCGGGCCGCCGCCGGATCCGGCCTCGGCCGCGATCCAGCCGTCCGTGCCGACGATGCACGTGCCCTCGGTCCACGCGATGCCGCGCTCCTCGCCGGCCCGATCGCAGCAGGCGATCGCGACGCCGGAGGCGCGGGCCGCGGCCATGGCCTGGACGACCTCGGGCGCGTGCTCGCCCGCGGGGTGGGCGAGGAGCGGCCAGTTGGTGGGGACGGCGATGACGTCGGCGCCGCGGAGCGCGAGGGAGCGCGGCATCTCGGGGAACTCGAGGTCGTAGCAGATGCAGACGCCGAGGCCGCCGAAGGGCGTCTCGACGACCGGGGCGGGGGCGCTGCCCGGGGTGAAGACGAGCTTCTCGGTGTCCCACAGGTGCAGCTTGCGGTACGCGACGGGGGCGGTGCCCGGGGTGAGGATCAGGGCGCTGTTGTAGACCGTCGCGACCTCCTCGCCCGGCTCCTCGCCGGCCTCGCAGAATCCGAGGACCACCGTGAGGCGCTCGCCGAGCATGCCGGCCCAGCGCGAGAACATCGCGTCGTCCGGTCGCCGAGCGGCGGCCCGCGCCTCCTCGGTGCTGAGCGCGTAGCCGCTCGTCGCGAGCTCGGGGAGCACGAGCAGCTCGACGCCCTCGGCGACGGCGCGGGCGATCTCCCGCTCGATGCGCTCCGCGTTGCCCGCGAGGTCGCCGATCACGGGCGCCAGCTGCGCGCAGCGCATCCGTACTGAGCTCTCGTCGCCGCCGGTCATCCCGTCACCGTCCTTCTCGTCGTCCTCGGAGCCGCGGGCGGGCCGATCCCGGCGCGCCCGCGGCTCATGCTACAGGCGCTCGCGGCGCAGGCGGGCCGTGGCCGCGTGGGCCGCCATCGCCTCCGAGTTCGAGATCGTCTCGACGGCCGGGGCGAGCAGCGGGGTCGCCTCGCGCGCGATGCGCTGGTAGGTGAGGGGCTTCAGGAAGCGGGAGACCGAGAGGCCGGCCGAGTGCTTCGCGCCGCCCGCCGTCGGCAGCACGTGGTTCGTGCCCGCCATGCCCTTGTCGGAGTAGGCGACGGTGCTCCACGGGCCGAGGAAGATCGAGCCGTAGTTGCGGAGGCGGTCGTGGAAGTAGTCGTCGTCCGCGGTGAGCACCTCGAGGTGCTCGGGGGCGAGATCGTCCATGAGGGCGATGGCCGTGTCGGCGTCCTCGGCGATCGTGATCGACCCGTAGTCGCGCCACGCGGGGCCGGCGATCTCGGCGGTCGAGAGGTCGGCGAGCTGCCGCTCGACCTCCTCGGCGACGGCGGCGCCGAGCTCTGCCGAGGTGGTCACGAGGGCGGCGGGGGAGTTCGGGCCGTGCTCGGCCTGGCCGAGCAGATCGGCCGCGACGAGCACCGGATCGGCGGTGCCGTCGGCGAGCACCGCGACCTCGGAGGGGCCGGCGAGGAGGTCGATGGCGACGGTGCCGAAGAGCTGGCGCTTCGCCTCGGCGACGAAGGCGTTGCCCGCGCCGACGATCATGTCGACGGGCAGCTCGTCGAGCAGGCCGTAGGCCATCGCCGCGAGCGCCTGCACGCCGCCGAGCACGTAGATGCGGTCGGCGCCGGAGAGGTGCGCGGCGTAGACGACGGCGTCGTTGGCGCCGCCGCTCGGCTGCGGCGGCGTGCACGCGACGACCGTCGGCACGCCCGCGGCCTTCGCGACGCCTACGGTCATGAACGCGCTCGCGGTGAGGGGGAAGCGCCCGGCGGGGAGATAGGCGCCGACGCGGGATACCGGGACGTAGCGCACGCCCGTGCGGAGGCCGGGGGCGAGCTCGACCTCGAAATCGCCGAGGTGCGCCCGCTGCTCCCGAGCGAAGGCCTGCGTGCGCTCGGAGCCGAGCTCGATGGCCTCGCGCAGCGCGGGGTCCAGTCGGTCGCCGCTCGTGCGGATGGTCTCCGCGGTGAGCTCGAAGCCGCCGCCCTCCCAGCGATCGAGCTCCCGAGCGTACCGGGCGACCGCGTCGAGGCCGTTCCGCTGGATGTCGAGCAGGATCTCGGAGACGCGCGACACCACGGCGGGATCGCGCTGCGCCGCGGGGGCGTCGACGCCCGGGGTCTTGAGACGGGTGAAACGGCCCGAGAGGGACGCGAGGACTTCAGGTGAGGAGAGCATGCTGCGATGCTACGGAGCCGGGAAACCATCGCACAAGAGGATGATCATCTATGCTTCGTATAGTCTTGAACGATGACACTGACGCAACTGCGCGCCTTCCTCGTCTCGGCGATGAGCGGATCCTTCACGGCGGCCGCCGAGGAGCTGGGGACGACCCAGCCGACCGTCTCCGAGCTCGTGCGCAAGCTCGAGGTCGAGACCGGGCTCGCCCTCTTCGTCCGCGGCGGCCGTCGCCTGAAGCTCACCCCCGCGGGCGAGGAGCTCCTCCCGTGGGCGCAGCGCACGGTCGACGCCGCCGACGGCGGCACCTCGGCCCTGCAGGCGCTGCGCGGGATCACCGGCGGCACGGTCTCGATCGGCGTGCTCCGCAACGCCGCGTACTACTTCCTCCCCGAGCTCATCGACCGCTTCCGCCGGGAGCACCCCGGCGTGCGGCTGCGGGCGGTCGGGCAGAACTCGGCCGAGGTCGCGGCGGGCGTCCGCTCCGGCGATCTCGAGGCGGGCCTCGTCGTGCTCCCGATCGACGACGAGGGGCTCGAGGTGTCGCCGCTCATGCGCGACGAGGTGCTCTGGGTGGGGCGGGCCGAGGCCGCGCGCGGGCGCCCGATGACGATCGAGGAGGTCGCCGCGACGGAGATGATCGTCTACGACGCGCACTACGGCTGGACCGACCCGACGCGCCGCCAGCTCGCCGAGCGCGCGCAGCGGGCCGGCGTGCGGCTCGAACCCGTGATCGAGGTCGAGGCCGTCGGGCCGGCGCTCGAGCTCGTCCGGCGCGGCGCCGGGGAGACCCTGGTCTCGAGCGCCGTGGCGGCGAGCCCGACCTTCCCTGAGGGGCTGGGCACCGTCCCGTTCGATCCGCCCCTCTTCGACACGATCGCGGTGATCTCGCGCGCCGGATCCACGCTCGCGCCGGCGACCGCCGAGCTCATCCGAGTGGCCGCGGAGATGGTGCGGCGACTCGGGGGCGAGCTCTGAGGACGATGCGCCATAGCTTGAGACGATGGCAGGCACAGGGAAATATCGTCTGGTGTGATATCGCGGCTCGGCCTATGGTGCTGAGAGCACAGGCGTCGGCGCACCGCAGCGACCGCACGCGCATCACAACGGAAGGTGATCCATGGCGAACCCCACGCCCGATGCGGCCGCGCAGGACCGCGGCCGGCTGATCGAGTCCCGCTCCATCGAGTGGGTGCCGCTCGACGAACGCGGCGGCAGTCCGAAGAGCCTCTTCTCCCTGTGGTTCATGTCCAACGCGAACATCACCACGCTCGCGACGGGCATGCTCGGTGCGGCGCTCGGCGGATCCTTCGCGATGTCCGCGGTGGCGATCCTGCTCGGAGCCGCCGTCGGCACCGTCTTCACCGCGTTCCACTCGGCCCAGGGCCCGCAGCTCGGCCTGCCGCAGATGATCCAGTCCCGCGCGCAGTTCGGGTACCGCGGCGTCGCGGTGATCTGCCTCATCGTGGTCTTCAGCCTCGTCGGCTTCAACATGTTCAACCAGATGCTCGGGGGCGAGATCCTCGTCGCCGTCACCCACGCCGACGTGAACGTCCTCTGGTACTTCCTCATCAGCGCGCTCGCGCTCGTGCTCGCCATCTTCGGCTACCACTGGATCCATCGCACGCAGAAGTGGCTCACCTGGCTCTTCCTCCTCACCTTCGGCATCCTCACCGTCGCGGCGGTCGTCGTGGTGCCGCTGCCGGCCGAGCAGTTCGGCTTCTCCGGCTTCACCTGGGCCGCGTTCCTCGCCCAGTTCGGCGCCGCGGCTTCGTACGCCCTCGGCTGGGCGCCCTACGTCTCCGACTACTCGCGCTACCTGCGGCCCGAGACGAAACCGGGCCGCGCGCTCTTCTACACCTACAGCGGCATCTTCGTCGGCGCGTCGTGGCTCATGCTGCTCGGCGCGTTCGTGGCGGCGGTCTTCGCCGGCGGCGATCCGATCGGCGCGGTGCGCGCCCTCGCCGATCAGGTGCTCCCGGGTTCGGGCACCGTGCTGCTCCTCTCCGCGCTGCCCGGTCTCGTGGCGGTCATCACGGTGAACATCTACGCCGCCGCGATGGAGCTCATCACCGTCGCCGACTCCATCCGTCCCGTCCGCCCCACCCGTGCGGTGCGCCTCGTCGCCACGAGCGTCGTCGCACTCATCGCCTTCGTCGGATCCTCCGTGAGCACCGGAGAGTTCCTCGACAACTTCAGCAGCTTCCTCGTGATCCTCCTCTACGTGCTCGTGCCCTGGACTTCCGTCAATCTCGTCGACTACTTCTTCGTGCGACGCGGCCACTACGTGATCTCGGAGATCTTCCGGCCGAACGGGCTGTACGGCAACTGGGGCTGGCGGGGCATGACGGCCTACGCCGTCGGGCTTGTCGCCATGATCCCGTTCGCCGTCACGGCCTGGTACGTCGGGCCCGTCGCCGAGGCCCTCGGCGGGGCGGACATCGCCCTCTTCGTCGGCCTCCTCGTCTCCGGCGTCGTCTATCTCCTCCTCGGGCGCACGATCGACCGCGAGGCGGAGCGGGAGGCGGCGCGCGCCGACCTCGCGGCCACCGGGGCGCAGGCCGTCGCCTTCGGCCGACGGTGAGGCGGGCGCCCCGTTCGCGATGCGTCCGATCCGCACCGCGTCGGGGCGCGGCGCCGCCCGCCGCACCGCCGGGTCCTGGGCTCGGCCGCCGTCCGTCACAATAGAGGGATGGCCGCGCACACCATCCCCCTCTTCCTCGACTGCGATCCCGGCATCGACGACGCCATCGCCATCGCCTACCTGCTCTGCCAGGGCGACGTCGAGATCACGGGGATCGCGGCGAGCGGGGGCAACGTGTCGACCGCCCAGGTCGTGCGCAACACCCTCGGCTGGCTCGCGCTCGCCGGCCGGCCCGATCTGCCCGTGCACCGCGGGGCGACGGCCCCGCTCGCGCACGCGGCCGATGACGCCGCATACGCCGAAGTGACCCACGGCGACACCGGCTCCGGCTACGCCGCGCTGCCCGAGTCCGCCGCGGTCCCGGCCGCCGCGACGGCGGCCCAGGCCTGGGTCGAGGCCGCGCGGGCGCACCCGGGCGAGCTCATCGGCGTCGTCATCGGTCCGTCGACGAACCTCGCGCTCGCCCTCGAGCTCGAGCCGGATCTGCCGCGCCTCCTGCGCAGGCTCTTCGTCATGGGCGGAGCGTTCAACTACCGGGGCAACACGCTCCCCACGACGGAGTGGAACGTCAGCTACGATCCCGAGGCCGCGGCGCGGGTCTTCGGGGCCTTCGGCACCGCCTCGGTCGCGGGCAGCGCGCCGCACCCCCTCGTCGTGGGGCCGATCGAGGCGACCGAGATGGTCGAGATGACGCCCGATCGGTGGCGAAGGATCGCCGAGGGGGCCGAGGGCGGGGCCGCGTGGTCCGGCGTGCTGCACGAGCTCGGCGAGGCGCTGCGCTTCTACTTCGAGTTCCATGAGCAGGACGGGCACGGCTACCTCGCGCACATCCACGATCCCTTCGTCCTCGCGGCGGCGCTCGAATGGGCGCGCCGCGACCGGGCAGCGAACGGGGATGGCAGAATTCCCTGGGCGGAGACCGCGCTCGCCCCGATCGATGTCGAGCTCACCGGGACCCTGACCCGCGGCGAGACCGTCGCCGACTGGCTGGGCCGCTGGGAGAGGCCGGCCGGCGCGGAGCTCATCCGCCGCGTCGAGGCGGGGCGCTTCCTCGAACACCTCACCGACACCCTGATGAAAGGACCGCAGCATGACCGCACCCGATAACGGGTCTGGGCAGGGGCTCGTCGCACCGACGAGTCCCGGAGAATCCCGCACCGCCGCCCCGAAGTGGGCCTACCTCCTCACCGCCGCCGGCTCCCTCGTGATCATCGCGACGTACGTCGCGGTGCTCCTCGCCCAGCCCGCCACGCTCGGGCAGGATCTCGGCGATGCCACCCTTTGGGTGATGCTCGGCTATCTCGCCGGCGCCGCGCTCATCGCCGCGGGCACGCTGCCGATGATCCCGCGCAGCATCTTCGCGCTCATGCCGATCGCGATCGCACTGAACATCACCGTCGGGCAGATCGTCGGCACGTTGACCCCGCTGCCACTCTACCTCGACTCCATCGGATCCGTGATCGTCGGGGTGCTCGCCGGTCCCGCGGCCGGCGCGCTGACCGGTGTGCTCGGCAACGTCATCTGGGGCGTCACCGTCAACCCGACCGTCATCGCGTTCACGGCGGGCGCCGCCTTCGTCGGGGCCGCCGCGGGCTGGGCGGCCAGGATCGGCGCGTTCCGCGCGGTCTGGTGGGCCGTGCTCGCCGGCGCGATCGTCGGCCTGCCGAGCGGCGCCCTCGGGGCGCCCGTCGCGGCCTTCGTCTTCGGCGGCGGGCTCGGCGTCGGCACCGGCGGCATCGTCGCGACCCTGCAGGCGGCGGGCCTCGAGATGCTGCACGCCACGACGCTGCAGAGCCTCACCTCAGACACCGCCGACAAGGCCGTCGTGTTCCTTCTCGCGTTCCTCGCGCTGCGCACCCTGCCGCGGCGGATCGTGGGGCGCTACCCGATGGCGATGCGCTCGCTCGCGCCCCCGCGGCCGGCGGCGAGCAGGCGCTGAGCGCTCCCGTGCGCGCTCGTCCGACGGACCCCGGCGTCCCGATCCCCGCGCCGGGCGATCGGGACGCCGGCGTCGGCGTCCTTCGCTCTGGCGCCGGCATCCCCCGCTCCGGCGCCGGCGTCCCCCGCTCCGGCGCCGGCGTCCCCCGCTCCGGCGCCGGCGTCCCCCGCGTCGGCGGTCTGCACCCCGCGACCGAGCTCGTGCTGCTCGGCTGCGCCCTCGTGCTCGTCTACGGGCTCCCCTCGCCGCTCGTCCCGGCGCTCCTGCTCGTCGGCGCGGGAGCCGGGGCCGCGCGCTCGCCGCGGGTGCGATTCGGCCGCTGGCTCGCGACCCTCGCGGTGCTCGCGGGGCCGATGCTGCTCGTCGTCGGCGTCGTGCAGGGGCTCTTCTACCCGGGCGCCGACGCGACGGTGCTCTGGGAGCGCGGTCCCGTCGCGATCACCGTGGAAGGACTCGCCGTCGCCGCGCAGCTCTGGCTCCGCGTCGCCGCCATGATCGGCGTCTGCGCGCTGTTCGCGTTCGGAGCGGACTCGGCCCGCACCTTCGACGGCATGATCCGGCTGCGCGCCCCCCTCGGCATTGCGTACGTCTGCGCGACGGCCATGAGCCTCGTCCCGCTCCTGCGCGACCGCATCTCCCACGCGCTCGACGCCCGCGCGGCACGCGGCTGGGACACCTCCCGGGCGGTCACGCGACTGCGCCTGCTCCCCGGGATCCTGGCGGGGCTCCTGAGCGCCTCGCTCGTCGAGCTGGATCAGCGGCACGATGCGCTCGAGCAGCGCGGCTTCGGGCGGGCGGTGCGGCCGGCGCCGCTGCAGGAGCACCCCGACGGGCGGATCCAGACCGTCCTGCGTTGGGGCGCACCGCTCGTCGCTGCGGCGCTGCTCGTCGCCTCGGCGATCGGCGTGCTGCCGCTGCCGACCGCCTCCGAGCTCATCGGGGTGCTCCGTGGCTGAGGGCGGCGGGGCCGTGCTCGTGCTCTCCGGGGCCGGGTTCCGCTACCACGACGCCGAGACGCCGGCGCTCGCCGGCATCGATCTCGCCATCGGCCGAGGGGAGATGATCGCGGTGCTCGGCCCCCAGGGCTCCGGCACCTCGACCCTGTGCCGCCTGGCCGCGGGACTCCTCGCCGAGCGCGGCATCGCGTCGGGCGAGCTGCGGCGCGCGCCGTCGCCGGGCGCCGCCGTCGCCATGCTCGGCGACGATCCCGAGGCGCAGATCACCGGGATGACGAGCTTCGTCGACGACGAGCTGCGCCTGCCGACGCGGCTCGCGGGGGATCGCCGCGCCGTCGACGTCGCCGGTGCGCTCGCAGCACTCGGAGCGGCTCGGCTGCGGGGGCGCCGCCTCGACGCGCTCTCCGGCGGGGAGCGGCAGCTCGTCGCCCTCGCTGGGCTGACGACGCTCGACCCCGGGCTGCTCGTACTGGATCAGCCGGGCCTGTCCCTCGATCCCGGGTCGCGAGTGCGGCTGGGCGGCGCGCTCGCGCGGTTCCGCGCGCGGGGCGGGGCGGTGCTCCTCGCCGGGCACCAGCACGACGAACTGAGCGCCGCGGCGGATCGCGTCCTCTTCCTGGAGGAGGGACGCCCCGTGCGCGAGGTCGCCCCGCCCGCGCTCGCCCCCGCCGCCGGCGACGCCCTGCTCGCCGCGCACGGGGTGTGGAGCACGCTCGAGGTTCCCGTGCCGGCATCTGCGCCGGTGCCGGCGCCGGAACGGAGCGCCGATCGGGATGCGGTGCCCGCCGTCGGCCGGGACGCGGCGCCGGTGGTCGATCCGGATGCGGTTCCCGTGGCCGATCCGGATGCGGTTCCCGCAGGGGAGCCTCCCGGGCGGGATCGATCCGACGGCGAGCCCGAGATGCGCCCGGAGGGGGATCGCAGGGCGTCGGCGCCGCCGGATCCCGTGGCGCTCCTCGAGCTGCGCGGGCTGTCGATCGCTCGGGGCGGGGCGACGATCGTCCCACCCCTGGCGCTCCGGCTCGGGGCGGGCGAGATCCTCGCCGTCATCGGCGCGAACGGCGCCGGGAAGTCGACCCTGCTGCGCGGGATCGCCGGACTCCTCGGGCGGGATGCCGCGGTCGCGGGAGAGGTGCTCGTCGGAGCCGGTGATGCCGCGATCCCGCTGCAGGGACTGCCGGCGTACCGCCGCGCGGGGCGCGTCGCCTGGGTCGGGCAGGATCCGAGCGCGCAGCTCTCGGCGGCGACCGTGCGGGGCGAGCTCGAACGGGCCGCACCACTGCCGCGGCATCGCCGCGCGGATCGCGCGCGTCTGCGCGCCGAGCGCGCTGCAGAGGTCGACGCGCTGCTCGACCGCACGGGGCTCGCGGCGCTCGCCGACGCGCACCCCTCCGACCTGCAGCCCGCGCAGCGCAAGGAGCTCGTCATCGCCTCGGCGCTGCTCCTCGCGCCGCGCGTGCTGCTGCTCGACGAGCCGACGCTCGGCCGCGATCTCCCCGCCATGCGGCGGCTCGAGCGCATCCTCCGGGCGTTCGTCGAGGCGGGCGGGGCCGTGATCCTGACGACCCACGATCTGCGGTGGGCGGACGCCATCGCCGACCGGACCCTGCGCCTCGGCGCGTGAGGCCGGGTTCGCCCGCGCTGTCCGCGATGCCGCCACCGCGCAGCGTAGTCCGCCCGCCCTGCTCGCGCCGCGTCGTCCGCCCGCGCCGTTTCGGTCGGCGATGCGGCGTCGGTGAGCTCGAATCTCCCGAAACCCGCTCACCGAGGCCGCATCTCTCACCGAAGCACCAGCCGAACGGTGTCGCGGGTGCGGTCATCGGGTTCCCGCCCGCGCCGCCGCCCGCGCCGCCCCGTCCGCCCGCGCCGCCCGCGCTGTCCGGCCGGTCCGTCCGTCCGCGCCGTTTCGGTCGGCGATGCGGCTTCGGTGAGCCCGAATCTCCCGGATCGGGCCCACCGAAGCTGCATCGCCGACCGACGCAGCACTCGGACGGACGCGCACCGTCGCGACCGAAGCCGGATCCTCGACGGATGCCCCCGACGCCGCGGTCGGACCGCCGCGCCGCGCCTACCGCCCGCCGGTCGCGAGCCGCATGAGGTCGCTGTCGAGGTCGATGCCGAGCTCCGTGCCGCCCGCGCTGCCGTAGGAGTGCTGGTACGCGCCCCACGAGCCGGAGCGCACCGAGCCGCGGAAGTCGGCGGCGATGAGCGCCACGAGCTCGCCGGCCGCGCGCTCGATGCGGCTGCCGAACTCCCGGCTGTTCCAGTCGTCGGGCGCCGCGAAGAGCCCGGTCGGCACCGTGACGGTGCGCAGATAGGCGAAGAGCCCGCGCACCTGGTCGTCCACGACGAGGGCGTGCCGCGCGCTGCCGGCGGTCGCGCCGAGCACGACGGGGGTGCCGATGAGCAGGTCGTTGTCGAGCACCTGGAAGAACGCGGTGAACAGGCCGCTCGCACCCGCCTTGTACACCGGGGTCGCCGCGACGATCGCGTCGGCGTCGCGCAGGATGTCGCTCACCTCCTGCAGGGCGGGGGAGACGTGCTGCGCGACGAGCGCGGTCGTGATGTCGGCCGCGAGGGCGCGCAGATCGACGAAGCGGATCCGCAGTTCGACGCCCTGCGCGGCGGCGAGGGCGGCCGCGCGATCGGCGACGCGATTGGCGAGCATCGTCGTGGTCGACGGATCGCTCGTGCCCGCGCTGACGACGGCGAGGGTGCGGATGGTCGGGCCGTGCGCGGGTTCCGCGGGCGGGCGACCGTCGAAGGGGGCGTTCATGGGGGCTCCTGAAAGGTTCGGAATGGTGGGTGGATCCGGCCGCGCGCTCAGCGCGCCGCGAGTCGGCTGGCGAGATGCCGCAGCTGGCGCATCTCCTCGGGGGTGAGCGCGGCGTCCAGCTGCCGCGCGACGCTCTTCGCGTGCGCGCGGCCGACCTCGCGCTGGATCCGGGCGCCCTCCTCGGTGAGGGAGAGGCGCACCGCGCGGCCGTCGACGGGATCGGGCTCGCGGGCGACGAGGCCGCGCTGGGCGAGGCGGTCGATCATCCGCGAGAGGGCGGGCTGGCTGAGCAGCACGCCGCTCTGCACCTCGCTCATGCGCACCGGGGCGCCGTGCTTCGCGAGGGTGTACAGCACGTCGTACTCGCGCATGCTGATCTCCTCCCACATCTGCTCGGCCGCGAAGACCTGCATGAGGCTCGCGTGAGCCGACATGAGCGACTCCCACGCCTCGTTCGCGAGGCGCACATCGATCCGTCGTCGCTGCTCGTCCATGCCGTCGTCCTCCCGTCAGCCTGCTCGCTCAGAGCCCGAAGGATGCGCCGCGCTTGGCGGGCGAGTCCTGGTAGGGCGAGCCGCCGGTCACGTTATCGCCCCGGTTCGCGTTCGGTCGGGGCTGGCGCGGCGCCTCGTCGCCGTACTTCGCCCGCACGAGACTCGCGTGGCTGGGCGCCTCGGGGGTCTCGGGATCGCGTCGCGCGGCGAGTTCGCGTCGCAGCACGGGGATCACCTCCTCGCCGAGGAGGTCGAGCTGCTCGAGCACGGTCTTCGTGGGGAGCCCCGCGTGATCGATGAGGAACATCTGGCGCTGGTAGTCGCCGAAGATCTCCCGGAAGCCGAGGGTCTTGTCGATGACCTCCTGCGGGCTGCCGACGGTGAGCGGCGTCTGGCTCGTGAAGTCCTCGAGGCTGGGCCCGTGGCCGTAGACGGGCGCCTCGTCGAAGTAGGGGCGGAATTGGCGTGCGGCGTCCTGCGAGTGCTTCGCGATGAAGGTCTGCCCGCCGAGCCCGACGATGGCCTGCTGCCTCGTGCCGTGCCCGTAGTGCTCGAAGCGGTCGCGGTAGAAGTTGATGAGGCGCAGCGAGTGCTCCGAGGGCGCGAAGATGTGGTTCGAGAAGAATCCGTCGCCGTAGTAGGCTGCCTGCTCCGCGATCTCGGGGGTGCGGATCGACCCGTGCCAGACGAACGGGGGCACGTCGTCGAGGGGGCGCGGCGTGCTCGTGAAGCCCTGCAGCGGAGTGCGGAAGTTGCCGTCGTAGTCCACGACGTCCTCGCGCCACAGGCGGTGCAGCAGGTTGTAGTTGTCGAGTGCGAGCGGCAACGCGGTGCGGATGTCCTTGCCGAACCACGGGTACACGGGGGCCGTGTTGCCGCGTCCGAGCATCAGGTCCATGCGGCCCTCGGCGAGGTGCTGCAGCATCGCGTACTCCTCGGCGATGCGCACCGGGTCGTTGGTGGTGATGAGCGTCGTGCTGGTGCTGAGCTTCAGCCGCCGCGTCTGGGCGGCGATGTAGGCGAGGAAGGTGGTGGGGCTCGAGGAGAAGAACGGGGGGTTGTGATGCTCGCCGATCGCGAAGACGTCGAGTCCGACCTCCTCCGCGTGCACGGCGATGCGTGCGAGCCCGCGGATGCGCTCGGCCTCGCTGGGCGTCTCCCCGCTGACCGGATCGCGGGTGACGTCGCTGACGGAGAAGATCCCGAATTCCATGATGCTGGCTCCCGTGGTGGTGGGCGATCGCGACGGCGGCCGGTGCCGCCGTCATTTATATGCGCTTGCATATAAATGTAACACGCGCCGCCCGCATCTATTCCCGCCGCTGCGAACCGCGCGTCAGTGCGCGTGCTCCGGGGCGTCGAGGCCCGCTTCCGCTCGTGCCCCGCTGCCCGATTCCACGACGACGAACTGCCCCATCATCCCCTCGTCCTCGTGCAGCAGCATGTGGCAGTGGAACATGTACGGGTGGTCCGGATCGGCGTAGTCGTCGAAACGCATGAGCAGCAGGTATCGCCGCTGCGGCTCGAGGAGCACGGTGTCCTTCCGTCCGGCGAGTTCGGGGGGCGGCGGCGCGCCGTCCACGGACAGGATCCGGAACTGCACGTCGTGCACATGGAAGCTGTGCGGGATCGCCTGGGTGCTGCGGACGGCCCACAGCTCGGTCGCTCCGAGCTCCACGGCGGCGTCGACGCGCCCCAGGTCCATCCGCTCGCCGTTGATCTCCCGCCCGTTCAGCTCGAACTCCCGCGTCTCGACCGCGTCCGTCTCGTGGAGCGCATCGGCCTCCGCGTGCGCCGACGGCTCCCAGGTCGGCTCGGGCGACGGCTCGAGCGTCTCGGCGGCCCGCAGCTCGAGCACGTCGAAGGCGTCACCGCCTCCGGAAGCTCCGGGCAGCAGCACCCCGCCGAGCTCGACGGCCTCGGAGCGGAGCCTGAGCGTCTCGCCGGCGCGCATCTCGACGATCACCTCCGCCCGTTCCCCCGGGGAGAGCTGGATCGCGTCCAGCGGCAGCGGGGCGTCCAGCAGGCCGCCGTCCCCGGCGATCATCGTGAGCGGCCGATCCGGAAGCGCGAAGCGGTAGCTGCGCGCCGTCGAGGCGTTGAGCAGGCGCAGCCGGGTGCGTTCGCGCCGCACCTCATGGACCGGGCCCACCGTGCCGTTGACGAGCACGGTGTCCCCGAGGAGTCCCGGCTCGGCGCCGTCGCCGGAGAGCACGAAGCCGCCATCGTCGGCGAAGCGGCGATCCTGCACGATCACGGGGACGTCGTCGACCCCATACTCCGACGGCAGCGCCGCCGTCGCCGTGCGATCGTCGTCGAGGATGAACATGCCGGCGAGGCCGCGGAGGACGTGGGTCTCGGTCGCCCCGTGCGGGTGAGGGTGGTACCAGAGCGTCGCCGCCGGCTGGTCGATCGTCCACGCCGGGCGCCAGCTGCCTCCCGCCGGAATCTCCTGGTGCGGTCCGCCGTCCATGGCGGCCGGCAGATGCATCCCGTGCCAGTGGACGCTCGTGGCCTCGGGCAGTCCGTTCTCGACCTCGACGGCGACGTCCTCGCCGCGGACCGCTCGCAACGTCGGACCGAGGAAGTCGCCGTCGAAGCCCCAGGTCGGGGTGGACGCGCCCGGTGCGGTCGCGGGGGCGAATGAACGCTCGCCGCTCCGCGCCTCGAGCGCGAACACCCGCACGCCGTCCTCGAGCCTGGAGGGCGCGAGCGGCGGGATCGCGAGCGGCTGCGCGAACTCATGGGTGACGACGGGATGCAGCGGCGCGCCGGAACCCGGCAGCGCACCGCAGCCGACGAGCGCGGCGCCGAGTGCGAGGGCGACCGCGCCGGCCAGCGCGCGCGGCGCCGCGGCCGGTCGCGGCGGCCGGTCGCGCCCGCCGTGCCGCGCGGTCGTGCGGGCCGTCGCGCTCATCGCCGCCGCCCGAGCCCGAGCTGCACGGCCCACGCGAGGAGGCCCGCGACGGCGCCCCACCCGGCCTGCAGCGCCAGCGAGAACGGCAGCGCCCAGAGCGCGGGTCCCGTTCCGCCGCCCCCGAAAACGGCGGCGAGTGCGTGGGCGAGCACGCCCGCGCCGAGCCCCGTGAGCGCGAGCGTGAGCACGGGGCGCGGGAATCGGCCGAGGCCGACCACGCCGATCCAGCACACGGCCGTGATGCCGAGGATCGTCGCGGCCCGCGGAGCCCCCGCGGGCATCCCGGTGAGCTCGGCGAGCGGCCAGAGCAGCGCGAGCGCCGAGAGGCCGCAGATGAGGAGCCAGTTCGGGCGGCGCGCGGTGCGCACCGAACGCCCGGGCGTGGCGGGGGACTGGGACTGCGAGGGATCGTGATGGAACATGCTCCCAGCCTTCCCGGACGGCCGCGCCGCCGCATCGGCCCGGAGGCGTCCGTCGTGTCGCTCGGGGGCGACACCGCGAGTCGCCCTCGGGCGACGATCGGGCGATGACGCCCGGATCCGCCGGCCCGGCCGCTGCGGATCGCGCGTCTCCTGCCTAGGCTGGGGGCATGACGCGACAGGAGCTCCGCGCCGGCCGCGCGCGGACGCCGGATCTCGGCGCACGCCTGGTGGAGGCGGTGCTCGCGTGCGCCGTGGTGCTCGTGCTCTGCGT
This sequence comes from Leucobacter allii, assembly GCF_022919155.1. Classification (NCBI taxonomy): domain Bacteria; kingdom Bacillati; phylum Actinomycetota; class Actinomycetes; order Micrococcales; family Microbacteriaceae; genus Leucobacter; species Leucobacter allii. The sequence goes on from NZ_CP095045.1 coordinate 454,094, forward strand.
CGTCGTCCTGGCCGCGGGGGAGCGGCAGGCCTCGCCCGGGGCGTTCCTCGCCGTCGTCGGCTTCGGCGCGCTCGCCCTGCTCGGCGCGTTCGCCCCGCGGACGGCGCTCGCCGTGACCGTGCCCGGCATCTTCGCCTACTACGCCGCGGGCTTCCCGCCGCTCGGCATGGTGCTGCCCGCGGCGGCCGCGCTGTACCTCGCGGCGTCGCGGGGGCGGATCCCGTGGGCGATCGGCGGCGCCGCCGTGCTCCTCGTCGTGTCGACGCACTTCCGCCTCGTCGACGCCGATCCCGCGGCGCGGTTCACGGGATACGAGTACGTCACCGAGATCGCGCTCGCCGCGGCGGCGATCGCGCTCGGCGCCGCCGTCCGGCTGGCGCGCGTGCGCCGCGAGCAGGCGGCCCGCATCGCGGCGCTCGTCGCGGCGGAGCAGGCGCACCTCGCCCGGGGGCGGGCCCATGACGCGCGGAATCGGATCGCGCGGGAGCTGCACGACACGGTGGGCCACCAGCTCACCGTGGTCGCCCTCCACGCGGCGGTCGCGGAGGAGGCCGTCGGCCGCGACGACGGAGCGCTGCGCGCCGCGCTGCGGCGCGTGCGCGAGGCGAACGGACGGACGCTCACGGAACTGCGCGCCGCGGTCCGCCTGCTCCGCGCGGACGACGACGGTCCGACCGATGCCGGGCTCGACGCCGGCCCGACCGACGCCGGCCCGACCGACGCCGGCTCGCACGATGACGGACCGGACGACGCAGAACGTCGCGACGCCGCGGCGCGCGTCGATGCGCTGCGCCATCCGGTGCCGAGCCGTCCCGCGTCGCGCCGCCGCGCGCCGCAGGACGACGCCCCCGGGGCCGCGGGCAGCGCATCCGCGGTGCCCGCGGCTGCGCTCGAGCAGGCGCTCGGCCTGAACGCCCTCCTCGGCACCGCCCGGGAGGCCGGCATCGCCGCCGACGCGGCGATCGACGTGGCGCCCGGGCTCGGGCCGATCCCTTCGGAGACCGTCGCCGCCGCGCAGCGGATCCTCACGGAGGCGACGACGAACGCGCTGCGCCACGCCCGCGCGACGCGCCTCAGAATCGCCGTGCGCCTGCGGCCCGGGCGCTTCGAGGCGGAGCTCGTCGACGACGGCGTCGGCTGCACCACCGCCGAGCTCGGCTCGGGGCACGGCGTGGCGGGCATGCGCGAGCGCGCGCGGCAGCTCGGCGGTTCCGTGCGCGTCGAAGCGACGCCCGGCCTCGGCTGCGCCGTCCGGCTCGCACTGCCGCTGGGCGCGGAGCGGCCCGGCGCTCGCGCCGCGGGGGCGGACGCATGATCGAGCTCGTCATCGTCGACGATCAGGAGCTCGTCCGGGCGGGCCTCCGGCTGCTCGTGGAGCGCGACGGCGACATCGCCGTCGTGGGCGAGGCCGAGAACGGCGCGGACGGCGTCGAGCTCGTGCGGCGGGTGCGCCCCGCGGTCGCGCTCATGGACCTCAGCATGCCCGTGCAGGGCGGAGTGGCGGCGACGGCCGCGATCGTCTCCGATCCCTCGCTCGCGAGCACCCGGGTCCTGGTGCTGACGACGTTCGACACCGACGCCGAGGTGTTCGCGGCGATCTCGGCGGGCGCCGCCGGCTACCTGCTGAAGGACGTCTCCCCCGAAGGCCTCCGTGCGGCGGTGCGCGCCGTGGCCCGTGGCGACGGCTGCCTGGACCCGGCGGTGACGGCGCGGGTGATGCGCGCCGCCGGTTCCCCGGCGGTGCGCGCACTGCCCGCGGAGCTCACCGAGCGCGAGAGCGACGTGCTCGCGCTCGTCGGCCGGGGCCTGAGCAACGAGGAGATCGCGCGCGAGCTGTTCCTCAGCCCGGCGACGGCGCGCACGTACGTGAGTCGCCTGCTCGGCAAGCTCGGTGCACGCGACCGTGCGGCGCTCGTCATCCTGGCCTACGAGTCCGGGACGGTGCGGCCAGGCGGGGGAGCAGAGGGGGGACGGCGCGCGTGAGGCGGGGACGCCGACGGCCCGGGTGATCAGGGGACGCCGGCGATCCCACGAGATGCGGGAACGTCGACGGCCCGCGAGATCGAAGGATCCCCGGGCCGTCGACGCCGCGACGTCTACTCGCCGAGGAGCGCCTGGATGCGGCGCACGCCCTCGAGGAGGGCCTCGTCGCCGAGCGCGTAGCTGAATCGCAGGTAGCCGCTCGGGCCGAAGGCCTCGCCGGGCACGGCGGCCACCTCGGCCTCGGAGAGGATGAGATCGGCGAGCTCGAGCGAGGTCGTCGGGGTGACGCCCCGGTAGCTCTTGCCCAGCGCCCCGGTGACGTCGACGTAGGCGTAGAAGGCGCCCTCGGGCGTCGGGCAGACGAAGCCGGGCACCTTGCCGAGCTCTTCGACGATCACCTGGCGGCGGCGATCGAAGGCGAGTCGCATCTCCTCGATCGGCTCGGTCGGGCCGGTCAGTGCCGCGATGGCCGCGCGCTGCGCGATGTTGTTGATGTTCGAGGTGAGGTGCGACTGCAGATTCGCCGCGCCCTTGATGATGTCCGCGGGGCCGACCATCCAGCCGAGGCGCCAGCCGGTCATCGCGTAGCTCTTGGCGACGCCGTTGACGAGGATCGCGCGATCCTGCAGGGCGGGCACCGCCTCGACGATCGACGTCGCGCGCAACCCGTAGGTGAGGTTCTGGTAGATCTCATCGGCGACGACCCAGAGTCCGTTCGACTCGGCCCACTCGCCGATCGCCCGCGTCTCCTCCGGCGAGTACACGGCGCCGGTCGGGTTCGACGGGGACACGAACAGCAGCACCTTGGTGCGGTCGGTGCGCGCGGCCTCGAGCTGGTCGACGGTCACCTTGTAGCCCTGATCGGCCCCGGCGAACACCTCGACGGGCACGCCGTCGGCGAGCTGGATCGCCTCGGGGTAGGTCGTCCAGAACGGCGAGGGCACGATGACCTCGTCGCCCGGATCGAGCAGTGCCTGGAACGACTGGTACACGGCCTGCTTGCCGCCGTTCGTGACGATCACCTGCGAAGCCGACGCCTCCCAGCCGGAGTCGCGCGCGGTCTTCGCGGCGACGGCCTCGCGCAGCTCGGGAAGCCCGGCGGCCGCGGTGTAGCGGAAGTTCTTCGGATCGTCGAGCGCGGCGCGCGCCGCGTCGACGATGTGCTCGGGCGTTGCGAAATTGGGCTCGCCGGCCGCGAAGCTGATGACCGGGCGGCCCTCGGCTTGCAGGGCCTTCGCCTTAGCATCGACTTTGAGGGTCGCGGATTCCGCGATTGCACTGATCTTCTTCGAAAGGCGGGAGAGATTGCTCACGACACCTAAGCCTAGGGGACGAGCGCCCGAAGCGCATCGCCTTTCCGAAGAAAAGTGAACCAATGGATCAAAAATTGCGCGAACGGTTCAGATCGTGCCGTTGATCCCGCTCTCAAGCAGCGGTTCTGCGAAGCCCTGCGCCTCGCGCGAGGCCGTCAGCAGGCGCGCCGTCTTCTCCGCGGCCTCGATGGCGAGCTGCCCGAGCTGTCGTGCGTTGTCCGGTGTGATGCGGTAGGTCGGGCCGCCGATCCAGAGGGCGTACTTCGGGAGGCCGTCGATCATCACCGGCGCCGCCACCGAGGCCGCGTCGCGTTCGAGCGCGCCGTAGAGCCAGGCGTAGCCGTGCACCCTCGCCGGTTCGAGCGACTCGATGAAGAGATCGAGCTGATGCAGGTTCTCCTGGGGGTAGCGGGGTGCGAGCAGCTCGCGCACCTCGTCCGGATCCCGGTGGGCGAGCAGCGCCTTGCCCGTCGAGGTGAGCCACGGGGGCTGCGTGCGCGGGGTCTGCTTGAGGGTCTGGCCGATGAGGGAGGGGCCCACGTTCTGCATGAGCACGACGATGTCCTCGCCCTGGAGCACATCGAAACCGGTGGTCTCGCCCGACGCGGTCGAGAGGTCGGCGAGGATGTCGCGCACCGCGCGCAGCATGCCGCTCTGCGTCAGGAGGCCGCCCACGATCGAGAGCGCGCCGACCGAGATGCGGGTCCGCTTGGTGTCCTCGTCGGTGAACAGGATCCCCTCGGCCTCGAGCACGGTGATGATGCGGAAGCAGGATGCCTTGGGAACGTCGGCGAGCCGGGCGAGCTCGCTCAGCCCGACCCCGTGCGGGAAGGTCGAGACCACCCGAAGTACCTTGACGGCTCGGTTGAGGAGCCCGTCCGACTTCTTCTCCGGAGCATCGTCGCTCTTCCAGGTGATCTTTGCCATTTTCGAACTATATCAAGCCAACGGTTCATTTTTCGACGGTCGGGCGACGCGCCTGCGGGTCGGCTCGTGCCGCGGCCGTGCGCCGACCTCAGCGCGGCACGGCCTCGACGAGCTCCCACAGAGCCTCGACGATGCGGGTGTCGCGCTCGTCGCCGCCGAAGCGCAGCTCGGATGCGGTCGTCGGCATCGGATGCGGCCCGGGTGTCGCGTCGATCGGGTCGAGCAGCCAGCCGTCGAGCAGCCCGCCGGACTCGCGGGCGCCGTAGAAGTCGCGCACCCCGGTGGCCGAGCACTCGACGCCGGCGACTGCGAGACAGCGATCGGCCCAGCCCCGAACCGGGCGTCCGCCGATGATCGGCGAGAGGCCGACCACGGGGGCCGAGGTCGCACGCACGGCCTCGCGCACACCCGGGATGTCGAGCACCGGGGTCACGGAGACGATGGGGTTCGAGGGGGCGATGACCACGACGTCAGCATCGCGGATCGCATCGAGTACTCCGGGTGCCGGCCGGGCCTCGGCGGCCGCCGGAGAACGGAAGCGGCACGGCATCGGCTCGGCTTGGCCGCGCACCCACCACTCCTGGAAGCCGAGCGAACGCTCCGCCGTTCCGGACGCCTCATCCGGCCAGAGGGTCTCGGCCGGCACCTCGGCCGGCACATCGACGACGGTCGGCGACGGGTCGTCGGTGACGGGGCGCACGCTCGCCTCGATCCCGAAGTCCTCGGCGAACTTCGCGGTGACCTCGCTCAGCGTCAGGCCCTGCGCCAGCAATCGTGTGCGGATCAGACTGTGGCCGAGGTCGAGATCGCCGAGGTGGAACCAGGCGGCCTCGGGCAGATGCCGTCGAAGCTGCTCGGCGATCGTCGCCGAGTCGCCGGCGCGCCCCCATCCTCGAGCCGTGTCGCCGAGGTCGCCGAGATGGTACAGCACCGAGTCGATGTCGGGGGAGATCCGCAGGCCGAGATGGGTGAAATCGTCGCCGACGTTGACGATCGCGGTGAGGTCGAGCCTGGAACGCGTCTCGCGTCGCCAGATGTCGAGCGCGAGCGCGCATCGCGCGCCTCCGACGCCGCCGGACAGCAGTGCGACCCGCATCATCGGCTCCCGTCGTCGAGCAGCCCGACGCCGGCCTCGTCCACCGAGACGGGCGCGTCGCCGAACGGGGCGAAGGGGATGCCGTCGTGCAGGGCGCCCGCGAACAGGCCCGCACCGGCCGGGCGGGGCGCCCCCGCCGGGCTCCGGTCTCCGCGGGGCGCGTAGCGCAGGGAGAATGTCGGGCGCTGACCCTCGTGCGGGGTGACCTCGACCTCGACGCCGAGGTGCTGCAGGACGGCGGCCGAGGTGAGCGTCTCGGCGGTCGGGCCGATCGCCTCGACGCTCCCGGCCGACATGAAAGCGACCTGCGTGGTGACCTGGCTCGCGACGTTCAGATCGTGCAGGCTCGTGACGAACGCGGTGCCGTCGCCGGCCAGCTCGCGCAGGAGGAGCGCGATGTCGCGGATGGCGGCGAGATCGAGGTGGTTCGTCGGCTCGTCGAGAAGGAGGAGGCGCGACCCCTGCGCCAGGGCGCGGGCGATCCGAGCGCGCTGCCGCTGGCCGCCCGAGAGCTCCCCGAGCGGCGCGTCCCGCAGCTGAGCGATGCCGCAGCGCGCGATCGCGGCATCTGCCGCTTCGAGATCTCCCGCGGTGAACGACTGCAGCAGTCCCCGGAACGGCACCCGGCCCAGGCGTACGTACTCGGCCACGGTGAGCGGGGGGACGGCCTCCGTCTCCTGCGGTACGACCGCCACCTGGGTCGCCCACTCGGCGCGCGGGGTGCGCCCGATCGTGCGGCCGTTCCAGCGGATCTCGCCGCGATCCGGCGCGAGGAAGCCGGAGAGCAGCTGCAGCAGGCTGCTCTTGCCCGAGCCGTTCGGGCCGATCAGTCCGAGCACCTCGCCCGGGCGCACCTCGAGCGCGGGCGTCGAGAGGGTGAACCCCCGGCCGCGGGAGCGGGTGAGCGGCGTCGTGGTGAGGGTCATGCGACCTCCCGATTCCTCTGCAGCATGATGCCGGCGAATACGATGGCACCGAGCACCGCGGTCATGATCCCGACGGGGAGTTCCTGCGGGGCGACGACGAAGCGGGACGCGGCGTCGGCGAGCACGAGCAGTACGGCGCCGGCGATCGCGGAGGCGACGAGGAGCCCGCGCTGGGAGAACCGCGCGGTGCGACGCACGATGTGCGGCACGATCAGTCCGACGAAGCCGATGGATCCTGAGACGGACACCATGCCTGCCGCGAGCAGCGAGGCGGGGATGAGCACCCCGGCGCGGGCTCGTTTCGCGTCGAGACCGAGGGAGTGGATCTCTTCGTCGCCGAGCAGCAGCACGTCGAGCAGGCGATGGATCACGATGAGCGCGCCGCCGAACAGCACGAGCGACACCGCCGCGATCGCCGCGCTCGACCAGGTGACGCTGCTGAGCGAGCCGAGCAGCCAGTGGAGCACTTGCCGGTAGCTGTCGTTGTCGCGCGAGCGGAAGATGGTGAGCGAGGTGAATGCGCTGAACAACGCGGTCACGGCGACACCCGCGAGAATCACGCGGGTCGCCTGCGCGCTCCCGCGCATTCGCCCGAGGAGCAGTGTCGCCGCGAGGGCCGCGAGTCCGCCGATGAACGCGGCGAGCGGCAGCGCGAGCGAGACGCCGAGGAGGATGACGGAAACGGCGCCGAACGAGGCGCCGGAGGAGATGCCGAGCAGGTACGGCTCGGCCAGGGGATTGCGGAGGGCCGTCTGCATCGCGACGCCCGCCATCGCGAGGCCGGCGCCGACGACCGCCGCGGTGACGACTCGGGGGATGCGCACCTGCATGAGGATCGCCTCGTTCGGTCCCCACTCCGACGGCGGACTCGTCGCCGCGGTGACGAGCGAGCTCATCGGCACCGGGACGGACCCGAGCACCGTCGCGAGCACGAGGGACACGACGAGGAGCGCGCCGAGCGCCGCGATCACCGCGCCCGACCGCATGCGCCAGGCGAATCGCGGCGCCCGAGCGGCCGGAGACCGCGCCGCAGCGGCGGCGAGCGCCATGCGATCCGTCGTCGTGCCCGGCATCGTCAGTCCGCGTCCGCAGCGAACTCGGCGGCGGCGGAAGCGACGATCTCGACGCCGTCGACGTTGCGCACTCCGGCCTCGGTGGTGTCGAACGGCACGGTGATGTAGCGCTGCTGCACCACGGCCCGCATCGTCTGTGCCGCGGGCTGGGTCTCGATGCGCTCCCGCTTGTCCTCGGCCGTGCTCCACGGCGTGTCGACGAGCACGATGACGTCGGGGTCCGCCGCCACGAACGATTCCCACGAGAGGCTGAGCCAGCTCTCCTCGCTCTCGGCCTCGACGTTGCGGAGCCCGGCGGCCTCCATGATCATGTTGGGGGCGCCGGTCCCCCCGCCGACGAAGGGTGCGTCGTCGCCCGAGCTGTACCAGAGCGCGGTGAGCTCCCGGTCGGGGCGCTCGATCGCCTCCAGACGCCGCTGCTGCTCGGCGACGAGCTCCTCGGCTCGCTCCTCGGCGCCGAAGATCGTGCCGACCTCCCGGAACATGGCGAAATCGTCCTCGAAGGTCAGCGCCTCGGGTGCTGCTTCGCCGAAGTCGCACGCTGCAGGCGAGACGTAGCTGCGGATCCCGAGCTGCTCGAGCGCGTCGCGAGTGCCGGGGCCGTCCGCGGAGAGGTTGGACGCCCATCCGGCGAACACGAGATCCGGGGTCTGACTGACGAGGAGCTCGCGCCCGGGAACGTCGTCGGAGATCACATTCGGCTCCCACCCCGATGGCAGGAGCTCGTCGGGCAGCGGGCCGTCGAGGAACGCTGAGGCGACGACGCGATCCTCCAGGCCGAGCGCGAGCATCAGCTCGAGCGGTGTCGACTTGATCGTGACGACGCGTTCCGGGGTCGGCGAGATCGCAAGATCGGTGTCGCAGTTCCGGATCGTCTGCGACGGTTCGGTTCCTTCGACCCCGTCCGATTCGGCGACACCCGTCGCGCTGCACCCGGTCACTGCGACGAGCCCGAGCGTGAGAACGACGATTCCCGAGCTTATGAACCGATGGTTTGATTTCATTCTGCTCGTGATTCCTTCCATGGGGTGAACTCGCTCCTGATTGTCGCACGATGTCGCATCCGTGTCGATATCTCTTGATTCATAAGGTTTTGATGAGGTTTCTCTTGGCAGTGGGGCTCTGGCTCGAAGCGCTCGGGTGAGCGAATCTCGAATCATGCTTGATTTTGTTTCGAACCAGTGGTTCACTTACTCGTGGAAGTCGAAGTTATCGAAGGAGATGCGATGGAGCCGCAGGTTCGCAAGATTGTCCGGCACGTGGAGGAACTGCGCGAGGAGAACGGGCGGGTGCTCGAGCGCCCGCACCGGATCGCGCTCGTCGCGGCGATCCTGAAGAACCCGTTCGGTATCGACGGCTACGTGCAGGATCTCGTGACGCTCGCTGACGAGCTCGGCGAGGCGGTGGGCGAGTTGGTCGGACCCGAGTGCGTCGCGCTGCTCGATGACGAGGTCGAGGTGTTCGGCAAGGTCGCGTTGGTCGGTGTCGGCGGTGAGACCGAGCACGGCTCGGCCATCATCCACAATCTGAGGTTCGGAAACGTGTTCCGCAAGGCTGCTGCGGGGACGGAGCTGCTCCCCGCGGCCGAGAAGGTCGGGCTGATGGGGGCGGCGATCGATGTGCCGTTGAAGCACAAGCTCGACGCGAAGACCCGTTCGCATCACCAGACGTTCACGTTCCGGATCGAGGACGCTCCGCGGCCCGACGAGATCGTGATCGGCTGCGTGGCGGGGAACCAGGGCAGGCCGCTCGCGCGGCTGGCGACGTTCGGCTCCGAGGCGCCGGTGTCGGTGGCCTGAGCGGACGCGTGGACAGCGACGAGTGGAGATGCGCATGAGCACGGCAGCATGGACGAAGGAACAGGTCGCGGAAGCGGATCGCGAGTATGTGATCCACTCCTGGTCGAAGCAGGGCGGGCTGAACGCGCGGCCGATCGCGGGGGCTTCGGGGTCGTGGTTCTGGGATTATGACGGGAATCGGATCCTCGACTTCCAGTCGCAGCTGGTGAACAGCAACCTGGGGCACCAGCATCCCCGGCTCGTGAACGCGATCAAGGAGCAGGCCGACAAGCTCTGCTACATCGGCCCGGGGTTCGCGGAGGAGTCGCGGGCGAAGCTCGCGCAGCGTCTCGCGGAGATCACTCCGGGGGATCTGCGGATGAGTTTCTTCACCACGGGTGGGGCTGCGGCGAACGAGAACGCGATCCGGCTCGCGCGTCACGTCACCGGTCGCAGCAAGATCGTGGCCCGATACCGCTCGTACCACGGTGCGACCGCCGGGGCGATCTCGTTGACGGGTGATCCGCGCCGATGGCAGGCGGAGCCGGGGGTGTCGGGGGTGGTGCGCATGCTCGATCCGTACACGTACCGCTGCCCGGCGGGGCATCCGGATCCCTGCCCGGTGTGTTCGGGCGGTCCGCACCTCGAGGAGATCCTGCAGTACGAGAATCCCGAGACGGTCGCGGCCGTGATCCTGGAACCGGTGACGGGCACCAACGGCCTGATCTACCCCGGCGAGAACTACCTCCGCTCGATCCGTGAGGTCTGCGACACCTACGGGATCCTGCTCATCTTCGACGAGGTCATGGCCGGCTTCGGGCGCACGGGCGAGCTGTTCGCCTGCAACCACTGGGGTGTGGTGCCCGACATCCTGATCACGGCGAAAGGGCTGAACTCGGGGTACGTGCCGTTGGGGGCGATGACGGTGTCCGCGGAGATCTCCGAGTGGTTGCACGGTCATAAGTTCTGGGGCGGGCTCACCTATGCCGGGCACCCGCTCGCCTGCGCGTCCGCGGTCGCGTCGCTGGACATCATGGACGACGAGGATGTCGTGGCAAACGCGAAGCGGCAGGGCGAGCGTCTCGGTGCGGGGCTTGCGGAGTTGGCCGAGCGCCACGAGTCGATCGGTGAGATCCGCGGTCGCGGACTCTTCTACGGCCTCGAGCTCGTGCGGAGCCGTGAGACGCGGGAACCGCTGGTGCCGTTCAACGCGGTCGGAGAGGCCGCCGTGCCGATGCAGCGCATCGTGAAGGCGGGGATGGCGAAGGGCCTGTATCTCTCGGCGAACTTCAACGTCATGCGGCTCACCCCGCCGCTCGTGATCACGGGCGACGAGATCGACTTCGCGCTCGAGATCCTCGACGACGTCCTCACCCTCGCCGACGAGGCGGTGACGGTATGAACGGGGACGCCGAGGGCCGACGGATCGCGGTCCGCGGCGGCACGGTCGTGAACGCGGAGGGACGCGTCCGGGCCGATGTCCTGATCCACGGCGAGACGATCGTCGGGATCGGGATCGACCAGGGCTGGGAGGCCGACGAAGTCATCGACGCGACGGGCACCTACGTGCTCCCCGGCGGCATCGACGTGCACACCCACCTCGAGTACCCCATCGACGGCTTCACGACACGCACGGCCGACGACTTCGCCACGGGATCGATCGCGGCCGTGTTCGGCGGCACGACCTCATTCATCGACTTCGTGAAGAAGCATCCGGAACGGACGCTGCACGAGACCTTCGTCGAGCGGCGCGGCGTCGCCGAGGAGAAGAGCATTGTGGACTTCGGGCTCCACGCGATCGTGCCCCCGCTCGCGCAGCAGCCCGATGCGCACGAGGATCTCCGCCGCCTGCACGCCGAGCAGGGGGTCTCCAGCTGGAAGTTCTTCATGGCCTATCCCGGAACCCAGATGGTGGAGGACGACGAACTGCTCGCCGGGATGGATCTCGCGCACGAGCTCGGCGCGCTGCCGATGGTGCACGCCGAGAACGGCCACATGATCAATCGCGCGGTGAAGCAGCTGCTCGACGACGGCAACACCGCAGAAACCTTCCACGCCGAGGCTCATGGCCACGCGCAGGAGGCCGAGGCCGTGCATCGTGCCATCGTGCTCGCGCAGGAGGTCGGCACGCCGCTCTACGTCGTCCACGTCTCCAGCCGGCACGCCGCCCAGGAGATCGCGGAGGCCCGAGCCGAGGGCGTCCCGGTCTGGGGCGAGACCTGCCCGCAGTACCTCCTCGCCTCGCGCGAGGACTACGAGGGGCTGGGCGACGCCGCCGCGGGATACATCTGCTCGCCGCCGATCAGGGAGCGCGCCAATCAGGAGTCCCTCTGGACGTACCTCGGCGCGGACGGCCTGTCGACCCTCGCGACCGATCACGCCGCCTTCTGTATGCATCAGCCCGAGGATCTGCCCCCGCAGAAGATGCGCTCGCCCGGCTACTTCCCGAAGGTGCCCAACGGGGTGCCCGGCCTCGAGGACCGCATGATGGTGGCGTGGGAGGCCGGTGTCGTGGCCGGCCGCATCGACCCGTGCCGCTTCGTGGAGGTGACTTCGGCGCGGCCGGCGAAGCTCTTCGGCCTCTACCCGCGTAAGGGCAGCGTCTCGGTCGGCGCCGACGCTGACATCGTGCTGTGGGATCCGGAGGCCGACCACACGATCACGGCCGAGGGCTCGCACTCGCGCACCGACTACAACCTCTACGAGGGGATGCGGGTCAGCGGGCTCCCCGTCACCGTGCTCAGCCGCGGCCGTATCCTCCTGCGCGATCGCAAGCTCCAGGACGCGGCACGGGAGACCCGCGGCCGCTACCTGGAGCGCGGGCCGGCGCAGCTGTACTGACCGCGGGACGCCGCGGCCGCGGCGCCCGCTCACGCAATGACCTTCGAGCCGCGGCTCATGAAAGAAAGGCAGCACTATGAAAATTCCTCTCGGGATCCATGTCGGTGATCGGATGACGCTTCCGGAGACGTGGGAGGTCGCGGAGTACACCGATCAGCAGGGGTTCGATTCGTTCTGGGTGGCTGAGGGGCGCATGGCCCGCGACGGCATCGTGCCGGCGGCGATCGTCGCGTCTCGCACGAAGCAGATCCGTATCGGTACCGGGGTCGTCAACAACAAGAGCCGCAATGTCGCGCTGATGGGGGTGACCTTCAAGACGCTCGACGAGGTGGCGCCGGGGCGTGCGATTCTCGGGATCGGTGCGTGGTGGGAGCCGCTGGCGACGAAGCTGGGCTCCCCGATCCGCAAGCCGGTCGCGTCGATGCGGGAGTACATCACGATCCTGAAGGAGCTGTTCGACAACAAGACGGTCACCTTCGATGGCGAGTTCTACCACGTCGACGGGATTCGCTTCGACAGCATGTACCGGGAGAACACCGAGGTGCCGGTGCCGATCTACGTGGGCGCCGTCGGTCCCAGGATGCTCGAGCTGTCGGGTGAGATCGCCGATGGCGTGCACATGGACTTCCTGTTGCCGCCGTCCTATCTGGTGGGTGCGAAGGAGGCGATCGATGCGGGGATCGCGAAGCGTACCGATGGGAAGACGGAGATCGACCTCACCCAGATCATCGCGTGCAGCGTGAACGATACGGATCCGCAGGAAGCGATCGATGCCTGCAAGGCGTTCTTGACGCTGTATCTCATGCAGCAGCCGCATATCGCGGCGCACTCGGGGGTCGAGCCCGAGCTGGTGGAGCGGATCCAGGAGATCGCGGGCTGGCCCGCGACCAAGGAGGACATCAAGCGTGCGATGCAGCTCGTCCCGAACGAGCTCGTGCAGAACGTGACGGCGTGCGGGTCCACCGGCACCGTGGTGGAGAAGCTGCTCGAGTATCGCGAGGCGGGCGTGCGCGTGCCGGTGATCTCGACGCACGGCGACCATCATCAGACGCTCGTGAACATCACCGAAGCGCTGCAGTAGAGAAGGGGAAGCCGATGACGATCGCAATCGTTGGAGGATCCGGGCCGCAGGGCAGCGGGATCGGGGTGCGGCTCGCCGCCGCGGGGGAGCGGGTCGTGCTCGGCTCCCGTGACGCCGCTCGGGCGGTCGCCGAAGCCGAGCGCCTCAGCGAGGCTCACGGGCTCCGCGGATCCCTCACGGGGGCTGCGAACCGGGACGCCGTCGAAGCGGCGGATACCGTGATCCTCGCCGTCCCCTACACGGGCCACACCGAACTGGTCGAGAGCCTCGCGGTGCCGCTCAGCGGCAAGCTCGTGATCAGCTGTGTGAACCCGCTCGCGTTCGACAAGCACGGTCCCGTCGGGGCTGAGATCCCGGATCGCAGCGCCGCCGAGGAGGCCGCGCGCCTGCTCCCGGAGAGCGTCGTCGCGGGCGCATTCCATCACCTCTCGGCGGTGACGCTGCACCGGCTCGAGCACGATCTCAGTCACGAGGACGTCCTCGTGTGCGGTGACGATCAGGCGGGCAAGGAGCGCGTGATGCGTCTCGCCGAGCAGGTGACGGGGGGCCGCGCCATCGACGTCGGCGCGCTGCGCCTCGCGCGCCATCTCGAACCCTTCACCGCGGTGCTGATCTCGGTGAACAAGCGGTACAAGACCAACGCCAGCGTCTCGCTGACCGGTATCGGAAAGGGGGAGAAATGAAACTGGCAGCTCTGCAGGTGAGCGCGAGCGAGGATCGCGACGACACGATCCGGCGTACCGGTGAACTGATCGATGAGGCCGCGAGGCAGGGCGCGGGGGTGCTGCTGCTGCCCGAGTTCTTCGCGATCCCGTTCGTGCAGCCCGACCCCGACCCGGGGTATGTGACGTGGGCGGAGCGGATGGACGGCCCGTCGAATACGCTCGCGCAGCAGAAGTCGGCCGAGCACGGGATGACGGTCGTGTCCTCGTTCTTCGAGGGCACCGACGTGCCCGGCGTGTTCCACAACACCTCGGTCACGTTCGTTCGCGGTGAGGCGCGGCAGGTGTATCGCAAGTCGCATCTCCCGTTCTCCAACGGGTTCCCGGAGAAGTTCTACTTCCGACCCGGGCAGGAATCTCCATCCGTGGTCGATGCGGGGGATGTGAAGCTGGGGACCATCATCTGCTACGAGCGGCACTTCCCCGAGCTCTCTCGCACGGTCGCGCTGGCCGGGGGCGAGGTGCTGTGCGTGCCGGTCGCGTCCGCGTCCGCGCCGATGAAGGAGGTGTTCCAGCTCGAGTTGCGCGCGCACGCCGTGTTCAACCAGTTCTTCGTGATCTGCTCGAACCGGGTCGGGCTCGAGGGCACGAAAGACTACTTCGGGCTCAGCGCGGTCTACGGTCCCGATGGCACGATCCTCGCCCAAGTGCCGGATGGCGAGGAGGGCGTGGCGGTCGCTCAGGTCGACCTCGAAGAGATGCGTGCCGCGCGCATGCGCCGCCCGTTCTTCCGCGACCGCCGCCCGGAGCTCTATGGTTCATTAGGAGAGGAGCCGGCCGGCTCCCGCTGAGCCAGGAGACGCATGGAGCCGACAGTGCATCGCGACGAGCTCTTCATCGGGGGCCGTTGGATCGGCGCCGCCGCGAGGCGGCGCCGATCGGTGACCGATTCGAACACCGGTGAGATCCTGGGATCGTATCCGCTCGCCGAAGTCCCGGATCTCGACGCCGCGGTCGCAGCCGCCGAGGCTTCGCTGCGCGACCGCAGCGGGTGGGGCGGCTATCCCGGGATGCAGCGCGCCGCGGTGATGCGGCGGTTCGCCGACGCGATCGAACGCCGCCGCGCGCCGCTCGGAGAGCTGATCAGCCGTGAAGTGGGGACGCCGATCGCCCGGTCGATCTACAGCAACGTCGACACCGCGGTCGAGCTTCTGCGCTTCTACGCGAGCGTCATCGAACGCACCCCGATCGAAGATCTCCGCGGCGCCGAGCGTGGGTTCTCGATCGTCCGCCGTGAGGCGGTCGGCGTCGTCGGCATGATCGGCCCGTGGAACTTCCCGCTGAGCACCCTCTTCTTCAAACTCGCCCCCGCGCTCGCCGCCGGGTGCACCGCGATCGTGAAGCCGGCGTCCGACACGGCGCTCGACTCGTACTTGATCGCCGAGGCCGCCATCGAAGCCGATCTGCCGCCCGGCGTGCTGAACATCCTGCCGTGCGCGCACGAGACGGCCTCACGTCTGGTGGCGCATCCCGGGGTGAAGATGATCGCCTTCACGGGATCCACACCGGTGGGCCGGGAGCTCTCGACCGTCTGCGGCGGGCTCCTCAAGCCGGTGACCCTGGGGCTCGGCGACAAGTCGGCGGCGCTGCTGCTCGAGGACGCCCCGCTCGAGCGCTTCCTCGCGGAGCTGCACGACCTGAGCTTCTCGAACAACGGCCAGGCCTGCTCGAACAACTCCCGGATCATCGTGCCGGCCTCGCGCTACGACGAGATCGTCGACGGCATCGTGGAGGAGGTGTCGTCGTGGCGGATCGGCTCCTCGCTCGACCCCGAGAGCCGGATCGGGCCGCTCGTCACCGAGGAGCATCGCGCGTTCGTCGAGCGGCACACCGATCGGGCGGTGCGCGAGGGCGCGCGGATCCTCACCCGGGGCGCGCGGCCGGATCGTCCGGGCTACTTCGTCGCGCCCACCGTGCTCGGTGAGGTGACGCCCGAGATGACGGTCTTCCGCGAGGAGGTCTTCGGGCCGACCGTCTCCGTCACCCGGTACAGCGGTGATCCGGAGGAGGGGGTGCGCCTCGTGAACGATTCCGCCTACGGCCGTGCGGGAGCGGTGTTCACCGAGGATGAGTCGGTCGGCATCGACATCGCGCGCCGCATCGACACCGGCGCGGTCGGATTCAACATGTACAACTTCGATATCCATGCCCCCTTCGCGGTGCGCAAGGACTCCGGGATCGGATTCGAACTCGGAGCCGAGGCCATCGACGTCTACCTGAACTACAAGACGATCTTCACGCCGGCCGTGCCCGCCGGATTCTGAACGGAGCTCAGACCATGCAGATCCTCCCCGTCGACGGCCTTCCGGAGTTCGCCCCCGGCGTCTCGATCGCGCGGGAGATCGCGGCGGTCGGCGAGGTGCAGCCCGGCGACATCCTCGTGGTGACGAGCAAGATCGTCTCGAAGGCCGAGGGGCGCTTCCTCCCGGCGTCCGAGAAGGCACGGGCGCTCGCGGCGGAGACGGTGCGCGTGGTGGCCGCGATCCCGGGCGGCGGAGCCTCGGCCATCGTGGAGAACCGCCTGGGGTTGGTGATGGCCGCGGCCGGTATCGACGAGAGCAACGTCGAGGGGGAGCGGCTGCTGCTCCTGCCGCAGGATCCGGACGCCTCGGCCCGTGCGATCGCGGAAGAGGTCGAGCGGCTCACCGGATGCCTCGTCGGGGTGCTGATCAGCGACACCGCGGGCCGACCGTGGCGCGTCGGCCAGACCGACATGGCGATCGGGGCGGCTCGCGTGCAGGTCATCGACGACGTGCGCGGCACGACCGACGCGAACGGCAAGCCGCTCGCGGTCACCCAGCGCTGCATCGGCGACGAGCTCGCTGCGGCCGCGGATCTCGTGAAGGGCAAGGCCACGGGGGTGCCGGTGGCGATCGTCCGGGGGCTCGCGCACTACGTCGGCGTCGGGTTCACGGCGGGTGCGCGCTCCATCGTCAGAGATCCCGAACAGGATCTCTTCCGCCTGGGGACGGCCGAGGCGATCGCCGAGGGACGCCGGCGGAGGGAACGCGCGCCGGGGGACGACGCGTAGTGGACGCCGCGCTCTGGCACGCCGTCGTCCCGATCCGGAGCTTCGGATCGGGGAAGCAGCGCCTGCGCGCAGTCGCGAGCGGGCCCGCGGTCGACGCCGTCGCAGAACGCCTCGCGCTGCGCACGCTCGACGCGCTCGAGGGCGCCTCGCGAGTCGCGGCGAGCTGGGTGGTGACCGACGAGGAATCGGATCGCTTCGCGGGGCTCAGACGCGTGGAAGTGCTGCGCGAGGCGCGCGCGGACGGGTTGAACTCCGCGGTGCGACGGGGTCTCGAGGCGGTGCGGGAGCGCGCGCACGGGCGGGAGGAGCCGCGAATCCTCGTGCTCCACGCCGACCTCCCCTTCATCACTCCGGAGGCGATCGACGCCGTGCTGCGGCGCTGGGAGCTCTCCGCTGCCGACGCCTACGTGCCGGATCGCCGGGGAGACGGGACCACCGCGCTCGGGTACCACCCCGGGAGCGCGCGGCCTCCGATGTTCGGGCCGGGATCCGCCCGCCGGCACTCGGAGGCCGGATTCGCCCGCACCCGGCTCCCCGAGGCGCATCCGCTCCGTTCGGATCTCGATACGCGGGATCAGCTGGTGCAGTACCTGCGCTCGGGCGCGGCGGATGCGCTCGACGGGGTGATCCGCGGGCTCGATCTCGGGCTGCACGAGTGCGGTCCGGCGCGTTCGACGGCGGCGTAGGCGGGCGCTCGGCCTCGCGCACGACCGCCGCACGCCCGGCGCACGGCATCAGGAAGGGCCAGGCGGACAGCCGCGCATTCTCGGTATTCCAATTTGTGAACCGTTAGTTCTTTTCTGCGCTGGATCGATTCTGTTGCCGGTGCATTACATAAATAAAAAGTAGTATCGCTCCCACTCAAAAGGCTGTATCTTAAACAGAACCAACGGTTCATATACGGGAGTTGCAATGACGCAGACCACAATCAGAGAACGCCCGCCGTCCCAGTTGCAGCGGGCGTCGGAGCACCGAGCACCGGGGCGCCCGAACGTGTTCGCGCCGATCCTCCGCATCCTCGCCATCGCGATCGGGGTGCTGGTCGCCGTCGTCGTCCTCTGGGAGGGGTACAAGGCGCTCGGGCAGGCGACGGGCGACAAGATCCCGTTCACCGCGATCCCGCTGCCGGTCTCCACGTCCGACTACGCGATGCCGCACATCCTCACGATCCTGTCGGTGCTCGCCGAACCCACGAGCGGGGCCTCGGGCCAGTCGCTCTTCGTCTACCTCATGCAGCAGCTCTCGGTGACGCTGCGCGAGGCCGGGCTCGGCCTGCTCATCGGCGCGGTCATCGGGTGCGGGCTCGCGGTGCTGCTGCGCGAGATCATCGTGCTGAGCCGCGGGCTCCTGCCCTGGCTCGTGATGTCGCAGACCATCCCGCTGGTGGCGCTCGCGCCGATCATCGTGGTGTGGGCGGGGGCCGCCGGGCTGCCGAGCTGGGTCGCGGTGACCGTGATCTCCGCGTACCTGTCCTTCTTCCCCGTGGTCATCAACATGCTCACCGGCCTCAACAGCCCGAAGCCCGTGCAGCTCGAACTCATGCAGTCGGTCTCGGCCTCGCGGTGGCAGATCCTGTGGTGGCTGCGCTTCCCCTCGGCGGTGCCGAACCTGTTCACCGGCCTCCGCCTCGCCGCGACGGCCTCGGTGATCGGCGCCATCGTGGGCGAACTCTCTGCCGGCACCGGCCTCGGTATCGGCCGCGCGATCCTGACCGCCGCCTACTACTACAGCAATTCGCCGGAGACCCTGTTCGCGGCCGTGCTCATCGCGTCGCTCGGCGGTGTCGTGTTCGTTCAGATCATCACCCTCATCGAGGTGCTCGTTCTCAGGAAGAGGAATATCAATGGTTAGCGCAATCTCAATTCAGAACGCGAGCAAGACGTTTCACGTCTCCGGCAAGTCGATCCCGGCGCTCGACGACATCACGCTGGACATCCCCGAGGGGGCGTTCGTCTCGCTGCTCGGACCGTCGGGGTGCGGCAAGAGCACCCTGCTGCGCGTGATCGGCGATCTCATCGATCCCGACGGGGGCACGGTCTCGATCCTCGGCAAGAACGCCCGCGCGGCGCGGCAGGATCGCGACTACGGCATGGTCTTCCAACAGCCGGGGCTCATGGACTGGCGCACGATCCAGAAGAACGTCGAGCTCCCCCTGCAGGTGGCCGGAGTCAAGGCGGCCGAGCGAGCGGCGCGTGCGCAGGAACTGCTCAAGCTCGTGCGGCTCGAGGGCTTCGAGAACCACCGCCCGGGTCAGTTGTCGGGGGGCATGCAGCAGCGCGCCGCGATCGCGCGCGCCCTGTCCTTCGAACCCAAGATCCTCCTGATGGACGAGCCGCTCGGCGCGCTCGACGAGATGAACCGAGAGTACCTGCAGCGCGAGCTGCTGCGCATCTGGCAGTCCACCGGCACCACGATCGTGTTCGTCACGCACAGCGTCTCCGAGGCGACCTTCCTCTCGACCGAGGTCGTCGTGATGTCCCCCCGGCCGGGCAGGGTCGCCGAGCGGATCCCGATCGATCTGCCGTACCCCCGAGTCGACGAGACCCGCACCTCCGAGGAGTTCTACCACGCGGAGACTCGCGTGCGCGAGGCGCTCCACTCGGTGCTCGAGCCCACGACGGCCGGCGTCTGATGACGGCGACGCAGGCAGTCTCGCTTCCGGCGAGCGGAAAGAACTCCAGAGCGGCGGAGCGGCTCAGGTCGTTCCTCCCTGCGATCGTGGTCGGGCTGGTCGTCCTGATCCTCTGGGAGGGCATCGTGCGGCTCGCCCAGGTGCCGTCGTTCATCCTCCCGGCGCCGTCGGACGTCATCGCGACGTTCTTCTCGCGGTTCGGCGAGCTCATGTCGGCAGCGCGGGTCACGACGGTCGGCGTCTTCGGCGGCATCCTGATGGGCGGCGCCCTCGCCGTCATCGCCTCGCTCATCGTGAGCCTGTTCGAGCGGTTCGCGAAGACGGCGCTCGTGCTCGTCGCCATCATCAGCTGCGCCCCGGTCGTGGCCCTCGCCCCCATCTTCAACGCCTGGTTCGGTGCGACCAACATCTTCTCGAAGATCTCGGTGGCGGCGATCATGGTCTTCTTCCCCGTGATGGTGAACACCACGCGGGGGCTGCTCGCCGTGACGCCCCTGCACCGGGAGCTGCTCGACTCGCTCGGCGCCTCGCGGGGCCAACTGCTGCGTTTCGTGCGGATCCCCGGTGCGCTGCCGTCGCTCATCGACGGGCTGAAAGTCGGATCGACCCTCGCGGTCATCGGCATCATCGTCGCGGAGTACTTCGGCGGAACGGCGAACGCGCTCGGCGTGATGATCGCGAACTCCGCGGCGCTCTCGCAGTTCAGCCTCACCTGGGCCGCGGTCTTCGCCGCGAGCATTCTGGGCCTCACCGCCTACGGATTGGTGCTCCTGCTCGGCCGTACCGTCGTCCCCTGGAAGCAGACGGCGCTGTGACCGGCCTCACCCCATGCAATACCCCATCACCCGTTCGGAAGTAAGGAAAACAATGATGTTTCAGAGCAGAGGAGTCCGTTCGGCTCTCTCGATCGGCGCGGCCGGTCTCCTGGTCGCCAGCCTCGCCGGCTGCGGCAGCATGTCCGAATCCACCGACACCTCAGTCGCGGCGTCGAACGCGGATTGCGAGCAGATCGACAAGGTCACCGTGGTGCTCCAGTGGGTCGCGCAGGCGCAGTTCGCCGGCTACTTCGCGGCGGCCGACGAGGGCTACTACGCCGACCAGTGCCTCGACGTCACCATCCAGGAGGGCGGCACGAACGTCGTCCCCCAGCAGGTGCTCGCCTCGGGCAACGCGCAGTTCGCCGTCAGCCACGTGGTGAAGAGCATGGCCTCCCGTGAGGAGGGCGCCGACATCGTGAACATCTCGCAGGTCTTCCAGCGCGGTGCGTACCTCGAGGTGGCCTGGGCCGATTCGGGCATCGAGACGCTGCAGGACTTCACGGGCAAGAAGGTCGGCTCCTGGGGCGCTGGCAACGACCTCACCCTGCGCGCCGCGCTCGAGGGCGAGGGCGTCGATTTCGACAAGGACTTCGAGATCGTTCAGCAGCCCTTCGACATGTCGCTGCTGCTCAACCGCGAGGCCGATGTCGTGCAGGCGAAGACCTACAACGAGTTCGCGCAGCTGCTCGAGACGGTGAACCCCGACACCGGCGAGCTGTACCAGCCGGAGGACTTCAGCGTGATCAATCTGCAGGAGCTCGGATACCAGACGCTCGAGGACGGCGTCTACTCGAGCAGCAAGTGGCTCG
This sequence comes from Leucobacter allii, assembly GCF_022919155.1. Classification (NCBI taxonomy): domain Bacteria; kingdom Bacillati; phylum Actinomycetota; class Actinomycetes; order Micrococcales; family Microbacteriaceae; genus Leucobacter; species Leucobacter allii. Next base: position 475,124 of record NZ_CP095045.1, read on the forward strand.
AGGAGGGCGACAACGCCGATGTCGCCGCGCGCTTCCTCGCCGCGACATACGAGGGCTGGGCGTTCTGCCGCGACGATGCCGAGAGCTGCGTGCAGTCGGTGCTCGATCGGGGCAGCGCGCTGGGAGCGACCCACCAGACCTGGATGATGAACGAGGTGAACAAGCTCATCTGGCCGAACCCGAACGGCGAGGCGATCGGGACGCTCGATCCCGATGCGTGGGATCAGACGATCGAGGTCGCGATGGGCGGCGGCGTGCTCAGCGAGGCACCGGACGACGGCGCGTCCCGCTCGGACATCCACGAGGCGGCGCTGAAGCTGCTCGAGGACACGGACGTCGACGTGGTCGGCGACGACTTCGAGCCGATCGAGGTGGAGCTCACCGAGGGCGGCAAGTAGGTTTCAGGTATCTCAGGGGATCCGGCGGCGCGGGACGCGGCGCCGGATCCCCGCTTCTGCGAGCGCGAGAGGCGGCTCAGACGAATGAATCAGCAGAACGGCACGGGCGACGGGATCACGATCGCGTGCGCGCAGATCGATCCTCAGATCGGTGACATCGAGGGAAACATCGACCGCTGCGAGGTCGCGATCCGCGGCGCGGCGGAACGCGGCGCCGACGTCGTCGTGCTCCCGGAGTGCGCGAGCGGCGGATGGGCCTTCGCCGATCGCGGGGAGTCGGAGCGCGCGGCGCAGCGGCTCGAGGGCGGGCCGACGATCGCCGCCTGGCAGCGCCTGGCATCGGAGCTCGGCATCTGGGTGTGCGGGGGCTTCGGCGAGCTGACCGCGGATGGCGGGCTCTTCAATAGTTCGGCGCTCATCGCGCCGGACGGCGTGAAGGGCCTCTACCGCAAGGTGCATCTGTGGAACACGGAGAACCTGGCGTTCGATCCGGGCGATCTGGGGTACCCGGTGGTCTCCACCCCCTTCGGCCGCGTGGGGATGCTGATCTGCTACGACGCCTGGATCCCCGAGAGCTTCCGCAGCCTGGCCGTGAAGGGCGCCGATCTGGTGCTCGCGCCGAGCGACTGGGTGCCGAACCCGCGGCAGCCGGCCGATGTGCCGCCGCTCGCGCACATCATGGTCATGGCGGGCGCGCACAGCAACCAGCTGTACGTCGCCGCAGCGAGCCGGTGGGGGAACGAGCGCGGGCAGCAGTTCATCGGGCGCAGCGTCATCGCCGATCACTCCGGCTGGCTCCTCGCCGACGCCGGATCGGGCGAAGAGGTCATCACCGCGGTGATCGATCCCGTCGGGAGCCGGTCTGATCGCAGGAACGATCCGTTCAACCGTCCGCTCGGCGATCGGAGGGTCTCGCAATACGATCTCGGCGAGGTCGTCTCATGAGGCGACGTTCCCGGGGATGCGCCCGGTTCGACACGGGCCGCCGCATCGCGTAGAGTGTTCCTCGGTAGTTGACTTCTGCCAGAATTTCCTATGCCCGAAGGCGCAGGGAGCGCGAGGGGTCGATGCACCATAGGGCGGTGGCGCAATTGGTAGCGCAGCGGTCTCCAAAACCGCAGGTTGCAGGTTCGAGTCCTGTCCGCCCTGCCGATCCGGCCCGGTGCCCAGCACCGGGCCGGGCAGAGGAAAGGACGGGCGATTGAGCAGCAGTGAAGTCGAGGAGAGCGGCGGCGGCCTGGTCGAGCGCGCCAAGGCGGATCGTGCGGCCAAGCGCAATTGGTTCAGCCGGATCGTGCTCTTCATCCAGCAGGTCATCGCCGAGCTGAAGAAGGTCGTCACCCCGACCCGCAAGGAGCTCATCAACTACACCCTGGTCGTGATCGCCTTCGTGCTGATCATGATGGCGCTCGTGTGGGTGCTCGATCAGGCCTTCGGCTGGGTGACCGTGTTCGTCTTCGGCACGCCGGCCGCATAGCGCCCCGGCGCCCCACATCACGCAAGGAAACGAAGAAGAGATGACGAGCGAGAACAGCAACACCCCCGAGGCCGACCTCGACGCGGCGCTCGACGCGCTGGTGCAGTCGGTCGACCCGGTCGCCGACGCCGCCGTCGAAGACGCGCTCGAGATCGACAACGCGGAGGAGGCGGAGGCCGCCGCCAACGCGATCGTCGACGAGGAGTCCGAGGACGAGACGGAGTCCGCCGAGGATCCCTACAAGGCCTTCAAGAAGGATCTGCGCCGCCGCCCGGGCAAGTGGTTCGTGATCCACACCTACGCCGGCTACGAGCGCAAGGTGAAGTCGAACCTCTGGAACCGTCGCGAGACGATGGGCGCGGTCGACGACATCTTCGAGATCCAGGTCCCCATGGAAGAGGTCATGGAGGTCAAGAACGGCCAGCGCAAGATGGTCACCCGCGTCCGGATTCCCGGCTACGTGCTCGTTCGCATGCACCTCAACGAGACCACCTGGTCCGTCGTGCGCCACACGCCTGGCGTGACCGGCTTCGTGGGCAACGCCCACAACCCCGTCCCGCTGCGCCTCAACGAGGCGTTCGAGATGCTCAAGAGCACGGTCGAGCTCGAGCCCGCCGCCACGGCGAAGGGCAAGGCGGCCGCGACCGCCGCCGCGCAGGGCAATGTCGAGATCGATTTCGAGATCGGCGAGACCATCACCATCAAGTCCGGCTCCTTCGAGGGGCTGCCCGGCACGATCAGCGAGATCAACCCCGCGAGCGGCAAGCTCACGGTGCTCGTCTCGCTCTTCGAGCGCGAGACCCCGGTCGAGCTCGGTTTCGACCAGGTCACCAAGATGGTCTGAGTCGCCCGTCGACCCGCACGTCACGCAGGGCCCCGCGCATCGCGCGGGGCCCTGCGTCGTTTCGCGCGGGGCTGCGGTCCTCCGCCTCGGCAGCGGGCGGTGGCGCGTCCGCCCGCGGACTCGCGCGAAACCGAACGATCGGCTAGACTTACCTGGTTTGCGTCTCGCGCGCCTCGGCGTGCGCGATGGAGACGGTACCGCGATCCGGATCGGCCGGATGCGCGGGAGAACGGGGATCCCCCGTTCGTCGAGAGGAGACAATCATGGCAAAGGCCAAGAAGGTCACCGGTCTGATCAAGCTTCAGATCGCGGCCGGCGCCGCCAACCCCGCACCCCCCGTGGGTCCTGCGCTGGGTCAGCACGGCGTCAACATCATGGAGTTCTGCAAGGCGTACAACGCCGCGACGGAGTCACAGCGCGGCAACATCGTCCCGGTGGAGATCACGGTCTACGAGGATCGCTCGTTCGACTTCGTGCTCAAGACCCCGCCGGCAGCCGAGCTGCTGAAGAAGGCCGCCGGCGTCCAGAAGGGCTCCGGCACCCCGCACACCGTCAAGGTGGCGAAGGTCACCGCCGAGCAGGTCCGCCAGATCGCCGAGCAGAAGCAGGCCGATCTGAACGCGAACGACCTCGACGCGGCGTCGAAGATCATCGCGGGCACCGCTCGCTCCATGGGCATCACGGTCGAGTAAGGGCAACGGACATGGCACAGAAGTCGAAGGCGTACCGCGCCGCTGCCGCCAAGATCGAGGCAGACAAGTTCTACACTCCCGCCGAGGCCGTCGCCCTGGCGAAGGAGACCGGCTCCACGAAGACCGACGCGACCGTCGAGGTCGCCGTCAAGCTCGGCGTGGACCCCCGCAAGGCGGACCAGATGGTCCGCGGCACCGTCAACCTGCCCCACGGCACCGGCAAGACCGCGCGCGTCATCGTGTTCGCGGTGGGCCCGGCCGCCGAGGCCGCGCTCGCGGCGGGTGCCGACGAGGTCGGCGGCGACGAGCTGATCGAGAAGGTGGCCGCCGGCTACACCGATTTCGATTCGGCCGTCTCCACCCCCGAGCTCATGGGCAAGGTCGGTCGTCTGGGCAAGGTGCTCGGCCCCCGCGGCCTGATGCCGAACCCGAAGACCGGCACCGTGACCCCGGACCCGGCCAAGGCCGTGACCGAGATCAAGGGCGGCAAGATCGAGTTCCGCGTCGACAAGCACGCCAACGTGCACTTCATCGTCGGCAAGGCCTCCTTCTCGGCCGAGCAGCTCACCGACAACATCACCTCGGTGCTCGAGGAGATCTCGCGTCTGAAGCCGTCCTCGGCCAAGGGCAAGTACGTGCAGAAGGGCGCCGTTTCGACGACCTTCGGCCCGGGCATCCCGCTCGACGTCGCCGGCCTCTGAGCCGACGACGTCGTCTCGCGGATCCCGAACGACCCGCGGCATCCCGCATGACCCCCTCCCGCCCCGCGCAGGAGGGGGTCTTGCGCGTCCGGGCCCTCCGCGACGCGGCTACACTGGTGTGCATGTCCGCAGCGCTCGCACGTCCGCAGCGGCGGGTCCGTGGCTAGGTCGGCAGCGGCGAGCCCGCCGCTGATCGCCGGTCTCAGCTACGTGCGCCCGCTCGGCTCGGGCGGCTTCGCGCAGGTCTTCCTCTACGAGCAGGACATGCCCCGCCGCGTCGTCGCCGTGAAGGTGCTCGATCGCGTGCAGGAGGTGCACGGCGCCGCGCCGGGCGCCGACGCCTCCGATCCGGCCTCGGATCCGCGGATCGCCTTCGAGAGCGAGGCGGACGTGATGGCGCGGTTGAGCAGCCACCCGTCCATCCTCTCGATCTACCAGGCCAGCATCTCCCTCGACGGTCGACCGTATCTCGCGATGGAGTTCTGCCCGGAGTCCATGGGCGCCCGCACGAAGGGGAGCCCCGCCGAACTCGCCGTCGTGCTCGACGCCGGGGTGCGCATCGCCGGAGCGCTCGAGACGGCGCATCGCGCCGGCGTGCTGCATCGCGACATCAAGCCGTCGAACGTGCTCATCACGACGCTGGGCAAACCCGTGCTCGCGGACTTCGGGATCGCGCGCGCCGGGCACGCGCCGCAGAGCGAGGCGCAGAATCTCGCGATGTCGATTCCGTGGTCGGCGCCCGAGGTGGTGCAGCTCGACAGCTCCGGATCGGTGGCGAGCGAGGTGTGGTCGCTCGGCGCGACCCTCTACTCCTTCGCCGCCGGCCACTCCCCGTTCGAACAGCACGACCGGGCGCAGAACTCGCGGGCGAAGCTGACCGAACGGATCGCGCGGGCCGTCTATCGGCCGATCCCCGGGGCGCGGGGCTACGAGCCCTTCGACGCCGTGCTCGGTCGCGCCCTGAGCAAGGATCCCGCCGCGCGCTTCGCATCGATGGCGGAGTTCGGGGAGGTGCTGCAGGGGCTCCAGCGGCTCTACGGCTACGACGTGACGCCGCTCGAGGTCGTCGCGGAGTCCTGGCTGCCGCGCAGCGCCGAGGTCGCCGCGGGATCCCGCGGCCCGGTGATGAGCACCGTCCGCCGGTCCTCGCGCTCCGAGGCGCGCGCCGAGCTCCTCGCGCAGCGCCGCGGCACCGATGAGGACGGGCTGCTCCTCGACCGACCGGCCTCGCCCCTGCGCTCCGGCCTCATCGGCGCCGGCGCTGCCGTCGCGGTGCTCGCCGGCATCGCGGCGGTCGTCTGGGCGTTCACCGGCGGTGCCGGATGAGCGCGGCACGGCGGAACGCGGCGCGCGCGCCGGGCGGACGCGGGCTGCGGCTCTGGATCGCCGGAGCCGTCTCCTGCGCGCTCATCGCGACGATCGCGGTCGTCGCGGCGGGCTACGACGCCCGCGAGACGCCCCGTGAGGAGCCGGGGGTCTGGGTGGCGCGCGAGTCGGGGCAGTACGCCAGGGTGAACACCGACACGGGCGAGCTCGACGTGGTCCGACGGGCGACCGAACCGAGCGGCGTGCTGCAGAGCGGGGAGAACGGCGTCGTGCTCTCGGGCGGCAACGGCAAGGCCTGGGCGATCGACCCCGCGGATCCCGTGGACCTCGGCGAGGACGAGGAGGACGAGGACGCCGCGGCGGAGGACACGGGCGAGGTCGCGACGGTCTCCGCGACGGAACCCGGGAGCGGCGGCGCGGGGACCGCGGCCATCCGCATGCCGGAGGGCGCCCGCGAGGTGCTGAGCGCGGGGCGCTTCGTCGCGGTGCGCACCGAGGCCGGCGCGGTCTACCTCGGCGAGCTGGAGGGCGACGAGCGCGCGTCAGGTGCCCTCGCGAGCGCCGACGATGTCGCCGCCCGGCTCTCCTCGCTGCTCCGGATCGAGCCGGCCGTCGACCGCCCGGAGGCATCCGACGATGTCGCCGCCGAGACACCCGCACCGGAGGCCGCGGAGTACGCGGCGACGGCCATCGCGCTCGCGGAGGACGGCCGGCTCGCGATGTACTCCTCCGAGGAGGACGCGGTGCGCAGCTACGACGCGATCCGCGGCGAGTTCGTCGGCGACGCCTCCCCGGTGCCGGGCCGCGCGATCGAGGAGCCGCAGCTCGCGCTCATCGGCGACGCGTGGGTCCTGCTCGACGCGGAGTCGGGATCGCTGCGGCGGCAGGGCGCCGACGCCGTCGCTCTGGAGATCGAGGGCGCGCCGCTGCTGCAGGCGAGCAGCGCGGGCGATGCGGACGCCCCGGCGCTCGTCGCCGACTCCGCCGGCCTGCTGAGCATCGCGGCGGACGGCGAGGTCTCGCGGCTCGTCTCGGCGAACGGGGCGCCCGCGCGGCCCGCGAGCGTCGGCGGCACGAGCTACGCGGCCTGGGTCGGCGCAGGATCGGGCACCCTGTGGAGCTCCGACGGCGGTGAGCGCCCGCTCGCCGTCGACGACGCCGCCGAGGACTCGGGGGATCCGCAACCGGTGTTCCGGTCGAACGGCGCCCGCGCCGTGCTCGTCGAGACCCGCACCGGCATGATCTGGACGCTGCCGGACGGCGAGGCGATCCCGCTCTCGCAGTGGTCGATCTCCGATCCGCCGAAGGAGGCGCAGGGCACGGTCGTCGTCGACGAGGTCACCGAGCAGGTCGCCCCCACCGCGGTCGACGACGCCTTCGGCGTGCGGCCGGGCGAGACCGTGTCCCTGCCCGTGCTGCTCAACGACTTCGATGCGAACAAGCGCGACGTGCTCACGATCGCGCCGGACTCGCTGTCCGAGAGCCCGCTCCCCGAGGGCTTCGGCCGGCTCGGTCTGCTCTCCGACGCCCAGTCCCTCACGGTACGGGTCGATCCCGACGCGAGCGGCACGGCCACCTTCCGCTACCGCGTCACCGACGGCGCGCTGGAGTCCGCCTCGGCCACGGTGACGCTGACGGTCGCCGACGACGCGACGAACACGGCGCCGGCCTGGTGCCCCGTCGAGGGGTGCCAGCGCGAGTGGCGCGTGCCCGCGATGGCGCCGGGCGGCACGCTCGTCGTCCCCGTGCTCGACGGCTGGGTCGACCCCGAGGGCGATGTGCTCACCCTCGCCGACGCGGCCGCCGTGCGCGCCGACGATCCGGTGCGCGCACTCGTGACCGCCGACGGCAAGCTCGCGATCCGCCACACGGACCCGAACGCCGGCGCCTCTGAGGCCGCCGTGATGGTCACGGTGCGCGACTCGCGCGGCGAGGAGACCGCGCGCGAGCTGCAGATCTCGGTCGAACCGGACGCGCAGCCCGAGTACACGGCGAGCGCGACGACCATCGGGGTGGGGGAGACGGCGAAACTCGCGCCGCTCGAGCGGGTCGCCGGCGGCTCGGGCTCCTACGCGCTCGTCGACGCGACGGTGCAGAGCGGACCCGTCACCGCCGCGGCGCGGACCGCGACCGGCGCGATCCAGGTGAGCGCCGATGCGGCGGGCACCTCCACCCTCTCCGTCGTCATCCGCGACACGGTGACGGGCGGCGAGGTGACCGGGCAGCTGCGCGTCACGGCCGCGCCGTCGGGCGCGCCGCTCGAGCTGCCGCCGCTGCGGGCCTTCGTGCGACCGCTCGCGGATGCCACCGTCGAGGTGCTCTCCGCAGTGCCGAGCGCCGCCACCCGGGCGCTCGCGGTCTCCGAGGCGGAGGTCGCGGACGGCGCGCTGAGCGCCGAGGTCATCGACCACGCGCAGCTGCGCGTGTCGGGTGCGACCGCCGACGGCGGGCCGGGCAGGATCGGCGCCGTCGACGTCACCGTCTCCGAGGGCGACGCGACGACGACCGGGCGGCTCACGGTCTTCCAGGTGCCCGACACGAACGCGGACGGCGCCATCGCGGTGCCCGACGCGGCCACGGTGCGCACGGGCTCCGTCGTGGACGTGCGGGTGCTCGACAACGACGTCGCGGGACCGGGCGAGCGGCTCGTGCTCCACCCCGACGTCGTCGGCTCGGGGGCCGCCGGTGAGCTCGCCTTCGCCTCGGGCAACGTGCTCCGCTACGTCGCGCCGGATGAGCCCGGCACGTACCGGCTGAGCTACACCGCCTACGGCGCGAGCGATCCCACGAAGAGCGACGTCGGCTCCGTCGTCGTCGAGGTGCTCGCCGGCGGGGCCAATCGCGAGCCGCAGCCGACGACCCTCACGGCGCGCGTCAGCGCCGGATCCACGGCCGAGCTCGGTGTCCCGCTCTCGGGCGTCGACCCCGACGGGGACCGCGTGCGCCTCGTCTCGGTCACGGCGAGCGAGCAGGCGGGCCTCACCGCGGCCATCGGGGCCTCGGGGACGGGGATCACGGTGACGGCGGCCGACACGATGGAGCCGGGCGTGACGCGACTCGGGTACACGGTCCGCGATCCCTACGGCGGCTCCGGAACCGGTTCCCTGAACGTCATCGTGCTGCCCGGCGACGCCGCGACCGGCGCCCCCGTGGTCTCGACCGACTACGTGCGCGTCACCCCCGACGGGGATCCCGCGGTCGTCCGCCCGCTCGAGAACGACGTCGACCCCGCGGCGGGCGCGCTGTCGGTTATGTCGGTCGTGCCGAACGTGGTCGGCGGCTCCGACAGTGCGGAGTACCGCGCGCTCGCGGAGCGGCTCGATCTCGAGGACATGGAGCGGGGCGTCGTGCGGATCACCCCGGGCCCGGACATCGGCACCGTCTCCTACACCTACACCGTGCGCTCGGCAGCGACCTCGAGCACCGCGGACGGTCTCATCGTGGTGCAGACCTCCGAGCGGGTCGGCGTGCAGGCCCCGAGCGCGTCGGACACCGTCCTCAACGTGCGCGACCGCGCCGCGCTCGAGGCGGGCGGCGTCGACGTCGTCACCGACAAGGTGCGCTGGACCACGGGCGACGCCTCGCAACTCGAGCTGTCGCTGTGGGAGTCGGGAGCTTCGGGGTACGAAGTGTCGGGATCGCGCATCTCGGGCGACTACCGGCCCGAGGGCGACACCGTGATCTTCCGGCTGCAGGGGGAGGACTCCGCGGGTACCGAGGTGTCGACCTTCGGCCTGCTCGTGATCCCGCCGCTCGACGAGCTCAGGCTCTCGCTGAAGCCGCGCATCGACCCGCTGCAGGTCGACGAGGACGCCGCCGTCGAGGCGCGCGTGCGCGATCTCGTGGAGCTCGGCCCGGGCGACGAGATCGAGGTGCGCAGCGGCAGCTACCAGACCGGGCGCGCGCAGGCGAGCTGCACCTCGACCTCCGCCGGCTCCTTCCGCTACACGGCGGGCACGGAGGCGCCCTGGTCCGACGTCTGCGTCGTCGAGGCGCGGCTCGTCGGCCAGAAGCAGTGGACCGCGCTGCCGGTCCCCGTGGCCATCCGGCCCGATTCCCCGACGGTCGAGGCGAAGACGCTCACCCGCACCGTCGCCCCCGGCGCCACGGAGCAGATCGACCTCGCGGACATGGTGTCCTGGGAGGGGGATCGCGAGGGCAGCATGAGCGAGCTGCGGTACGCCGTGAGCGGCGGCGGCTCGCTGTTCGAGGTGAGCCAGCGCGGCGGCGCCTCGGTGTCCGTCACGGCCCGCGCCGACGGGGCACCCGGCAGCGAGGAGCAGCTCACGGTGGAGGTGAGCGGCGCCGGCACCGCGAAGGCCGCGCTCACGCTCCGCGTCGGCCAGGCGGCGCAGGATCTGCCCCGCGGCGGCACCGCGGCCCTGCGATGCACGGTGGGCGACCCCTGCCAGACCCGGGTGATCGGGCTCGCCGGCGAGCACGACCCCTACGCCGGGAAGGCGGGAGGCGGGCTCGAGGTGACCGCGGTCGACGGTTCGGGCTGCGCCGTGGCCTCCTTCTCGGTCTCGGGGAACTCCGAGGTGGCGGCGCGCTGGGCCGATGCGGCGAGCGTCGGAGGCACGTGCACGGTCGGCTTCACCGTGCGCGACGCTCAGGGCCGCACCGGCACGGGGTCGATCGAGTTCGACGCGCTCGGCCTGCCGTCCGCACCGAGCATCGCGCAGACCGGCTACACGGACACGAGCGCGAGCTTCACGGTGACGCTCGGCGGCGGTTCGCATCCGGCGGTCTCCGGGGTGGACCTCAGCGGCGGCGGCTCGACGAGCTGCTCGGCCGCCGGGCCGACGACCTTCAGCTGCGTCGCCACGGGGCTCCGCAACGGCGAGAAGCACGAGTTCACCGCGCGCTCCCGCAACGCCGTCGGCGACTCGCAGCCCTCGAACCCCGTGACGGCCTGGGCGTACCGGGCCCCGGCTGCCCCGACAGTGACGGTGACTCCAGTCGAGTGGAAGAACAACGACAATCCCGACATCGGCCGGGTTCGCGTTGAAATCACTGGTGGTGATGATGTGAGTCAGTTCCAGCTGACTACAGACCAGGGACGAAGCGAGACACTTAACGGTTCCAGCGCAGAGAGCACTTTCGAAGCCAAATCCGGGCAAGTGTCTGTCACAGTCACTCCGGTGACACGCTTCGAAGTGCCAAATATCGGCACTGGTGCTGCCACGGGCGGCGCAGCGACCGTGATCGGCACGGTGTATGGCGCGCCGCGTCTGACGACAGCAACACTCACGAGCCTGGGGAACAATTCAGCGGAAGTGAGCTACGAAGGGGACCGCGGGGGCGTCGTCACTGCGAGCTATGCCCTGAGTAAACCGTTCGGGGCTCCTCCGAGCAACTGCTCAGCTGGAAGCGGAGTGTTCGACGGCCTCAAGACGTTCCGGAGCTACACAGGGAAAGTCTGTCTGACGAGTGCATACGGAAAGAGCAGCAAGGAGACCAACATCGTGATCGTCGGTGGGCCCCTTTCTGCGCCGAGAGTTACCTACACCATCTCGCCCACCCCGACCACCGACGCTACGAGCGCGCACTACACGCTCGCCGGCGAACCGATCGTCGAGAATAAGCCGGACAGCACAAAGCTGACCTATAGCAACACGGGGAACCAGAACTTCTCCATCGATGCGGCCACGCCGACTCCCATCACCGTGAAGCAATGCACAACGGGAGGTGATCAAGTCTGCTCAGATGATGCAGCAGTGAACTGGGTCAACGCCCCGAATCCCGTCGACGTCTCGCTCGCCAATCACGCGTGTTACACGGATGAGAATGCCTCCATGACGCAGGCAGAGCTCCTTGGGTTCTTCCAGATCTCGAGCGCGGCGCAAGGAAGTGCGACGGTCACCGTCGGCACCCCCGACAGCGCGACGCAGCAGGTCCCGATGACGATCAGCTGGACGGGGCACTTCTCGGGTCTTCAAGCTGTGACCTTGAATTTCTGTTACACGCCGCCGGAGCCGGAACCGCCCACGACCCCCTGACCGCTCGCCCCGCACCGATCCCGCACGACCCCCGACGAAGGAAACCATGACCGAACAGCTGCAGGCCGCGCCCACCGTCATCACGCCGGAGCAGGCGCAGTGGGTGTCCCAGGTCTTCTCGACGACGGCGGACGCCGTGGAGCAGGTGATCCACGGCAAGCGCCGCGTGGTCGAGCTCGTCATCGCGTGCGTGCTCGCCGACGGCCACGTGCTGCTCGAGGACGTGCCGGGCACAGGCAAGACGGCCCTCGCGCGGGCGCTCGGCGAGGTGATCCAGGGCACGAGCTCCCGCGTGCAGTTCACCCCCGATCTGCTCCCCGGCGACATCACCGGAGTGACCGTGTTCGACCAGAAGGCTGGCGCCTTCGAGTTCCATCCCGGCCCGATCTTCGCGAACGTCGTGCTCGCCGACGAGATCAACCGGGCGAGCCCGAAGACCCAGTCCGCGCTGCTCGAGGTCATGGAGGAGGGGCGCGTCACGGTCGACGGCACCTCGCACGACGTCGGCAGCCCCTTCCTCGTCATCGCCACGCAGAACCCCGTCGAGCAGGCGGGCACCTACCGTCTGCCCGAGGCGCAGCTCGACCGCTTCATGGCGAAGACCTCGATCGGCTACCCGGACGAGGCGGCCATGGTGCGGATCCTGCAGGGCGATCGCCGCACCCGCGCCCCGCTCGCCCCCGTTGTCACGACCGCCATGATCACGCAGGCGCAGGACCTGGTGACCCGGGTGCACGTCAGCCCGCTCGTCGCGGACTACGCGGTGCGCATCGTCGAGGCGACCCGTCGCGCGAGCGAGGTGCGCCTCGGCGCGAGCGTGCGCGGCGCGCTCGCGCTCGTGCGACTCGCCTCCGCATGGGCGACCGCCCACGGTCGCCACTACGTCACCCCCGACGACGTGCGCGACCTCGCGCTGCCCGTCCTCGCCCACCGCCTCGTCCTGGAGCCGGAGGCGGAGTTCGACGGCGTTACCGCCGGCCAGGTGCTCGGTCAGATCCTGCTCGACGTCGCCGCCCCCCGGGAGAACGGCACCGCGTGAGCATCGACACCTCCCGTGCGCCGGTGTCCCACACGGGCACCGGCAGCCGAGGCACGGGCTCGCGCCTCGGCGAGTCCACCCGCGGCACCGGGCGCGCCGGCGCGGTCGGCCGGCGGCGCCGCGTGCGCCGCTGGTGGCGCCGCAACCGGCGGCAGCTGCGCCGCTCGTGGCGGCGGGTGCGGGAGACGGTCACCCCGACCGGCGCCTTCGTGATCGGGGTGGGCGCCCTCTCGGCCGTGCTCGGCGCCGCGTTCGGCTGGGTGGAGGCGTGGTTCGTGTGCATCGCCTTCGCCGTGCTCCTCCTCGTCGGCCTGCCGTTCCTGCTCGGCTCGCGCGCCTATCTCATCCGGCTCTCGGTCGACCGGCTGCGCGTGGTCGAGGGCGGCCGCGTGGCCCTCTCCGTCGACATCGAGAACGCCAGTGCTCGGCCGGCGCTGCCCGCGTCGGCCGAGCTCCCGGTCGGCGAAGCGCTCCGCGAGCTCCCCGTGCCCTTCATCGGCCCGCACGGCAGCGCCCGGATCCCGGTCGAGATCGCGGCGCCCGCGCGCGGCGTCATCGAGGTCGGCCCGCTCACCCTCGCCCGCCGCGACCCGCTCGGGCTCGTACGCCGCGAGATCACCTGGCGCGACCGGCACCTCGTCCACGTGCACCCCCGAACGGTGCTGCTGCCGCCCGGCTCCGCCGGGCTCGTGCGCGACCTCGAGGGTTCCTCCAGCCGACGGCTGACGGACTCCGACCTGTCCTTCCACGCGGTGCGCGAGTACGTGCCGGGAGACGCGCTGCGGCACGTCCACTGGAAGTCGACGGCCAAGACCGGAACGCTCATGGTGCGGCAGTACGAGGAATCGCAGACGGCCCGTGCCGCGATCCTCTTCGATGCGGACCGGGCCGGCTACGCGAGCGACGCCGAGTTCGAGCTCGCCGTGAGCTGCGCGGCCTCGCTCGGCCTGCAGGCCGTCCGCGAGGGTCGCGAGCGGTTCATCGCCTCGCAGTGGGCCCCGGGCCGCATCCGGCCGGCGATCGATGGCCTCGAGGAGCTCCCCTCGCAGACGCCGACGCAGCTCCTCGACGCCTGGTCGGAACTGGAGGTCGCCGAGGAGGGCGCCCTGCCGATCGAACTGCTGGCCCGCGGTCTCGCCGAATCCCGGCGTCCGCTCTCCGTCGTCTTCCTCGTGACCGGCGCGATCCCCGATCCGGCGCGCCTGCGCCGGGCCGCGGTCAGCTTCCCGGAGGACGTGCGCGTGCTCGTGGTGCGCTGCGAGGAGCTCGCCGAGCCGAGCGTCCGGCTCGTGGACGCGTGCACCGTCTTCACGGTCGGGGCGCTCGGCGACCTGCCGCAGCTCATGATCCGGGCGGGCCTCGCATGAGCCGCTCGCTCGATTCCCGAGGCGACTCCCGCAGCGACGCGCGCGGACGACGCGCGCGCGCGGAGGGGCCGGCTCCCGCGCTCAGCGCCGGTGCGGCGCTGCTCGGCGCCGTGGCGGCGTCGGCCGGTGCGCTGTCCGCGTGGCCGATCTACGAGATCCCCCGCGTCTGGCTCATCGCGGGCCTCGCCTGGGCCGCGGGGATCGGGATCGTCTGGCTCGGAGCGCGCCTGCGCTGGGGGGCGCTCACCCTCGTCGCGCTCCTCGCGGCCTTCGTGCTCGGGATCGTGCCGCTCGCCGTCCCCGGAGCGCTCGCCACGGGCGGGCCGCTCCCGCCGGCCCTCGCCCGCGGCCTCGGCGACGCCCTCGCCGCGGTCGCCCTCGGCTGGAAGCAGCTGCTCACCCTCACGCTCCCGGTCGCGAGCTACCAGGCGACCCTCGTGCCCTACACGGTCGTCGTGTTCGCCGCGACGGCGATGCTCGCCTGGCTGGCTCTGCGCGGCGGACGGATCGCGCCGTTCGCGGCGGTGCCGGCGCTCGCCCCCGTCGCCTTCGGGGTCGTCTTCGGCGCCTCGCGGGTGAGCGAGCCGCTCGGCCTCGGCCCGTTCTCGATCCCGGCGCCGCGCGAGCTCGCCGCGTGGGTGGTCGTCTGCGTCGCCGGTGCCCTGTGGGTCGCCTGGTCCTCGGGCATCTCGCGCCGCGCTGCGCTCCGGCTCGGGCGCCGCAGCACGATCGACGGCGACGCCGCATCGGCCGGGGGCCGGCGGCGGCCCCGCGCGATCCGCGCGGCGAGCGCCCTGCTCACCGTGCTCGTCGCCGGCGGTGTGGGGCTCGCCGTCGTTCCGCTCGTGGACGACGAGCGCGCTGTGCCCCGCGATCGCGTCGATCCTGAGCTCGTGGTGGCGAACCAGACGAGCCCCTTCGCCGGGTACCGGGGATGGAAGCGCGACGCGGCGTTCGACGCTCCCGTGTTCTCCGTCTCCGCGCCCTCCGGCGGCGAGCTGCCCGGCAGGCTCCGCATGGCCGTGCTCGACGCCTACGACGGCGTCGACTTCTTCGTGAGCCCGGGGGCCGCCGGCCTCTTCACCCGCTTCCCCAGCGGCGATCCGGGGGATCGGCAGACGACCGTGCACCTCGCATTCGCCGACGCCTACGACGGCATCTGGCTGCCGATCTCGCCGCCGCTCGCCGAGCCCCCGCGCTTCTCTGGCCCCCGCGCCGACGCCCTCGCCGACGCGTTCTACGTGAACCGCACGACCGGCGCGGCGATCGCGGTGCCGGAGGGGGCCGGCGTGGCCGCGGGCGATGCGTTCACCGCCTCGATGGGCCTCGGCGCCGAGGAGGAGCTCACCGCCGAGCCGGCGAGCGCGGACGCGCTCATCGATCTCGAGGCGATGCCCGAGCTCGGCCACTGGCTCGCCGCACAGCAGCTGCCGGATACCGCAGAGGGGCTCAGCGAGGCCGTCGAGCGGCTGCGCGAACGCGGCTACCTCAGCCACTCCCTCACCGACGGCGAGGGGGAGCGGGCCTGGTTCGACGCCCTCGAGGCCCAGTACGGCTCCACCTTCGTCACGAGCGCCGGCGGGCACTCCATCGCGCGCATCGAGCAGCTGTTCGAGCAGCTGAACGATCAGGAGCGCGCCGCGGGGGACACCCGGGACACGCGCGCCCTCGTCGCGGGGATCGGCGACGACGAGCAGTTCGCCGCGGCGGCGGCGCTTCTCGCGCGCGCGATGGGGTACGACTCCCGCGTCGTGCTCGGCGTCCGCCTCGGCGACGCGGAGGAGGACGGGGTCCCCGGGGTACCGGCGTGCGCCGAGGAGTGCACGGGCGCCAATCTCGCGGCCTGGGTCGAGGTCAGCGGGGCCGACGGCGCCTGGATCCCGATCGACGCGAGCCCGCAGGTCGAGATCCCGCCGAGCGCGCTCGATCGCGGTGAGCAGCTGCCGGAGTTCCCCACGCTCCCGGAGGAGCACGACGCCGACGAGGCGGACCCGCCGGCGGGGGCCACGAGCGACACGAACGACCGCAGCGACGATCCGGCCGAGGACGCGCTCTGGGCGCTGTGGCCGATCCTGCGGGTCGTGGGGCTCTCCCTGCTCGCGCTGCTGCTCCTCGCGCTGCCGATCTGCTTCCTGCCCGTCGCGAAACGGATCCGCCGGCGGCGGCGGCGTCGGGCGGCCGCCGATGAGGTCCGGGCGCTCGGCGCCTGGGACGAGCTCGTCGACGGCTATGCCGATTCGGGGCGGCGACCGCGCGCGAACGCCGGGCGCCGCGACGCCGCCGATGAGCTCGGTGCGCCCGCTGGGAACCGGATTGCCGCTACGGTGGATCGTGCCGTGTACGCGCGCGAGGGCATCGACCCGGGCGACGTCGACGAGCTCTGGCGGCTCGTCGACGAGGCCCTGGCCGCCCGGAGGGCGGAGCTCGGATGGTGGGGGCGCCTGCGCTCCCGCTTCTCCCTGCACTCGCTCATTCCGGGGCATCGCGTCTGGCGCAGCAGGATGCGCGCCGGACGGCGCCGAACAGTCTCCGGGGGGAGCCGAATGGGAAGGGGAGCGGAACATGGTACGGCACACTGAGCCCGAGCTGAGCTTCGCCGTCCGCAGCGACGTCGGCCGACGGCGCGAGGTGAACGAGGATGCGGCGCTCGCCGCGTTCCCCTGCTTCCTCGTCGCCGACGGCATGGGCGGGCACGAGGCGGGAGACGAGGCGAGCGCCGCGGCAATCGCGGCCTTCACGGAGGCGGTGGAGCCGGGGCGGCCGGCCACCGTCAAGGAGGCGCTCGCGGCGATCGACGCCGCACGTCACGCCGTCGACCTCGTCGCCGCGTCCAAGGATCGCGGCGCCGGCTGCACGCTCACCGGCGCGGTGCTCGTGCAGCACCAGGACGAGCTGTGCTGGCTCGTGGTGAACGTCGGGGATTCCCGCGTCTACCTGCACCGCGGCGCCGAGCTCCACCAGATCACGGTCGACCACTCCCTCCGCGACGAGCTCATCGCCGGAGGGGAATGGGACGAGAGCCGACTGCCCGGCCGCAACGTCATCTCCCGCGCGCTCGGCTCCGTGGACAGCACGCCGGACACCTGGCTGCTCCCCGTCGAAGACGGCGCGCGGCTGCTCATCTGCTCGGATGGGCTCACCACGGAGGTCGGGGACGATCAGCTCAGGGCCGCGCTCACGATGGGGGGTCGTGCGGAGGCCGTCGTGGACGAGCTCGTGCTGCGCGCGAACGACGCGGGCGGCCGCGACAATGTCACCGTGCTCGTGGTCGATGTGCTCTCCGGCGGGCGCCCGTGGCACGTCGGATCGGGCACGGGATCGGCCACGCTCGACGATTCGACGCTGACGGCGACCGTGCCGAGGCGGGCGTGATGAGCGAGCGGCCCGACGACGGGACCCCCGGGGCGGCGGACGCCGACCCGGAGGCCACGGTCGTCGTGCCGCGACGGGTCGCGGCGCCGGTTGGCGTCCCCGATCCGGATCCCGTCCGGGACATCGTGCCGGATCCGGGCTCCGACCCGGACCCGGATCGCACCGCGGCGGTGCGGCGTCACGAGTCCGCCGCGCACCGGCATTCCGATCCGGATCCCGATCCGGATCGGACCGTCGCCGTGCGCCGCGACGGGGCCGCTGCGCAGCCGGATCCGGATCCGGACCGCACGGTGTCGGTGCGGCGGGCGGAGCGAGTCGCGGAACCCGCTGCGGATGCCGACTCCGATCCGGATCGCACGATCGCCGTGCGTCGAACGGAATCCGGTGAGGCGGACCCGGACCGCACCGTCGCGGTGCGTCGCGCGGGACCGGGCGCGGATCCCGATTCGGAGGCCGATGCCGATCGTACGGTCGCGGTGCATCGCGCGGATCCCGCCGAGGCGGATCCGGATCGCACGGTCGCGGTGCATCGCGCGGATCCCGCCGATCCTGATCGCACCGTCGCCGTGCGCCGTGACGGAGCGCCCACACCCGCGGGATCGGGCGCGACGGTCGACATCCCGAAGCTCCGCACCCCGCTGTCGACCCGCGACCGCCGGACGGCGTCCTCGAGCCGGAACCCGGCGCCGCCCGTCGCCGATCCCGACCTCGACGGGCTCCCGCCGGAGCTCGTGGCGCGCATGTTCAAGTCCCCGCTCGACAAGCGACGCCGGATCCCGAAGGCGCCGACGCCCGCTCCCGAGCACGCGCAGCCGCGCGGGGGCGTCGCGCAGGGACTCCCGATCGTCTCCGCGACGCGGTTCGGTGCGAGCCGACCGCTCCCGATCGCCGAGCCGATCGGCGAACCGCCGCTCGCTCGCGAGCAGCCGGAGACGGCCCCCCGCAGCGGTCTCCGCTCCACGCAGCGCGCCAATCGCCGCTTCGGCGTGGCGGTGCTCGGGGGCTTCGCGGCGACGGTGCTCGTCTCGCTCGCGGGTCTCGGTCTGATCGCCCGCGCACTGCTCGGCTGAGTGCTGGGCGCATCATAGGATTCCCCGCTCTTTGCCTTGCAGGCGGCGACGGTTTATCGTTGCAGAGTTGATATGAACCTCCCAGCGCCGTAAAGCAGGAACACATGACTGAGAACACACTGGGTCCGGCCCTCTTCGCGATGGTCGGCATCTGGTCGCTCGTCGGGCTCGCCTTCTACCTCTGGTACCTCTGGGCGCTCTCCCGGCTGTTCCCGCGGATCGGCCTGCCGTCCGGGTGGGGATGGATCCCCGTCTGGAACCAGTGGCAGCTGGTCCAGCGCGCCGGGCTGCCCGGCTGGGTGGTCGTGCTCGGCTTCGTGCCGCTGCTCGGGATCGTGGTCTTCGTCGTGTCCGTGATGGCGATCCACCGCCTGAACTCCGAGTACGGCAAGGGCGCGGGCTTCACCGTGCTCGGCGCGCTGCTGCCGCCCGTGTGGGCGATGCTGCTCTCCAATGCGATCGACGATCAGAATGCGGCGTACCACGGACGCGAACCCAAGTTCGCGGGCACCGACGCCCCGGCCCCGGGGTACGCGCGATCGTCCGGGAACGCGCCGACCGGTCAGCAGCCGATCGTCGCAGGCGCCGCGGCGCCCGGATACCCGGCCGCCTATCCGCCGGCCGCCGCGCCGGGGCAGGCCGTTCCGCCGCAGGCCGCGCCGGCCGCCCCGACGCAGCCCGCGCGCCCCTCCTATGCGCCGCAGACCGGATGGGGTGCGCAGCAGGCCCAGGCCGGGATGGCCGGGGCCCCGGCGGCGCCCATCCCCGCCGCACCGCCTGCGGCACATCCGGCGACGCCGCAGGCCCCGGCTGGACCGCAGGCGCCGGCTGGGCCGGCCATGCCGCAGGCGCCGCAGTACGCGCAGCCCCAGCCTCCGGTGGCGCCCCAGGCTCCCGGCTTTCCGCCGCAGCAGGCTCCCGGAGCGCCGGTGTCGGCGCAGGCCCCGGCTCCGCTCGGGCAGCCCGCTGCGCAGCCCGCCGTGCAACCCGAGAACGATTGGGGCTTCAGCCGGACGACCGAGGGCGCCTACGCGCGCCTGGCGGCCGAGGGCGCACCCCAGCGCCAGGACGCGCCGCTCGGCGCCGTTCCGCCGCAGCAGCCCTTCTCCTGGCCCGAGCCGCAGCCGGCCCCTGCGGCCCCTGCGGCCCCGGCCGAGCCGCTCGTGCTCCCGAGCGCCGAGGCCGGCGCACCGGCTCCGGCCCAGGCCGTCGCGCCCGACCACTCCGTCGCGCCCGAGCCGTCCGTCGCGGCTGAGCCCTTCGGTGCGCCTGAGTCGTCCGTTGCCGCCGGGCATTCGGGGGTGCCGGAGGCGTCCAGCATCGCCGAATCGGCCGTGGCCGCCGAGGCGATGCCCGACGCCTTCGCCCCCGATGCTGCACCGCAGGCTGTCCCCGGCGCGGCTCACGCGCCAGCCGCGCCTGCAGATCCGGCGCCGCGGGACGCCGCCGGATCGATGCCGGCCGAGCCGGCTCCCGGATCCGGCACGCCCGAACCCTCCGCTGCACCCGCCCCGCACGCCGAGCCCACCGCAGCACCCGCCGCCGATGCGGTGACCGGCGCCGCGGCACCCGCCGGTGCGGGAGCTTTCACCGCGATGTCAGCCGGCGCGGTCGTTTCCGAAGCCTCGGCCCCGGCGATCCCGGAGCCGTCGATCTTCGACACCGGCGCCCAGCGCGCTGCCGCCCCCGCACCGAATGCGGCACCGCAGAGCGATCCCGACGCCGCCCCCGCCAGCCATCCGACGGGCGCGATGCAGTCCGCGGATGCGCAGGGGCACGCCGCGCGGCCCTCGGGCATCCCGGTCGGGGGAGACGATTCCGATCGCACCGTCGTCGTGCAGCGCCGCGTCCGCTGGGGCGTCGAGCTGCCCGACGGCGAGGTGCTCGAACTGCGGGGCGACGATGTCATCGTCGGGCGGAAGCCCGCGACGGAGGAGGGCACGGTCGCGCTGCAGATCCCCGATCCGACGCGCACCGTGTCGAAGTCGCACGCGCGGCTGCGTCGCACCGGTGAGGTCTGGACGATCGAGGATCTGCACTCCACGAACGGCGTCTCGACGATCGACGGCGGGGATCCCGAGCCGATCGAGCCGGGCCGCGAGGTGCCCGCGACCGAGCAGCTCGTGATCGGCACGCTCCGAGTGTCGCTCCGCCGTATCGACTGACCAGCGTCGAAGATCCGGGTCACTGCGGCAGGGTCGTGCTCCAGTTGACCGTGCCGCAGTGACCCGGATCCCGCTCCCGTGGGGTCGGATCGGGGGTTGGACCGGGGTCGGGATGCCTATCCCGGACCGGGTCGAGTTCGGAGCTTGGAACTCCTGCCGGGGCATCGAACCTCCTGGTGACTGAATCCGGATGGGATCCGGGTCACTGCGGCAGGGTCGTCTTCTCGCTGACCGTGCCGCGGCGACCCGGATTGGGGGAGCGGAGCCGGGTATCAGGAGAATGAGCCCCGGATCTGGGGAGCAGATCGCGGATCGCGAGATGCGATCCGCGAGGAGCTCTCGCCCGTTTCACCCCGGCCTCAAGTATTCGGGTCATTGCGGCAGGGTCGTTCTCTCGCTGACCGTGCCGCAGCGACCCGGATCGAGGGAGCCGAAAAGGGGACCAGGAGAGCGGGCCCCGGATCGGGGGAGCGGACAGTGACGGGCGGCCTGCGACCCCGAAGACCTCAGCGTTCGCCGGGCGCGGAGACGCCGGCGGCGACCGCGAGGTCCTGCCATGACATCCCCGTACCCTTGAACACGTTCGGACGGTCGTTCGCGCGCATCATCTCGCCTCGCACGAGCGGGGCGAGGCCGCGCAGATCCCGAGCGCGGACGGCGCCCTCGTCGACCGCGAGGATCACGTCCCCCGCCTCGCGCATGGCGGTCGCGGCGTCCTCGACGACGACGAGCGATCGCGCGAGCAGCGCGGCCGGGAGCTCGCGGCGGTCGGGCTCGTGCGAACCGATCGCCGCGACGCAGCTGCCGTCGCGCACGAGCTCCTCGGCGAAGAGCGGTTCCGCCGCCGAGGTCGCGCAGATCACGATGTCCGCCTCGGCGACGTCGTCCGTCGCACCCGCTACGGCCGGCAGTCCCCGATCCGCCAGCGCTGCCAGGGCCGCGTCACGGCGCCGCGGATCCCGCCCCACGAGGCGCACGTCCCGGAGCTCGCGGATCCGGCCGATCGCCTCGGCGTGCGCGATCGCCTGCGGTCCGGTGCCGAACACGACGAGGCGCGCGGCGTCCGGCGCGGCGAGGCGGTCGCATGCGACGGCCGTCGTGGCCGGCGTGCGCAGCGCCGTGAGCGCCGATCCCTCGATGAGCAGCCTCGGGGTCAGCGTCTCGGCATCCATGAGCAAGTAGAGGGCCTGGATGCGCGGGAGGCCGCGCTCCGGGTTCGCGGGTGCCACGGAGGCCACTTTGACCCCGACGCGGTCGCCGAGCGTCGAGGGCATGAGGAGCAGGTGGCCCGCGCCGGCCACGGCGCTCGCACGCTCCGGATCGGTGGCGGGATCGAAGCCGTCCTGCAGGGCCTGCTCGATGAGGCGCCGCGCGCGCTCGGGATCGACCTGGCGGCGCAGTTCGGCGGCGTCGACGTAGGGGAGGGCGGCAGTCGCGCTCATCGGCGCCTCGCGGCCCGAGCGGCTGCGCACGCCGCGCTCCCGCGCGTGTGCGTGGGCGTGCGGGCGCAAGTGCATGCGTGCTGCGGGGTTTGGATCGGGTGCATCTCGTGGTTCCGATGGTGGGCGGGCGGCGGTCATTGCGGTCGAGCGCGGGACTCACGGGCGAGCCGGAGCGCGTCGGTCCGCTGCTCCGGACCGCTCTACCCACTGTAGATGGCGAGCCATCGCCCTGTAGACGGCGAGCCATCGCCCGCGCCGCCGACGCCGCGCCGAGGCGGGCACCCGGGCCGGTGGGCGCCCGGGCCGGCGCGCACCCGGACCGCGGGCACCCGGACCGTGCGCACCCGCCGGCACGGCGCATCGGTTCCGAGAACTCCCAGCCTCATCGCCGCGCGCGTCCAGCTCGTCCGGCATAGGGTGGATCCTGTCGGCCCCGGACAGGGGGCGCCCGAGAACCCCGAGGAGGGGCGCAGCATGAAGGTCATCAGCTACAACCTGCGCAAGAATCGCGCGGTCGCCGAGCTCGGCGCGCTCGCCGAGATGCACGGGGCCGACGTGCTCTGCCTGCAGGAGGCCGAAGCGGTCGCGCTGCCCGCGCGGCTCGGGCACATGCATCTCGTGCACGCGACCGAGCGCAATCGTCTCGGACTCGCCATGTACGTGCGCGACGAGCGCTTCCACGCCCGCACGGCGCACACGTTCCAGCTGAAGAAGTCGCTCCACGACCGCCTCCTCGCGCCCGCGCACGAGCGACTGCTCGGGGTGCGCATGCACGACGTCGAGACGGGCCGCGACCTCGTCGTCGCCTCCTTCCACGCGGCCCCGCTGACGGCGCTGAACTCCCTCCGCCGGCACCAGATCCACGCCGCTCTCGGCGAGCTCCGCGCGCTCGGGCCGGGGCTGCCCGCGCTCATGGTGGGCGACTACAACTATCCGGTGTTCAAGAACCGGCTCGACACCGAGATGCGCGATCGCGGGTACGAGCTGAGCCTCAGCGACAAGCGGACGTACACGCGCTACCGCATGTTCCGCGGTCACTTCGACTTCGCCACCTCGAGCGGGCTCGACATCGGCTGCGTGCGCACGCTCGATCGCGGACTGTCGGATCACCTGCCGATCCTCGTCGATGCGGAACTCTCGGCGCACACCGCGCCCGTCCCGAGCGACGTCGCCCAGCTGGCCGCGGCCTGAGCGCGGAGTCGGCTCGGCCCGCCGCGAGACCGGAGCGACCGTCGGGAGACCCGAGCGACCGTCGCGGCGCCGGAGCGACGGCGCCGATGTCGGATGGGCCGCGCGGCGAACCGGAGCGGATCGTGAGACGGGCCACGACCCGGGCCGCACCATGACCGGCCGAACTCAGCCGCGCCGCAGCTCGGCGCGGCGCGCGATCCTGCTCGCGATACTCGCGAGCGCGGGTGTCTGCGGGATCGCCGCGGCGGTGCTCGGGATCGCGAGCGCGACGACCCCCGCGGAGAGCGCGGCGACCCCCGCGGAGAGCGCGGCGACCCCCGCGGGGAGCGCGGCGGGCTCCGCGCCAGGGGGCGGAGCGGGCGAGACGGCGGCGTCGCGAGCACCGAGCGCCCCGACCCCGGAGGAATTCGACGGGGCGTCGGCCGCGGCGAAGGACGAGGCCGAGGGGTCGGCCCAGGGCCTCGCGGCCCGCGTCGATCCCGGCTGGCTCGTCGAGACCGCTGCCGCCACCGGGATCCCCGAGCGGGCGCTCGCGGCCTATGCGGGGGCCGCGCTCGGCGCGGAGACCGCGTTCCCCGGCTGCGGGATCGGTTGGAACACGCTCGCCGGCATCGGCTTCGTCGAATCCGAGCACGGCGGCATCGACGGCGCGGTGCTGGGCGCCGACGGCGTCGCGCGCCCGAGCATCATCGGTCCGGCCCTCGACGGTACGCGCTTCGACGCCATCCCCGACACCGACGGCGGCGCCGTCGACGGCGACGTGAGATGGGACCGCGCGGTCGGCCCGATGCAGTTCATCCCCGAGACGTGGGCGCACTACGGGCGCGACGGGAACGGCGACGGGAGCGTCGATGTGCACCAGATCGACGACGCCGCGCTCGGCGCGGCCACGATGCTCTGCGACGTGGGCGGCGATCTCGCGCTGCCGGAGAACTGGATCCGCGCGGTCGACGCCTACAATCCGAACCTCGCCTACAACAACGACGTCGCCGAGGCGGCGGAGGCCTATGCGGCGGATGCCGCCGCCGCGACCGGGTGATCGCGATCCGGTGTCAGCCGAGCCGCGCGATCCGCGCCGGGATCTCCGCGACCGACTCGAGCAGGGCCGTCGCCGGCTGGCCGGCGAAGTCCGCGCGATCCAGCTTCCCCGTGAGCACGCCGTAGCTCGCCGCGGCGCCGGAGTGGGCTCCGGCCTGCACATCGACGACGGTGTCCCCGGCGACGACGACCTCGGCGACGTCGAGCACGCCCGTGCGCTCCATCGCCCGGTGGATCATGTACGGGGCGGGCCTGCCGGCCGCGACCTCGTCGCCGCACACGAGCGCGTCGATCCGGAGCGCGGGCTCGCCGCCGTCCCCGCCGCGATCCTCCGCGCCGCCGTCCCCGCCGACGCTCCAATCGAGCTCGCGGAGGATCCCCTCGGCGACCTCGCGCGAGAAGCCGGTGGTCAGGGCCACCCGCACCCCGGCGTCGCGGAGCGCCGTGATCGCCTCGGGGACGCCCGCGATCGGGGTCGGCGGCTCGGCCGCGTAGCGCTCCGCGAGCAGGGCCCTGAATCGCGCGAAGGCGCGATCGACCGCATCGGCGGGTTCCGTCGGATCGCCCCCGCCGAGCTCGATGAGCGCGGTGATGGCAGCCCGCTTCTCGGCTCCCATCCAGCGCTGCAGATCCTCGGCGGCGACGGGTACGCCGGTCTCGACGACGGCCTGCTCGAGCGCGCGGTACACGGCGCCGCCGTCGTCGATGGTGGTACCGGCCATGTCGAAGACGGCGAGGGCGATCATGCGGGGCTCCTGGTGGGTCGGGGCGTGCGGGACTCGGGATCGTAGAGGCTGGGCGTCGCATTCGCCGCCTGCCGCGCGAACGGGGTGCGGTGCTCGGCGTTGTTCTCGACGATGAAGGTGGCCATGGAGGGCAGATAGCGGTCGTCGGCCGTCTCGATGACGGTCCCGGCCTCGTCGAAGGCCTGCCGCCGCACGCGCAGCAGCGGCGAACCGACCGGGATGTGTAACTGCTCGACCTCGAGCGGATGCGCCGCGATGGCGTCGATGACGTGCCTCGCACGCACCGGCACGACCCCGGAGTGCCTGAGGGTCTGGTAGATGCTGCCGCCGTCGAGATCGGCGCCGAGCAGCTGCCTGCCCACCTCGTAGGGGAACAGCGAGCGCTCGAGCATCGCCGGCTTGGCGTCGAGCGAGCGGACGCGGATGATCTCCACGATCGGCGCATCGGGGGCGATCTGCAGCTCGCGCGCGATCTCCTCCGTGGCGGGTCGGCGGCTCGCCTCGATGACCCGCTGCCCGGGCTCGAGCCCGAGCTCGCCCGCCCACTCCGTGAACGACATGAAGGTGTCGAACGATTGCGGAGGCGCGGTGCGCTGCACGCGCGGCGGCGCACCGCGGCCCCCGATGATCATGCCCTCGGTGCGCAGCGCCGCGAGCGCCTGCCGCACCGGCCCGCGCGACGTGCCGAACTCGGCGACGAGCGACTTCTCGCTCGGCACCCGGTCTCCGGGCTGCCAGACGCCGGAGTGGATGCGGCGCACCATCTCCGCGTACAGCTGCGCATGGAGCGGGGAGTTCTCGGTCATGCAGCCAGCCTAGGAGTTGTCATGACTTCTTCGGCCGACGAGCGATGGCCGGACGATGAACGTTCGGTGACGCCTCGGCGGCGGGTCGGTCGACCGGGTGAATGGTCGGCGAACGGCCGTGCGCGAAGTTGTATCGACAGCTTCGGGCCCCGCAGGATCGAACCATGAACCTCGCCTCCCCGCCCTCCCACGTCGTGATCGTCGGCGCCGGCATCGTCGGCCTCGGCCACGCGGTCGCCGCCCTCGACGCCGGGCACCGCGTCACGGTGCTCGAACAGGATGCCTCCGCCGTCCTCGCGAGCGTCCGCAACTTCGGGCACGTCGGCGCTTCCGTCCAGGCGGGCGAGCTCGCCGAGCTCGCCCGGGCCTCGCTGCAGATCTGGGAGTCGCTCGCCGAACGCGCGGGGGTCGAGGCGCGCCGCTCCGGCACGCTCGTCGTCGCGCGCAGCGAGACGGAGGCGGCGCTCCTCGACGCCTTCGTCGCCGAGCGCCGGGAGTCCGGCGCGCGCGCCGAGCTCGTGACGGGCGGCGCGGCGGCCACGATGCTGCACCTCGACGGCGCGGCGGCCGGCGCGGTGCGCGCCGGAGCCCTGCTGGCCGAGGACGTCACGGCGGATCCCCGCACCGCCGTCGCGCGCATCGCGGCCTGGGTCGGCGCGCACGAGCGCGGCGAGGTGCGCTTCCGCACCGCCGTGCACGGCGTCGAGGCCGCGGGCGACGGCGCGAGCGTGGCGACGAGCCGCGGGCGGATCCCCGCGGACCGCGTGGTCGTCGCCGCGGGCCACCTGCTCGGCAGGCTCTTCCCGGCAATCGCGGAGGCGGGGGAGCTGCGCGAGTGCGCCCTCCAGATGCTGCGGGTGCGGCCCCCGCGACCCATGGGGCTCGGCCCCGCCGTGCTCACCGGCACGTCCATGCTGCGCTACGGGGCGTTCGGCGGCCCCGGGCTGGCCGCGCTGCAGGCGGCGCTGCGGGCGGAGCTCGCCGCCGCGCGGCCGGAGCTCCTCGAGATCGATGCGAACGTCATGCTCACCCAGCAGGCGGACGGCACGCTGCTCGTCGGCGACTCGCACGCCGTCCACGATGCGGCGCCGCCGTTCCTCGACGAGCGCTGGTCGAGGATCCTGCACGACGAGGCGGCGGCGCTGCTCGGCGCGGACCGGCTCGACATCCTCGAACGGTGGCAGGGACTCTACGCGACGAGCGCTCGGCAGGACATCCTGCGCGAGGAGCCCCTTCCGGGCGTCACGGCGGTCTCGGTCACGACCGGCACGGGCATGACGGTCGGCCTCGGTCTCGGGGCGCGGACGGTCGCGTCCTGGGAAGGGGTAGAGGCGCGGCGGGCCGGCGATCCTGCCGGTCGCTGATCAGACGATCGCGGTGCGCGGATCCGATCCGCCCGCGGATCCGGCCCCGGGACGAGCTCAGTGGCTCGCGGGATCGCGGTCGGGATCCGCGCCGCCGACCCGGATCGCCCCCGTGTGCAGTGCGGCGTTCGGGGTCGCGTGGCCGCGCGTGCACCGCGCCGCGAGCTCGTCGGCGCGCACCTCTTCCGCAGAGGCGTTGAAGCGGTGGAGCGCTTCCATGAGCTCGGTCAGCTCGTCGACGCCCCATCCCGCGAATCGCTCGTGATAGGTGTGCGCCCACTGCTCGCGGATGCGGTCGACGATGCTCCGCGCCTGCGCGCTGCCGGTGAGCAGCATCACGCGCCGATCCTCCGCCGCGGGCTCGGCCTCGACGAGGCCGAGCTCCCGCAGTTTCGCGATCTGCCGGCTCACGAGCGCCTTGTCCATCTCGAGCATCTGCCCGATCCCGGTGGCGGTGATCGGACCCTTGCGCATGATGAACTGCAGCATGATGACGGCCGGGCCCTTGAGATCCGGGTGGATCTCCTCGGCGAGCCTGGCCCATCGCCTGCGGGCGAAGGCGAAGATCTCCGAGAACTCCGCGATGATCTCGGAGATCCGCTCCGCCTTCAGACGGGGGTCCGACGCGGCAGGGTCGGCGGTGGGAGGCATCTCGTCGATCCTAGCGGGCGTCCCGCGCCCCGGAGCCGCCGTCGGAGGCCGTCGTCCGGCCGCCGGTCGCGGGCCGGCCGTCGGCCGGACGCCCGTCGACGTCGATCATCGGGATCGCTCCGGTCGTGACCTCCACGAGCGCCGCGCTCGGCGACTCCGAGGGGAGGTGCGTGCCCTCGGCCTGGCCAACCGCGCCCTCGGCCTTCGCCCGTTCCTCGGCGAGCCGCTGGGCGTTGTTCTTCGAACTCAGCGGGATGTTCGGCAGGAAGATGATCGCGATCAGCGTGACGACGGCGAGCGGCGCCACCGCGAGGAAGACGTTGCCGATGGCGTGGCCGTAGGCGTTCTCCACGACGCTGCGCAGCGGTTCGGCGATCTCCGCGATCTTGGGGATCGATCCGCCCTCGAGGGCCTTCGCGTCGGCGAGCGCCTCGGGATGGGTCTGCGCGAGCTTCTCGAGCCCCTCGGTGAGGTAGTCGGTGACCTTGGCCGCGAGCATCGTGCCCATGACGGACATGCCCGCGCTGCCGCCGATCGTGCGGAAGAAGGTGACGGCCGAGGTCGCCGCGCCGATCTGCATCGGATCGACGGTGTTCTGCACGACGAGCACCATGTTCTGCATCGTCATGCCGACGCCCATGCCGAGCACGAACATCGAGACGCCGACGTACCACATGCTCGTGTCGTAGCGCAGCTGGCCCATCATCACGGTGCCGGCGACGAGGAGCACGCCGCCGATCACCATGTAGCGCTTCCACTTTCCGGTTCGGGAGATGATCTGGCCGACGAGGGTCGAGGAGCCGAGCAGGCCGGCCATCATGGGGAGCGTGAGCAGGCTCGACTCGATGACCGTGCGGCCGCGGGCGAGCTGCATGTACTGGCCGAGGTAGACGACGGTCGCGAACATCGCGACGCCCACGGAGATGCTGCCGATGGCGGCCATCGTGAAGGTGCGGTTCGTGAAGAGCGTGAGCGGGATCATCGGCTCTTCGACCTTGAGCTCGACGAAGACGGCGATGACGAGCAGCAGCGCGCCGCCGCCGACCATGGCGTAGGAGGGGACGGAGTTCCACTCGAACTCAGAGCCGCCGAGGGTGACCCAGATGAGGATCAGCGAGAAGCCGGCCGAGATGAGCATGGCGCCGGCGTAGTCGATCTTGACCTTGCGTCGCGCGGTGCTGAGATGCAGGGTCTTCTGCAGCATGATGAGCGCGACGATCGCGATGGGTACGGCGACGTAGAAGTTCCAGCGCCAGCCGACGGTGTCCGTGAGGAGCCCGCCGAGCAGCGGGCCGCCGACCGTCGCGACAGCCATGATGGCGCCCATGATGCCCATGTACTTGCCGCGCTCGAGGGGGCTGACGACCTCGGCGAGCACGATCTGGCAGAGCGCGCCGAGACCGCCGACGCCGAGGCCCTGGAGCACGCGGAAGGAGATGAGCCACGTGGGATCGTGGGCGAGGCCCGACATGATCGTGCCCACCATGAAGATCACGATGGAGGTCTGGATGAGGACCTTCTTGTTCGTGAGATCGGCGAGCTTGCCCCAGATCGGGGTGCCGATGGCGGAGGCGAGGGAGGTCGCCATGACGACCCAGGTGTAGGAGGCCTGGGTGCCGCCGATGTCGGCGATGATGACGGGCATGGACGTGCCGACGACGTTCATCGCGATCATCGAGACGAACATGCTCATGAAGAGCCCGGCGAGCGCGAGATGGAGGGCTCGGCCGGTCAGGATCCCGTCTGCGGGGAGCTGGGGTGACGTGCGGGTCATACGGGGGTGGGTCCTCACTGATGGTGTCGAGGCGGGGCGGCGGGCGGAGGTGCCCGCGATGCCGGATCGTTAGTTGACGAAGATCAACTATATGGGGTTGGTTGACATTCGTCAACTAATACCCGCTCGGCGGTTCGCACCGTTCCTCCTCCTCCTCCTCCTCCTCCTCCTCCTCCTCCTCCTCCTCCTCCGTCGCCACCTCACCACTCCGCGCCCCGTCCGCACCCACCCGCGCTGCGCCCGGTTCGCACGTCAGTCGTTGCGAGCTGGAGCGCCGCCAAGCCGCAACGACTGACGTGCGAAGGGGGAGAGGGGGAGAGGGCGGGTGGGACGAAGGCGCGGGAAGGGGCGCGGGAGGGGACGCGGTCGCCCCATAGGGCAGAATGGGGGCATGGCAACGGGCGAACACGGCAGCATCAGGATCGGCGTGATCGGCGGCGGGCAGCTCGCCCGCATGATGGTGCCGCCGGCGATCCACCTCGGGCTCCGGATCAGCGTGCTCGCCGAGGCCGAGGGCTCGAGCGCGGCGCGCGCCGCCGACGCGGTGGGCGACTACCGCGATCCGGAGACCGTCTACGCCTTCGCCGAGACCGTCGACGTCGTGACCTTCGACCACGAGCACGTGCCCCAGCCGATCCTGCGCGAGCTCGAGCAGCGCGGCGTCGCCGTCCACCCGCGTCCCGACGCGCTGCAGTACGCGCAGGACAAGATCCTGATGCGCGAGAAGCTCGCGGCCCTCGGCGTGCCGATCCCCGACTGGGCGGCGGTGGCCGACGAGACGGAGCTCCAGCGCTTCATCGACGCCCACGGCGGCCGCGCCGTCGTGAAGACCGCACGCGGCGGCTACGACGGCAAGGGCGTGCGCGTGATCTCCGACGCCGTCGAGGTGCGCGACTGGTTCACGACGCTCGCCGAGGACGCCCACGGAGGGCACCTGCTCGTCGAGGAGCTCGTCGACTTCACCCGGGAGCTCTCGCAGCTCGTGGCCCGCCGTCCGAGCGGGGAGACCCGCACCTGGCCCGTGGTCGAGACCATCCAGCGCGACGGCGTGTGCGCCGAGGTGCTCGCCCCGGCGCCGGTGCAGGATCCGGCGACGCTCGTGGAAGCGGCGAGGATCGGCGAGCTCGTCGCCGAGGGCACCCAGGTCACGGGCGTGCTCGCCGTCGAGATGTTCGAGACCCGCGACGGCCGCGTGCTCGTCAACGAGCTCGCCATGCGCCCGCACAACTCCGGTCACTTCTCCATCGAGGGCTCGGTGACGAGCCAGTTCGAGCAGCACCTGCGCGCCGTCGCCGATCTGCCGCTCGGCGACACCGCCATGACGGCGCCCGCCGCGGTCATGGTGAACGTGCTCGGCGGGCCTGCCGAGGGCCCGATGCCGGTGCGCTACGCCGCCGCACTGGCCGCGCACCCCGCGGCGAAGATCCACAGCTACGACAAGCTGCCGCGCCCGGGCCGTAAGGTCGGGCACGTCACGGTCACGGGCGAGGATCTCGAGACCGTGCGCGTCGCGGCGGTCGCGGCGGCGGCGGCCTTCGCCTGAGCTCGAGCCCCCGCGCCGCTAGCATGGTGGGCATGGCAGACAGCGCAGCCCCCCTCGTCGGGGTCATCATGGGATCCGACTCCGATTACGCGGTGATGGCCGACGCCGTGCAGGCCCTGCGCGAGTTCGGGATCGCCCACGAGGTCGAGGTGGTCAGCGCCCACCGCACCCCCGACAAGATGGTGGACTACGCTCGCGGTGCGGCCGCCCGCGGGATCCGCGTCATCGTGGCCGGGGCCGGCGGCGCCGCGCACCTGCCCGGCATGGTGGCCTCGATGACCACGCTGCCCGTCATCGGCGTGCCGGTGCCGCTCGCGAAGCTCGACGGCCTCGACTCGTTGCTGTCGATCGTGCAGATGCCGGCCGGGATCCCGGTGGCGACCGTGTCGATCGGCGGGGCCAGGAATGCCGGCATCCTCGCCGCGCGCATCATCGGCGCGAGCGACCCGGAGCTCGCCCAGCGGCTCGCCGACTACGCGGCGGGACTCACGGAGATGGTCGAGCAGAAGAACGCCGCGCTCCAGGCGCGCATCGCCGCGGAGTGACCCCCGCGGCGGGGCCCCGGGACGGCCAGGACCCGCGCGCCGAGCGCGGCGACGCCGCCTACCGTCGCGCCCTCGTCGCACTCTTCTGCGCGGGGCTCGCGACCTTCGCGCAGATGTACTCGCCGCAGGGGCTCCTCCCCGAGATCGCGCGCGAGTTCGGGATCGACGCCGGCGCCTCCTCCTGGGCCGTCGGCGCGACGACGATCGGGGTGGCGGCCGGCGTGCTGCCCTGGGCGCGCGTCTCCGACCGCTACGGACGCGTGCGCACGATGCGCTGGGCCATCGCGGCGGCCATGCTCCTCGGTCTCGCCGTGCCGTTCGCCCCCGGCTTCGCCGCGATGATCGGGCTGCGCGTCGTCGAGGGCGTCGCCCTCGCGGGCGTCCCGGCGCTCGCGGTGACGGCGCTGGCCGAGACCGTGCGGCCCCACGCGCTCGGCGCGGCCGTCGGCACCTACGTCGCCGGCACGACCCTCGGCGGTCTCGCCGGCCGGCTCCTCGCGGGCGCGGTCGAGGAACCCGCGGGATGGCGCGCCGGAATGGTGGTCGTCGCGGTCGTCGCCGCACTTGCCGCCGCGGGCTTCGCGATCCTCGTGCCCCGCCCGGCCGTCCCGCAGCCCGCGGGCAGCCCCATCCTCGGCGCCATCGCGGCGAACCTGCGCAACCCCGCGGTGCTCGTGCTCGTCGCGCTGGCGTTCCTGCTCATGGGCGGCTTCGTGGCGGCCTACAACGCCCTCGCGTTCCGCCTGGAGCTGCCGCCGTACTCGCTCTCGCTCATGCAGGTGTCGTGGCTCTTCCTCGCCTATCTCGCGGGCACGCTCACCTCGGGCACGGTGTGGGGGCTCGTGCGCCGCCGTCGAGCGACGACGGTGCTGCTCGGGTGCCTCGGCGTCATGGCGGCCGGCCTCGCGCTCACCCTGGGCACCGGGCTCGCGGCGATCGTCGTCGGGCTCGTGCTCTTCACCGGGGGGTTCTTCGGTGCCCACTCCATCGCCAACGGCCTCGTCGGGCGTCGCGCGGCGGGGCTGCCGGGGGCGAGTCAGGCGCCGCCCCTCTACAACCTCGGCTACTACGCCGGGTCGAGCCTCCTCGGCTGGGCGGGCACGGCGGCATTCGCGGCGTGGGGGTGGGGCGGTGCCTCGGCGATGATCGCCGCGGCGATCGCGCTCGCCGCGATCCTCGTCGTCGTCTCGGCCCGGCGCCATCCCGATCCGGTCGGCTGAGCCCGTCCTCGGCCCCGACGACCGGGGCTCAGAGGTTGGCGTGCGCCTCCCAGAGCTGCCAGCCCGCGCTGCGCCAGCTGAAGCCGCGGCTGCGATCGCAGGCGAGCACGGCGAGGCGCGCCAGCGCCTCCGGGTCGCGGAAGAGCCGGCTGAACTCTGCGGCGAAGGCCCCGGCGCCGTCGGCGGAGACGCCGGCGTCGAGCACGAGCTCGTCCGTCGCCGGGTGCCCGGCGTGGAGCACCGGCACGGCCGCAGAGAGCGCGCCGAGCAGGGTGTATCCGGCACCGAGGAAGGACTGCGGCTGGAGCAGCAGCACGGCGCCCGAGAGCACCGCGCCGATGTCGGCGAGCTCGCGCGGGCGCGCGACGATGACGCGCCCCTGCAGCTCCTCCGGCACGGACAGCGCCGCGGGCGCGGTGGGCTCCTTGTCGCGCTCGCGCACCCCGGGCCCGGGATCGACGCCCTCGAGGGCGACGATCGGCGGGAGCGCGGGATCCGCGCGCAGCGCGTCGAAGAGCCACTCGAGCCGACCGTGCTCGCCGGGGGCCGCGGTCGTGAGAGCGTAGCGCTCGGGGAGCCCCAGTGCCGCGCGCCGTTCGGCGTCGTCCGCGGGGCGGAGGAACTCGCTCGGCGGCGCGAGCTGCATGACCTGCACGGGGAGATCGGCGCCGTAGTGCTCCTGGAGCACTCGGGCCGTCGCGTGCGTGGGGGTCATGATGACGTCGGCGTGCTTGACCGCGCGCTTGGTGAAGGAGCGGAACAGGCGGGCCTGGGCGCTGCCGAGCAGCGCCGGGGCCTCCCAGGCGAGGCTGTGCGGGATGGTCACCGAGGTCTGCGAGCCGTCGTCGTCTCCGCGGGCGCGCAGCGGCATGAGCGGCGTGAGCGCGTGCACGAACTCGCCGTCGAGCGGCCGGGCGGTCGCACCGCTCTGCCACATGATCGGGAGCATGTTCGCGCGGATCGGCAGCTGCTCGGTCCGGATCCGCGGCGAGGAGAACTCCGGCGCGGCGAGGCCGCGGGAGACCAGGAACCGCGCGCTGCAGCTGCGCGGCGCCGTATCGGCGATCCCCTGCGCGAGATCCCGTGCGGCGGCGCTCTGGACCTCGGCCTCCCAATCGGGGAACGGATCCGCGATGAGCGTCAGTGTTGCCACGCGTGCTCCCCTCGGCATCGGCGCGCCGGGTCCGGCGACGTCAATTGTTCATACCTATTCTATGGAACTTCAGCGGTGGAACTGACCGGACACCCGGCATTGGGAGACTTCCGGGCAGATGTGATGGAAAAGTGACCTTGCTCGGGGCCGCAGCCCGATCGCGACGGGCCGCGGGGGTTGAGGGTCTTTCGCAAGCGCGTCGAAGTACCCTGATACGCATGCGTGTTCTCCTGACAGGTGGGGCCGGGTACATCGGCTCGCACACCGCCCTGGTCCTCATCGAGCGCGGCCACGAGGTCGTCGTCCTCGACGACTTCTCGAACGCGAGCCCGGAGGCCGTGCGGCGCGTCGAGGAGCTGACGGGCGCGACGATCCCCGTCGTCACGGCCGATCTCGCGGAGCGCGGCGCGGCGCACGCGGCGCTCGAGGGCGTCGCATTCGACGCCGTCATCCATTTCGCCGGGCTGAAGGCGGTCGGCGAGTCGGTGGCGCAGCCCACCCGCTACTACCGGGTCAACCTCGACTCCACGCTGACGCTGCTCGACCTCATGGCCGAGCGCGGGGTCGACCGCTTCGTCTTCAGCTCCTCGGCGACCGTCTACGGCGACCCGGAGCTCGTGCCCATCGCCGAGACCCACCGCACCGGGGTCGGGATCACGAACCCCTATGGCTGGACGAAGTTCATGATCGAGCAGATCGTCCGCGACGCGCAGGCGGCGCGCCCCGAGCTCGGCGCGGTGCTGCTGCGCTACTTCAACCCGGTCGGCGCCCACCCCTCGGGCCGCATCGGCGAGGATCCGACGGGGACCCCGAACAACCTCATGCCGTTCATCGCCCAGGTCGCCGTCGGCACGCGCGAGCGGCTGAGCGTCTTCGGCGACCGCTACCCGACCCCCGATGGCACCGGGGTGCGCGACTACATCCACGTGATGGACCTCGCCGAGGGGCACGTCGCCGCGCTCGAGCGGATCGCCGCGGGCGTCGCGAGCTACAACCTCGGTTCGGGCACCGGCTCGAGCGTGCTCGACGTGGTGCGCGCCTTCGAGGCCGCCGCCGGGCGCGCCGTGCCCTACGAGGTCGTGCCGCCGCGACCGGGCGACGTCGCCGAGATGGTGGCCGATCCCGCGCGCGCGAACGCGGAACTCGGGTGGCGCACGACCCGCTCGCTCGCGGACGCCTGCCGCGACGCCTGGACCTGGCAGTCGGCGAACCCGGGCGGATACGCCGGATGAGCATGGACCTCGAGCGGCCGCTGCGGCACCCGGACGAGGGATCGCCGCCGCTGATGAGCAAGCGCGCGCGGTGGCTCGTCGTGATCGGCTTCCTGCTGCCGGGCAGCGCGCAGCTGCTCGCGGGCAACCGCCGACTCGGGCGGTTCGGGATCGCCGCGACGCTGCTGCTGTTCGTCGTCGGCATCGTCGCGATCGCCGGGCTGCTCCTGGCCAGGGTCGCCGCGCTCACGGTCTTCACCAACGGCTTCGTGCTGCTCGCGCTGCAGATCCTCCTCGTCGGCTACGCCGTGCTCTGGCTCGTGCTCGGCTTCGACACGCTCCGCCTGACGCAGCTGGTGCGGGTGCAGCGGGGCTGGCGGGTGCCCGTCGCGGTGCTCTCCGTGCTGCTGACGATCGTGCCCACGGCGGGCGCGGCGTGGGCGGCCTCCGCGGTCGGCGCGGGGCGCAGCCTCCTCGGCGACCTGTTCAGCGGCGCGGCCGCGGTGGAGCCGGTCGACGGCCGGTACAACATCCTCCTGCTCGGCACCGACGCGGGGGAGGATCGCGAGGGCATGCGCCCCGACAGCATTTCGCTCGTGAGCGTCGACGCCGAGACCGGGCAGTCCGTGATCGTCGGCCTGCCGCGCGAGCTCTCGAGCATGCCCTTCCCCGAGGACTCGCCGATGCACGAGCCGCACCCCAACGGCTTCTGCGTCGGTCCGAACGCCTTCGGCGAGTACGGCGGATGCCTCACCGGATACCTCAACGGCGTCTACGCCGAGCTCGAACAGACCGACGTCATCGTCGAGTCCGAGGGACTCCCCGCGGAGTTCGCGGACATCTACGACGGCTTCTACCCCGAGGCGGCCGCGCGCGGCTCCTCCCCGGGGCTCGAGGCGACGAAGGACGCGGTGACCGGGGCGACCGGGCTCGAGGTGCAGTTCTACGTGCTCGTGAACATGGACGCCTTCTCCGCGATCATCGATGCGCTCGGCGGCGTCACGATCAACGTGCAGGAGGCCCTGCCGATCGGCGGCGACGAGTACCAGAACAACGTCGACGGATGGATCGAACCGGGCGAGCAGCTCATGGACGGCTACACGGCCCAGTGGTACGCGCGCTCGCGCTACGGCTCGGCCAACGGCGACTACGACCGCATGGCCAGGCAGCGCGAGCTGCAGGCCGCGATCCTCGCGCAGATGAGCCCGCAGAACGTGCTGCTGCGCTTCCAGGACATCGCGGCAGCGGGCACCGAGCTCGTCGAGACCGACATCCCCGAGTCCATGCTCGGGCGCTTCGTGGACCTCGCGACGAAGGCGAAGGATCACGCGCCCGTCGATGTCGAGCTCGTGCCGCCCGCGGTCGACGCCGAGTACCCCGATTACGCGGTCGTGCAGCAGCTCGTGGCTGATGCGGTCGCGGCGGCCTCACCGCCGGACGAGGCGGAGTAGCGCGCGTGGGCGCCGAGCGACCGGGGGGCAGGCGCGTCCTCCGGGGGATCGGCATCGGGCTGCTCTGGCTGCTCGTGCTGCTCGGCGCCGTGCTCTTCGGCATCGGGCTCTGGGTGCGCGCCACCTTCGGCGAGATCTCGGTCGACCAGCTGCTCTCGAACCTGCGCGGCGCAGGAGAGGGCGCCGGCGGCGCCGAGCTCGTCGCGAGCGGCGTCATCGCGGGGCTCGTCGCGCCGATCCTCGCCGTCCTCCTCCTCGCGCTCATGGTCGAGCGCACCCGCAGGGTGCTGCGCCGGCACGGGCGGTTCGACGGGCGGAGACGGACGCTCCTGCGCTGGACGGCCGCCGTGCTCGCCTGCGCCGTCCCGATGGCGGGCGGCGCCGTCCTCGGCGCGACCATCGGCGCCGGAGACTACGTCCGCGCCGTCGCGCGCGAGGCGGCGACGGGCGTGGGGCTCGGGGACTACTACGTCGCCCCCGAGGTGACGGAACCGCGCGCGGCGGGGATCGGCGGGATCGGCGCCGGGGGATCCCGGGGCGACGCCGGACCGCGCAACCTCGTGCTCGTCTACCTCGAATCGGTCGAGAACGTCTTCGCGGACCCCGAGGTCTTCGGCACGGACATGC
This sequence comes from Leucobacter allii, assembly GCF_022919155.1. Classification (NCBI taxonomy): domain Bacteria; kingdom Bacillati; phylum Actinomycetota; class Actinomycetes; order Micrococcales; family Microbacteriaceae; genus Leucobacter; species Leucobacter allii. The sequence goes on from NZ_CP095045.1 coordinate 512,339, forward strand.
TCGCTCCCGTCGAGCGGGCCACCGCCGGCTGGGGTTCGGTCCCCGCGCTGGAGCAGTACGCGGGCGGCGGCTGGACCATGTCGGGCATCGTGGCGACCCAGTGCGGGATCCCGCTGCGCACGGCCGGGGCGCTCGGGGATCCGCAGGAGCTCAATGCGCTCGGCGCGGTGGACGGCGAGCGCCTCGGCTCGTACCTTCCCGGTGCGCGCTGCCTCGGCGACGTGCTCGCGGACGAGGGGTACCGCAACGTGTTCATGGGCGGGGCCGACTCGCGCTTCGCGGGGAAGGGGGCCTTCCTCGAGACGCACGGCACCGATGAGGTGCGGATGCTCGAGGAGTGGAAGGAGCTCGGCGAGACGGAGTTCCGCCCGGACTGGGGGCTCTCGGATCGGCGCCTCTTCGCCCGGGCCGCGCAGGAGGTGAGCGAGCTGCACGCTGCGGGCGAGCCGTTCAGCCTCACGCTCCTCACACTCGACACGCACGAGTCGCCGCACGTCTACGAGTACTGCGATGCGGACGACACCGCCGATGCCGCGCCGATGACGTCGATCACCCGCTGCTCGATGCAGCAGGTCGAGGGCTTCATCGATCACCTGGAGGAGGAGGGGATCCTCGAGGACACGACGGTCGTGGTGATGGGCGACCACCTCAAGCTCGTCGCGGAGGGGCAGAGCTTCACGCAGGAGCTGATGGCCGCAGAAGACCGGACGATCTTCAACCGCTTCAGCGTGCCGGGCGGAGCGCCGCCCGTCGCCCGCGAGCGCATCGACCAGATGAGCATGTACCCGACGATCCTCGAGCTCCTCGGCTTCGGGCTCCGCGACCACCGCGCGGGGATCGGCGTGTCGGCGCTCGCCGCCGAGCACGAGGTGCCGGCGGGAACGATCCTCGATCTCGCCCCCGACGACTACCTCGCCGTCGTGCAATCCCGATCGGTCGACCTCTACCGCGAGCTCTGGGCGGAGCCCGAGGCGTAGCCGCCTAGACTGGAGGGCGGTATCCGACGGTCGAATGGAGAGTGGACGCATGCGCGTGACCGCCGTGCTGGTGGCCTACAACCGGCGGGAGCTGCTGCGGGAGTCGCTCGAGGCGCTCGCCGCGCAGAGCCGTCCCGTCGACCGCCTCGTCGTGGTCGACAACGCCTCGACGGACGGCTCCGACGCGGTCGCGGCCGAGCTGCTCGAGGCCTGGGGGGCGCAGGCGCGCTTCGTGCGGCTGACGGAGAACACGGGCGGCGCCGGGGGGTTCGCGGTCGGGATCGCGGCCGCCGTCGCCGAGGACGACGTCGACTGGGTGTGGGTGATGGACGATGACACCGTCCCCGGGCCCGACGCGCTCGCGGGCGCCCTGGCGGCGCACGAGCGCTATCGGGAGACCGGGCAGGACGATCTCGCCGTGATGGGCTCGCGCGTCGTGTGGACGGATGGCGAGGACCACCCGATGAACACGCCGAAGGCGAAGATCCGCGCCGACGCCGACGAGCGCCGACGCGCCGCGGAGGTCGGAGCGATGGAGATCCGCTCGATCTCCTTCGTCTCGGCGTTCCTGCGCGCGGCCCGGGTGCGCGAGGTCGGGCTCCCGATCGCGGACTACTTCCTGTGGAACGACGACTTCGAGTTCTCGGCGCGCCTGCTCCGCGGGGCCCGCGGGCTGTACGTCCCCGGGTCCGTCGTCACCCACAAGACCGCGAAGCGGGGGTCGAGCGACGCCGATCCCGGGGCGCGGTTCTACTACGAGGTGCGCAACAAGCTGTGGGTGTTCCGGCGCTCGCGGGCGCTCGCCCCGTGGGAGAAGCTGCTGTACTCCGCGGCGACGGCCCGGCGCTGGCTGCGCACCTTCCGGGCCTCCGCGGATCGCGCGCAGCTGCGCGAGTGCCTCCGGCGGGGGTGGCGCGACGGCTGGACCCATGCGCCGCGCCCCTCCCGCGTCGTGCTGCGCGACGCCGGCGTGCCGGTGGACGCCATGATCGAGGTCGAGCGGATGTCCAAGCTGGGTTCGCGGTAGCTCCGCGCGCGCGTCGTATCGGCGTGCGAGCCCGCTACGCGTGCCCCGACCCCGTGCGTGTGCCCCGCCCCCGACCCCGGCGCGCGAGCCCCGTCCCCGGGCCCCGGCCTTGACCCCGGTGGGCGTGGCCCGGGCCCGGCGCCCCGGGCCCTCGACCCCCTGGCCGACCCCCGAGCCCCGCATCGGCCTCCCGAACCCCGAGCGGATGACGCGAACGGGGGTGTCGGTGCGGAATGCCCCCGCTTCGCGTGAATTCCGGCGGGGCGGGCGCGGGCTCCAAGCGGGGCGGGGCCTTCTCGGAGGGGCGCGGGCGCGGGGTCGCGGCGGGAGCGAGGTGAGGGGCGGGAGCGACGTGAGGGGCGGGCGCGGGAGTGACGTGAGGGGCGCGGGCGCTCGCCGCGGCGCTCGTCGCGAGGCGCGTCGCATCGCGGGCGCGGACGAGGGGAGCGACTAGGCTGAGGGCACTATGGCCGATCCCGCACCCGCATCCCGCCAGGCGGAGTTCTCCCTGCTCCTGCCGGTGTACGCGGGCGACCATCCCGACTTCCTCCGCCTCGCCTTCGAGAGCTCGGTCGACCGCCAGACGCTCCGCCCCGCCGAGGCGGTCGTCGTGCAGGACGGTCCGGTCCCCGACGCGCTCGCCGCGGAGCTCGCGCGGATCGAGCGGGAGAGCCCGGTCCCCGTCGTCGTCGTGGTGCTGCCGGAGAACCGCGGCCTCACGGTCGCCCTCAACCGCGGACTCGACGCGTGCCGCTTCCCCGTGGTGGCCCGAATGGACGCCGACGACGTCTCCGAGCCCGAGCGCTTCGCCCGGCAGTGGGAGCTCATCGCTCAGGGGTACGACCTCGTCGGCACCGGCATGGTGGAGTTCGAGCAGGATCCGGAGCGGCCGGTCGGCCGCCGCGTGCCCCCGGTCGGCGCGGAGCGGATCCGGCAGCACGCACGCACGCACAACCCCTTCAACCATCCGACGATGATGTACCGCACGGCCGCCCTCGAGCGGGTCGGCCGCTACGAGCCCTTCGGCAAGATGGAGGACTACTGGCTCGGGATCCGCCTCATCGACGCCGGTGCCCGGGTCGAGAACCTCCCCGAACCGCTCGTGCGCTACCGCGTGGGCGCCGGCGCCTTCGCTCGCCGCGGCGGGTGGGCCGAGGCGAGGACGGAGTGGCGCCTCCAGCGCGAGCTGCTGCGGATGGGCTTCGTGACCCGCGCCGAGTACCTCCGCAACGTCACGATGAAGGGCCTCTACCGGCTGCTCCCCGCGGGAGTGAAGCGCGTACTGTTCCGCCGGCTCATCGGCGGCGGGATGCCGGGTGATCGCGCCGCCGCCCCGGTCGCCCCGCCGGCGTCGGGCGTATCCGGCGCCCCGGACGCGCCGCCCGCGTCGTCGCCGGAGGGCCGATGATCACCGCCGCGCGAGTGACGGCGCTCGTGCTCGTCGCGGCCGTGGGCCTCGGCGCCCCGGCCCCCGCGCCGCCCGCGCACGCCGTGGGCGCGCCAGTGTCCGACGCATCTGTGCCCGACACGGCCGCGTCCGACGCGCCCATGGTCGCCGAGGATGCGCCCGCGTCCGACACGGCCGCCCTCGCCCTCGCCGTCGACACCGTCCTCGCCGTCGAGGCCGTCGAGGCGATCGATGCCGGAGGAGACGCCTCGGGGAGTCCCGGTGCCGCCGCTGATGGGGACGCCGCCGGGGGCGCCGATGCGGGGGCGGACGCCGACGCCTCGGGCACCGCGAACGCGTCCGCCGCTGCCGGTGCGAACGGCGCGGCGGGCGGTGACGCCTCGGGTTCCGCCGGCGCGGATGCCGGCGCGAGCGCAGACGCCGGCGGGCCGTCCGATGCCTCGGCCGCGGGTACCGCCGCGGGATCGGCCGCCGCCGACGGCGCACCGGAGGCGCCCGATCCGGGCGCTCCGGACGCGCCCGACGCGGAGCCGGACGGCCCGCGGGGGCCGAACGGCGGCCTGGCCTCGAATTCGCCCGGGCCCGAGACGGCCAGGCCCGCCGACGGCCGCGAGCTCGCCGAGATGCGCGCATTCGCCCAGGCGGCGACGGCGCTGCGCGGCGACGACTATCCGGCGAGGTACAGGAATCTGCCGTGGCCGTACGTCGACGACCGCATCTGGGACGAGTGGAACTTCGCCTACCGGCAGTGCACCTCCTTCGTCGCGTGGCGCCTGAACTCCGCGAACGGCATCCCCTTCTCGAACCAGTACCTCGGGCTCGTGCGCTGGGGCGACGCCGGCCAGTGGGCGGACTCGGCGCGGAGCGTCGGCATCCGCGTCGACACCACCCCGGAGATCGGCGCGGTCGCGTGGTCGGGCCCCTACTACAGCGGCGCCTCGGCGTTCGGCCACGTCGCCTGGGTCGCCGACGTGCTCGACAACGGCAACGTGGTCATCGAGGAGTACAACGCCGGCTGGGCCGGCGCCTACAGCACCCGCACCGTCGCCCCCGGCGCGTTCCAGGGCTACATCCACATCGCGGACATGGGCGCCAGGTTCACGAAGACCGGCGCCGCCTCGATCAGCGGGATCCCGATGGTGGGCGGCGAGCTGCGGGCATCGGGATCGGGATGGTCGCCGGCCCCGTCGGGCTACGCGTACCGCTGGTTCCGCGACGGCGCCGCGATCGCGGGGGCGACGGGCGCGACGTACCGCCCCGTGCTCGCCGACGTCGGCGCCGCGATCTCCGTCGAGGTGTCGGCCCAGCGGCCCCGCTACCGGCCGAGCAGCGCGGTCTCCTCGGCGACGGTCGTTCTCATGACGGACTCCGACGGCGACGGCATCGACGACACGCAGCAGATGCTGCCGTGGAACTCGGACGTGAACGGCGACGGCCTCCCCGACGCCGTCGGCTTCGCGCCGAGCGGCGTGCAGGTCTCCCTGCGCACGAAGACCGGGATGGGGCCGGCGAAGACCTGGACCCCCGGCTTCGGCACCGGCAACGGCTGGAGCGTCTTCGCGCATCCGCGCACCCTCGTCGACGTGAACGGCGACGGCCGCTCCGACGTGGTCGGCTTCGCGGAGGACGGCGTGCACGTCGCGCTGAGCACCGGCTCGGGGTTCGCCGCGTCGCAGCGCTGGAGCAGCGGATTCGGGGCCGCGAGCGGCTGGTCGGTGAAGTTCCACCCGCGCACGCTCGCGGACGTCACCGGCGATGGCCTGCCCGACGTCGTCGGCTTCGCCTCGGACGGGGTCTACGTGGCGACCGGCACCGGCTCGGGCTTCGCCGCCCCGGCGAAGTGGTACTCCGGCTTCAGCACGGCGACCGGATGGACCGTCGATGCGACGCCGCGCTGGCTCGTCGACATGAACGGCGACGGCCGCGCCGACGTGGTCGGCATCGGCAAGAGCGGGGTGTACGTCGCGCTGAGCACTGGCAGCGGTTTCGGCGGTGCGCGCCTGTGGTCCCCGGGCTACGCCACCACCTCCGGCTGGGGCCCCGCGCACCACCCGCGCACGATCGCCGATGCGAACGGCGACGGTCGGCCCGACGTCGTCGGCTTCGCCTCGGACGGCGTCTACGTCGCGCTGAACACCGGCTCCGGCCTCGGCGCGATGACGCGCTGGCGCGCGGGCTTCGGCACGGCGAGCGGGTGGACCGTCGGGGAGAACCCGCGGACGCTCGCGGACGTCGACGGCGACGGTCGTGCGGACGTCGTCGGCTTCGGCGCGTCGGGCGTGACGGTCGCCCTGAGCACGGGATCGGGCTTCGCCGCGCCGACGCGATGGAGCGACGCCTTCGGCGCCGCGTCCTGGCGATCGGACCGGCAGCCGCGAATGGTGACGGATGTGAACGGCGACGGCCGGGCCGATATCGCCGCCTTCGGCAACAGCGGTCTGCGGGTCGCGCTGAGCACGGGATCCGGCTTCGGCGGCGCGAGCCTGCAACTGCAGGCCATGGGGTACTCCGCCACCGGCTGGCGCGTCGCGGCGCATCCGCGCGCCATCGGCGTGCAGACCCTGATCCGCACCCCGGCCCCGACGGTCTCGGGCCAGGTGCGCGTCGGCGAGCGGCTGACGGCCGCCCTCGGCAGCTGGCAGCCGAGCCCGGTCTCCCTCTCCTCCCAGTGGCTCAGGGATGGCGAGGCGATCGCGGGGAAGACCGCCCGCAGTTACACCCTCACCCCCGAGGATCTCGGGACGAGGATCTCGATCCGGACCACGGGGACGAAGCCGGGCTACGCGCCGGTGAGCCGGCGCTCGACCGCATACACGGTCGCGCCCGGCCTGCTGACGCCCGTCGTCCCCACCGTCTCGGGAACGGCGGCGCCCGGGTCGACGCTCCAGGCGCGCGCCGGGACGTGGGGCCCCGGTACCGTGTCGCTGGCGTACCGCTGGCATCGCAACGGCGCACCCATCGGCGGTGCGACGTCGGCCGCGTACCGCGTCACCGACGCGGACGTCGGACATCGGATCACCGTGACGGTCACGGGGACGAAGCGCGGGTACACGACGGCCTCCCGCGTCTCCGCGGTCGTGAAGGTGGCAGGAGTGCCGGCGCTCCCCGCCTCGACCCCGTTCGCGGATGTGCCGACGACGCACCGCTTCTACCGCGAGATCGCGTGGATGTCGACCTCGGGCCTCTCCACGGGCACGCCGCAGCCGTCCGGCACGCCCGTCTACCGCCCGGCGGCGGAGGTCTCCCGCTCCGCCATGGCGGCCTTCCTCTTCCGCATGGCCGCCATGCAGGATTACCGCCCGCCCGCACGGTCGCCCTTCGTCGACGTGCCGACGACGCACCGCTTCTCCCGCGAGATCGCGTGGATGCACGATGCCGGGCTGTCGACGGGCACGCCCACCGCGGCCGGCGCGGTCTACGGACCCGACGCCCCCGTCACGCGCGGAGCGATGGCGGCGTTCCTGTACCGGCTCGAGGCTCCGCAGGGCTTCACCCCGCCGAGCGTCTCCCCGTTCGCCGACGTGCGGCCGGAGGATCGCTTCTACACGGAGATCGCGTGGATGCACGACGCGGGGCTCGCGACGGGCACGGCGCAGCCGACGGGCAAGCCCCGATTCGGGGCGAGCGGTTCCGTCTCGCGGGCGGCGATGGCCGCCTTCCTCTACCGGCTGGAGACCGGCGGCTGATCCGGATCGTCCGGCACCGCGGTGCGCAGGAGCGCGTCCTCCACGAGGATCCGCAGCTCGGCGATGCGCCGGCTGTCCGAGCGGACCTCGACGATCTCGCGCTCGAGCTCGGCGATGCGCCGGTCCTGCGCTTCGACCGCCTCGCGCAGATCGGCCACCTCTCCGGCGAGGGACTCCAGTCCCAGCAGCCGGCGGCGGGTCCGGCCGAGCAGTGCGCGTACTCTTCCCATCGGGATCCTCACTCTCCGCTCGCCGCGGCGAGCTGGAACTCAGTGACGGCGATGCTGCGCAGCACCCCGTCCTCGTCTGCGCGTGCGCCGCGCTCGATCGTCGTGCACGCGAGGCCGACGGCCGCGGCCTCGGCCGCGAGGACGCGCTCCTCGAGGTGCCAGGTGCGGGGAGCCGTGAACGCGTACGCGCCGAGCTCCTCGTAGTCGGCCGAGAACGCCCGGGCGCCGTGGCGCAGCGCCAGGGCGATGAGGCCGAGGACGGTCTCCCGGCCGCGCGGGTCCTGACACGCCAGCAGGTGGTTGGCGGCGATCACCGGGCGGGCCGCGGATCCGAGCCCGCGCAGCGACGCCGTCAGGAAGCGGGTCGCCTCAACGTAGTCCACGAGATTCACGAGCGCCGCACCCTCGCGCACCGCGGGCGCGTTGCGGGCGTAGTCCGCACCGGCCGCGCGGAGTCCCGCGGCGCGGTAGGCCGCGAGATCCTCCCCACCGCCGGAGCCGAGGTCGACGACCGCGTCGCCCGCGGCCCGCACGTGCGGCCTGATCAGCGCGCTCTCGTGACCGCCGCCCCCCTCGCCGTAGCGCTCCTCCCAGGGGTTGCGGCCGAGGTTGTAGCTGCCGAACCAGGCGTCGAAGCGCCGTCGCGTGGGGAGCGGGGTGTCGAAGGAGAACGTCGGGTCCGGGGTGCGCCACTCGGGCCCGTAGCACGCGCTCAGCCAGGCGTCGGGGTCGCGCGGTGCGGGGAAGGCTCGGCCGTGCAGCTCGCGCTCGCCGAGGGGCAGGATGGCGTGCTCCATGCCGGGGGCGCGCACGTGGATCGGCTCGTGGAACAGCCCGTCCCGGTAGAACGCCGTGAAGATGTCGACGTAGTACTCGACGTCGGCCTCCTCGCCGGTGAGGATCTGCAGGTGCGCCCAGCTGTGCCGGCGGACGCGGTACCCGCGGGCGACGAGCAGCTCGCGGAGCCCCTCGTTCTCGACGACGAGGTCGGACGGGTGCTCGTGCGGGCTGAGGTAGGCGAGATCGGCGTCGTCGTCGTGGGGGAGGATCTCGCCCGAGCGCTCGGCGCCGAGGAGCGTGCCACCGACGATGAAGGCGATGAAGCCCTCCTCCTGCAGCACCCCGAGGATCTCCGCGGCGAACGCGGCCACGCGCTCGCGGATCCGCCCGTCGCGTTCGAAGGAGGGCCGCATGAGGCCCCACTTGTTGAGGGCGAGCGGCCGGCCGGCGGGATCGACGAGCTCCGGCGCGCCGTCACCGCCCCAGACGACGCGGCCGCTCCAGAGCTCGGCGCCGCCTGCCGCGTCGACGACGCGGCAGGCGGCGCTGCCGCGCAGCCGCTGCCGGAGGGCGTCGGGCCAGGGCACGAGCAGGGCATCCGGAATCGAGACCGACCAGACGCGCCGGCCGTCGATCTCGAGGTGCACCGTCCGTCCGGCGTCAGCCCGGGACGGATCGATCCCGTCGCGCGTTACCCTCACACCGCTCCACTCCGCCGCGCACGGGCGGCCATTGACAGACCAGCCTACTCACGTTCGGCTGAACGGCGTGGTTTAGACTCGAGGACGGACCATCGCGCGCGGGCAGCCCTTCCGGGGTCATCCGGCCTGCGCGGAACTGTGTGAAGGAAACGCGTGGCAACTGAGAAGACGATCATGGTGCTCCTGGCGGGCGGCATCGGAGCCAGGGTCGGCATGGGCATCCCCAAGCAGCTGCTGAAGATCGCGGGCAAGCCCATCGTGGAGCACACGCTCGAGGCCTGTGAGGCGAGCCCGCTGATCGACGAGATCATCATCATGATGAACGCGGACACGATCTCCGAGCTCGACTATTTGCGCGACCGCCCCGGCACGAAGCTCACCGGGATCCTGCCGGGAGGCGGCACCCGCAACGAGACGACGCAGCTCGCGCTCGCCGCCATCGAGGGCGATCCGCGCGTGCTCTTCCACGACGCCGTGCGGCCCTTCATCGACGCCCGCATCATCGAGGACTGCGTGCGCGCGCTCGACGAGTTCGACGCCGTCGACACCGCGATCCCGTCCGCCGACACGATCATCCAGGTCGACGAGGACGACTGCATCGCCGCGATCCCGCGGCGCGCGGAGCTGCGCCGCGGGCAGACGCCACAGGCGTTCCGGGCCGAGGTGCTCCGCCGCGCCTACGCCGCCGCGGCGGACGATCCCGACTTCTCCGCGACGGACGACTGCGGCGTCGTGTTCACCTACCTGCCGGAGGTGCGCATCAAGGTCGTCGACGGCACGCCGGAGAACATGAAGGTGACCGACCCCATCGACGTGCACATCGCCGACAAGATCTTCCAGCTGCAGACCACCCCCGCCGTCGCGCTCGAGGACCAGCTCTCCGCGATGCGCGATCGCGTCGTCGTCGTCTTCGGCGCGAGCTACGGGATCGGCGAGAGCATCGTGGAGCTCGGCCGCGCGGCCGGCGCCCGCATGCACGGCCTCAGCCGCTCCGAGACCGGCACCGACGTCACGGACCGCGAGACGGTGCGGCGCGCCCTCGACGAGATCTACGCCGAGGAGGGTCGGATCGATCACATCGTGGTGACCGCCGGGGTGCTCCGCATCTCCGACCTCGTCGAGGCCGCGAGCGACGAGATCCTGCAGACCGTCAACACGAACCTCGTCGCCCCCGCGCTCATCGCGAAGGAGGGCTTCGAGAAGCTCAGCGAGTCGCGCGGCTCGCTCACCTTCTTCACCTCCAGTTCGTACACCCGCGGCCGCGCCGGCTACAGCATGTACTCGGCGACCAAGGCCGGCATCGTCAATCTGACGCAGGCGCTCGCGGAGGAGTGGGCCCCGCGCGGCGTGCGAGTGAACGCGATCAACCCGCAGCGCACCGCCACGCCGATGCGCACGCAGGCCTTCGGGCAGGAGCCCGAGGGCTCGCTCCTGAGCGCCGATGCCGTGGCGGAGGCGACGCTGCGGACGATCTGCTCGACGGCCACCGGACAGACGATCAACGTGCGGCTGTAGCCGCGTCACGGGAGACGACGATGAAGATCCTGATCCGCGCGGGCAAGCGCCCCGAGGACGTGCTGAGCCCGGAGGCGGCGTTCCAGCGCAGCCGCAACGGCGTCTTCGGAGCGAACGTCGGCAATCTGCTGTTCTCGAACGCCGTCTACCGGACCCTGAACGTGCCGCAGCACTCGCTCGTGGCCGATGCGCTCACCACCGACAAGGCGACGGTCGACGCGGCGCACATCGCGCGGATCAACGACGAGTTCGATCACTTCGCGATCCCGCTCGCGAACGCCTTCCGCCCCTCCTTCATCCCCGTGCTCGATCGGCTGAGCGCCGTCATCGAACGGCTCGACATCCCCGTGACCGTCATCGGCGTCGGCGCGCAGCTCGCCCGCACGAGCGGCGAGGGCTTCGAGGATCTGCCGGCATCGATGCACGACTCGGTCGTGCGGTTCATGCGCGCCGTGCTCGCGCGCTCCGCGAAGGTCGGCGTACGCGGCGAGTTCACGCGCGGCTACCTGGAGTCGCTCGGCTTCGGCGCGGAGCACGTCGAGGTGATCGGCTGCCCGTCGCTCTTCGAGGAATCCGAGTACCGGATCGAGAAGCGCGTCCCGGCGCTGACCGCCGGTTCGGCGCTCGCCTTCAACGCGGTGCCGAGCGTCGACGTCTTCGGGCGCGCCTTCGCGCTGCACCGCCAGCGCTTCCCCGACCTGCACTACGTGCAGCAGGAGCACCGCGAACTCGCGCTGCTGATGTGGGGCGAGCCGGTCGAGGGCGGCATCTCCCACCACTTCCCGCGCACGGTCGACCATCCCGTCTACCGCGAGGACCGGCTGCGCCTCTTCCTCGACCCGGCCCCCTGGCGCGCGTACCTCGCGGAGCGCGACTTCTCCTTCGGTGGCCGGATCCACGGCAACATCGCGGCCCTGACGGCCGGCACGCCCGCCGTCGTCGTCTCGCACGACTCCCGCACCCTCGAGCTCGCCGAGTACCATCGGATCCCCGTCGTCAAGCTCCCGGAGACCGCGGAGGAGATCCGGGCGGAGGCGCTCTACGAGGACGCGGACTACACGGGGTTCCACGCGGTGCAGCGGGAGAACCTCGAGCGGTACACCGCCTTCCTCGCGGCGAACGGGCTCGACCACATCCACGCGCCGGGGAACGAGAACCCCGGCTACGCGCAGGAGCTCGCGGAGATCTCCTACGGCGGCGCCGTGCGCAGCCTCCACGCCGACGGCATGGACGCGGTGATCGGGCGCCTGCACTGGCTGTGGCAGGGGATCGACACGGACCAGTACCGCCTCGAGGGCCGCTTCGAGCCGCCCTTCGTGCCGCGCCGCGATCACGCGAACTGGGAGCCGACGCCGCGGGTGCTCCGCAAGGAGATCGACCGCGCGCGCACGGAGACGCGGGATGCCGAGCGGCGCTTCGCCGAGCTGCAGCGGAGCGCCGCGCAGCTCGAGACGGCGCAGGAGCGCCTCGCCGCAGAGCTGGAGGAGCTGCGCCGCCTGACGACCCGGCGCTTCGCCTGGATCCCGGAGCACTCGATCATCCGTCGCGCCGCACGCCGGATCCGCGGCGCGGGGCGGAGCTCCTGATCCGCCGCGCCGTACCAGATCCCACCCGTTCGCCCATCGGAGACCACGCATGACCCTTCGCTCGACCGTCATCGACTTCCTCGGGAGCCCCGGCCTGCTCCCCGCGCGTGAACGGGTGCGCGCCGCGGGGCGGCTCGCGCTGGGCGCCGCGAACCGCGCGCGGATGGCCGTGTCCTCGGCACGCGTCCCGGGGATGCTCAGCATCGTCGTGCCGATGTACGGCGTCGAGCGGTACATCGGCGAGTGCCTCGAGTCGCTGCTGAAGCAGAACTACGGCCGCGTGCAGATCGTCGTGGTCGACGACGGCTCGCCCGACGGCAGCTACGCGATCGCGCGCCGCTATGCGCGGCGCGATCCCCGCGTGCAGATCGTGCGCCAGGCCAACGGCGGCCTGAGCGCCGCGCGCAACACGGGCGTCGCGCACGCCCGCGGCGAGTTCCTCGCGTTCCTCGACAGCGACGACTTCGTCGACCGCCACGCCTACTCCGACGCCATGGAGGCCCTCGCGGATTCGGGCTCCGACTTCGCGGTGATGCCCTACCGCCGCGAGAAGAACGGCGGCTTCCCGCCCGCGGCTCCGTGGATCCGCAGCGCGCACAGCGTCGACCGACTCGGCACCACGCTCGACGAGTTCCCCGACATCATGGTCAACGCGGTCGCGTGGAGCAAGGTGTACCGGAGGAGCTTCTGGGACGCGCACGGCTTCGCGTTCCCCGTGGGGCTGCTCTACGAGGATCAGGCGCTGTCGATGGCGGCCTACGCGGCGGCGCGGCGCTTCGATGTGCTCTCCCGCGTGAGCCTCAACTGGCGGATCCGCGGCGACCAGTCCTCCATCAGTCAGCAGGTCACGACGGCCCGCAACATCGCCGATCACGCGGTCGCGGTGCGCGACTCCATCGCCGAGCTGCGCCGTTTCGGGCACGAGGACGCGGTGCGCGAACGCGTGCTGCAGATCATGAACAACAACCTCGGGGAGTTCCTGCCGAACATCAGGCAGATGGACGAGGCGGCCTGGGAGCAGTTCAGGACGTTCCTCTCGCTCCTCACGGACAACGCGGACGACGGCATGTGGCGCGACGTCGATGCGCGCAAGAAGGTGATGATCGGGCTCAGTGTGCGCGACGAGCGCGAGCTCGCGCTGCGCTTCCTGGAAGCCGGCGGCTGGGAGCGGGACCACTTCGCCGGCGCCGTGCAGGGCCAGCGCATCGTCGCCCGGCTGCCGCTCCAGGAGGAGCTCGCGGCCGTGCTGCCGGAGCGGGCCTTCCTCTACAGCACCGAGGAGACCTCCCTCCGCGCCGCCGCGCGCTTCCTGCGGCCGGGGCCGGAGAGCTTCGCCCTCGAGGCGCTCGTGTACATCGACCGCCTGCGCATGGACGTCGAGGAGACCGAGCTCGAGGCCTTCCTCGTCGCGCCCTCGGGGCGCCGCACGCGGCTCGAGGCGAGCCGGCGCACGGACGCCTGGGCGGCGCTCGGCCACACCAGGCGCTACGCCGACATGTCCGTCTGCGGCGTCGTGGCGCAGGTGCCCTCCGCGCTCCTCGACGAGATCGGCGAGCACCGGTTCGAGTTCGAGATGCGCTGCGGCGAGCTGCGGCGCAGCGGCGGGCTCCGGGTCGACTGGCGCACCACCTTCGCCGTGCCCGCACCCGTGGGCGAGGGACGCTACGCGGCGATGGAGAGCGATGCCGAGAACGAGGCGTGGATCGCGGTGCGCGAGCCGGAGGTGCGGCTGCTGGCGTCGACGGCGGACGGCGGCGACGTCTCACTCGAGCTGCGGAGCGCGCACGCCCTCTCCGAGGTCGTGCTCGTGCGGCGCGGCGACCGCTTCGGTCTGCACCGCGCGCGCGGCGCGCTCGTCAGGGGCGCCGGCGACCGCTGGACGGGCCGGCTCTCCCTGCCCGGCCGCCCCCGCTCCGACGTCGGCGCGGCGGAGTACGAACTGCTGGCGCTCGGCGCCGAGCGCGCGCCGCTGGACGTGGTCTGCGAGCCGTCGGCGGAGCTGCGCGGCGACCGCAGGGTCTACGTGACGCCCCGGCCGCACGGCCGGGACGAGCGCTCGGGCAGCACGATGATCGTCGATCTCGCGGCGGCGGCGCTCGTCACGGAGTTCGCGCTCGAGGACGACGCCATCGCCCTCCGCATCCGCGATCGGCACCTCGCCGCGCCCGTGGAGTCCGTCCGCGTGCAGATCGCCTCGACCGAGATCGCGGGGCGGGTCGTCCGCGGCGACGGCGGCGCCCGCGTCGAGATCGAGCTGCATCAGGACCCCTGGGGGCTCGGCGAGGTGATGCTGCGCTCCGGGCGCTGCGCCGTCGTCGGCCTCACCTCCGGCGGCGATGAGATCCCGCTGTACCTCTCCGCCGAGCTCGTCGCGCGACTGCCGATCGACGCGGACCACGCGCAGGCGCGCGTCAGCGTGCGCAAGACCGGCGGCGGGCTCCTCAGCCTGGAGATCAAACCGCCGCTGCGCGACGAGGAGCAGGGCGGCGGGGACCGCTGGCGCCTGCGCGACTGGTTCGCGACGCTGCGCCCCTCGGGCCCCCGCTCCGTCCTCTTCCGCAACCTGTACGGCGAGGCGGCGAACGACTCGGCGCTCGCGGTGCACCGCGAGCTCCAGCGGCGGGGGAGCGATCTCGACCTCATCTGGGCCGTCAGGGACCACTCCGTCTGGACCCCGGATGGTGCCCGGGTCGTGCTCGAGGAGAGCCGGGAGTACTACGAGGCATTCGGCACCGCGGACTACGTGATGGTCAACGTGCACCAGCCGTTCTGGTACCGCAAGCCCGAGGGCCAGGTGCTCATCGAGACGTTCCACGGCTACCCCTTCAAGATGAACGGACGGCGCTGGTGGGAGAAGCTCGGCTTCACGGCCGAGCGCCAGGAGTCCTTCTTCCGCCGCGCCGAGGAGTGGGACTACCTCGTCTCGCCGGCGGCGTACGCGACGCCCTTCCTGCGCGAGTTCTTCCGGCCGGACGACGATGCGGCGACCGAGGTGCTCGAGATCGGATACCCGCGCAACGACGCCCTGCTCGACGAGCGCGCGTCCGAGCTTCGGGAGGAGACCCGCAGGAAGCTCGGCATCGCGCCGGGGGTCACCGCGATCCTGTACGCACCGACCTTCCGCGACTACCTGTCTGTGGACGACATGACGGCGGAGATGGTCGACTTCCTGGACCCCGAGCGGCTGCTGCGCGACCTCGGCCCGGGCTACGTCTTCCTGCTGCGCGGCCACCCGTTCAACGCCCGCGTGGGCACGGAGCACTCGAGCGCGTTCATCAACGTGACCGACTACCCCGACATCAACCACCTGATCCTCGCCTCCGATGTCGGAGTGCTCGACTACTCCTCGCTGCGATTCGACTACGCCCTCACGGGCAAGCCGACGTTCTACTTCGTCCCCGACCTCGAGCGGTACTTCGACGGCCGGGAGAGTTTCGCGCCCTACGCGGACACCTCGCCGGGACCGCACGTGCGCAGCCATGCCGACCTCGTCGCGGGCATCAGGCGGTCGGGGGAGGTCGCGCGCGACTTCGAGCAGGCGCGGCAGCGCTTCCTGCGGACCTATATGGAACTGGAAGACGGCCGTGCGGCCGAACGACTCGTCGACGCGGTGTTCGCACCGCGGGGCGATGCATGAACGGGGCGGACATGAAGTGCGTAGTGATCGGCGACGTCGGCTGGCGGAGCCTGTACCATCTCGGCGACGAGGCCATGACCGAGGCCGCGGTCGGGCTGCTGCAGCGGCGCGGGGTGACCGACATCACCGTGGTCGCCGGCCATCCCGAGGTGACCGAGCGGATGTACGGCGTCGCGACCGTCAAGCGCATCGGCTTCCTCCGCTCCTGGGGGCGGGAGAAGGACGAACGGGTGCTGGCGCGGCTCACCGAGCGGCTCGAGCGCGGCGAGGCCCCGCACGAGGGGATCTACGCCGCGATCGCCGACGCGGACTTCGCCGTGATCGCCGGCGGCGGCAACATGAACTCCTCCCACATCCAGCACCTCTACGAGCGCCTCGCCTTCACCCGGATCGCGAAGCACTTCGGCACGCCGCTCTTCGTGACGAGCCAGACGGTCGGCCCGTCGCTGCGGCCCGTCGATCGCGCGATGGTGCAGGAGATCCTGGACTACGCCGTCTGCTTCGGCGCGCGTGAGGCGACGACGTACGCATACCTGCGGACGCTGACCGACGACCCCGAGAAGGTGGTGCACACCCTCGACGACGCCGCACTGCTGTCGATCGACGACGCGGTGCGCGCCGAAGTCGACGCGCTCGGCCTCCCCGAGCGCTTCATCATCGCGAGCTTCACGGATCATCCGGGCACCACCGCGCTCGGGGTGTCCGAGTACCGGCGGCAGGCCGCCGAGCTGCTCGACGAGCTCGTCGAGCGCCACGACGTCGACGTCGTGCTCGTTCCGCACAACGGCACCTTCGAGCCGGGCATCGTCAAGAAGGACTGCGAGGGGCACGACGCGATCGTCGCGGCATCGCGCACGGGCCGCCTGCGCGCCATGCCCATGCTCATGGCCCGCGTGGCGGTCGAGATCACGCGGCGGTCCCTGCTCTCGCTCTCCACGCGCTACCACCCGACGGTCTTCGGTCCCCAGGTGCTCACGCCCACGGCGAGCATCTCGCTCTCCTACTACTCCTCGGTGCGCATGCGCGGCTCGCTCGGCAACGTCGGGCTGGAGCGCTGCGTCGTGCCGGTGACCGAGTGGCGGCTGGCCGCGGATGCCTGCTCCGAGCTGCTCTCCGGGGGCGAGGCGCTGCGCCGGCATCTCGAGCGGGCACAACAGGTCTCGTCGAGCTATCAGGAGTCCTGGTGGGACGCCATCGTGGCGGGCGCGCGCACGGGCGCGTGGCGGAGCCCGGGAGACATCCCGGAGATCGAGAGCTACGTGCCCGAGGGCGAATGGTCGCGCGAGGTCGAACTGCTCACACCGCTCTTCGACCGCTTCACCCAGGAGGCAGTCTGGCTGCAGCGCGCGCAGCAGGATCTGCGCGCCCTCCGGGCGCGGGCGGACGCGCGCGAGAATCGGCTCCGCGGCCGCGAGCACGAGCTGCGTCAGCGCATCGCCGAACTGCAGGGCCGCGCGACCGAGCTCGAGCAGCGAGCCACCCGGAGCGAGAACCGCAAGTCGGCCCGCGTCGCCGACGCGCTCGGGCGGTTCGGCCGGCGCCTGCGCAGGGGCTGAGCCGTCGCGGGCGTCGCGGCGAGCGGGGCCGCCCGCGACGCCGCGATCAGTCCGCCGAGGGCGCCGGGAGCGCGCCGTTCGTCGCGGAGACCGCGCTGCCGTCGGACGACGTGGATCCGGCGGCCGAGGCGTCCGCCCCCTCAGCGCTCGCACGGCCGTCGGCTCCCGCATCGGCTGCGGCGCCGCCCTGACCGTCAGCGTCGGCCGCACCGTCGGCACCGCCTGCAGCGGCCCCCTCGGTCGTCCCGTCGGCACCGCCCTCGGCGGCCCCCTCGGTGGTCCCGTCGGCACCGCCCTCGGCGCTGCCGTCGACGCCGTCGCCCGGATCCTCGACCGGGTCGGGCGGGTCGCCCGCCGGCACGGAGGGCGTGAACGTCACGCCCTTCCCGGGAACGTGCTTCGCCGTGCCGTGCGCGAAGCCGACCGTGCTCGAGCCGTCGGCGAAGGTGCGCTTGCCGGTGGTCGGCCAGCCCCATGAGCCGGCGGGTCCGCCCGCTGCCGCGTAGGCGGCCGTGAACTGGCCGTTGGCGAGCTTCACGGTCTTCTCCGGACCGTAGTAGAAGGTCGCGCCGGCGTAGACCTGGACGCTGCCGCCGGCGGTGAGTTGCGTGGACCGTGTGGGGTAGCCGAGGGCGCCGCTCGGCCCGCCGCGGGCGATCCAGTCGTCGTATGCCGACCGCGTCATGAACACGACCCCGGTCGCCTTCGAATGCACGGCGACGCCGTTCGCGAAGGTGATCATGCTGCCGCCGCCCGCGAGCGCGCGCTTCGCCTTGGCGGGCATGCCCCACGGGCCGCTCGGCCCGCCGGAGGCCGCGTAGGCCTTCGAGAACTCGCCCGTGGCGATCATGAAGCTGCCGCCCGGCACGAAGTAGACGACGCCGCGTTCGGTGGCGCGGCGCGGGAAGGTGTCGCCGCCCTTCATCGTGCTCGTGTAGTAGCCGAGCTTCGCGTGGCCGCCGAGCTTCGTCCACTGCGAGAGCTGCGTCGGGGTGACGACGGCGCTGCGGCTGCCCGAGACCATCAGGGTGCCGCGCTCGAACTTCTGCATGCCCGAGGTGCTCGTGGGCTGCGTCGCCGCGCCGACCGGGTAGCCGAGCGGCCCCGTGGCGCCCCCGCCGAGCTTCCAGAAGTGGTGGATGCGGCTCGGCATGTACTTCGCGCCGAGCGCCTGCGTGTAGATGGTCGTGCCGTGCTGGAAGTTCAGCGCACGGGTGCCGTTCGCGACCGTGCCCGTGGCGTTGCCCCGGACGAAGCCCCAGTCGCTCGCCGGGCCGCCGATCGCCCGGTACGCGGTGAGGAAGGCGCCGTTCGGCAGCCCGAAGGTGCGGTTCAGCGCGCGGGACTCCGTGATGAGGCCGCCCTCGAATCGCTGCTGCCAGCCGCCGCCGTTCTGGGAGACCCAGCTGCGCGCCCCGAGGGGCAGGCCGTAGCTCCCGTTCGCCCCGCCGTTGCGGTCGTAGATGACCTTGATGCCTCCGAGGACGGGCACCTGCGTCGAGCCGAACCAGCTCTGATAGAACAGGAAGAAGTTGCGGTTGCCGTACGACGAGCAGCTGTCTCCCGTGCCCCAGCCGGCGTTCAGCGCCGCCTGATTGGGGCGGTAGGGGGTGTAGATGTAGAGCGCGGCCGTCGCCCAGTTCTGGATGCGCACCTGCGAGGTACCGCAGCCGGGGTTGGGGTGCCACTGGATGGTGTTCGTCTGGAACGGCCGGTAGTTGTAGCTCGTGGGGTGGCTCTTGTAGACCTGGAGCTGCCAGGCCGCCCGGTACATCTGCGCGGGGAAGCCGCCGTTGCCGCTGTTGCAGTTGGCCGAGTTGTTGGGGCCGCTGTCGGGGCAGTCGTAGCCCATGGCGAAGTCGTACTGGCGCGCGGTCGGCCAGGTGTCGGTGACGAGGCTCTGCTCCTTCTCGAGCATCACGAGCAGCACCTTGGGGCTGATGCTGCAGGCCTTGCCGACGTTCGCGATGATCTGCCCGACGCTCTGGTTGCTGCCGCCCGCATAGGCCTTGCAGTACGCGTTGGCCGCCCGCGAGGCGGTCGTGAAGGTCGCGTCCTTCAGGCAGACGCTCGCGATGAAGGTGCTGCCCCAGGGCGACCAGGCCGCGCGCCCCGGGTCGCCGATCGTGCACCGGCCGTCGGGGGTCGCGGCGAGCCGCTGCGCGAGGAAGGACTGGATCTGGGCGGCCGACATGTCGTCGCCGTCGTAGAACAGCGCGTCGGAGATGATGTTGCCCGCATCGAAGTTCTGCGCCGATGCCGCCTGCGCCGCCGAGGGCTGCGCGAGCGGCGCCGCGCCGACCGCCGCGACGCCGAGGATGAGGGCGAGCACCGCCGGGAGCAGATGCCGGCCGCGTCCCCGCGTCGCCTGTGCGTCGTTCCGTGCCACCCGCGTACCTCGGTCTCTCCTGGGACGTTCCCGGACCACGTTACCCCGGAACGGCGAGCCGCATCAACGCGCGGCGGTTCAGCGGGGCTCTGACGCCGGCGCGTGCGGGACGAAGGCGACGCCGTCGTCCGTGGTGAAGGTCGCCGAGCCGTGCTGGAACTCGACGCGCCGGTTCCCCTGCGCGATGAGGCCGCGCGGCGCCCCGGCGATGAATCCCCAGGCGCCGTCCGGGCCGTCGTGCGCGAGGTAGTCCGTGAGGAAGGCGCCCGTGGTGAGGCCGAAGGCCTTGCCGAGCGCGTCGGACTCCGTGATGATCCCCTTCTCGAAGCGCTGGTAGCGGCCGCCGCCGTTCGCCTCGACCTCGGTCGCGCCGAAGAGCGGCCTCCCGTACTTCTCCCGGCTGCGCTCGTACACGCGCTTGATGGCGCCGCGCACCGGGTAGCTCACCGCGGTGCCGCCGTCGAGCTTGCCCGAGCCCGGCTTGACGTACTCGAGGGCCTCCTCGATGCCGCCGTCGAAGACCACCTTGCCGCGGTGGAGCACGACGCCGCGCTCGCAGAGCTGGCGGACCTGGCCCGCGTTGTGGCTCACGACGAACATGGTCTTGCCCTGCTCGCGCAGCAGCTTCATCCGCTCGGTGCACTTCTTGCGGAACGCGGCGTCGCCGACGGAGAGGATCTCGTCGACGAGGAGGATGTCGAGCTCGGTGTGCACCGCCACGGCGAAGCCGAGGCGGGAGTACATGCCTGAGGAGTAGAACTTCACCTCGGTGTCGATGAACTCGCCGATCTCGGAGAACTCGAGGATATCGTCGAAGCGCGCCTCCGTCTCCTCCTTGCTCATACCGAGGATGGCGGCGTTGAGGTAGACGTTGTCGCGGCCGGTGAGATTGGGGTTGAAGCCCGCGCCGACCTCGAGGAGGCCGGCGATGCGGCCGCGCGTGCGGATCCAGCCGGTATCGGGGCGGAGCACGCCGGAGAGCATCTTCAGCGTGGTCGACTTCCCCGAGCCGTTGCGGCCGAGGAGGGCGATCGACTGGCCCTCGGGCACCTCGAGGCTGAGGCCGTCGATCGCGGTGAACTTCGAGCTGAGCTCCTTGCGCTGCAGCGCGGCGACGACGCTCTCCTTGACCGAGGTGGCGTGGCGGATCTTGAACGTCTTGCTGATGTCGTGGATGACGATCGCGGGCTTGGGCTCGGCGGCCTCAGAGGTACTGGGCAAAGGTCCCCTCCATCTTGCGGAACGTGAGCTGACCGACGACCAGCGTGACGAGCGCGATCCCGAGCGCGATGACGCCGTTCAGCATCAGATGATCCGGCCGATCTGCCCCGGGCACGAGCGGGAGCCAGAAGACGTTGTGGAAGAGCTCCGTCGTCGCGGTGACGGGATTGAGCATGTAGATCTGGTAGATCCAGTCCGGTGCGATGCTCCGCACCATCTCCGAGGGGTAGAGCACCGGCGACGACCAGGTCGCGAACATGAGGATCAGCGCGACCACGTTGTGCGCGTCGCGGTAGGCGACGTTGAGCGCGCCGAAGAAGAGCCCGAGGCCGAGCGCGAAGACGATCACTACGACGAAGCCGAGGAGGAAGGCCGCGATCTGCATCCAGGTGACGGTCCAGCCGATGAAGATGCAGATGACGAGCAGCACGGCGGCCTGCGGGAGGAAGTGGGTGATCGCCGAGCCGACGGCGGCGACGGGGAAGAGCTCGCGCGGCAGGTAGATCTTCTTGACGAGGGAGGCGTTGTCGGTGATCGCGTTCGTCGTGTTGCGCAGCACCTCGCTGAAGAGGTTCACGGTGATGAGCCCGCAGAACAGGTAGACCGGGAAGAGCTCGACGCTGCGGTGCACGCCGAGCACGAGTCCGACGACGAGGTAGTAGAGCAGGAAGTGCGCGATCGTCTGCACGTACGACCAGATCCACCCCAGGGTGGAGCCGTAGTACCGCGTCGCGACGCTCTTCTTCAGCAGCAACGACAGCAGGTAGCGGTGGTGGAAGATATCCCACAGCCCCCTGCTCTTGCCCGGGGTGGTGAACTCCGGGTCGGTGAGCGCAGCTTGGTATGACACGACTGGATAGTCTACTTCGTCCGGCTGGGGAACCCTGCTACGCCGGTTCGGGGACGTCCATGAGCACGGGGCGCAGCTCGCCCTGCGCCTGCCACCATGCGACGGCGTCCGCGAGGCCGGCGAGTTCGTCGGGGAGCGCGCGAGCCGTCGCGAGCGCGTCGCCGGCGGCGTACACCCGCAGCAGCGTGGCCGCGACGGCGCGGTCGTGGCCCGCCCGCTCGACGCCGACCGCGTTGACGCCGGTGAGGCGCGGCGGGGTGCCGTACACCTTCGCGAACGGGGGGACGTCGCGGGTCACCGGCGTTCCCATGCCGATCATGGCGCCGGGGGCGATGACCCGGCGCTGGTGGACGACCGCGTTCATGCCGATGTTCACGCGGTCGCCGATGGAGCAGTGCCCGCCGATCGACACCCCGGCCGACACGGTCGCGTCCTCCCCGAGCTGCACGTCGTGCGCGAGGTAGGCGCGGTTGAGCACCCAGCTGCGCGCCCCCACGGTGGTCGGGCGGTGCGTCCCCTGATGGATGACGGCGCCCTCGCGGATCACGGCGCCCGCGCGGATGCGCACGCCCGCGTGCCGGAGATCCCCGGCCCATGCGGCGTTCTGCGGCAGGCTCGACACCTCTGGCGGCGCGCCGAGCTGCGCGCCCGGGCCGATCCAGACCCCGTCCTCGACGGTGCAGGGGCCGAGCAGCACCGCACCGGGGCCGATCCGCACGCCAGCGCCGAGGCGGACCTCCTCGCCGATGTAGGCGGCGGGGCTGATGTCATTCATGGGGCTCTCCTGGGGGTCGGGATCGGGGCCGCTCAGCAGCCCTCGATGTGGTACAACACGGCGTCGCCCTGGCGGTCGAGCTCCGTCAGGATCGGCGAGCGGTCCAGGTGCTTCATCTGCGCGAAGGGGATCGCGCGCGAGGTCGACGGCTCGAGCACGTACTGCTTGCCGAAGTCGAGCACGTAGTGCACCTCGAGCTCCCGCGACATCTCGCAGGCCGCGGCGGGGTCGCCGACGAGGGAGTCGACGAGCTCGTAGCCGCGGGGGTCGTAGATGCCGCCGGAATGAGGGAAGAGCACCTCGCGGTCGGCGAGGGCGTAGCCGAGCGCGCTGCCGTTGAGCGGATCGTTGGCGATGACCTCGCCGGCGGGCACCTCCTCGTCGAGCCGCTCCAGCAGTCGCCGCTCGTCGTCGCTGAGCAGCTGCGTCTCCTGCGGGCGCGTGTCGTAGCTCGTGCGCACGTACTGCTCGGCCGACAGCGTCCCCGCCTGGCCGGCGGCCAGGAGGAAGAGCAGGCCGAACGTCGCGAGCAGGGCGCGTCGCCGCGCCGCTGGCGGGCGCAGCGCCGCGATCCGCCGCAGCCCGGGCCGCAGCATCGCCCAGCCGGCGCGCGCACCGAGCACCGCGAGCGGCAGCGCGCCGAAGGGGACGAGGGCGGCGAGGCGCCTGGGGTCGTTGTACCAGGGGCTCAGGAAGAAGGTGCGCCACTCGGCGGCGGGGAAGGCGTCGGCGATGTAGTAGAAGAGCGCGAGGGCCGCGGCGCTGCCGAGCGCCCAGCGGAGGCCGCGGTGCCGCCAGGCGACCACGGCGCCGAGCAGCACGAGCAGCGAGACGGTCCAGGCGTGCCCCTCGAGGTGCGGGGTGCCGCCGATCAGCTGGAGCGCCGCGCTGCGCGGGCCGTAGAAGCCCTGCCAGGCCGTGTCGGTGGTGCGGCCCGCGACCCAGGCCAGCACGACGGCCGCCGCGAAGGCGACGACCCCGAGGATCGCTCCCGCGCGGCGCAGCGCCGGCGCGGTACGCGGCCGCACGAGCAGTCCCGCGGGCCCGGGCACCGGACGGCCGCGCAGCGCCCGGATCGCGGCGAAGGCGACGGGGACCGCCCCCCACACGAGCGCGCCGTGGATCACGTTCGGGTGCGCGAGGATGGCGGCACCGAGCGCGCCGAGGAGGAGGAGCCACCGGGTGCCGAGCGGCATCGGCAGCGCGCGGCGCGCGGGCCCGAGGTTCAGCAGCTGCAGTCCCGCGACGAGCAGGAACGGCATGAGCGCGTAGGCGAAGAGGTTCGGGTAGATCACGCCGTAGCCCGCGAGGAAGAGCGGGAAGTTCGGGAACGCGGCGAGGAGGGCGCCGGTGATGAGGGTGACCCGCAGCCCGGGCCCCGCGACCGCGCGGCCGAGGGCGAGCGCCCCGATCGGCCAGACGACCGCCGACACGACGAGGAGCACGGCGTTCGTGGCGACCGGGATCGCGGCCCCCGACAGCTGTGCGACGAGCGTGACGAAGGCGTGCCACAGCGTCGGGTAGAAGATCGGCTGCCCCGGGGAGGTGAGGTCCATCGTGAACGGCGAGGCGGAGCCGCCGTCCATGATGTAGCGCACCGCATTGAGGTGGAAGTTCACGTCGAAGGTCTGCGAGATCGCGCCGGGGGTGCGGATGGCCGCGATCAGGGTGATCGCGATGACGCCGCCGCCGATCGCCGCGGCGCCGAGGCCGATCCAGAAGTCCCGCCAGGAGCTCGCGCCGCGGCGGCGCTCCGCCTCGCCGCGCGGCGGCGCGCCGAGCCAGCGCCGGAGCAGCCGCAGCAGGACCGCGAGCGCCGCCGCGACCGCGAGGGCCGGGAGGATCGACCAGCGCATGCCGATCAGCGGGGCCAGGATGCTCGCGACCGCCAGCACGGCGAACGCCGCGGGCACCGCGACGACGAGCATCGTGAGTCCCCGCAGCCGCAGCGCGAACGCCGCGGGCAGGCCGAGCACGGCGATGACGGCGATCGCCGCGCCGAGCGGCAGTGCGAAGGCGAGCCAGGCCATCACCGGGCGGCGTCCTCGTCGGTGCCGCCGCCGGCGCCCGGCGCCGGCCGCTCGTCCCGCAGTCGCGCCTCCATCAGGGCGACGGCCCGCGCCAGCTCCGTCACCCGGGCGTCGCTGCGCGCCTTCGCCCGCACGACCGCGGTCGCGAAGATGAGCATCGCGATGATGAAGAGGTAGAGCAGGAGATCGGTGCCCCGGCCGATGCCGAAGAAATTGGCGACCGCCGTGAGCAGGCCGGGGAAGAGGATCGCCGCGGCTGCGGCGAGGACGAAGAGGATCGCGATGATCCGCTTCAGCGCGAGCGAGCGCTCGCCCGGCAGGAACCGGAAGGCGAGCGCGGCCGCGACGATGACGATCGCGACGAGGAGGATCTGGAACAGAATCATGGCGCCCCTATCGGATGATGAGATCCACGAGGATGTTCACGGAGTTGAGCAGTGACTGCCCCTTCGCCTTCGAGTAGTCGGAGTAGATGACCTCCACCGGCTCCTCGACGTAGGGCAGGCCCGTCCGGCCGAGCTGCACGACGATCTCGGTGCCGTGGGCCATGCGATCCTGCCGGAGTCTGATGCGGCGTAGCGCGTCCTCGCGGATGACGCGGAGCCCGTTGTGGGCGTCGGTGAGCCGTGTGCGCGTCGTGAGGTTCGTGACCCAGACGGCCGTCTTCAGCACGATCTTCTTCAGGAGCCCGGGCTTCGTGCGGTCGTCGAGGAAGCGGGAGCCGAAGACGATCGGGACGTCCTCGGCGCGGGATCGTGCGAGCATGGCCTGCGCATCGATGACGCGGTGCTGGCCGTCGGCGTCGAAGGTGACCACGTAGCCGGCGCCCCGCTCGAGCGCGTACGCGAAGCCCGTCTGCAGCGCCGCGCCCTGCCCGAGGTTGATCGGATGCGTGACGAGATGCGCCCCGGCGGCACGGGCGACCGCCCCGGAGCCGTCGCCGGATCCGTCGTCGATGCAGACCACGTTCGGGAAGACCGGCAGCAGATCGGCGATGACGCCGCCGATCACCGTGGCCTCGTTGTAGAGGGGGATGACGACCCAGGTGTCGGCGTTGGCGAGCGCGCCGGGCGTCGCGGGGTCGAAGGTCATGCGAACATTCTGGCAGATCCGCGGAAGGGATCGGCCGAGCCGTGCGGGTCAGTCGACGATCGGCGCCAGCGTCTTCGCGAACCAGGGCGCGAGCGAGAGCGAGAACATGCCTGTGAGGTGGTTGTCGTCCGTGTACATCACGAGATCGCCCGTGACCATGTGGCAGGTCTCCTCGGGGCACATGATGCCGTACGTGTCGACGATGTCGAGCCCGAGCGCGACGGCGGTCTCGATCAGCCAGTCCTCGGGCCAGGGGTTCGTCCAGGTGCAGGGATCGTCGCCCTGGCCGGAGGCGAGCACGCATTCGGGGCCCGTGAGCGGAGCGCCGTCGGGGCCCCGCACTCCGACGACGGGCACGTCGCGGATGACGACGACCCGTTTGCCCGCGTCCCGCAGTTCCGCGAGGCCCTCGGCGGCTTCGGCGGGGAGATCGTAGAGCTCGGTGCGGAGGCTCACGAGCACCGTGTCGACCTCGGGGTCCGCGGCGATCTCGCCGCGCAGCCGCTCGCCCCACTCCGCGCAGCGCGCGGCGTTCGCGTCGTCGCCCGCGGCGGGGCGGGCGAACAGTCCGCAGGAGGCGCGGCTCTCGAGCCGCAGGTCCCAGCCCTGCTCCGCCGCGACGCGCTGGATCGGGGCGAACACGTGCTCGGCGTGCGAGTCGCCAAGGACGACGACCCCGGGGGCGTCCGGTCCCGGATCGGCTGCGGGGACGTCGCAGGAGCGCTCCGTCCAGGTGCCGACCGTGGTCTCGGTGCAGTACGCGCGGCCGTCGCCGTCGGTGAACCAGTACCAGGGCTTGTCGGCCTCGGCGAAGGCGGGGTCGACCGCCGGAGTGCGCGCGTGGGGAGCCGCGCAGTCGGCGACGAGCGCGCCGGCGCCGACGCAGCGCGCCTCGCCCGCGGCGGCGCCGCCCAGGGCGTCGCCGTCGAGGAGCGCCTGGATCTCCGCGCGCCGCCGATCGGTGTCCGCCTCGGCCGCGAGGATCTGCGCGGCGCAGAGCGCGATGACGAGCCCCGCGGCGACGGCCATGCCGCCGAAGACGACCGGCGGTCGCTCGAGCGGCCCGCGGGCGCGCCGCACGGGTTCCTCGACGAAGCGCCTCGTGGCCCAGGCGAGGAGGAGCGTCGCGGGCAGCACGATGAGCGCGAGACGCCAGTGCGCGAGCGGCGCCGCGGGATCGGCCCCGAGCGTCGCGTCGAGGACGACGATGAGCGGCCAGTGCCACAGGTAGATCGCGTACGAGGCGTCGCCGACGAACTGCACGGGGCGGGCATGCGCGAGCCGCTGGGGGGCGAGGCCGGTCGCGGAATCCCCGACCCAGAGCAGGGCGCCCGTCGCGGCGACCGGGATCAGCGCGATCCAGCCCGGGAAGGCGGTCGCCGCGTCGAAGCCGTACGCCGCGGCGAGGATCGCGAGGAGGGCGGCGAGGCTGAGCGCGTGCTTCGCGGCGCCGGGGAGCCGGGCCGCGGGGAGCATGGCGACGAGTCCGCCGAGGAGGAATTCCCAGACGCGCGTCGTCGTGACGAAGTACGCCTCCTGCGGGGAGGCGGCGGTCAGCGCGATCGAGTGGATGAGGGATGCGGCGAAGGCCGCGGCGAGCACCGTCGCGATGAGCCGGCGGCGATCGCCGCGGAGCCGTGCCGCCAGGAGGGCGGCGCCCGCGATGAGCAGCGGCGTCACGAGGTAGAACTGCTCCTCGACCGACAGCGACCAGTAGTGCTGGACGAGCGACGGCGGATTGGCGGCGTCGAGGTAGTCGACGGCGCCGGCCGCGAGGTGCCAGTTGAGGAGGTAGCCGGCGGCGAAGCCGATGTCGCCGAGGTTCTGCACCCGCACGATGGCGGGCATGACCGCCACCGCAAGCACCGCGCAGACGAGGAGCACGAGGAGCGCCGCGGGGATGAGCCGGCGCACGCGGCGCGCCCAGAACCGGGCAATCCGGATCCGGCCCGTGCGGTCGAGCTCCCGCAGGAGATGGCCGATGATGAGGTAGCCGCTGATGACGAAGAAGACGTCGACGCCGAGGTAGCCGCCGGAGAGCCGTTCGGGGAAGAGATGGTATCCGACGACGAGGGCGACCGCGAGCGCGCGCAGCCCCTGGATGTCGAGCCGGATGCCGCGGCGCGTGCGCTCGCTCTCGGGCGCGCGTTCGCGTGCGATGCTCGGCATCGTCACCTCCTCGAGTGCGTCGGGCGCCGGGGCGCGGAGCCCAGGCTAACAGCGCGCTCGCGCCGCGGTCGCCGGGGCCCGCCCCGCCGCGGGGGCGGTTTCGGAGCGGAGGCCGAGTATCCTGGCACATGACGAGCGGCATTCCCACGGTCCGCGCGAAAGGTGATCCTCCATGTCGACAGACTTCATTCCCGCTGCCAGGCCCATCATCGGCGACGACGAGCGGGAGGCCGTCGACCGCGTGCTCCGCTCCGGGATGATCGCGCAGGGGCCGGAGGTCGCGACCTTCGAGCAGGAGTTCGCCGAGCACTTCGTGCAGGGCCGCGCGACGGTCGCCGTGAACTCCGGCACGAGCGGGCAGCACCTCGGGCTGCTCGCGGCGGGGGTCGGCGCCGGCGACGAGGTCATCGTGCCCTCCTTCACCTTCGCCGCGACGGGCAACTCCGTCGCGCTCACGGGTGCCGCCCCGGTCTTCGCGGACATCGATCCGCTGACCTTCACGCTCGATCCGGAGTCCGTGCGGGCCGCCATCACCCCGCGCACCAAGGGCATCATGCCCGTGCACCTCTACGGCCACCCCTTCCTCGTCGACCAGATCTCGGCGATCGCCGAGGAGCACGGGCTCGCCGTCTACGAGGACGCCGCCCAGGCGCACGGCGCCTCCTGGGACGGCCGCCCGGTCGGCACGTTCGGCGACTTCGCGATGTTCAGCCTGTACCCCACCAAGAACATGACCTCGGGCGAGGGGGGCATGGTGAGCTGCGCGAGCGAGGAGCTGGCGCGCGGCGTGCGCCTGCTGCGCAATCAGGGCATGGAGACCCAGTACGCCAACGAGGTCGTCGGTTTCAACGCGCGGATGACCGACATCCACGCGGCGATCGGCCGGGTGCAGCTCACGAAGGTGGACGCGTGGACCTCGCAGCGGCGCGCGAACGCCGCCGCGCTGGATGCGGGCCTCGCGGGCCTCGACGGCGTGACGACGCCCTATGTGGCCGAGGAGGCGGTGCACGTCTACCACCAGTACACGATCCGCGTCGACGCCGCCGAGCGCGACCGGCTCCGCGACGCGCTGCGCGCGGAGTACAACGTCGGCTCCGGCGTGTACTACCCGATCCCGAACCACCGCCTGCCGTCGCTCGCGGAGTTCGCCCCCGGGCTCGAACTGCCCGAGACCGAGCGCGCCGCGGCCGAGGT
Source organism: Leucobacter allii (assembly GCF_022919155.1). NCBI lineage: Bacteria > Bacillati > Actinomycetota > Actinomycetes > Micrococcales > Microbacteriaceae > Leucobacter > Leucobacter allii. The sequence continues at coordinate 541,162 of NZ_CP095045.1, forward strand.
GCTGTCGCTGCCCGTGCACCCTTCGCTCTCCGAGGGCGACCTCGAGCGCATCGTCTCCGGCGTGACCGCCGTGCTGCGGGCGGGGGCCTAGACCGGGCCCGTCCGCGTTCGCGGATCGCCCGTCGGCATCATGAAACAGATCTGGATCACGCTGCGGCAGCTGCTCCCGCTCCTCCCGGAGGGCGCGCAGCGCTACTACCTCGGCTACATCATCGCCACGAGCCTCATCACGGCGCTCGACGCGATCGGCATGTCGCTGCTCGCGATCGTGCTCCCCTCGGCGATCTCGGGCAAGGCGATCAGCCTGCCGGTCATCGGTACGGTGGAGCCGGGCACCGTGCCGCTGCTCGTGCTCATCGCGCTCGGGCTCATGCTGCTGAAGTCGGTGCTCAACGTGGTGCTGCAGTGGTTCGCCACCCGCCGCTTCGCCAAGTACGAACTCGAGGTGGGCGACCGCCTGTTCCGCGCGTACATCGGGGCGAGCTGGGAGGAGCGCTCGAAACGATCGGTCGCGGAGATCACCCGTATCGCCGACGCCGGCATCGCGAACGCGATGGCGGGCTTCGTGCTGCCGCTCATGCGGGTGCCGAGCTCCTTCTTCACCTTCGTGCTCGTGCTCGGCGTGCTCGTCGTCGCCGATCCCGCGGCCTCCGTCATCGCCTTCGTCTACCTGTCGATCGTGATGCTGCTCGTCCACTTCGTGGTGACGAAGCGCGCGCTCGAGGCCGGGCAGGTCAATCTCGACTTCAGCTACCGCGTCGCCAACCTGATGACCGAGATGATCGACGCGCTCAAGGAGCTGAGCCTGCGCAATCGGCTCGGCGAGGTGGCCGATCTCGTCACCGACAACCGCCGGCGCAGCACGCGGGCGCGCGCGAACGGCTCGTTCCTCGGCGTGCTGCCCGGTTTCGCCTACGAGGCGGCGCTCCTCGGCGGCATCGCGCTGATCGGCGGCTTCTCCTACTTCACGGGCGGCATGGCCGCCGCGCTCGCCTCGGTCGCGCTCTTCGCGACGACCGGATTCCGGCTCATCCCCGCGCTCACCGGACTGCAGGGCGGCGTCGTGCAGGCGACCGCGAGCCTGCCGGGCGCCCGCGAGGTCGTCAACGACCTCATCGCCTCCGAACGGGACATCGAGACCTCGCAGACCCCGGCGGACACCGCCGAGCTCGCCGAGAACCCCCGCCTGCTGCGCCTCGACGACGTACGGTTCCGCTATCCGGGCGCCGACGCCGATGTGATCCGCGGCATGTCCCTCGACATCCCGCTGGGCAGCTCGGTCGGCATCGTGGGGCCGTCGGGGGCGGGCAAATCGACGCTCATCGATCTGCTGCTCGGCCTCAGCCAGCCCTCGGCCGGCGCGATCGAGCTCGACGGGGAGCCGCTGCAGTCGGTGCTCCGCCAGTGGCGGGGGCGCGTGGGCTACGTGCCGCAGCGCGTCGCGCTCTTCGACGGCACCATCGCCCAGAACGTCGCGCTGACCTGGAGCGACGACATCGACCGCGAGCGCGTCATGCACGCCCTCGAGCGGGCGCAGCTCGGCTCGCTCGTCTCCGACCGCGCCGGCGGCATCGACGAGCGCATCGGCGAGCGCGGGGTCTCGCTCTCCGGCGGGCAGCAGCAGCGGCTCGGGATCGCCCGCGCGCTGTACACCGATCCGCTCGTGCTCGTGCTCGACGAGGCCACCAGTTCGCTCGACACCAAGACCGAGGACGAGGTGACGAAGTCGATCCGCAGCCTGCAGGGCGAGGTCACGCTCATCTCGGTGGCGCACCGGCTGTCGACGATCAAGGACTACGACCGCGTCTGCTACCTCGACGATGGGCGGATCGTGGCGCAGGGCACCTTCAGCGAGGTCGCCCGCGCGCACCCCGCCTTCGGCGAGCAGGTCGCCCTCGCGGGGCTCGCCCGCGAGGTGGCATAGCCGGGGCCTACGCCGCGCCGCTCCCTCCCGCCTCGACCGCCGGGACCAGTCTGGCTTTGAGGATGTCGATCGTCGAGAGGACGAACGAGTCCGTGAGATGGGTGCCCCGCCGGTACAGCAGCGCGTCGCCGATCACGGCGGGGCAGGCGTTCGCCGGCGGGCATGCGACGTCGGACATGTCCACGACGTCGACGCCGGTCGCGGCCGCTGCCGGCAGCTGCCACCGCACGCCCGAGGCCGCGATCGCGGCGTCCCGATCGAATGCGCATGCCGAGAGCGTCTCAGGATGCTGGGCGACGCAGTCGGCGACCTCGAAGCCGGGGCTTGGATTGTCGAGGATCGGCACGACCCTGATCCCGGAGTCCTGCAGCTCGCTCCAGCGGGCGCCGAGCATAGCGACGCCGCGGGCGGGGTCTCCGTCCTGCGAGCCGTCCAGCACTCTCAGACTGGAGGTGATGACCACGTCGGGGCGCTCCTCGAGCAGGAGGTCGAGCGCCTCCGCGTTCCACGCGGTGCAGCTGCGCGCCGCCAATTCCGTGTCCGCCCACGCGGGCTCGGCGAAGGGGCACCCCGCCTTGTAGGCCGTGGTGATCCGCCAACCGCGCTCCTCGGCAATCCGTGCGACGGCGGAATCCCATTGCAGGATCTTGGAGTCCCCGACGACCGCGACGTCGAGCGCCCCCTCGGGGTCGCCGGAGGTGCAGACGATGAGCTCCGGACTCCGCGCGCCGGTAACGCAGCCGTCGCGCTGCGCTCGAGGAAGATCATCGAGTGCCGCCGCCGGGCCGGGCACGAGCGCAGCCGAGTGCTCCTGCACCTCGTGGGGTTCGACGAGACCGCCGGGATCCAGGGTGAGCGCGCGTGCGCCGTAAGCATTCGGATCCACCGCGGCGGCGTCCGTCCGCGCGGGCACCGCCGCTGAGAGGAGCAGACCGGCGAGAATGCCGATGAGCGAGAGATTCGCACCCACCGACAGCATGAATCCGGGCCGTTCGCTCAGGCGGCGGGAGCGTCGCACGGGGTTCTCGATCCACTTCAGGCTGATCCAGGCCAGGAGGCCGGAGCCCAGCACGAGCAGGATGCGGTAGCGCAGTCGGAGTTCGCCGAATCGCGCTTCCGCGAGCACCAGCACCGGCCAGTGCCAGAGGTACCAGGAGTAGGAGAGCCCACCCACCCAGGCGACCGGCCGCCAGCCGAGCAGTCGCGCGGCATCGAAGGCGCGCGGTCTCGCGGAAGACGCCACGATGACCGCTGCCGTCCCCAGCACGGGGACGAGGGCCGCGGAGCCCGGCCACGGCATCGTGTCGTCGAACGCGATCGCAGCCCAGGCGATGCTCGCCACTCCGCCCCAGCCGAGCACGACGGAGACGGCGACTGGGATGCGATGCCAGAATCCGGCCCCCACGGCGACGGCAGCGCCCGCGCCGAGTTCCCAGAGTCGGGTCGAAGTGACGAAGAAGGCGACGTCGGCGTCCGAGGGGGTGTGCACGACGGACCAGACGAGGCTGGGAAGCGCGATCAGGCCGATGACGATCGCGCTGATCACCCGCACGCGGCGCGGTCGGCCGCCCCGCAGGAACAGCCAATAGGCGAGGCCCAGGGCGACCGGCCAGAGCACATAGAACTGCTCCTCGACGGAGAGGGACCAGAAGTGCAGCACGGGCGAGACGCCCTGACCCTGCGCGTCGTAGGCGATCGACTCCGAGGCGAAGCGCCAATTGACGAGGGAGAGCGCGGCCGCCGACACATCGCCGCCGACGGCGCGCCAGCTCGTCTGCGGGAGCAGGACCCAGCTCGCGAGCGCGGTCGCCACGAGCACCGTCGCCGCGGCGGGCAGTAGGCGCTTCATGCGGCGCGCCCAGAACGCGGCGAGCGAGAGGCGGCCGGTCGATTCGACCTCGCCGAGGATATGCGAGGTGATGAGGAATCCGCTGATGACGAAGAAGACGTCGACGCCGATGAACCCGCCGCGCAGCACTGGCGCCTGCAGGTGATAGATCAGGACGAGCCCGATGGCCACCGCCCTGAGCCCCTCGATCTCGGGGCGGAAGCGGCGCTCTCGCGGCCGGGCGGACGACGGGGTGACGGTCATGCTGGCTTTCGGAGTTCGTGGAGGGGAGAGGGCGCATCCGGGTGCGGTGAAGGATCCCCATGGGCAATGCGGGGAATTCTCATGAGCCTAGTCGGAAATCCTTGTGAGGATAGCGGGGACCGGCGGGCGCCGAGCACCCGTCGCCTCGGCTCGACGAATCGTCGGCGCACTCGCCGTCGAGCGGCGCGGCGTGCGATCAGGAGGCTTGCGCGCCGAAGAGCCCCGTACCGTACTTGAGGAGCATCTCGTAGGCGTCCCCGAAGGTCTGCGGCGGCGAGGCCTGCTCGTCCGCCGTGCCGAAATGGTGGATCAGCAGGCCGATGAGCCCGTGCGCCGGCGGACTCAGCGGGCGCGAGGCGTGCGCTCTCGCCGGATGGGCCTCCGGATTCGGGTGCACGTAGGAAGGCGTCGTCTGCGGCCAGTCCGCCGCGTGCCGCGGCACCGTGCGGTTGAAGGCGTCGGCGATGGAGCGCGCTGCGGCGTCCCGTCGGGTCAGGGGAGGGAACTGGAATCGCTCGGCGAGCGTCGCGGCGAGCGAGCCGTGATGCATCTCCTCGCTGAAGACGCTGCCGCGCTCGGTGTGCGCCGAGACGACGATCGCCGGCACCCGGCACCCGAGACGGTCGAAGTGGAAGCCCATCTCCCCGGCGCCGCTGCCGTCGGGCGGCGTGGCCTCGGGCGGCGGGACGTGGTCGTAGGTGCCGCCGTGCTCGTCGAACGTGATGAGGAGCGTCGTGTTGAGGTAGTTCGAGCCGGTCTCCGAGGTGGAGTTGCGGATCGCGGTGTAGATCTCGTGCACGAGCGCGTCGCCCGCCCGCGCGTCCGAGATCGCACCGTTGTACACGTGCTCGCCGCCCTCGTCGCCCTCGTGGAGACGGCCGACGGGCGGATGGAAGTCGTTGTGGTTGAACATCATCCGTGGTTCGACGAACGCGTACTCGGGGAGGGCGCCGCGTTCGACGTCCTCGTAGAACTGCGTCATGGTCGCGAAGCGGTCGGTCTTCCAGAACTCGCGCAGTACCGGTGCATGGAGCACGCCCGTGAATGAGATCAGCTGCAGTTCGTCGAAATAGATCCGCCAGCTCAGCCCGGCCTCCTCGAGCCGGTTGAACACGGTCGGAGTCTCGGCCGCGCCGAGCCACTTGAGGTAGCCGCCGCCGTGCTTGTTGGTCACGAAGCCGTGGGAGGTCGAGGCGTGGAAGAAGCTGCGGTTGCAGAAGGTCTGGCTGGGCACGGCGCAGAACCAATGGTCGAAGACGCCGAACTCGCGCGCGAGCGTCGAGAGGACGGGCAGCATCTCGGGGGAGAAGGAGCCCATGATCTGTTCGCGCTCGTGCGTCATGGGAGCGCGCCGCTTGCGATGCACGAAGTCGGCTTCGTAGTCGAGCACGAAGCCGGACATATCGGCGGGGGTGCCGCGCTCGGGGGCATGGTAGGGCTCCGTGAGCTCGCCCACGTCCTTGCCCCGGTTGTGGGAGTCGATCCGTCCGAACACCTGCGTATTGACGTGTGGATACTCCTCTCCGGGATCGGGATCGGGGCGCCCCATGACATAGTCCGTCGACCCCGCGTACACGTGGGCGGGGATCACGGTGCCGTCCTCAGCCGTGTTCGCGTAGTCGCCGAAGGCGAGGCCAGCGAACGTTCCGCCCGGGGGAGGATCCTCGGGCGTGTAGAGATAGCCGAGCAGATTGTCGAAGGAGCGGTTCTCGCCCATCACGACGACGAGGTGGTCGAAGCCCGGCTCGGTTCGGGGCTTCGGGATGTCGAAGCGCTCGGGGATGTAGGGCGTCCCTGGGTCGGGCCTGCCGACGGCGGCGGCGACCGCGGCGGCCCCGCCTGCGCCCGCGGCGACCCCCGCGGCGACGAGTCCGCCGGTCTTCAGGAAACTGCGGCGGCTCGGCCGTGTCCCCGGAACGCCCGTTCGAGGCGCGTCCTCGATCTCCTCCGAGGCCATGCGGCTCCTCTTTTCTCGTCGCTGCGGTGCGCGGGCCGGGGCGGCCACGGTTCCCCCAATCTATGGCTTCGGGCGCCTTGCGCGCGAGGCCTGTTCTACAGTCGTACTGTGATCCCACTTCTGGTCTGCTGCACGGTCGCGATCCTCGCCTGGTCCCTCGTCGGCGCGCGATTGCAGCGGTGGCACTTTTCCGGTCCCGTCGTCATGGTGCTCAGCGGGATCGCGATCGGCTTCGCGTTCCAGGACAGCATCGAGACCGGGCTCAATACGCAGCTCGCCGAGCACATCGTCGAGCTCATTCTCGCGCTGCTGCTCTTCGTCGACGCGACGGAGGTGCGCGGCGGCTTCTTCGCGGGAGCGCGCGGGCCTGTACTGCGGCTCCTGCTCATCGCCCTGCCCGTCTCGATCGTGCTCGCGGTGGTCGTCGGGGTGCCGCTGCTCGGCACCTCCGTGTTCGCGGTGCTGGCGATCGCCTGCATCGTGCTGCCGATCGATTTCGCGCCCGCGGCCGAGCTGCTGCGCGACCCGAGGCTCCCGCGCCGCACGCGCCACGCCCTCGCCGTCGAGAGCGGGTACAACGACGGCATCTTCTCGCCGATCTTCGCCTTCGCCCTCATCGTGCTCGGGCTCTCCGAGACGAACGGGGGCCCGCTCGGCGCGCTCGAGGAGGCGATCCCCGCCGCAGGTTACGCGGTCCTCGTGGGTGGAATCATCGGCGGTGCGGCGGGCCTCGGAGCGCGCCTCGGGGCCCGCCGCGGCTGGGCCACGCCGAGCGGATTGCGGATCGCGATGGTGCTCGTGCCCGTCGTGACCTACGCCTGCGCCCTGCCGCTGCACGGCAACGGTTTCGTCGCGGCGTTCATCGCCGGGCTCGTCTACAAGCCGGCGAGGCTCGGCCGGCGCGGCTTCCGCAAGAACATCCCCCACGCCGAGCTCTCCCTCGCCGACGATCTCGGCGTACTCAGCTCCCTGGTCATGTGGTTCGTGTTCGGCGCGGTCGCCTCGCTGATCCTCGTCACGCCGGTCGAGTGGAGCTGGATCCTGTTCGCGCTCCTCGCACTCACCCTGCTGCGCATCGTCCCGGTGCTGCTCGCCTTCCTCGGCAGCGGGTCGACCCTGCGGGAGCAGGCGGCGCTCGGGCTGCTCGGGCCCCGCGGCACGTCGAGCATCGTGTTCGGCCTCCTCGCCTTCAACGCGATGCGCGACGACGACGCGAATATCGCCCTCTACGTGCTCATCGTGGTGGTGCTCGGCAGCGTCGTGCTCCACAGCCTGTTCGGCCGCCGGCTCGCGGGCGCCCTGGCGGCGCCCGACCCCGCGGGGATCAGTGCGCGCCGTTCATGATGCGGAAGCCCGAGAACAGCGTGCGGAAGGGCGCCTGCCGGTGCAACGCGCGGAGGGGATTGCGCGGCAGCAGCGTCGGCAGGGACATGTAGACGTGCCGCCGGTCGAGCGCGAGCGCGAGCGATTCCGGCGTGCCCGCCGCGCTGCGGAGCTCGTCGAAGACCGCCCGGTCCGCGCGAGACAGGAGGGCGGTGGCCCCCGGGGCGAGCCCCTCGAAGCGATCCAGCAGGGCGAGCAGCCCCGCGCGGTTCGCCTCGAGATCCTCCGGGGTGCGGGCGCGCGCGAAGATCGCGTCGAAGACGTGGATGCGGATGAGCTTCACGACGATCGCGACCCGTTCGGGGCGGGAGGCGGCGGCGAACCAGGGGAGCGTTTCGAGCTCGTCGAGGAAGGCGAAGTCCCGGGCGATCGGCCGGGGAGCGAAGGTGACGCGGTCGCCCGCGTCGCCGTTGATGATGTAGGGCGGTCCGGCCAGGTCGTAGGCGAGACGGTCCGCGGTGTACCAGACGGTCAGCGAGTACGTGAGATCCTCACCCGACGGCAGCCCCTCGGTGAGCCGCAGATCGCCGAAGCGGCGCCGGTCGATGAGCCCGAGCGGGGCGCTGCGATAGGCGAGACGATCCTTGCGCGCGTGGAGCCCCTCGGTGCGGCGCCCGTTGCGGACAGGCGGATAGGGGTCGGTGCGGCCGGTGTCGAGCCGGATCCGCGCGAGCACCGCCTCGGCTCCCGTCCGCTGCTGGAGCGCGAGCCAGGAATCGATGGCGCCGGGGGCGAGCTCGTCATCCGAGCCCATCACGGAGATGAAGGGCGCCGTGGAGCTCGCGAAGCCGTGGTTCATGGGGCCGGCGGGGGAGGGAATGCCGTCGCGCAGCTCGAGGAGCCGCAGCTGCGGATGCGCTGCGTAGTCGCCGAGGTTGCGGCGGATGATCCCGGGGTCGATGTTGTGGGCCACGACATTCACCCGCACGGGCGCCCGCGTGTGATCGAGCACGGAGGAGACGGCCCGCGCGATGGGGCGGGTCTCCGAGTGGACGGCGATGGTGAGGTCGACGAGCGGCTCGGTCATGCCTCGATGCTACCGGGAGCGGGTTCGGGATCGGCCTCGGGTAGGGTTGACTGCGCTCCCGCAACCGGATTGGACCCGCAGTGACATCTCCCGCGACCGCGACGCTCGCCGCGCCCACGCCGCGACTCGACGTGCTGACCGGACTGCGATGGTGGGCGGCGTTCCTCGTCTTCCTCTATCACATGCGCGTCTTCGCGCCGCTCCCCGGGCCGATCAACCTGCTCTTCGACCAGGGCTACTTCGGCGTCACCTTCTTCTTCGTCCTGTCGGGCTTCGTGCTGACCTGGTCGATGCGCCCCGGGGTGCGGACGTCGACGTTCTACTGGCGGCGCTTCGCGCGCATCTGGCCGGCGCACATCGTCGCCCTGCTCATCGCGATCCCCGTCTTCTACACGCTCGGTCCCGTGCCCGAGGGCAGCTTCCTCAAGCCGTTCGACCTCGGAATCCTCCTGCTGTCGGTCGTCGTGCTGCAGGGCTGGTGGGCGAACCCCGCGATCCTCTTCTCGGGCAACCCCGCCGCGTGGACGCTGACGGTGGAGATGCTCTTCTACGCGGTGCACCCCTGGATCTCCCGCGTCCTCGTGCCGTTCGCGAAGCGCGGCGCTCTGGTCCTCGCAGCGGCCGCGGTGCTGTGGGCGTTCGCCTACCGCGCCGGAGCGGTGCTCTGGCCCGAATCCTGGCTCGTCCACGTGCCGATGCCCCTCGTCCGCGTACCGGAATTCCTGCTCGGTATGGCGCTCGCCTGGGCCATGCGCTCCGGGTGGCGCCCGCGGCTCCATCCGCTCATCGGTGTCGGGTCGATGGCGGTGGTCGTCGCCGCGATCGCGATCGGCACGGTGCGACCCGCGTTCGCGCACGTCGCCGCGTTCGGCAACGAGCTGTTCACGGTCGCCGTGGGGCTCGCGATCGTCTCGCTCGCCGTGCGCACGGTGAACGGCCGGCGCTTCCTCTTCGAGACGCGGTGGCAGGTGAAGCTCGGCGAATGGTCCTTCGCCTTCTACCTCGTGCACGCGACGGCCATCTACCTCGCGCTGCGCGTCTTCGGGTACCAGGAGGCGAGCTGGGGCAACCTCGGCTGGTTCGCCGGGCTCCTCGCGGTCACCATCGTGCTCGCCTGGGCGCTGCACCACTTCGTCGAGCGCCCGTTGGAGCGCCGGATGCGGAAGTGGAAGGACGCGCAGGATCGCGCGGACTCCGGCGCGAGGCAGGACGCGGGCGCGGCGACGCAGTAGGCTGAAGGCCATGGACAGACAGACGCTGCTCGAACTCGTGGCCGAGACCCTCGAGGTCGATGCGATCACCGAGACGGAGACCCTCGAAGCGCAGGGATGGGACTCCCTCGCCCGGCTCGGCTTCATCGCGGCGATCGATGAGCGTCTCGGGGTCGAGCTCGACGCCGATGCGCTCGCCCGGGCCGAGACGGTGGAGGATCTGCACGCGCTCGTGTCCGCCGCATCGTGAGCTTCGATTTCCTCGGTCTGGATGGCAGCGCCCTCCTCGTGACCGGCGCGTCGTCGGGCATCGGGCGGGAGACCGCGATCCGCGCGAGTCGCGCCGGTGCGCGCGTCGCGCTCGTGGCGCGCCGCGAGGACGCGCTCGATGAGACCCGTGCGCTGCTCGACGGCGAGGGGCACGTCGTCCTGCCTGCCGACCTCTCGGAGCACGCCGGCATCCCCGCGGTCCTCCGCGCGGCCGTCGAACATCTGGGCCCCCTCGACGGGCTGATGCACGCCGCCGGTGTCCACGCCACGACGCCGCTCCGAGCGGTGACCACGGCGCAGATCACGGGCCTTCTGGACGCGAATGTGACGAGCAGCATCCTGCTCGCGAAGGCGTTCCGCAGCCCGAAGGTGCGCGCCGAGCGGGCGAGCATCGTGCTGATGTCATCCGCGGCCGGGCTCGTCGGCGAGGCGGGCGTGAGCGTGTACGCGGCAACCAAGGCCGCGGTCTCCTCGCTCGGGCGTTCGCTCGCCCTCGAGCTGGCCCCTGAGCGCATCCGCGTCAACAGCGTCGCCGCGGGGATCGTCGAGACGCCGCTGACCGAGGGTCTTCGGCGCAAGATTGGTCACGACGCGTGGGCGGCCATCGAAGCCGCGCATCCGCTCGGGATCGGCTCGGTGGAGGACGTGGCCAACGCCGCGCTCTACCTGCTCGCTCCGGCCTCCGGCTGGACCACCGGCACCACGCTGGTCGTCGACGGCGGATACACCGCGCACTGAGCTCCGTCGCCGGCGGGGGCTGGGATAGACTGCGGGCATGCAGGCACGTATCGTCGCGATCGAATCCCACCTTCCCGAAGCGGTCCTGACGAACGAGGATCTCTCGGCCGAGTTCCCCGAGTGGAGCGTCGAGAAGATCTCCGCGAAGACCGGCATCCACCGCCGGCATATCGCGGGTGAGGACGAGTTCTCCTCGGATCTCGCGATCGCGGCCGGACGGGCGCTGCTCGAGCGACGCGGCATCGATCCCGAGACGATCGACTACGTGATCGTCTGCACGCAGAGCCCCGATTACTTCCTGCCGACCACCGCGTGCATCGTCCATGCCGGTCTCGGACTGCGGCAGAACTCCGGGGCCGCGGACCTGAACCTCGGCTGCTCGGGCTACGTCTACGCGCTGGGGCAGGCGAAGGGGCTCATCGAATCGGGGCAGGCGTCCCGCGTGCTGGTCATCACCGCCGACACCTATACGAAGTTCGTGAACCCCGCCGACAAGAGCGTGCGCACGATCTTCGGCGACGGCGCCGCCGCGACGCTCGTCGCCGCGGAGGACACGGAGACCGAGGGCATCGGCGCGATCACCTACGGCACCGACGGGACCGGCGCCGGACACCTCGTGGTGCCGCACGGCGGACTGCGCCGCGGCACGGACATCGCCCCCAAGTCGGCCCCCGCGGCGCGCGATCTCGAGAGCAGCGGCTACGACCTCTTCATGGACGGCCCCGAGATCTTCAATTTCACGCTGCGCGTCGTGCCGGAGTCGGTGCAGGCGATCCTGGAGCAGGCGGAGCTGGGGCTCGACGACATCGATCTGTTCGTCTTCCACCAGGCCAACGCCTTCATGCTCGAGCATCTGCGCAAGAAGCTCAAGGTGCCCACCGAGAAGTTCTTCGTGGCGCTGGCGGAGACGGGCAACACGGTCTCCTCCAGCATCCCGATCGCGCTCGCCGAGGCGGAGCGGCAGGGCGCGCTGCGGCCGGGCATGCGGGTCATGCTCCTCGGCTTCGGCGTCGGCCTGTCCTGGGGCGGTCTGATCGTCACGTGGTAGGCGTCCGCGCCCGTTACGCCTCGATCCACTGCTCGATGAGCATCCGGGCGCTGGCGTCTCCCGCGTGCACGCGGGCGACGTACCCCGGCCCCGCCGCGGCGATCTCGCGCGTGCGATCCGGATCGTCGAGGAGGCCGGTGACGACGTCGCGCAGGGTGTCGGGGGTCGCCTCGACGATCGGCAGCTCCAGGCCGAGGTCCTGCGCGATCCGCTCGCGCACGAAGGGGAGCACGTGGCCGACCACCACGCGGCCGGCGGCCATCGCCTCGCAGGCGGCGACACCGTAGGAGCCGATCCGGAACTGGTCGAGCACGATGTCGGCGGAGGCGAACACCGCGGGCATCTCCGCCGCGGGCGTCGAGCTGATGAGCCGGTACCGCACGGCCCCGGCGTCGATGAGCGGGGCGAGCGCGGGCTCGATGCGATCGCTGCCCTTCTGCAGCGGATTGCTCGATGCGTGGATGATCTGCGCCGTCGGACCGGCGAGCACCGGTGCCCCGCTCGCGAATCGCTCGACGTCGGCGACGACCGGGCACCAGTGCGCCCAGGGCACGTCGGCCGTGAGATCCGGCGTCGAGACGAAGGTCGGGCGCCGCAACCGGCCCAGGAGTTCCAGATTCGCGTGGGCGTCGGCCCGCAGGATGCCCGCGCGGGGGTCCTCGGGGTAGGGCGACCACGGGGTGAGCTCGCGGTGCCGGTCCGGGTCTCGCACATCGGTGCCGTGGCAGAGGTAGGCGACGGAGACCCCCGCCTCCTCGAGCGCCAGGATCTCGCGCTCGAGCGATCGGCCGAACCGTTTGCCGAACATCGAGCGCTCCGCCTCGACGAGCACGTGCGTGAAGCGTCGAGCGGCCTCCCACTCGGCCTCCGCCCAGTCGGCCGAGGCGTTGACGGTCGCGATCGGCACGAGCGTGTCCGCCGGGAAGGCGTAGCCGCCGGGGAGCTCGACGGCCATGTTGCGGGCGGCGATGCGCGCATCGGCCCGCTCGAGCGACGCCGCCCAGAGCCGACCCTGGCCGGAGTAGTTGGTCGGGGCGATGTAGACGCGCACTGCGGCATCCGGCACCGCGGTCACGGGCGCCTCGCCGCCGCCGAGGAAGCGTCCGGCGAGCCGTCCCATCGGCCCGTCGGGGTCTCGCGCCGCGGACTCCATGAGGCGCTGCGCCCATCGGGGGAGCCGATCGCGGTGCGCGACGGCCCAGCCGGCCAGGCGCCCGAGCGCGCTTCTCACGAGGCCCGCCGTTCGGCTCCGACGTCGATGACGGTCGAGGCCACGCGCTCCGTCACGGCCCGCATCGAGTGGTGCACCCCGGCCCAGTCGGCGAGCCGCTCGCGTTCTGCCGCGGTCGCGGGGGCATCGGCCGCTGCGCGCATGGCCGCGGCGATGGCCTCGGCGTCGTAGTCGACGGCCCGTCCCGCCACGACCTCTCGCGCCGCGCGATCGATGAACGGCCCCGTCGGCCCCGGCCCCGCGAAGATCACGGGGCAGCCGGTCGCCAGCGAGGAGTAGGCCTTCGAGGTGAAGGCGTACTCGTAGCCCCCGCCGGGTCTGAGCGTCGCGAGGCTCGCGACGGCGCGCGCGAGCTGGGGCCGGAGCTCCGAGGCCGCGACCGGCCCGGCGAACTCCACGCGATCGGCGACCCCGAGCGCCCGAGCGCGGGCCCGCATGCCCGCCTCGTCCGTCCCGTTCCCGATGAAGCGCAGCCGGTACCCCTCGTGTGTTCGGGCGAAGGCGGCGAACGCGTCGACGAGCACGTCGGCGCCGTGCAGCTCGGAGTACGTGCCGGCGTAGACGAACACCGGCTCGACCGGTGCCGCCTGGTAGCGGAACACGGTGGTGTCCGCACCGAAGCCGGTCACCTCGACGGGGGTGCCCACGCCGAGCTCGCGCACGCGGTCGACGACGCCCTGCGAGATGGTCACCATGCGGGCGGCCCCGCGCATCGCGAAGCGCTCCAGTGCGCGCAGCACCCGAACGACGAGGCCCGAACCGGTCGCCTGCCCTGCGGCATCCGACCAGATGTCCGCGGCGTCGTAGACGTACGGGATCCGGCGGAGCGCGCACACGATCCGCACCACGGCGCCCGTCGTCGGCGGCGGTTCGACGAAGACGACGTCCGCGCGACGGACGGTGAGCAGCCGGACGACGAGTGGGAGATCGAAGCTCAGATACTGCAGGTATCCCTTGACGTAGCCGTTGCGGTCGCGGAGCACCGGGAACGTGCGGATCCGCTCGCCGCGCGAGCCGTCGCCCTGCCCGGGCAGCGGCTTCGCCGTCAGCACCTCGACCTCGGCCCCCGCGGCGCGCAGGGCGTCGGCGACGCCGCCGAGGAAGAACGACGCCGCGGCGGGCTCCGGCCGGTAGATGCGCGAGGCGATGACGACGCGCACGCTCACGCCTCCAGGAACTCGCGCATGAGCACCTCGCGCGAGAAGTCGCCGTTATGGAGGCGCCGCACGAACTCCGGGCCCTGCGCCGCGATGCTCCGGTAGTGCTCACGGCGGGCGGCGATGTCCCTGAGCGTCTGCTCCAGGTTCTCGACCGTCGTCTCCGGGATGGGGAGCGGCACCCCGGCACGCCGTTCGCTCTCGTCGCGCACCTGATCGCTGACGTGCGCCAGCACGATCCTGCCCGCGGCCATGGTCTCGCAGGCCGCGACTCCGTAGTCGCCCGCGCGGAACTGGTCGAGCACCACGTCGGCGTCGGCGAAGACCGCGGGCATCTCGTCGTTCGGGATGCCCCGCAGCTCGACGTACTCGATGAGGCCCTCCTCGTGGAGCTTGCGGGCGACCGGGGTGACGAAGGTGGTGCCCTTCGGGATCGGGTTCGTCGGGGCGTGCACCACCTTGAGCCGCTCGCGCTGCAGCACGGGGACGTCGTTCGCCCATTTCCCCGGATCGATGATGACCCCGAGGAGGTGGGCATCTGGCAGGTCGAGGAGGAGACCGGCCGTCGAGACGAAGGTGGGGAGCTGCAACTCGTCGATGAGCTGCAGGTTCTTCGCGACCACGGGCTCGACGAGCGCGGGATCCACCCACTCGCTGTCGCGGAAGTAGGACCACTGCTCGAGCTCGGCGTGCCGCGAGGGCAAGCGCACGTCGGTGCCGTGTCCGACGAATCCGACGCGCAGCCCCGCGTCCTGCAGCAGCTCGATCTGCCGGCGCATGTCGCCCGAGAACATCCCTCCGAGGATGGGGAAGCACGCCTCGATGAGCACGTGCGTGTAGTCGCGCCTGAGCGCGTCGAGCATTGCGCCCTGCCAGGCCCGGGAATGCTCCGCCGTCCGCCAGGTCACCGTGTAATCCGCGGCGTAGCGCAGCGGATTGTTGGCCTCATGGACGTAGTTGCGGGCCGAGACCCGGCCCGTGCTCTCGACGGCTCGGGACCAGCGATAGCCCTGGCCCGCGTAGTTCACCGGGCCCACGAGCAGACGGATCGGCTTGCTCGGGTCCGGCACGGGCGGCGGCGGGGGCTGCACCCCCTGCATCCGATCGACGCCCGAGGCGATCGCATCCTGCAGAGGCTTCGGGATGAGCTTCCACGCGCGTTCAGCGGCCGGGTGCATCCGGGTGCTCCTTTCGGTCGGCGTTCGAGATCCAATGCTCGCTCAGCACCCGCGCGGCGAAGCGCCCGTCGTGCACCGCCTCGACGAAGGCCGGGCCGTCGGTCCGGAGCGCGGAGAGATCGGGGTGCGCGGCGAGCCGTCGCAGTTCCTGCTCGAGGCTGCCGGGCGTCGCCTCGATCACGGGGAGCTCCCTCCCGCTCGCCGCGCGCACCGTCTCCCGCACACGCGGAGACACCTGCCCGACGACGAGGCAGCCTGCCGCCATGGCTTCGCAGGCGGCGACGCCGTAGGAGCCCGCGCGGAACTGGTCGAGCATCACGTCGGCCTCGGCGAAGCGCGCCGGCACCTCCCGGGACGGGACGCCCTGGATCAGGCTGAACTCGATGAGCCCCTCGTCCTGCAGCCGTTCCAGTACGGGCATGACGAGCTGCGTCCCCTTGTACGCGGCGACCGATGGTGCGTGGACGACGCGCAGGGGCGTACCCGGGGCGCGCTCGACGCGCTGCGGCGCCGCCCAGCGAAGCGGATCGACGGCGACCGGGCACCAGTGGGCGTTCGGCAGGTCCGCGAGCAGGTCCGGAGTGGACACGAACAGGGGGCGCCCGCTGCGCTCGAGCAGTGCGATGTTGCGCGCCGCGATCGCCTCCGCGCGCGGCAGGTAGACGGCCGGATCGGCGTAATAGGAGAGCGGGTTGTCCTCGATGTGCCGCGAGGGCAGACGGGCGTCGGTGCCGTGCGCGAGGTAGGCGACGTCCACGCCCCGCTCGCCGAGCGCCTCCGCCTGCCGTTCCACCGAGCGCCCCAGCAACCGGCCGAACGGAGGCTCCTCGGCCTCGATGAGCACGTGCGTGGCGCGCGACGCCGCCGCGAACTGGCGGCGCTGCCACTCGGGATCGTTGTGGTAGGTGCCGACGGGGACGACGAGGTCGGCGTCGAAGGAGAAACCGCCCGGCACATCGATCGCCATGTTGCGCGCGGAGATGCCCGCGTCCGAGCGTTCAAGCGCACGCGCCCACGCGGTGCCCTGCGCCGAGTAATTAACGGGGGCGATGAGCACGCGCACGGGGCGCTCCTCGAAACTCGTCGCGGGCACGCTTCCGCGCGGGGCGGGCCGGCCGAGCCGACGGGCGGCGAGGCGCCCGATCGGGCTCATCGGCGCATCGGCGATGCGGTCGATCGCCCGGTTGACCCAGGACGGCAGGCTGTTGCGGTTCACGCGACCCGCTGGCCTGCTCGCATCGATTCCATGCGGGCCATCCTATCCCGGCGCGGATGGGGATCATCCGCGCCGGACGCCCCGCTATCATGGGGGATCATGACGACCGCCGCGGCCGAGACCTACGACTACTCGCTGAAGTCCTACGCCGACACGCTCCGGGCGTACCGGGAGGCCGGCTACGCGGTGACGAGCTTCGCGCAGTACCTCGACGACCCGCAGCCGCGGCACCTGATCCTGCGGCACGACATCGACAACACCATCGAGCAGGCCATGCGCGTCGCCCGGATCGACGCCGAGGCGGGCTGCTCCTCGACGATCTTCCTGCGGGTGCACGCCCGCGGATACAACCTCATGAGTCTGCAGTCCCTGCAGTTCATCCAGGAGATGGAACAGCTCGGACACGAGGTGCAGCTCCACCTGGAGGGAGGGCTGTGCGATTGGCTGGGCGGTGACAACCACGAGTGGGCGGATCGCCAGCGCGCGGTCTTCGAGGCGGCGGTCGGCCGCCCGCTCGGCGGGTTTAGCTCGCACGAGCCCGCGCGCATGGGCGGGATGGCCTTCGCGAACGCGCTGCTCGAACGCTGGAGCGACAGCGTCGCGTACCACGCCTACGAGGAGCGCTTCATGATGCCGCACATGAAGTACCTGAGCGACTCGAGCGGCCGCTGGCGCGAGGGGCACTTCGGCATGTGGGTCGGCAAGGAACCGCTCATGCAGGTGCTGACCCACCCGTTCTGGTGGTTCGAGAAGGTGCCGGCGGAGAACTACTGACCCGCCCCGCGCCCGCTAGCGCTTGTTGTCGCCGAGACGCTTCGCAGGGTTCCCGATCCGCACCTCGTTCTCGGGGATGGATTTCACCGCGACGGCGCCGATCCCGAGCAGCGCGTCCTTGCCGAGCGTCAGTCCCTGGATGACCGATGCGTTGGGGCCGATCCAGACGTCGTCCTCGATGGTCACGCTGCCGGAGACTTCCGCGCAGGCCGTGATGATCACGTTGCGGCCGATGCGGCAGTTGTGCGCGATGTGCACGTGGTCGTCGATCTTCGTATAGTCGCCCACGACGGTCGGCGCGATCGTCCCCGAGCACACCGTGGTGAAATTCCCCACCTCGATGTGCGCGCCGAGTCGCACGGAGCCGATGTGCGGCACGTGGAAATTGTTGCCGTGCTCGTCCTTCTCGATGCCGAAGCCCTCCTCGCCGATCACGGCGTGGCTCTTGACGAGCGCGTGCTCGCCGACGGTCACGTCCCGGCCGATGACGACGTGATCGCGGATCTCGGCGTGCGCCTCGATGACGGCCCCCGCGCGCACCACCGTGTACTCTCCAATGTGCGCGGTCTCGTGGACGACGGCGGTGCGATCGACGCGCGCCGTCGGCGCCACGCCGGCTTCGGTGCGCGGCGCGAAATGCCGCGCGACGGTCCGTCCGAAGGCCGCGCGAGGATTGTCGACGAGGATGAGCGCACCGCTCGCGCCCTCGGGGAGCGACGTGCCGACGGGGGCGAGGATTACGGCCCCCGTGCGCGCGGCGGCGTCGAACGCGGCCTCGAACCTCTGCGTATCTCCCACGAAGGTGAGGGTGCCCGCCGTCGCATCGACGAGCGGAGCGGGGGTCGTGACGGCCAGGTTCTCGCCGAGAAGCGTTGCGGAGAGCTCGGCGGCGAGAGCCTGCGCATGAAGAGCAGTCATGTCACCACTGTAGTGCGCCCGACTCGAATCGCAGCGGACGGGGGACCTAGACTGGAGGGGGACCGCGCGGCTCGGATGCGCGCGGATCGGCAGTCCGTAGTTGGAGGAACAGCAATATGGCGAACCCGAACATCGTCCTTTTCGGAGCCGGAACGATGGGGCGCAACCATGCGCGGATCATCTCCTCCTCGGCGCGTGCGAACCTCGTCGGCATCGTCGACCCGTTCGAGGCGAGCGGACGCGCGGCGACCGAGCAGTACGGCGGCGAGTGGTACCCCGAGGCCGAGGATGCGCTCCGCGCCGCCGATGCCGTCGTGGTCGCCGCGTCGACCGAGTACCACTACGACATCGCGAAGCAGATCCTCGACGCGGGCCTGCCGGTGCTCATCGAGAAGCCCGTCTGCCCCTCCCTCGAGCAGACCGAGGAGATCCTCTCCGCGGCCGAGCGGCGCGGGGTGCCCGTGCAGTGCGGGTTCCTCGAGCGCTACAACGCCGGCGTGATCGCGGCGAAGGCCCTCATCGAGGATCCCGTCTACGTCCGCGCCGAGCGGCATTCGCCGTACTGGTCGCGCATCAAGACGGGCGTGGCCTGGGACATGCTCGTGCACGACGCCGACCTCGTCTCGAACCTCTACGGCGCCGCCACGCCCGAGTCCGTGAGCGCCGAGCTCGGGTACTTCCACCCCGAGTCGCTTCCCGGAGCGGAGGACGTCATCGATCTGACGCTGCGCTTCCCCGGCAGCGGCATCGCCTCGGCCTCGGCGAGCCGCATCGGCCAGCGCAAGGTGCGCCGCATGACCGTGCAGTCGCTCGACTCCATGGTGGAGGTCGACCTGCTGCTGCGCAGCGTCACGAAGTACCGCCACACGAACATCGAGAGCACGGACGGGCGCGTCGGATTCCGGCAGATGACCGAGATGGAGGTGCCGGAGGTCTCGGGGCCCGAGCCCCTCGCGGCGCAGTTCGATCACTTCGTCGATCTCGTCGAGGGGACGGTCGACGCCGATGAGGAGCGCCGGAGTATCCTCCCCGCGCATCGCATCATCGCATCGGCGCTCGCGCAGGGCTGACGCAGCGGCGGCGTCCGGCGCGCGCCGGACGCCGCCGGTGCGGTCACTCGGTGCGGAGGAGCTCCGTCTCCGAGCCGTCAGCGGCGATGAGCACGAGTCCGTCGTCGCCGACGAAGCTCACGGCGACGGCGCCGGCGACGGCGGTCGGGATGGGCACGTTGTCGCAGCCGATCAGGGTCATGACGCCCGAACTGTCGATCCGCAGCTCGCCGTCGACGCCGAGGCGCCAGGTCCCCTCCATCCGGTTGCAGCCGTCCGAGGCCTCCCAGCGGCCGTCGGAGGCGAACTCCGCGAAGGCGTCCTGGTTCGCCGGCAGCGGGGCGCGCCAGGTGCCGAGCAGCGCCCCCTCCTGGGGCACGACGGCGTCCTCGCCCGGCGGTTGCGCCTCGGGCGCCGTCGTCGGGCGCGCCGGGTCGTCGGCGGGTGCTCCCGCTCCGCCGAGCCCCGCTCCGCTGAGCCCCGCGGCGAGCGCGACCGCCCCGAATGCGAGGGCGCCGGCGGCGATCACCCCGACGGCGTGCGCGAGATTCCGTGGCATGGACGCTCCTTCGCTGGCGTGCGGCTCCGCGACCCAGTGTAGGCGACGGCGCCGCGGGCATCCCGGCAGCCTTTAAGCTGGATCCCATGGATCTTCTCGTCGTCGGCTCAGGCTTCTTCGGACTCACCATCGCGGAGCGCGCCGCGAGCGCGGGCAAACGCGTCGTCGTCATCGACCGGCGCTCGCACATCGGCGGCAACGCCTACTCGGAGGCCGAGCCGGAGACGGGCATCGAGGTGCATCGCTACGGCGCGCACCTCTTCCACACCTCCAACGAGACGGTGTGGGAGTACGTCAACCGCTTCACGAGCTTCACGAGCTACCAGCACAAGGTGTACTCGCACCACGACGGCGTCGTCTACCCGCTGCCCGTCAACCTCGGTACGATCAACCAGTTCTTCCGCGCCGCGTACTCGCCCGACGAGGCGAAGGCGCTCATCCGCGAGCAGGCCGGGGAGTTCGACGTGAAGACGGCGCAGAACTTCGAGGAGAAGGGCATCGCCCTCATCGGCCGGCCGCTGTTCGAGGCGTTCTTCCGCGACTACACCGCGAAGCAGTGGCAGACGGATCCGAAGCAGCTCTCGGGCGACATCGTGAGCCGCCTGCCCGTGCGCTACACCTATGACAACCGCTACTTCAACGACACGCACGAGGGCCTCCCGACCGACGGCTACACCGCCTGGCTCGAGCGGATGGCGGATCACCCCAACATCGAGGTGCGGCTGGACACCGACTTCTTCGACGCGTCGCAGCCCCTCAACAAGGATGCGATCGTCGGCACGGTGCCGGTCGTCTACACCGGTCCCGTGGACCGCTACTTCGACTACGCCGAGGGCGAGCTCTCCTGGCGCACCCTCGACTTCGAGCAGGAGGTCGTGCCGGTGGGGGACTACCAGGGCACCTCGGTGATGAACTACCCCGACGCGCAGTACCCCTACACGCGCATCCACGAGTTCCGCCACTTCCACCCCGAGCGGGACTACCCGAAGGACAAGACGGTCATCATGCGGGAGTTCTCGCGCTTCGCGAGCCGCGACGACGAGCCGTACTACCCGGTGAACACCCCCGAGGATCGCGAGCGGCTGCTGCGCTACCGCGCGCTCGCCGAGGGCGAGGATCGGGTGCTCTTCGGCGGGCGCCTCGGCACCTACCAGTACCTCGACATGCACATGGCCATCGGATCGGCGCTGTCGATGTTCAACAACAAGCTGGAGGAGCTGCTCTGAGCGGCGCATGAGGCCGCTCCGGAGCCGGAGCGGATTGCCAGCGGGCGTTCAGCATCCCCTAAGCTGTGGCGGGGGGAAATCGCCGATTCATGAGCCCGAAGGAGCCACAGTGCGATCCATGCTGAAACCGTTGGCGGGGGGCGCGCTCGCGCTGCTGCTCGTCCTGAGCGCCTCGCCCGCGCAGGCGTTCACCGAGCCGCCGGCGGATCCCGCCGTCGAGGCACCGACGACCGATCCGTCCGACGGCGCCGATCCGTCGGAGAACGGGGACTCCGAGGCGGAGGGGACCGGCGAGACCGGGGCCGAGGCAGGATCCGAGGGGACCGGCTCCGCCGAGGGCGCTGAGGATCCGGGAGCCGAGGATCCCGCACCGGTGGAGCCCGAGGCCGAAGCGCCCGAGGCCGTCGAGCCCGGGGCCGAGTCGGCCGAGCCGGTGACGGAGGCCCCCGAGTCGCTGCAGGTGACGGGGACGATCCTCGTCGTACCGGAGGAATCGGGCCCCGTCGACGTGCACGAGGACGGCACCGTCGGCGAACCCCACGGTGCGACCGCCGGTGCGGTCTACGTCGCGACGGAGCAGGCGGGCCTCATCGCGGTCGACGCGGCGAGCTCGGGCGGATCGCTCGAGCCGGGCGCGGCGTTCACCGGCACGGTCGCGCTGCCCGAGGCGTCCGTCGACGCCGTGCAGGCGCGGCTCGACGAGCCGGGCGAGCTCACCGTCGGCGAGCTCGGCCGCGTGGCGAACGAGGCCGCCGACCTCGCCGACGCGCCGCTCGCGGCCACCGGCACGGGCAGCGACACCGAGGAGTCGCTCGCGCGGCTCGCCGGCGACGTCACCGCCGACGCCGTCGCGACGAAGAGCCACCCCGTCGACGTGCGCTACTTCGGCGGCTCGGCGCGCACCGCGCCCACGCGGGCGCAGCTCGAGAGCGTGATCTCCTACTCCTCCGGCTACTGGAAGAGCCAGACCGGCGGCAAGATCAGCTCCATGCCGGTGGCGAGTTACAAGAGCATGTCGCCGAGTGCGAGTCGCTGCAGCTACTCCAGCCTCTGGAACCAGGCCATCTGGGACATGGGGTATTACGATGCGAACCTGTACCTGAGCAGCGGACGCCACCTCGTCGCCTTCGTGAACCAGAACTGCGGCGGAGCCGTCGGCATGGGTTCGATCCGCAGCCTCCACAGCGGCGGTGCCACCTGGATCGACCTGGGCGCGCGTAATTCCGGCAAGCCCGTGAGCGACCTGAACTCGGTCGTCGCCCACGAGATCGGCCACAACCTCGGCCT
The DNA here is from genome assembly GCF_022919155.1 of Leucobacter allii. NCBI lineage: Bacteria > Bacillati > Actinomycetota > Actinomycetes > Micrococcales > Microbacteriaceae > Leucobacter > Leucobacter allii. Next base: position 563,407 of record NZ_CP095045.1, read on the forward strand.
CGGCCATGCGGATGCCCGCGTGTGCACGACGAGCCCGAAGGTCGACTCGAGCACGAGCTCGACCACGGGACGCCCCGTCTCCGGTTCGAACTGCTCGGATCGCGAGTACGGCGACACGTGGGACGTCATGGGGCCGTACTGGAAGGACTACGGCTCGAAGGCTGGCGCCCTGTCGATCCCCCAGAAGAAGATGCTCGGACTGACCTCGAGCTCCTCGCTCAAGTCGGTGACGACCTCGGGCGGCGCCGTGCAGGAGTTCACCATCAACGCCGCGAGCGCGACGAGCGGCCTCCGCGGCCTCCGGGTGTCGAGCCCGAGCCCCGGCGTGCCCTTCTTCGTCGAGTACCGCAACGGCGCCGGCACCGACAGCGCCGTGCCGTGGGCCGACGGCCAGTGGTACAACTTCTCGACGCAGGGCTACCTCTCGAGCACGGGCGTGCGCGTGATGAAGGGCTACGCCGTCTCGGCCTCCTCCGGCGCGAAGCGCTCCGCCGTGCTCTCCCGCTGGTCGGGCAGCAACCGCCAGCAGGTGCTCAAGGCCGGCGCGAACCTCATGCCGCACGGCAACACCGTGCGCGTCACGGCGGTCTCCACCACGGCGAGCACCGCGAAGGTCCGCGTCGAGTACAAGGGCTTCAAGGACGGCGGCAAGGCCGTCTCGACCTCGATCGTCGAGGGCGGCTCGCTGATCGCGGGCAAGAAGCTCAAGGCGAACCTCTCGGGCAGCTGGGCCGTCACCTTCGGCACGGCGCCGACGAAGATCACCGAGAAGTACCAGTGGCTGCGCAACGGCAAGGCCATCTCGGGCGCCACGGGCTCCACGTACCGCACGAAGACCGCGGACATCGGCGCGCAGATCACGGTGAAGGTGCGGCCGACGGCCTCGGGCTGGGTGTCGGGCAAGGGCTCGACCGCCGGCGCGAGGACGGTCGTCTCGCCGCCGTTCATCGACGTGCTCTACGGCAGCAAGTTCTACACCGAGATCAACTGGATGAAGTCCTCGGGCATCTCGACGGGCACGACGACGAGCAAGGGGCAGAAGTACCTGCCCGGCTCGAACGTCAGCCGCTCCGCGATGGCCGCGTTCATCTTCCGCATGGAGAACGTGCCTGCGACGTACCAGCCGCCGGCCAAGTCGCCCTTCGCCGACGTGAAGACGAGCGATAAGTTCTACCGGCAGATCGCCTGGATGTACACCTCGGGCCTCTCCACGGGCACGCGCGAGGGCGGCAAGCGCTACTACAAGCCGAACGACGGCGTGAGCCGTTCGGCGATGGCGGCGTTCATCTTCCGCCTCGAGACCCCGAGCTACTCCGCGCCGTCGACCGCGCGCTTCGCGGACGTGCCGAAGGGATCCCGCTTCTACAAGGAGATCTCCTGGATGTACGACTCGGGGCTCTCGACCGGCACGGTGAAGTCGGGCAAGCGCTACTACGAGCCCTCGGACAAGGTGAGCCGCGCGGCGATGGCCGCGTTCCTGTACCGTCTGAAGCACTAGTCGCCCGGGATCGCGGTGGGCCGGCGGCGCCGGCCCACCGCGATCTTCCGTGTCGGGCGAAGAGAAGGGGAAGCATGGCGCAGCGAGGCATGCGCACCGACATCCAGGGTCTGCGGGCCCTCGCCGTCGGCGTGGTGGTGGTCTTCCACCTGAGCGCGTCCCTGCTCCCCGGCGGGTACATCGGCGTCGACGTGTTCTTCGTGATCAGCGGGTTCCTCATCACCGGCCACCTGCTCCGCGAGGTCGAGCGGACCGGGAGGGTCCGGCTCTCGGAGTTCTGGGCCAGGCGCGTGCGCCGGCTCCTGCCCGCCGCCTTCCTCGTGCTCCTCGTCTCGGCGCTCGCGGTGCACCTGCTGATGCCGGCGTCGCTGCGCCTCCAGAACTTCGCCGAGATCGGCTTCGCGGCGATCTACGGCCTGAACTGGTTCCTCTCGGCCAACTCCGTCGACTACCTCGGCGCCGACAGCGCGCCGTCGATCGTGCAGCACTACTGGTCGCTCTCGGTCGAGGAGCAGTTCTACATCGTCTGGCCGATCCTCATCGTCCTCGCCGTCTGGGCGGCGGGCCGCTCCCGGAGGATCGACCGCCGCCGCGCCGTGGCGTACGCGCTGGGCGCGGTGCTCGTGCTCTCCCTGCTCTTCTCCGTCGTGGAGACGGCGCGCTCGCAGCCCTCGGCCTATTTCATGACCACCACGCGGGCGTGGGAGTTCGCGCTGGGGGGCCTGGTCGCGATGCTGCCCGCCAGTCGCCTCCGCGGCGCCGTGAACGGCGCGCTGAGCTGGCTCGCGCTCCTCATCATCGTGGTCTCGGCCTTCGCGCTGACGGGGGAGAGCCCCTTCCCCGGATGGATCGCCCTCTTCCCGGTCGGCGCGGCCGCCGCGCTCATCTGGCTCGGCGATCCGGGCCTGAGCTGGACGCCGCAGCGCCTCGCGCGCTTCCGCCCGGTCCAGTTCGTCGGAGACGCCTCGTACGCGATCTACCTCTGGCACTGGCCGCTCATCGTCGTCGTCACCGCGAAGCTCGGACGAGCGCCGGGCTGGTACTGGGCGGGCGCGATCCTCGCGGCGACCCTCCTGCTCTCCGTGCTGACGAAGCATCTCGTCGAGGATCCCGTCCGTCGCGCGCCCGGCGCCCTCGCCCGCCGCGCGCCGACCTTCGCGTTCATGCTCGTCGGCATGGCGCTCGTCGGCGCACTGGCGATCGCCCCGAACGCGGTGGCGGCCGCGCAGGAGCACGGGTACCGCGAGCGGATCGCGGCGCGCACCGCCGACGTCGACGGCTGCTTCGGCGCGTACGCCGTCATGAACGGCTGCGCGGATCCCTACCGCGTCACCGAGGAGATCGACTTCACGCGCGCGAGCTCCGACAGCTATCGGACCTGGATCGACGGCGAGGAACGGTGCTCGTCGCATGAGATGGGCACCGGGCTCGAGACCGTCTGCGATTTCCCCGGGGCCGGTCTCGGCGTCGTGCTCATGGGGGACTCGCACGCGAATCACCTGATGCAGCCGATCGCCGAGATCGCCGAGCGCGAGGGGTGGGACTTCCGGGCCGTGGGCCGCACCGGGTGCACCGGCTTCGAGCGGGACGACGTGGTCAGGGACCCGGCGGCGAGACGCAGCTGCATCGACTGGGGCGCCGACCGCACCGAGGCCATCGTCCAGGATCCGTCGGTGGACGTCGTGCTGCTCTCCTCCCGCATCAAGCCGAACCCGCGCTACAACGACGCCGCGGTCGACCGGCTGCAACGTCTCGTCGACGCGGGGAAGCAGGTCGTCGTCCTCAGGGACGTGCCCGGCATGCCGCGGGGGACCGCGGCGGACGGCGTGGAGGCCATCGACGGCCCGGAGTGCGTCGAAGCCGCGGGCGTCGGCGCGGTCGATCCGTGCGCCTGGACGCCGCCGACCGGGCAGGACTGGCTGCTGCGGGCGGCGGACCTGGTCGGCGTCGATGTCGTGGACCTCCGCGAGCTGCTCTGCACGGAGGGCAGCTGTCACGCCGTGATCGGCGGCACGAACGTGTACTTCGACGACGACCATCTGTCGGCATCGTTCGCCGGCACGCTGGTCCCGTGGTTCGCGCAGCGGCTCCTGCCGCTCCTGCCCGCGCGGAGCTGACCACGAGCCGGACCCGCCCGGCGGGCGGCCCGGCTCATCGGGGGCCGTTCAGCGGCCCTCGAAGGTCTTCCGCCACTCCTCCACCGAGGTGATCCGGGGCAGCGCGGCGCGGTACTCCGCCGCGAGCCGATCCCAGTTCTTCTCGATCTGCCCGGCGAGCTCCCTGGCCTCGCGCAGCAGCCGGCGGAACTTCGCGCGGTCGTGGCGGTACCACATCTTGCCGCTGCCGTCGGCGGCGCCGACGACCACGCTGCGGTGCGCCGGGATCTTCCACCACAGCGCGTCGTGCTTGGCGTACTCGAGCTCGGGCGTCAGCGCGTCGCGTTCGCTCTCTGCGCGACGCCAGTGCTCCGCCACCATGCGGGCCGTGAAGACGCCGAGGCGCAGCCCGGTCGGGTAGTCCCGCGCGCGCGTCAGCCGAGGCAGGGCCCGGCCGCCGCGGGCGACGGGGGTGTCGGGATCCCCGGAGCGGTAGACCCGGGTCTCGGGGAAGTCCGCGGCGCGCGCGCGGGCCGCCGGCATGTCCCGCGCGATCGCGTCGTGGAGCCCGTCGGGGCCCCGCAGCACGGAGCGCATGCCGTCGACGGCGAGCTGCGTCGCGTAGTACTGCATGTTCAGCAGCTTCTTGATGTCCTGCCTGCCGCTGTTCTGCAGCAGCTTCCCGCTGCGGGGGCGGTCGGAGTGCAGCAGGCCGGCGATGATCCGGTTGCGCGTGTGGAAGAACGCCTGCCAGTCCTGCGAGTCGTCCTTGTCGAGCCAGGAGACGTGCCAGAGCGCGACGCCGGGCATCGACACCGTGCGGTACCCCGCGGCCTGGGCCCGCAGCCCGTACTCCGCGTCGTCCCACTTGATGAAGACGGGGAGGGAGAGCCCGATCTCGGCGATGACCCGCTTCGGGATCATGCACATCCACCAGCCGTTGTAGTCCGCGTCGAGCCGCGCGTGCATCCACGGCGTCTGCCGCAGATTGCGCTTGCGGAAGTCGTGGCGGTGCTGCTCCTCGAAGGACGGCCCCCACATGAAGGGCTCGGGGCGCACGACCTCGGCCCAGGCGTGGAGGACCGGCTTGTCGAGCAGGTCGAACATGTGCCCGCCGACGATCACCGGCGTGCGGCTGAGACGGCCGAACTGCAGCGCGCGCAGCGCGCTCTCGGTCTCGAATGCGATGTCGTCGTCGATGAGGAGGAGGAAGTCCGTCTCCTCGCGCTCGAGCGTCTCCGCCATGGACCGGGAGAATCCGCCCGAGCCTCCGATGTTCGGCTGCTCGATGACCCGCAGCCGTTCGCCGAGCCGCGCCGCGACCGCGTCGAACCCGGGTTCGTCGCGGACCTTCCGCGTGCCCTGATCGACCAGGAAGATGCGATCGATGCCCTCGAGGAGCGCGTCGTCGTCGGCGATGTTCGCGAGCGTCGCGACGCAGTAGTCCGGCTTGTTGTAGGTGGTGAGGCCCAGGCTGAGCTTGCCCGGGCTCACGAATTCGGCGTCGGTGGTCCACGCGCCGTGCTCGAGCACGAGGTCCCCGTCGCCCGCGATGAGGTCGAACCAGTACCAGCCGCCGTCGTTGAAGGAGGCGAGCGGCAGCTCGAAGACGCTCTCCTCGCTGCCGCTCACCGGCCGGGAGTCGACGCGCTGCTGCACGCCGGAGGCGTTCGAGCGGTAGACGATGATGGTGCCGGGGCCCTCGGTGCGGAGGGTGAGGCGCACGCGGTCGACGACGGTCCAGCGCTGCCAGTAGGCGGCGGGGAAGGCGTTGAAGTAGCTCGCGTAAGAGACCCGGTGCCCCGCGCGGACCCGGGAGCTGCTGCGGGAGAGCACGTTGTCGATGTGTGCGTTCTGCGTGAGTCGCACGGGCCGGCCCCGGACGGTGGTCCACGTCTCGGCGTCCGCGTACAGGGGGAGGACGTCGGGATCCTTCGCGATCGGGAAAACGACGTTCTGGAGGGTGGTCGGCATCGAAGGCGCGCCTCTCTTGACGGGCGTCGGGCAGAGTACCGCACCAGTCTACCGAGGCGATCCGGATCGGACGCGGGGAGCCGCTCAGTGCACCTCGAGCTCCTCGGCGGCGCGCCACACGGCCACCGTGAGCTGCGGGACCGCCTCGGCGATCTCGCGCAGCAGCGCGAACTCGACGCGATCGGCGTCGCGGCGGTGCCCCGCCGCCTCCGGGCCGCCGGCGCGCGCCGCGAGGCGGGCGAGGCCGAACTCGGCGAGCTGACCGCGATCCTCGAGCATCTCGTCGCGCAGCGCCCGCACCACGAAGTCGTCGACCTCCGGGGCCTCCGCGTAGGCGATCGCGGGATCCTCGCCGCCGCGCACCCGGTGCTCGAGGAGCGTCTCGCGCTCGAGTCTGGCTTCGGCCCGCAGCCGCAGCAGCCGCTCCGTCGTCATCAGCACCGCGTCACCTCGTGAGCCCGACGGGCCCGGTCTCGGACGCGATCGGCACGCGCCGCCACGGGAGCTTCGTCGGCTCGGTGTCGCGGTGCGGGAGCGCGAAGTCGAAGCGCGTCTTCACGGCCAGCAGGATCAGCAGGAGCCAGTTCCCCTCGATGAGCAGGCGGCTCTCCGTGAACGACTGCACGACGAGCGCGACGAGCACGAGGAACGGCCACAGCGCGCTCGTGGCGTAGGGGAGCGGGGGGCCGAAGCCCCGCCGCGGCGGGTCGACCGCGCGGAACCACGCGCGCCACATGCCGAGCACGACGATCGGCGCGAAGGCGAGCACGCCGACGATGCCGAGCTGCAGCCACACATCGAGCCACGCGTTGTGCGCGCTCATCACGGCGATGCCGGCCTTCCGATCGAGCGAGGCGAAGGGCTCGGCCCAGGGCGCCCAGTAGCTCACCCAGCCCCAGCCGAACCACGGGCGCTGCTCGGCGAGCTCGATGACCTTCTGCCAGGTCTCGAGCCGCCCCGTCATGTCGCCGCTCTTGCCGAGCAGGCCGAAGACGACGTCGCGGGCGAAGAGCACGAGCCCCAGCGCGGCCGCGAGGATCGCGCCGCCGGTGGCGTAGAGCGGCACGCGCCGCTCGGGGCCGAGACGCCGCGCCCAGAGCGCGAGGGCGAGCCCGACGAGCACCGCGGCGAGCGCGACCCAGACGGTCGCGCCGCGCGTGAGCAGGATCGTCGCCGCGGCCGCGGCCACCCAGAACCAGCCGGCGAAGCGCCGCACGAGGCCCGCGCGCAGCTGGATGCCGAAGACGATGAGCCCGAGCAGACCGATGAAGCCGAAGAGCACGGAGCTCGCCACGAGACCCTGGATCGGCCCGCCAGCGAAGAGCAGGTCGCGGCTCCACATGAGGAGCTTCGACGGCTTCTCCTCGGGGATCGGGCCGATGAAGTTCTGGAAGACCGGCTCGCGGATCAGGAGCGACACCCCGAGCTCGAAGAGGAAGGAGAGGCCGATGAGGTAGCGCAGCGCGGTGCCGAGGGTGCGCAGCACCTCGTGCCAGGTGAGGACGAACGCGAGGACGACGGCGAGGAGCGTCGTCGCCAGCTGCGCGAGCACGCCCAGCACGCTCTCGAGGCGGTACTGGGACCACGCGATCGAGAGCACCGCGAGCGTCAGGAACCAGTAGATCGGCGAGGGGAGGCGGTACCAGCGGAAGCGCTCGGGCCGCTCGCGCGCGAAGATGACGACGCCCCAGACGACGAGCGCGAGCGCGGCCGCGAGGAACCCCCACCAGCCGATGATGTTGCGCACGCCGTTGCTGCCGAGGGTGAGGGCGAAGACGCAGATCGCGAACGCGCTCACTCCGAGTCTGGTCCTGCTCTCCGCCATAGTCGGTATGGTAGAGCATGCCGCTCGGACCGCAGCGACAAGGAGCGACGTGCTGATCTTCATCGAGAACACTCCGCGCGTCTATGCGTGGGGCTCGACGGACGCGATCCCCGAGCTCCTGGGACGCGCGCCGACCGGCGAACCGCAGGCGGAGCTCTGGCTCGGCACGCACCCCGCGGCGCCCGCGCAGCTCGCGAAGGCGAGCGCCCGACCGCGGACGCTGCTCGACCTCGTCGCGGGGGATCCGGAGCGCTACGGCGTCGACGGCGGCCCGCTGCCCTTCCTGCTCAAGGTGCTCGGGATCGGCGCGCCGCTCTCCCTGCAGGTGCACCCGGATCGCGCGCAGGCCGCGGCGGGCTTCGCGGCGGAGGAGGCCGCGGGGATCCCGCGCGACGCGCCGGAGCGGAACTACGGCGACGCCAACCACAAGCCCGAACTGCTCGTCGCGCTGAGCGAGGTCACGGCGCTCAGTGGCTTCCGTCCCCTGCCCGAGGTGCGTGAGGATCTGCGCCGGCTCGCCGAGGCGGCGCGCGTCTCGGGCGACGGAGCCGGCGCGGCGGAGCTCGTCGCGGTCGCGGCGCGCCTGGCCGGCGAGGATGCGGAGGCGGTGCGCCGCGCCTTCCTCGACTGGGCGTTCGGCGACGACCACGCAGTGGGTCTGGCGCTCGCCGCCCTCGCGCGGATCGCGACCGGCGCCGAGCCCGCGGGCGCGGGGCCGCCCGAAGACGCCGCCCCGTCCGATCGCCTCGCCGCGCTCGCCGCCCTCGTCGCCGCGCACCCGGGCGACCCCGGCATCCTCGTCGCGCTCCTCCTCCACCACGTGCGTCTCGCCCCGGGCGAGGCCGTGTTCCTCCGCGCCAGGCAGCTGCACGCCTACCTGGGCGGCATCGCCGTGGAGGTGATGGCCTCCTCGGACAACGTGCTGCGCGCCGGTCTCACCCGCAAGCACGTCGACATCGCCGAGCTGTGCCGCATCGTCGACGCCGGCGATCTCGTGGAGCCGAGGCTCCCCGCCGAACGACTCGGGCCCGGGCTCGTGGCCTGGCGGCCGGACGTCCCCGACTTCCAGCTGCTGCGGGCGCGCCTGTGCGATCCGGAGCGCGAGGATCCGGCGCCGCGCGCCGCGCACGGCGCCGCCGAGGCCGCCGCCGAGGTCGAGCTCGCGGCCGAGCATCCCGTCGTCCTCGTGGTGTCCGAGGGGCGGGTGCGCGTCGAGCGCGTCGGCGGCGACGCGACGGGTCTCGCGGAGGTCGCGACCGCCCGCCGCGGCCAGTCGCTCTACGTGTCTGCGGGGGAGCCGATCCGGCTCAGCGGGCACGGCGACGTCTTCCTCGCGACGGTCGGCGACGGGTACGCCGGCGCCTCCGGGGACGAGTACACTGAACCCCGTGCCGAACCCCGAGATCCGTGACCGCGCCCGCCGCGACGCCGCGCATCCGGAGGCGGCGGCCGGCCGGAGCGATCGCCTCGGCGGCCTCGGCCGCGTGCTGATCGCCGTCTACATCGTGCTCGCGCTGGCGGCCACCTTCCGCTCCGTCTACCAGATCATCGCCAAGTTCGACGAGGCGCCGCTCGCATATACGCTCTCCGCCGTCTCGGGCGTCGTGTACATCGTGGCGACGATCGCGCTCATCAAGCGCCGCGGCGCCTGGCGCGCGGTGGCGTGGGTCGCGCTCAGCTTCGAGCTCCTCGGCGTGCTCGTCGTCGGCGCGCTGAGCATCGCGGTGCCCGAGCTCTTCGGCCACGACTCCGTGTGGTCGTACTTCGGCCGCGGCTACGTGTTCATCCCGCTCGTGCTGCCCGTCCTGGGGCTCGTCTGGCTGGGCCGGAGCGGCGGAACGGGCGGGCGCGCCTGATGCACGTGTTCGGAACGATCGGGGAGGTGCCGCCCGAGCTCGTCTCCCGCGGCAGCTGCGTCGCGATCGGCAAGTTCGACGGCCTGCACCGCGGCCACGAGGCCGTGCTCGGGGCGCTCGCGCGCGCGGCGCGCGACGAGGACCTCCTGAGCATCGTGCTCACCTTCGCCAACCACCCGTTGAGCTACCTCGACCCCCGGCGCTGCCCGCAGCCGCTCATGAGCCGGGAACAGCGGCTCGAGGCGTTCGCCGCCGCGGGCATCGACGTCTGCGTGATGGTCGAGTTCGACGCGGCCTTCGCCTCCATCCCCGCCGAGGCCTTCGTCTCCGACATCCTCGTGGACGCGCTCCGCGCGCGGCACGTCATCATGGGCGCCGACTTCCGCTTCGGCCATCGGGGCGCCGGGGACGGAGCGCTCCTGCGCGCGCTCGGCGAGCGGCTGGGCTTCGGCGCCGAGGTGGTGGAGTGGGTCGAGGATCCCGAGCTCGGTCGCGTCTCGTCCTCCCGCGTGCGCGCCGCGGTGCTCGCCGGCGACGTCGCGGAGGCCGCGCAGATGCTCGGGCACCCCGTGGCGGTGCGCGGGGAGGTCGTCCACGGCGACGCCCGCGGCCGGGAGCTCGGCTTCCCCACCGCGAATCTCGGCGGCGAGATCGAGGGCCTCGTGCCGGCCGACGGGGTCTACGCGGGGATCGCGGTCATCGACGGCGCCGAGCACGTCGCCGCCGTCTCGGTGGGCAACAACCCCACCTTCACGCCCGAGGGCGTCTCCCGCGTCGAGGCCTTCCTGCTCGACTTCGACGGCGACCTCTACGGCCGCGCCATGGAGGTGCGCTTCGTCGCGCGGCTGCGCGGCATGTCGGCGTTCGACAGCATGGAGGCGCTCGTCGCGCAGATGCGGGCCGACGTCGAGCGCACCCGCGCGCTCCTCGGCTGATCCCCGCCGCGGCTCCCACCCGTCGCGCGGACCGTGATGGTAGACTGACCGCAGGGTCATCGCCCGCGAGCGTTTCTCGAGCCCCATGCCGCGCATGAGGTCAGGCTCGGTACTCGTGTGCGACCCGCGCCCCGGTACGCATGCCGGGACCGAACACGCCGATCAGGAGATCCTTTGGCCAGCACCACTGCGACGCGTCAGTCGAACGCGACGAATGGAAGCCAGCGCGCCGCCGCGTCGGGGCAGCGCGCGAAGAACGCGGGCCGCGCGAACGGGCGCCGCAAGCACACCCACAACGAGGGCATCATCCCGCTCCTCGCGCGTGCGGTGCGCGAGGTCGAGGCGTCCGCGCAGCGCGGCAAGGCGACCCCGGCGAACCGCACCAAGTTCCACGTCATCGCCCTGCTCATGCGCGAGGAGCGCGCGCGGGTGAAGACGGAGGAGGGCGTGAGCGAATCCGAGCGCGCCGAGACCCTGAAGCGGCTCGACGGGGTCGCGGCGATCCTCGCGAAGACCGCGGCGCGTGACACCAGCCTGATCACGCTGCTCGAACCGACGGCGCCCATCACCGAGGCCACGCGCCTCCTCAAGCGCAAGATGCTCGGCCAGGCCGGGATCGAGCTGCCCGAGGAGGAGAAGGCGGTCGCCGAGCCCGTGCAGCGCTACGTGCCGCCGGAGCTCGCCGAGCGCCAGGTGGAGCCGGCGGGCGTCGAGGCCCGCAGGCTCGCGAACCCCTTCCTCACCCCCGATCTCACGCCGCCGAAGCAGCCGGCCCCGGTCGTCCGTCTCGCGAACTGGGAGCTGCTCGGCCCGCTGCTGAAGTCCTTCGAGCAGGGCGGCGGCGGCTCGGCGTGCATGGAGCTGCCGGAGCCGCCGGTGCCGGATCGCCTCTCGCCCGCCGGGCTCGAGCTCATGCCGCATCAGGCGCGCTTCCTCGCGAGCGTCGCCGACGGCCACCGCAGCTTCCTGCTGGCCGACGAACCCGGTCTCGGCAAGACGGCGCAGTCCGTGCTCGCGGCCTCCGTGGCGGACGCCTACCCGCTGCTCGTGGTCGTGCCGAACGTCGTGAAGATGAACTGGGCCCGCGAGGCGCAGCGGTGGACGCCGCAGCGCCGGGTCACCGTGATCCACGGCGACGGGCGCGATGTGGACGCCTTCGCCGACATCTTCGTCGTCAACTACGAGATCCTCGACCGGCATCTGAGCTGGATCTCGCGCTTCGGCTTCAAGGGCATGGTCGTCGACGAGGCCCACATGATCAAGAACGTCCAGTCGCAGCGCTCGCGCAACGTGCTCGCCATCGCCGGCAGCATCCGCGAGCGGACACCGGGCGTCTCGCCGCTCCTCATCGCGCTCACGGGCACCCCCCTCATCAACGACATCGACGACTTCCGCGCCATCTGGCGCTTCCTGGGCTGGACCGAATCCGACCGTCCCGGACCGGAGCTGATGGCGAGGCTCGAGAGCAACGGCTGGACCCCGGCCGACGCGTCGTTCTACCCGGAGGCGCGCCAGAGCGTCATCGAGATGGGCATCGTGCGCCGCCGCAAGCTCGACGTCGCGGCCGACCTCCCGGCGAAGCGCGTGGTCGACCTGCCCGTCGAGCTCGACGACGAGCTCGGGCGGAGCATCAGGGACGCCGAGGCGCAGCTCGCGAAGAAGCTGCTGGAGCGCTTCCGCGCCGTCAAGGTCGGCAAGCTCGGCGCGAAGCTCTCCGACGAGGCGATCATCCGCATGGTGTGCGCTCAGGAGCTCGAGGAGTCCCACGCCTCGGCCGACGGTCTCAACGTCTTCACGATGGTGCGCCAGATCGGCCAGGCCAAGGCCGCCCTCGCGGCGGACTACGCCGCGCAGCTCGCCCGTTCGGTCGGCAAGGTCGTGTTCTTCGCCAAGCACATCGACGTGATGGACCGGGTGGAGGCGCAGCTCGCCGAGGCCGGCCTGAAGACGGTGTCGATCCGCGGCGACCAGACCACGACGTTCCGCCAGGAGCAGATCGACGCGTTCAACAAGGATCCCGAGGTCTCGGTGGCGGTGTGCTCGCTCACGGCCGCCGGCGTCGGCGTGAACCTGCAGGCGGCCTCGAACGTCGTGCTCGCCGAGCTCAGCTGGACGGATGCGGAGCAGACGCAGGCCATCGACCGCGTGCACCGCATCGGCCAGGAGGAGCCCGTCACGGCGTGGCGCATCGTGGCCGCGCAGACGATCGACGCGAAGATCGCCGAGCTCATCGACGGCAAGGCCGGGCTCGCGGCCCGGGCCCTCGACGGCGCCGCCGCGCCGGTGGAGGAGGCGGATTCCGTGCAGCTGCTCGCCCTCGTCGGCGTGCTGCAGCGGGCCGTCGAGCAGTCGGGGGACTGAACTCCGGGGCGCTCCCGGACTGTCCGCCCTCGCGCGGAGATTGGCAGCATACGGACTGGCCGAGAGGATCGTGCCATCGCTACGATGGGGCGGGGCCTGTGGGCCCCGGGTCGTGCGCCGTCGAACGAGGGAGTGGAATGCGCATCGGAGTCCTGTGCTCGGGGGGCGACAGCCCCGGAATGAACGCCGCCATCCGCGGGGCCGTGCTCCGCGCCGTGGAGGTCCACGGCTTCGAGATGATCGGCTTCATGGACGGCTGGCGGGGCTTCTTCGCGGGCGACTCCGTGCCGCTCGACCGCCGCGCGGTCCGCGGCATCTCGCCCCTCGGCGGCGTGATCCTCGGCACGAGCCGGGTGCAGCCGTTCCTCGCCGGCCGCGGGGATGCGGGCGACCTGCAGGCGATCCGCGACCGCGCAGCGGAGTACGGCATCGACGGCTTCCTGCTGATCGGGGGCAACGGCACGCAGACCGTCGCCCAGCTGCTCACCGCCGCGGGGATCCCCGCGATCGGGCTGCCGAAGACGATTGACAACGACCTCGGCGGCACCGACTACACCTTCGGGTTCGACACCGCGGTCTCGATCGCGGCCGAGGCGATCGACCGGCTCCGCACCACCGGCGAGTCGCATCGCCGCTGCATGGTCCTCGAGGTCATGGGGCGCGACGCCGGGTGGATCGCGCTGCACGCCGGCATGGCCGGCGGTGCGCAGGTCATGCTCATCCCCGAGTTCCCCGAGTCGATCGAGCAGATCTCCGAGTGGGTGCTGAGCGTGCGCGATCGCGGCCGGTCCTCGCTCGTGATCGTCGCCGAGGGGTTCCGCCTCGTGGGCTCCGACGAACAGGTCACCCGGGACGGCCTCGACGGCTTCGGGCGGAAGCGCCTCGGCGGCGTGGTCGAACTGCTCGCACCGCTCATCGAGGAGCGCACCGGCATCGAGACGCGCGCGACCGTGCTCGGGCATCTCCAGCGCGGCGGCTCGCCCACGGCGTTCGACCGGGTGCTCGCGACGCGCACCGGCATCGCCGCGGCCGACGCCGCGCGCGCGGGGCAGTGGGGCACCATGGCGGGGCTGCGCGGCGACCGGGTGGAGATGGTGCCGCTCGCCGAGGCCGTCGGACGGCTGAAGACCGTCCCCGCTGACCGCTACGAGGAGGTCCGCCTCACCTTCGGCTGAGCGCCAGCGTCAGGCGCCGAGGCGCGCCCGTACCTCGGGGAGCGAGGGGTTCGTCGCGGTCGTGCCGTCGGGGAAGACGAGCGTCGGCACGACCGCGTTGCCGCCGTTCACCGACTTCACGAGCTCCTCCGTGCCCGGCGTCTCCTCGATGTCCACGACCGTGTAGGCGATCCCCGTCTTGTCGAGCATGAGCTTGAGGCGCTTGCAGTACCCGCACCAGACGGTGGAGAACATGGTGATCGCGCCCGCTTCGGGGGTGTACTCGCTGAGGCTCGCAGTGGTCATGGATGCTCCCTAGGATCGACGCCCTCAGCCTACCCGGCGCGCCGCGGGTGAACGGGAAGTGAACGCGAAACCCTCAGCTTGACCTCCCGGAATCGAGGTGTCAGCATGAATACGGCGCACGCGCGTCGGCCCGCGGCGGTCTCCATGACGGTGAACGGCAGGTGACTTCGCGGGTGTCCGCACAGGACTCCGATCCCGAACGAAAGACGCCGGTGGAACTCACCCTCATCGTGCTGCTGGTCATCGTACTGGCCCTCTTCTTCGATTTCACGAACGGCTTCCACGACACGGCGAACGCGATGGCCACGCCCATCGCGACCGGCGCGCTGAAGCCCAAGACCGCCGTGCTCCTCGCGGCGATCCTCAACCTCGTGGGCGCGTTCCTGTCGACCGAGGTCGCCAAGACGATCTCGGGCGGCCTCATCAACGAGGGCGACGGCGGGGTCCTCATCACGCCGGAGCTCATCTTCGCCGGGCTCATCGGCGCGATCGTCTGGAACCTCGTCACCTGGCTCTACGGGCTGCCGTCGAGCTCCTCCCATGCGCTCTTCGGCGGCCTCATCGGCGCCGCGATCGTGGGCGCGGGCATCGCCGCCATCAACGGCGGCGTCTTCATCTCCAAGATCCTGATCCCCATGGTCGCCGCCCCCCTCACCGCAGGCATCGTGGCCTTCACGGCCACGAAGGTCGCCTACGCGATCACACGCCGCCACGACGGCCGGAAGGACGGCCGCGGCCGCTTCCGCTACGCGCAGATCGCCTCCTCCTCCCTCATCGCGCTCGCGCACGGCACGAACGACGCGCAGAAGACCATGGGCGTCATCACGCTCACGCTCGTCGCCGCGAACCTGCAGGATCCCGGCACCGGCCCGCACCTCTGGGTCGTCGTCGCCTGCGCGCTCGCGATCGCGCTCGGCACCTACTCGGGCGGCTGGCGCATCATCCGCACCCTCGGCGCCGGCCTCACCCAGGTGAAGCCCGCGCAGGGCTTCGCGGCCGAGACGAGCACGGCCGCCACCATCCTCGCCTCGAGCCACCTCGGCTTCGCACTCTCCACGACGCAGGTGGCCTCGGGCTCCGTCATCGGCTCCGGTCTCGGTCGCCGCGGCTCGAGCGTGCGCTGGCGCACCGTGGGCAGGATCGCCTCGGGCTGGCTCTTCACGCTCCCCGCGGCGGGCGCCGTCGGCGCGATCGCCGCGGCCATCGCGCACATCGGCTTCGTCGGCGTCATCATCGACGCCGTCATCGGCCTCGCCTTCATCCTCTTCATCTTCTGGCGCTCCCGCCGCAACAAGGTCGACCACTCGAACGCCGTGCCGGTGCCCGACGTCGCCGAGTCCGGCTACGCCGTGCGCATCCGCAAGGCGAAGGTGAAGCCCCTGAAGACGAAGACGGGCACGATCCCGCCGCTCACCCCGGTCGCGCAGTCCGCGGTCCGCGACGATGTCGCGGCGAAGGAGGCCGAGAAGGCCGCGCGCGAGGCGGAGAAGGCCGCCGCGTCCGAGGAGGAGACCCGATGAACATCGACTGGATGGCCTTCGTCATCGTCTTCGCCACCGCGCTCGGCGCGTCCGTCTTCGTCGTCGCGCTGTACTCGCTCGGCATCCGCTTCCTCGCGACGCCCGCGCCGCGCGTGCGCCGCGCCGACGGCACCTTCGAGCCCGACGGCCCCTCGCGCGACGACGAGGACGACGACGTCGATGACATCGGGCGCCCGCGCTGGGCGACGGTCGCCGCCAACGCGTGCTTCGGCCTCTCGGTCGTGGTCGTGCTGCTCGGCATCTTCCTCATCGTCCCGGCGCTGCACTTCTGGTGAGCGGCCCGGGACCCCGGCCCTGAGCGGGCCCCGATCCTGAACCCTGAACGGGCCCCGATCCCGAACCCGGAGTCCGGACCCCGATCCCGAACCCCGGGGGTAGGGTGGGCGCATGACCGCCACCTCGACCGACCGGATCCCCGGGATCGTCGCCGGGCTGCGGCACGGCTACACCGCGGGCGTCACGCGCCCCGAGGCGTGGCGACGCGCGCAGCTCGAGCGCCTCCGCGCCCTCCTCCTCGATCGCGGAGCCGACTTCGAGGCGGCGCTGCGCATCGACCTCGGGAAGTCGGGTACCGAGTCGCAGCTCACCGAGATCGGCTTCCTCGTCGCCGAGATCGATCACGCCCTCGCGCGGCTGCGCTCCTGGATGCGTCCGCGGCGCGCGCCGCTCCCGCTCGCGCTCCAGCCGGCGTCCGCCCGCATCGTGCCCGAGCCCCTCGGCGTGGTGCTCGTGATCGCGCCCTGGAACTACCCGCTCATGCTCGCGCTGTCGCCGCTCGTCGGCGCGATCGCGGCGGGCAACGCGGCGGTCGTGAAGCCCAGCGAACTCGCCCCGGCGACCTCCGCGCTCCTCGCGCTGCTGCTCCCGGACGCGCTGGACCGCCGCGCGGTCACCGTCGTCACGGGCGGCGTGCCCGAGACGAGCGCGCTGCTCGCCGAGCCCTTCGATCACATCTTCTACACGGGCAACGGCCGCGTCGGGCGGATCGTCGCGCGGGCGGCCGCCGAGCACCTCACCCCCGTGACCCTCGAGCTCGGCGGCAAGTCGCCGGTCTACGTCGACGCCACGACGCCGCTCGCCGAGACCGCCAGGCGGATCGCGTGGGGCAAGTTCATGAACGCGGGGCAGACCTGCGTCGCCCCCGACTACGTGCTCGGCGAGCCCGAGGTCCTCGAGCGGCTCGCGCCGAGGCTCGCGGATGCGATCCACGAGCTCTACGGCAGCGCGATCGCGCGCAACCCCGACTACGGTCGCATCGTGAACGACGCCCACTTCGCGCGCCTCACCAGCTACCTCGCCGACGGCGAGATCCTCGCGGGCGGTGCGCACGACGCGGCGAGCCGGTTCCTCGAGCCCACCGTGCTGGGCGGGGTGGACCCCGGGGCGCCCGTGATGCAGGAGGAGATCTTCGGGCCGATCCTGCCCCTCGTCCCCATCGCGGGGCTCGATGCGGCCCTCGCCTTCGTGGCCGGCCGCGACCGCCCGCTCGCCGCCTACGTCTTCAGCGAGGACGCGGCCGTGCGGCGGCGGTGGGAGCGGGAGACGAGCTCGGGCGCGCTGAACTTCGGAGTGCCCTCGCTCCATCTCGCCGCCCCCGAGCTGCCCTTCGGTGGCGTCGGCCCGAGCGGCACCGGCGCGTACCACGGCGAGCGATCCTTCGCGAGGTTCAGCCACGAGAAGCCCGTGCTGGCGAAGCCCCTCGCGCCCGACACCCTCGCCGCGACCATCATGCCGCCGTTCACGCCCGCGAAGGACGCGCTTGCGCGTCGCGTTCTCCGGAGGCTCCTGTGAGCGTTCCGGCATATGGGGTAACGGTCATCGGCCCCTGGATAGGATTGCACCGTGGATGAGCAGAAACCAGGCGACGGGGTTCCGCCCGCGACCGCGAACGCCGCGCAGGAGCTCCCGCTCGGCGTGCGCGTGGCCGCGGCGTGGTCGTGGCGCCTGATCCTCATCGGCATCGCGGTGGCCGGCGTGCTCTGGCTCATCGTGCAGGTGCGGATCATCGTGATCCCGCTCCTCGTCGCGATCCTGCTCACGGCCCTGCTCGCCCCGGTCGTGCACTGGTTCGAGCGCCGCGGGGCGCCGCGCTGGCTCGGCGTCGTCACCGCGCTCGCGCTGTTCGCCGCGGCCGTGTGGGTGCTGGTCACCCTCATCGTCACGCAGCTGCGCAACGGCTTCGACGACGTCGCCCGCCGCTCCGAGGAGGTGTGGTGGGAATTGCTGAAGTGGGCCGAGGCGAACTTCGGCTTCTCCGCGAAGGAGCTCGGGGGCTTCGTCGACCAGCTGCTCACCACCGTCAACAACCACCAGAACGAGCTCTGGAGCGGCGCGCTCGGCGTCGCCACGACGGCCGGCCAGCTCGTCACCGGGCTGCTGCTCACCCTGTTCTCGCTCATCTTCCTGCTCATCGACGGCAGGAGGATCTGGAACTGGGTGCTCGGCTTCCTCCCGGCTCGCGCGCACGCGCCGCTCGACGCGGCCGGTCGCGCCGGCTGGGTGTCGGTCGGGCAGTACGTGCGCGTGCAGATCTTCGTCGCGTTCGTCGACGCCGTCGGCATCGGCGCCGGCGCCGCGATCCTCGGCGTGCCGCTCGCCATCCCCATCGCCATCCTCGTGTTCCTGGGATCCTTCATCCCCTTCCTCGGCGCCATCACCACCGGCGCCCTCGCCGCGTTCGTCGCGCTCGTCTACAACGGGCCGGTCAACGCGCTCGTGATGCTCGGCGTCGTGATCCTCGTCAATCAGATCGAGGGGCACGTGCTGCAGCCGCTCGTGATGGGCAGCGCCGTCCGCGTGCACCCGCTGGGCGTCGTGCTCGCGGTCTCCACCGGCGCACTCCTCGCGGGCATCCCGGGAGCCCTGTTCGCGGTGCCGCTCGCGGCCTCGGCGAACGCGATCGTCAACACCCTGGTCAAGAAGGAATGGGAGCCGGGCACGGATCCCGTCGCGGACTACCACCAGCGCGACCAGGTACATCATCGGGCCCGCCGCCGGGCCCGTGCGCTCGCACGCCTGCGGCGCAAGGAAGGATAGCCCCATGACCGAGCCCGCCCCGGCTCCCACGCTCGAGGACTTCGAGCGCGCGCTCGCGAACGTGCACCGCGTCACGCAGCGCACCCCGCTCGAGACGTCCCGCTACCTCGCCGAGATCCTCGGCGTGCCCACGGTCTATCTGAAGTGCGAGAATCTGCAGCGCACGGGCGCCTACAAGCTGCGCGGGGCGTACCACCGCCTCTCGCAGCTCAGCGAGGAGGAGCGCGAGCGCGGCGTCGTCGCGGCCTCGGCCGGCAACCACGCGCAGGGCGTCGCCTTCGCCGCGCGCGAGCTCGGGATCAAGGCGACCATCTTCACCCCCCTCGGCGTGGCGCTGCCGAAGCTGCAGGCGACCCGCAACTACGGCGCGGACGTCGTGCTCGAGGGCGCGACCTTCGACGAGACGAACGCCGCGGCGCAGGCCTTCGTCGCGGAGACCGGGGCGATGTTCATCCCGCCGTTCGACCACGACGCCGTGATCGAGGGCCAGGGGACCGTCGCCCTCGAGATGCTCGACGTGGCGCCCGACATCGAGACGATCGTGGTGCCCATCGGCGGCGGCGGGCTCATCTCGGGCGTTGCGGTCGCCGCGAAGCTCCGGGCCGAGCGCGAGGGCCGTCCGATGCGGATCGTCGGCGTGCAGTCCGAGAACGCGGCGCCCTTCGTGCCGTCCATCGTCGCGGGGCACCCCGTGACGGTGCAGACGCGGCCGACGATCGCCGACGGCATCGCCGTCGCGCGCCCGGGGCAGCGCACCTTCGAGCTCGTGCGCGACTTCGTGGACGAGGTCGTCACGGTGAGCGACGACGACATCGCCCGCGCGATCGTCATGCTGCTCGAGCGCGCGAAGCTCGTCGTGGAGCCCGCCGGCGCCGCGGGCGTCGCCGCCATGCTCGCCGGCAAGGCCCACGTGAGCGGACCGACGGCGACGATCCTCTCCGGCGGCAACATCGACCCGCTGCTGCTGCAGCGCGTCATCGGTCACGGTCTCGCGGCCTCCGCCCGCTACATGAAGCTCCGGATCCTGCTGCCCGACGTGCCGGGGCAGCTCGTGCGCACGGCGTCCATCGTGGCCGAGCAGAACGCGAACGTCGTCGAGGTCATCCACACGCGCCACGCCACCGAGCTGCCCATCAGCGAGGTCGAGCTCGAGCTGCACGTCGAGACGCGCGGGCACGAGCACGGCGAAGCCGTCGCCCAGGCGCTCCGCGATGCCGGGTACGTCGTGCGCATCGGCGAGAAGTACTAGTCCGCCGTCGCTCGGCCCGTCCGGGGCGGGTCCCGGTCCGGGCCCGGCTCGTTCCGGGCCCGTTCAGGGCCTGGCCCGGCTCGTTCCGGACCCGGTCGGGGCCTCGCCCGTTCCGGCCCGGGCCGGCCTTGGTCCGACCCGGCCCCTGACCCCGAGCCCCTATGAAACTCCCGAGACCCTACGAAATATCCGGTCAGGAACACAGAGTCTCGCGGATATCACAGGGTCTCGCGGACTATGTAGGGTCTCGCGGACTCCACAGGGTCTCGCGGGTCGCAGGTGCTCGGACCATTCGTCAGCGGACTCGGCGGGCGACCCGGTCAGTCGCCCCGCAGGTGCAGCCCGCACGGGCAGCCCGAACGGGCGGAAGCCCCGGGATCAGCCGGCGTAGGTGTCGACGGCGAGGATCTTCACGGAGATCTGGTTGCCGTTCGGCGCGGCGTAGCTGGTCTCATCGCCCACGCCGAGCCCGAGGATCGCGACGCCGAGCGGGCTCTGGGCGCTGTAGACGTCGAGTCCCGAGCCGTCGGCGAGCTCACGGCTGCCGAGCAGGAAGCGCTCCTCGTCGCCGAACACCTCGGCCGTGACGACCGTGCCGATCTCGACGACGCCGTTGGCTTCGGGCGCCTCGCCGACGACCGCGTGCTTGAGCAGCTCCTCGAGGTCGCGGATGCGCGCCTCCATCTTGCCCTGCTCGTCCTTCGCGGCGTGGTAGCCGCCGTTCTCCTTGAGGTCGCCCTCCTCGCGAGCGGCCTCGATGCGCGCGGCGATCTCCTTGCGGCCGGGACCCGTCAGCTCATCCAGCTCCGTCTTGAGCCGGTGGTAAGCCTCCTGGGTCAGCCAGGTCTGGGTGGGCTCGGCCATGGTCGATCCTCGTTTCAGTGTGAGCGCGGATGCGCGGACGTAAACGCAACGCCCTGATACGGATCAGGGCGCACAGGCAGGATAGCAGCGACCGCCTCGATCGGCAGCCCGGACGCGCGCGATTCCGGGGAACCCGGTGCGGCGCTCGCCGCTATTCGATCACCCAGCACTCGCGGGCGGTCGCGGCCGTCGCGGGGTTCGTGACGACGAGGCGCGTGGTGACCGTGTGATCCTGGTCCTCGGTCACCGGCACCTCCACGACCTTCCAGCCGACGGTGGCCTTGGAGGTGTTCAGCGCCTCCACGGCGCAGGCGACGGGGGTGTTCGGCGGAGCGCTCACCGTGAACTTCACGTCGAGGCTGTAGTCGTTCACTTCGGTGTAGCCGATGTCCTGCACCGCGACCACGTTCTGCTCGTGCCAGCCGCTGAAGAGGAGGAAGCCGACGCCGGCGACGACCAGCGCGCCGGCCGCGCCCCACGCGACGCGGCGGTCGACGCGCCGTCTCCGGCCGGCGCCGTAGCGGTCCTCGAGGGACTGCGACGCGGCGGGCCGGGTGCTGGGCTCCGGGTGCGGATCGGCGTCCGCGCCCGCTGCGGCAGGGACGGCGCTCCCGACGGGCGACTGCGTCACGGGAACCTCCGATGCGCGCTGGGTAGACTGGGGGACTGTTGCCAGCGTACCGGGAACCCCCGGGAGGCAGTTGTGAAAGGACGCGCATGACGCTCAGGCTGATCGCGGTGCATGCCCACCCCGACGACGAGTCCAGCAAGGGTGCCGCGACGTACGCGCACTACCTCGATGCGGGCGCCGAGGTGCTCATCGTCAGCTGCACCGGCGGCGAGCGGGGGGATCTGCTCAACGAGCTCGTCGCCCGCGACCCGAAGAGCCGGCGCGACCTGCCGGGGCTCCGTCGCGACGAGATGGCGCGGGCGCAGGAGATCATCGGATTCGAGCACCGCTGGCTCGGCTACCAGGACTCCGGGCTGCCCGAGGAGGGCGGCTCGGTGACGCCCAGCTCCTTCGCCGGGATCCCGGCCGAGGTCTCCGCGGAGGCGCTCGTGCGGATCGTGCGGGAGTTCCGTCCGCACGTCATGATCACGTACAACGAGCAGGGCGGCTACCCGCACCCGGATCACATCCGCTGCCACGAGATCAGCCGCATCGCCTGGCAGACCTCCGGCGACTCCGAGGCGTACCCCGAGGCCGGCGAGCCCTGGGCGATCAAGAAGCTCTACTACGAGGAGATCTTCAATGCGAAGCGCGTGGAGACCGTCTACGAGCATCTGCTCGCGCGGGATCCCGACTCGCCGCTCATCGCGCAGTTCGCGGAGCTGCGCGAGTGGATGACCCGTCGCGCGTACCGCGGCACGGCGCGGATCGACGTGGGCCGCTTCTTCGATCGCCGCGACGAGGCGCTGCGCGCCCACGCGAGTCAGGTCGCGCCCGACAGCTCGTTCTTCTTCTGGCCGAACGAGCTGCAGCGCGAGGCGTGGCCCTTCGAGGACTACCGGCTCGCGGCGTCGCGGGTCGCGACGAGCGAGTTCGAGGCGGATCTGTTCCAGGGGATCGAGGAGGACGCATGACCGCGCTGCTGGCGACTGTTGCGATGGCCGGCGGGGTCGCCGTGCGACTCGCGGAGGCGGAGACCGACACCGAGTTCGATCCGACGATCGTCTCACCGGGTGCGCCGGGCTTCATCGTCACCGGTCTGCTCGCCGCCGCGGTCATTCTCCTCGGCTTCCTGCTCGTGAGCCGCCTGCGCAAGAGCGCGTACCGGGCGGAGGTCCGGGAGCAGATCGATCGGGAGCTCGCGGAGCAGGAGGCGGCCGGTGCCGCGGACGCCGCCGTATCCGGGACGGACGGCGGGGCAGGAACCGAGGCGCGCCCCGGCGGCGACGCCGAAGACGGCCGGGGCCGTGACGACGAGCCGGGTGCCGGCGCGGAGCCGGCGAAGCGGGACTGATCCGTGCCGCGCGACTGGGAGGAGCCCGGCTCCGCGGATGCGGAGCGCTGGCCGGGCGAGGCCTGGGGGGCGCCGCCGCCCGAGGGCTTCCCCGCGCCGCGGCCCGGTGGCCCCGCAGCGCCGCGGCCCGGTGATCCCGCCGAGCCGCGGGGCAGCGTCGCCGCCGTGCCGACCGGCGCCGCGGGCGTGGCGTCGGTCCCGCCGCCAGCGGATCCCGCACCCGTCGCGTCATCGAGTCGCGACCCCCAGGTCGGGGCGGATCCCCGCGAGGTGCTCGCGGAGGTGTTCGGCTACGACGCGTTCCGCGGCGATCAGGAGGCGATCGTCCGCCACGTGATCGGCGGGGGCGACGCCGTCGTGCTCATGCCCACGGGCGGCGGCAAATCGATCTGCTACCAGATCCCGGCGCTCGTGCGCGAGGGCACGGGCATCGTGCTCTCGCCGCTCGTCGCGCTCATGCACGACCAGGTGGCTGCGCTCCGCCTCGCGGGCGTGCGCGCCGCGGCGCTGAACTCGGCGATGTCGCTCGAGGAGCGCCGGGACGTCGAGCAGGCCTACCGCGAGGGCCGGCTCGACGTGCTGTACCTGGCCCCCGAGCGGCTCTCCGCCCCGGGAACCGTGGAACTGCTGGCGCAGGGCCGCATCGCCCTCTTCGCGATCGATGAGGCGCACTGCGTCTCGCAGTGGGGCCACGACTTCCGCCCCGACTACCTCCGCCTCGGCGCGCTCGCGGAGCGCTGGCCCGACGTGCCGCGGATCGCGCTCACGGCGACGGCGACGCCCGAGACGCACCGTGAGATCACGGAGCGGCTGCACCTGCAGCGCGCCCGCCACTTCGTCTCGAGCTTCGATCGCCCGAACATCCGCTACCGCATCGAGCCGAAGCAGAGCGCGCGTGCGCAGCTCACGGCGTTCATCCGCGGCGAGCACGCGGAGGAGGCCGGCATCGTCTACGCCCTCAGCCGCAAGCGCGTCGAGCAGACGGCGAAGGCCCTGCGCGACGCGGGCGTCGACGCGGTCGCGTACCACGCGGGACTGCCGGCCGCGGAGCGGCTGGACGCGCAGACGCGGTTCCTCCGGGAGGACGGGGTCGTGGTCGTGGCCACGATCGCCTTCGGCATGGGGATCGACAAGCCCGACGTGCGCTTCGTCGCGCACATCGACCTGCCGAAGTCGATCGAGGGGTACTACCAGGAGACCGGTCGCGCGGGGCGCGACGGCCTCCCCGCGGAGGCCTGGCTCGCCTACGGCTTGCAGGACGTGGTGCAGCAGCGCCAGATGATCGAGTCGGGCGACGGCGATCAGGCGACCCGCCAGAACCAGACGCGGCACCTGAACGCGATGCTCGCGCTCTGCGAGGGCGCGACGTGCCGGCGGGTGTTCCTGCTGAAGTACTTCGGCGAGGAGCGGGCCGAGGCGTGCGGCAACTGCGACGTCTGCCTCGATCCGCCGAAGCTGTGGGACGCCACGATCCCGGCGCAGATGCTGCTCTCCACCGTCATCCGCACGGAGCGGGAGCGGCGCCGCACCTACGCGGCCGGTCAGCACATCGACGTGCTGCGGGGCGTGCCGTCGGAGCGCGCGACGCAGATGCGCCTCGACGAGCTCTCGACCTGGGGCATCGGCACGGAGTGGTCCGTGGCGCAGTGGCGGGGCGTCGTGCGGCATCTGCTCGCCGCCGGCATCCTGGAGGCCCGGGGGGAGTGGGGCGTGCTCGCGCCGACGGAGGCGGCGAAGCCCGTGCTGCGCGGCGAGGAAGCGGTGCAGATGCGCGAGGAGGTCGTCGTCAGGGCCGCGGGGACCCGCGGCGGGCGGGCCGTGCGGGGAGCCGCGGGGGAGAAGCGCTCCGCGGCCGCGGCGGAGCTCGCGCCTGAGCAGGCCGAGGTCTTCGAGCGCCTGCGCGCCTGGCGGGCGGGGGAGGCCCGCACGCAGGGGGTGCCCGGCTACGTCGTGTTCGGCGATGCGACGCTCGCCGCGCTCGCGGTGCACCGTCCGGCAAACGACGAGGAGCTGCTCGCGATCTCCGGGATCGGCCAGGTGAAGCTCGAGCGATACGGCGCCGCCGTGCTCGAGGTGCTCGCGGCCGGGTGACGGGCCGGATGCGGGCGGCGCGCCCGCCGGGGCGCGTCAGGGGCGCTCCGCGCCGTCCCGCATCCTGAAGGACAGGATCGCGTCGACCGCGCAGCGGTTCGGGCTCCGGTGATCAGGGTCGGCGCGCGTGCGGGCGCTACCGCAGATACACGGGGTCGAGCGCGATGAGCAGCGCGGCGGCCCAGTGGCAGAGGAACGCCAGCACGGTCAGCGCGTGGAAGATCTCGTGGAAGCCGAACACGCCGGGAACGGGATTCGGGCGCTTGATGCCGTACACGACCGATCCCAGCGTGTAGAGCAGGCCGCCGACGACGACAAGGATCATCGTCGCGGGGTTGGCGCGGAAGATGTCGACGATGAACATGATGGCCGCCCAGCCGAGCAGCACGTACAGCGGCACGTACAACCAGCGCGGCGCCCCGATCCAGAACACCCGGAACCCGATCCCGAGCAGCGCCCCCGCCCACACCAGCACGAGCAGCAGCACGCCCTTCTCGAGCGGCAGCGCGAGCAGCGCGATCGGCGTGTACGTGCCCGCGATGAGCAGGAAGATGTTCGCGTGGTCCAGGCGGCGGAACACCTGCTTGGTGCTCGGCTTCCAGTTGAAGCGGTGGTAGAGCGCGGACACGCCGAAGAGCAGCATGCTCGAGAGCATGTAGACGGCCGACGCCCATTTCGCGATCGGGCCGTGCGCGAGGCAGATGAGCACGATGCCCGCGGCGACCGCGACGGGGAACGTGCCGGCGTGGATCCAGCCGCGCCAGCGCGGTTTCGCCTCGGCCGCCTCCGACCCGGACGGTCGCGGCTGATCGTGCGGGTGGTCGAGCGCGTCGGCGAGGAGCGGGATCGAGAGCCGATCGGGCTCCGGAAGAGGGCGCTCGGCGCGCTCGTCGCCGGCGTCGTCGACGGGACCGGGTGCGCCGCTGGCAGTCATGCCTCGAGTGTATGGTCCCGACAGTTCTGCAGCGGCATATATGTGGGGGATCCCCAGGCCGTGCGACCCTCCCGAGCGCGGTTCGTCCGGGGGTGCGCGGAGGCGCGAGCGCTAGACTCGGGGGCGTGAACGCCCAGCCCTCGCCGCGGGAGCCCGCGCCCCCGCGCACCGGTCTGCTCTACCGGCTGTACCAGCGCCGGCTGCGCCGCGAGATCGATCCCGCGCGGGTGCCGCACCACATCGCGATCATCGTCGACGGCAACCGCCGCTGGGCGAAGCAGCGGCTCCAGGAGCGCGCGGCCTTCGGCCACCGCGCCGGCGCGCTGAAGGTGCCGGAGTTCCTCGGCTGGTGCGAGGCCGCGGGGGTCGGAACGGTGACGCTGTACCTGCTCTCGGCCGACAATCTGCGGGCTCGGGATCGGCAGGAGCTCGAGGACCTCACCGGGATCATCGCGGTGCTCGCCGCCCAGCTCGCCGAGCACCCCGGGTGGCGGGTGAAGCACGTCGGCAGCTGCGACGGTCTCCCCGAGGAGCTCGCGACCGCGCTCGCCGAGGCCGAGGCGAGCACCGCGGGGCGCGACGGCCTGCACATTAACCTCGCGGTCGGCTACGGCGGGCGCAGCGAGATCACCGAGGCCGTGCGCAGCGTCATCGCCGAGCATCAGGCGGCCGGCGGCGGCATCGAGACGCTGGCCGAGCGGCTCACCCCGGAGATGATCGGCGAGCACCTCTGGACGCGCGGGCAGGCCGACCCCGACCTCGTCATCCGCACCTCGGGGGAGCAGCGCCTCTCGGACTTCATGATCTGGCAGTCGGCGCACTCGGAGTTCTACTTCGTGGAGGCCCTCTACCCGGACCTGCGGGAGGTCGACTTCCTGCGCGCGCTGCGCGACTACTCGTCCCGGCACCGGAGACTCGGAGGATGATCCCCATGCGGAACGCGGCTCTGCCTGATCTCGGCGGCATGCGGGTGCTCGTGACCGGCGCCTCGGGCGGCATCGGCGGCGGCATCGCGCGCCGCTTCGTCGCCGCGGGAGCGCGCGTCGCCGTGCACTACAGTGGAACGTCGGCGGCCTCCGAGGCTCGCGCGCTCGCGCTCGTCGACGAGCTCCGGGAGCGCGCTGCGGCGCGCCGCGACGCCGCGACGGGGGGCGACGCCGCGACGGGGGGCGACGCCGCGGCGGGAGGCGCGGATCGCGGCGCCGCCGTGGCGGTCGGGGCGGATC
The DNA here is from genome assembly GCF_022919155.1 of Leucobacter allii. Taxonomy (NCBI): domain Bacteria; kingdom Bacillati; phylum Actinomycetota; class Actinomycetes; order Micrococcales; family Microbacteriaceae; genus Leucobacter; species Leucobacter allii. The sequence goes on from NZ_CP095045.1 coordinate 590,317, forward strand.
TGGCGCGTCCGGGAGCCGCCGCGGAGCTCGTCGCGGAGGCGGCCGAGGCGCTCGGCGGTCTCGACGGCCTCGTCAACAACGCCGGCATCCAGCCGCTCGCCAAGATCGCCGAGACGAGTCGGGCCGCATGGGACGAGGTTCTCGCGACGAACCTCGGCGCCGTCTTCGAGCTGTCGCGCGAGGCCGCGGCGCTGATGGCGGATCCCGCCGCGGATCCCGATGCCGATGCCGATGCCGCCGGCGCCGTGCGTGCCGGCGCCGTGCGTGCCGGCGCCGTGGGCACCGAGGCCGGCGCGCACGCGGATCGCTGGATCACCCACATCGCGTCGATCGAGGCGAGCCGGCCGGCGCCGGCGCACGCGCACTACGCCGCGGCGAAGGCCGGGGTCGTCATGCACGCGCGCGCGGCGGCGCTCGAGCTCGGCCCGCTCGGCATCCGCGTGAACACGGTGTCGCCCGGGCTCGTCGATCGGCCCGGGCTCGCCGAGGCCTGGCCGGAGGGCGTCGCGAGCTGGCTCGCCCGCGCGCCGCTCCGCCGCCTCGCGACCGCCGAGGACGTCGGCGACGCCTGCGTGCTGCTCGCCTCGCCCGCGGCGTCCTTCATCACCGGTCAGGATCTCGCGGTCGACGGCGGCATGCTCGCGACCCCCGGGTGGTAGGCGGCCGGGGCGCTACAGTGTCGAGCATGAGCAGAGAACAGCCCACGGAGACCGTCCTGCGCGCCGACGCGATGCTGACCCCCGAGGGGCCCGTCGCGAATGCGGAGCTCGCCTTCGACGCGCGGGGACGGATCAGCTACGCCGGGAAGGCGCGGCCCGGCGTCTCCGCGAGTCACGAGCTCACCGGCCACGTGCTGATGCCGGGGCTCGTGAACGGGCACACCCACTCGGCGATGACGCTGCTGCGCGGCGTGTCCGACGACGAGGGGTTCATGCCGTGGCTCGCCGCCGTGCAGGCGCTCGAGCAGCACCTCGGGCACGAGGACGTCGTGGCGGGGCTCGAGCTCGCGCTCGTGGAGATGATCGAGACGGGCACGACGGCCTTCGCCGACATGTACCACTGGGACGAGACGCTCATCGAGCGCGTGCGGGCCTCGGGGATGCGCGCGCTCGTCGCGCCGGCGTCATTCGCGCCCGAGACGGTCGGCTTCCCCGGGGTCTCCCCGTGGACCGGCGCCGATGCGACGGCCGAGACCGAGCGGCTCGCGGAGCGCTTCCGCGGGGATCCGCAGATCCGCGTGGCCTACGGGCCCCACGCGCCCTACACCTGCCCGCCCGAGTTCCTCCGGGAGCTCGCGGCGCGCGCGGTGGAGCGGGGCATCCCGATCCACACCCACGTCTCCGAATCGGCGGCGGAGGTCGAGCAGATCCGGGAGCGCTACGGGGCCACCCCGGGCGAGCACCTCGACGCCCTCGGGCTCTTCGCGGCCGAGGTGCTCGCGGCGCACTGCGTCCACCTCACCCCCGGCGAGATCTCGCTCTTCGCCCGCACCGGCACGGCCGTGAGCCACAACCCGGTCTCCAATCTCAAGCTCGGCTGCGGCATCGCGCCGCTGCCGGAGTGGCAGCGCGCGGGTCTGCGCGTCTCGCTCGGCACGGACTCGGTCGCGAGCAACAACTCGCTCGACCTGTTCGAGGAGATCAAGACCGCGACGATCCTGCATCGCGGCGCGCGGCAGGACGCCGCGATCGTGCGCGCCGCGGACGTGCTCGACATCGCGACCCGCGGGGGCGCCGCCGCCATCGGCTTCGCCGAGACCGGGGCGCTCGAAGTCGGGCGCCTGGCCGACGTCATCGCGCTCGACGTGACCGGATCGGCGGCGACGCCGTTCGACCCGGCGGCCCTCGTCTCCCATCTCGGATTCGCGGCGCGGGGCGCGGACGTGCGCCATGTCTTCATCGGCGGCCGCCACGTCTACGCCGACGGCGCGCACCTCACCCTCGACGCGGCGGCGATCCGCGAGCGCGCGGCCGCGGCGGCCGCGCGCCTGCGTGCGCAGGCGGCGGCGTGAGGAACGACGAGTACCGCGCCGCGGATGCCGGGGGTGCCGGGGATGCCGGGGGGAGCTCCGGCACCGCGCCGGGGTGCGCCGCAGCGGAGCGCGCCGCGGCGCGACCGGCGCCGTTCGCCGGCGTGCTCTTCGACTGCGACGGCGTGCTCGTCGATTCCGAGGCGATCACCAACGGGGTGCTGCGCGAGATGCTCCACGAGCTCGGCTGGCCGATCTCCGAGGAGGAGTGCATCGCGCGCTTCATCGGCAAGGCCCTGCGCGACGAGTGGGCGGTGATCCTCGAGCGCACGGGCGTTCGGATCGACGACGCCTGGATCGGGGCCTTCCGCGCCAGGCGCGACGCCGCGCTGCGCGAGCGCATCGCGCCGATCCCCGGGGTCGGCGACGCGCTCGCCGCCGTCGCCGGGCGCTTCGGGGAGCGCATCGCCTGCGCCTCGGGCGCGGACCGCGGCAAGATCGAGATGCAGCTGGGGCTCACGGGACTCGCGCACTGGTTCGCCGGGCGCATCCTCAGCGGCATGGAGCAGCCGCGGAGCAAGCCGGCCCCGGACGTCTATCTCGCGGCGGCGGAGCTGCTCGGCATCGACGCGGCCGAGGCGCTCGTCGTCGAGGACACCGTGGCCGGCGTCACGGCCGGCGTCGCCGCAGGCGCGACCGTCTTCGGATACTCCTCGGGCTCCCCGACGAGCACGCCGCCGGCCGAGCTCGTCGCCGCCGGCGCCTCGCGCGTGTTCACGGACATGGCGCAGCTCCCCGGGCTCGTCGACGACGGCAGACCGGTTCGGGATCCCGCCTGAGCGGATGCCCGCTCGCCGGCGTCAGGCGATGCGGGAGCGATCGAAGGCGTCGAGGCTGATCCCCTGCGCCAGGACGCGCCTGGACCACTCGCGCGCGGAGTGCAGGCTGTGGTCCCGGTAGTTGCCGCAGCTGACGGCCTCGGTGCCCGGCACGTCCTCCCAGGCGATCCGCTCGGCGAGATCCTCGAGCGAGGACTTGATCGCGGCGGCCACGACCTCGACGCCGGGTTCGCCCCAGGCGATGAGGTGGAACCCGGTGCGGCAGCCGAAGGGGGAGATGTCGATGAGTCCGTCGAAGCGGGTGCGCAGCAGCGCGGCGAGCGTGTGCTCGATCGTGTGCAGGCCGGCGGTGGGGATCTCGCCCTCGTTGGGCTGCACGAGGCGCACATCGAAGTTCGAGATCGCGTCGCCCTTCGGCCCGCGCTCGACGCCGATGAGGCGCACGTAGGGGGCCAGCACCTTCGTGTGATCCAGTGAGAAGCTCTCCACCTCGGCAAGTTCGACGTCGCTCATGCCCGCCAGTGTAGCGACGGCGGTGCGGCGCCGCAGACGCGTGACGCCGCGTGACCCCGGGGGATCACGCGGCGTCGACGGTGCGGCCGGATGGTCAGGCCGCGCGGGCCAGGTCCCGGCGGGTGAGCGCGATGCGGGCCGAGGACCCCGCGGGATCCTCGGAGACGCGCACGTCCCATCCGGCGCGGTCGAGGCGGGCGAGGTCGCGCTGCGCCTCGGGAAGCCGGTCGGTCTCGACGAGGTAGAGCGTGCGGCCGGAGCTGCGGTACACCGAGCGGTGCTGCGCCCATGCGGGGACGCGCATCGCGTCGGCGTCGCCGAGCGAGTGGTAGGGGGTGCGCAGCGGCATCGCGGGCGCGGGATCGGTGCCCCGACGCGACCGCGCGGACGCCTGCGGCGTGCGGTGCTTCGTGGTGGTCATGGTGTGGTCCTTTCTCGTGCGCACCGTCGTGGTGCGCGGCATCGCGAGCGCTTCTCGCGATGCGGGGCCCGGTGGGCCCGGGATGCGGCGGCGGCGTCCGCCCGCGGTCCATGCGCGGCGGATCGGGACACCCCGGATCCCTCGTCGATGTCCCGTGCGCGGCGGGTCCCGCCGCGACACCGATCCATCGGGTGGTCCGCGCTGGGGCGCGGACGAGCCGGCGCGTCTGCGCCGGTCCCGGCGGCGGAGGATCGCCTGCCGGAGAGCGAGCCGTCGAGGTCGTACGGAGTTGGTGGCGATCCGGCCGCTTTGGGCGGCGATCGCGCGACGTCTGCGACGTGCTCAACACACAACTATAGAACATCCATTCGAAGTGTGTCAAGTGTTCGCACGAGGACACCGTTCCCGCCCGTCGCGGCGGCCGCCGCGACGGGCGGGGCGGAGCGGATGCCGCGCGACGATAGGGTGGGTCCGGATCAGTCGACGACGGGCGCGGAGGCGCCGCTGGGAGGAACCGCACGATGAGCGCAGAAAACACGCTGCTCGTGTTCGCGCACCGCGACGAGGCCTCGGCCTTCGCCGACGTCCCCCACCTCGTGACCGGGGTCGGCAAGGTGAACGCCGCGGTGTCCCTCGCCGCGGCGCTCGCCGACGGCGGCGCCGGCGTCGACCGCGTGGTCGTGCTCGGCACGGCGGGCGTCGTCGGCGACGATCCGGGCCGCCCGAGCCTCGACGAGGTGTACCAGATCTCCGGGGTCGTGCAGCACGACTTCTCGCTGCCGTCACCGGAGCTGCGGCCCGCCGGCGAAACGCTCCTCGACGAGCACCGCACGGTGATCGCGACGGGGGACGTCTTTGTGCAGGACGACGAGCAGCGGGCCCGCATCGCCGGGCTGGGCGCGCACCTCGTCGACATGGAGGCGTACGCCTATGCGAGCGTATGCGAGCGCTTCGGGGTGCCGCTGCAGCTCTTCAAGATCCCCTCGGATTTCGCGGACAGTGCGACCACGGACGCCGAGTGGGACGAGATCGTCTTCCGCAAGAGCGCGCAGCTGCGCGCGTTCTGGGATGCGCGCCTCGCGTAGCCGCGGCGCGTCGGATTCGCGTCGCCGCGGACCCATCCCCTACGCTGGTCGGCGGTGACGTGTCCGAGCGGCCGAAGGTGCAACTCTCGAAAAGTTGTGTAGGGTAACCCCCTACCGTGGGTTCAAATCCCACCGTCACCGCCACAGAAAACCCCTGGTAAAACAGGGGTTTTCTTCGTCTGGGGATGCCTTGTGGTGCAGATTCGGTGCAATTGATCCTCACCGCCACCTCTATCCTCTTCACCGCGGACCTCAACGCCAGCGCGGTCGCGAACGTGGGGTCCGATGGCGAGACCCAGATCGTCCCAGTTCTTCCGGGCTCTTCTCTCTTTCGCTCTCCCCGGGCCAGGACGACCCTGATCGGTAAACCCCCATCCGCCGCACCGATGAGCCGCAAACCCGGTCTCATCCGATCCCGGTGTGCCTTCCGGATGCCGTGGAGTCAGCGTCGAACTGCCCTCTCGATCGCTCCCTCTATGGTCCTGTCGCCGTGCACCAGCTCCCATCCGTGACCAGCCGTATCGGCACGGTCCACTACTGCCCCGACCACTGCCGCGACGTCGTCGCGAGTAACCGCGCTGATCGGAAGAGATCCTGTGGGTGCCAGCTCAACGTGCCCCCGGCCGCGTTCGTTGAGCAGCTCTCCGGGCTGCAGGATCGTCCACGCCAGCGTGCTCGTTCGAAGCGCGCGTTCGGAGGCCTCTTTCGCCCCGAAATACGTGTCCCAGAACCCGCCGTAGTACTCCGAAGGCCGGGGGCGTCCGACCCCCATGCCGGTGATCAGCACGAACCGGGTGACGCCTGCCCGTTCTGCGGCGTCGATCACCCGCAGCGCACCATCACGATCCACGCGGATCGGATCGCCTGCGGCCGCGAAGACCACGGCGTCGATTCCGCTCAGGATCTCGCACAGTTCGTCCACGCTCGTGTGGGTCAGGTCAGCCGCAGCCGTCCGGATGCGGGGCGAGTCGCCCCCGGTTGGTCGGCGGCTGATCGCGAGGACGTCATGACCGTCGTGGGCAAGGCGATCCACGATACGGTGACCGGTCTGCCCGGTGGATCCGAAGACAGCGATCGTGCTCATAGGAGGACTCCGCCGGAGACCTCGATGCGTTCGCCTGTCATCCATCGCAGTCCCGGCGAGACGAGCGCGACAACAGCATCGGCGATCTCGGTCGGCTCGCCGACCCTGCCCAGAGCGGTCTGCCGCCCCAGCCCCTGACGCAGCTCGGCATTGTCACGCATCGCGCCGCCGTTGAAGTCGGTGGCAGTCGGGCCCGGCGCGATTGTGTTGATGCGGATGCCGCGTTGTCCGAGTTCCAGCGCGAGACTCCGTGACAGCGCTTCGATGGCGGCTTTCGATGCTGCGTAGACGGCGGTGGCGGGACTGACGTGTCGGCTCAGCGAACTGGACAGATTGACCACCCGCCCGCCGTCCGCGAGGTGTGGTGCAAGCGCCTGGACAATGAGGAACGGCCCGCGCACGTTGACGGCGAAGGTGTCGTCGAAGTCGGCGACACTCACGCCGCCCAGGGGGGCGAAGTGTCCGACGCCGGCGTTGTTGACGAGAACCGAGAGTCGGGATCCGGGCCAGTCCTCGGAGATCGCGGTGAGTAGCGCTGTCGTGGCGGTGTCGATGGAGTCCGGATCGGCGATGTCCAACTCAAGCGGGAGCGCCTCGCCGCCTGCTTCTTCGATGTGTTTCACCGAGGCATTGGCTGACTCAGCTGTGCGGGTGGCGACGACGACGCGGTAGCCGCTCGCTGCGAGGGCCAGTGCAGTCGCCCTCCCGAGGCCCCGGCCCGCGCCGGTGACAAGGGCGATCTCTGGATGGTTCATGGAGTCTCCTATATAAGTAAATATCTACTTACTTGTAAGATAGGCGTGTATCGAAATGTCGTCAAGTCGGAGGAGCCGGGCATGAGAGACGCAGAAGCCACGCGGTCGCGAATTCTGGCCGCGGCCATCGAGGAGTTCGCCGAGCATGGCTTCGCGGGTGGGCGGGTCGATCGGATCGCGCGGTCCGCAGGGAGCAATGTGCGGATGATCTATGCGTACTTCGGGGGCAAGAGTGGCGTCTTCGATGCCGCGCTCGAGACGGCGTTGCGGACGCTCGCGATGGACGCGCCCCCTGACCCCGAGGATCTGGCAGGGTGGGCCGGGAGGGTGTTCGACCACCATCAAGAGCGTCCGGACATCCTCCGCCTGAGTATGTGGGCGCGCCTCGAGCGACCATCCGCGCTGTCAGAGCCGCTCGACGTCTATTCCCTCAAACTCGAGGCCGTGAGGGGGGCGAGCCCGAGTGCGCTGACCCCGGTCGACGTCCTCATCTTCATTTATGCGATCGCGCAAGCCTGGCAGCTTTCTCCGACCGGCCTCACGGCATTCGACGGCGCGAATGACGGCCCTGGCCGCACCGTGGCACATCGACGCGCGGTCGTCTCCGCGGTCGAAGGGATGCTGCGAAACGCATGATGCCCTCGGAGACGAGGGAGTCGGCTCCGAAGGCATCATCACAGCCACGCAGGGCGGTGGGGTCACAGCATCGCCGTGAGGACTCCTCCGTCTGCTCGCAGGGCCGCCCCGTTCGTCGCCGACGAGAGCGGGCTCGCAAGGTAAGTCACGAGGTGCGCGATTTCCGCGGGATCGATGAACCGCTCCAGGAGGGTGGTGTGATTCTCTGCAATGATCGCGTTCTTCATCGTGTCCACCGGGAGTGACTGCGCATCCGCCACCGCCGCCACGGATGCGGCGACTCCATCCGAGAACGTGGGGCCGCCGAGGACGGTGTTGACCGTGACCGACGTGCCGCGGGTGAGCTTCGCCAGCCCATTTCCGACAGCGAGCATCGCCGCTTTCGTCATGCCGTAATGGACCATGTTGGCCGGGACATTCACCCCGGATTCGCTGCTGATGAACACCACGCGACCCCAGCCCCGCTCGAGCATCCCGCCGAGCAGGCCACGAGACAGCCGCACACCGCTCATGACATTCACCTCGAAGTAGCGGGCCCAGTCCTCATCCGTCACGGACGCGAAATTCGCGAGCCCGAACAGTCCGACGTTGTTCACCAGGATGTCGACCTCTCCCAGGGAATCGATGAGGCGTGCCACATCCTCTGCGTTCGAGAAATCGGCGGCGACGCCCGAGATCTCCGCATTCGGATGCTCGGTCCGTAGGCGGTCGACGGCGGCGTCCAGCCGGGTGGCGTCGCGTCCATTGAGTACGACAGATGCCCCCTCGGCGGCCAGCCCGGCGGCGATCGCGTATCCGATTCCCTGCGTCGAGCCGCTGATGAACGCCTTCTTCTCCTGCAACTGCAGATCCATAAAGTATCTCCCGTGACGGACGTCGAAACGACGTCAATGACTTGCTTGAGAAACTCACGATAGTTGATTTTAGTTGCTCAAGCAAGTTAATGGGGTAGGTGGTCGTTAGGATGAAGGTATGCCTGACGATCTCGAGAGTGCCTCATTGACCGCCGAAGAGCTCGACGTCTGGGCCGGGGTTGCGACGTTGCTCGAGCGGCTGCCGGTCGCCCTCGATGCGCAACTGCAGCGCGACAGCGGGCTCACCAACTTCGAACACGGCATCCTGTTCGCCCTGTTCTCCGCTCCTCGCTCCACGCTCAGACTCAGCGTGCTGGCCAACTACGCCAGCTGCACGCTGTCCCGATTGTCGCGAGCCATCTCGCGGCTCGAGGCAAAAGGTTGGGTACGTCGCGAGGCCGATCCCACCGACGGCCGGTTCACCTTCGGAATCCTCACCGATGCGGGCCGCTCCAAGGTTCTCGAATCGACACCGGCGCACCACGCTCTGATCCGTCGTCTCATCTTCGACGCTCTCTCCCCCGCTCAGGCAAAAGCCCTCGGGGTGATCACACGGAAGATCGCGGAAACGATCGGCCCGGATGCCGTCTGGAGAGCGCAGGACCCCACAGCACAGCAGGCCGAGTAAGTCATTCGCAACATCGACAGCAGCAATCTGTCCGTATCGGCGGAAGCGGGGGGCGAATGCTCTTCGCTTCCGTCCCGTGTGAGATTGTTCCTGCGCTGATGCAACCTCCAGACAGTTGCATTGTCCAAGGAGTGTGAGAATTCGAGGGTCTGGTGCACGTTGAGGTGATAGCCGAGCTGGCCGGTTTCTGCTGGCGTGGGAGCATGTTGCGCCCCTGGACAAGCTCCTCGAGCACGAAGTCGAGGTGCTGCGCCGCGCTGCCTCGTATCTTTCCCAGGCGTGTCTCCCGGGACAAGGCGCTACCCGCTCGTGAGAGAGCTCGCCATCGCCGGGGTTCACGTGGTGGTGTCGTGCCGGGTATTGGGGCTCTCCCGCCGGCCGTGTTCTCGGTGGCTGCGCTCCCCGTCACTGCACGAGACCTCGTACAGGCGTATCGCGCGAACGCTCTCGATGACGCCCGCCTTGAGAATCCGGAGTTCGGGCACCGGTTCCTCGCCGATGAAGCGAAGCACTTCGGGGAACCCACGGCTGATCGGACCGCTTGGAAACTCTGCCGAGGCCTGTATTCGGGAAGAAGGAAGTGCGCGGTCATAGAGCGCAGGCCGAGCCCGCCGGTGCAAGATGATCTTGGGAGGCGCGAGTTCGTTGCGGCTGCTCCGAACGAGGTGTGGCTCTCGGACATCACGGGACACTGGGCGGGAAGTCAAGCTCTACCTGTGCGCGGCGAAAGACGTGTTCTCGAACCGGATCGTGGGGTACTCGATCGACGCGCGGACGCAGTCGTCACTCGCGATCAGAGCACTGAACCATGCAGACATGCGGCGCGGGAGGGTTGCGGGCTGCGTGCCGCATATGGATCGCGGATCGCGGTTTCGAAGCCGGAAGCTCCGCCGTCTTCTCGAGTATCGCGGCATGCTCGGATCGATGGGCAGAGTCGGGGCTGCCGGGGATAACGCGGCCATGGAATCGTTCTTCAGCCTGCTCCAGAAGGACGTCCTACACCGCCGCAGCTGGGCCACGCGTGACGAGCTGCGGTTCGCGATCGTGAGCTGGATCGAGCGAACCTATCACCGACGTCGCAGACAGGCCCGGTTGGGCGGATTGACGCCGGTCGAGTACGGGGCCGTCATGAACAAGCAGGTCGCACTCGCTGCCTGAATCAGTTGTCACCTCAATGCGCACCAGACCCGTATTCAACCCACGGGCCGAGTGGGGACATGGATCTCGACATCAACGGTCGTGCCGTGTCGTGCGAACGAGGAGCGCGGGTCTTGCATCGTGCTCGGGCGGAGCCAGCAGCGGCTCTCGGTCCGTTCGCGGGCCCGGTCGTGTCGGAGGCGGGTGCTAGCGTCGCTCCATGAGCACACAGCCGGCACACCACTCCATCAACTACGTCGAACTCGCGGTGACCGATCTCGCCGCGGCGCAGGCCTTCTACGCCACGGCATTCGGATGGACCTTCACGGACTACGGGCCGGAGTACGCCGGCTTCGTCGCTCCCGGTTCCGCGGGGGAAGCCGGCGGGCTGTTCCTCGCCGCAGAGGCGCGCCCGGTGGGCGGTCCGTTCGTGATCCTCTATTCGGAAGACCTCGAGGCCTCGGCGGCCGCGATCGCCGCCGCGGGCGGCGCCGTCGTGCAGGGGCCCTACGCCTTTCCCGGCGGTCGCCGCCTGCACTTCACCGATCCGAGCGGCAACGAGCTCGGCGTCTGGGCCGCGCAGTAGCGCCGTCGCGCCGGTCGCGCCCGCCCGTCCGTCCCTGAGCGGCGGGTGCGGCCCGCGGGGCCGCACCCGGGCGCGGACTCAGGCGGACTGCACGAGGATCTTCGCCCCGGCACCGCCGCGCAGGCGGTGGATCGCGTCGACGACGCCGTCGAGCGGCACCTCCTCGACCCAGCCGCTCGTGTCGTAGACGCCGCGGGACATCGCGTCGATGACGGCGTCGAAGTCGGCCGGGAGATAGGCCAGTGCGCCGGCGATCTCCGTCTCGGCCATGACGAGCTGCGTGGGCAGGAACTCCATCGGACGCTCATGGATCGCGACGACGACGACGCGGCCCCCGGGGACGAGGCTCGCGAGCGCCGAGGTGATCGCCGGGCCCGCTCCGGCCGCGTCGAAGGCGACGTCGACGCCGCTGCCGTCGCTGAGCGCCGAGACGGCGGCCGCGAGATCCTCGTGCACCGGATCGATCACGGTCGCGCCGAGGGCCGCGATCGTGGCCCGACGCTCCGCGCTCGGCTCCGACACGAGCACGCGATCGATCCCGCGCGCCTTGAGCGCGAACCACACGCCGATGCCGATCGGGCCGGCGCCCGCGATCAGCGCGGTCTGGCCGGCCTCGACGCGGCTGCGGCTCACCGCGTGCCACGACACCGACATCGGCTCGACGAGGGCGCCCATCCGCAGATCGACGCTCTCGGGGAGCACGTGGACCTTCTCGGCCGGCACGGTGGTGAACTCCGCCATGCCGCCGCCGTCGGAGCTCAGCCCGTGGAAGCCGATCTTCGCGCAGGCGTTGTACAGGCCCTTGGCGCACGCCGGGCAGGCGCCGCAGGAGTAGACGGGCCAGACGGCCACTCGGTCGCCGACGGCGACGCTCGTCACGCCCTCCCCGAGCTCGACGATGGTGCCCGAGAACTCGTGTCCGAGGATCTGCGGCAGCGTGGCGCCGGTGACCGGATGCGGGTGGTCGAGATCGAGGCCCGCCGCCTCGGGGGAGTAGTAGACGTGCAGGTCGGAGCCGCAGATGCCGGCGAAGGCGTTCCGGATCTTCACCTGCCCGGGGCCCGGGGTGGGCTCCTCGACCTCGACGACGCGGAGGTCTTCCTTGCCGTGGAACTGTGCTGCCTGCATGGGTGTTCTCCTTCTCTTGTCCGCCGCGCCTCAGCGCAGCCACCATTCCGGTGAGGCCGCGAGGATGATCCTCGCGGCGCGTTCGGGCTCCTCCTCGCCGGAGTCGAGCCAGGCCTCGATCGCTCCCACGGTTCCCGCAGTCGCATAGGCGATGGCCATCCGGAGCGCCGTGGCATCGCCGGCGAGCGCCTCGGGCACGATCCGCGGATGCAGCTCCAGCCAGAGCAGCAGGCCGTCGCGGATCGCGTGCTCGAGACCGGCGCGCACCGGCGCCGCCAGAACCGGATGCATCGCCCCGCGGTAGACGGCGGTGCGGCGCTGCACGTGGTCGAGAAGCGCGCGCTCGCCGACCCCGATGGAATCCGCGGTCGACAGCTCCGTCATCGCCTCGGCGATCTCGGCGGAGAGTGCATCCGCGAGGAGCTCGACGGGGCCGTTCGCGTGGCGGTAGAAGGTGTCGCGGGTCACTCGTGCGGTGCGGCAGATCTCGGACACCGTGAGATCGACGATCGGCGTCGCGGTCGACAGCTCGAGGACCGCGGCGCGCAGGCGGTTCCGGGTGCGGAGCGAGCGGGCGTCCATGCCTCCAATAATATCGGACATGTGTCAGATATGGGAACCCGGGGATTCGCGTATTCCGCACCGTTCCCCTACACTGGTCCGCGGTGACGTGTCCGAGCGGCCGAAGGTGCAACTCTCGAAAAGTTGTGTAGGGTAACCCCCTACCGTGGGTTCAAATCCCACCGTCACCGCCAGTAATCGCGGGCCCCGCGCCTCTCGCATGAGCGAGGAGCGCGGGGCCTTCGTCGTCCCATCCTCGGGCTCGCCGGCCCGGGATCGGGCTCTCCGGACCGGGATCGGGTTCTCCGGACCGGGGTCGGCGCATTCAGTGCACTCACAGCGCTAAAGTGCAAAAATGCACTCTATGAGTGAAAGTGCAACGGGAGTGCGCGCCCAGCGCCGCGCCGAGACGGCGCGGCGGATCACGGACCTCGCGCGCCGACGCACGGCCGAGCGCGGGATCACGGCGTACACCGTCGAGGAGCTGTGCGAGGACGCCGGCGTGTCTCGGCGCACCTTCTTCAACTACTTCGCCTCCAAGGAGGACGCCGTGCTCGGCGTGCCCGCGGAGCGTGACGACGCCCACTTCGTCGAGCGCTTCCTCGACGGTGCAGCGGGCAGCGGGCGGGGCGACGGAGGCCTCACCGATTCGCTCGTGGACGACCTCGTGGCGCTGTTCGAAGGGCGGTGGAGGTCCATGGGCTTCACGCTCGAGGACGCCCGGGCGCTCTTCGCGGCCCTCGATCGGGAGCCGCGACTCCACCGTCGCGTGCTCGAGCACCTGCGGGAGAGCGAGCTCGCCGACATCGCCCTCGTCGAGCGGCGCGAGGGCCTCCCGCCGGGCGATCGCCGCGCCTCCACCCTCGTGCATCTCGTGGGCGCGATGAACCGGATCGTCGCCGAGGAGTATTTCGTCGCCCACGAGCACGGCCCGGTCGGCGTCGACACCTACACGGAGCTCCTCCGCGAGCGCATCGAGATCGCTCGCTCGCTCCTGCGCTGAATCGCAGTCGCCCGACCCCACCGCGGCGCCTGCGCCGATCGCGCCGCGGCATCCGATCCCGACCCCTCCCAGAAACGGAACCATGACCTCCACCGACACGCCCTTCCTGCTCACGAAGCGCAGGATCTGGATCATCTTCGGCGCGCTCATCGCCGGGATGCTGCTCTCGAGCCTCGACCAGACGATCGTCTCCACCGCGATGCCGACGATCGTCGGCGAGCTCGGCGGCGTCGAGCATCAGGTCTGGATCACGACGGCCTATCTGCTCGCGACGACCATCGTGATGCCGATCTACGGCAAGTTCGGGGACGTGCTCGGGCGCCGCGGGCTCTTCCTCATCGCGATCGCGCTCTTCACGCTCGCCTCCGTCGGCTGCGCCTTCGCGGGCGACTTCTGGACGTTCGTGGTCTTCCGCGCCCTGCAGGGGCTCGGCGGCGGCGGCCTCATGATCCTCTCGCAGGCGATCATCGCCGACATCGTGCCGGCCAACGAGCGCGGCAAGTACATGGGTCCGCTCGGCGCCGTCTTCGGGCTCTCGGCGGTGGCCGGACCGCTCCTCGGCGGCTACTTCGTCGACCACCTCACCTGGCAGTGGGCCTTCTACATCAACATCCCCGTCGGCATCGCCGCCTTCATCATCGGCCTCGTCGCGCTCAAGCTCCCCAAGAAGAAGGCCAGCCAGCCGATCGACGTGCTCGGCGTGCTCTTCCTCTCGCTCGCCACGACCTGCCTCATCTTCTTCACCGACTTCGGGGGAGACACGGAGTTCGGCTGGAGCTCGGGCGCGACCTGGGCCTGGGGCGCCGGCCTCATCGTCGCGGCCACCGCCTTCGTCATCACCGAGGCTCGGGCGAAGGATCCGATCATCCCGCTCGGACTCTTCCGCAACCCGATCTTCATCAATGCCACCGCGATCGGCCTCGTGCTCGGCATCGGCATGTTCGCCGCGATCGGCTTCGTGCCGACGTTCCTCCAGATGTCCTCCGGTACCTCGGCGGCGGCCTCGGGCCTCCTCATGATCCCGATGATGGTCGGCCTCATGGGGACCTCGATCGGCTCCGGGATCGCGATCTCGAAGACGGGCAAGTACAAGATCTACCCGATCCTCGGCACCATCGTCACCGGGATCGCGATGACCGCGATGACGACCCTCGCCGCGTCGACGCCGATCTGGCTCATCTGCGTCTACCTGTTCGTCTTCGGGGCCGGCCTCGGCCTCATCATGCAGGTCGTCGTGCTCGTCGTGCAGAACGCGGTGCCCGCGGCACAGCTCGGCACCGCGACCAGCACGAACAACTACTTCCGCGAAGTGGGCGCATCGCTCGGCACGGCGGTGTTCGGCACCATCTTCACGACTCGGCTCTCCGAGAACCTCATGGGCGTGTTCACCGGCGCGGGGGCGAGCGCGGAGGACGCCGCAGCCTCGACCGCGACGATCGACCCGGCGACGCTCAACGCGCTGCCCGACGAGCTCCGGGAGGGGATCGTCACCGCGTACGCCGATGCGCTCGCCCCCGTGTTCTGGTATCTCATCCCGTTCATCGCGGTCGCCCTGCTCCTCTCGCTCTTCCTCAAGCAGATCCCGCTCTCCGACCAGGCCGGCCTCGTGGCGCGCGGCGAGGCGATCTCCGGGGAGGAGGCCGAGCGCCTCGAGGCCGCGCAGCGGGGCACCGGAGTGCGGGGCGCCGACGCAGGGGGCACCGAAGCTCGGGGCACCGATGCTCGGGGCGCCGAGCCGGTCCGCGAACCCTAGTACCGGCCCCCGGCCGGGCGGCGCGCGGCGCTGGCCGTGCGCCGCTCCGCGCGGCCGAGCGCGGTCGCTCAGTGCTTCTCGGCGCGCTCCGAGATCGCGATGTCGAGGGGGAACTCGACCGGGGCGTCTCCGAAGAGGAGACGCCCCGCAGCAGCAGCGGACGCTCGGACCACCCCGGCGACCGCCTCCGCGTCCGCGGCCGGGGCGTGCACGATGACTTCGTCGTGGAGGAAGAACGCGAGGTGCGGGGCATGCGCGAACACCGGGCCTGAGGCCGGGGCGGAGCGATCCCCGGTGACCGGTGCGAAGCCCGAGAGCCGCAGCCGGAGCTCGGCGAGCCAGGCGAGCGCCCACTCGGCGGCGGTGCCCTGGACCACGAAGTTGCGCGTGAACCGTCCGCGATCCCTGGCCGCGCGCCGCGCGCGCTCCTCGTCGCGCCGACTCGCCCCGGGGAGGCTGGCCGCCGCCTGCACCGCCCGCCAGGCCTCGTCCGGCGGCGGCGAGCTGCGCCCGAGCAGCGTGGAGACCACGCCGCCGCGCTCGCCGGTCTCCGCGGCCTCGTCGACGAGGCGCATCGCGGCGGGGAAGGCGCGGCGCAGCCGGGGCACGAGACGGCCGCTGTCCCCGGTCGTGGCGCCGTACATCGCCCCGAGCACCGCGATCTTCGCCTCCTGCCGGGTGGCCACGGCCCCGCTCTCCACGATGCCCGCGTAGAGATCCCGTCCGGTGCCCGCGGCCGCCATCGCGCGGTCCCCGGCCATGGCGGCGAGAACGCGCGGCTCCAACTGCGCCACGTCGGCCGAGACGAGCAGCCAGCCGGGGTCGGCCCGGAGCGCGGGGCGGAGGGTGCGGGGGATCTGCAGCGCCCCGCCCCCGCTCGACGCCCAGCGGCCGGTCACGACCCCGCCGGGGAGATAGACGGGACGATAGCGCCCCTCGTGCACCCAGTCGTCCAGCCAGCTCCAGCCGTTGGCGGTGAGCAGCCGCATGAGCTTCTTGTAGTGCAGCAGCGGACCGATCGCGGGATGCTCGACCTCCTCGAGCTCCCAGCGCGAGGTCGAGGCGGCCTCGATACCCGCGGCGCGGAGGGCGCGCAGCAGCTTCGGCGGGGAGTCGAGGCTCGCGGCGGGGTCGCCGAGTTCGCGGCGGACAGTCGTGGCGAGCTCCACGAGCTTCGCCGGTCGTTCGCCCGGAGCCGGGCGCGGGCCGAGCGCCGCCTCGAGGATCCGGTCGTGCTCGGCGGCGTCCCACGGCACCCCGGCCGCCGTCAGCTCGGCGGCGATGAGCGCTCCGGCCGACTCCGCGGCGAGGAGCAAGGACAGCCGCGCGGGATCGCTCGCCGCGGCGAGCACGGCGCGCTGCCGCGCGAACTCGTCGAGGGCGGCCGCGATACCGGTGACGCCTGCGGTTTCGCCCGCCTCGGAAGCCGGGAGTGCGCGGTGCGCTGCGGGAGCTCCCGGCGCTGCGGGGGCTCCCGGCGCTCCGGGGGCCGCGGACGCCGAGGGCGCTTCCGGCTCCGTGGCCGGTTCGGCCCCCTCGGCCGTTCCGGGCGCCGCGCGAACGCCGGCCCCCGGGTCGCCCGGCGCGGCGGCGCCGGGTACCGGGACGCCGGATGCAGTGCCGGCGGATGCAGTGCCGGCGGATGCGGTCTCGCCGGATGCGGTGCCGCCGAACGCCGCGGCGCCCAGGAAGTCGTCGAAGAGGGTCGGCTCGGACGGGACCGGGGGAGCGGCGGGTGCGGGAGCGGGCGGTTCGGGCGCGAGGGCGTCCCATTCGGGAGCGGCGGCGAAGACCGCCCGATCGGTCACGAGGGCGGAGTGCCGCAGGATCGCCCGGCACAGTCGGAGGTCGTGGCAGCGCGCGACCCTGACACCGGCTGCGAGGAGCGCGGGGGCGCGGCTCGCCGTGTCGTGCCACACCCAGCGAGCCGGGGCGGCGCTTCCGGGAGTCCCGTCCCCGGCGCGATCAGCCTCCTGCGTGGCGACGAACGCCGGCAGTTCGGAGGCGGGGAGCTCGCGGCGCGCGAGGATGGCGCCGTCGGCCCCGAGCTCGACGATCACGAGCCGGTCCGCGCTCGGCGGGCCCGCGGCGGTCCCGGGAGCCGGGGCGTCGCCGACGACGCGCCAGCGCACGGCGGGATCGGACGACGCGGAGCTCATGGCACCACGCTACTGCGCGCCGCCGACACCGCCGCCGCTGTCGACACCGCCGCCGTCGACGCTGTCGACACCGTCGCTGTCGATGACGCCGCCGTCGTCGCCGATGCGGTGCAGCCGCGGGTGCTGCGGCGCCGTGTCGGAGGTCGCCAGTAGGCTCGCCTGCATGGCGAAGACCTTGAGCGCGTATGCGTGCACCGAGTGCGGGTGGCAGACCTCGAAGTGGGTCGGCCGCTGCGGCGAGTGCCAGCAGTGGGGCACGGTCGAGGAGCGCGCCCGTGCGGGGGCGTCGCTCGCGCGCACGACGGTGGCCGCCGTCGTCGGTCGGGCGGCGCGCCCGATCACCGAGCTGAGCGGCGACGCGGTGGCCCACCGTCCGACGGGCATCGGCGAGCTCGACCGCGTGCTCGGCGGCGGCGTCGTGCCCGGAGCCGCGATCCTGTTCTCGGGCGAACCGGGCGTCGGCAAGTCGACGCTGCTCCTCGACGCGGCCGCTCGCGCCGCCGCCGCGGGCGCGCGGGTGCTCTACGCGAGCGGCGAGGAGTCGACGGGCCAGATCCGGATGCGCGCGGAGCGCACCGGCGCGCTGCACGAGACGCTCTACCTCGCGAGCGAGACGGATCTCGCGACGGTGCTCGGGCACATCGAGCAGGTCGATCCCGCCCTCGTGGTCGTCGACTCCGTACAGACCCTCGCGAGCGATCAGATCGACGGCGGCACCGGCGGACCCGCGCAGGTGCGCGAGGTCGCCGCGGCGCTCATCCGCGTCGCGAAGGAACGGGGTACGCCCGTGATCCTCGTGGGGCACGTGACGAAGGACGGCTCGGTCGCCGGGCCGCGCCTCCTCGAGCACCTCGTCGACGTCGTCTGCCACTTCGAGGGCGACCGGCAGACCTCCCTCCGCTTCCTGCGCACCCTGAAGAACCGCTACGGGCCGACCGATGAGGTCGGCTGCTTCGAGATGGGCGACGGCGGCATCCGCGAGGTGCCCGATCCGAGCGGCCTGTTCCTCAGCCGATCCGAGTCGCCCGTCAGCGGCACCTGCGCCACGGTCGCCCTCGAGGGGCGACGCGCCCTCCCCGTGGAGGTGCAGGCGCTCGTCGCCAAGAGCTCCACCCCGAACCCGCGGCGCGTCACGAGCGGGGTCGATCCCTCGCGCGTCGCCATGATCCTCGCGGTGATCGAGCGTCGGCTGAAGGTCACGCTGCACGATCAGGACGTCTACGTCTCGACGGTCGGCGGCGTCAAGCTCACCGAGCCGGCCGCCGATCTCGCGATCGCGCTCGCCGTGATCTCGGCGAGCATGGACCGACCGCTGCCCCTCAGGCTCGCGGCATTCGGGGAGATCAGCCTCGCCGGGGAGGTCCGCCCCGTGGCCGGCGGTGCGCAGCGCAGCGGCGAGGCATCGAGACTCGGCTACACGCGGCTGCTGGGGTCGTCGTCCGCGACGCTGGAGCAGGCGCGCATCGACGCCGGACTCGCGCGCTGAGCAGGGCGAGGGACGAGCCATGTGACATGGCACCCGCGGCGCTGCCCGGCCCCCGGCGTCCGCGGACCGAGCACTCCGGCAGGCGGGGTAGACTCGGAGACCGTGAGTAAGAACACGGTAGACGTCGTCCTCATCGGCGGTGGCGTGATGAGCGCCACCCTGGGCACCCTGATCAAGCAGGTGCAGCCCGACTGGACGATGCAGATCTTCGAGGCGCGCGAGAGCGTCGCGATCGAGAGCAGCAACGCCTGGAACAACGCGGGGACCGGCCACGCCGCGCTCTGCGAGCTGAACTACATGCCCGAGGGCAAAGACGGCAGCCTCTCCGCCGCGAAGGCGATCGACATCAACGAGCAGTTCCAGCTCTCCCGGCAGTGGTGGTCCGCGCTCGTGCAGCAGGGGATCCTCGGCGAGCCGTCCTCCTTCATCAACCCGACACCGCACATGACCTTCGTGCGCGGCGAGGCGAATGTCGACTATCTGCGCCGCCGCTACGAGATCCTCAAGCAGGAGCCGCTCTTCTCCGACATGGAGTTCAGCGACGACCCCGAGCAGATCGCGGAGTGGGCGCCGCTCCTCGTCGACCGCCGTGCCAAGGACGAGGTCTTCGCGGCGACCCGCTCCGAGAGCGGCACGGACGTCGACTTCGGCTCCGTCACCCGGCAGCTCATCTCCCACCTCGTCGACCACGGGGCGACGCTGCACCTCGGCACCGAGGTGACGAAGCTCAAGCGACGCGCGGACGGCACCTGGGACGTCGTCACGCGCAACCGCGCGGGCTACGGGAAGTCCACCGTCAACGCGAAGTTCGTGTTCGTCGGCGGCGGAGGCGGAGCCCTGCAGCTGCTGCAGTCCTCGAAGATCCCCGAGATCAAGGGCTTCGGCGGGTTCCCGATCAGCGGCAAGTTCCTGAAGACCTCGAATCCCGAGATCGTCGCGCAGCACCGCGCGAAGGTCTACGGGAAGGCCGCGGTCGGCGCCCCGCCGATGTCCGTGCCGCACCTCGACACCCGCATCGTCGACGGGCAGGAGAGCCTGCTCTTCGGCCCGTACGCGGGATTCAGCCCGAACTTCCTGAAGAAGGGCTCCTGGTGGGACCTGCCCGGGTCGATCCGGCTGCACAACCTCGGGCCCATGCTGAAGGTCGGTCTGACGCAGTGGTCGCTTGAGAAGTACCTGCTCGGCGAGCTCATGGCGAGCCGCGAGCAGCAGATGCAGACGCTGCGCGAGTACATGCCGACGGCGCGCACCTCGGACTGGGAGATGATCACCGCGGGCCAGCGCGTCCAGGTCATGAAGAAGGACCCGGAGAAGGGCGGCATCCTGCAGTTCGGCACGGAGGTCATCACGGGCGCCGACGGCTCCATCGCCGGTCTGCTCGGCGCGTCCCCGGGCGCGTCGACCGCCGTGCACGCGATGCTCGGCGTGCTCCGCAAGTGCTTCCCCGAGCAGTTCGCGTCGTCCTGGGAGTCGGCGTTCACCGCGCAGATCCCGGCGCTCGCGACGGGCGGGCTGAACGGAGATCCGGAGGCGGCCGCCGCCTCACTCGCGGAGACCTCTCGCGTGCTCGGGCTGATCCCGAGCGAGGAGCCCGCAGCGCTCGAGGCCTGAGCCGCGCTCACCCCTCCGTACGTCGCGTACTTCCCGTACTTCGCCTACTTCCCGTACTTCGCCTCGATCCGGGTCGCTCCGGCAGGGTGCGGGACTCCCGCACCCTGCCGGAGCGACCCGGACCATTTGCGTCCGGAGAGGGTGGGGGAGGGCTCGGCACCGCAGCTGGGCTCGGGGGCGGAACGACCGTCCCGGTGTTCCCTTCCCTGCGCTGCGCTGCGCTGCGCTGCGCCGCCCCGCGCTGCGCTGCGCTGCTCCGCGCCTCACCTCGCCTGCGCTCCTCGCACTCCGCCCTCTCCCGCGCCTCGTCCCCTCCCGAACCCCGGATCCGGGTCGCTGAGGCACGGTGCTCAGGAGTTCGACCCTGCCGGAGTGACCCGGATCGATCGCGGTCGCGGGGAGAGCGGGCGGGAAGAGCGGGCGGGGAGTACTGGCGGGGTGGGCAAAGTAGGGAGAGGACGCCCCGGGGAACGGGCTCGAGGGCGCTCCGGGCCTACGGCGCGAGGAGCTCCTCGAGGAAGTCGGCCGTATCCTCCCAACCCGTGACCGCTCGGCACGGCACCCCGAGCGCGCGCACGGGATAGTCGTTGCCGTCGGGATCGAGCCGATCCCCGACGAAGAGCATCTCGGACAGCGCGATCCCCGTGTGTGTCTCCAGCTTGCGCATGCCGTACGCCTTGTCGATGCCGCGGCGCGTGATGTCGACCGACGTCGATCCGCCGCTGCGGACCTCGAGCGCGGGCAGCCGATCCTGCACCGCGGCGCGCAGCGCGTTCTTCTTCGCCCCGTCAGGATCCCAGCCCTGCTTCACGGCGACCGGGGCGCGCTGGCCCAGCGCGGAGAAGGTCACCTGCGATCCGCGATCCTCGAGGATCTCGCCCCAGGGATCCGCCTCCCAGAGACCGAGCCGCCGGGCCTCCTCGCGGAGCGCCGCGAGCGCCGCATCGCGCTCCTCCGGCGCGAGCTCCTCGCGGTACACGGTGCGCCAGGCGCCGCCCGAGCGCCGCTCGTAGCGGGTGCCGCACGTCGGCAGCAGGTGCAGCCGTTCGAGCGCCGCTTCGGGGAGCCGGCCGAGCGAGCGGAGCAGCTGCGACTCGAACTGCTCGAAGTTGCCCCCCGAGATGACCGCGACCGTGGTGCGGTCGAGCAGCCGCGCGAAGACGGCGCGCATGCGCGGTTCGAGCGGGGACTTCGAGGGGGCGAGGGTGTCGTCGAGATCGAAGGCGACGAGCTGCGGGATCGGGGGCATCCGACGATTCTTCCACAGCGGCGCCGCGCGCTCGGCATCCCGGCGGGCGGCGCGCTACTCCTCGTCGTCGAGGCTCGGCAGCGAGTTGGCGTTCGCGTAGAAGCGCACGTCGACGCGCTCGAGCCCGGTGCCCTCGAAGACGATGCGGTAGCTGCCCGGCATGGGGATCTGGGCCTCGGAGAGCTGGAACACCATCGGGATGTAGCCGAAGCTGTCGTTGCCCCCGCCGAGGCTGAAGTTCCCCTCGAGGCCGAACACCTCCCCGCCGCCGACCGTCGGCTCGCAGCGGGCGCGGAAGCTCCGCTCGGGATCGCCCCGGCGCGCCTCGTTCTCGTCGTACTCGACGACCACGACGAGGGTCGCCCCGAGCGGAGCCGGGTACTCGTCGCGATTGATCGTGTTGATGAATCCCGAGAGGACGCCGAGCGTGCCCTCGCGCACGTTCGCCGCATCCGCCAGAAACGCCGCCGCCACCCGCATGTGAGCCTCCCCGAGAGATCCGTGGCCTCCTACTCTGCCATGCGCGGCTCCGATCCCGCCGTGCGCCTCGGCACGGACGCCGCCGGGATCCCCACCCCGCCGCGCTGACGGGAGCGCCGCCCGAGCCGCCCGAGCCGCGGCGGCCGCGATCCCCGCGTCCGCGGCCGCGGCTAGACTGGTGCGGTGACCAGACATTTCCTCCGCGATGACGATCTGACGCCGGCCGAGCAGCGCGAGGTGCTCGATCTTGCCGCACGACTCAAGCGGGAGCCGTTCTCGGAGCGTCCGCTGGAAGGACCGCGATCGGTCGCCGTGTTCTTCGACAAGACCTCGACCCGCACCCGCTTCAGCTTCGCCGCGGGCGTCGCCGAACTCGGGGGATCCCCGATCATCGTCAACCCGGGGGAGGCGCAGCTCGGCGCCAAGGAGTCGATCGCGGATACGGCGCGCGTGCTCTCCCGCATGGTGTCGATGATCGTCTGGCGCACCTTCGCGCATGCGGGACTCGAGGAGATGGCCGCGCACGCCGAGGTGCCCGTCGTCAACTCGCTCTCCGACGACTTCCACCCGTGCCAGATCCTCGCCGATCTGCAGACGATCCGCGAGCGCAAGGGGGAGCTCGCCGGCCTCACCGCCGCTTACCTCGGCGACGCCGCGAACAACATGGGGCACTCGTACCTGCTCGGCTTCGCCACCGCCGGCATGCATATCCGCGTAGCCGGTCCCGCGGGCTTCCACCCCCGCCCCGACATCGTCGCCGATGCCGAGCGCATCGCAGCCGAGACCGGCGGCAGCGTGACGATCCTCACCGACCCGGCCGCCGCGGTGGCGGGGGCCGACGTCGTGATCACCGACACCTGGGTGTCGATGGGGCAGGAGGACGAGAAGGCCGAGCGCATCGCGACCTTCGGGGCCTACCGGGTGACCCCCGAGCTCATGGCGCAGGGGGCGGATGACGCGATCTTCCTCCACTGCCTCCCGGCCTACCGCGAGTACGAGGTGGCCGCCGAGGTGATCGACGGTCCGCAGAGCGCCGTGTGGGACGAGGCCGAAAACCGAGTGCATGCGCAGAAGGCGCTGATGGCCTGGCTGCTGAAGGAGAGCGAATGACCGAGAACACCAACCGCGCGGCCGAGGCCGGAGCCCTCTGGGGCGGACGTTTCGCGAGCGGCCCGTCGCCCGCGCTCGCCGCGCTCTCGAAGTCGACGCAGTTCGACTGGGTGCTCGCGCCCTACGATATCCGCGGCTCGAAGGCGCACGCGACCGCGCTCGCCGCGGCCGGCTACCTCAGCGCCGATGAGCTGCGGGACATGCACGCCGGACTCGACGAGCTCGCAGCGCGCGTCGCCGACGGCCGGGCGCTGCCGGCCGAGGACGACGAGGACGTGCATTCGGCGCTCGAGCGCCTCCTCATCGAGATCACGGGCGTGCAGCTCGGCGGAAAGCTCCGCGCGGGCCGCAGCCGCAACGACCAGATCGCGACGCTCGTGCGCCTCTACCTCCTCGACCACGCCGCCGTCATCCGTGACATGCTGCTCGAGCTGCTCGACGCGCTCGCCGAGCAGGCGGGCCGGCACCCGGAGGCGATCCTGCCCGGCCGCACCCACCTGCAGCACGCGCAGCCGGTACTGCTCGCCCACCAGATCGCGGCGCACGCCTGGCCCGTGGTGCGCGACCTCGAACGGCTGCGCGACTGGTCCGCGCGGGCGAGCTTCTCGCCCTACGGCGGCGGAGCGCTCGCCGGCTCCTCGCTCGGGCTCGATCCGCAGCTCGTCGCGAACGAACTCGGGCTCGGCGCGCCGCTCGAGAACTCCATCGACGGCACCGCGGCGCGCGACGTGGTCGCGGAGTTCGCCTTCATCTGCGCGCAGATCGGGATCGATCTCTCCCGGCTCTCCGAGGAGATCATCCTCTGGAACACCAAGGAATTCGGCTTCGTGCGCCTGCACGACGGCTACTCGACGGGATCGTCGATCATGCCGCAGAAGAAGAACCCGGACATCGCCGAGCTCGCGCGTGGCAAGTCGGGGCGCCTCATCGGCAACCTCACCGGCCTGCTCGCGACGCTCAAGGGGCTGCCGCTGGCGTACAACCGCGATCTGCAGGAGGACAAGGAGCCCGTCTTCGACTCCGTCGCCCAGCTCGAGGTGCTGCTGCCCGCGTTCACCGGCATGGTCGCGACGATGACGTTCAACACCGAGCGCATGGCGGAGCTCGCACCGCAGGGCTTCTCGCTCGCGACCGACGTGGCCGAGTGGCTCGTGAAGCAGGGCGTGATCTTCCGCGACGCCCACGAGATCTCGGGCGAGCTCGTGCGCTTCTGCGAGGAGCGCGGGATCGAACTGCACGAGCCCACCGACGCCGAGCTGGCGCAGGTCTCCGCGCATCTCACTCCCGCGGTGCGCGAGGTGCTCACCATCGAGGGATCGGTGAACTCGCGCATCGGAGCGGGTGGGACGGCGCGCGTGCGCGTCGATGAGCAACTGGCGCGCCTCGCGGATCGCATCGCCGAATTCCGAGGGTAGTTCGCCGGGTGCGGCGTCCGACACCGGTGTCCGGCGTCGGCGCCCGATCCGGATGCCGGTGCCCCGGTCCCGGCGTGCGGGGTCGGCGCCCGAGCCGGAGCCCGGTCCCGACGTGCGCCTGTTCGCACGTCACTCGTTGCGGCTTGAGCGGCCTCCGAGCCGCAACGAGTGACGTGCGAACGCGACGTCCGGCGTTGGAGCTGCGGATGGCCCGTCAGCGGACCGAGGCGGACCGAGGCGGACCGGGGCGCGCGGGCGACCGGGTACGATGGCAGGCGTGTCTGAACTGAACGATCGCAGCGAGATCCTGGCCGCCCAGCGCAACGACGACAGCTTCCCCACCCTGTGGGACGAGCTCCAGTGGCGCGGGCTGGTCCACGTGTCGACGGACGCCGAGGCGCTGTCGACGCTCCTCGAGGGCGAGCCGTTCACGTATTACTGCGGCTTCGATCCGACCGCCCCCAGCCTGCACCTCGGCAACCTCGTGCAGCTGCTGCTGCTGCGCCGCATCCAGCTAAAGGGGCACAAGCCGCTCGGACTCGTCGGCGGCTCGACGGGGCTCATCGGGGATCCGCGCCCCACCGCGGAGCGCACGCTCAACAGCCGCGACACGGTCGCCGAGTGGGTCGCCCGCCTCCAGGATCAGGTCTCCCGCTTCCTCTCGAGCGATGGCGAGAACGCGGTGCGCCTCGTCAACAACCTCGACTGGACCGCCCCGCTCTCCGCCATCGACTTCCTGCGCGAGATCGGCAAGCACTTCCGCGTGGGGACGATGCTGAAGAAGGACGCCGTCGCGGCGCGCCTGAACTCCGACGAGGGCATCAGCTACACCGAGTTCAGCTACCAGATCCTGCAGGGCTACGACTTCCTCGAGCTGTTCCGCAGCTACGACTGCGTGCTGCAGTCGGGGGGCAGCGATCAGTGGGGCAACCTCACGAGCGGCACCGATCTCATCCGCAAGGTCGAGGGGAAGTCCGCGCACGCGATCGGCACTCCGCTCATCACGAACGCCGACGGCACGAAGTTCGGCAAGAGCGAGGGCAACGCGATCTGGCTGAACGCCGAGATGTGCTCGCCCTACGCCTTCTACCAGTTCTGGGTGAATCAGGCCGACGCGGATGTGATCGACCGGCTGAAGGTCTTCACCTTCCTCACCCGGGCCGAGATCGAGTCGTACGCCGCGCAGGTCGCCGAGGAGCCGTTCAAGCGCGCCGCGCAGAAGCGCCTCGCGCTCGAGGTGACGACCCTCGTCCACGGCGCCGCCGCGACGCAGGGCGCGATCGACGCCTCCGAGGCGCTCTTCGGCCGCGGCGACCTCACGGCGCTCGACGAGGCCTCGCTGCGCGGTGCGGTGGCGGAGCTGCCGCAGGCGCCCGGGGCGACGGGGGCGCCCGTCGCGCAGCTCATGGTCGACGCCGGGCTCGTGAAGAGCCTCGGAGAGGCGCGCCGGGCCATCGCGCAGGGCGGCGTCTACGTGAACAACGTCGCCGTCGAGGCGGACGATCGCGTGCTCGCGCCGACCGACCTGCTGCACGGAGCGGTCGCGGTGCTGCGCCGCGGCAAGAAGACGCTCGCGGGCGTCGTCGTCGCGGAGTAGCGGGATCGGCATCAACCACGGAACCGGACGGGCCGGGTGCGGAGAGAAAACCGCACCCGGCCCTTCCGTTTTGACACCGGGTGTCACTAGGATCTGACTACGGGAACCCCCGTCGATGAAGACGACACTCGAAGGAGATCCATCATGGATATTCGCGATACCCAGACCTCCGCCCCCGCAGCGCAGCCGCAGTCCCCGGCCGACGCCCTCGTCGAAGAGGTGTCGATCGACGGCATGTGCGGCGTCTACTAGGCCGGCCATGACGCCCGACAGCGCCTGGCGGCTGCATCCGCAGGTCTCCGTCAGGCCCGAGCCGTTCGGCGCGCTGCTCTACCACTTCGGCACGCGCAAGCTGTCCTTCCTGAAGGATCGGACCCTGCTCGACATCGTCCGGGGGCTCGACGCGGCCCCCGATGTGCGCGCCGCCTGCGCGTCCGCCGGTGTCGACGGCCCCCGCATGGATCGCTACCTGCAGGCGCTCGGCACGCTCGCCGCCTCGCAGATGATCGAGGAGAAGACCGCATGACCCTCACGATGGAGCGGCCGTCGGCCGTCCGCGACCCCGAGCCGAAGCGGCTCGTCGACCACTTCGAGAGCGGGCTGGACGCGCCCATCTGCCTGACCTGGGAGCTCACCTACGCCTGCAACCTCTCCTGCATCCACTGCCTCTCGGCATCGGGGCGGCGCGATCCGCGCGAGCTGTCGACGGCCGAGTGCAAGGCGATCATCGATGAACTCGAGCGCATGCAGGTGTTCTACGTGAACATCGGCGGTGGCGAACCCACGGTGCGCGCGGACTTCTGGGAGATCCTCGACTACGCGACGGCGCACCACGTCGGGGTGAAGTTCTCGACGAACGGCGTGAAGATCACCCCCGAGCGCGCACGGCAGCTCGCCGCGAACGACTACGTCGACGTGCAGATCTCGCTCGACGGCGCCACCGCCGAGGTGAACGACGCGATCCGCGGCGGTCGCTCCTACGACATCGCGCTGCAGGCCATGCAGAATCTCGCAGATGCCGGCATGAAGAACTTCAAGATCTCGGTCGTGTGCACGCGCACCAACATTCCGCAGCTCGACGAGTTCAAGGCGATCGCCGACCGCTACGGCGCGCAACTGCGCCTCACTCGGCTGCGCCCGTCCGGCCGTGCGGCGGATATCTGGGACGAACTGCACCCCACCGCCGAGCAGCAGCGGGAGCTCTACGAGTGGCTGATCGCGAACGGCGACCAGGTGCTCACGGGGGACTCCTTCTTCCACCTCTCCGCCTACGGCCAGGCGCTGCCCGGCCTGAACCTCTGCGGAGCGGGGCGCGTCGTCTGCCTCATCGACCCCATCGGCGAGGTGTACGCCTGCCCCTTCGCGATCCACGACGAGTTCCTCGCGGGCAACGTGCGCGACCCCGGCGGGTTCGCGGGGGTCTGGCGAGACTCCGAACTGTTCACCCGACTCCGGCAGCCGCAGTCGGGCGGGGCCTGCGCGTCCTGCCAGTTCTTCGACACCTGCAAGGGCGGCTGCATGGCCGCCAAGTTCTTCACGGGCCTGCCGCTCGACGGCCCCGATCCCGAGTGCGTGCAGGGCTTCGGCGAGGAACTGCTGCGCGAGAAGGAGCGGCTGAAGCCGCAGAAGCCGACGGGGGATCACTCCCACCGCACGACGCGGGCACCCGCGAGATCGGGAATGGGGCCCGTGCGCCTCACCCTCACGAAGCGGAAGGACATCGCGGCCCCGCCCGTGAGCGCCTGTGCGGAGAGCCCGCTCGCGGGATACGTGCCGCCCAACGCACCCGAGCGCCGACGGCGCACCCGTGACGCCTCGGGCGCGGAGCCGCCGGCGCAGTGAGCGAGGGGCGCGCCGGGGGAGGCGGGGCCGGGGAGGCCCGGTCCGGGGAGGCCCGGCCCGGGACGGGGGCGGCCGGATCCGGTGGAACCGGCACCCGGCCCCGGGCCGGTGACGCCGGATCCGGGGAACGCGGTGCGGGATCCGCGGCCGCGATGACCGTCGGCGACGCGGATCGCGCCGGGCAGGGCGCGCCGCTCGCCGAGCGCCGCTGGCCCGCGATCTCCGGCGGCGCCCTCATCCTGCCCCTCGGCGCGACCGAGCAGCACGGGCCGCACCTGCCGCTCGGGACCGACGCCGATGTCGCGCAGGCCGTCGCCCGTGCACTCGCCGCGGGAGAGGACCCCGCGCCCGCGCCCGCGAGGCTGCTCGCGCCGGCGATCCCGTACGGCGCGAGCGGGGAGCACGCGGACTTCCCCGGCACGCTGAGCCTCGGCACCGCGGTGCTCACGGAGCTGCTCGTTGAGCTCGGCCGCTCGGCGCTGCGCTGGGCCGAGCGCGTGTGCATCGTCAACGGGCACGGCGGCAACGTCGAGGCGCTCGCCGCGGCCGTGCCCCGGCTGCGCCGCGAGGGACGCGACGTCGCCTGGCTGCCCTGCGGCTCCGCCAGGATCCCCGGCGACGCGCACGCGGGCCGCGCGGAGACCTCCCTCATGCTCCATCTGCACCCGGATCGCGTCGCGGCGGGGCTCGCGGAGGCGGGGGACGCGCGGCCGATGCGCGAGCTCCTCCCCGAACTGCGCGCCCGCGGCGTGCGCGCGGTCTCGTCGAACGGGGTCCTCGGCGACCCGAGCGGGGCGAGCGCGGACGAGGGGCGGGCCCGCTTCGCGGCCGTGCTCGCCGAGGCCGAGGAGCGTCTGCGGGCGTGGGCGCCGCGCGACACGGACGGCATGCTCGCGCTCCGCGACGCCGTCTGAGCTCGAGGGGACGGGATCTAGGCGGATCCGCTCCACGCCGCGGGGATCAGCACCCAGACCGCCTCGGCCCCGTCGGGGCCCGCGTGCCAGGTGTGCGGGGTGCGGCCGGGGAAGGTCAGGGTGTCGCCGGCCGCGAGCGGCACTCGGCGGTCCGCGAAGGCGATCTCGAGGGTGCCGGTGACCAGGTGCAGCGACTCGAGATTGCAGTTGACGGTGTAGAGCTGCTCACCGCCGCTCGCCCCCGGTGCGAGCGAGGAGCGCAGCACCTGGACGCGGTCCTCCGAGCGGGGCGTCACGAGGCGCTCGTCGGCGCCCGTGCCGCCCATGTTGATGGCCGGCGCCTCCGCCAACGGGATCAGCTGCAGCTCGGGCTCTTCGAACAGGCTCCCGACGGGCAGCGAGAGGGCCTGGCAGAGCTGCACGAGCGTCGGCACGCTCGGCATGGTGTCGTCCCGCTCGATCCTGCTGATGAACCCCTTCGTCAGGCCCGAGGCCCGGGCGAGCTGCTCGAGGGTGAGGCCCTGGGCGAGCCGGGACGAGCGCAGCTTCGCACCGATCCGGATCGGCTCGGCGGCGGCGGTCGGATGGATCGGTCGCATGGGTGCCGCCCTTTCATTCCGGAGCTCGGGCTCGCAGGCGCGGCGCCCGCGTTGACCTCCGCGCGGCATCCAGCCTATAGTGAATGCGAGTTCACTGATGGAACTCACTTGTTTACTCACAGGAAACTTTGAAAGGAGCTCGACGTGACTTCCCACGAGCCCCAGGGGCCGGTCGACGCGAGCCTGACGCCGAGATACGCCGGCATCGCGACCTTCGCGAAGCTGCCGCGGATCGAGGACGTGCCCGCGGCCGACATCGCCGTCGTCGGCATCCCGTTCGACACCGGGGTGAGCTTCCGCCCGGGAGCCCGCTTCGGCCCGTCGCACGTGCGCGAGGCCTCGCGACTGCTCCGCCCGTACAACCCCGCGCAGGACGCCTCGCCGTTCGCGCTCAAGCAGGTCGTCGACGCCGGCGACATCGTCGCGAACCCCTTCAGCCTCGCGGAGGCGGTCGAGCAGATCGAGACGGCCGCGACCGAGCTCGGGGAGCGCGTCGACAAGATCGTCACGGTCGGCGGCGACCACACGATCGCGCTGCCGCTCCTGCGCGCGATCACGAAGAAGCACGGCCCCGTCGCGGTGCTCCACTTCGACGCCCACCTCGATACCTGGGACACCTACTTCGGCGCGCCGACGACCCACGGCACCCCGTTCCGCCGCGCCTCGGAGGAGGGGCTCATCGACCTCACCGCCTCGATGCACGGCGGCACCCGCGGCCCGCTCTACGGCAAGGAGGATCTCGAGGACGATGCGCGCCTCGGCTTCCAGATCGTGACGAGCGAGTTCATCGAGGAGCACGGCATCCCCGCGGCCCTGGAACGGATCCGCGCACGCGTGGGCGAGAAGCCGCTCTACATCTCCATCGACATCGACGTGCTCGACCCGGCTCACGCTCCCGGCACCGGCACCCCCGAGGCCGGCGGACTCACCAGCCGCGAGATGCTGCGCCTCATCCGGGGGCTCGCCGACCTGCAGATCGTCGGCGCCGATGTCGTCGAGGTCGCCCCCGCGTACGATCATGCGCAGATCACCGCCGTGGCCGCGAGCCACGTGGTGTACGAGCTCGTGACCGCGATGGCCGCGCGCGACTGATCCGGGCCGGGCCGCGCTCGTCGCGGCCCGCCCCCGGCGGACCCGATCCCGCGAGTCCAGGCCGCGCCGGTCCGCCCGAACCCGACAGAACGCCACCGAGGAACCCCGAGGACGCCGCCATGCACACCCCTACCGAGCCGGAGGTGCTCGCCGCCGCCGACGCCATCGTCACCGCATTCGCGGCCACCGACACCGAAGCCTACTTCGCCGCCTTCGCGGAGGACGCGAGCTTCGTCTTCCACCCCGAACCGGCTCGCCTCGACACCCGCGCCGCCTACGAGGCGCTCTGGGCCGAGTGGCGCGCTGCCGGCTGGCGCGTCGTCTCGTGCGACTCGTCCGACCGCCTGGTGCAGCGCTTCCCCGGCGGCGCGATCTTCAGCCACACGGTCGCCACGAGCGTGGAGACGACGAGCGGAGCCGACTCCTACGTCGAGCGCGAGAGCATCGTCTTCCGCGCGGATGCGGACGGCTCGCTCCTCGCGATCCACGAGCACCTGTCGACCACCCCGGATCCCGCGACCCCCGACCCCGCGGCCCCGGCCGCGAGCGCGGAGGGCTGAGCCGTGACCACCCCGGAGACCATGGCCGTCAACCTCGACGGGCAGGACGACTCCGCCGGCCCGGTCCGCGGGACCCAGTCCCTGCTGCGTATCGGGATGATCTGGCTCGCGGCGAACCTCGTCGTGACGACGCTGCTCACGGGCACGCTCTTCACCCCCGCGGTCTCCTTCGGCACCGCCGCGCTCATGATCGTCATCGGCACACTCCTCGGCGTCGTCGTCCTCGTGCTCATCGGCAACATGGGGACGCGCACCGGGCTCCCGACGATGGCGCTCACGCGCGGCTCGTTCGGGATCCGCGGCAGTCTCCTCCCGGCCGCGGCGAATCTCATCATCCTCATGGGGTGGAGCTGGGTGCAGGCGATGCTCGCCGGCGTCACCGTGAACGCCCTCGTGGCCGAGGCGACCGGCTTCTCCCACCCGATGCTCTTCTCCGCGCTGTGCCAGACGATCGTCGTGGTGCTGGCGATCTTCGGGCACACCGGCATCTCGCGGGTCGAGCCCTGGCTCGCGCTCGTCATCCTCGTGGTCATGGGCTTCGTCTTCGCCGCGGCCTTCGGGGCGTTCAGCCCCGCCGAGTTCGCCGCGATCCCCGTCGACGACTCGCTCGGGGGCACGTCGTTCATCACGCTCGACATGGTCATCGCGACGGCGATCTCCTGGACGGTGCTCTCGGCAGATATGAACCGCCACGCGAAGAGCAGCGTCGCGGGCGTCGTGGGCTCGGGGATCGGGTACACCCTCTCGACCACGATCGCGATGCTGCTCGGCCTCGTGGCCTTCAGCACGGTGCTGCTGCGCGGCCACGACGCGACCCCGTTCGATCCCGCCGTGATCGTCGCGGAGTTCGGCTGGCCGCTCGGCGTCGTCATCTTCCTCTCGGTCATGGCGACCAACACCATGGTCGTCTTCGGCATGGTGACGTCCGTCGTGAATGCTCAGTCGCGGTGGCGCCTGCGCTTCCTGCCGACCGCGCTCGTGCTCGGGATCATCTCGGTGATCGGCTCGACGTTCCTCGGTCTGCTGAACCAGTTCACCGACTTCCTCTTCGTCATTAGCGCCTTCTTCGTGCCGGTCTTCGCGATCATGATCGCGGACTACTACCTGCTGAAGCGCCGCGGCTACTCGCGGCAGATCCTTCACGAGCGGCCCGAGAGCCGCTACTGGTACCTGGGCGGGGTGAACTGGATCGCCGTCGTCGTCTGGGTCGTCGGCGCCGGCCTCTCCTACCTGCTCGCCTACGTCGCGCCGAGTCCCGTCGGTGCGAACATCCCCGCATTCGCGATCAGCTTCCTGCTGTATCTCGCGCTGATGCTCGGAATCGGGCGCACCGGGGCGCTCGGACTGCGCGACCCCCGCGACGCGCAGCCCACCGGTCACCTCCTCGATGGCGCGGAGGACACCTCGGCGCTCCGCCTGGAGGACTGATCGCGTGCCCATCGTCGAACTGAGCCACCCGATCCGCGACGGCATGCCCGTCTATCCGGGTGACCCGGAGGTCTCGATCTCCTCGGCCCTCGGCGTTGCGGACGACGGCGTGGCCGTCGCCCGCCTCGATCTCGGGTCGCACACCGGGACGCACCTCGATGCGCCGGCGCACTCGGTATCGGGCGGCCGCACGGTCGACCGCATCCCGGTGGAGATGCTGCTCGGGCGGGCCCGGGTGCTCCGAGCCGCGGGCGCCGCGGGAAGGGAGCCCGGACCGGGCGAGCGGATCGGCGCCGAGCGGATCGTCGGCGGGATCCCGGAGCGCCTGCCCGGGATCGTGCTCGTCGCGACCGGCTGGGATCGGCGCTTCGGCGGCCCCGAGGCGCTCGGTCACCCCCACCTCGCGCCCGAGCTGGTCGCGCTGCTCTGGGAGCGCGGCGCCCGGGTGCTCGGCGTGGACGTCTTCAGCCCGGATCCGAGCGCCGCGGGCGCGGAGAACGGGGGCGGCATGCCCGTGCATGCGTTCTGGCTGGGGCGTGACGGGGTGATCGTCGAGAATCTCGCGCGACTCATCGAACTGCCGGAGGAGGTCGAGGTGTCCCTGCTGCCGTTGCATCTGGCGGAGGGGGACGGCTCGCCGATCCGTGCGCTGGCCTTCGTCCCCTGACTCGCCTGGATGTTCCCATCGGGCGGCCGCACCGAGCCGCCTCGGCGGCGCGGGTCCGACCCGCAGCGGCGGAATCATGCGGAGACACGCCCGGGTGTGGGGTGGATGTTGCTGCGGGTCGCGGTTCGGCGTAATGTATTCCCTTGTCAGCGCATCGGAGCCGGGCCGCGAAGCGGTTCCGGCGATTGTGATGCGCTTCTCACCGCACTTGGTGTGGTAAGTTGGACAGGTTGCTGTTCGGAGCCTCCTTGGTTGGGGGTGACGGGTGGTGTCTGGTCTTTGAGAACTCAATAGTGTGCACTTGAAATTGGTGTATGCCAATATGTTTTATCCCCGTCACCCGGACCCTTTTGGGGTGTGGGTGTGGGTGATTCCTTTTTTGGATAACGAGACTGTCAGTTTGATGGTTTCTGTTGCCAGTTCGAACTCGTGACCTGTGGGTGGCTTATTCCGCTGCCCGGGGTTGCACTGTTTTTTTTACGGAGAGTTTGATCCTGGCTCAGGACGAACGCTGGCGGCGTGCTTAACACATGCAAGTCGAACGCTGAAGCCCGAGCTTGCTCGGGTGGATGAGTGGCGAACGGGTGAGTAACACGTGAGTAACCTGCCCATGTCTCTGGGATAAGCGCTGGAAACGGCGTCTAATACTGGATATGTCCCATCACCGCATGGTGTGTGGGTGGAAAGATTTATCGGACATGGATGGGCTCGCGGCCTATCAGCTTGATGGTGGGGTAACGGCTCACCATGGCGACGACGGGTAGCCGGCCTGAGAGGGTGACCGGCCACACTGGGACTGAGACACGGCCCAGACTCCTACGGGAGGCAGCAGTGGGGAATATTGCACAATGGGCGCAAGCCTGATGCAGCAACGCCGCGTGAGGGATGACGGCCTTCGGGTTGTAAACCTCTTTTGTCAGGGAAGAAGCCGTGAGGTGACGGTACCTGGAGAAAAAGCACCGGCTAACTACGTGCCAGCAGCCGCGGTAATACGTAGGGTGCAAGCGTTGTCCGGAATTATTGGGCGTAAAGAGCTCGTAGGCGGCTTGTCGCGTCTGCTGTGAAATCCCGGGGCTCAACCCCGGGCCTGCAGTGGGTACGGGCAGGCTAGAGTGCGGTAGGGGAGATTGGAATTCCTGGTGTAGCGGTGGAATGCGCAGATATCAGGAGGAACACCGATGGCGAAGGCAGATCTCTGGGCCGTAACTGACGCTGAGGAGCGAAAGCATGGGGAGCGAACAGGATTAGATACCCTGGTAGTCCATGCCGTAAACGTTGGGAACTAGATGTAGGGCCTGTTCCACGGGTTCTGTGTCGTAGCTAACGCATTAAGTTCCCCGCCTGGGGAGTACGGCCGCAAGGCTAAAACTCAAAGGAATTGACGGGGGCCCGCACAAGCGGCGGAGCATGCGGATTAATTCGATGCAACGCGAAGAACCTTACCAAGGCTTGACATGTAGAAGAACGGGCGAGAGATCGTCAACTCTTTGGACACTTCTATACAGGTGGTGCATGGTTGTCGTCAGCTCGTGTCGTGAGATGTTCGGTTAAGTCCGGCAACGAGCGCAACCCTCGTCCTATGTTGCCAGCACGTGATGGTGGGAACTCATGGGATACTGCCGTGGTCAACACGGAGGAAGGTGGGGATGACGTCAAATCATCATGCCCCTTATGTCTTGGGCTTCACGCATGCTACAATGGCCGGTACAAAGGGCTGCGATACCGTAAGGTGGAGCGAATCCCAAAAAGCCGGTCTCAGTTCGGATTGGGGTCTGCAACTCGACCCCATGAAGTCGGAGTCGCTAGTAATCGCAGATCAGCAACGCTGCGGTGAATACGTTCCCGGGCCTTGTACACACCGCCCGTCAAGTCATGAAAGTCGGTAACACCCGAAGCCGGTGGCCTAACCCCTTGTGGGAGGGAGCTGTCGAAGGTGGGACTGGTGATTAGGACTAAGTCGTAACAAGGTAGCCGTACCGGAAGGTGCGGCTGGATCACCTCCTTTCTAAGGAGCACTCGTGACCCTGTTGGGGGTTGCGCAGAATGTCCCGGTTGTCGCCGTTCGTGTGACACGGAGACGCTCATGGGTGGAACATACATCAACGAGCGAGCTTGGTTTCTCGCCTGTGCTAGTACTCTTCTCGTCTTTGGGCGGGGGGATGGAACGTGTGGGTGTGTGACGGGGTTTGTTTTTTCGGGTGCGCATTATTGGGTCCTGGAAGCCCAGCCGGCTCATGCCTCCTTGCGGGGGTGTGGGTGGACTTGGTTTTCTGGCCCGGGCTGTTCGGACGTGTTGCCGGGCGGGTCGGGACTGACCGTACGTTGAGAACTACACAGTGGACGCGAGCATCTCAACATCATCCTGTTTTGCGGGGTGGTGTTGAATACTTAGATTTATTTCATTGGTCGTGCCCGCATTGATGGTCACCTGTTTGGGTGGGTGTTGGTGTGTGGTGCGTTTTCTGAATACTTATGTGATTTCAAGTTTCTAAGAGCAAACGGTGGATGCCTTGGCATCTGGAGCCGAAGAAGGACGTAGTAATCTGCGATAAGCCTCGGGGAGCCGATAAACGGGCTGTGATTCGAGGATTTCCGAATGGGGAAACCCCGCCAGGGCGCGTGCGTACCTGGTGACTCCCGCCTGAATATATAGGGCGGGTAGAGGGAACGTGGGGAAGTGAAACATCTCAGTACCCACAGGAAGAGAAAACAACATGTGATTCCGGGAGTAGTGGCGAGCGAAACCGGATGAGGCTAAACCGGTGGTGTGTGATACCTGGCAGGGGTTGCATCATCGGGGTTGTGGGACGTGCCGTGGAGAGCTGCTGATCTCCGAGCGTGAGCGTCAAGGTATAGCGGAACATCTTGGAAGGGGTGGCCGGAGTGGGTGAGAGTCCCGTACGCGAAATGCCTTGGCCGCGTGGTGTGTATCCCAAGTAGCACGGGGCCCGAGAAATCCCGTGTGAATCTGTCAGGACCACCTGATAAGCCTAAATACTCCCAGATGACCGATAGCGGACTAGTACCGTGAGGGAAAGGTGAAAAGTACCCCGGGAGGGGAGTGAAAGAGTACCTGAAACCGTTTGCTTACAATCCGTCGGAGCACCCTTGTTGGTGTGACGGCGTGCCTTTTGAAGAATGAGCCTGCGAGTTAGCGATATGTGGCGAGGTTAACCCGTGTGGGGTAGCCGTAGCGAAAGCGAGTCTGAATAGGGCGATTCAGTCGCATGTCCTAGACCCGAAGCGAAGTGATCTATCCATGGCCAGGCTGAAGCGACGGTAAGACGTCGTGGAGGGCCGAACCCACTTAGGTTGAAAACTGAGGGGATGAGCTGTGGATAGGGGTGAAAGGCCAATCAAACTTCGTGATAGCTGGTTCTCTCCGAAATGCATTTAGGTGCAGCGTTGCGTGTTTCTTGCCGGAGGTAGAGCTACTGGATGGCCGATGGGCCCTACAAGGTTACTGACGTCAGCTAAACTCCGAATGCCGGTAAGTGAGAGCGCAGCAGTGAGACTGTGGGGGATAAGCTTCATAGTCGAGAGGGAAACAACCCAGATCGCCAACTAAGGTCCCTAAGCGTGTGCTAAGTGGAAAAGGATGTGGAGTTGCTGTGACAACCAGGAGGTTGGCTTAGAAGCAGCCACCCTTGAAAGAGTGCGTAATAGCTCACTGGTCAAGTGATTCCGCGCCGACAATGTAACGGGGCTCAAGCACACCACCGAAGTTGCGGCATTCAGCGTGTAGACAAGCCTTCGTGGTTCAGTTCGTTGGATGGGTAGGAGAGCGTCGTGTGGCGAGTGAAGCGGCGGAGTGATCCAGTCGTGGATGCCACACGAGTGAGAATGCAGGCATGAGTAGCGAAAGACGGGTGAGAAACCCGTCCTCCGGAAGACCAAGGGTTCCAGGGTCAAGCTAATCTGCCCTGGGTAAGTCGGGACCTAAGGCGAGGCCGACAGGCGTAGTCGATGGACAACGGGTTGATATTCCCGTACCGGCGGTGGACCGTCAAAGACCTAACCAGTAGTGCTAAACAAACCAATGCTTGGGTGGATCCTTCGGGTGATGCCTGGGTGGCGGCTGTGAACCCGATGCTGGGGTGGTGAGCGTGAGGTGTGACGCAGGAAGGTAGCCTGTGCCGGGCGATGGTTGTCCCGGTGTAAGCATGTAGCCCGGAGCGGATGAATAGTTCGTTCTGTGTGGGTGAGATGTGATGCGGACCCGTATGGGGAAGCAGGTGATCCTATGCTGCCAAGAAAAGCATCGGCGTGAGGTTCATTGTTGCCCGTACCCCAAACCGACTCAGGTGGTCAGGTAGAGAATACTCAGGAGATCGAGAGAATCATGGTGAAGGAACTCGGCAAAATGCCCCCGTAACTTCGGGAGAAGGGGGGCCACCCGCTTATACCGCCTTGCGTGGGAAAGGGTGTGGTGGCCGCAGAGACCAGTGGGAAGCGACTGTTTACTAAAAACACAGGTCCGTGCCAACACGCAAGTGGATGTATACGGACTGACGCCTGCCCGGTGCTGGAAGGTTAAGAGGAGAGGTTAGGGCTTTGGTCCGAAGCTTTGAATTTAAGCCCCAGTAAACGGCGGTGGTAACTATAACCATCCTAAGGTAGCGAAATTCCTTGTCGGGTAAGTTCCGACCTGCACGAATGGCGTAACGACTTCCCAGCTGTCTCCACCGTGAACTCGGCGAAATTGCACTACGAGTAAAGATGCTCGTTACGCGCAGAAGGACGGAAAGACCCCGTGACCTTTACTACAGCTTGGTATTGGTGTTCGGTGTGGCTTGTGTAGGATAGGTGGGAGACTGTGAAGCTGGCACGCTAGTGTTGGTGGAGTCGTTGTTGAAATACCACTCTGGTCATATTGGATATCTAACTACGGACCCTGATCGGGTTCTGGGACAGTGCCTGGTGGGTAGTTTAACTGGGGCGGTTGCCTCCCAAAAAGTAACGGAGGCGCCCAAAGGTTCCCTCAACCTGGTTGGCAATCAGGTGGCGAGTGTAAGTGCACAAGGGAGCTTGACTGTGAGACTGACAGGTCGAGCAGGGACGAAAGTCGGGACTAGTGATCCGGCAGTGGCTTGTGGAAGCGCTGTCGCTCAACGGATAAAAGGTACCTCGGGGATAACAGGCTGATCTTGCCCAAGAGTCCATATCGACGGCATGGTTTGGCACCTCGATGTCGGCTCGTCGCATCCTGGGGCTGGAGTTGGTCCCAAGGGTTGGGCTGTTCGCCCATTAAAGCGGTACGCGAGCTGGGTTTAGAACGTCGTGAGACAGTTCGGTCCCTATCCTCTGCGCGCGTTGGAGATTTGAGAGGATCTGACCCTAGTACGAGAGGACCGGGTTGGACGGACCTCTGGTGTGCCAGTTGTTCTGCCAAGGGCATGGCTGGTTGGCTACGTTCGGGATGGATAACCGCTGAAAGCATCTAAGCGGGAAGCCGGCCTCGAGATGAGATCTCCGTACACCCTTCGGGGTGTGTGAGGCTCCCAGGAGATGACTGGGTTGATAGGCCAGATGTGGAAGCATGGTGACGTGTGGAGCTGACTGGTACTAATAAGCCGATGACTTGATTTCTTCACCCCCCTCCGCTTTGTGTGTGGGTGGGTGCATGGGTTTTTTCTAACGATGTTCGCGTTCACTTTGTGGTTCCCAACGGACGGCCACACCAACCCCTCGTGCTCGTGTGTGGGGGTGGGTGGTTGATATGTTGATAGCGTTACGGTGGTTATAGCGTCAGGGAAACGCCCGGTCACATTCCGAACCCGGAAGCTAAGGCTGACAGCGCCGATGGTACTGCGAGGGGGACCTCGTGGGAGAGTAGGACACCGCCGGACACCCTTTACACAAAAGGGTCGTACAGTGTGAACCAGAGCTGGTTCGCATCGTACGACCCTTTTGTCATGTTTGCAGACACTTCAATAGCGCTGAGCACCGGAGGTTCCCCATGAACGATCGCCCCGAACGGAACGATCCCGCAGATCGCGGACCCCGGAAGCCGCGCGACGACGGCCGCGGTGCGGGCCGTGATGATCGCGGTCCGCGCCGCGACGACGATCGTCCGCGGCGCTCCTCGGGAGACCGGGACGACCGTCGCCCGCAGGGAGACCGGGGACGGCCGCAGCGCGACGGCGACCGCTCGCGGCGCTCGTTCGATGACCGTGGCGATCGCGGCCCGCGGCGCGACGGCGGCGATCGCTCGCAGCGCGGGGGAGACGACCGTCCTCGGCGT
Source organism: Leucobacter allii (assembly GCF_022919155.1). Classification (NCBI taxonomy): domain Bacteria; kingdom Bacillati; phylum Actinomycetota; class Actinomycetes; order Micrococcales; family Microbacteriaceae; genus Leucobacter; species Leucobacter allii. Next base: position 629,722 of record NZ_CP095045.1, read on the forward strand.
TCCTTCGGTGACCGGGACGACCGCCCGCGGCGTCCGTACGGCGATCGGGACGACCGTCGTCCGCAGCGCGACGGCGGTGACCGTCCCCGGCGTTCCTTCGGCGACCGTGATGACCGTCCCCGGCGTTCCTTCGGCGACCGTGATGACCGTCCCCGGCGTTCCTTCGGCGACCGCGACGATCGTCCGCGGCGCTCGTTCGATGACCGTGGCGACCGCGGTCCGCGGCGCGACGGCGGTGATCGCTCGCAGCGCGGGGGAGACGACCGTCCTCGGCGTTCCTTCGGTGACCGGGATGATCGTCCGCGGCGTCCGTACGGCGATCGGGACGATCGTCGTACGCAGCGCGACGGCGGTGACCGTCCCCGGCGCTCCTTCGGCGACCGGGATGATCGCCCGAGGCGCGAGGGCGGTGACCGTCCGCAGCGCGGGGGCGACGACCGCCAGCGGCGGTCCTTCGGTGACCGCGGCGACCGCGGCCCGCGGCGCGACGGCGGCGACGAGCGGCCCGGCTACGGGCGCGGCGGCACCCGAGGCGGCGGCCGGAGCGACCGGGGCGGCCAGGGCCGCACGTTCAGCGAAGCGGAGCGCCTGCAGCACGAACTGCGTCCGGTGCGCGCGGAGCATCTTGATCCGATCATCCCGGACGACGTGCAGGCACGGGATCTCCATCCCGCCGCGCGCAATGAGCTGAAGACGCTGCAGGCGGAGGTGCAGGATCGCGTCGCGCGGCACCTGGCCATGGTGGCGCTGCTCATCGACGATGATCCCGAGCTGGCCCATCGGCACGCCCTCTCGGCGAGCCGGCGCGCCGGGCGGATCCCCGTGAGCCGCGAGACCCTCGCCATCACGGCGTACCGTACGGGCGACTTCGCGCTGGCCCTCAGGGAACTGCGCACCTACCGACGGCTGAGCGGGCTCGACGGCCACGTCGCGCTGATGGTCGACTGCGAGCGCGGTCTCGGCCGTCCGGAGAAGGCGATCGAGACGGGGCACGAGGTCGATCCCTCCACCCTCGACACCGAGCAGCGGGTGCACCTGGCCATCGCCATGTCCGGGGCACGGCTCGACCTCGGCCAGACGCAGCAGGCGCTCTTCGAACTGGAGATCCCCGAGCTGAACCCCAGCAAGGCGTTCTCGTGGAGCCCCGATCTCTTCGGTGCCTACGCCGCCGTGCTCGAGGATCTCGGGCGCACCGGGGACGCGGAGCTCTGGCAGCGCCATGCCGATCGCGCCGCGGCCGCACTGCAGGAGCATCTCGGCGCGCTCGACGAGCTCGAGGTGTTCGAGATCTTCGAATCCGCGGAACAGCTCGACGGGCCCGCGGAATCGGATGGGGACGCGCCCGTCGATTCGGACGATGCCGCCGACTCGGACGGTCCCGCGAGCTCGGATGACGCCATGAGCTCGGACGATGCGACGGTCGACGCGGCCGACGATGCGACCGCCGTCGAAGCCGACGACGCGCTCTCTGCTCAGCGCTCTGAGAGCGCGGACGCCGAGGGAGCGGGCGCCGCGCCCGTGGCCGACTCGGCGACGGGGACCGCGGACGACGCGGCATCCGATCCCGCACCGAACGCCGCGTCCGACGCTCCGGAGCGCTTCGAGGACGCGATCGCGGCCGAGGTAGACGAGCTCCTCGCCGAGGCGGGCATCATCGACACGGACACGGACACGGGTGCGAAGGCACCGCGGGACGATTCGGCGGATACGGTGGCGGACGCGGCCGACTCCGACGCGGAGGAGCGGGCGTAGATGGGTCTGTTCGGCACGAAGCGCACCCCCGTCGGGCCCGCCCCGATCACGGGCCGGGAACTCCTCCTCGCAGATCTCGACGGGGTCGTCTACCGCGGCCCGGGCGCGATCCCGGGGGCCGTGGCGGAGCTCAACCGGGCGGCGGAGTCCGCCCGCATCGGCTACATCACGAACAACGCCTCCCGCACGGACCGCACGGTCGCCGCGCACCTGCGCGAACTCGGCCTGCGGCCCGAGCCCGAGGACATCGTGACGTCGCCGCAGGCCGCGGTGGTACTGCTCGCGCAGACCGTCGCGCCGGGCGCGCGCGTCCTCGTGGTCGGCGGCGACGGCCTCGTCGACGAGCTTGAGAAAGCGGGCTTCGAGGCCACCCGCAGCGCGGACGACGACCCCGCCGCCGTCGTGCAGGGATTCGCCCCCGAGGTGGGATGGGCGCACCTGGCCGAGGCGGCATTCGCGCTCGCCGAGCAGCCCGGCCGCCCCCCGCTGCCCTGGATCGCGACGAACACGGACTGGACGATCCCCGTCGCCCGCGGCCTCGCGCCGGGCAACGGCACCCTCGTCTCCGCGGTGCACACGGCGGTGCAGCGGCTCCCGGTCTTCGCCGGGAAGCCCGAGACCCCGATCTTCGAGGCCGCCTTCGCGCGCTTCGGCACCCGCGAGGCGCTCATGATCGGCGATCGGCTCGACACGGATATCAAGGGCGCCGTCGCCGCAGGGATCCCGTCGCTGCAGGTGCTCACCGGCGTCGACCGGCCCAAGCAGCTCATCGCGGCCTCCCAGGACATGCGGCCCGACTACATCGTCGCTACGCTCGCCGAGCTCCACGCGCCCTACCCGGAGACGGTGCGCCTCAAGGACGGCACGATGCAGGTCGGCACCGCGAAGGTGAGGATGGACGGGCACATCGCGAGCATCGTGGCCGAGGGCGACTCCCCGCTGGATCTGCTCCGCGCCGGCTGCGCTGCGGTGTGGGCCTCCGGGCTCGCGATCTACGGGATCAAGGTGCCCGACGCGCTGCTCGAGGACCACTGGGCGTAGCCGTCGTACGGACCCGCGACGTCGGCGGCGGGGGCTAGGCTGGTCGCATGAGCGCAGGCGAGCAGCAGCCCGAGGAGCCGTCCGAGGAGGACGGCCTGCTCGGCAGGATCGAGCTGATCGAGTCGCAGCCGCTGCCGGCGCGGGCCGCCGGCTTCGAGCAGCTCCACGATGAGCTGCTCGCCGAGCTGCAGCGCGGAGACCACGGTGACTGAGCCCGCCGCTCGCGCGGCCGTCTGGTCGGGGGAGCCGGAGCGTCTCGATCGGGTGCTCGCCCGGACCGGGCTCGTCCGCTCGCGCAGCCGTGCGGCCGAGCTCATCGCCCGGGGCGAGGTCAGCATCGACGGCGCGCCCGCGGGCAAGGCCGGCGTTCGGGTGCCGGACGGCGCGAGCGTCTCCGTCGCCTCGTCGGACCGCTATGTGAGCCGAGGTGCCCACAAGCTCCTCGCCGGGCTCGACGCCTTCGCCATCTCCCCGGCGGGCCGTCTCGCCCTCGATCTCGGCGCCTCCACCGGCGGCTTCACCCAGGTGCTGCTCGAACGGGGCGCACGCGCCGTGCTCGCGGTCGACGTCGGCCACGACCAGCTCGCGCCCGAGCTGCGCGGCGATCCCCGGATCCACCTCTTCGAGGGCTGCAACGCGCGCGACCTCGACGCGCCGAGCCTCGCCGCGGGCACCGGCGTCTCGGAGCGACCCGGGCTCGTCGTCGCCGACCTGTCCTTCATCTCCCTCGCGCTGATCCTCCCCGCGATCGCGCGCTGCGCGGCCGCCGACGCCGAGCTCCTCCTGCTCGTGAAGCCCCAGTTCGAGGTCGGGCGGGTGAAGGACGGCGTGGTGACGGATCCCGCGCAGCACGCCGAAGCGATCCGGATCGCGCTGCGCGCCGCGGCGGCATCCGGCTACGCCGCGCGCGGGATCGTGCCCTCCCCGATCGCCGGAGGCACGGGGAACCGCGAGTTCCTCGTCCATCTCGCGCCTGCGGCGCAGGCGGATCCGACAGAATGGGAGGCGCGCATCGCGGAGCTCGCCGGCTCCCGCCGCACCACCGACGCGCCACGGCGCGCACGAGCCGAGGGAGGGACATGATCACGGCACCGGAGCAGAGCGAGCGACGCTTCCTCATCGTCTCCCACACGCATCGCGACGAAGCGGTCGCGGCGACCGTCGAGGCCGTCTCGGCGCTCCACGCCGCCGGCGTCATCCCGGTGCTCGACGCCCAGGATCGCGAGGACTTCGCCCAGCACATCGCCGTCGAGCGCATCGAGCAGCTGGGCCGCGAGACCTCGATCGAGGATCTCGAGGCCGCGATCGTGCTCGGCGGCGACGGCACGATCCTCCGCGCCGCGGAGCTGCTGCGCGGTTCGGCCTGCCCCATCGTCGGCGTCAACCTCGGTCACGTCGGCTTCCTCGCCGAGATGGAGAGCTACGACCTGGCCTCGACGATCGAGCGCGTCCTCGCCAGGGACTACACGGTCGAGGAGCGGCTCACGATCGACGTGCGGGCCACCTGCGACGGCGAGGTCATCGCCGACACCTGGGCGCTCAACGAGGCGAGCGTCGAGAAGCAGCGCCGCATGCTCGAGGTCGCCATCGGCGTCGACGGGCAGCCGGTGTCCACCTTCGCCTGCGACGGCGTCGTCATCGCGACCCCGACCGGGTCGACCGCCTACGCCTTCTCGGCCGGCGGACCCGTCGTCTGGCCGAGCGTGCAGGCGATCCTGATGGTCCCCATCGCCGCCCACGCCCTCTTCAACCGCCCGCTCGTCACCGGCACCGACTCGGAGCTGAGCGTGCGGATCCTCCCCGAGAACATCGGACCGGGGGTCATGTGGTGCGACGGCCGGCGGCGCACGGAGCTGCCCGCGGGGTCGACCGTCGAGGTGCGCCGATCCACCGAGACCGTGCGGCTCGCGCGCCTGAACCGCGCGCTGTTCTCCGACCGCCTCGTGCGCAAGTTCCACCTGCCGGTCTCCGGCTGGCGGGGCAATCGCCGCGAGGGCGAGGGTGTCGCATGATCGAGGAGCTGCGGATCAGGGATCTCGGCGTGATCGCCGACGCCACGCTCCCGCTCGGGCCGGGCTTCACCGCCATCACGGGCGAGACCGGGGCGGGGAAGACCATGGTCGTCACGGCGCTCGGGCTCCTCATGGGCGAGCGCAGCGACGCCGGCGCCGTGCGGAGCGGGGCGGGCCAGGCGCGCGTCGGCGGACTCGTGCGGACGTCGGACCCGGCCGTCGCCGAGCTCGTCGACGAGCTCGGCGGCGACGTCGAGGAGGGCGAGCTCGTGCTCGGCCGGACCGTGAGCGCCGAGGGACGCAGCCGGGCCACGGTCGGCGGCGCGGCCGCGCCCGTCGGGAGCCTCGGCCGTCTCGCCGAACGGCTCTTCGCCGTGCACGGCCAATCGGAGCAGCTCCGGCTGCGCTCGCAGGCGGCGCAGCGGGAGACGCTCGACCGTTTCGGCGGCGCGGAGCTCGCCGAGGTGCTGCGCGCCTACGCCGGGGCGCACCGCGAGCGGCAGCGGCTCGCCGCCCGGCACGCGGAGCTCACGGCCGCGCGGGAGGAGCGCGCCGCCGAGGCTGCGCGGCTGCGCGGCGAGCTCGAGGAGATCTCAGCCGTCGACCCGCAGCCGGGGGAGGAGCACGAGCTGCTGCGCCGCGTCGAGCTTCTCGGCAACGTCGAGGCGCTCCGCGAGGCGAGCGGGAGCGCCCACGAGGCGCTCGTGAGCGACTCCGACGACCCCATGATGCGCGACGCCAACGGCCTCGTCGACGGCGCCGTGCAGGCCCTCGAGCGCGTGGCCGGCCACGACGATCGGCTGGCGGCGGTGCTCGAGACGCTGCGCGGCGTGAGCTTCCAGCTCGCGGACGCCGCACGGGAGCTCGCCGCCTACGGCGACGACCTCGATCAGGAGGGGCCGGGGGAGCTCGCGCGGGCCAATGAGCGCCTCGCCGCCCTGAACGGCCTCTTCCGGCTCTACGGCGCCGATACCGCGGCCGTCATCGCGTACGGCGCCGATGCCGCCTCCCGGCTCGCCGAGCTCGATGGGGACGACGAGACGATCGGCGAGCTCGCCGACGGACTGGAGCGCGCGAGCGCGGAGGAGCAGGGGCTCGCGGAGCGGCTGTCCGGACTGCGACGCGACGCCGCCGCGCGGCTGTCGGAGCTCGTGACGGTCGAGCTGCGGCAGCTCGCGCTGCCCGACGCCGAGTTCCTCGTGCGGGTGGCCCCCCTGGAGAGCCTCGGAGCGTCGGGGGGCGACGAGGTGCAGCTGCTCCTCGCCCCGCATCCGGGGGCCGCGCCGCGGCCGATCGCGAAGTCCGCCTCCGGCGGCGAGCTCTCCCGCGTGATGCTCGCGCTCGAGGTCGTGGTCGCGGGCGTCGACCCGGTGCCGACCTTCGTCTTCGACGAGGTCGATGCGGGCGTCGGCGGCGCGGCGGCGATCGAGATCGGCCGCCGGCTCGCGCGCCTCGCCCGCAGCTCGCAGGTGATCGTGGTCACCCACCTCGCCCAGGTCGCCGCGTTCGCGACCAACCATCTCCAGGTCGTGAAGGACTCCTCGGGCGGATTCACCGAGTCGAGCTGCCGTCGGCTCGAGGGGGAGGAGCGACTCGCGGAGATGGCGCGGCTGCTCTCGGGGCTGAGCGACTCCGGCAGCGCGCTCGAGCACGCCGCCGAGCTCCTCGCGCTGCGCCCCTGAGTCGTCGCCCGCGAATGTCCCCGCCGGGTGCTACGCTCCCCCCATGGTGAAGATGTTCGGCCGCGAACTGCGCGGTCGCCGGGTGAAGCCCGCGCTGGACGACGACGCGGCGGCGAAGGCGGCGTATCTCGACTCGCATCCGGCCGTCGTGCACGCCGACCTCGAGCAGCTGGACGCCGAGACGCGGGCGATGTACCGCGATGCGCGCGAGGCCGCAGCCGACGCGCAGGAGGCGCGCGCGAAGCACCCCACCCGCGAGTTCGTGGTGCGCAGCCCCTTCCAGCTCGGCTTCACGGTGACGCTCGGCGTGCTCATCGCGGTGCTCTTCGGCGGGATGGTCGAGCAGCTCAGCACCATCATCATGTACGTCGTCGCGGCGCTCTTCGTCGCCCTCGGCCTCGACCCGGTGGTGCGCCGGCTCGAACGCAAAGGGGTGAAGCGCCCGCTCGGCATCGGGATCGTGTTCGGCGGCTTCGTGCTCGTCATCGTGGCGCTCCTCGCCATCATCATCCCGATGATCGCGAACCAGATCGCGCTGCTCGTGCGCAGCGCCCCCGCCCTGTTCCGGGACGTCACGCACCAGCCGTGGTTCCTGGATCTCAACGAGCGCTTCGGGCAGTACATCGACCTCGACGGCCTGCTCGGCATGGGCCAGGACCTCGTGACCAATCCGGGGAACTGGGCCCAGCTCGCCGGCGGCGTATGGCAGGCCGGCGTCGGCATCGCGAACGGGCTCACGGCCGCGCTGATCGTGCTGATCCTGACCCTGTACTTCCTGGCCTCGCTGCAGACGATCAAACGCGCCTTCTACTCCCTCGTGCCGCGCTCGGGCCGCGCCCAGGTGATCGACATCACGGAGCAGGTCACGAAGTCCGTGGGCGGGTATGTGAGCGGCATGGTGGTGCTCGCCTTCATCAACGCCGTGCTCGGCTTCGTCATGATGACGATCGTCGGAGTGCCCTTCGCGGGCCTCGTCGCGGTCGGCGTGTTCCTCCTCGCCATCATCCCGCTCATCGGCTCCGTGCTCGCCACGGTGCTCGTCGCCGCGGTCGCGCTCTTCGACTCGCCGATGACCGCGATCATCGCGGCCGCCTACTACCTGATCTACATGCAGATCGAGTCCTATCTGCTCACCCCGCGCATCATGAACCGTGTCGTGTCCGTGCCCGGCTCGCTCGTCGTGATCGGCGCGCTCGCCGGCGGTACGCTGCTCGGGCTCCTCGGCGCGCTCATCTCGATCCCCGTGACCGCGATGGTGCTCATGATCATCAAGCAGGTGTGGGTGCCCAGGCAGGAGCTGCGCTGAGCGCCGCGCCGGGGCGCCGGTCTCCGATGTCGTGTCCGAAGTTCAACTGATAGGATTGAAGCCCGTGGGAACAGAGCAGAACGCGGACCAGGCCAAAGTCACCAAGCACATCTTCGTCACCGGGGGCGTCGTCTCCTCCCTCGGCAAGGGCCTCACGGCCGCCAGCCTCGGCAATCTCCTCACGGCGCGCGGGCTGCACGTCGTCATGCAGAAGCTGGATCCCTATCTGAATGTGGATCCCGGCACCATGAACCCGTTCCAGCACGGCGAGGTCTTCGTGACCGATGACGGGGCGGAGACCGATCTCGACATCGGGCACTACGAGCGCTTCCTCGGCATCAACCTGTCGCAGGCCGCGAACGTGACGACCGGGCAGATCTACTCGACCGTCATCGCCAAGGAGCGCCGCGGCGAGTACCTCGGCGACACGGTGCAGGTCATCCCGCACATCACGAACGAGATCAAGCGCCGGATGCGTCTGCAGGCCCAGGAGGACCCCCGCCCCGACGTCATCATCACCGAGGTGGGCGGTACCGTCGGCGACATCGAGTCGCAGCCGTTCCTCGAGTCCGCCCGTCAGGTGCGGCACGAGCTGGGCCGCAAGAACGTGTTCTTCGTGCACGTCTCGCTCGTGCCCTTCATGGGGGCCTCGGGCGAGCAGAAGACCAAGCCGACGCAGCACTCCGTCGCCGCGCTGCGATCGATCGGCATCCAGCCCGACGCGCTCGTGCTCCGCAGCGACCGGCCCGTCACCGACGACAACCTGCGCAAGATCGCGCTCATGTGCGACGTGGACGAGAACGCGGTCGTCAACGCGATCGACGTGCCGAGCATCTACGACCTCCCGAAACTGCTGAACACGCAGGGGCTCGACCGCATCATCGTCGAGAACCTCGGACTCGACGCGCGGGCCGACGAGGTGAACTGGAGCGGCTGGCAGCCGGTGCTCGACGCCGTCCACCAGCCCAAGGGCGAGGTCACGCTCGCGCTCGTGGGCAAGTACATCGACCTGCCCGACGCCTATCTCTCGGTGACGGAGGCGCTGCGCGCCGGCGGCTTCGCGCACTCGACCAAGGTGAACATCCGCTGGGTCCCCTCGGACGACTGCGAGACCCCGGAAGGCGCGCGCGAGGCACTCGGCGACGTCGACGGGATCTGCGTGCCCGGCGGCTTCGGCATCCGCGGCATCGAGGGCAAGCTCGGCGCCCTCCGCTTCGCCCGCGAGAACGCCATCCCCACGCTCGGCCTCTGCCTCGGCCTCCAGTGCATGGTCATCGAGTACGCGCGCAACGTGGCCGGCCTCGACGGGGCCTCCTCGACGGAGTTCGACCCTGACACGGCGGTGCCGGTCATCGCCACCATGGCCGAGCAGGTCGACATCATCGACGGCGGCGACCTCGGCGGCACCATGCGCCTCGGTCTCTACGAGGCGGCGCTCGCCGAGGGCTCCCTCGCGGCGGAGCTCTACGGCGCGCCCGTGGCGAGCGAGCGCCACCGGCACCGCTACGAGGTGAACAACCGCTATCGCGAGGAGATCGCGGCGGCCGGGCTCCGCTTCTCGGGCACCAGCCCCGACGGACAGCTCGTCGAGTACGTCGAGCTCCCCGCCGAGACGCACCCCTTCTACATCGCGACGCAGGCCCACCCGGAGCTCCGCTCGCGCCCCGGTACCCCGCATCCGCTCTTCGCGGGTCTCGTCGGCGCGGCGATCGACCGGCGGGAGGCCGCGCGCCTCTTCGAGGTCGACGAGGCGCAGGCCGTCGACGGGGAGTGACGGCGGCGATGACGGACGGGGGAGCGCGGCCGCTCGGCGACGACCTCGCCGACGCGCCCGCCGAGGTCCCGTTGCTCGAGAGCGAGGTGCTCGTCGGCGGACGCGTCTGGGACGTGCGCCGGGATCGCTTCGCCTTCGGGGACGGCGAGCTCGTGCGCGACTACGTCGACCACCCCGGCGCCGTCGCGGTGCTCGCGATCGATGCGCGGGATCGCGTGCTGCTCATCAGGCAGTACCGGCACCCCATCGCCCAGCGCAATTGGGAGATCCCCGCGGGGCTGATGGACGCGCCCGGCGAGACCGGCGTGGACTGCGCGCGGCGCGAGCTCGCCGAGGAAGCCGATCTCCGCGCCGACCGCTGGGATCTGCTGCTCGACCTCGTGCTGTCCCCCGGGGGCTCGAGCGAGGCCATGCGCATCTTCCTCGCACGCGACCTCAGCCCCGTCGCGCACGACTTCGCGCGCGGCGAGGAGGAGGCCGAACTCGTGCCGCACTGGGTGCCGCTCGACGAGGCCGTCGAAGCGGCCCTCGCCGGCCGCATCCGAAATGCCGTGACGGTGAACGCGGTGCTCGCCGCGGCCGCGTCCCGCGGTCGGGGATGGCGCACGCTGCGGGATCCGGAGCTGCCGTGGACCGCGCGCGAGGCGGCGCGGGGGGAGCGCTCGGTCTGATGCCCGCGGGCGCGGATCCCGGTGCCGGCGCGGATCCCGGCGCGGGTGCCGGCCGGGTGAGCGCGGCGCGGGGCGCGGAGCGCTTCCTGCGTCACGTCGCCCTCGAGCGGGGCCTGTCGGCGAACAGCCAAGCCGCCTACCGCCGCGACCTCGCGGCCTACGGGGCGTGGCTCGCCGAGCACGGCGTCGCCGGGCTCGAAGCCGTCACCCCCGACACCCTGTCGGCGTACGTCGCCGAGCTCGGGGAGGGCGGCCTCGCCCCGGCGTCCATCAGCCGCCGGCTCTCCACCGTGCGCGGGATGCACCGCTTCCTCTTCGAGGAGGGGCTGCTCGAGACGCACGCCGGCAGCGCGGTCCGCACGCCCAAGCGCGCCCTCCGCCTGCCCAAGGCCCTGCCGATCGAGGATGTCGAGGCGCTGCTGGCCGCCGCCGGCGGCGACGACGCCGTCGGGCTGCGGGATCGCGCGCTGCTCGAGCTGCTCTACGCCAGCGGGGCGCGCGTGAGCGAGGTCGTGGCGCTCGACGTCGACGATCTGCTCGCCCAGGACGGCGGCGGCGACGCCTGGCACGACCCCGAGCGCGCGCTCGCCGACGGCGGCTTCGTGCAGGTCACGGGCAAGGGCGCGAAGCAGCGGCTCATCCCCTACGGCGGCTACGCCGGGCGCGCGCTCGCAGCGTACCTCGTGCGGGCGAGACCTGCGATGGTCGAGCGGGGGCGCGGCACGCCCGCCCTCTTCGTCGGGCCGCGCGGCGGTCGCGTCTCGCGCCAGACCGCCTGGCTCGTGATCCGCGCCGCCGCCGCGCGCGCCGAGCTCACCGCGGAGGTCTCACCGCACACGCTGCGCCACTCCTTCGCGACGCACCTGCTCGCCGGCGGCGCCGACGTGCGGACCGTGCAGGAGCTCCTCGGGCACGCCTCCGTCGCCACGACCCAGATCTACACCCAGGTCACCGCCGACACGCTCAGGGAGCACTATCTCACCGCGCACCCCCGCGCGAGCTGAGCGGCGCAGGCGGGAAGACGCGCTGGACCGGCGCACTTGCCGCGTCGGCTCACTCGCCGATCCGACGCACCCACCGCGCCGGCTCGCTCACCGCGCCGGCTCGCTCACCGCGCCGGCTCGCTCACCGCGCCGGCTCGCTCACCGCGCTGGCTCGCCCACCGCGCCGGCTCACTCGCCGAGCAGTGCGAGTCGGCTCTCCGCGCGGAAGAGGTCGGGCGGAGGATCGGAGACGGCGGCGAACGACGCCCGATCCGTTGCGGCGCAGATGACGAGCGTCGCCTCGGCGTGCGCGAGCACGTCGATGAGGGCGACGAAGCGCTGCCTGGCCTCCCGGCTCGCCGCCGCGAGCGGCGGGACGCCCGTGAGCACCCAGCGGTCGTGCGTCGCCACGAGGTCGAGGTAGTCCTGGGCGATGGAGGGGGCTTCGAGCAGCTCCGCGAAGTCGAACCAGATCTCGCCCGCGGCGGCTCGTGCGGCGGTGCCGGCGGCCCGAGCGCGGTCGGCCCGTGCACGCAGCGCGCGATGCCCCTCGAGCACGGTCGTCGCCTCTCCGGGGTCTGGCGGGAAGAGGCCCGCCGCCGTCAGCGCCGCGTCCGCGTCCCGGTCCGACGGCACCACGATCCAGCGTCCCGCCGCGAAGCCCTGCCGAGCCCCGCCGTGCGGCTCCGCGCTCCGGTCCCGCGCTCCCGACCCGGGTTCGCCGCTCGGTTCCGACTGTGCCGCTGACTCCGCCGCAGATCCCGGCGCCGAGCCGAGCACCGATCCCGGCGCCGGAATCGATCCCGGCCCGTGTCCGCCGGCGCCGCGGAGCCGCCGGTAGTCGACGCCCGCGTCGAGATCCCGGACCGCGAAGCGCTCGCGGATGAGCCGGACGCTCGGCTCGACCACGTGATGGTAGACCGGACTGTCGAGGAGCAGCTCGGGCGCGTAGTTCGAGGTGAGCAGGGTCGGCACGCCCCGTGCGCAGAGTTCGGCGACGAGCCGGTTGAGGAGGCTCGCCCCGCCCGGGTCGTGCACGTGCAGCTCGTCGAAGAAGAACAGCGCGGTGCCGTCGAGCAGCGAGGTGACGGTCTCTTCGATTGCGTCGCGAGCGCTGAGCCGGGCGCCGAAGCGGCGCTGCAGCTCCTGGAAGAAGGTGTGGAAGTGCACCTGCCGCTTCGCCGCATCAGGCAGCGGTGCGGCGCGGAAGAGCTCGGTCATGAGCCAGGTCTTCCCGCGGCCGGCCGGCCCGTGCAGGAACAGCCCCACGGGGGCCGACGCATCGGGGCGGGATCCCGCAGCGGTGAGGATCGCCGCGGCCTCGCCGAGCACGGCGCGCTGGGCCGCATCCAGCGCGATCCCGCGCGCCTCGGCTGCGGCGACCACCGCGGTTTCGAGGGCGAGCGAGGGGACGTCGTGCGATCCGCTGCGGGCGTCGGTATCGGGGGATCGGGTCACGGCTCCCGAGTGTAGCCCCGATCCGCCGCACCGCCCCGTCCCGTGCATTCCGCCCATCCCGATGCGCTCCGCCCATCCCGATGCGCTCCGCCCGTCCGGATACGCGCCGATCATCCCGATGCGCGCCGTCCGGCTCAGGAGGGGCCAGCCCGGCTCCGGCGAGCGCGGCCCGGTCGGCGCGCCGTGGCGGCCGGATGACACGCGGTCCGCGCGGCGGCTCCCGCGATAGGATGGGGCGTTAGCGAGCGAGAGGAGCACGGGGAATGGCGAAGAACCAGGTCGAGCTGGGGCCCACCGGCCGACCCGAGCGTGTCATCCCCGCGCCGCCGAAGCTCGAGCGGCACGGTCCGGCGCGCATCGTCTCGATGTGCAATCAGAAGGGCGGCGTCGGCAAGACGACGAGCACCATCAACCTCGCCGCGGCGCTCGCGCGCTACGGCCGGCGGGTGCTCGCGGTGGACTTCGATCCCCAGGGCGCGCTCTCCGCGGGCCTCGGCGTGGCCGCGCACGACGTCCCCACGATCTACGACCTGATGCTCGGCAAGCTCAAGGATCCGCGCGAGGCCATCCAGCGCACGGACACCCCGGGGCTCGATCTCATTCCGGCGAACATCGATCTCTCCGCCGCCGAGGTGCATCTCGTGACGGAGGTCGCCCGTGAGCAGATCCTCGCGGGCGTGCTGCGCAAGGTCGTGGACGATTACGACGTGATCCTCATCGACTGCCAGCCCTCGCTCGGCCTCCTCACCGTCAACGCGCTCACGGCGAGCCACGGGGTGCTCATCCCGCTCGCGTGCGAGTACTTCGCGCTGCGCGGCGTCGCGCTGCTCGTGGAGACGATCGACAAGGTGAAGGACCGGCTGAACCCCGCGCTCGAGCTCGACGGAATCCTCGCGACCATGTACGACTCCCGCACGCTGCACGCCCGCGAGGTTCTGGAACGGGTCGTGGACACCTTCGGCGACACGGTCTTCGACACGGTGATCGGCCGCACCGTGAAGCTGCCCGACGCCCAGATCGCGGCCAAGTCGATCCTCGACTACGCGCCGGCCAACGCGGCCTCCGAGGCCTATCTCAAACTGGCCCGCGAGCTCGTGCAGCGCGGCGTCGTCGCCTAGGGGCACCCGGTGAACGCGCTCGCCGAGCATCGCGAACGGGGCGCTGATCCGGATCCGGAGGCGGCGCGCTCCGGTGGCGAGCCCGCCGACGGGGACGCCGACGGCTTCCGCGTCAGCCTCGAGGTGTTCGACGGGCCGTTCGACCTGCTGCTGAGCCTCATCGGCAAGCACGAGCTCGACATCACGGAGGTCTCCCTCAGCCTCGTCACCGACGAGTTCATCGCCTACCTCGGCTCGCTCGAGGGGCGGGGGCTCGCCCAGCTCGACCGGGCCTCGGAGTTCCTCGTCGTCGCGGCGACGCTGCTCGACCTGAAGATCGCGAGCCTGCTGCCGCAGGGCGAGGCGGTCGACGCCGAGGACATCGCGCTGCTCGAAGCGCGCGATCTGCTCTTCGCGCGGCTGCTCCAGTACCGCGCGTTCAAGCAGGCGAGCGCGTGGTTCCGGGCTCGCCTCGACGCCGAGGATGCGCGGCATCCGCGACAGGTGCCGCTCGATGCGCGCTATCGCGAACGCGCGCCGGAACTCGTCTGGACGCTGTCGGCCGAGGATTTCGCCGCGCTCGCGATGCTCGCCTTCGCCCCGAAGACGCTCCCCACGGTCGGCCTCGACCACCTGCACGCCCCGCTCGTGTCGATCCGCGAGCAGGCGGCGATCGTGGTGTCCCTGCTGCGCACGGGCGGCGCGCACAGCTTCCGCGAACTCGTGGCCGGGGTCTCCGAGCGCGGCGTGATCGTCGCGCGCTTCCTCGCGATCCTCGAGCTTTACCGGCGCGCCGCGGTCACCTTCGACCAGGCCGAGCCGCTCGGCGAACTGCACGTGCGCTGGGCGGGGGAGACCTGGTCCGACGACGAACTGGCTACGCTGGGGAACGACTATGACTGACACGACGCCGAACGACCGGAGCCGCGGGCCCGCCCCCGCCTCCGCCGCTGGGCCTGCCCCTGCCCCTGAGCCCGCCTCCGCCGCAGCCCCGGGATCCGGGTCGCTCCCGCAGGGTGAAGCGTCCACGAACCCTGCCGGAGCGACCCGGATCGCGCCGCAGGGGGCCGGGGAACACGGAGGATCCGGGGAACCCGGACCCGGGGGGACCGAGGGGTCCGGGGAGCCCGAAGGATCCGGAGCGTCCGGAGAGGCCCCGGAACCGGGGGGAACGCTCGAACGCGTGCGCGCGGAGCATGCGCTCGCGCAGCAGCTCGAGGCGCTGCTCATCGTCGCCGACGAACCGCTGAGCGCGATCGCCCTCGCGACCGCCACCGACCGGCCCGTGCGGGAGGTGCGCCGGGCGCTCGACGGACTCATCGCCGAGTTCGACGGCGCGGACGGCGGCACGGCGCCCCGGGGCTTCGAGCTGCGCGAGGTCGCCGGCGGCTACCGCTTCTACGTCCGCGAGAGCCTCGATCCGCTCGTCGCCGACTTCGTGCAGCAGCAGACCCCGGCGAAGCTCTCGCAGGCGGCGCTCGAGACGCTCGCGGTCATCGCCTACCGTCAGCCCGTCTCGCGCGGGGCGATCGCCTCCATCCGCGCGGTGAACGTCGACTCGGTCGTGCGCACGCTGCTCGGGCGCGGGCTCATCACGGAGGTCGGGCAGGATCCCGAGACGACCGCGACCCTCTACGGCACGACCGAGGCGCTCCTGCGCCACCTCGGCATCGGGGACGTCTCGGAACTGCCGCCGATCGCCCCCTCCTCGACGACGGCAGCGAAGGATTCGACCATGAAACGCTCTGACGGACGCCCGGACCCCCACGCGGGAGACGGAGGCGGGCTCGGCGGATCCTTCTCCGTCGACGGGGCCGAGATCGACATTGATCTCGCCGAGTTCGGCTGGCCGGGGAGCCCTGCCCGAAAGCCGGGCGGGTCGGGCGGGTCGGGCGGGTCGGGAGAGACGGGCCGCGGCGCGGCGAGCGACGGCTCCGAGGACGACGGCCGCGTGCGCCTGCAGAAGGCCCTCGCCCACGCGGGCGTCGCGTCGCGCCGCGCCTGCGAGTCGCTCATCACCGGCGGTCGGGTGACGGTCAACGGGGCGGTGCAGCGCGAACTCGGATCGCGGATCGACCCGGAGCACGACGACGTCCGCGTCGACGGCGTCGTCGTGCAGCTCGACGTCTCCAAGCGCTACTTCGTGCTCAACAAGCCCCGGGGCGTGGTCTCGACGATGCGCGATGAGAACGGCCGGCCCGATCTCCGCGAGTTCACCGACGCCGTCGACGACCGCCTGTACAACGTCGGCCGGCTCGACACGGACACGAGCGGACTGCTCATCCTCACGAACGACGGAGAGCTCGCGCACCGCCTCGCCCACCCGAGCTTCGGGGTGCAGAAGACCTACATCGCGAAGGTCCGCGGCCGCGTGAGCGCCGCGGTGATCCAGCGGCTCAAGGACGGCGTCGAACTCTCGGACGGGCCGATCCGCGCGGATCGGGCGAAGCTCCTGCCCGGCGGATCGACGAGCGCGCACTCGCTCGTCGAGATCACGCTGCACTCCGGCCGCAACCGCATCGTCCGGCGCATGCTCGCGGAGGTCGGGCACCCGGTGTCCGAGCTCGTGCGACGGCAGTTCGGTCCGCTGCACCTCGGCACGCTCCGCGTGGGGGAGCTGCGCGAGCTCTCGGCGGCCGAGCGCGGTGCGCTGCTCAGCGCGGTCGAGGACGGCGCGGTCGAGGACGGCGCGACCGAAGATGGCGCCGGCGGGAGCGGCGCCGCGGGAGGCCGCGGCGATCGGAGCCGCGGCCAGGGCGCGCGCGGCGGGCGCGGCGCGGTCACGGCTGGCCGACCGGGCGACGGCAAGGGCGCTCGCGGCATGCGCGGCGCGGCGGCGCGGGGGAACCCGCACGGCCGCGGGGGCGCGGGCGGCCGCGGCGCGCGCGGCGGCAGGGCCGACGGACGATGACGGCGGGCGACGGGAAGAGGGAACGGCCATGAACGAGCTCGCGGCACGCACGAGCGGATCCGTGCACGTCATCGGCGCCGGGCTCCTCGGCGCGAGCGTTGGACTCGGCCTCCGCGAGCACGGGGTCGACGTCACGATCGAGGATCTCTCGCCCACGACCGTCGCGCTCGCCGCGGACTACGGGGCCGGCAGGCCCCGCTCCGCCGCGGACGATCCACCGGCGCTCGTCGTCGTCGCGACCCCGCCCGACGTCGTCGCCGACGTCATCGAGCGGGCGCTCGCGAGCTACCCCGAGGCCGTGGTCACGGACGTCGCGAGCGTGAAGCTCGCACCGTTCCGGGAGCTCACGCGACGCGGTGTCGATCTCACGCGCTACGTCGGATCGCACCCGATGGCGGGGCGCGAGCGGGGCGGAGCCATCATGGCGCGCGCCGACCTGTTCACGGCGCGCCCGTGGGTGATCTGCCGGGATCACGAGACCCCGGCGGCGGCGCTCGCGCTCGTCGAGTCCGTCGCGCTCGACCTCGGCGGCGTGCTCATCGAGATGACGCCGGAGGAGCACGACCGCTCCGTGGGCCTCGTCTCCCACCTGCCGCAGGTGGTGTCGAGTCTGCTCGCCGCCCGGCTCGAGCCGGCGAGCGATCAGGCGATCGGGCTCACCGGGGCCGGGCTGCGCGACACGACGCGGATCGCCGCGAGCGATCCCGAGCTGTGGGTGCAGATCCTCGGGGCGAACCGTGCGCCGGTCGTCGAGCTGCTCGACGCCTTCGCCGCCGACGTCGCGGACTTCGCTGAGGCGCTGCGGGATCCGGAGCGCGCCGGGGCGAAGCGGCGCATCGCCGACCTCCTCTCGGCGGGCAACCGCGGCGTCGCCCGCATCCCGGGCAAGCACGGATCCTCCGAGCGATTCACCACCATCACGGTGCTCGTCGACGATCGCCCGGGGCAGATCGCGCGGCTGCTCACCGAGCTCGGAGAACTGGGCATTAATATGGAAGACTTGCGCCTCGAGCACTCGCCGGGTGCGCAGATCGGATTCGCGGAGATCGCGGTGCTGCCCGAAGTGGCCGAGCGCGCGCTCTCCGACCTCGCGGAGCGCGGATGGAGGACGCTGTGAACGACGCCGTGGACGACCGGCCGGCCGACGCCGCCCCCATTCTCGTCGCCATCGACGGGCCCGCGGGGAGCGGCAAGTCGAGCGTCTCCCGCGCCGCCGCGGTGCGCCTGGGCTTCGGCATCCTCGATACCGGCGCCGCCTACCGCTCCCTCGCCTGGACGGCGACCGAGCTCGGCGTCGACCTCGACGACGCGGCGGCGGTTGCGGCGATCCTGGACGACTGGGAGTACCGCATCACGCTGCGCGGGGAGCAGCGGGTGACGGTGCGCGTCCCCGGCGCCGATCCCGAGACCGATCCCGCCGACGTCACGGCCGCGATCCGCGCGCACGCGGTGAGCGGGCTCGTGAGCCGGGTCTCGAAGCACCCCGAGGTGCGGGATCGGCTCAATGCGATGTTCCGCGGGATCGTCGCAGCGTCCGGGCTGCCCGGCGTCGTGATCGAGGGGCGCGACATCACCACGGTGGTCGCACCGGATGCGCCCGTGCGGATCCTCATGACCGCCTCCGCCGAGGTGCGCGCGCGGCGTCGCGCCGGCGAGCTCGCCGGGCTCAGCCACGAGCAGGTGCTCGCCGACATCGCGGCGCGCGACGCGAAGGACGCGCTCGTCGTGGACTTCTTCACCCCGGCCCCGGGGGTGACGCTCGTGGACACGAGCGACCTGGACTTCGAGCAGTCGGTGCAGGCTGTGGTCGATATCGTACGAGCGGTGCAGCGCGCCGCGGAAGAGAGCTGAAGATGAGCGAGCAGACCCCCGGAACGGGCGCCGAGCAGGACGGACCCGAGGTGTTCGACGCGGCCGCCACCCATGGCGCCGAGTCGGACGGAGTCGTGTTCGACGACGCCGCGTTCGACGGCGTCGATCCCGAGGGCGGCGAGGTGATCGTCGGCGAGGGCTTCGACGACTCTGTCACGGACGAGGAGCGGCTGCGCGCCATGCGCTCCAACCTCGAGGCCTTCGAGCTCGAGGACGACGACGTCGCCATCATCGGCGCCGACGGCGAGTTCCTCGGCTTCCGCGAGCCGGTCGCCGAGGCGCTGCCGGTCGTCGCGATCGTGGGGCGCCCGAACGTCGGCAAGTCGGCGCTCGTCAACCGGATCCTCGGTCGCCGCGAGGCCGTCGTCGAGGACGTGCCCGGCGTCACCCGGGACCGGGTGAGCTACCCCGCGGAGTGGGTCGGCACCCGCTTCACCCTGGTCGACACCGGCGGCTGGGAGCCCGACGCGAAGGGGATCGACGCGTCCGTCGCCCTGCAGGCCGAGGTCGCGATCGAGCTCTGCGACGCCGTCATGTTCGTCGTCGACTCCCGCGTCGGCCCCACGGCGACCGATGAGCGCGTCGTGCAGCTGCTGCGCCGCACGAAGAAGCCCGTGTTCCTCGTGGCGAACAAGGTCGACGACGCGGTGCTGGAGCCGGAGGCCGCCCAGCTGTGGTCGCTCGGCCTCGGCGAGCCGCACGCCGTCTCGGCGCTGCACGGCCGCGGCGTCGCCGACCTCCTCGACCAGGTCGTCGCGTCGCTGCCTGAGGAGTCCGCCGTCGCCCAGCCGAAGCTGCAGGGGCCGCGCCGCGTCGCGCTCCTCGGCCGGCCGAACGTCGGCAAGTCGAGCCTGCTCAACAAGGCCGCGGGCGAGGAGCGCGCGGTCGTGAGCGACATCGCGGGCACCACGCGCGATCCGGTCGACGAGCAGGTCGAGATCGCCGGGCGCGTGTGGACCTTCGTGGACACGGCCGGCATCCGCCGGCGCGTGCACCTGCAGAAGGGCGCCGACTTCTACGCGTCGCTGCGCACCGCGGCCGCGCTCGAGAAGGCCGAGGTCGCCGTCGTGCTCATCGACGTGACCGAGGAGATCTCGGATCAGGATCTGCGGATCATCGACCTCGTGCTCGAGTCGGGGCGCGCGCTCGTGCTCGCCTTCAACAAGTGGGACCTGCTCGACGATGACCGCCGCCGGTATCTGGAGCGGGAGATCGAGCAGGATCTCGCGCACGTGGACTGGGCGCCGCGGGTGAACATCTCCGCGCGCACCGGCCGGCACCTCGAGAAGCTCGTGCCCGCGCTCGAGCAGGCGCTCGAGTCCTGGGACACCCGGATCCCGACCGCGAAGTTCAACGCCTTCGTCGCCGAGCTCGTGCAGGAGCATCCGCACCCGCTCCGCGGGGGCAAGCAGCCGCGGATCCTCTTCGGCACGCAGGTGCAGAACCGGCCGCCGACGTTCGTGCTCTTCACGAGCGGCTTCCTCGATCCCGGGTACCGCCGCTTCATCCAGCGGCGCCTCCGCGAGCGCTACGGCTTCGAGGGCTCCCCGATCGTGCTGAACATGCGGATCCGGGAGCGCCGCCAGCGCCGCTAGCACCCGCGGCTGCGCCGGCTGTTCCGCGTCGCGGCGGGCGTCGCGCCGCGTGGAAGCGAGGTCTACGCTGGGGGCATGGCTGACGACGTCGAGACCTACCTGGCGGGCTTCCCGGCGGAGACGCGCGAGCGACTCGAGGCGCTGCGCTGGATCGTGCGGGAGGAGTGCCCGCGTGCCGTCGAGGGCGTCATGTACGGGATGATCGGCACGAAGCTCAACGGGCACCCGCTCGTCTACTTCGGCGGCTTCGCGAAGCACATCGGCCTGTACGCGACGCCGACCGGCCACGAGGCCTTCGCGGAGGAGTTCGCGCGCTACGAGCAGGGCAAGGGCTCCGTCCGTTTCCCGCTCGCCGAGCCGCTGCCGAGCGCGCTGATCCGCCGGGTGATCGCCTTCCGCGCCCGGACCGTCGGGGAGGCGCTCCCCGCCATCGGGGCCCCGGCGACGCGCGCGCTCGCCGGGATCGGGGTGACGCAGTTCGACCAGTTGCGCGGACGTACGGCACGCGAGCTCCTCGCGCTGCACGGCTTCGGACCGAAGGCCCTGCGGATCCTGCGGGAGGCGGGCGCACGGATCGCGGACGAGTGAGCGCGGACGCGTAAGCGCGGACGCCTGAGCGCTGACACCCGATCGCGCGACCGCGTAGATTGGGTGGGGTCGCGAGAGCGCCGCGAGCCGGTGCGGGAGCACCCGGGCGCGGAGCCGGCGCGGGAACCCGACCGGCAGGCTGACACACGACGGCCGACGGTCGGCGGCCGGGATCGGACGGCCGAGCGGTGACGGCCGACGAACGAGGAACGACTGCCCGGTGACGAGACGGCGGGAACGGAGCGGGATGGCACGGGAGACCGGCGGACGCGACGCGGAACTCACGCGTCTGGAGCGCGCGATCGATCGGGCCGCGCACCGGCTCCTCGCGGGGCGCCCGGCGCGCGGACCGCGGGCGTTCCTCATCGAGTGCGCCGTGTTCCTGCTCAAGCAGGCGTGGGCGTGCGTCTTCGGCGCGCTCCTCCTCCTCGCGATCCTCGCGGCGCGCCTGTGGTACCCCGACGACGCCCCGCTCGCCCGCAACGACGCGCTCACCCTCGCGGCGATCCTCATCCAGTGCGGCATGCTCGCGTTCCGCCTTGAGAGCGGGCGGGAACTCTGGGTGATCGTGCTGTTCCACCTCACCGGCACCGCGATGGAGCTCTTCAAGACCGACGCGGGCTCGTGGAGCTACGCGGCGGACGGGGTGCTCCGGATCGGCGGGGTGCCGCTCTTCAGCGGCTTCATGTACGCCGCGGTCGGCTCGTACATGGTCCGCGTGCACCGGCTGCACGAGCTGCGCTTCGCCCGCTACCCGAGGGTGTGGGCGACCACGATCCTCGCCGCGCTGATCTACGCGAACTTCTTCACCCACCACTTCATCGTCGACCTCAGGTGGATCCTGCTCGCCCTCGTCGCACTGCTGTGGTGGCGCACGGTCATGCACTTCCGCGTGTGGCGGGCCACGCTGCGGGTACCGGTGCTGCTCGTCTTCGCGGGGGTGGCGCTCGTGATCTGGGTCGCGGAGAACATCGGGACGTGGGCGGGGGCCTGGCTCTATCCGGATCAGGAGGCGGGCTGGGTGCTCGTCTCGCCCCAGAAGATCACGGCGTGGTTCCTGCTCATGATCATCTCCGTCGTCATGGTCACCTGGGTCTACCCGCCGCGGGCTCCGGATCCCGCGCCCGCGCGCCCGGCGGGCTGAGCGCCGCGGGGCGCGCGGGGCGAAGGGCGCGGGCGGCGGGCCCGGGATCCGGAACTCGCGGATCCCTCGGGCCCCCGCGCGGCCCCGCGGCCCGCGGATCGCTCAGGCGGCGAGCACCGGGAGCGCGATGAGACCCGCCCCGAGCACGGCGAGGGCGACGAACGCGAGGACCGCCCAGATGGCGAGCATCGCCGCGTTCAGCCAGACGCCCCAGAGCGCGATGGCGCGGTCGGCGGCGCCGCGGCGGAGCGCGACGATGCCGAGCACCAGGCCCGTGAGCGGGGCGAAGAACGTCCAGCCGCTCACCACCGACACGATGCCGAGCACGAAGCTGGTGACGGCGAGCGGGCGCGCCGCCTCGCCGCGGTCGCGCGGGGCGATCCGGGGATCGCCGCCGGCGTCGGCGTTCTCGAGGCCGGTCCCGGCAGTCGCGGTCCCGGCGGTCGCGGTCGCGGCGACCCCGGTCGCGGGAGCGGAATCGGGATCGCGGGGCCCGGGTGCCGGGGTCTGGATGGTCATGGTCGCGCTCATGGCGGTTCCTCTCGTCGGGGCCGCGCTCGATGCTCCGCGCTGCCGATACCCCTACGCTACGAGCGGGACGGGCCCGCCCGCATCGTGCCGGGGTATCGGCGGCGTGGTACCGCGGTGCCGGCTCAGTGGCCGGAGGCCGAGATGTCGGTGCCCTTCGGCGTCATCAGGAAGACGAGCACCGCGACCGCGAGCATGATCGCGCCGCCGGCGATGCCCGTGGTCTGCATCGAGTGCGTGAACGCGACCCCCGCCTCCGAGGCGAGCTGCGGCAGGCCGTTGCCCTCCGCGATCGCGACGGCGGCGCCGAGGGAATCCTCGGCCTGGGCGCGGATCGCGGGATCGAGCGCGAGGAGCGCGCGCCCGGCCTCGAACTCGGCACGGTACATGAGCGCCGCGATGCTGCCGAGCACCGCGACCCCGAGCAGCGCCCCGAGCTCGTAGGAGGTCTCCTCGAGCGCACCGGCGTTGCCCGCCTTCTCCTCAGGGGTGCCGTGCATGATCATGGCGGAGGCGATGGCGAGGGAGCCGGTGCCCGCGCCGATGAGCACGAGCGTGACGGTGACGGTGACGGCGCCGAGCACGCCGGGCTGCAGTCCCATGACGAGCATGCCGATGCCCGCGAGGCCGAGGCCGCCCGAGAGCACGGCGCGGGCGCCGATGACCCGGGCGAGCGGGGGCGCCGCGAGCGAGGCGAGGGCGCCGGCGATGGCGATGGGGAAGAGGCGCAGACCCGTCTCCACCGGGGACGCGCCGTCGACGAGCTGCATCCACTGCGCGAGCAGCAGTAGCGCCGCGATCATGGCGAAGGTCGAGCCGAGCGCGGCAACGATCCCGGCCCCGAAGGTGCGGTCGCGGAAGAGCCGCAGATCGAGGAGCGGATCGGGGCGCCGCAGGCAGCGCACGGTGAACCAGGCGAGCAGGGCGGCGCCGGCCAGGAACGCCGCCCAGGCCTCCGGGACGGCGAGGCTCGCGTGCTTGCCGAAGGTCTTGATCGCCCAGACGAGCAGCGTCATGCCCGCGAGCGAGAGCAGCGCCGCGAACGCATCCCAGCGGCCCGTCGCGGGCACGCGGGATTCGGGCAGGAGGAAGAGCCCGGCGACGATCGCGAGGAGCATGAGCGGCACGTTGACGATGAACGCCGCGTGCCAGGAGAAGTGCTCGAGCAGCACGCCGCCGAGCAGCGGGCCGATGGCGGCGCCGAGCCCCGAGACGGCGGCCCAGACGCTCAGGGCGGTCGCGCGCTCGCGGGCGTCGGTGAAGATGATGCGGATGAGTGAGAGCGTCATCGGCATGATCATCGCGCCGCCGACGCCGAGGAGCGCGCGGATCGCGATGACAGCCTCGGCGCTGTCGGCGAGCAGCACGAGCAGGGACGCGGCGCCGAAGATCGCGTAGCCGAGCATGAGCATGCGCTTGCGGCCCCAGCGGTCGGCGATCGCGGCGAAGGAGACGAGGAGGCCCGCGAGCACGAGCGAGTACACGTCGACGATCCACAACTGCTGCGCCGCGGTGGGCTCGAGCTCGGCCGACATCTCCGGGATGGCGATGTTGAGGATCGTCATGTCCATCGTGATGACGAGCAGGCTCGCGGTGAGCACCGCGAGGGCGGCCCAGCGCCGGCCGCGTCCGCGCGGTCGACCGGCCGAGCCGGGGAGGGGGGCGGTGGGGGCGGGGTGCGCGGTCGACACGTGGGGCTCCGGTTACGTCGGGGTGCTCGCTTCTCGAGCGGGGATGGGGGGATGCTGGGGCGCCGGATCCGGGTCGGGATCCGGCGCGGGTCGGAAGACCGCTGCGGCGCCGGCGCCGGCGTCGGGGGCGGGGAGACCCGCGATGGCCCGAATCGTGCGGCTCATGGCCTCGGGCGGCACGGGCTCGCCGCGCAGGCCGGTGTGGATGAGCGCGCCGTCGAGGTAGTGCGCGATGGCGGTGGCCCGCTCGGCGCCGAAGCGGGGGGTGAGGATCTCGATGAGGCGGTTCGGCCAGCGCAGCGCGAGCTCGCGCAGCCGCGGATCGGCGATCCCGCTCGTGAGGAGCGCGATATCGGCGCGCACGGCGCGGCGATCCGCGAGGAACTCCTGCATCTCCTGGGCGATGCGGTCGGGCATCTCCTCGATCTCGCAGGTGAGGCGCTCGAGCTCGTCGAGTTCGGCGTCGATCTCGTCCGAGAGGCTCGTGAGCGCCGTCTCGCGGAGCTCGTCGAGCGAGGCGAAGTACTGGGTGGTCGAGCCGAGCGAGACCCCCGCGCGCTCGGCCACGGCGCGGTGCGTGAGCGAGTCGGGACCCGTCTGCACGATGAGCTCGGTCGCGGCGGCGACGATCGCCCGTCGGCGGCCCTCGGGGTCGCGCTTGCCGGGGAGCGGGCGCTCGGTCTCGCGCTGCGGTGCGGCCATGGCGTCCTCCCCTCCCCGATGTCGGCGGTGATCTCGCCGGCGCTCATGGGCGTCGCGTCGGCGCCCGGGCGATCCCCGGCTTCATGTACAAACGTACAAGTACATTTGTACAGCAATGCGCGGGGTCGCCGCAAGCGTCGGTTTCACGCGAATGTGACACCGGAGATCCGCAATGTCCGCGGCCCGGGGTAGCGTGGACACCGAAACACATGCGGGCGCGAGCCCGTGGGGGAGAGGACCCGATGGCCCAGATCAGTACGGCGGACCTGTACGACGAACGCGGAGCGGAGCTCGCATCGCTCTCGCTCCAGTTCCTGAACCTCGGCGGGGTGACGGGCTTCACGGGGCCCGTGCGCACGGTCCGCTGCTTCCAGGACAACGCGCTGCTCAAGGAGGTGCTCTCGGGTCCGGGCGACGGCGCGGTGCTCGTCATCGACGGCGGCGGCTCCCTCGAGACCGCGCTCGTCGGCGACATCATCGCCTCGCTCGCGGCCGACAACGGGTGGGCGGGCCTCGTGGTGCACGGCGCCATCCGCGACCGCGTGGCGATCGGCACCCTGCCCATCGGGGTGAAGGCGCTCGGCTCGAACCCGGCGAAGTCCACGAAGACCGGGGCGGGCGAGGTGGACGTCGACCTCGAGATCGGGGGCGTAATCTTCACCCCGGGCGCCCAGGTCTGGTGCGACGACGACGGGATCCTCGTCGAGGCGGCGGCCTAGCGGCGGAGTCTCGGCGGGGTCTCGGCGGGAGCGGAGCGTGGCGACCGGGGGCACCGGGCCGGGGGAGACGACCGGGCCGGTGGAGTCGATCGGACCGGGGGAGACGATCGGACCGGCCGGCGGCACGCGTGCGGTGCAGCCGGGCACCGTGCGAGCGGGGGCCGCGCGGGCGCGGGCGCTCGTGCCCTTCGTCCTCTACGCCCTGCTCTCCGCGGTGCACGTGCTCGCCTGCTTCGCCGATCTGCCGTTCGCGGGTCCGACGAAGCTCACCCTCATGCCGGCGCTCGCCGTCGCCGCGATCTGGGCGTGCGCCCGGGCCGGACGGCCGGTGCGCGCGGGCGCGCTCGCCCTGCTGCTCGCCGCGATCGCCGGCTCCTGGCTCGGAGACGGGGCGGCCACCTTCTTCCCGATGTTCGACGACGAGCTGCCGATGATGCTGCTCTGCTTCGGCCTCGCGCACCTCGCCTACCTGCTGCTCATGTGGCGAGGAGCCGGGATCGCGGTGCGCCGCGTGCCCGGCTGGGCCGCCGTCTACCTCGTGGCGTACGTCGCGCTGATGCTCGTGCTCATCCCCCGCGTCGGGGCGCTCGCGGTGCCCGTCGCCGTCTACGGCGTGCTGCTCGTCGGCACCGCCGTCATGGCGTCCCGCTGCGGGCCGGCCGTCGCGTGGGGCGGCGCGTGGTTCCTCGTCTCCGACGCGATCCTGTCGATCCGGATCTTCCTGCCAGGCACGCTCCCCGTGTGGTCCGACGGCCTCGTGATGCTGACGTACACCCTCGGACAGGGGCTCCTCGTCTTCGGGATCGTCGCGGCGATCGCGCGACGCGATCCCGCTCCCGCGGCGGCTACCGGGCCTCGGCCGCCTGCGGCAGGAGCCGCAGCAGCTTCGTGACGCCGCGGGTGGAGACGGCCCCCGCCACGCGGGCGCGCGCCTTCAGCTCGACGTCGCTCGTCACGGCGATGGTCGTGCGGCCCGCCGCCGTGAGGGCCGCGACCTGCTCCACGATCGTGTCGTCGCCGAGGACCGGAGCGTCCACCACCCGGACGCCCGGAACGCTCGCGATGCCGTTCGCGGGCCCCTCGACGACGAGCGTCCACTCCGGGAAGGCGCGGTCGAGGCCCGCGACGCGGCTCTCGGCGAGCTCGAAGAAGCCGCTGCGCACGCTGTTGCCGGAGCGCACGAAGGCGGCGATGCGGTCGCGCAGGCGCTCGGCGGCGCCGCGGCGATCCTTCCACCAGCCGTCGGGCACGCTGCCGATCACGTTCGCCGCGTCGACGACCACGGCCGGGGCGGCGCCGAGGAGCGGGCGCAGCAGGTCCCAGCTCGCGGCGAAGGCGGGATGCAGCGGGTAGGCCGCGACCTCGTCGACGGGCACCCAGGCGAGCGCGTGGCTCTCGGGGTCGGTGATCTCGGGCTCGAAGGGGGCGACGACCTCGGCGATGAGCGTCGTGTAGCTCCAGCCCCCGCGATCCAGCAGGTGCGTGTAGCGGGGGAGCACGGCGCCGTCGGGGACGCCCGCCTCCTCCTGCGACTCGCGGAGGGCACCTGCGATGGCCGACTCGCCCTCGTGCCGCGCGCCTCCCGGGATGCCCCAGGTGTCGCCGTGATCGCTCCACGTGACCCGGTGCTGCAGCAGGATCGCGTCGCGCTCGCGATCGTGGGCGAGCAGCCCGGCGGCCCCGAAACGACCCCAGTAGCGCCCGCCGTCGGCTGCGGTGACCCAGGCATCGCCGGGGTTGCGGAGGTCGCTCATGCCCTCAGCGTAGTCGCCGCGCCCGTGAGCCTGCACGCGCGTGTCGCCGGGCGACGGGCGGGGCCGCGCCCTCAGTCGAACTCGGCGAGCCGCAGCTGCAGCCAGAGCGCGAGGGTGCGATCCGGGTCGTCGAGGTCGAGGCGGAGCCGGTCGACCGCCTGGCGGATCCGGTAGCGCACCGTCTGCTCGTGCACTCGCAGGCGCTCGGCGACGCGGGGCGCGCTGCCGCGCTCCTCGAGCCAGGCGAGCAGGGTCGCGCGCGTCTCGCGCTCCGCGTCGTCGAGGAGCTGCGCGGTCTCGGGGAGCCGCAGTTCCCCGGACCGCAGCGCCTCGGCGCACGCGCGGAGGACGAGCTGCGGCTGCACGTCCTCCGGCGTCGCCACGGGGAGGCCCAGCGCCCGCGCGCTCTCGGCGACGCGGACGGCGCGCTCGTACTCCTCGACCAGGGAGGAGCCCGGCCGCCTCGGCAGGCTCATGCCGCAGGAGGACGCGCCGCCCGCGAGCCGCTCGAGCTCGGGGAGCAGCCGCTCGAGGGAGCGGACGACCGCGTCGGCCGCGCGGCTCGGAACCAGGGCGACGACCTTGCCCGCCATCGTGCTGCAGACGCTGCCGGGGAAGTAGACCGCGAGGTGGCGCGCGGCGGCCGTGCGCAGCTCCCCGAGGTCGCCTTCGGCGCGCGCGCCGCTGTCGATCGCCAGTACGAGGCACGACTGCTCGGGGCGGAGACCGAGCACGGTCGCGTCGTTCTCGTGCGGGGTGCCCGAGAGCAGGCGCCGCAGCGCCGTCTCCTTCGACCGCTCGTCGCCGTGGTCGAAGCGCCAGGCGTCCACGATGTACCCCGCGGCCAGCTCGGCCGCGCTCCGGAGCGCCTCCTGCTTCTCGGGCGCGAGGGGCGCTGAGACGTCGTCCCCCTCGGGATCGATGACCCAGATCGAGCCGAGCGGGATGCTGCCGGCGCGCAGCGGGAGGGCGGCTCGCGGAGCGAACTGCCCCTCGGCGGGGAACCGGGTGATGCCCTCGGTGGCGAACATCTGCCGGTAGCGGACCTCGTTGAGCGGGCCGTCGGGGGTGCGCCGGGTGAGGATGCCGTTCGCGCGGAGGCTGTCGATCGCCTGGCCGGGCAGCGCCGAGTAGGCGAGGATGTTGCGCCGGTGGTCCTCGATCGCGACCGATCCGCGGAAGGCCTGGGCGACCGCGTTGGCGAGGGCGAAGAGCCGGTCTCCCGAATTGGTGCCCAGCTGGAGGCCGGTGCCGTGCTCGCCGAGGAGCCGGCTCACGAGGGCGTCGAACTCCCGCCAGCCGACGGCGGGGGAGAGGCCGAGCAGCTGGAGCTCGTGATGCGCGCAGGCGGCGATGAGGCCGGCTCCCTCCGCGCCCTCGACGGAGCGGGCGACGATGCCGCTCGCCCGGGCGGCGCGCAGTCGCGCGCAGAGGGCGTCCAGCCGCTCGGGCCCGAGTTCCGCGTGCGCCGTGAGGATGACGAGCTGGCCGGTGAGCTGCTGCGCGCCGAGATCGGAGTCGTAGTAGGCGAGGCCGAGCATCGGCGCGGGCCGCGGTGCGGCGTGCGCGACGGTCAGCACGCCGGCGCCGAGCTGCTCGACGAGCACGCGCAGGGGGAGCCCGTTCGAGATGGGATCGATCAGTGTGCTTTGCGATCTCGATAACCCCATGCGCAAAGATTATCGAAATCGCGCACGGTCTGGGAGATGGCGTTTTCTACAGTCGAGTGAGACGACGACGAAGGAGTACTCACGTGGCAGCAAGCGGGTTCTACGATCCCCGACTCGAGCGGATCTTCCCCCCGAACGCGGCGGTGCGCTCGGACGGCGCGCTCGAGATCGGCGGCTGCGCGCTGCCCGAGCTCGCCGCGGAGTACGGGACCCCGCTGTACGTGATCGACGAGCAGGGGCTCAGGGACCGCATGCGCGCCTACCGCGACGGGCTCGCGGAGCGCTGGCCGAACAGCCAGGTCGCGTTCGCCTCGAAGTCCTTCCCGGTGCTGGCGGCCTATGCGATCGCCGCCGCTGAAGGGCTCGCGATCGACGTCGCGGGCGCCGGGGAACTGCTGCTCGCCCTCGAGTCCGGCGCGCCGCCCGAGCTCATCCATCTGCACGGCAACGCGAAGAGCTCCGAGGAGCTCGCGCTCGCGGTCGACGCCGGGATCGGCACGATCGTGCTCGACGGCGAGGCCGACGTCGAGCGCCTCGACGCCCTGCTCACCCGGCCGCAGGACGTGCTCGTGCGCATCATCCCCGGTGTCGATCCGCGGGTGCCGAAGGCGATCTCCACGGGCGGGGCCGGCTCCAAATTCGGCCTGCCGATCCCGCAGGCGCGGCAGCTCATCGAGCGGCTCGCCGCGCACCCGTACCTCAACGTGGTCGGCCTGCACCTGCACATCGGTTCGCAGGTGCTCGAGGTCGAGCCCTTCGTGCGGGCGGTCGAGGCGGTGCGGGAGCTCGGCGAGTTCCCCGTCTACAACATCGGCGGCGGGCTCGGCGTCGACTACCACCTGCGGCACCGGGCGCCGAGCCTCGACGCGTACCTCGACGCCATCACGGCGGCCGCGCGACGCGTGCTGCCCGCCGGGAGCCGGCTCGTCATCGAGCCCGGCCGCTCGCTCGTCGCCCGCAGCGGCGTCACCGCCTACCGCGTCAACAACGTCAAGCGCACCGGGGCGACCTTCGTCGCCGTCGACGGCGGGCTCGCCGACCAGCTCAACGTCGCGCTCATGGACATGGAGTTCACCCCCATCGTCGCCGATCGCGCCGACGCCGTGCCCGACACGACCGCGCAGCTCGTCGGCCGCCAGTGCGAGTCCGGCGACCTGCTGGTGGACGGCGCCACGCTCGCGGCCCCCGCCGCGGGCGATACCATCGTGCTCGCCGCGACCGGCGCGTACGGCTACACGCTGTCCAACAATTACAACGGCGCGCTCAAGCCCGCCGTCGTGTTCTGCCGCGACGGCGCCAGTCGCCTCGCGGTGCGCCGGCAGAGCTACGCCGAGTTCCTCGGCCACCACGTCGGCCCCTCCGAGCAGGCCTGGGCCTGCTGACCCGATCACCATCCGCCCATTCCCCAAGGAAGAGGAACCCCATGAAGAAGCTCATCCGTATCTCGGCCGGCGCCGCGCTCGCCGCCATGCTCGGTCTCACCGCCTGCGCGAGCGGCGGCGACGCCTCAGCCTCCGCGGGCGAGGAGCCCGCCGCGCAGCTCACCTCCGGCGTCGACGAGGCCGCCGAGGCGGCGCTCCCGGACGCGATCCGCGATGCCGGCGTGATCCGTGCGGCCGCGGGGATCCCCTACCCGCCGTTCATCCTCCTCGAGGGTGAGCGCCAGGTGGGGCTCGATCCCGACCTCGCGCAGGCTCTCGGCGAGAAGCTCGGCGTCGAGTTCGAGATCTCGCACCAGGCCTTCGAGACCGTGATCCCCGCGCTCCAGGCGAAGAAGTTCGACATCATCATGTCGGGCATGAACGACACGATCGAGCGCGAGGAGACCCTCAACTTCATCGAGGAGATCTACGCGGGCTTCACGATCGTCGTGAAGGCCGGCAACCCCGAGGGGATCACGGGACTCGACGATCTCTGCGGGCACCCGGTCGCCGTGCAGAAGGCGAGCGCGCAGCTCGAGATGCTCACCGAACTCGCGGAGCAGTGCGCGGCCGACGGCGCGGGCGAACTCGTGATCCAGCAGCTGCCCACCGCGCAGGACCCGCAGACTGCGCTCAAGGCCGGCCGCGTGGTCGCCTACCCCGTGGATGCGCCGGTCGCCGCCTACACGGTCGCCACCGCGGGTGACGGCAAGGACTTCGAGATGATCGAGGATCCCGAGTTCCCCGCCGGCGTCAACCCCGTCTACACGGGCATCGGCACGCTCAAGGAAAACACCGAGCTCACCGAGGCGCTGCGCCTCGCCCTGCAGGCGCTCATCGACGAGGGCGTGTACCAGGAGATCCTCGACACCCACAACCTCGGCGCCTTCGCGACCGAGGAGGCGATCGTCAACGGCGCCGCACAGGAGGGATAGGACCATCATGAGCACCACGACCGTGACGGCGCCGGAGCGGGATCGGAGCTTCGACATCGAAGCCCGCCCGCTGCGGCGGCCGGGGCGCTGGATCTGGGCGATCGTCCTGATCCTCCTCGCCGCCTGGTTCGTCCAGGCGCTGTGGACCAACCGCAACATCGACTACGCGGTGGTCGGCCAGTACCTCTTCAATCCCGAGATCGTCGCGGGCGTCGGCATGACCCTCCTCATCACCGCGATCTCGATGCTCATCTCGACCGTGCTCGCCGTGATCCTCGCCGCGATGCGGCTCTCGGGCAACCCGGTCGCGGTCGCGTTCTCCTCCTTCTACGTCTGGCTGTTCCGGGGCACGCCGCTGCTTGTGCAGATCGTGATCTGGGGGTACTTCGGACTCATCTTCGAGAAGATCACGCTCGGGATCCCCTTCACCGACGTCGTGTTCTGGGAGGTGGACACGAACGTGCTGCTCACCGCCTTCGTGGCCGGCATCATCGCGCTGACGCTCAACGAGGCCGCGTACTCGGCCGAGATCGTGCGCTCCGGGATGCTGTCCGTCGACGCCGGGCAGCAGGAGGCCGCCGCGTCGCTCGGCATGAGCCCGTTCCACACCTTCGTGCGGATCCTGCTGCCGCAGGCCATGCGCGTCATCATCCCCCCTCTCGGCAACGAGCTGATCTCGATGATCAAGAACACCTCGCTGCTCTCGCTCATCGCCGTCATGGAGGTCTACACCCGCGCCACGCAGATCTCGGCGCAGAACCTCAAGCAGGTGGAACTGCTCATCGTCGTGAGCATCTGGTACCTCGTCATCGTGTCGATCCTGTCGGTGCCGCAGCACTATCTCGAGCGCTACTTCGGCCGGGGCGTGGAGCGCAACGCGCCCGCCACTCCGCTGCAGAAAGCGCGCGAGATGACCGGAGCGATCGCCCTGCAGCTGCAGGGCCGGAAGAAGGGAGCCGGCCGTGGCTGAGCTCAGCGACGACGCCCTCGTGCAGCTGCGGGGCGTGCGCAAGCACTTCGGCAGTCTCGAGGTGCTGCAGGGCATCTCGATGGACGTGCACGCGGGGCAGGTGACGGTGCTGCTCGGCCCGTCCGGATCCGGCAAATCCACGCTGCTGCGCTGCATCAACCACCTCGAGACCATCGACGGCGGACGCATCACCGTCGACGGCGAGGTGGTGGGGTACCGGGAGCACGGCGGCCGCATGCACGAGATGCACCCGCGAGAGGTCGCGAAACAGCGGCGCTCCATCGGGATGGTGTTCCAGCGCTTCAACCTCTTCCCCCACAAGACCGCC
This sequence comes from Leucobacter allii, assembly GCF_022919155.1. Taxonomy (NCBI): domain Bacteria; kingdom Bacillati; phylum Actinomycetota; class Actinomycetes; order Micrococcales; family Microbacteriaceae; genus Leucobacter; species Leucobacter allii. The sequence continues at coordinate 662,326 of NZ_CP095045.1, forward strand.
CTCGAGAACATCGTCGAGGCTCCCATGGTGGTCTCGCGGCGCAGCCGCGCGGACGCGGTGGCCGAGGCGCACGCGCTGCTGCGCCGCGTCGGGCTCGATGCCTGGGCGGATCACTACCCGTCGCAGCTCTCCGGCGGGCAGCAGCAGCGTATCGCGATCGCGCGGGCGCTCGCCATGAAGCCGAAGCTCATGCTCTTCGACGAGCCGACCTCGGCGCTCGACCCCGAGCTGGTGGGCGAGGTGCTCGATGTGATGCAGGAGCTCGCGGAGGAGGGGATGACGATGATCGTGGTGACGCACGAGATCGGTTTCGCCCGCGAGGTCGCCGACCAGGTCGTCTTCATGGACGGCGGCGTGGTGGTCGAGAGCGGCGCGCCCGAGGCCGTCATCGACGACCCGCAGCAGGAGCGCACGCGGGGATTCCTGCAGAGCGTGCTGTAGGGGTGCTGCCGGGTGCCGTGTGCCGTGTGCCGTGTGCCATGTGCCGGGTGGCGGGTGCCGGGTGGCGGGTGCCGGGAATGCCCAGGATACCCTGCGCGGTTGTACCCCGAGGCGGCGGAGGGACGAGCGGACCGCCGGGATCGGAGGAACCATGGCGGAGCCGGCGGACCGGGAGGCATGGGCCGCAGGGCACGCGGCCGCGGAGGCCGACGCGCGGGCGCGCGGCCTCGCCGTCGAGTTCGTGCCGCGGACCCCGGGGGAGCGGCCCGCTCCGATCGACGGGGTGGAGCCGGTGAAGACGATCGTCGTGCAGCGACGCGACGGCTACGTGCTGGTGCTCGCACCGCTCGCCGAGCAGTTCTCGTGGGCGAAGCTCCGCGCACTCCTCGGTGCGAACCGGCTCTCGCTGCCCGACCCGGCCGGGGCGCTCGCCGCCACCGGCTACGCGCGCGGCACCATCTCGCCGCTCGGCGCCCGCGGCGACTGGCCCGTGGTGATGGACGCCCGGCTCGGCGGCGCGCGCATCGTCATCGGATCGGGCAGCCCGGAGGCCGGCGCGATCGTCGACGCCGATGAACTCGCCCGGGCGTACGCGGCCACCGTGGCCGACCTCGGCGCCGATTCATGAGGCGACGCCGAGGTTCCCCGGGCCTCCCGAGGCGTCGCGGCGCGAATCTCGCCGGATGGTCATTTCGGGGTCCCGAATATGGGTAAGATAGAGGGGTTGCCACGACGGGAACGGTTCTTCGGAGCCGGGGCCGCGCGGAGACAACGGGCTGTGGCGCAGCTTGGTAGCGCACTTGACTGGGGGTCAAGGGGTCGCAGGTTCAAATCCTGTCAGCCCGACCAAAAAATCGCGGAAACTCAACGGTTTCCGCGATTTTTTCGTAGGTGAGATTTGAACCGACCATCACAAACCCATCTCTTATTCGAGGTTCGGCTCGGCTCTTGGGGCGTTCTGAGCGTCGCTGCAGGACCTTCTTTTCGCTCTCATCTGGTGCTCACGAGACCTTCCCGGTTGTTCAGGGTTGAAGGCTCGACAGGCTCACCTGGTTCGTATGGACACCGCAGCTGGACCCAACCCATGGGGTCTCGAGCCATTGCTCGATGTGCAGGAGCTGGCCGACTATCTCGGCATTCCTGTCTCGACAATCTACGACTGGCGCACCCGCGGCCTCGGTCCGCCCGCCTACCGTTTTGGCAAGCATCTCAAATTCGCAGTCGGCGATGTGCGCAACTGGGTCGAGCAGCAGCGCGACGGCGTTCAGACCTCCCCGCGCGACGGGAGGTGACGGGATGAGCCGCCCACGCCTCACCATCGGCACATTCGGCACGATCGGGTTCCAGACCGCGTCAAACGGCCGCGTGACCGCCCGCGCGAGGTATCGCGACTGGGACGGGAAGTCACGGCTCGTGCAAGCCACCGGCGACACGAGGCGCGCCGCCGAGCAAAGGCTGAAAGCGAAGCTTGCCGAGCGCACGCTCTACCAGCCCGCAGGCATTGGGCTTACTGCCGACAGTCCGTTCCCCGACCTGGTGGCGTACTGGCTTGAAGATCTCGATCTTGAAGACCGGCTCTCGACCACCACCCGACAGCTGTACGAACGCAACATGCGCACGCTCGTGATGCCCGCGTTCAAAGACCTCACGCTGCGCGAGATCGGCGTGGCGTGCTGCGACCACTTCTTGAAGCAGCTTGCGAAGCAAAGCTACAACCGTGCCAAGCAGGCCCGGGTGGCATTGCGGCTTGCGCTCGGGCTCGCGGTGCGGCACGAGGTGCTGCCGCGCAACCCGATGGATCATGTCTCGCGGCTCCGGAAACCCCCGACGACACCGAACGCGCTCACCCCCTCCGAGGTGAACGCGATCCGCACCGCGATCGCGTTCTGGGAGACCGGGCTCTCACCCTCCGGCCCGAAACCGGACGGGCAGCTCGGCGCGATCGTCGAGGTGATGCTCGGCACGTCAGCCCGCATCGGCGAGGTACTCGCGATCCGCCGCCGCGATATCGACATCGTGAGCGCCCCGCCGTCGATTCGCATCAGCGGCACCATCGTCGCGCACCGCGGCGAACCGACCCAGCGGCAGGATCATCCCAAGACCGCGAAGTCCAGACGCACCGTCGCACTCCCCGCGTTCGCTGCCGAGGCGGTGCGGCGAAGGCTCGCCCGCCGTGATGATGCCTCGCTTGATGCACTGTTGTTCTGCAATCGTGACGGTGGACCGCTGACGACGAACAACGTGCGCAGGCAGCTTCGGCACGTGCTCGACCTCGCGGACATCGAGGGCGTCACGCCGCACATGTTTCGTCGAACGGTTGCCACTGCAATCAGCAATGAGGCTGGCGTCGATCTTGCCGCCGAGCTACTCGGACATACGGACCCGGCGATTACGGTGCAGCATTACATCCGCCGCAACGAGATGGTGAACCCTGCGACCGCCAAAATGCTCGACCGCGTCTTCGGGAAGTAACTGCGATGCCGCCGTTGATTGGGAGGCAACTTTGACGTACGTTAACCATATAGACATCGCGCTCGAAGTTGCGCTTCCAAGCCTCGTGTACGCATCCGGTGCGGCTTGACGGTCACGCAAATTTTGCGGCACAGTGACCGGAGTTCCAGGTCCCGCCGAATCGGCGGGACCGTTGAATCCGCAGAATGAACGTTCGTGCTGGTTTTGCACGACGGGTTGGTGGTGAGCGAGTCCGTGGCTTCCGCGTGCCTAGTCGCCCAGTTCAGAGCCAGCTCGAGCACACAAGAGTTCAACCTGGGCATGACAGGCTCCTCTCACCGATACTCATTCCAATGAGTAGGTGCACACCATCTCCCAAGGTGCCAATCATCCGTCGGTACCTCCCTTCGAATTACCGCTCCCAAAGCTGCCACGCCTCTGGCAGATCGAGGGTAGTGTTCAGATCAGTCGGATCCGGAAGATGGATGTCAGTGCTGTGTGAGATCCTCGCTCTAGATTGCGGAGGGCACCTCCGCGCAGCGAATGGGCGTCGTCCTCGGGCGTGGACCGAAGCGAGGGAACTGGGTGATGAACGAAGCAGACGTTGAGGAACGACGGGTTCGCTTCTATGGTGTACGCGACTTGGCAGCCGGCGTGCATGCGCCTCGCGCAGCTGAGCTTGCCGCCGGATTCGATCCCGAGATCGGACTGACGAGTGTCATGGATGCACTTGAACTCCACAATGTGCAGAAATACCTAGAACATGGACTGCTCCCAAACTCCTGCTCAGAGGAAGAAGTTGACCAGCTCGTGGGGCAGATTCCGCATATTCGTAGTGCCGTTGCGAGGTACTTCGCGTCGATTGATAACGAGAGTATCGCCGCTCTCGTGGCTGAAGTTGGCTATGAATTTCACAGTGACCTTCTTGATCTGCTTGGAGGAAACAAGGTCTTTGAGCGTTGCGATAGTTCGACGGCTTTGACTGCTCTAAAAGCTGCGAGAGTCCGTCTCTCAGAGATGCTGGTTAACAGGAACCTCGTTTCCGCGTATGACACGGATTTGCGGGAGGAACTACTCGCTGAACCTCGCAATGCCGAAATTCTCGCCAGAAAGTACTTGGAGAAGGATGAGAGAGCGAAGGTGTACCTGCCACGCAGCTTCACGTCCGAGGATGCACGCAATCTAATGGAACGCTACATCTCTGATGATGAGGCGAACTCGAATTATCTGCGATTAATTTCCACGGCAAAGGACAACCTTCATGCCGGCATCGATGCCAAGCTGAGGCTTCAGGCAAAGCGACGAAATGAAGATCTGACCGCGAAGTTCTTTGAACAGAATGTCGGCTATAAGACTGGCAGCGAAGTTTCCATTTCTGTTGATCAAGATGAACCAGTGCTATCGGAGGTTGACACCTCAGACGGATCGGTATGGCGGCATACTTACAGCCAACGGTGGCTAGAAGAAACCACCGATAATCCGAGTATTCTGAACAACTTCCAGCACCTGTTTGAGTTCGCTGATGATCAAGTGCTTTTGACGCTGCCTTCTTACTATGCGCACTTGGGTGTGATGGAGCGAATAATGGGCGTTACTGGGAACACAGAGTACAAAACTGGTGTCGCTTTTCAAGCTGTCGATGCAAGCTCGTTGCTCCAGACCCATATGTATCGTTTGTTCCTAAAGTCACATGACATATCCATCGAGGATGTAATCGCCTGGTTCTTCGAGAAGTATCTTGTTGAAGAGTTCGAGGCAGTGAACTTCTCATTTTCTCCTTCAGTCGGTGACACCTCCTACCTTCAAAGAGTCCGGCACCTCTTCGCGGAAATGGAAGGCGTCGCGAACCAGTTCAGCGTATTCGTCGAGGACGGATACCTCGATCGCGACTTGCTTACTATGGGGGCAGATCAGGTGCGATACAAGGACTTACCCAGCCTGCTTCAAGGTAGATACGTCTATCCAATAGAAGACCAGGAAATTGTCGGCGTACTCCACGCGTTGTTCTCCGATCAGTCACCGTTAAATTACATCGAAGAAGACCTGCAGGGTAGTACCGCAGTCGAACTCTTGTTGCGAAACGAAGTCTCGTACACAGATTTTCACAACCACCAACAGGCCAGCATTGACCATCTGATCCGTCTCGGAGTTCTCCAAGACGCCGATGAACGAATCCAGTTCAGGAGCCTGGACCAACTCATAGTACTTTCGGCGCTGTTCAACACCCAGGCGGCGAACTACTATCGTCTCTCACCTGCTGCACGCCTCGAGGTCGATGATATGGTCGAAAAGGGTTGGCTGACACGCCAGTCCTCATTGCTCACGAACGCCGAGGCTGACTACTTCAACTACTTCCTCAACAGAGTTGAATTCAGCAACGGACCAAACTTACGCAACAGATACTTGCACGGTTCGCAGGCTCATGCTGACGGCGAAGAGGCACACTTCAATACTTACCTCGTTGCACTGCGCTTACTCATAGCGCTGGTTATCAAGATGAACGATGACTTCTGTCTTGCGGCTGCTGAGAATGCGAATCGAAGCGAGACCTTACAGTGACTTCAGATTTCAGCAGTTTCTGCTGGAATCTGGCTGTCATCGTCTTTGATGAGGGGTCTGCTGGAAGAATCGCCGCATTGCCAACGCTAGGTGTCACCGAGACGAATCGAGCATGTTTTGAATCCGTTCTAGAGTCTGAACAATGCGTGCACCGCGGCGGCTAAACCCCAACTCCTCGATCATGAGTCGCTGCTCTTCGTCGGCAGAGCGGAGGATGCTGTCGGACCGTATGTATTTCAGAAGCGCCACAAGCTCCGTGTCTGTGTAGTCCGTAATGCTCGTGAGACCTCCCACCGGAGGTCGAGGCAGGGACCTCTGTGGTTGTTCTTCCTCCCAGTCGAATTTATCTGCGGCGCCAGAGTGTCCTACTGGTTCTTGGTTATCGTCGGCATCGAGCGCAGTCTTGTATGCTTCTAAGACTTTCCCGACTTCTTGGCCTGCGTCGTTGAACCAATCGGTGCTCCAGATTCGGTGGAATCGCCATCCACGGGCTTCGAGTAGTTGTTGACGTAAGCGGTCACGTTCTCGGGCGGTGTGGCCTGAGTGATAAGCAGCACCGTCTGCCTCAATCGCGAGAACGTGACGTCCAGGCTTATCGGGGTGCCGGATGGCAAAGTCGAGCCGATAGTTTCCAACGCCCACTTGTGAATCCAGGATCAAGCCCTCCGCCTCGAGGCGAGTTTTCACATCAATCTCGAATGGATTGAGCGGAACGCTGCTCAGTCCTCCATCCTTGAGATCTTCACCCCGAGAGGCCATGAATCGAGTGAAGTGGTACATGAGTTTATAGCCTGATGATGGATGTGCGTCGACGGCGAGGTCATCGGTGGAAAAGCTCGTGACGAGTGTCATTCGCTTCTTTGACCGGCTAATTGCAACATTGAGTCGTCGCTCTCCACCGTCCCGAAGGATCGGACCCCAGAAGTATCGTAGTTTTCCGTCGAGACCTTTCCCATAGCCCGCAGAAAGGATGATGGCGTCACGCTCATCTCCCTGGACACGTTCAATTGCCTTCACGAAGAACGGTTCGATGTCGCTCTTCAACGCTGCTTCTAGCGAGGGGTCTGTTCGCATGGCTTCGTCGAGGGCATACTCGATCCGTTGTTGATGCTTAATGCCGAAAGTAATGACACCAAGACTCTCAGTCGGAAAGTTCTGAACGTGTCCCTTCACTAACTCGACGACCTGCTGCACCTCAAGTTCGGGACTGTTGGTGGTTGTTCCAATACCCTGACTCGGAGGGACAGCCACATGGCGGACGGCCTCTAGCGCATCGACTGCCGGGAATGTCGTCAGGCTGCGATGGTAAATGTGTTCGTTTGAGGTCGCGATGAGACGCTCATCTCTCGACCGATAATGCCATTGCAAACTTCGGCCTTGGCCGGCAAGTAGACGGTCCATTGCGGTGAGAATGCTTTCCGCATCACGTGTATAACTCTGTCGGCGAGATTTCCGTGACTGCGGTAGGTCAGAGCCTCCCGGGGCAAGTTCGATCTCTTCTTCCTCTTCGGCGTCCTCATCTTCCATCACTTTGGTGAAGAATTCTGTCGGCGGGAGCTGACGGCTATCACCAGCAACGATTGCTTGTTTTCCCCGCATGAGCGCTGGCACAGCGTCAGCGGGTTTCACCTGGCTGGCTTCGTCGAAAATGACAACGTCAAAGCACTGTTCAGGTGGCAAAACTCTGGAAACTTGCAACGGACTCATCACCCAAACGGGCTTCGCAGCAAGGAGAACGTCAGGAGCTTCTTCAAAGAGCTTCCGCACTGGGCGGAAGAGGCGCTTTCGGGTGACTTCAGTCTTGAGGAGAGCATGTTGCTCGGGGTGCTGATCGAAGGCTGCTTTGAGGTACTCGGCCGCGCGACGACGAACCCGCGACGCATTGGCGACGAAGTGCGCTTTGTCATCTTGACGGAACTGCTCAGTGATCACGGCGATCTCATCACCATTGAAAGCGGCCAGTTCAGGTGACTGAAGCAGCGCAGAATTCAATATTGACTGGTACGTGACCCACCTAAGTAATTCACTTGGCAAAGCAGAAAACGCGCGGCCTTCAGTGAGGTGGGTTCGAAGCATCGCAACAACTTGACCGACGCCGTGTTGTTCTAGCCTGGATTGAAGCTCGTTTGCGCGCACAAACTTTGTCGCCTGGTTATCGGTGATGAGCTCACCGAGCAGAGGTTCAAGACTTGCGAAGAGTGCTGACTGTAAATCAGTGTGAGTTGTGAGCTGCGCCAAAACATTGGATGCTTCTGCAGCCTGCGCTATTGCGGATTCCAACTGGGAGAGTTCATGATCCGGAAGAGGAACCTCTTGAGAAAGCCAAATGCGTCGAAGCTCCCGAGCTTCAAGGATCGTCGCCGACCAGAACTCTCGCGGCAGACCCGCGAGAACTTCCTTGCGGCGCTTCTTAGCCGCAGTTCGTCGTTGTCGGTCAATGTTGAGGTGACTTCTCCGGAAATTTCGGTCAAACGTTGCAAGCATGGCGTCCAAATCTGGTTCCTGAAGCAACAAGGAGTGTGCCTGCTGGAATGCAGCTAATCTGCGATGAAGACCTATGAGTGAGGACGCCTCATACCAAGTCGTGGGTGAGCCATAACCAGCTCGTGTCGCTAACTGGGTGCGAACTTCAGAAGTACTATGCAGTATCGCTTGAATGCGCTGAGCTGCCGCCAAGCCCTGTTGAAGCGCTTCACCTGTATTCAATGCGGTGGATTTCCAATGGGATCGTTGCCCCCAACCTGGGTTGAGCGCGCCGAGACGGTAAAAAGCATCCATATCCTCTGAAAGTTCGTCCAGCGTCGTCGGAACCCACTGCTGAAATGTGGCGGCGGCGAGCCGCAGATTTGTTCGCGCACTTGCCGGGATAGCAGCCGAGGCAATGCGGAGGTCTGAAACGCTTACGCCCCAGGCATGCGAAGGATCAAATAGAGCGTCCTTGTGCCTTACGAGACGTGTACGGTTTCGTTCGAGTCGATGATGAAGCTGAGACACGTCCGGTAGGGTCACCGTGTTTTGACGGTCTAATGAAGCCCGTATTTGTTGACTAACGAATCGGCGTGAACCATCAGCAGCAAAAAGGTCCAGGAGAAGATGATCAAGCCCCACTTGCTCAAGCCTGTCGAGTACTGCTTCAATCGCTGCTCGCTTCTGGGCAACAAACAACACGTGCTTGCCCGAAGCCAAGAGTGCAGCAATTACATTTGCGATCGTCTGACTCTTTCCAGTGCCTGGAGGCCCCTGGACAACAAGATTTCTCCCTGCAACAGCAGCATTGACCACAAAAGACTGGCTTGCATCGGCGTCGAGCACGAGGAACTCTGACTCCGCAGGTCTGTAATCTGGGTCGCGCTCATCGAGCGGCACATCTTGTGATTGCGAGCGAATCAGCTGGGCCGCTTCTGAGCTGCCTGCCAGTGCCGCAATGAGGTCTGATTCACCCAAGGCCCGGACATTTGTGACATCGTTTACCATTGGTTGCTTCTGATAAGTGAAGGTGCCGATCACACTTGCAGGTGTTATGCGGAAGCCTTCAATCCCAGAGGCCGCGGATTCTAAGGCTGCGTACGCGTCGATTAGACCAGCAGAATAGTCAGCCCCGCCGAGCAGGCTAAGGGCTCCGTCTTCATCGACCGTGACACCTTCTGCTTCGAGAACGTGCGTAAGTACCCCGCTGATTTGGGTATCTTCATCCAGTTGGAGCTCCCAAGCTTCCGTGCGCCCTTTCTTTCGTTCTACTGTGACTGATCGCAGAAACACTGGCGCCTTTGGGACAGGCTCCCTGGATTTCCTGGCTTGAGATTGACCTAGTTCGGGAGACGCCGCTATTTCTTGGCCTTGAGACTCTGTTTGTTCTCCCCAGGAAGCGAGCCCAAGTGCGAGGTAAGTTACGGAGACGCCGTACTCTTCCAATGCTTCTTTCTGCTTTGCAGCGAGCCTCCTGCAGGCCTTTTCTGCAAGGGCAAGCTGAGCGGGGTCAGGAAACAGTTGCCTAAGGTTGACTGCCTTGCCTTCAAGGAGCTCCCGAACCGCGGATTGATCCGCGAGGCTGATGTCTAGCTGACCGGCAGCTTTCTTGAAGTACAGCAGCCGATTGTTGCCGCCAATATCGAGAAGAGAACTTTTCCAATCTTTGGAGGCTCGTTCGATTTCTGGGTGGTGGCCCACGGCAGGTTCCGGTGACAGCATACTGCTCAGATTATCTGCAACCGGCGACATGGCAGAGGAACCATATGAACCATCCCCGTCTGGCTTCGTGAGTTTCCAGCATCTTGCGTGCTGGTTGTCGACCAACCTGGTGTCTAAAGTCAGGCCGACCGGCTTCGTTCGAAGGTCCGCGGGCGATCAGCGAAGTGGCGACGCGGCTCATCAAAAACTCAACAAAATCATCCGCGTATACCCGTCAACAACCGGGTACAATCGGAGGAGGCGAAACGCCGACTTCCCTGTCAATATTAAGGGAACCAGAGACAACCGCAGATTTTCGTAAAAGCCGCTCTGATCAGGGGTTTTCCAAGGGGTCGCAGGTTCAAATCCTGTCAGCCCGACGTTTGCCCAGGTGGGAAGCTGGTTCTCACCTGGGCTTCGTCGTTTTCTGTGGTCCTCTGGGCTTGCGGCACGCGGCACGCGGCACGCGGCACGCGGCACGCGGCACGCGGCACGCGGCCCTCGAAGCGCTGTCGATAAGCTAATCCGGTGGGAACTGTCGAATACTGTGTTGCACTGAGGGACGTGCTCGATGCGGTGTCACGGTCCACGGCGGCCCGACTCTCCGCTCTCCATCGCGCGGCGACTGCTGGTGCGGACGGCGTGCTGATCGACGTATTCCTCGATCAGGACGCCGAGGGCCCGTTCGGTGTGTCGGCGCGTTTCGAGGGCATCGACTCGTTCAGTCTCGACCGGAAACTCGGCGATGGGTGGGAGCTGTTCAGCGTGATCTGGGGCGAGGAAAGCTGGGAGCCCCCGGTTCCGGCACGACCTGCCGATTGGTCTCGCGAGCAACGGGAAGATGCCATCGTCGAGGTCGTGGCCGAGTGGATCGACCCGCTCATCCCGAGGGGAACGCCTGAACTGCGTTGGGAGGTCGTGACGCCAGACGGCGCCACAGGTCCGATCCAGGTGAGGCCTCACCATGACTGATCCCTCCGGAAGCGAAGCCCAGCGAGGACCGGTCAGCGCGAGACGCGGCAGCGTGCCGGCTGGGCGGCTCACGTTCCGTACGGTGTGGGGTGGTCCATCGCCGCAGGCGGGCTTCATCGAGGAGCTTGCGCGGATCAAACAGCACGTGCGCACGGTGGATTTCTCGTACGACTTCGACCTCTTCCTGACGGTCGGAGGCGAGATCACGCCGATACCAAGCCCGTCCGGGTTGCGGACACCGCGGGTGTTTCTGTCGCAACGCACTGTTACGGGAGAGATCCGGATCAGCGACGACGATGTCAGCGCTGCTTCTGCTCCGATCGCCTTCCTCCGGCAGACGATCCACACGGCAGTCGCCGAGCTCATGAGTCGCATCGCGGCTCGTGACTCTGACTTCGACGTGGACGCGGAGCGAGGGAAGATCGCCTTCCTCGACGACGAAGCGGCCACTCCCGACACACGGGCGGCTCCGGACGCGACGACGCCTGGTGCCGAGCGGAGGAGCCGGTGAAAGCGTCTCGCGCTGCCGAGCTGTCACACCGGCGGACATCGGATCGGCTGGCTGCGCTGCAGGAGCAGGTTGTGGACCAGGCGCGCATTGTGAAGGGTCGGCATCGGTTCGAGACTGACTGGACGACAACCGACGAGGGCCTGCTGGATCTACGCGGCGTGAAATCGGGGCGGGATGGCTTTCAGTTCCGGTTCATCACGTTATCCCGCGCCGATTTCCGCCGCGCACGAGGCCGCCTGAAGTTCTTCGAGTCCGAGCTCTCCGACTGCCTGTTCGATTCCGTATCGTTGACCGGGCAGCCCCGTTTCGACCGCGGCTTCGTGCGATGCAGTTTCCGTGGCGCATCACTGAAGGGGCTATCGAAAAGGCACTGGCATCGGTGGCGTGCCACGAACGATGGGCTGTCCTACCGGGCGACCAAGATCACGTCACCACTGGTGCCATGAGCACACCGTCGAAGCTCCACAGGCTCTGCGTATTCATGACACTCGCGGATGAAGAACAGTTCAGCGATGCGGTGCGAACGAGTCTTCCCACGGTGAGGTTCGTCAGCGCAACGCAACAACCCGAGACGCCGACTCCGACGTTTCGCTCGTCACTGCGCGAATGCGCAGGCCCTCACGTCACCCTCGTGGACACGAGCATCATCTCTGAGGGCATGTTTCATCGTGAAGATGTGGTGCGTCACCCGTCCGGTCGGGGGTGGGTGTACGCGATCGTCGGCGTCGGCCTCGCGAGCCTCGTGCGGTCCCGTCTCGATGATGACGGCCTGTGGAACGGCGAGTTGCGGGCATCCGTGCCGGTGGGTGACATGCGCACCGCCGAGTACGTGCGCGAACTGATGTCTGTGGTGCGCACCGCCGGGAAGCGCATCTTCGCCGTCGACCCGATGACGAAGAACATTGCGCGTCGCGCGGAGAAGAACTTCATCGCGTGGCCGGATGCCGCGTCCCGTTTCGGGGCGAAAGAGGCCCCGTTGCTCACAAACGGCCCGACGGCCCGGTTCGCCGTCGAGCGATGACGAGCCTTCGCCCCGTCGGGCGATGAATCCGCAATGCCCGGTTGCGATATTCTGTGGCCCGTGGATCCCCGGCCCAACGAGATACCCGTTGACTTGCAGGAGCTTCACCTGCCGCTGCCGGAAGGCGCACCGCACCATTTCCCCACGGCCACAGTGCTGCTCGACGAAAGCGCTCTGCTCACCTCCTGGATGGAGGGCCGCGCAACGCATCGACTCGGAATCCTCGACCTGCGCACCGGACAGTGGCGCGTGCTTCCGGGGCTCCGCGGGATGCTGCGCGACGCGCTCGCCCTCTCCGATCACTGCGCGCTGATATTGACCGATCACGCTTTGACCGAGATCGACCCGACCGCACCGGAGGTCACGCGCCGGCTGACCACGAAGATCGGCAAATACAACACTTACCTCCGTCGCGATGGAGATGACGTCGTCGCGGTCGGGAACTCCGCCGCTGCCATGGAATCGTTGGTTTCCCTGTCGGCGATGACCATGCTGAAGCGGAGGCTCCGAAGCTCGCATCCGCAGGACCCGATCCCGGCCGAGGCAGTACGGAAAGGCGCTGCGCGCGTCCTGCATCACGGATCAGGGCTGCTGGTCGCCGCCACCCAGGCTCGCGAATCGGCGCCCCAGCGCCTCCTCGTCCTCTCTGCGGAGGATCTCTCGGAGATCACCTCCGTTGACTTCCCGCTCGGTCTGAACAGTGCGCACGTCGTTGGCGACGGGGTGATCGTCGCAGGGCCGGACGCCGGACGCTCCCGCAGCTTTACAGCGATAGCGCGGTTGATTCCGTGTGTCTCCGATGCGCAGGCTCTCCCACTCACCGCGCTGGTGCACACAGCGAACGAATCGGCTGCGGAACTTCTCCAGCAGGGTGCCCGCCGGAATCCGCCGCGCACCGTCTATCGTGACCTCCGGCTCGAACCGGGCGACGAACTGGCTGATGCGACCGGTCGTCGCCTCACCCTGGAGAACTGCGTCGCCGCCCGATCTGCACTTTGCCATGAGCGTCCCCGGATCTCTCGCGTGCATGTCACCGACCTTGAGCTGCAGTCCAGTTCGCTCAACGGCGCCGTCCTCGAAGACGTCACCGTCGACGGGCTGCGGTGCTCGAATGGCTCCGGGTTCCTCTTCGGCTGCGAGCTCCGCCGTGTCACCCTAAAAGGTCGCGTACGGGGACTGATCCTCAACCCGACTCTCGACGGCCCCGACCCGGAGACGACTGCCCGTTACGCGCAGTGGCGGCGCGAACGCATGCAGGACTCGGAATGGATGCTCGACCTCACTGATGCCACGGGTGACATCACCATCCGCGGTTACCCGTCACGGTTCATTCGCCGCAACCCCGAACTCCAGGCCGTCGTCACTGCCGAGGCCGCCCACGCTTTTGACTGGCGTGCGGTAGATCCAGGACGCTCTTCGCTCAGGGTCGCGCTTTACGAACTCGTCCGATCCGATTGGGAGGACGTGACTCTCATCGCCGACACCCACAGCGCGCACGCCAGCGACGATCTTCGCTACATCCAGAGACTGCGAGCGCTGGGCATCGCCAGCCCGGACTAGCTGCGGCCCCACGCAGCTCGGCCTTTCACACATCCCTACGGCCGAGCGCCTCAAAACGGCGATCTGCCGACGATCGCCATGCAATCTCAGAGTCTGAACGACGGCAGAGGTTCAATGTCGTAACCCTGGGCGTCGAACAACGTGCGCGCCCGCGCACGGATGAGAGGCAACGCTTCGGAGAGGCTCCCGCCGAGGAGGTGGAGCGAATTGAGCGAGCAAGATTCCCAGACCGCGAACTCTCCATCCGGGGTGCGCGATGCGGTGTCCCATAGCAGGGCGTCACCGTTCTCGCTCCACCCGAACACTCGCAGGGACATCGGACGCGACCAAGCGGCATCGGGCTCGACCATCCAATCGAACTCTTCCTGTTGTCCCTCCCGATAGACGGCATGAAAATGAGCGGTGAGGTTCTTTCCGCGCCCCTGCAGGCCGTCGGCGAAGCCGGGAAGAACGGGTGGGTAGATCAACCAGAGACCGAAGAGGCGAGCCCAACCCGCATGTCGGATGAACGCACGATACGACTTGGGAAACCCCGCTCCGTCCTGAAAACGGTACGAATCGAGCAACTCCAGATCGACGTGTTCCAGAGTCGGTCGACCGTTCACCGTCAACTGCTTCACGCCTCGACCGTGACTTCCATCACCGACCCGCTGGCATCGAACCGAACGGCGGGCCAATGCCCGTGCATGAAGTGCTGACCGCACGAATCGTCGAAGTGCAAGAGCACGTCTCCTCCAGGCTGGACCTCCACGCTGCTCAGTACGAGGTCGCTCTCGGCCTCGTCCAGTTCCGCCGACTCAGGTTCGCTTTCGCTGAAACGCCGGACGATGGCGTCCGTCGCCCGGCGATGCCATGCTGCTCGCTCCTCGAAGAACGCGGAGAGAACCGGTAAGAGCGCAGCAGCCTCAGCGGCATCGGACGTCCGGACCAGAAGTTCCGGCTCGACGTCTGCGGCGTACCAATTGTGAACGAGTACCTCACCGTCGGTCAGGGTGGTCGTGGCACGTGTGAACACTCCCCACTCAGACGGGATGCGCGCGAACTCGTAAGGCATGTATCGATTCTACGAGACGGCAAGAGGGGCCCTGGCGTCCGCTGTGTGCCGCTCTCGAGAACATCAGCACATGGCGCGCGGATGCGAAACCGTGGTGGTGAAGGGTTCGCAGAAGAGGGCGATTGGTAGCTTGGAAACTGTCACCTATCCGTGCAGCAGTCCTCTTTCCCGTCTCAGTAAACTGTGATTACTGGGCCCTCACTCTCGCATACGTGTGAGGTTGTGTGAATCCCACTTGCACAGATCGGGCCAGGCAGATGGGAGCCGGGATGCGTGAGCGAATGTCCAAGAGGCGAGGGAGTCGCTCTGCCTCGGTCGGGTTGGCTCTTGCGCTCACCGGTGCGCTGCTTCTCAGCGGTTGCACGACCGAACCTGAACCTGCCTCTGATTCCACGGTGACGTCGTCAGATGAGCTGAGCGAACAGACCAATGCGTTGCGGGAAACGCTCGAGAATTTCGACGGCATCGCCGAAGTCACGCAGGAAATTGGTGGCCTCGACTACACGCTCGAACTCGCGATCGAAGACCCCGCCCTGGCCGACCAAGCAACTCGTGATGCGCTGGACGCGTTTCACGAGTCGGGCGTGCCGAAGGCACTTGCGGAGAAGGCGGCCAATTACGAGGCGGAACCCCGGGTGACCCTCAGCATCGTGGAGCCTGGGACATCGGGCAACGGCCCGCATCTTGATCTGCCGATATCGACAGATCTCTCGACGGACACGATTGCTACGGCTGCGGTGACCTGGGTAACGATGAGCGCGATCGAGGGGATCCGCCTCTACGCCGCAAGCTTTACGTCGTCGGGCTTCGCCATGGAGTGTGCGGTGGACTTCGAGGGACTTCTCGCGGGAGTGCGGCCCCCGGCGGCGATCGCGGAGCTCAACCAGATCCTCACCGACAATGGCTACGACCCGGCCGAGTCGAGCATCAAGCCTGCGATCAGCGCGCCTGAGGTGCTCAATTCCGTTGGTGGTGAAGAGAAGTCCGTCCGGGGCAGCCGATTTGTCAATGCGCACGATCCGGTTCAGGCGATCGCCGGGCCAAACTACGGCTCCGTGCTGTACTTCATCCCCGGCGACTACGAGGTCGACATGTACGTTCTTCCCAAGCTGGCGGAGGATGGCACCCTCTTGCCGCTCGACCTCACCGAGGAATCCGTGAGTGTCGCCCGCCAGGAGATTCAGGCCCAGTACTTGTACACCGCGTGGGAGCTGCGTGATGTGATCGTCTTCACTCAAGACGGCACCCAGGTGTTCGGCCCCCAATAGCGAGCGCTCAGTTGAATCATGTGCAGTGCCCGCCCCGTCATTCGGACAGGCGCCGCGGGCCGGCACCCTGGGTGCCGAGGGCGTCGTCGGGGTTGAGGAGACCGCAGGCCTTCATCGACAAGCAGCCGCAGCCGATACATCCGGTCAGTTCGCGCTCGAGACGCTCGATGCCCTCGCGGCGCTTCTCGAGCTCCCGCTTCCACCGCCGCGAGGCCTGCTGCCAGTCGGCATGACTCGGGGTCTCAGTGAGTGGCACGTCAGCGAACGCGGCCTGAACATCCGAGAGCGGGATCCCGAGACGTTTGGCCACCGTGACGAGTGAGACGCGGCGCAACATGTGCCGGGCATAGCGACGCTGATTGCCCGGCGTGCGGGTAGAGGCGATGAGACCAAGGGTCTCGTAGAAGTGCAGTGCGGATGCGGCGACCCCGGTGCGTCGGGTCATCTCGCCGATCGTCAGTGATTCGTCGGGTGCGTGCGGGCTCATAGACGTGTCCCTTCTCCTCGATTTGACCTCAAGTTTACTTGAGGTTTTACAGTTGTCGAGCGGCCTCAATCGAGGCCGGTCGGACCGAGCGAGGACAGCGTGACCCGAACGAAGACTCCGCGATGACGTACGTGATCGCTTTGCCATGCGTCGATGTGAAGGACAAAGCCTGCATCGACGAGTGCCCCGTCGACTGCATCTACGAGGGCGAACGATCTCTCTACATTCACCCGGACGAGTGCGTGGACTGCGGTGCCTGCGAGCCCGTGTGCCCCGTCGAGGCCATCTACTACCAAGATGACGTGCCCGATGAGTGGCAGGACTACTACAAGGCCAACATCGAGTTCTTCGATGAGATCGGCTCACCAGGAGGCGCCGCCAGAACCGGGATGCTCAATTTTGACCACCCCTTCATCGCCGCACTCCCGCCTCAGGAGGAATACGCATGACCGTCACCCAACCGCGGATCGCCATCGTCGGGGCAGGGCCGGCCGGCATCTACGCCGCCGACATCGTCCTCGGACTCGCGTCGTCAGCCTCGATCGACCTGTTCGAAAGGCTGCCGGCCCCCTACGGGCTGGTCCGCTACGGCGTCGCCCCCGATCATCCGCGGATCCGCAAGATCACCGACGCCCTGCATGATGTGCTCACGAACCCGCGCATCCGACTCCACTGCAATATTGAACTCGGCGTCGACGTGACGATCGAGGATCTGCGGGCGGCCTACGACGGGGTTATCGTGGCGACGGGAGCCGACCTCGATGTCCGTCTCGACATCCCCGGCATCGACCTCCCCGGATCCTTCGGCGCCGCCGACTTCGTCGCCTGGTACGACGGCCACCCGGATGTCGCGCGCACCTGGCCGCTTGAGGCCGAATCGGTTGCGGTGCTCGGGGCGGGCAACGTCGCGCTCGACGTCACCCGGATCCTCGCCAAGCACGCCTCGGCGCTCACCCACACCGACACGCCAGATCCCGTGCTCGATCAGCTCGCCGCAAGCCCCCTGCGCGACGTGCACCTGTTCGCCCGGCGCGGCCCGGCCGATGTGCGGTTCTCGGCGATGGAACTGCGTGAACTGGCCGAACAGGACGACGTCGACGTGATCGTCGACCCGGAAGAGCTCGCCCTAGATGCGCACGCCGAGCGCATGGTCGCTCAGTTCTCGCAGCGCCGCATCATCGTGCGCACGATGAGCGAGTGGGCCGCACGCGACCCAGCGAACCGGACGGCCTCACGCCGCATCCACCTGCACCTGCGGCAGCGGCCCGTTCGCCTGCTCGGCACGGACCGCGTGACCGGTGTCGAGATGGAGCGCACCGCATCCGACGAACTCGGCCGCATGGTCGGCACCGGCGAGCTGCTGCGCTACGACGTCGGAGCGGTCTACCGGGCCGTGGGTTACCGGTCGACACCGGTTCCGGGGATGCCATTCGATATGGAGCTCGGAGTGATCCCGCACGTCGAGGGCCGTGTCGTCGATGCGGCAGGTGCGCCGATCCCGCGGCTGTATGCGACCGGCTGGATCAAGCGCGGCCCGGTTGGGCTCATCGGCTCGACCAAGTCCGATGCGGCCCAGACCGTCCGCCACCTCGTCGACGATCTCGCTGACGCCGACGCCGACGCGAACCGTTCCCCGCGCGAAGCCGATCCGACCGCGCATCTCACGCACGCGATTGACTTCGACGGCTGGCTGCGCATCGATGCCGCCGAGCAGGCGGCGGGGGCGGAACGCGGGCGCGAGCGGACGAAGCTCGTGGACCGCGCGGAAATGCTTACACATGCTCAGCACGAACAGATGATGGAGACCATTCGATGACCGCAGTACCCGTGCCGACCACGGTCGGCGAAGCGCTCAAGGCGACCTTCCGCACGCACCCCGCCGGTGTGGCGATCATCACCGCAGCCTCCCCCGGAGGTCCGGTCGGCCTCACCGCGTCGAGCGTCGCCTCAGTGGCCGTCGATCCGGCCGCGATCGTCTTTTCCGTCACCCGGGCTACCGGATCGGCGGGCGCGATCCTCGGTGCCGACACCTTCGTCGTGCACCTCATCGACGACGCGCACTCCGAGCTCGCGCAGAGCTTCGCGACGAGCGGGGCCGAGCGGTTCACGGACGAGCAGGGGTGGTCGCAACTCGAGACGGGGGAGCCGCACCTCGCATCGGCGCGTGCGGCCCTGCGTTGCCGCGCACGGCAGACCGTCGCCGTTGGATCCTCGACGGTGGTCATTGCCGAGGTGCTCGAGGTGCTGACCGGGCCCCCAGGCCGCCCGGTCGTCTATTTTGACCGACGCTTCCACGCCCTTCCACACCACACCGACCACTGAACCACCATCGAAAGGAACACACCATGTCCACTCTGTACACGCTTCCCGAGCTGCCCTACGACTACTCGGCCCTCGAGCCGCACATCTCCGGCAAGATCATGGAGCTGCACCACTCCAAGCACCACCAGGCGTACGTGACCGGCGCGAACACCGCGCTCGAGCAGCTCGCCACGGCGCGCAGCGCGGGTGATCTCGTGAACGTCACCAAGCTCGAGAAGGACCTCGCGTTCAATCTGGGCGGTCACATCAATCACACCGTGTTCTGGCAGAACCTCTCGCCCGAGGGCGGCGGTGCTCCTGAAGGCGAACTGCAGGCCGCGCTCGTCGATGCGTTCGGGTCGATCGACGCCTTCCGCGCGCACTTCACCGCCACCGCACTGGGCGTGCAAGGGTCGGGATGGGCGGTGCTCGCCTGGGACAGCGTGGGATCGCGCCCGGTCATCTTCCAGCTCTTCGACCAGCAGGGCAATGCCCCGCTCGGCGTGACGCCGCTGCTGCAGCTCGACGTGTGGGAGCACGCCTACTACCTCGACTATCTCAACGTGCGCGCCGACTACGTCAAGGCATTCTGGGAGCTCGTGAACTGGCCCGATGTGCAGCGCCGTTTCGAGGCCGCCCGTGCCGGGACGCGGGGTCTCATCGTCGCGAACTGACCCGCCTCACGGTCGGGGGGGGCGTAGGGTGGGCGCGTGGCTGTGTTCCGGTAGCCCGCGTTGCCGGATCGCGGGGGTGGGGCGCGGTTGGGCGGTGCTCCGCCGTTAGGGATCGAGGCGCATCCGCTTCTGGAGACGCATCGGTAACGACTGACCCTCGCGGCGGGCTGTGCATCATGGACGGGCAGCCGCGAGGTGCCGGTGGTCTTGCGCGACGGCTGCAGCAATTGGAGACGAGGACGTCGTCGATGCGGACTTGGCGATGCCCGCGCTCGTCCACGAGCCCCCACCGCGCGGCGTGCGGGATGACCCGGGATGGCCGGGGCTGAGTGCGACAGCGCTGAGCCAACGGCCACACCCCGGGTCTACGCAGGCTCTCGTGAGAATCGACAACGTGCCCATGGTGATTCCGGTGCCGGACCAAGGGGAGGGCGAAGTGCAAGCCGACGCCGCGCGTGAAGCGTACACGCTGCGCTATGCACGTGCCGCGGCTGCGGGGCGTGCGGACGATCTGCCCTTGGGCCCGGAGGTCGCGGTCTAGCGGTTCACCGTCGTATCGGTGCGTGTGATCAGGTCTGCGTAAAGATCCTCCACTTCCCCGAGGGGAAGCCCCGTGTCGTTCGACACCTCAGCGAGTGCGTGCCCCGCGGAGAGGCGACGGGTGGCTCGCTGGCGTCTCCCGTTCACCCAGCCGATGGACTGCAGCAGTTCCTCCCCGGCTGTGCGGAGCAGGGACCGCTGCTCCGCAGTCCATGGTGCTGCGCGCGACGCGAATCCGCTTGTGAGTAGACCGCGGAGCTCTGAACCCATCAGCTCGCGCTGCTGATCGACGGTCGCTCCTCCGAGGCTTTCCTCTGGCACGCTGAGGTCGATGTCCAGGGCATCGCCGCGACGATCGAATCGCGTGAACGAGCGTCGATTCACCTCTGCGGGGAGCGAGCGTAGGCACAGCCCGAGTACGCCGTGGATGGACGGTGTCCGGCGAGCGAAAGTACCAGCCTGATCCTGGAGCTCTTGGGCGAGCACCTCCAGATCGCCCAGGCGGCCGATATCAGTCGTCACCTCTAAGCGCATTCCCTGAGCGTATACCCTCGTGTTGCAAGTGTCGCGCCCACGAAATCGAGTTAGGCCGGAGCGTCGCGGATACCGGTGGCACCGAACAGCAATCCGTCGACGACGTGGTCCCGTCGGGCTGGCCATGCAATGATGTGCCTCAGCAGATGCTCGAAGTGGGAGAAGACGACAACGGCCTCCTCGAATTCTGGCTCTGCTCCGTGGACGACTGCTCCGTCGTCTCGCACTGCGAGGTACTCGTATCCGCTGCGGACGGAGAGCAGGATGGGTAGGTGGCGCTTCCAGAAACGGGAGACCGCGGCCGCCTCGGCATCCGTCGTCGCAGCCAGGATGCTCAGTTGTTCGCACTCGTTCCACGCGAACGCATCCTCCGCGTCGGTCGAGTAGTCGGGGCGGGATAAGAACCACACGGTCTCGTCTGCATACGACAGCAGCGAGAACGAGGACACCCAGCGGATCACCGTTTCGGGTGCCGTGTGCAGCGCGGATGGAACATCGTCTCGCGTGGACAGTGGTGGCTCGTACACCCACCCGGATTCCTGCAAGCGTCCGGCGGCCGTTCGGAAGAGTTCCGTCATGCTCCTCAGGTTATCGAGCAGTTGCTCTAGGCAGACGGTCACGTGGTCGCGCCTGCGTTGGCCCATTCCAGTGTCGGCATCTTCGCCTCGATCGTATCGAGGCCGATGTTCCCGCATTCGGCCGGGGTGAGCCTGCGCAGCCGGGGGAGGGCATTGGTTGCGGCGAAGCCGGTGATCACCTTGCAGCACTGGATATTGACGATCTCGAGTCGCTGGAGAGCAGCAAACTCCGAGATGTGCCCCAGGGCGGTGGGATGCCTCAGCCGCACCGACTCCAACCGGGCACACGCGCTGATCCCGTCGAGACTCGTCAGCGCGCCCTGAGTCGGGAAGAGTGCACGTTCTCGATGCGGAAGGGGCGACCGACATGGAGCGTCTTCAGATTCGACACCACCACATCCGGCCGCAGCAGAGTCCGCCCGCTCACGTGCATCGAGAGCTCTTCCCGACTCCGGGGGGCTCCCTGCCGCAGCTGGGCGACGACGGTCGGGAGGATCCACCCGGGGCCGATGCTCAGGGATGTCAGGCTCGTCATCGCTGCGATGATTTCCGGGAGACGGTCGATCGGGCCGTCAGTGGGAGGCGAAAAGCGCACATCCGACCGCAGGGCCGTACCGAAACGAGTCACAAATGCTCCTCCTTCCGCTACGGCCCGATCGGTCGTCTCCTCTGCCTACGAAGTCGGCACTGCGTCGTAAACGATCCAGGTGGTGCGGGTTGCGAGGGTGTTGTAGAGCGCTTGGGCGGTGAGGTTGTCTTCAGCGGTCATCCACTGCACGAATGCGCGACCCTCGGCGTGCGCCATGTCGGTGAGTTTGCCGATGAGGGCGCGGCCGATACCCTTGCCCCGAGCCGCTGGTGCGGTGAAGAGGTCATCGAGGAAGATGCCGCTGGTCGCGGTATAGGGCGAGGCCATTCGCCGGTGATGCGCGAAGCCAAGGATCTCGCCATCGACTTCAGCGACGAGAGCGTTGCACTCGTGCTTCGGATCCATGAACCATCCCCAGGCGGTTGATACGACGTTTTCTGACTCCTCGAGCTTGTAGAAGATGCGATAGGCGCGGAACAGCTCGCGCCAGCGCTGCTCGTCGGCGGGTGCGAGGAAACGGATGGTTGGGGCGGTGGTTGATGCCATGAATGGCTCCTTTTCTGTGAGGGGTGGGTGACGCGTCGGAGAAGAGGGGAACCGCGAACCGCTACCGGGAAGGCACTGCCGTCCGTGGTGAAGCGGCCGCGTCGGTGCGAGGAGCCCCCAGGCGGACGGCGCCGACGCCGAGGAGCACGATGCCGGACAAGGTGACGGCGAGAGCGGAGTTCAGGAGCGCGATGGCGGCGATCACGGATACGGCTCTTGTCGAGATCGCCTGGAACCCGGCCGCGAGCACGCTACCGAAGGAACCCACGAGCAGGTACGCGATTCTGCCTGAGAGCCCGCCGATGTACCGCTTGGTTGCCACCGTGACGTGATGAGCGCCGAGTCGACGGTAACGCACTTGCCGCATTGCGAGTAACGTTATCTAATAGCTTCATGTCATACGATAACAGGTCATCGACGATAGCGGCGCGCCTTCGGCAGCAGATCGTGAACATGGCCCCGGGTGAGAAGCTCCCTGGCGTGCGGGAGTTGTCGAAGCAATACCAGGCGAGCGCTGCAACCGTCTCTGCTGCGCTCGCCGAGTTGAACGCGCTCGGGCTCGTGCGTGCCGAGCCCGGACGCGGCACGTTCGTGACGGCTCGTGAACGTCTGACTGAACCGGACTACGCCTGGCAGTCGCAAGCGCTCGGCCGGGCACGGGTAGACGCTGATCGGGCCTCCCGGCTCGGCGGCTACGGCACCCCGAGCATCTTCCGCTGTCCTGGGGGTACCTCGCGCCGGAGTTGGTGCCCGCCGAGGAACTGCAGCGGATCGGTGCGCGGGCGGCGAAGAGCAGCCGCGCTTGGGGCATGGCCTCTCCGGCGGGAGTGCCTGAACTCCGTCGGGTGCTCGCAGCGGAGTACCGTGCGGACGTGAACGACGTACTCGTGGTGTCAGGCGGGCAGCAGGGGCTCGTGTTCGTCATGCGCACCCTCGCCGAGCCAGGCGCGACACTCATCACCGAGAGCCCGAGCTATCCCGGAGCGATCCTCGCCGCCCAAAGCGCAGGTTTGGATATTGCTTCGGTGCCCTCCGATGAGCACGGCGTCATCATCGAACGCCTCGCCGACGAACTCGACCGCACGAAAGCCCGCCTGGTCTATCTGCAACCCAGCTACGCCAACCCGACCGGCGCCGTGCTGGCCCAAGAACGCCGCGCGCAAGTCATCGAACTCGCGGCACGTCACGGGGCGTTCGTTGTCGAGGATGACTGGGCGAGGCACCTCGGGTTCGAGGGCACCGCACCAGGCCCGCTCTTCACCGACGATCCCCACGGGCACGTCGTTACCGTCATGACGCTCTCGAAGCCCGTATCGCCGGGCCTGCGTCTCGGTGCAATCGTCGCCCGGGGCCCCGCCGGTGAGCGCCTGCGAGCATCGCGCACGGCGGATGACCTCTGCGTTGCGCCGCTCGTGCAGGAGATCGCCCTCTCGTTTCTGACCTCAAGCATCTGGCCTCGTCATCTGAAACGTCTTCGCAGTGAACTCACTGCACGCAGAGATGCCCTCATAGCCGCCTTGCACTCGATGCTGCCAGAGGTGCGGGTCGCAAGAGTTCCGAGGGGCGGCATTCACCTGTGGGCTAGGCTTCCGCACGGCACCGATACCCGGCAGTTCTGCGCCGCAGCAGACAGGGCCGGGGTGCTCGTCGGTGACGGCCGCCACTTCTTCGTCGATGAGGCCCCCGCACCCTTCCTGCGGTTCTCGTTCGGCGCTGCGACAGAGGCGCAGATCGTTGAGGGAATCAGAAGAATCGCTCTCCCTCCCGCCTGATGCGACGGTTCCGGCGCTGGGGTCGCGTCGTTCGCCGTCGAGCAGCTCCTGCGGGGGACGTGGTGTCGGTGGAACACCTGCAACATCCCATCGACATGCGCCGAGACCCAGCGAGCGGTGATTCGCCTGGACGCACCTACCCGGTCTGTTCGACTCTGAAGCCGGCGTCGGCGAGGTGGGCGGTGGCCGCGCCGGCGTACTGGCCCTGATCGCCGACGCGCATTATGCGGCGTTTACGGAGGCGATGGAGTTCATGGAACGCGAGGTCGCCGCGACCCGTGTCGGATCGACCGGCGCGGATGGGGAGCGATTGCGCAGGTTGAGACCGTCGGCATCGCGGCGGCCGTCCACGATCTGACTCCCGCGCTTGCGGCCCCCATCTGCGCAGGCGCGCTGTCGTGCGGAGCAGGGTGAAGACCGTGCTCGATGCGAAACGGCGAGCACGGAAGGATGGCCGGGATCGGAACCCGATCGGGGTGTTCGCCACGGCACCTGCAAGAGCTCGTGCTCCAGTTCACGTCGGAGCCTCTCTCGCTTCCGGCGGCCTCCGCAGGAGCGCGGGACGAGTCCGGGAGCGGGCCGCCGACGGCTCCCGTCTCGGCCCGGGCGGCGACTCGAGGAACGAACATAGTGGGCCACATAGTGACACGCTCGTGGGCGAGTTTCAGCGTGCCTTCATGCATCGGTCCCGCGGGACGCCGTGGAACGGTGCCCTGCTTGCTCTATCTGGGGTCCTGTGCGGCGCAAACGCTCCATTCCCTCCGACTGGCTCGTGGGGTCTGCGGGCAACTGGCTCGCGAGATTCGCGGCTTCGTCCAGTTGCCCGTGGTCGAAGTGCAGGTGGCCCGTGGGCTTCTCGATCGAGGCGGGCACGAGGACGCTCGGCAACGGGAGCCCCGCGCTCCTGGGCACGCTGAGAGGGGTCCGTACCCGCGTCAGTCTCGAGGTAGATGAAGTGCGTCGGTTTCACCGAGGCCACAGTCGCATCGTATGCGAGCCGGCACCGGGCCTCCCCCGAGCTTTCTCTCGGTATGTGCGAACGGCGTTTGGTGCATGCGGTGAACGAGCAGCCCTGCGGCAATATGGATGGCGTAGCGCTGCGCGCGGATCTGCGAACCCCCTGAACCTCCGGTCGTTCCGCTGAGCCATTTCATCGGACTGCGCAGACCCGACTATGCGATGCTTCGTGCGAGCTTGTAGGCCTTGCGTCTCATGAGTCGACGGTCGATGATCAGTCCCATGAATATCCATCCGCCGAGCGCGGTGATGAGCCAGACGATCACGGGGGCCAGAAGCCAAGTCGGCAGCCCGTGAAGTTTCAGGCCGCCCGGAGCCCAGGTCGCGATCCAGAGTGAGAGGCAGGTCGCGACGAGTCCGACGCCTCCCGCAAGCGAGGCGGCGTATCGTTGAGCGACGGAGAGCACAAACGGCCCGAGAACGGCGTGTGCGAGGGTGAACACCCCGAGCGCGATGAAGAAACCCGACAGGCTGAGTCCGACGTCTGGGAGCGCGACGTGGATTACGATGAGCGCGATCGCTCCGAGTACGAGTTGGATGAGGATATGGCAGAGGAATCTGATCATTCTTGGGCCTCGGGTCGAGAGTCGCCGGAGTAGGGAAGCGCGAGCGCTAATTCTGGTCGGCCATATGGACGGCGGCACGACGTGATACGACGCCGAGCTTGCGGTAGATCGATCGAATGTGAGATTTCACTGTCGGATAGGCGACGCCGAGGTGGGTTGCGATCTCTTCGGCCGTCATCGTGGTGCGCAGGCATGCCAGAACGTTCTGCTCCCGGTCGGTGAGAATACCGGCGACAGCAGTGCTGTGGAGGCCCCGCTTCTCGAGGACCGCGTGCAGAAAATCCTGGTGTTTCGAACCCCAGTGGGCGTGTGCGCCGAGCAGATCGCCGATGATCGGATCATCGGTGAGGAAGGGAGCGAGGACGCGTTCCGCCGTCGCGTGCTCGAGCGCATGCTCGAGTTGTTCGTGCGCCTGCTCGCCTCGTCCGGCCGCGGAGTGCAGCGCCGCCGATGTGACGAGAGTGCTGACACGGGCATATCTGGGCAACCCGGCCGCCGCGGCGAGACGGAACGCCTGACCCGACATGCCCGGCTCTCCGATCGCGCGATACAGCTCTGCGAGAACGGCATGAGCGACCGCGGCGCCGGTGCGGGTCAGTGCGGGAGCGGCGAGCGCCCGCGCTCGCTCGTCCTGGCCTTGCACGTGGGCGAGCCAGGCTGATGCGGCTCGGCGAAGCGTGTCCCACGGGATGCCGTGCTTGTCGGTCTTGCTGATGCCTTGGAGCAGGGCCGTAGCCGCGTAGTAGCGTTCCTCGCGTTTCAAGGCGACGATGCTCATCACGTAGTACAGCCGCGCGAGTGCTTCGAAGTTGTTGCCGGGGCTTTCCTCCACGACCATAGTTTCGAGTAATGCGGCGGCCACCTCGAAGTCACCGCGCCAGTAAGCGATGCACCCTCGGTTCGCAGCGGGGAGGCCGCCCTCGAAACGATCCCAGTCGGATTCCTCGGACCCCCGGGGCAGGGCGTCGAGGACCAGCTCGGCTTCGGAGAAGAGGCCCGCCTGGGTGAGAGCGAACGCGAGATTACCCAAGGCGAGTCGGCGGGTCTCGGCATGACCGTGCAGCTCCGCCTCTGCCACTGCGGAGCGCAGGATCGCGATGGCCCGGGCGAAGTCCCTGCGGAGTCTGACCTCCGTCCAGCCGAGCAGAAACAGCGCCGACGCGTAGTCGTCGTCGGGGCCGCACCGAGCGAGGGCATCGTGCGCGCGGTCGGCGGCTGCGGCTTTCGAAGCGGCATCCGGGGCGAGAAGGAGGTCCGTGAAACAGGCTACGAAGTCCTCGTCGGCGAGGCGGAGACCCTGTCCACGCAGGTACTGCGCACCGTAGGAGTCACCCGAGAGGTCGCGGCAGCAGGCTCGGATGAGCAGGATATGCGGGTCATGCGGATCGGGATAGATCACGCACAGTTGCTCGAGCTCACCGGTGTGAGACTCGATGATCAAGCGCAGCCAGTTCCTGCGCAGCAGAACGCCCGCAGCATCCGGCGTTGCTGAGGCCAGCGCCCCGCGAATGGCATTGATCATGGTTCAAAGGTAGTGGGGCCAAGCGCTCGGCGGATGGATCTCTCAGCTGCTCTCATCCCCAGAGGATGAGAGCGGCGTTTTCGAGTGCGGCAGTCGGAAATGCTTGCGATGATGAATCGTTTACTGCCCGGCCTGAGCCGCCGGAGTCTCTGTCGTGAGCTTCTCGCGGGAGTCACGTTGATTGCGATCGCGATTCCGATCAATATCGGGTACGCGCAGATCGCAGGGTTGCCGCCGACCGCCGGCTTGTACGCGCTCGTGCTGCCGACGATCGTGTGGGTATTCCTTACGTCGTCGCGGCAGCTCATCGCCTCGCCCGACGCATCGGCGGCCGCGCTGGTGGCGGCCTCCGTCGGTGGGCTCGCCGCCGCCGGCTCACAGAATTATGCCACGATGGCACTCGCCCAGGCCATCATCTGCGGAGTGCTGTTTCTCGCGATGGCGGTGCTCAAACTGGGGTTTCTCGCGAGCTTCCTCTCCCGCCCGATCCTGATCGGCTTCGTCGCCGGACTTGCCCTCGACGTGTTCGTCTCGCAGGTGGCGAAGATGCTCGGAGTCCACATCGACTCTGGGAACGGGTTCACCGAGAAGCTCGCTCAGACGTTCACGGGGCTCGGCACATTGAACCCGTGGTCCCTGATGATTTCGTCATGCGCGATCGCGATCCTGCTGCTCGGGCGTCGGCTCCTCCCCGTCGTGCCCTGGGCGCTCGTCGTACTGGTAGTCGCGACGGGCGCTGTCGCGGTCACCCACGCCGATGCCGCTGGGGTGAAGGTGCTGGGCGAGGTGCCCGCCGGCCCACCGGTACTGACCTGGCCGGTGATCGACTGGCAGCACTGGCTGGCGCTTGTGCCTTCGGCAATCGCGCTGACGATGGTCGCGACAGCCGAGGGACTGCTCGTGTCCCGTTCATACGGTGAGAAGCACCGTTACCCGACGAACGCGAACCGGGACCTGCTCGCGTTCGGCGCCGCCAACATCGCCGCCGGCGCGTCCGGTTCGTTCTCGGTCGGAGCATCGACGAGTCGGACCGCGGCGATGGATGAGACGGGATCACGCACTCAGTTGCCGTCGCTCATCCTGGCTGCGGGTACGATCCTGCTGTTGCTGTTCGGCACCGCGCTCCTCGCTGAGATCCCGTCTCCGGCAATCGGCGCGATCGTCGCCGTCGCCGTCCTTCCGCTCTTCGGGCTTGACGAGTTCCGCGAACTGTGGCGGTTGTCACGGTTCGAGTTCTGGATCGGGATTTCGTGCCTCGTGGCCACGGTACTGGTCGGCGCGATCGCAGGCATCGTGGTCGCATTCGTACTGGCACTCGTCAACCTTGCCCGTCGGGCGGCGAGCCCGGCGATCGACGTGCTCGCCGAGGACGACGACCCCGCCGCGTCCCTCCTGGATGGCGCCCCGAGCGGCACGGTGACGGCGGGCGGAGTGATCGTGGTACGGATGGCGGCACCGCTCTTCTTCGCGAACGGAGCGGTGTTCGCGAACGCTGTGCAGCACGCGATCGAAGCGGTGGGAAGCGATAGCGTGCACCACCTCGTCGTCGACATGGAGGCGATCACCGACGTCGATGTCACGGGCGCCGGAGCGTTCAGCGGGCTCAGGAGCTGGCTTTCGGGAGAACGCATCAGTCTCGCCTTCAGTCGTGTCAGGCCCGGTGAGCGCATTCGCCTCACCCGCTTCGACATCATTCGGGACGGCGATCCCGTCTATGACACGAACCGCGCCGCGGTCCAGTCCCTCAGGGCGTCGGCGAACCAGACACCTGAAGGGAGCCGATAGTGCTCGGCCAGATCATCGGGGAGATCCTGCCCCTCACCCTCGCAATCGCGATCAGTCCATTGTCGATCGTGGCGGTCATCCTTATGCTGCTCTCACCGAAAGCCCGGAGTACCGGACCCGGTTTTCTCATTGGCTGGGCGTTTGGCATCTCCGTACCGTCCGTGATCTTCGTGCTGATCGGCGGCGCGCTGCCGCCCCGAGCTGCCGACGACGCCCCCGACCTGGCGCGTGCGATCGTACAGTTCGTTCTTGCCGCCCTGCTGCTCCTACTCGCGGTGAAGCAGTGGGCGAGCCGCCCCGCACCCGGCGCGGATCCCATCCTCCCGAAATGGATGTCCGCGATCGACGCTTTCACCTTCGCGAAAGCGCTCGGGCTCGGTTTGCTGCTGTCCCTGCCTCGCCCGAAGACACTCCTCATGGCGGCAAGCGCCGGCATGACCATCGGTGGCGCAGGTCTGGCCATCGGACCCGCCGCGATCGCGACGACTGTGTTCATTCTCTGCGCGATCTCCACGGTTCTCGTCCCGGTCATGGCGTACCTCCTCGCGACCGATCGCCTGCGCAGACCGCTGGAAGCCCTCCATGCATGGCTCGCCCGCGAGAACGCAGTGATCACATCGGTGCTGCTCCTCGTCATCGGCGTGCTCATGCTCGGTAAGGGCATCGGCTCCCTCTGATTTCTTCATCCCCCCACGCGCACCAGATAGGCGCGTGTCCCTCACAGAAAAGGAACCCACTATGAACTTCTGGAACGAACTCTGGCAGCTTCTCGTCTGGATGCTCTGGGCTGTCGTGTTCATCGGTTACTTGTTCGCGCTATTCGCGATCATCGGCGACCTGTTTCGCGACCGCAAACTGAACGGCTGGTGGAAGGCCCTCTGGATCATCCTCCTGGTGTTTCTGCCCTTCCTCACCGCGCTCGTCTATGTCATCGCTCGCGGCGACGGTATGGCTGAGCGCAACGATCGAGCTGTGCGCGACGCGGAAACTGCCGCGCAGACCTATATTCGCGGCGTCGCAGGCAAGAGCCCAGCAGAGGAGATCGCTGCCGCGTCCGCGCTGTTCGAAGCCGGCTCCATCAGCCAGAACGAGTTCGATCGGCTGAAGGCGAAGGCGCTTGCATGAGCCACGCGATGACGGGCGGCGCGCGATTCGGGCCGGTCCACCTGTACCTGCTCGGGCTTCCGTCCGCGCAACCGGATCCGGCCGCGGTCGAACTCGTGTACCAGCGCGACCTCGCTGAGAAGACGGCGGCGTCTGGTGCCGAACTGCTTGCGTACGAGCAGATCCCGGGACCGGTCGTGCACGCACTGCTCGACACGATCGTCGCGGAAACGGGGTGTTGAGATGCCGCTCGTTCCGAGAAGAGGTCGTCCCGGCCTGCTGGGGCTTGCCGCTCGCGCCGCGGTCGTCGCCGGCACCGCCACCACGGTCACCCGCGGCATCGCGGCCCACCAGCGGAAGACGGCCCGAGCACCGTTCGAGGCGGCCCAGTACGAGGCCGCGCAACAGCAGATGGCCCCGAAGCCCGAGCAGGCGCAGGCTGTTCCGGCAGCGCCTTGCGGAGAACGAATGACCGAGTTTCGGAAGCTCGGCGACCTCAAGACGCAGGGTGTGCTGAGCGATGCCGAGTTCGAGACCGCGAAGGCCCGGCTGCTCCAGTAAGCCGCCAGGCATATCCCACGAAAGGAACCAAATGACGACCGCGATCCCCGTCAACGTCCAGAACTTCACGCGGGCCGAGAGCGACCTCATGTTCGCCCGTCTCGCCGGGCCCTGCGGCGTCGGAAGGTGGAACCACACCTTCGAACCGACCCCGCTCGACAACCAGCCGGTAATCCGCCAGAACCGCGACACGCTCTACAGCACGACGATCCTCGACGTGCGTGACGGGGTGACGCTCACGCTTCCGGAGACGGAGGGACGGTACATCTCAGCGTTCGTGGTCAATCAGGACCACCACGGGCAAGCGATCCTGAAGGAACCAGGCGATCACCTGATCACGCGCAAAACAGTGGGTACCGATTTCGCCGGGGTAATCGTGCGCATCTTGGTGGATCCCGCCGATGATGCTGACATAGCCGAAGTGAACCGATTGCAGCGTGAACTGCGCCTGACCGGTGGTGGTGCCGGCACCTATCCGCTGCCCGACTACGACAAGGCTTCGCATACCGAGACTCGGGAAGCGATCCTCGCACTCGCGAAAGGCGTGAGCAAATACGACCATGCGTTCGGCGCCCGTGACGAGGTCGACCCGATTCTGCACTTGCTCGGCACTGCTTCCGGATGGGGCGGTCTGCCCGAGTACGAGGCGACCTACATCAGCGTCAACGAGGATCTCCCCGTCGATGAGTACCGACTGCAGTTGAAGGATATCCCGGTCGATGCGTTCTGGTCGGTCTCGCTCTACAACGCAGCCGGCTACTTTGAAGAGAACTCACTCGGGGTAAACAGCATCAACAGCCTCACCGCCACTCCGGATGAGGATGGCGGCGTCACGATCCGATTCGGCGTGCAGGTCGATGGCATACCGAACGCGATCCCGATCATGCCCGGCTGGAACTACGTGCTGCGCCTCTATCGTCCGCATTCCTCAGTGCTCGACGGCACCTGGAAGGCACCTCGCCCCGAGGTGATCTGACCCGGGAGGGACGGGGTGTCGGCCCCGTCCCTCAGATCGTCCACCCAACACCGACACCGGAGGGAACCACATGGCACAGTCCGATGCGGACCTGCTCGCGACTGAGATCGCGGAGCTCAAAGCGGACAACGCCGCGCTTGCTCGCGAACTGGAACAGCAGCGAGCGTGCGGCGACGCCGGGCCCCGGAAGCGAGGAGCACGGCCACGCCGCCTCGCCCGGGGCGCCCTCGCGACCGCACTGATCCTGGTCGGGGCGGTCCTTGCGCCGGTCGCCGTCGTATCGACGTGGGCCCATCATCAACTCACCGACACTTCGTTCTTCGTCGACACGTTTGCGCCGCTGTCTCATGAGCCGGCGGTGCAGGACCTGGTCGCGGCCGAGGTGATTGCTGCGATCGAGTCCGAGGTCGATATCGACCAGATCGCCGACGATCTTTTCGCGGGGCTCGGCAGCTTGGAGCTTGGCCCGCGGGCCGTCGAGGCACTTGACCTTCTTGAGGCCCCAGCCGTTGCGGGTGTCAAGAGCTTGATGCGGAACACGATTCACGAGTTCGTCGCCTCCGACGCATTCTCGGTGATCTGGCGGGATGCACTCGAAGTCACGCACCGGCAACTCGTGAATACTGCCGCCGGTACGGAGGACGCCGCGATCACCATCGGGCAGAATCAGCAGCTCCAACTCGAACTCGGGCCGGTCCTCCAGGCCGTGAAGACGGAACTCGTCGCGGACGGGATCCCTCTGGCCGAGCACATTCCCGTGATCGACCGTTCGATCGTGCTCGCCGAGGATACCTCCATCGACCTGTACCTCACGGTGTACCAAATGGTCGTCGCGACGGGCATTTGGCTTCCTTGGATCATGCTACTCATGCTCACCGCCGGGGTGCTGATCGCCCCCAGGCGTACGCTCGCGCTCGCCTGGGCGTCTGGCGGGGTGCTGCTGGCGATGGTGCTCACCGGCAACGGCCTCGATATCGGCACGGATGTCTTCGCCCTGGCGGTAGCACACACCGTGCCGCACGACGCGGCGGTCGTGCTCTACGACGGCGTGCTCGGCTTCGTCTCGGACCTGCTCGTCGCGCTCGGCACCGTCGCCGCGGTAGTACTTGCGGTCACGCTGATCGCCGGACCCTGGCCGTGGGCCAGAACGCTGCGCGGTCTCGTGCTCGGGCTGATTGCGGATCGCAGGCGAGGGATGGAGCGGCGCGGCATCACCACCGGGGCATTCGGCGAGCGTCTGGCACACTGGCGCAGGCCGCTGCGATTCGGTGTCGGTGCCGCGTGCGCAGCGTTCGTGCTCCTCGTCAGACCGTTGACGCCGGCGATGACGCTCTGGCTCACCTTTCTCAGTGTCGCTGCAGTTCTTACCCTGGAACTGCTGTCCCGGCCGGCCGGCGAAACACCGCACGCAGAACTTCTGGAGACTCGCACATGAACGATGCACACAAGCGGACCATCGCCCTCGAGAGCGCACCGAACCTGCGCGATCTCGGCGGACTGGCGAGTGAGGTCGGCGAGGTGAAGCGAGGCGTGCTGTTCCGGTCGGCGACACTCTCGGCGCTGACCGACGCTGATCGGGGCCGCTTCGCCACGCTCGGCATTCGCACGGTCTACGATCTCCGGACCGCGGCCGAAGCGGCCACATCACCGGACCGGCTCCCCGCAGGAACCGTCGCGATCCCCCTCGACGTGCTCGCAGACAGTTCGGAGAGCATCGCGGCGAACGTCGGACAGCTCACCACCGCCCCACAGGCATTCGTCGCGTCACTCGGCGACGGGCGGGCCGAGCGCCTGTTCGAGGACACGTACCGTGACTTCGTGCGAATGCCCTCGGCGCTCGGCGCCTATCGGGCGTTCTATCTGAACCTCCTCGATGAGGCGCGTCAGGGAGCCGCATTGTTTCACTGCACCACCGGTAAAGACCGCACCGGGTGGGCCGCCGCATCGCTCCTCACGCTACTCGGCGTCGGGGAGACCGAGGTGTACGAGGATTACTTGCAGACGAACATCGATCTGCTGCCCGCTCTCGAACCCGTGCTGCAGCAGGCCGAGTCCCATGGTGTCGGACGAGCAGCGCTGATGCCGGTGCTCGGCGTCCGAGAAAGCTATCTCGCGGCTTCGTTCGAGCAGATGCGCGAACAGTTCGGCAGCATCCACGGGTACGCGATGGAGGGGCTGGGGCTGGGGAGTGCCGATCTTCGACGCCTGCGCGTCCTCTTCACCTAGCAGTCAGCTCTCCCTGCAACCCGGTTGCTGGCTGCCCCTCGCGGGCGGCGGCCGCGTTCGAGCAGTGCGAGTCACTCATCGCGCTGTGCCCGGCAGCGTTCCCAGCCAGAGACGAGGGAGAAGCCCGGCGTCTGGTTGTTTGCTCGTGCGTGAGTGATGATCGGGCTCTCATCCGTAGAGGATGAGGCGTCGGCGTCGATGTCGAACCGACTCATAGCGTGGGCATGACTTGGCATCACGAGTACGAGAAGGACGTGCAGCATGTACCCGCAAGACGCTCTCCCGTTTCCTCCGACACCTTCTGCGAGCATCGCCGGACGTACGATGCAAGAGTCGGAATACCATCGGCGAGTGAAACCGTCCAGGTTGCCGGACGATGCTCCGAACATTCTGGTGGTGCTCATCGATGACGCCGGTCCCGGGCTTCCGGATACATTCGGGGGCGAGGTGAAGACCGATACCCTTTCGCGCGTGCTCGGCGAGGGTATCGGCTTCAATCGTTTCCATACCACTGCGATGTGCTCGCCCACTCGCGCGTCGCTGCTCACCGGCCGCAACCATCACCGCATTGGGAATGCGCAGATCACTGAGCTCGCGAATGACTGGGACGGGTACGCCGGTGAGATCCCGAAGTCGAGTGCGCTGGCACCGGAGGTGCTGAGAGACTATGGCTACGCAACCTCGGCCTTCGGGAAGTGGCACAATACGCCCACGATCGAAACCGGGGCTGCAGGTCCATTCCACAATTGGCCGACGAACATCGGTTTCGAGTACTTCTACGGCTTCCTCGCTGGCGAGGCGTCGCAGTACGAGCCCAACCTGGTGCGGAACACGACAAGCGTGCTGCCACCGAAGACGCCGGAGGACGGGTACCACCTCAGCGAAGATCTCGCCGACGATGCGATCGATTGGCTGCGCAACCATCAGGCGTACCACCCTGACAAGCCGTTCTTCATGTATTGGGCGACCGGATGCATGCACGGCCCTCACCACATCATGAAGGAGTGGGCCGATAACTATGCCGGCCGGTTCGACGGAGGCTGGGACGAGTACCGGGAGCTCGTGTTCGAGCGGGCGAAGGAGAAGGGATGGATCCCCGGCACCGCCGAACTCACCGAGCGCGACCCGCGCATGCCCGCCTGGAAGGACATCCCCGAGGACGAACGCGCCTTCCAGGCCCGGCTGATGGAAGTCGCAGCGGGATTTGCCGAGCACGCCGATGTGCAGGCCGGCCGTTTGATCGATGAGATCGAGCGCCTCGGACATGGGGCGAACACGCTGATCCTCTACATCTGGGGCGACAATGGCTCATCTGGCGAAGGACAGAACGGCACGATCAGCGAGTTGCTGGCGCAGAATGGGATTCCTTCGACCACCTCGCAGCACATCGAGGCGTTGCACGAACTCGGCGGGCTCGACGCTCTGGGGTCGGTGAAGGTCGACAATCTCTATCACGCGGGGTGGGCCTGGGCGGGCAGCACACCGTACAAGGGGATGAAGCTGCTCGCTTCGCATCTCGGCGGTACTCGCAACCCGATGGCGGTGCGTTGGCCGCAGGAGATCGTCCCCGACACCACGCCGAGGCCTCAGTTCGTGCACTGCACCGACCTGGTGCCGACGATCTACGACCTGCTCGGAATCACCCCTCCCCGGGTGGTGAACGGCGTGCATCAGGACCCCATCGACGGTTCGAGCTTCGCCGAGATGCTCACGAATCCTGAAGCGGAAGAGACGCACAAGACGCAGTACTTCGAGATCATGGGAAGCCGCGCGATCTATCACGACGGCTGGATGGCTTCGGCCTTCGGTCCACGGGCGCCCTGGGTTCCCGGGGTTCCCGCAGGGATCACCGAATGGACTCCCGACCACGACACCTGGGAGCTGTACCACCTCGCCGAAGACTGGACTCAGGCGCACGATCTCGCGGAACGGTATCCCGAGAAGCTGCTGCAGATGAAGGAGATGTTCGCGATCGAAGCCGCGAAGAACAGCGTCTTCCCGGTGGGCGGGGCGCTCTGGGTGCCCATCTACCATCCCGAGGACATGATCTCGACCCCTTATCGAAGTTGGAACTTCACCGGCGATCTGCGCCGCATGCCCGAACCTATCGCTCCGCGTCTCGGGTTCCGAGCAAACAGAGTGACCATTAATGCGGCGATCCCGGAGAACGCGAGCGGGGTG
Organism: Leucobacter allii; assembly: GCF_022919155.1. NCBI lineage: Bacteria > Bacillati > Actinomycetota > Actinomycetes > Micrococcales > Microbacteriaceae > Leucobacter > Leucobacter allii. Next base: position 698,289 of record NZ_CP095045.1, read on the forward strand.
CTGTACGCGTTGGGGGGAGTTGGAGGTGGGCTGACCTGCTACCTGGACGACGGCTATCTCTGCTACGAGTACAACCTGTTCATCATCGACCGCACCAAGATTCGCACAACCGCGCGGTTGGGCGCAGGGAATGCCGAGATCGTCGTCGAAACCCAGCCCGTCAGTACCGCTCCCGGCGGTCCGCTGACCGTCACCCTCACCGTGAATGGCGCCGAGGTGGCGAGTGATACCGTGCCGGTGAGCGCGCCTGGACTGTTCAGCGCCAACGACTGCCTCGATATTGGTACGTGCCTCGGAGGGGCGGTGTCGAACGACTACGCCGACCGGGCGCCGTTCCCGTTCACGGGCATGATCGAGTCGGTAAACGTCACCTACACGAGTTGAGGGAACGATACCGGCAGCCCCGGCCGATTCGAAGGCCGGGGCCGTCGGTGGTCTGAAAGAAGACACGCATGCGCGACTCCCAGACATCCACAGACCGGCGCTGCAATTGCGCCCCTTCCCGCATGCCGGACGGCATCGTCCGCGGAGTGCACGCTATAGGGTCGGCCGCCACCCGTGCCTGCACGGCCGTGCATTTGACAGGCCAGCCGACAAGCATGCAGCCTCAGAGCGAGCACGCGATTCATCAACTTGCTATCCCAGCCGGAACATTCCTCATGGGGGACTCCTCCGGCGACGAGAACTGCGGCGACGGGGAGACACCGCAGCATCTCGTCACGCTCGAAGCTTTTCGAATCGACGCAACCACAGTGACCAATGCAGAGTTCGCGCGGTTCGTCGAACAGAGCGGATACCGTACCGACGCCGAACGATGGGGGTTCTCCGCCGTTTTCCACGCCGCGATACGTGCCGAGTCGACGGACGTCATCGGGCCAGTCGGTGGCGCCCCCTGGTGGTACGGCGTTGGGTCTGCTGAGGGTTTTGTTGAGTCCTTGATTGCATCGCTCAGAGTGCGGTGCTGGAAAGATGAGGACCATGCCCATCAGGAACTACAGCGACGAGTTCAAACGCGACGCGGTCGCGCTCGTGGAATCGGGCGTCGCGCAGAAACAAGTCTCGAGAGACCTCGGGATCTCACGGTCAGCGATCCAAGCCTGGGTACGGGATGCGAGGTTCCAGTCGCACGGGATCACCCCACCAACGGATCCCGCTGAACGGCGCGAGATGACGGCCGCCCTGAAGCGGATCCGCGAACTCGAGCAGGAAAACGAAGTCCTGCGTCGCGCGGCCGCATATCTGTCGCAGGTGCATATCACGCCCCCAAAATGATCTACCCGCTCGTCCAAGAGCTTGCTGCGACCGGTGCCCGGGTTCGGGTGCCGGTCGCGGTGACGTGCCGGGTACTGGGGTTCAGCCATCAGGGCTACTACCAATGGTTGTGCCGACCCCAGTCTCCGCGCGAGATCGAGGAAGCGCACCTCATCGGTGTGCTCCGTGAACTGCATGCTGATGATCCCGAGGGCGGGTACCGGGTCCTTGCTGATGATCTCCACGATCTCGGGTACGAGATCAGTGAGCGGCGCGTGTGGCGGTTATGCAAGATCGCTGGCCTGCAGTCCGTCATCTCGAAACGGAAACGCCGCTACAGGGAGGCTGGTGCCCCGGTCGGTGATGATCTCGTGCAGCGCGAGTTCACGGCTGACCGTCTAGACGAGAAATGGTTGGTCGATATCACCGAGCATTGGACGGGCGAGGGCAAGCTCTACATGTGCGCGTTCAAGGATGTGTGTTCGAACCGGATCGTGGGGTACGCGATCGATAAGCGTATGAAGGCGTCGCTCGCGGTTCGTGCACTCGAGAACGCTCTGTTGCAGCGCGGCTATCCCGAAGGCGTGATCGTGCATTCCGATCGTGGGTCTCAGTTTCGGTCTCGGCGTTTCCAAAAGGCGCTGGGGCGGTATCGGCTGCGGGGATCGATGGGTCGTGTGGGTGCGTGCGGGGATAACGCGGCGATGGAGAGCTTCTTCAGCCTGTTGCAGAAGAACGTTCTCGATCGGCAATCCTGGCGAACCAGGCAGGAACTACGGCTGGCGATCGTGTCGTGGGTCGAGGGGAAGTATCACCGGAAGCGGCGTCAGCGTCGGCTCGGGAAGCTGACACCGGTCGAGTTCGAAGCCATAATGATGGATGCTGTCGGTCTGGCGGCATAAACCCCGGACTCAACACAACCTTCAGCAGACCCGAATGAGCACGGATGCTCTCGGAGCTCCTACCGCGCGTGGCCTCTTCGGTGGACTCGCACGCACGCCGGAGTCGCGTATCGTGCACAACCTTCGTTCCGCGCGCATCCGCGCAGTTCTTCGATGGTCAGGGACCTCGGCGGGGGAGCGCTCATGCGCTCACAAGTCGGCGCCGAGGCTCACCCGTCTGACAGGGTCGCCGAAGCTGTGAGGCGCACATGTACGGGGCGTATCGTCAGATCATGGATACACAGACACGAACGAGCGGTGTGGACGCCGCGACGCTGGGCCTGGGATCAGTGCTGGTGGGTTCGTTGCCTGCTGCCCTGATGACCGATGAAGCCCCCGACCGATACACGGTGGAGGCCGTGTTCACGCGACGCCCCGAACGGGATGAAGTGATCGAGATTTTGGGGAGCGAGACCCGGGACTTTCTCGCGAAGGCTGGCTATCCGACCGTGGAGGTCACGGTGTCGGATCGCCGCCTGGAGATCGCGAACACGAACCTCGAGGAGTTGCGCGACGGACTCGCAAACGTACTCGCGGATCGCCTGGCAGAGATCAGCACGAGGGTGAGCGCTCGGCAGGAGGCAGCCGCGGTGCTGTTCCAGAACGCGGCTGCGAGTGAGAATGCCCGTACCGCCGCGGTCATCGCACTCGCGGAATCCGTCACTTTCGCCCCATCCCCAACTGGTCAGGATTCGGCGGGAGCGGAGGCGAACCGTGTCCGGTCGGATCGCGCCCAGATCGATGACTGGACCGATGAGGGCGGTCACGGACGTTCCTGACGCCCAAGACCGCAGGATCTCAGGTGCATCATGAACGAGTATCGTTCGACCCGATCTCCTCGGACGGGCTTGTCAGCCAACGGTAGAGGTGCGAGCGGGTTCACGACATTGGCGAAGACGATCCGAGAGCAGGGATTGCTGCGTCGCCGGTATGGGTACTACTGGACGAAGCTGATCGGTCTGCCCCTGATCCTCGCCAGCGGCTTGTTCGCGTTCGTCTGGATCGGCGATACCTGGTGGCAACTCTTCACCGCGGCGCTCCTTGCGATCCTCTTCACTCAAATCGCGTTCCTCGGCCACGACTCCGCACACCGCCAGATCTTCATATCGGGAAAGTGGAATGACTGGGTGAGCATCGTCCTCGGTGATTTGCTGGTCGGTATGAGCTACGGGTGGTGGCAGCACAAGCACACGCGCCACCACGCGAACCCCAACAAGCTGGGAGCCGATCCTGACATCGAACTCCCGGTGATTATTGTCACTCCGGATCGAGCACCTCCGAAGAGCCGGATGCTGAAATGGCTGCGGGCGCATCAGGGGGTGTTCTTCTTTCCGATTCTGCTTCTGGAAGGGGTCTCGCTGCACGCGTCCGGGGTGCGTCGAGTGCTCGCGAGGGGTGAGCTGAAGCGGCGTTGGGCAGAGATCGTGTTTCTGCTGATCCGGCTGATCGGGTTTCCGGTGCTCGTGTTCATCGTGCTCTCGCCGGGAATCGCGTTCGTGTTCCTCGCTGTGCAAGTCGGCGTGTTTGGGTTGTATATGGGAATTTCGTTTGCCCCGAATCATAAAGGGATGCCTGTCGTGCCGAGAGGTGCGAGCCTCGATTTCCTGCGGCGTCAGGTGATGATGAGCCGCAATATTCGCGGTACCCGTGTGCTCGATACCGCGATGGGTGGTCTGAACTATCAGATCGAGCACCATCTGTTTCCTTCGATGCCTCGCCCGCATCTGCGCAGGGCAGCGCCGATCGTCGCCGAGTACTGCCGAACCCACGACGTTCCATATCTGCAGACGGGACTGTTCGCTTCGTACGCCATTGTCGTGCGCTACATCAACCGAGTCGGGCTCGGGGAGCGTGACGTGTTCACTTGCCCGCTCATCGAGCAGCGCAATCACCTCACGATGCCAGCGGCACCGTGAGGTTTCCTCGCAGAGACGGGATGCCGAGGCGACCGCATGCCGCTGTGGTCTATCATCCGGTGAAGATTCCATTGGAGCGTGCCCGTGCTGCTGTAGAGGTGCAGGAGCGAGCGCTGGGCTGGGAAGCTTCACGCTGGTACGAGACAAACGCACAGGATTCCGGACGCGCCGCGGCGGAGCAAGCCCTGGCGGGTGACCCGGCAGTCATCATTGTGGCCGGTGGCGACGGCACCGTCCGAGCCGTCGCCGACGTCGTCCACGGCTCGGGGATCCCTATCGCGCTGATCCCCACCGGTACCGGGAACCTGCTAGCCCGCGACCTCGGTATCTCGCTCGGCGATGTCGAGGGCAACATCGAGGCGGCGTTCACGGGCGCGACGCGGGCCGTGGATGTCGGGGTCGCCGAGTTCGACGATGCTGACGGCGCCTCACGACGGCATGCTTTCGCTGTCATGGCGGGTATCGGCCTGGATGCGGAGATGGCGGAGCACACGAGCTCGATCGCGAAGAAGCACCTCGGCTGGCTGGCCTACGTCACGCCCATCGCCAGATCGGTCATCGCCAACCGGCTCTTCCATCTCGACTACCGCGTGGACCAGAGCAGGGTCAGGTCCACTCGAGCGCACACGGTCATCGTGGGCAACTGCGGCACGCTCACCGGAAACATGCTCCTGATTCCGGGCGCGGTCATCGATGACGGGTTCCTCGATGTGGTGATGATGCGCCCGAAGGGACGGTTCGGGTGGGCTCGGATCGGCACGCGCCTCACTCTGCAGGGCATCGCACGTCGCTCTCGGCTCAGCCGGCGCATGCTTGAACGAGCGCCGGATATTCACGCGCTCGCCTACGTCCGGGGGAGACAGTTCGAGGCACGCTTCGACACTCCGCACCTGATCGAACTCGACGGAGACAGCTTCGGCCACGTGACTCGCGTCAATGTCGGTATCAGACCCGGTGCACTGCAAGTCCGGGTTGCCCGGCGAACTGACTGAGCGCAGGCAAGCAGCGCTGGGGTGTGCGGTACGCACAGCCATGCTGTAGAAGAGCATCTCCCGCCGAACCACGCGAGGGAGGGGCGGGTTACACTTTCGAGCGCTTCGCGCGTTGCCGGAGCAGCCCGAAGATCACGGTGCCGACGAAGAGCACGATTCCGATGATGGCCAACCAGAGCAGGCCCTCGAACACGAATCCCACGATCGACAGCACCGCCCATACCACAAGCAAGATGAGAAGAACTGTCCACATGTTCCTCACCCTACGCCTCTTCCCTGACCAGGGGTCATGCCTGGCTACACTCACAGGAAGTCGTGCCGAGACTTCCCTGCCCAGGTTGCGACACTTTTGAGTGGTGGAGTCATGATTCTCGCGAAGCTGCCTCCGTGAGGTCGCCATTCACCCATCATTCACCCAGAAGGACAGGGTCGTCGGGGCGGACCTCGAGGGCAAATTTCGGGGTGCATGTGCTGCAACAAAAATGCGTGACATGACGAGCTCTGCAACCCCTCGATCGCCATGACCTCTGCCGACTAGGAGAGAGGAAGCCGATCCGCCTGTCTGGAGGTCACTGCTCCCAACGCGATGCGGAGAGCCTGGACAATGGATACGCGGCCGCTCCCGCCAGCAGCAGACCGAGCGCAGTCCAGAGCGCCGCAGGCGCGGCTTCGTTGCCCGTGACGGCGAGCCCGCCCGCTGCGAGAGCCGGAGATGGAGGCTTCGGAGCTGCCGGCGGGGTCGGCGACATCGGGTTCTTCTCGAGCTCGGCTTGCGTGAGCTCCACGGTGCCGAGCACGGTGGGCGGGGCCGCATCCTCGGCGAGCAGCGTGTCGTCAACGCGGGGTGCTGGCGTTGTGACGGTGAGTGTGCTGGTGCCGACCGTCTTCGACGACCGGATGGTCGCCGCGTAGACGCCGGGAGCGGATTCGGTGAACGCGCCGAGCCGCTGATCCGGATCGGTGGAGGACAGCAGGATGTCGATGCCCGGTACGGGGTGCTGTTGACCATCGCGGGCGGTGACGGTGATCGTCGTCGTGCTGGTGCCGTCGGCGAGGATCGCATCGTCGCCGAGGACGATATCGGCGCTCACCGCGGCGCCGACGATCTGCGTGAGCGTCGCGGTCTGCGTGAGCGCGGGGTCGACGGAAGCGTCGGCGGCGGTGATCGTGTGCTCCCCGAGGCTGGTCGATGCGGTGACGGTCGCGGTGTAGCTGCCGTCTCCGTGATCGGTGATGGAGGAGATGCGCTGATCTGGATCGCTCGAGACCAGAGTGATCGGCTCGTCCGCGAGCGGGTGGCCGTAAGCGTCGGCGGCGGTGACCGTCGCCGTGGTGGTCGAGACGCCGTCGGCGGTCAGCGTCGTCTCCGCGAGCGCCAGGCCGAGGACGGTGGCCGGGCCGGTCGTCTGCGTCAATTCGACCGACCTCACGAGCGCGGGATCGACCGTGTCCACTCGCGCGGTGAGCGTGGCGACGCCGACCGTGTCGGAGGCGGCGATTGTTGCGGTGTACGTGCCGTCGCCGTGGTCGGTGACCGAAGAGATGGCCTGCTCGCCGTCGCTCGTGACGGTCGGCGCGGCACCGGCGATCGGATGCCCCACCGAGTCCGTGACGCCCAGCGTCAGCAGCGAGGTCGTGGCGCCGTCAGCGACGATCTCGGGCGCGGACAGCTCGGCGGAGAGCCCCGCGGCCGGCCCGGCGATCTGCGTGACGACGGCGCTGGCGGAGATGCCGTGCTCGGCCTGGAACGCACTCAGGGTGACGGGGCCGACGACTCGCGACGAGGTGATCGTGCCGGTATATTGGCCCTCCGCGACGCGGGCGAGGGGGCTGATGGCGAGCTCCGGATCGGACGCGGAGAGGGTCGGGGGAGCGGCGACGTCGACCGGGTGGCCCCAGGCGTCGAAGACGTTCAGCGCGAACGGCACCTGGGTCGTGCCATCGGCGAGGAACGTCGTCTCGGAGGGGAGGAGCTGCATACTCTGGGGCGGGCCCGGCGTCTGCACGAGCACGTGCACCAGGTCAAGGTCCGGGCGACCGACCACGGACGCGGTGACATACCCCGTGGCGACGTCGGTCGTCGCGGTGATCTGCGCCGTATACGTGCCGTCGCCGTGATCGACCGTCGGAGTGATCGACTGCCCGGGAATCGTGGAGGTGAAGCGCACGACCTCCCCGATCACCGGATTGAAGGCGATGTCGCGCAGCACCACGGTCGCCGTGACCTGGGCGGTGCCGTTCGCCACGATCGAGTTCGAGGAGATCGCGGAGAGCATATACGCGACCGGCTGCATGCGGAAGGTGATCTTCAGGTAGGGCGCGGCGCCCCGATCGCCCTGGGACATACTGGAGTTGATCCCCGAGGCATCGACGTAGCTCGATCCCGCGCCGCCGCTGCCGTAGGGGCTGCCCCCGCCCCCGCCGTAGTAGCCGCCGCCCCCGCCGCCGCCCAGGTTGTTCCCGGCGTCGCGATAGCCGGGCAGTCCGCCCGCGCCGAACGACCCGGCGGTACCCGCCACACCGTCGTAGGCCTGGCCGGCGGCTCCGCCGGCCGACTGCGTGCCGCCACCGGCGCCGGGAACGACCTGCGCTGCCGTCGGGTTGTCCTCGCCCGCGCCCCCGGTGAGGCCTCCCGCGTTGCCGCCGGCGGCCCAAGGGTGGCCCCCGCCCCCGCCTCCGGCGACGAGGATGCGATCGCTCAGCGCGGTCCCGTTCCTGCGCAGGTCCGTGGCGCCGCCCCCGCCGCCCATCTTGGAGACCGAGGCGGCGTCGGGGTTGTCGCCAGGCGCGCCGCCGTTATAGCCGCCGTCCGGCCCGCCTCCATTGCCGCCCACTACCGCGGTGTAGCTCGCACCCGGCGTGATCGGCAATTCGGCGGTCACCAGAGCTCCGGTGCCGCCGGGCAGCGCCAGGCCGCGGGGTTCGCCGCCGGATCCGCCGAGCGCCTCGACGACCATTGCGGTCGCGCCGGCCGGCACGGTGACCGGGTGCTCTCCGGCCGTGGTGAAGGTGACCGTCTGGTCGGCCGCCTCTGCGGGAGCGGCGGGAGCGACGACGAGCGCGGCTCCCGCAGCCACCGCGGCGCCGGTGACGAGGCCGGCCAGGGCGCGTCTCCCGAGGTGGAACAGTGAACGCCCGCCCGCGCGCGGTCGGGCTGCGGTCCGTGATGTTGCGGGCATCGATGCTCCTCAGGGAAACGGTCCGGCGTGTCCCCGAAGGGGCGATGGTTCATTATCCGTGATTGTCCCGTGCATTCGCAATGGAAAACATCACGGTCTCCGTTGAGGGGGAGCGAGGTCCGGATCTGGCGCTCGCGCCGGGAGATCGCGCTCCGGCACCGGTCCGCCCGGGCGCCGGCCGGTACCCCGCGCCGTCGATGGTGGGGGAGGATTGACGGCATGGCAGACGACAGTGGCTGGGGCCTGGACGATCTCGATGGCAATGCGCACTCGCTGGTCTCGCATCGGCTCGGTGCCTGGGACCTGATGATCGGTGGCGGGCCGGACGCCTACGTCGTGACGGCGATCGGCGAGGCCGGGGATCGCGTCGCCAACGCGCTGTCGTCCGTCGCGCTCGGTGACGATGCGACCACCGTCGATCTGACGGTCGGGGGTCAGGCCGTGGACTACCCCCGCAAATACGCCCTCACCCGCGACGAGGCCCTGGCGGCGATCGCCGATCTCGAGGCGGACCGCCTCGATGGGGATCGGTGGGAGATTCTCGAGTAGAGCGACGCCGGGCGCGTGTCGGGTTCGTGCCGTCTCGCGCGCCCTGCGCATCACGGGAATGTAAACCTTTACATGAATTTGTGAATCGCGCTTGACTCCCGCGTCGCGGCTGCGTACTGTCGCATGTACACGATTACATCACTCGCAGTCGTCCGTTATCAAAGGAGATCGATATGCACGACTACCGCGCGCATTCCATGCGACGGCCACTCGCCTTCGGGGCAGCACTGCTGAGCATCGGCCTGCTCGCCTCGTGCTCCTCCGCCGCGCCCGATTCCGGCGACGCGAGCGGCGGGGGAGGCGAGACGAAGACGGTCGCCCTCTCGCTGGACTGGAGCACTTATGTCCCCTACCACGCTCCGTTCGCCGTTGCGGCCGAGCAGGGCATCTGGGTGGAGCACGGGCTCCAGGTCACGGAGACCCTGCCGGGAGGTTCGGGCGACGCGGCGGTCGAGGTCGGCACCGCGAAGACGGACATCGCATGGGTCGACCTCTCCACCGCCGCCTCGTCGATGCTGCAGGACGTCCCGATCACGGCGGTCGCGAAGGTGCAGGACATGAACGCCAGCGGCCTCACGGTGCTCGAGGACACCACGCTCGAATCGGCGGACGACGTGGTGGGCATGCGCATCGGCTCGACTCCGGGAGGCTCCGATTCGACGCTCATCGGCGCCTTCCTCAACGCCAACGACATCGACGAGGACGAGGTCACGATCGTGAACCTCCCCGCCAACGGGAAGTTCCCGGCGCTGATGACCGGAGAGGTCGACGCGATCAGCGGTCAGGTGTACTTCTACGCGAGCAGCGCCGAAGCCGAGGGGCAGAGCGCTCATGGCCTGTCGTTCTCCGAGATGGGCCTCAACATGCTCGACCACGGCTTCATCGCGAACGATGCGTTCATCGAGCAGGATCCCGAAGCGATCAGCAGCTTCCTCGCCGCATACCGCGAAGCGCTGCGGATCACGATCGACGACCCGGCCGCCGCGTGCCGGGCGCTCGTGGAGCGGTCCGACGGCGAGGTGCTGCAGGATTCCTGCGAGACCCAGCTCGACCTGTGGCTGCCGCTGACGACCGATCCCGCAGACGCCGGCTGGGGGGAGAACACGGACGAGGAGTGGCAGGAGACGGTCGACGTGCTCACCACCTACGGTGACGCGACCGGCTCACGGGATCCGGCAACGATGTTCACGAACGACCTGCTGCCGAGCGAGTGAGCCGTCCATGAAACCGATCGAGATCACCTGCGAGCATGTCACCAAACGGTATCGGGCCCGGAAGACCGAGGTCGTCGCGCTCGAGGACGTGACGCTGCACGTGCAGCCGGGCGAGTTCGTGTCGCTGCTCGGGCCGAGCGGCTGCGGGAAGACGACGCTCCTCCGACTGATCGGCGGGCTGGAGGCCGCGACGCGCGGCAGCGTGCAGATCGACGGAGCCGAGGTGAGCGACTCGCATCCCGAGCTCGGCATCGTCTTCCAGACCGACCTGCTGATGCCGTGGCGCACCGTGCTCGACAACGTGCTCCTCCAGGTCGACGTCCGCAAGACGAGGTCGCCGCAGACCGAGCAGCGCGCCCGCGAGCTGCTGGCCCAGGTCGGGCTCGACGGCTTCGTCGACAGCTATCCGAACGAGCTCTCCGGCGGGATGAAGCAGCGAGTGGGGATCTGCAGGGCCTTGCTGCACCATCCGCGGCTGCTGCTGATGGACGAACCGTTCGCCGCGCTCGACGCCATGACGCGGGATCAGATCTCGATGGATCTCTCCGAGCTCGCGGCGAGCACGGGGACGACCATCGTGTTCGTCACCCACTCGATCCCCGAAGCCGTCTTCCTCTCCGACCGGATCTACGTGATGTCGCCCCGCCCGGGACGCATCGCCGCCGAAGTCGAGGTGAGCATGCCGCAACCCAGACAGCTGCACCATCGGCTCGACGCGGCATTCACCGCGAAGGTCGCCGAGGTGACGGAGATCTTCGAATCCCTCGGGGTACTGAGCGGCGGACAGAGAGGAACCGGCAATGACGAAAGCGAATGACGGCACGGTCGCCGTGCGATTGCGGACAGCCCCCTCGCGGCGAGGCGCGAAGTCCGGCACCGGAACCGCGTGGCTGCGACGCGTCCCCTGGCTCGCGCCGGTGCTCACGCTCGCGCTGCTCATCGTGCTCTGGGAGATCGCGGTCCGTGCCGCGGACATCCCGAAGTTCCTGCTCCCCGCTCCGAGCGCCGTGTGGGACGCCATGATCGAGAACTGGAGCGTGCTGATGAAGCACGCGGGCGTCACGCTGCTCGAGACGATGATCGGATTCCTGCTCAGCGTGGTCGTCGGCGTCGCGCTCGCCGTCGTGATGGTCATGTGGCCCATCGCGGGGGCGGCGGTCTTCCCGATCCTGGTCGCTTCGCAGGTGATCCCCAAAGTCGCGATCGCTCCGCTGATGGTGGTCTGGATCGGCACCGGGGTCACCACCTCGTCCCTCATCGCCTTCGTGATGGCATTCTTCCCGGTCGTCGTCAACGCGACACTCGGGATGAAATCGGTGAACGACGCGTCGATCGACCTGCTGCGATCGATGCGTGCGACGAAGTGGCAGGTGTTCCGCTTCCTCCGCTTCCCGAACGCCCTCCCGTACATCATGACGGGCATGCAGCTCGCGGTCGCGTTCGCGATCGTCGGCGCGATCGTCGGTGAATTCGTCGGCAGCGAGTCCGGGCTCGGCTACCTGCTGATCGTGACGCAGGGGAACCTGCGCACCGACCTGCTCTTCGCCGCCCTGGTCGTACTCACGGCGCTCGGCCTGCTGCTCTACTACGGGGTCGAGCTGCTCGGGAAGCTCTTCCTGCGACGCCGAGGCTGACCGCGGGCGCTCGCCGCGCTCTCCCCGCCGCACACACATCGAGAAAAGGAATCGCCACACTCATGCACACAGCCAACGATGGTTCGTCGACTCGGATCGACCGGACCGAGTTCCATTCGGTTCTCGACGGCCAGCCACGGGTCGGCCCCCACCGGGTGCCTCTCGTCGACCCCGCCCGAGGGGCCGAGTGGGGGACCGTGAGCTGGGCGCCCGATCACGTCCGGGAAGCCGTCGATCTCGCGGGGGAGGCGTTCCGCACCGGATCGTGGGCGCGCGCCCCGCGCGCCGAGCGCGCCGACGTGCTCGACGCGATCGGGCGCGGGGTGCTGGAACGCGTCGAGGAGATCGCGGTGCTGGAGACGCTGGCGAACGGCAAGCCGCTCGCCGCGACGCGAGCCGAGGTCGGTGCCAGCGCCCGCTGGTGGGGGTACTACGCCGCGCTCCTGCGGACGCTGCGCGACGAGAGCATCGAGCTCTCGGCGAGCAAGCAGGCGCAGATCGTGCAGGAGCCCGTCGGCGTCGTCGCCCTGGTGACGCCGTTCAACGGGGCCTTCTCGCTCGGAACCTGGAAACTCGCGCCGGCGCTCGCCGCGGGGAACGCGGTCGTGGTCAAGCCGCCCCTCGATTCCCCCGCATCGACGATGATCCTGCTCGAGGTGCTGCATCAGGCGGGGCTCCCGCGCGGGGTCGTGCAGCTCGTCCAGGGCGGCGTCGAGGTGGGCGCCGCCCTCGTCGAGCACCCGGAGACGGCGATGGTCTCCTTCACCGGCAGCACGCGGGCGGCCGGGGCGGTCGGACGCGCCGTGTCCGGGCGGCTCGCCCGCTTCGTCGCCGAGGCAGGCGGCAAGTCCGCGCACATCGTGTTCGAGGACGCCCGGATCTCCGACGCGGTGACGGCGGTCGTGCAAGGCGGCTTCTCGGGCACCGGGCAGACCTGCGTCGCGGGCTCTCGCATCCTGGTGCACCGTGCGGTCGTCGCCGAGTTCACCGCCGAGCTCCTGCAGCGCATCTCCCGGCTGCGCGTGGGGGATCCGCTCGTCGCGGAGACGCACCTCGGCCCGATCGCGACTGCGACGCAGCACGCGAGGATCCGGAAACTCATCGACGAGGCGGTCTCGGAGGGCGCGGAGGTGCTCACCGGGGGATCGACTCCGCCCGCGGTGCCCGCCGCGCTCGCGAACGGCTACTGGGTCGCCCCGACCGTGCTCAGGGTCGACGACCACCGCGCGCGGATCTGTCAGACCGAGGTGTTCGGCCCCGTGCTCGCGCTCGTCGAGTTCGACGACGAAGCTGAAGCGATCGCGCTGGCGAACGACACGGAGTTCGGGCTCGCGGCAGGCTTCTGGACGCAGGACGCGGGGCGCATCCGCCGGGTGGGCGGGCTGCTGCAGGCCGGCACGGTCTGGGTGAACACCTACCGGGGCATGGACTGGCAGACGCCGTTCGGCGGCTACAAGCATTCCGGCATCGGTCGGGAGAACGGCCTCGAGGGCCTCCGGGAGTTCCAGGAGACGAAGGCCGTGGTGCAGGAGTTCGGGAGGGCCGCGGACCCCTTCGGCCTCGCCCCCGCCGATCAGTGAACGAAGACACCGAGAAAGAGATGGATGGAATGACTACGGAAGAGCAGACGTCGACGATCGTCGTGGATTGCCTGGAGTACAGCAACCCCTCGCGCGAGCGGTTCCTCGAATGGCGCGACGGCAGGGTCGGCTGCGTGCATGTCACCCTCGCGGTGTGGGAGACCGCGCGCGAGACGCTGTCGGTACTCGGACGATGGAACGATCTCTTCGCGGAGAACAGCGACCTCGTCGCGCACGCCACGAGCGCTCAGGGCATCAGGGACATCGTGGCCTCGGGGCGGACGGCGGTGATGTTCGGGTTTCAGAACACCGCGCCGTTCGAGGACGACATCCGGCTCGTCCGGGTATTCCACGACCTGGGCGTCCGCATCGTGCAGCTCACCTACAACACGCAGAACAGCATCGCCGCGGGCTGCTGGGAGGACGATGACGCCGGTCTCTCCACGCACGTCGGGCGTCAGTTCGTCCGCGAGCTCAACGAGGTGGGCATGCTGATCGACCTCTCCCACTGCTCCGAGCGCACGTGCCTCGACACCATCGCGGAAAGCGCCGCGCCCGTGGCCGTCACGCACGCCAATCCCTTGGAGTTCGTCGGGGCGGAGGTGGAGCTCGGCCGGCGCCCGAAGTCGTCCGAGGTGCTCGCGCAGCTGACGGCCCGGGGCGGTGTCGTCGGGCTCAGCCCGTACGTGCGCATGCTGCGGCACGGCATTCGCACCACGGAGCAGGAGTTCGTGGACATGATCAGCTGGACCGTCGATCGCTTCGGGATCGAGCACGTCGCGATGGGCACCGACTTCTACACCGGGTACGGCGTCGAGGCCGTGCAGTGGTGGCGGATGGGACGATGGGGCCGAGAGAGCCCGGTGCCGATCGACGAGAACGCCCCCGTCGTGGAGTGGCCCGCCTGGTTCAAGTCGCCGACCGCGTTCCCCACGCTCATGGACACGATGCGCCGCGCCGGCTTCACCGACCGGGATCTCGCCCTCGTGATGGGCGGCAATTGGCTGCGTCTGTTCGACGAGATCTTCGACCGGCCCGCGGCATGACACCGCACGTCCTCGTCATCGGAGGAGGCCACAACGGGCTCGTCGCCGCGAACTACCTCGCCCTGACCGGCCACCGGGTGACGCTCATCGAGCAGCGCGAGCGGCTCGGCGGCGTCGTCGGCCGCTTCGACTACCTGCCGGGCTACTCCTCGTCGATCACGAACTCGCCCGGGTCCTTCGAGGGCATCGTCATGCAGGAGCTCCAGCTGCAGGACTTCGGGCTGCGCTTCCACCGCCCGGAGGCCACCCTGCTCCATCCCATGGATGACGGTCTCTTCATCGGGTGGCGGGAGCCGAGGCTCCTCGAAGCGCAGATGGAGCGGATGGCGGCGGGGGAGTCCGCCAGGCATCGCGCACTGGTGTCGCGGCTCGACCGCCTGGGGGAGGATCTCGGCCTTTCCCTGTGGGAGCGGCCGCAGGACCAGGGCTCGGTGCTGGAGCGCATGGCGCCCGGCCCCCGCGCCGAGTTCCGACGCACCATGATCGACGGTTCGCTGCACGACCTCCTGGACGAGTCCCTGCGCTCGCCGCAGGTGAAGAGCCTGATGATGATGCTGGCGCTGAACGGTCAACTGCTCTCCCCGCGGGCACCCGGCTCGGCCTTCGGGCTGATGCTGCGTCCCATCTCCCGGGCGTCGGGCGACGCCGACCTGCTCGGCATCCGCGATGCCCCGCTGCGCGGTTCGGTCGGGTTGCCGGTCGGATCGATGTCCGCGATCGTCGACGCGCTCGAGACGGCCGCCCGCGTGCGCGGAGTCGCGATCCGCACCGGAGCCGGGGTCGCGCAGCTGGAGTTCGACGATGCCGAGCGGGTGACCGCGGCGGTCCTCGAGACCGGGGAGGCCATCGAGCAGATCGACGCCGTCGTCTCGACGGTGGAGGCATCCCGGCTGCACCGCATGATCCCGGATTCCGCGATCCCCGGGAGCGCGTGGCCTGCGGCCCCGGACGGATCCGCCTTCAAGATCGCGCTCGCGCTCGACGGCCTGCCGTCGGTGGCGGGCGCCCCCGACGGCATCCCGGAGGAGACGCTGCTCTCGACCCAGTTCCGGATCGGCCCGAATCCTGAGTACATCACCGAGGCGGTGGAAGACGGCATCGCGGGGCGTCCGTCCGGAAAACCCATCATCTGGGGGCTGATCCCGAGCCTCACCTCTCCCGGACTCGCCCCCGAGGGGCGCCACCTCATGAGCCTGAACGTCTGGCACGCGCCGCATCGCCTCGGCGAAGCCTACTGGCAGCGGCACGGCGCAGCATTCGCCGATCGGTGCATCGCGCAGCTCGAGACCGCGTTCCCTGGGCTGTCCGATCGCATCACCGATCGACGGTGGCTCGGGCCCCACGAACTCGAACGCGAATTCGGGCTCACCGCGAGCAACATCACCCATGGCGACATGACGCCGCAGAGCATGCTGAACGGCAGGCCGGACGCCGGGCTCAGCGATCAGCTCGAACGCGCCGGCATCGTCCTCGGCGGGGCCGAATCCTGGCCCGGAGGCTACGTGACGGGCATCCCCGGGCGGAGAGCCGCATTGACCATTGCACGAACGAAGGAAGCGATCCGATGAACCAGCTGAACGAGTTTCTCGTGAACATCCAGATCACGTGGCCACGCGATCTCCCCGAGGATGAGATCCACCGTCTCGCCGTCGAAGAGCGGCAGATGGCAGCGGTCCGCGCGACCGAGGGGCATCTGGTCCGCATGTGGCGGGTGCCCGGCCGTCGCGAGAACTGGGGGCTGTGGCGTGCGACCGATGCCACGCAGCTGCATGAGATCCTGAGCGCGCTCCCCGTGTGGCCCTACATGACCGTGACGGTCCATCCGCTTGCCAAGCACGCCGTGGATCCCTTCATAGACTAAGCATCATGAAGTCCATCGGTGTCATCGACATCGCCCGTGAGGCGGGTGTCTCGACGGCGACGGTGTCCCGCGTGCTCAACAGCTCGGAGCGGGTCTCCGAGGACACCCGTGCCCACGTGCTCGAGGTGATCGAGCGGCTCGGGTTCTCCCCGAATGCGTCGGCGTCGAGTCTGCGGAGAGGCCGCAGCGACGCGATCGGCATCGCCGTCGCGAGCATCTCGCAGCCCTGGTACGTGAAGCTCATCCGTGAATTGCGTCGTGCCGTCACCGCCCGGGGCATGACGACCGTGGTCTACGACCTCGAGCACAGCAGCCGCGTGCTCATCGAGCACACCGAGAGCGCCCGGCGCCTGCGCTTGGCCGGGATGATCCTCGCCACGGGCGATCGCCTCGACGAGGCGGAGGTCAGCGATTCCCTGCATCGACTCGCGGGCAGCATGCCGCTCGTCGTGATCGGCCAGCGACTGGACGATGCGACGTGGCCGACGGTCTCCTTCGATGACGTCGCCGCCTCGGCGGCGGCGACCGAGGAACTCCTGGAACGACGCGGTCGGCCGGTGCTCTTCCTCGGCAGCTCGAGGAGATCCTTCCTCAGCGATCAGCGACGCGAAGGCGTGCGACGCGCCCTCGAGGCGAGGCCGGAGCTGCTGCGCGACTCGAGCTTCGTCGTCCTCGATGGCCCGATGGACTACGCCGCGGGGTACGCGGAGGCCGCCTCCCGAGCGCACGAGCTGCGTCGGTACGGTCTCATCTTCTGCGTGAACGATGAGCTCGCGCTCGGGGCGCTGCGAGCGCTCGGGGAACTGGGACTGCGCGTGCCCGAGGACGTGATGGTGATCGGCTACGGGGACGTCGACATGCTCCCGTACCTGACGCCGTCGCTCTCCTCGCTCAGCGGTGACGTCAACGCGATCGCGGGCGACGCGCTCGACGCGATCATGGCGGGCATCGCCGGGGAGCCGGCGTTCGCGGCTCGCGTGCACTCGCGGCGCATCGTGCACCGCGAGTCGACGGAGGTGCGCGAGGGGTAGCCCGTCAAGCGCTCCTCGACGCTGCCGACCGACGGTGCCGGATCCGTTCTCGGCGGACGGGGCATGGGACAGCCGGCGGCGCTTCACCCCGCCGGTGCTCGATCAGCGCGCGCACGCCTCATGGGGCGGCGAGTCTCGCCGGCGGCGCGAACCCGGGGATGATGTGCATTCGGGCCGCACGCCGACGATCCGGTCAGGTGGGTGCACCGCGGCCGCTCATTCCCGGATCGCGTGCGCTGCCCGCGTGCTCCGCCTCGGCGAGCGACTCGACCCCGCCTGCGACCGTTTAGAAGGTGCCGTCGACGGTCACGCCCCCGTCCACGCGGAGCACCTCCCCGTGGACGAACGAGGCATCGTCGGAAAGGAGGAACGCGATGGCGCTCGCGATCTCGCGCGGATCGGCGAGGCGACCGAGCGGCGTGCGGGCGAACAGCTTCTCGGTGCTCAGCGTGCCGTTCCGGATGCCCGATTGGACCATCTCGGTCGCCACGTACCCGGGGGCGACGGCGTTCACGCGCACCCCGTTGCCGCCCCATTCGACGGCCAGGGTCCGCGTGAGGCCGAGGATGCCGCTCTTGGCGGTCGCATAGGCGACCCTGCCGGGCAGGCCGAACGTCGACCCCACGGACGCGATGTTGACGATGCTGCCGCCGCCGGCGGCGAGCAGGGGGAACGCCCCGCGGCTCAGCATGAACGCGCCGGTGAGATGAATCTCGAGCTGCAGGCGCCACGCCTCCGTGCCGTACGTCTCCGCATCGCCGCGGATCAAATTCCCCGCGCCGTTGACCAGGCCGTGGAGGGACTCCGTCTGCGCGGAGAGCGCTTCGAAGAGCGCTGCGACGCTGGTCTCGTCGGCGACGTCGACCCCGAATCCGAGGTGCTGCTCGGCGCGGGGGAACCGTTCGTTCAACGCTGCAGCCGCGGTCGTCGCGGACTCCTGCTGGAGGTCGGCGATCACGATGCGATGGCCGCGGTCGGCGAGCAGCGCGGCGGTGGCGTGGCCGATGCCCTGCGCGGCTCCGGTGATGAGTACGGTCGGTGTTTCCATGGCGCTGGTGCTTTCTCGTGTGACTCGTGCTGGGAGATGCGTGCGGGGGATCGTCTACTGCCGCAGGCGTGCGAGCACCTGCTCGCAGACCCTGCGGGGGGAGAGACCGTGCTTGTGCAGCAGGAAGTCGTTGGGCGCCGACTCCGACCACTCGTCGGCGAGGCCGATGCGGAAGAGCGGTGTCGTCACGCCGTGGTCGGCGAAGAGCTCGGCGACGAGCGAACCGAGACCGCCGATGACGGTGTGCTCCTCGACGGAGATCACCAGGGGGGCTCCGCCGGCCGCGGCGAGCAGCCCGGCGGGATCCAACGGCTTGATGGTCGGAGCGTGGACGACGCGAGCCGAGATGCCGTGGGCCTCGAGGAGCTCGGCGGCAGCGAGTGTGCGCGAGGTCTGGACGCCGGTGGAGACCAGCGCGAGGTCGGCGCCCTCGCGCACCGTGCGCACGGCGCCGAGCTCGAAGCGATAGTCGGAGTCGAAGACCGGCGCAACGGCGTCGCGGGCGAGCCGGAGGTACACCGGGCCCGCGAAGGTGTCGGCCCAGCGGATCGCCGCTGCCGCCTCGAACTCGTCGGCGGGCGCGACGACCGTCATTCCGGGCATCGCGCGCATGATGGCGAGATCCTCGATGTCCTGATGGGTCTTGCCGCTCGAGCCGTTGAGCAGCCCGGCGTACGAGGCCGCGATGCGCACGGGGGCGCCCGTCTGGGCGACGAGCATGCGGACCTGATCGAGTGCGCGATGCGTCAGGAAGACGCCGAAGCTCGAGAGCCACGGCCGGTACCCGAGCGTGCTCATGCCGAAGGCCATGCCGACCATGCTCTGCTCGGCGATACCGGCCTGGATGAACGCGTCTGGATGCTGCTCCGCGACCCTGCTCGCCATCGTGGACGTCGCGAGATCGCCGTCGATGACGACGACGCGGTCGTCGCCGCGCACGAGCTCGACGAGCGTGTCGCCCCAGACCTGTCGTTGGGATCTCATCGGATCGACTCCTTCGGGGGCTCGGGCTGCGGGTCCGGGAACCCGAGCTCGGCGTGGGCGACAGCGAGTTGCGCATCGGTGGCGACGCCGTTGTGCCAACGGTATGCGCCCTCGGCGAAGGAGACGCCGCGCCCCTTGGCGGTGTCCGCGAGGATCACCGACGGGCGTCCGTCGGAACCGCGGGCGCCGGTGGCCTCGTCGAAGGCTCGTCGGATGGCCCCGAAGTCGTGGCCGTCGATGCGGATCGGGCGCCAGCCGAAGCCGGTGAAGACGGCTTCGAGGTCCGTGTGCCCCATCGGTTCGCTCCGGTCGAAGCGATCGTGCTCCTGCCTCGGCCACCCGAATTGCTGGAGCCCGTTGAGGTCCACGATCGCGGTGAGGTTATCGAGTCCGTACCGGGGGGCCGAGATGACGCTCTCCCACACCATCCCCTCCTCCAGCTCTCCGTCGCCGAGCATGACCCAGGTATGGAACGTCTTCCCGAGACGGCGTGCGGCGAGCGCCATTCCCGCTCCCGCGGAGAGGCCCTGGCCCAGGGAACCACTCGAGGCGTCCACCCCGGGGGTCAGCTTCATGTCCGGATGCCCCTGCAATCGGGAGTCGCCCCGGTCGAACGTCGCGAGTTCATCGAGCGGGAAGAATCCGCGCATGGCGAGCACGCTGTAGAGGCCGATCGCGTTGTGGCCCTTGGACAGGATGAACCGGTCGCGGTCGGGGTGCTGCGGCTGCGCCGGATCGATGCGCAGCTCGCCGAAGTAGAGCGAGATGAGCAGATCCATCGCGGACAGCGGTCCGCCGATGTGGCCGGCGCCGCTCGCCGCCACGGTGCTGATGACCCGCCAGCGGCCCTCCCGCGACAGTGCCGCGAGCTCGTCGTCCGAGGGCCGCGCTGGTTTCTCAGGTGTCATGGGCTCCGCTCACTCCGCTCGCTGGCCACCGGGCGGACGGCGGATGGCCCGGTGTGTCTGTTCAAAATATCTTAAAATGGACAATGTGTCTAGTTTGTGGGATGTAATTGCGTCACGTCGGCGACTCGACGCGATGCAGCCGTCTCTCGTGCGGCAATTGTGGGAAGATCTTGCAATGGCGAACAGTGCTGCTGCCCCCTCCATGGACATCCTGCTCAAGGCGGATGCGGTCCTCAGCGTTCTCGAGCGGGAGCGGGAATGCTCGGTGCAGCGCCTCGCCGAGGCCGTGGAGGAGCCGGTCAGCTCCACCTACCGGTTGCTCGCGAGCCTGACCGCCGTCGGCCTCGCTTCGCGGGGGGCCAAGCGCGGCCTCTACCGCCTCGGCTTTCTGCCGCTGAGGGTCGGCGGCATGCTGGAATCCCAACTCGACGTGCGGGAACTCGCCGGACCGATGCTCTACGCGCTCTCCCGCGTCACCGGTGCGACGGTGCTGCTGTGGGTGCGTCGCGGGGACGCGGCCGTCTGCATCGAGCGCATCTCGCGTTCGGACGTGCAGACGGCTGCCTCGCGTCTCGGGGATTCGATGCCACTGTGGGGCGGTGCGGCGGGACGTGTGCTGCTGGCCCACCTCCCGGCTCCCGAGGCGAGGAGCGTGATCTCGCGCTTCGAGCTCGGCGACCGCGGGGGGAAGAGTCTCATCGAGGAGTTGGCAGAGATCCGAGAAGCCGGCTACTGCCTGGCCGAGAGCAGCTCGACCCCCGGAGTCGCCTCGATCAGCGCGCCGGTGTTCAATCATCGCGGCGAGCTCGAGGTCGCCGTGTCCATCAGCGGGCTGCGCAAGTGGATCGTCGAGGATGGCGGCGCCGCGGTGGATGAGGTGCGCGCCACCGCCAGGGAGATCAGCGCGACGCTCGGATGCGGCACGGCGGAAGCAGCCGGAGGGTCGGCGGAAGCAATCGGAGGGTCGGCGGAATGAGTGCGGTCAAGCCGAACAAGGTGCTCGCGAACGCGACCGCCGTCATCGATCTGCTGTCGCGCGAGGGGGCGCTGTCGCCCGCCGAGATCGCGACGGCGACCGGCATCGCGCGGTCGAGCGTCTATCGCCTGGTCGATGCGCTGGTCTCCATCCGGCTGGTGGAGCCGGCAGCGGCAGCCGCCGGCTCGCGGGTGCGGCTGCATCGACGCTGGCTGCGCCTCGCCGACGCGGCGGCGCTCGGCCTGACCGAGTGGTCCGGGGCGCAGGGCGTGCTCGAGGAGGTCGCGCACGACACCGGCCTCACGGCATACCTCACCGTTCCCGATGGCGACATGGCCACCTGCGTCGCCTGGGCCCGGGGCAGCGGCATCGATCTGCTCGAGCTGCGGCCGGGGCGGTCCCTGCCGCTCAACGCCGGAGCCGCGGGCCGGTGCTTCCTGGCCTTCAACGGACCGCTCGCCGATCGGGTGTTCGAGCACGGGGACTGGCCGGTGTTCACCGACCGGACGCTCGCCGACACGGCGTCACTGCGGATCGATGCCGAGACGAACCGTGCGCGGGGGTACGTGCTGTCCGATGAGGACGTCACGGTCGGCGTCGGTGCCCTCGGCGTGCCCCTGATGCGAGACGGGCAGCTCGTCGGCTGCCTCTCGGTCGGCGGGCTCGCGGAGGCCATTCGCGGGGAGCAGGAGTCGCTCGCCCGACGCGTGGCCCGCGCCGCGGATCGCCTGCTCGGCTGAACGGCCCCATCCGCTTCGCCGGCACCGCCGGCCCCACCAGCTCCGACCGCCCTGCAGACTCCGGCGGCCGTGCCGTGCGGCTGGCGGGTTCTCGGTCTCAGGCGCATCGCTCTGCAAAACGGACAAACTGCCTATTGTGTGAGAAACTGAACTGCCGATGCTCGGATCACTGGCCGGGCACTGCGTTTCCAGCACAACGAAGGAGTCGAGGAAATGACGGGAATCGATACGGGCGCGCCGCAGGAGATGTTCGCGGTGCACGACAAGTGGACCGGGGAGGTGATCGCGCACGTGCCCGCGGACGACGCGGAGAGCACGCGCCGGGCCCTGGAGGAGGCGCAGCAGGGGTTCGCCGAGTGGTCGCGGCTGCCGGCGCACCGCCGCGCCGCGATCCTCGAGCGGTTCGCGGATTCGCTCGACGAGCAGAACGAGGAGATCGCCGAACTGCTGACCCGCGAGACGGGCAAGATCATCTCCGACGCGCGCGCTGAGATCGCGGCAGCCGCGCGCATCTTCCGCGGGTTCGCGCGCGAGTCCCTGCGGCATTTCGGTGATGCCATCCCCCTCGATCGGCAGCCGGGACTCGAGGGCGACCTCATGCTCACGAAGCACGAGCCGCTGGGTGTGGTCGCGGCGATCGTGGCGTTCAACTTCCCCGCCGAGCTCTACGCGCACAAGGTCGCCGCCGGCCTCGCGGGCGGCAACGCGGTCGTCGTGAAGCCCGCTGATAAGAATCCCCTCGTCGGGAATCGCATGACCGCGCTGCTGCACGCCGCGGGCGTCCCGACGCGGGCGCTCATCGTGCTGAACGGTCGGGGGTCGGTGATCGGCCCGGAGCTGTCGGCCAGCCCGTTGATCCGGGCGATCAGTTTCACCGGGAGCAGCCGCGTGGGGGTCATGATCGCGGAGAACGCCGCGCGCAACATGACCCGGACGTTCATGGAGCTCAGCGCCAATGACGCGCTTCTCGTCCTCGATGACGCCGACATTGATCACGCCGTCGAGGAATCGCTGAACGGTCGCCTGCTCGCCAACGGTCAGGTCTGCTGCGCGACGAAGCGGATCGTGCTGCATCGCAGCATCGCCGAGGCATTCATCGCTCGGCTCCGGACCCGGCTCGCGGAGGTCGGCGTCACGGGCGACAGCCCCGCACCCGGGGTCAAGGTCGGTCCGCTGATCAGCGAGGACGCCGCTGCCGGCGTGGAGGCCCAGGTCGCCGCGGCGCTCGCGCAGGGGGCGGAGATCGTCTCCGGGGAGTCCGCCGAGGGGCCCACTACGAGCCGACGATCCTGCGGGTCCCCGAGACCTGCGATATCGCCACCGATGATGAGGTCTTCGGCCCGGTGTTCTCGGTGATCGTCGTCGATGACGACGACGCCGCGGTACGCGTGTCGAACAGCTCCTCGTTCGGGCTCACCGGCGCCGTGTTCTCGCGGGACATCTACCGGGCGTACCGGATCGCCGATCGCCTCGAGGCCGCCCTCGTCTCCATCAACGGCTCCAACAACTACCGCCCCGATGGCAGTTCGTTCGGGGGGTACAAGCAGAGCGGCCTCGGTCGCGAGGGATATCTCTCGTCGCTCGAGGAGTACACGCAGGTGAAGAGCATCGTGCTGCGCGGCATCCGCGGCTGAACGGAACGGCCGACGAGCGAGGGCTCGGCCGGAGAGCGGAAGCTCTCCCGCCGAGCCCTCGCTCGTCGGCGTACCGGCTACGGCTGCAGGACGAACTTGCCGACCGCGTCGTTCGCGAAGTCGGCGAAGGCCCGCGCGCCCTCGTCCAGGGGGGCGACGCGGGTGATGATCTCGGAGAGCCCGACGCCGCGCGCCACCGCCTGCTGCGAGGCCTCCATGAGCTCGGGCACGCTGAAGACGAACAGGCCCCGGATCGTGAGCTGCCGCAGGATGATGTCCGGCACGGGGTCGAGCTCGAGGGAGCCGCCCAGGCCGACGAGGACGACGGTGCCGAAGTCGCGGACGGACCGCACCGCGGAATCCCGGCCGAATCGGTTTCCCGAAGTGTCGATGGCGATATCGGCGCCGCCCGGGATGACCGCGTCGAGGTCGAACTCGGATCCCAGGAACACCTCCGCGTGCCCGAGGGACTTCGCGAACGCGATGCGCTCCGGGCTCATGTCGGTGGCGACGGCGCGCAAGCCGAGCGCCGCCGCCCAGGCGAGGACGGCGAGGCCCACCGGGCCGGCGCCGACCACGAAGACCGTGTCCCCGGGCGCCGCCTGCGCATGCTTCAGGGCGCAGTAGGCCGTCGACGCGCCGCAAGCGAGAAACGAACCGGTGGCGAAATCGATGTCGTCGGGAAGCGAGACGCAGTCGGCGGCGTCCGCGATCACGCGCTCCTGCATGCCGCCGTTGCGGGTGCGGGAGTACACCCCCATGTCGATCTTGCAGTGCTGGTGCAGGCCGACGCGGCAGAACTCGCAGGAGCCGCATCCCGAGTAGTGCATCAGGAAGACGCGGTCACCGACGCGGGGGAATCCGACTCCGGGGCCCGTCTCGACGACCACGCCTGCGATCTCGTGGCCCGGGCTGATCCTCGGGTCGCGCGGCTGGGCGCCCTGCTGCATCTCCTCCGGGGTCATGTGGTAGTAGTGCATGTCGCTGCCGCAGAGGCCGGCGGCTCTGACCTCGATCAGCACCTCACCCGGCGCGGGCCGCTCCACGTCGACCTCGACGATGTCGACGCGATGCTTGTCCGTGAATCTCAGCGCTCGTGCGCGGTGGGAATCGCTCACTGTCTTCCTCCTTGAGTCGGGTGGCGTGTCTCGTGGGCGGGATCGGCGCCCGAGCCGATCACCGATACCATCATACTTCCTGCATGGCGGACAAACTGTCTATTTTGCGGCGAGCATTGGGCGCCTCCGTGCCGTCGTGATGGGCGAAGAGGCGCGGCGCAGGCCGGACGCGCCCGGTGGGTCTGCCGTCAGCCGGCGTGACCTGCGGCGAGGCCCCCGGTGCGGCTCGGCCGGATCACCGATCGGTACCCCTCCTCGAGGTACACCGCGGTCTCGTCGTAGAAGCGCGTGGCGTAGGAGGCGTACAGCGCGTCGACCACGAGGAGCTGCCCCCACTTCGCGGTGACGCTCTCCCCGTAGACCGCGCTGCTCGCCGATGAGGAGGCGGTGGGCAGCACCAGGTCACACACCTGGGCGAGGCTCGACGACACGTTCGACGTGATGGCGACGGTGGCGGCGCCGTGGAGGCGCGCGATGTCCGCCGAGGACACGATCGGGTCGGACTCCCCGGAGTCCGAGATCGCGATGAGCACGTCTCCGGCCTCCAGGGAGGCTGCGCCCATCGACTGGACGGTCTGATCGCGGAAGAACTGGCAGCGCTTCCCGGCGCGCACGAATCGCATGATGGCGCTCTCCGCAGCGGTCGCAGAGGCGCCCATGGCGGAGAACTGGACGACGGACGCGTCATGGATCAGCTCGATGATCTGCGCGATCGCATCGGGGGAGACGAGCTCCGCCGTGCGGCGCAGCGACTCCATGCTGCTGTAGGCGACCTTCCCGAGGACCTGCTCCACCGGGTCGTCCCGCAGCACGCCCTCGTAGACGTGCTGCGGGCCGAGCTCGTCGAGATCGGGGCCGCGCGAGTAGATCGCCTGCGCGATTCCCAGGCGGAGTTGATTGAACCCGTCCATCCCGAGCTCGCGGATGAAGCGGGAGACCGTCGAATCGGCGACTCCGGCCCGCGCCGCGAGCTCGCTCAAGGAGCTCGCCTGCGTCTGCTCGGGTGACGCGAGGATCACCTCGGCGACGCGTTGGAGGGCAGGACTCAGGGAACCCGACGCGTGCGAGACGCGGTGCAGCAGATTGGTGTCGTTCGCCATGTCGTCCACGCCTCGAGTCTATGCGCGGGTCACGCCGGATCCGATGCGCCGGGCGACGTGATCATGGGCTTCATGCCCGACCCCGACGTCGCGTGCGCCACGGCCGCGGCGATGTCCTCGAGCCCGAATCGTCGCGACACGAGCTCGGCGAGCAGTGCCGAGTCGTCGGCGAGCAGTTCGAGCCCGTCGGCGAAGTCCTGGTTGCGCGCCCCCGTGGTGCCCGTCATGACGATCTCGCGGTAATGCAGCGCGTTCACATCGATCTGCGGACGCGCGGCATCGCCGAGCCCCGAGAAGACGTTGAGCCTGCCGGCGCGGGCGAGCAGGTCGGTCGCCCCCGCGATGACCTCGGGCGAGGAGACGCAGGTCAGCACCACGTCGGCACCGCGACCGTCGGTCAGCCCCATGACCTCGTCGTGCACGTCGGCATCGGTCGCGTTGATCAGCACGTCGGCACCGAGCCTGCCCGCGATATCGAGACGCGACTGGCGGCGATTCGCGATGATCACGCGAGCCGCGCCTGCCCGCTTGGCGAGGAGCGCGTGCAGGCAGCCGATCGGGCCGGCGCCGATGATCACCACGTCGTCCCCGGGGCCGATGCCGACCGCGCGCTGACCGTGCAGGCAGCAGGCCGCGGGTTCCATGAGCGGCGCGACGTCGAGCGGCATGGTGCTCGGCACGCGGAAGACGTTGCCGCGCGCCAAGGCGCGCGCGGGCACCAGCATGTACTCCTGGAAGCCGCCGTCGAGCGTCACGCCGAAGGCTTCGTAGTCCGGGCAGAGCTGATTGCGGCCGCGCGCGCAGAGTGCGCACGCGCCGCACCCGATGTTCGGCGCGACCGCGAGGCGGTCGCCGACCCCGAAACCGGTGACGCGATCGCCGACCGCGGCAACCTCTCCGGCCACCTCGTGCCCGAGCACGCGAGGCGTGCCCTCGGGGAGCTTGAAATGCCCGTGTCGGAGGATGCGGAGATCCGTGCCGCAGATGCTGGCCGCGCGCACGCGCAGCAGCAGATCGCCTGCTCCGAGCTCCGGGATCGGGCGCTCCTCGACGGCGAGCCGGCCTGGCCCCGAGAACACCGCGGTCTTCATCGCCTCTCCGCCGTCCACGACGCCGACGAGCGGAACTCGGCGATCTCCTCCACGGCCTCGGGGGCGACGGCGAAGATCGTCTTGTTGGACCAGCCGCTGCGGTCGGCGAGCCCGGCGAACACCTCGGGAGCCGATTCGAGCTCCGAGACGCTGCTGACCAGATCGCGTACGTTGACGGAACGTCCGATCGAGGCGATCACCATGTCCCAGTCGCTCTGTCCGCGAGGCGTGATCTTCGCGTTCCACGTGCCGAGCAGCGTGAGCTCGCGGCGGAGGATCCGCGACACCAGCTCCTTGGGCAGCTCGAGATCATCGGCGAGATCGCCGAGCAGCACCACCTGGCCGCGGTGCGCGGTCGCGGTGATCGCCTGCCGGAGCGTGACCGCACGACCGCTGGCCTCGACCGCGATGTCGGCGCCGCGCCCGGCGGTGAGCTCGATCATCAGCTCGTCGGTGCCGCGGTCCCCCGGTTCGAGCGTCTCGAATCCCAGCCCCGAGGCGATCGCGCGCTTGCGCGGATCGAGGTCGGCGACGACGACGCGCACGGCGCCGAGCACGCGGAGCCATTGCGCTGCGAGCAGCCCGATCGGTCCCGCCCCGATGACGAGCGCCGTCGCGTTGGTCGGGATCGCGACGCGACGAACGGCATGGAGGGCCACGCCCGCGGGCTCGATCATCGCGCCCTCGATGAGGGACACGTGCTCGGGCAAGCGGAACAGGTTCCGCGGCGGCACGCTCAACTCCTCCTGGAGCCCGCCGTCGCGGCGCGATCCGAAGTAGTCGTAGTCGTCGCCGAGCGCGTACTCGCCGATCTCGGACATGGGGTCGTCGTTCCGGGGCAGGCAGGGGAAGATCGCCACCCGATCGCCGATGCGGTACCCGTGATCCGGCGCATCCTCCGCGACGATCCCCGAGAGCTCGTGCCCGAGGACGAGCGGGAAGCCGTATCCCTTCCCCACGGCGAAGCGCAGCACATCCGAGCCGCAGACCCCGACCGCAGCGATGCGAACGCGAATCGCATCGGGGGTCGTCCGTTCCGGTCGAGGGACGTCGACGACGTCGATCTCGCGCACCCCGCGCAGCACTGCCGCCCGCATGATCAGACCTCCATCCCGTAGCGATGCGCCTTGTGCGTCGGGTAGAGCGCGAACGTCGGGATCGTGACATCGGGGGTCCGCGTCGCGATGTAGAGCGCAGCCTCAGCGACGTTCGAGACATCGATGCAGCTCGCGGCGATCCCCTCCTCGAGTTCCTTCTCGTCGAGCCATCCGTCCGTGTATGCCGGCAGGTCACCGTCGTACAGGCCCTGGTCGATGATCTCGGTCATCGGAGTGCGCACGTGCGAGGGGTTCAGCACGGTCACGCCGATGTTCTTGTCGACGCCCTCGAGCAGGATGTTCTTGCTGAATCCGAGCATCCCGTGCTTCGAGGCGCGATAGGGGCTGTGGCCGGGGCCGGAGGCGACGCGCGTCGAGGACGAGCCCATGTTGATGATCCGCCCGCCCGAGGGCTGCTGCTCCATGACGAGAAACGCCTCCCTGCAGCAGAGAAAGACACCGGTGAGGTTCGGGCCGATGGTCTTGTTCCACTCCTCGAGCGTGACCTGGGTGACGGGGGGCGACAGCGAATCGCGGCCCGCGCTGTTGACCAGGACGTCGAGGCGGCCCCAGCGCGCGACCGTGTCGGCGAAGAAGGCCCGAACCGCCGCTTCGTCGACGACGTCGGCGACGGTGCCGAGCACGTCGCCGCCGCGATCCCGGATGTCTGCGACGACCTCCGCGAGGCGAGCGGCATCGGTGTCGATCATGGCGACGCGCGCTCCGTTGGCGGCGTACTCGCGGGCGACCGCTTCTCCGATCCCGGAAGCGGCCCCGGTGATGATGGCGACCTTGCCGGTCAGTGCGGTGCCGCCCTTGGGCAGGTAATCGGGGGTCACGTGAACTCTCCTTCGTTCGGGAACACCTCGATCAAGATGATCGAAGAATTTTCTACAGCAAAGCATAAATCGATGAACTTTCGCAAGTGGCTCCTGATTCGGCTCAGTATCAGTGAACTTTCCAGAATGTCGATGCGCTTTCAGGGGATGGGGTAAGTTCATGGATCGAGCTCGGAGAATTGGTTCGGCGAACTTTTTTCGAGAATCATCTTGCAAATCGAATAAATATCCGTCATCGTTGACCGCGAGCCCGAAGGGCAACCGTGACGCACAAGGGAGTGGAAACACCATGGCTGGTCCGTATGTCATCGCCTTCGATGCGGGTACGAGCAGTGTTCGCGCCGTGATCGTCGACGGGCGCGGCGAGATCGCCGGAATCGCGCAGCGGGAGATCACCCAGTACTATCCGAACCCCGGGTGGGTGGAGCAGGACGCGAATGAGATCTGGTCGCATCAGCGGGCGGTGGCGCACGAAGCGCTCGCCGCCGCGGGCGTGCCGGCGACGGAGATCGCGGCGATCGGTGTGGCCAATCAACGCGAGACCGTCGTCGTCTGGGATCGCGCGACCGGGGAGCCGGTTCACCGCGCGCTGGTCTGGCAGGACGGACGCACCGCCGCGGACTGCGAAGCCCTGCTGCAGCTCGGCCGGGGGAGCCGGGTCAGGGAGCTGACCGGCCTGCCGATCGACAAGTACTTCAGCGCCTCCAAGCTCAGGTGGATCCTCGACAACGTCGAAGGGGCGAGGGCGCGCGCCGAGGCCGGCGAGCTCGCTGCCGGGACGATCGATACCTGGCTGGCTTGGAAGCTGACCGACGGCCGCGCGCACGTCACGGACGCGTCGAACGCCTCGCGCACGCTCCTCTTCGATATCGGGGAGTGCGCATGGAGCGAGGAGCTGCTGGAGTTGTTCTCGATTCCCCGGGCGGTGCTGCCCGAGGTGCGCGGTACGAGCGAGGTGTACGGCGTGACGGGCGAGCAGGCCGGATTCGGGGTCGAGATCCCGCTCGCCGCCCTCGTGGGGGATCAGCAGGGCGCCCTCTTCGGACAGGCCTGCTTCGACAGCGGTTCCGTCAAAGCGACCTACGGCACCGGAGGCTCCGTGGTCATGAACACCGGCTCTGCGCCGACCCGTTCCGACGGGGGCCTGCTGACGACGGTGGCCTGGAAGCTCGGCGGGCAGGTGACGTACGCGCTTGAGGGGCTGCTGTTCGCGGCCGGCGCTCCCGTCCGCTGGCTCCGCGATGAGCTCGGCGTGATC
Organism: Leucobacter allii; assembly: GCF_022919155.1. Lineage (NCBI taxonomy): Bacteria > Bacillati > Actinomycetota > Actinomycetes > Micrococcales > Microbacteriaceae > Leucobacter > Leucobacter allii. Next base: position 728,276 of record NZ_CP095045.1, read on the forward strand.
GCGGACGCCGCGGAGAGCGAGGAGATTGCCGCGACGGTGCCCGACAGCGGCGGCATCTACTTCGTTCCCGCGTTCTCGGGATTGTCCTCGCCGCAGTGGGACCCGTACGCCAGGGCCCTGATCATCGGGATGTCGCAGGGCGCGGGCCGTGCGCACATCGTGCGCGCGGCCATCGAATCGATGAGTTACTCGTATCGCGACGTGATCGAGGTCATGGTGCGGGCGTCGGGTCGAGCGCTGCCGAGCCTGCGCGTCGACGGCGGTGCCGCGACGAATGCGCTCCATCTGCAGTTCCAGGCGGATCAGCTCGGCGTGCCGGTGCGCTGCTCCTCGGTCATGGAGGCCACTGCGCGCGGAGCGGCGTTCCTCGCCGGCCTCGCCGTCGGGGTGTGGGCCTCGGTCGATGAGCTCAGGAGCTTCGTCGACACGGAGCGCGAGTACCTGCCCGCGATGGCGGCGGAGGAGCGGGATGCGCGATATCGGGGGTGGACCCGAGCCGTCGAACGATCGCGCGATTGGGTCGAACACTAGCCCCCGGTTGCGAATTCGGCCGCGGACTTGCTCCGCGGCGGGGAACGGGTTATATTCGCATCAAGTGGACATCATGTCTGCAATATGCGAATTCAGCGGAAAGACACACTGTGCAAAGGAGCAAGTTCATGACTGATGCGTCCACTGGGGCCGCGATGCGGGCCGTCGTGTTCACCGGCGGAGGGGACTGGGGCCTCGAGACGGTGCCGCAGCCCGTCGCTCGGCACGGGGAAGCTCTCCTGCGCGTCCTGCGCGTCGGCGTCTGCGGTACCGACGAGCATCTGCTGCACGGAGGCTTCATCGCGAGGTTCCCGCTCGTTCCCGGTCATGAGATCGTCGCGGAGGTCGTCGGGTACGGTCCCGGGACCACGGGCCCCGACGTCGGGACGCGCGTCGTCGTCGATCCGACGATCTTCTGCGGCAACTGCTCGGCCTGCAAGCGCGGCCGGCCCGGCTACTGCACCGACTTCGGGTCGCTCGGCTGCGATCGCGCCGGCGGATTCGCGGAGTACCTCACGGCGGGCGTCGAGAAGCTCTTCCCGATCGGCGACCTCGCGCCCGAGGTCGCGGTGCTGACCGAGCCCACCGCCTGCGCCATGCACGGCGTCGACGTGCTCGCGCTCGAACCCGCCGCCGATGTGCTGGTCTTCGGGGCGGGGCCGACGGGCTTGATCCTCGCGCAGCTGCTGCGCGTCGCCGGTGCGGCGCGCGTGACCGTCGCCGCACCGACGGCCTCGAAGCTCGAGGTCGCCCGCGCCCACGGCGCCGCGCACACGGTACTGATGGATCGCGCGAACGCCGGTGCGGCGGAGGCGCAGCTGCGCGAGATCGCCCCGGAGGGGTTCGACGCCGTCGTGGAAGCCACCGGTAGCGTCTCCGTGCTCGAGCTCGCGGTGCGGATGACGCGCACCGGCGGCACGGTGCTCGTCTACGGCCTGGCCCAGGAGGCGGCGATCGCCGCGATCCGCCCCTACGAGATCTTCAGCCGCGAACTCACGATCCGGGGCTCCTTCGCGCAGGCGAACTGCATCGGGCGCGCGCTCTTCGCGTTGCAGTCCGGCAGCGTGCGCACCGAGGGGCTCGTCACCGCCGAAGTCGGTCTCGACGACTTCGGCGCCGCGCTCGAGAACCTGCACGATTCGGCGCAGATCAAGTCGGTCTTCACCCCCGCCTAGACGTCCCACCCATGTCCGAGGCGAGCACTGTCGCTCGTCCTCCACAACACCCACGAGGAAATCACATGCGAAATCACTCACAGACTGCAGCGGCCCTGGCGGGCCTCGCCCTGATCGGCGCCTTCGGCCTCACCGCGTGCTCCGGCACCGGCGGCGCGAGCGGCGATGCGGACGCCTTGACCGTCGGCGTGACCGTTGCCAACAGCACCAACCCGTTCTTCCAAGCCGAGACCGCGACCGCGAAGTCCTACGGGGCGGAGCAGGGACTCGAGGTGCTCTCGCAGGTCGCCGATGAGGACGTGCAGAAGCAGTCGAACCAGATCGACCAGTTCGTCACCTCGGGTGTCGACTTCATCGTCGTGGATGCGGCCGACACGGACGGCGTCGGCCCCGCGGTGAAACGCGCCGTGGAGGCGGGCATCCCGGTGATCGGCGTCGACAATCAGTCGAAGAACGCCTCGGTGAACATCACCACCGACAACACGCAGGCGGGTGAGATCTCCTGCCAGTCGCTCGCCGAGCAGCTCGACGGCGCGGGAAAGATCGCGATCCTGAACGGCACGCCCGTGTCCGCGGTCGACGACCGGGTCGCGGGCTGCAAGGAGGCGCTCAAGGCCTTCCCCGACATCGAGATCGTCGCCGACCAGCGCGGTGAGAACAGCCGCGACTCGGCGCTTCCGCTCGCCACCGACATCCTCACCGCGAATCCCGATCTGGACGGCTTCTTCGCCATCAACGATCCCTCGGCCGCCGGCGTCATGCTGGCGGCGAAGCAGAAGGGGGCGGACATCATCATCACCTCCGTCGACGGGGCCGCCGACGCCACGGATGTGATCGCGGACCAGGGCATGATCACGGCGACCTCCGCGCAGGATCCCGCCGCGCTGATGCGGGAGGCCATCGACACGGGCATGAAGCTGGTCGGGGGCGAGCAGGCAGCCGAGCCGCTGATCCTCGTTCCCACGACCCTCATCGACGCCTCCAACGTCGCCGAGTACGAGCCCTGGGGATGAATCGCGCATGACCTCGAATGAGTCGCATCCGGTCGTCGCCTCACTGAGATCGGTGACCAAGTCCTTCGACGGGACGACGGTCGTGCGCGGTGTCGATCTGGATGTTCGAGCGGGCGAGGTGCATATCCTTGCCGGTGAGAACGGTGCGGGGAAGTCGACCCTGACGAAGCTGCTCGCGGGAATCCATCAGCCCGACAGCGGATGGGTGGAGATCGGCGGTCGCCGCGGTCCGTTCGACGTCAGATCCGCGAACGAGGCCGGGGTCACGATCGTGCATCAGGAACTCCTCGTCGCTCCGAATCTCACCGTGGCCGACAACCTGGCGATGGGCCGGGAGCACCGCAAGGGCTGGGGCCTGCTGGACCGGGCGACGACCGCGGCCCGAGCGCGCGAGCAGCTCGACCGCGTCGGTGCCGAGTTCTCGGTGCACGCGCGCGCCGACGAGCTCACCGTGGCGGAGCATCAGCTCATCGAGATCGCCCGGGCTCTGGCGCAGAAGCCGCGGATCCTGATCCTCGATGAGCCCACCTCGGCGCTCTCGGCGACCGAGACGCAACGGCTGCTCGGGATCGTCGCAGAACTGCGGGACGCCGGGACCGCGATCATCTACATCACCCACCGCATGGACGAGATCGAGCAGATCGCGGACGTGGTGACCGTGATGCGCGATGGAGCGCACATCGCCACACTCGGCAAGGAGGAGGCGACGCCCGAGACGATCGTCCTCCGCATGGTGGGCCGCAAGATCGAGAGCCTCTTCGCGACCGGTCGTCGCGAGCCTGGCGAGACCGTCCTGCGCGTGGAATCGCTCGGCGACGGCCGGGAGATCGGACCGATCGACCTCGAGGTGCGGGCCGGCGAGGTCGTCGGCATCGGCGGCCTGATCGGATCGGGTCGCAGCGAGTTCCTGCGTCTGATCTTCGGGGCGGACCGCGCCGTCACCGGCACCGTGACGGTCGACGGCGCGGAGCTCAAGCGGGGGTCGCCGAGCGCGGCGATTCGAGCGGGGGTCGCCATGCTCCCCGAGAGCCGGAAGACCCAGGGTCTCGTGCTCGAGCAGTCGATCACGTCGAACGTCGTCGTCGCCGAGCTCCCGGGTATGGCGACGGGCGGCATCATCCTGCCGACGACCATGCGGAGGGTCGCGGCGAAGGCGAGGGACCGGCTCAAGATCAAGAACGCGTCGCTGCAGCAGAACGTCGTCGCGCTCTCGGGCGGCAACCAGCAGAAGGTGCTGTTCGCGAAGTGGCTGGAGACGAAGCCGCGCGTGCTCATCCTTGATGAGCCGACCCGGGGCGTGGATGTCGGCGCGAAGGCCGATATCTACCGCATCATCGACGAGTGCGCGAAGGAGGGCGTCGCGGTCCTCGTCGTCTCGTCCGAGCTCCCCGAACTCATCGGCCTCAGCGACCGCGTGCATGTGATGCGCGACGGCAAGCTCGTGGCGGAACTGCCCGCCGAGCATCTCAGCGAGGAAACCATCATGGCGCACGCCTTCGGCCTGGCGCCCGAGACGAATCACTCACTCACGGAAGTAGCCCCATGACTCTCACCACCACACCCGAGACCGCTCCACGGTCCGCCGATCGCGCGCCGTCGAGGTTCAGCTCATTGACCCGCAGCGGCGTCCTGGGCATCCTGGTCGCGCTCATCGCATTGATCGTCGTCATGGCCATCATCGCCCCCTACTTCGGTACGACCCGCAACCTCCTCGAAGTCGTGCGCCAGGTCTCCGCCATCGCCATCCTCGCGGCAGGCGGCACGTTCGTCATCCTGACGGCGGGCATCGATCTGTCGGTGGGGTCCGCCCTCGGAGTGACCGCGATGGCCGCCATCGTCACGGCGAACAGCGGGGCGCCGTGGTTCGTCTCCGTCGTCGTGGCGCTCGCGGCGGGAGCCGCCATCGGGGCCATCAACGGCGTGTTCATCGCTCGTTTCGCGCTTCCGGCCTTCATCGTGACGCTGGCCGCGCTGACGTATCTGCGCGGCATCGTCTACGTGGGCACCGGGGGGACGACCCTGGTGCCGCCATCGGTCGACTTCGCCTGGATCGGCCAAGGGCACCTCCTCGGCATCCCCGTCGCCGCACTCGTCATGCTCGCGGTCTACATCGTCGGCTGGTTCCTGCTCGAGCGGACCGTCTTCGGCCGCCACGTCTACACCATCGGCGGCAACGAAGAGGCCGCGCGACTCAGCGGCATCCCCGTCCGGCGCGTGATCTTCACCGTCTACATCATCGCGGGCCTGTGCGCCGGAATCGCGGGGCTGATCGTCTCGGCGCGCCTCGAAAGCGCGGTTCCCGATCTCGGCACCGGGTACGAGCTCGACGCGATCGCGGCGATCGTGCTCGGAGGCACGTCGCTCATGGGCGGACGGGGGTCGCTCGTCGGCACCCTCATCGGCGCCCTGTTCATCGCCGTGCTGTCCAACGGCATGACATTGCTCAACGTCGAGTCCTTCTACCAGCAGATCATCAAGGGCATCGTGATCCTGCTCGCCGTGCTCATCGACACCCTGCGCCGCAAGGGCGCCAAGTCCTGAACGAAAGGAACACCCGACATGCCGACTCCGCTGATCGTCATCGTGCGGCTCCGACCCCGCGCTGGCGCTGAGGACGAGCTGCTCGACGTCTTCCGTCGGTTCTCGCCCGGCGTCTTCCTGGAGCGGGGCTGCGAGAAATTCGCCCTGCACCGCGATGACGACGCGTTCATGGTCGTCGAGCGGTGGGAGAGCCGCGAGATCTGGGAGGAGCATCTCGCGCAGCCCGAGAACGCGCGCCTCAACGCCGCGCTCGCGCCGCTGCTCGCGCACCCCGCGGACGTCTGGGATCTGCTCCCGCTCGAGATCGGCGACCCGGAGAAGTCGCTCATCTGACCCTGGGCCGAGACGCCGAAGCGCTGGTGCCGTCGATCGAGGTCGATGGCACCAGCGCTTCGGCGCGCCCGCTCGACTTCCCGATTTTCGGGATTCCCCTGCCTCGTTTGGGTGCAGAAATTGAGAATGGCGCGTTAATTTATTGTTAAATGGACATGTCGTCCAAAATATGGTTAATTGTCTTCGTACGGTTCACGAGAGCCGCGAAGGGGCGGGGAGCAATGACGCAGCAGGACCATCCGCAGAGGGTCGACGGAGCTCCGGGATCTGGCGGGCAGATCGTCTTCGAGGCCCGCGCGGTCAGCCGGAGCTATCCGGGAGTGCAGGCCCTCGACGGAGTGACCCTGAGCGGGCACGGGGGCAAGGTGCTCGCGATCTGCGGTGCCAACGGCGCGGGCAAGTCGACCCTCGCGAAGATTCTCGCCGGGATCGAGACTCCGAGTTCCGGCAGCGTGCGGGTCGTGGGCGCGGACGTCGAGATCGATTCACCGGCCTCGGCATTCGATGCGGGCGTGCTGCTCATGCACCAGGAGCCCGTGCTGATCGACACGTTCACCATCGAGGAGAACGTGATGCTGCGCGGCCTCTCGGGCGCCGACGGAAACCGGGCCTGGCGGACGGTGCAGAAGCCCGATCGCGCGAAGGTGCGCGAGGCGCTCGCCGCCGTGGGGATGGAAGACGTGCCGTTGACCTGCCTGGCCGGCTCGCTCGGGCCCGGTCAACGGCAGATGCTCGCGTTGAGTCGAGCAGTGATCCAGCCGCACCGGGTGCTGCTGCTCGACGAGACCACCGCGTCGAGCACCGAGGAGCATTTCAAGGACGTCCAGGCCCTCGTCGAGCGTGAGAAGGCGGCGGGCGTCGCCGTCGTGTTCGTCTCCCACCGCATGCCCGAGGTCTTCGCGCTCGCCGACGACATCGCCGTGCTGCGCGGTGGGAGGCTCATCGATGTGGTCGATGCGCGGGAGACCGACCAGGACGAAGTCCTCTCGCTCATGATCGGCGAGGCCGTCGCCGCGCTCGAGCCGCCGAGGTACGAGCCCCCCGAGGGCGCGCCGCCGCTCGTCGAGGTTTCCGGCTGGAACGCGGGATCGGCCCGCGACATCTCCTTCGAGATCGGCGCGGGCGAGGTGCTCGGCATCTACGGACTCGTCGGCAGCGGTCGCAGCTCGGTCGCCCGCTCGCTCTCGGGCCATCAGCCGTCGTCCGGCGGCGCGATGAGACTCGGCGGAGCGACCTTGAGACCGGATTCGGTGAAGCGCGCCCTGCGGGCCGGAATCGTCTACGTGCCCGAGGATCGGAAGAAGGAGGGGTTCATCCCCGACTTCTCCAACGGGCAGAACCTGACGCTCGCGACGCTCGGCAAGAACAGCCGGGGCGGGGTACTGAGCCCGTCGCGAGAGCGGGCGCGGGTGCGCGAGCTGATCGCCAAGTACCAGGTGAAGGGCGGGGGCGCCACGCTCACGCGATCGCTTTCGGGCGGCAACCAGCAGAAGGTCTGCATCGCCAAATGGATGGAGACCGAGCCGGACCTGGTGGTGCTCGACGAGCCCACGAAGGGCATCGACGTCGGCGCCCGCATGAACATCTACGAGATCATCCGAGATCTCGCGGCGCAGGGGAAGTCCGTGCTGGTGATCACCAGCGAGGCCGAAGAGGCGCTGATGCTCTGCAATCGCGTCGCGGTGCTGCGCGATGGAGCACTGGTCGCCGAGTACTCGACGGCCGACGCCACGACCGATGATTTGATCCGAGCCTCGCTCGGGGGAGAGACCGCATGACTGACATCGCAACGCATCCGACACGTCCCCAGCCGAGGGCCGACCGAGAGGGGCCGGGGTCGGCGTTCCTCGGCTGGCTCTCCGGCCAGTACGCCCTGGGGATTCTCGTCGTGCTCCTCGTCATCGCCGGACTGTCGACGAGCGCCTTCTTCACCCCGCGCAACCTCACGAACGTCATCCTGCAGGTGTCGGTCGTCGGCATCGTCGCGCTCGCGCAGTTCCTCGTCGTCCTCACCGGCGGCATCGACATCAGCGTCGGCTCGGTCGTGGGGCTCTCGGGCGTGCTCGCGGCGGGGCTGTTCGGGGGCGAGAACGTCCTCGTCGCCATCCTGGTGGCGCTGGCCGTGGGGCTGCTGGTCGGAGTGATCAACGGGTATCTGGTCGCGTTCAGAGGGCTCGAGGCCTTCATCGTGACGCTGGGAATGATGGCGCTCGCCCGGGGACTCGTGTATGCGCAGACCGAAGGGGTGCCCGTGAGCCCGGGAGCCGAGAACTTCCGCGTCATCGCGACGACCGCCGTCGGCCCGGTGCCGTTGCTCGGCATCATCTGGATCGCCATCGCCGTCGGCATCTGGTTCCTGGTGAGCCGCACCGTCTTCGGCCGGCGCGTCTACGCGCTCGGCAGCAGCCGTCAAGCCGCGGAGGCTTCGGGCATCCCGGTGCGCAGCACCACGCTCTGGGTGTACATGATCGCCGGTCTGCTCGTCGGCTTCGCCGGTTTTCTGCTGGCGTCACGCGTCGGATCGGCGACCCCGACCGGCGGGTTGAACTATGAGCTCGACACCATCGCCGCGGTCGTGATCGGCGGGGCGAGCCTCGTCGGAGGCCGAGGCAGGGTCTTCGGCACCGTCGTCGGCGTGCTCATCTTCGGGGTGATCTCGAACCTGCTCGTGCTGCTCAACGTCTCGACCTTCCTCCAGGACGCCTTCCGCGGCGGCCTGATCCTCGTCGCCGTTCTGCTCACGACGATCCAGCTCCGCGCCCGGAAGCGCGCGGCTGCCTAGTCCGTCGCTTCGGAAGCGCATCCCGTCGACCTCGGTCGGCACCGTCCCACGCCAGAAATCAGATTGGAATCCTCATGAAGTTCATCCGTCGAACCGCGAAGGTCGCGGCCGTTGCCGGCTCGCTCGCGCTGGTGCTCTCGGGCTGCTCCACCATCGGCAGCGATACGGGAGGCGGTGATCGGGAAGCCGGCGGGAAAGCGCTCGATGAGGTCGTCATCGGCTTCGCGCAGCGCCAGGTCGATGCGCCCTACTTCGCCGCAATGGTGCAGATCGCCGAAGACCGCGCGAAGGCCGAGGGCTGGGAAGTGCGCGTGCAGAACGCCGATGGCGACGCCGTGACGCAGATCGATCAGGCGCAGACCCTCGTGAGCCAAGGGGTCGACGTGCTCGTCGTCGACTCGATGAGCCCCGCCAGCCAGAAGGTGCAGTTCGCCGATATCGCTCAGGAAGTCCCGCTCGTGTTCGTCGACACCGGCATCGATGAGGTCGGTATCACGACGGTGCAATCGGACAACTACGAGATCGGGAAGCTCTCGGGCGGTCTCACCGCCGAACGCATCGGCGCGGGCTCCGAGATCACTGTCGCCGTACTCAACGGCGGTCCGGATGACGAGGTCGTCGGGCCCCAGCGTCAGCAGGGCTTCCTGGACGGTCTCGAAGCAGGCGGCGTCGGCTACGAGGTCGTGGCCGAGCAGCCGGCCGTGTACTCGCAGGATCGCGCGGTGCCCGCGACCGAGAACATCCTGTCGGCGCACCCCGATGTCGACCTGATCCTGGGGCTCAACGACTCGATGGCCCTGGGCGCGCTGACCGTGCTCGAGGATCAGGGGAACACGACCACCCTCGTCGCAGCCTCGGCGGACGGCCAGAAAGAGGCCATCAAGAAGATGATGGATGAGGGGTGCGATGCCCAGTACGTCTCCACGGGGCTGAACTCACCCGAACTCGCTGCAGACGAGGCCTTCACGATCGCGCTGCAGATCGCGACCGGCGAGGCCGCGGCGTCCGACTTCGAGCCGGTCATCCACACCGAAGCGGTCGGCATCGACTGCGACAACGCCGCCGAGTACTACAACGCCGACAGCCTGTTCTGAACAGCGGAGGGGTGGAGATGCGTGCAGTGACGGTGCATGGCGCAGGCGATCTGAGGATCGAGCGGGTGGAGCAGCCGCTGCTCGAATCCGATGGGGTGCTCGTGCGGGTCGCCTTCGGAGGGATCTGCGGGAGCGATCTCCACTACTACCGGCACGGCCGGAACGGCATCTACGAGTTGCGGTCGCCCCTGGTCCTGGGGCACGAGATCGTGGGGACCATCGCGGAGATCGCCCCGGGAGTCCCCGGAGACCTGCTCGTCGGGCAGGCCGTGGCGATCCATCCCGCGATCCCCACGCCGCCTCCCGGCGGTGCGGCCGGGCATGGCCTGCACCTCGCTCCAGGAGGGAGCTACCTCGGGAGCGCATCGACGGTGCCGCACACACCGGGTGGCTTCGCCGAGTTCGTGCGGACGACCGCCGATCAGCTCCGCCGGCTGCCCGAGGGGCTGCCGCTGCGGCGCGCAGCGCTGGCCGAGCCGCTGGCCGTCGCACTGCACGGAGTCGACCGCTACGAGGGGGACTACGCGGGCAAGCGCGTGCTCGTGAGCGGCGCCGGGCCGATCGGGTGTCTCGCGATCGCGGCGCTGCGTCGGCGCGGTGCCGGGGAGATCGTGGCGACCGACATGTGGGAAGAGCCGCTGCGCGTCGCGCGCATGGTCGGCGCGGATGAGGCCCGTCGACTCGGGGTCGACCCCCCGCTCGCCGACGACGCGTTCGATGTGGTCATCGAGGCCTCGGGGTCCCCGGCGGCCACGGTGTCCGCGCTGCGGGCGGTGCGACGGGGCGGCACCATCGTGCAGCTGGGCATGCTGCCCGACGGCGAGCTCCCGGTGCCGCTCGCATCGCTCGTGAGCCGCGAGGTCACGCTTCGAGGGTCTCAGCGATTCGATGTCGAACTCGACGAGTCGGTGAGGATTCTCGCGCATTCCGAGGCACTCGACGCCGTCGTCTCTCATGTGTTCCCGGTGGAGCATGCACGCAAGGCGTTCGAGACCGCCGCCGACTCGCGAGGCTCGACGAAAGTGCTGATCGAGTTCTGAGCGCTTCGCCTCCGACGAGGTGCCCGCGTCGCTTCGGCGATGCGGGCATTCGTCATTCGAGGGCGGATGTGTTATCGAAAAATGGACAACATTACCGAAATGTGAGAATCAGATGTACGATGGTGGGATCGCATCGACGAAGTTGGGAGATCAACGCAATGAATGACACGCCGCACGGCGACGCCGGGACCGACCCGGCCGAGGTGGTCGCGCGCCTGCGCGACCGCGCGACCTTCATCCGCACGGAGACCGTGCGCCTCATCGAGATCGCGAAGGTCGGGCACTACAGCTCGGTGTTCTCCGCGGCCGAGATTCTCGCGACGCTCTACTACGACGTCATGCATCTCACGCCCGAGCGCCCGGACGATCCCGATCGCGATCGCTTCACGATCGGCAAGGGGCACGCGGCCGTCGGCATGTACCCGATCCTGGCGGATCTGGGCTACTACCCCATGAGCGCTCTCGACACCTATGCCCACCTGGGCAGCGCGTTCGGCGACCACCCCGACATGACGAAGATCCCGGGCATCGACTTCAGCTCGGGGTCGATCGGACACGCCCTGTCGAACGGCATCGGCATGGCCCTCGCCGGGCGCATGGAGGGGCGCGACTTCTCCGTCTTCGTGATGCTCGGCGACGGCGAGATGCAGGAGGGCCAGGTGTGGGAGGCCGCGATGTCGGCGGCGCACCACAAGCTCGACCGGGTGGTCGCGATCGTCGACCGGAACGGATTCCAGCTGGACGGCGAGGTCGATGACATCATCGGCATCGAGCCCATCGCCGAGAAGTGGCGCGCGTTCGGGTGGCGCGTGGTCGAGGTGGACGGACACGACGTCGAAGCCGTGCGCACGGTGCTGCGCGAAGCGAAGCACCGCGAGCCCGACGGCGTCCCGACCTGCGTCATCGCGAGGACGAGCAAGGGCAAGGGAGTCGCCTACATGGAGGAGGAGCCGGGGTGGCACCTCGGCTATCTCGCGCCGCAGGATGCGGAGCGGGCCGTGGCGGAGATCCGGAACACGAAGACGAAAGGAGCGGACGTCTGATGTCGTCGACGCTTGACGCAGGATCCTGGCAGTACCGCGCGCTGAACGAGCTCAATCCCGGCCTCGACTATTTGTCCCTCGGGCTCGAGGACCTCGTCGCGGCCGGTGCGCCCGTCGTCGCCGGCACGGCCGACCTGACCTACTCGAACGGGCTCAACCGGTTCCAGGCCTCCCATCCCGACCGATTCGTGCAGTTCGGCATCTCCGAGCAGCACATGGTGTCGGCCGCAGCGGGGATGGCGACGGCGGGGACGATGCCGTTCGTCGCGACGTTCGCCTCGTTCCTCGGCCTGCTGTGCTGCGAGCAGATCCGCATGGATGTGGCGTACACGAAGCTGCCGGTGCGGCTCGTCGGTCACCACACGGGCATCTCCTTGGGGTTCTACGGAACGAGCCACCATGCGACCGAGGACATTTCGACCATGCGGGCGATCGCGGGGCTCACGGTCGTCTCGCCCGCCGACGGACCGCAGCTGCGCGCCGCCATCCGCGCGTCGGCCGACTGGCCGGAGCCGATCTACTTCCGCATCAGCCGCGGCCGGGACCCGCAGGTCTACGGGGACGGCGTCGAGTTCGAGTTCGGCAAGGGCATCGAGCATCTGCGCGGCACCGACGTCACCATCATCGCGTGCGGGATCCTCGTGCACGCGGCGCTCCAGGCGGCGGAACGGCTCGCGGAGGAGGGGGTCTCCGTCGGGGTCGTCGACATGCCGACCGTGAAGCCCCTCGACGAGGATCTGGTGCGCGACGTCGCCGGCCGCACCGGCGTGATCATCACCGCCGAGGAGCACAACATCATCGGCGGACTCGGCGCGGCCGTGGCGGAGGTGCTCGCCGAGCATCCCGGAGGAGCGCGCCTGTTCCGGCACGGCATCAGGGACGAGTACAGCCTCATCGCCGCTCCCACGCGCCTCTACGCGCACTACCGGCTCGACGGCCCGGGGCTCGCCGAAGTCGTACGCGAGCAACTGGAACCCCGGAGCTGATCCGCGGGCGGCCCGCGACGCTTCGCGCCGTGGGCCGCCCGAACCGCGCGGCTACTCGGGTGCGCTGCCCGGATCGAGGGTCGAGCGGAACGCGGCGAGCTTCTGCTTCATGCCCCGCAGCCGTGCGAGATTGACGTGCTCTCCCTTCATCGCGGTCGTGGTGGCGAGGATGTCGATCACGACGAGCGCGGCGATGCGGCTGATGGTCGGGGTGTAGACGTCCGTGTCCTCGAGCGTGGCGGTGACGATCGCGACGTCGGACGCGTCGATGAGGGGTCCGGTGCTCGAAGCGGTGATCGTGATGACGTGCGCGCCGTTCGCGCGCGCCTCCGACGCGATCGTGGAGAGCGGCACCGTGCGGCCCGTGTGCGAGACGAGCACGAAGAGGTCGCCCGTGTCCGCGGTCGCGGCCGTCATGAACTGCTGATGCGGATCGGCGAGCGCCGAGCACGGTTTTCCGAAGAGAGCCGCCTTCTGCTCGGCATCCTCCGCGATGATGGACGACGCGCCGAAACCGAAGAAGTGCAGGCGATCCGCCGCCTCGATGAGCGCGATCGCGCGCGCGACCGAGTCGGGATCGAACGACCGCCTGGTGTGGTCGAGGCTCGAGATCGTGTGGTCGAAGATCTTCGTGATGATCGTCGGAAGCGCGTCGCTCTCCTCGATCGCGGAGTGCGTCGTCGGCACGCCGAGCGCCAGGAACCGCGCCATCTCGAGTCGGAATCCCCGGAACCCCGCGAACCCCATGCTCGCGCAGAAGCGGATGACCGTGGGCTCACTGACCCCGGCGGCCCGAGAGACCGCGGCCAACGTCATCCGCGTGACCTCTTCGCGATGCTGGAGCACGTACTCCGCGACCGCCCGCTCCGACCGGCTCAACGCGGGGAGGCGGTCCGAGATCGACTGCAGCAGGGAGGTGGACACGGAATCACTGTAGCGCCACGGGTGCGCGCCACGGCGCCGCCCCGGCGGGATCGGCTATGCGGCCTCGGAGCCGAGGCCGCGGAGCAGATTGTCGACGGCAAGCGAGACCGCGCGGTGCATGCTCTCCTCGGTGAAGCCGCCGAGGTGAGGCGTGGGACGGCACCTCGGATGGCGGAGCAGCGGCGTGAGCGCGGGCGGTTCGGCGTCGAAGGCATCGACCGCGTACGCCCCGAGTCGTCCGCTTTCGAGGGCATCGAGCACGGCCGCATCGTCGACGAGGGACGACCGCGCCGTATTGATGAGGATCGCCCCGTGTCGCAGCGCCCGGAGCGCGTCGGCGTCGACAAGCGGTCGGTCGCCGGGCGGGCTGTGCAGCGTGATGACGTCCGACGACGAGAACAGCTCGGCGGTGTCGACCATGCGGGCGAGGCTGCTCTGCTCGACGAAGGGATCGCTCGCGAGCACGTCGGCGCCGAAGGAGGCGGCCACGGCCGCGACGGTGCGGCCGATCGCCCCGAGCCCCACGATCCCGACCGTGCGATTGCCGAGTTCGCCGCCGCGGGTGCGATCCCATTCGCCGGCCCGCACCGCGGCAACCGCCCCGTCGAAGTCTCGGAGCGCCGCGAGCATATGCAGTACGGTCAGCTCCGCGACGCCCGGGGCGTTGGCGGCGCGCGCGACCTCGACCGCGATGCCCGCCGCCGCTGCGGCCGACATGTCGATCGCGTCCGTCCCCACGCCGTTGCGCGAGATCACGCGCAGGGCCGGAGCGGAGCGGAGCGCCTCGGCGGAGACCGGTTCGACTCCCGCGAGATAGCCGACGACGTCCTGCGAGAGCAGGTCCGAGAGCTCGGTCTCGTCCGGAGTGCGGCCGGGCGGTCCCGGCAGCAGCTCGTATCCGGCCTCGATCAGCGGAGCCAGCTCCGGCACGTTCTCGAGGCCCGCCGAGGTGAGAGAGCGCGGCGTGACGAGAATGCGTTCGCGTGCTGCGATCATGGTGTTCAGGCCTCCCGCGCGTCGCGGGCGATCGCCCCGAGGCGATCGAAGGCCGCGCCCGAGGTCGGGATGTCGACGTCGAAGACCTCGGCGATGACGCGGGTCCATCCGTGGATGAAGTAGACCCATCCATCGTGCACGTCGAGATCGCGCTCGCCCTCCTGCGCTCGCGCCTGGTCGAGAAAGACGAGGTCGCCGCGGTAGTTCAGATCCCACACCCGGGCCCGCGCGGGGAAGACCGCGGCGTCGCTGAGCGGGGATCCCGGGGCGTCCTTCCCCAGGCCGGTGGCGTTGACGATGACGCTCCCCGCCGGCATCGAAGCGAGGACGGCGTCGTTCTCGACGGGATGCGGACTCAGCACGCATCGCAGCGGTACATCGGTCCCGAATCCCGCGTAGACCTCCGCCAGGGAATCGAGACGCGCCTGACTGCGGTTGCTCACCACGATCTCGGCGGGCACATCGGAGCCGCGCTCGGCTCGGGTCAGGTGCCAGGCCATGGCGATCGCCGAGCCGCCGGCACCCATGAGGAACACGGAGCGACCCGGCCACTCGCCGTCGGCGACGATCGCGTCGAGTGCGTAGCCCGCGGTGATCGGGTCCTTCGCGTGGGCGCGCAGCTGCCCGTCACGCCGGGAGATGCAGCTGATCTCGTCCATGAGCACGGTCAACGGATCCGCGTAGTCGAACAGGTCCGCGGCCGCCTGATACAGGTCGAGCTTGTGCGTGGTGACGAGCGCCCCGATGCTGAGTGCGTCGTCGCGGAAGAACTGGACGACGGCCCGGTAGTCGTCCACCGGGGCGTGCAGCGGGAGGTCGATGCCGACGAAGTCGACGTCCCCGAGGCCGAGCTCCTCGGCCCACAACGGGAAGACCCGTCGTATCGAGGACTTCGCGGTGCTGACGCCGATGAAGTAGAACGTGCGGCGCCTCGCCGGGTGCAGCGTCGTGGCGGTGAACGTCGGGTACTGGTCGGTCATGTCGGGTTACGCTCCTGCGGTCGAGAGGGCCGCGGTGGCGCCCGCGGCGAGTGCGGTGATCTGCGCCCATTCCCCGGCGGCGACGAGTGCCCGGGGGGCCACCCAGCTGCCACCGATGGCGGTCACCGCGGGAATGGCGAGATAGCTCGCGGCGTTGTGCGCGCCGATCCCGCCGGTGGGCATGAACGAGAGGCCGGTGTGCGCGAACGGGGCCGACAGCTGCGCGAGCGCCGCCGCCCCGCCGTTCGCCTCCGCGGGAAAGAACTTCACCGTCGTGTGCCCCTCGGCGAGACGCTGCTGGATCTCTCCCGCCCCGGTGACCCCCGGGATCACGAGCAGGCCGCGTTCGAGGGCCCGCGCCGCGGTCAGCGGATCCCAGCCCGGGCTCACACCGAAGGCGGCACCGGCATCCGCAGCCGCGTCGACGTCCGACGGGGTGAGGAGCGTTCCCGCTCCCACAATGCTGTCCGTGCCCGATGCGGCGGCACGCACCGCATCGGCGCCGGCGGACGTGCGGAAGGTGATCTCGACGATCGTGATTCCGCCTGCGGCGAGGGCGCGGGTCAGCGGAACCGCCTGCGCCGGGTCATCGATCTCGATGACGGGAACGACGCGATTCCCGCTGAGGAGCGCTCTGGCGGTCGCCGAGAGCTCGGCCTGCGCGTCCCGCCGGGTGGGCACGCCTACGCCTTCCGGTAGCCGACGTGGTCGGCGTTCTCGCGGAGCGTCCAGCCGCCGGCGCCGTCCGTGACGACGATCCGCCGCATGCCGCCGGCGTCGGCGATGAGCTGGTAGTCCTGCCCGGCATCGGTGGCGTACGTGAAGAGCGTCACGAAGGGCTCATCGCCGACGTTGACGCTGCGGTGCACCCATTCGCCTGGCACGTTCACCGCTGAGCCGGGGGTGAGTTCGACCGCCTCGCTCCTGCCGTCGATGGTGTCGAGCAGCATGACACCGCGCCCCGAGAGGCAGTAGTAGAGTTCGGCGCGGTCCGAGACCTCGTGGAGATGCCCGCGAGTCACGGCGAACTCCTCGCCGTAGCGTCCCGGAAGGAGGCGGGAGGTGCCGATGGTCAAGGCGCCGGAGTGGGGGCCGTGGTCCTGGGACTCGACGCGGTAGACGAGCGCGTCGGCTCCCTGCGCGACGACGGCCGCATCGTAGGCGGCGCTGTCGCGGTACACGCCGCGCATATCGCCGAGGTGCTTCGAGTAGATGCCGTTGTTGCCCGTCAGCGTGCCGTCCGATGAGACGACGAGCTGGGCGGGGAGATCGAGTTCGGGCACGAGAGTCCTTCCATCAGCGTGAAGTTTCGTAGTAATGCTACATGATATCCCGACTGAGTTCGTGTTCACGGGGATTAGCGAGCGATTCTGGCGAGTCTTGGTGTGGAATGCAGTAGTGTTACTACTCGCAGGGGATCGGAACGTCGACCTCGGAATGGAGTGGCGAGATGAGCATGGAGGACCCCGCGCCGGCGGCGCTGCGCGGACGCGTCGCGGTGACCGGCGGTTCCGGGGGCATCGGCACGGAGATCTGCCGGGCACTCGAGGAGCGGGGATGGCGGACGTATGCGCTCGACCGCGTACCCGGTGATGGCGCCGGAGAATTCATCGAGTGCGACCTGTTGGACGGCGCCAGTGTGGAACGCGCGGTGGCGAGCGTCTACGCCGAGCTCGACACGCCCGTGTTCCTGGTGACGGCCGCGGGGATCGTCGAGGACGATGTCGCCGCCGAGGAACTCGACATCGAACTGGTCGATCGGGTCATGGGCGTGAACTTCCGAGGTGTCTTCCTCGCGAATCAGGCGTTCGGCCGTGAATTGATCGCCCGGGGCGGAGGCGCGATCGTCAACATCGCATCGATGTCCGGGAACCACGTGGTCAACTCCCCGCAGCGCCAGTGCATCTACAACGCGTCGAAGGCCGCGGTCACGGCGCTCACGAAGTCGCTCGCCGTCGAGTGGGGTCCCCGCGGTGTGCGGGTGAACGCCCTCTCGCCCGGCTACATCGACACTCCGCTCAACGGCCTCAAGGCTCGGATGCACGCCGAATGGAACGCCGGGACCGTGCTCGGACGCATGGGGACGCCGCTCGAGGCGGCGCATGCGGTCGAGTTCCTGCTGAGCGAGCGCTCGGGGTACTTCGTCGGCGCCGAGCTGTTGATGGACGGCGGGTTCTCGCTGCGATGAGCGCATCTGGAAGGGCCGACGAGGCGCCGCTCGTGCTCGCGCACGATCTCGGCACGACCGGGGACAAGGCGACGCTTGTCACCCCGACCGGCGAAGTCGTCGCCTCGGTGACCGTCGCCTATCCGGTCGACTTCGGTGCGGACGGGAAGGCCGAGCAGCATCCGGACGATTGGTGGAACGCATTCTGCAGAGCCAATCGGCTGCTTCTGGCGAAGCACGGCGTCGCACCGGAGCGTGTTGCGGCGGTGTCGTTCTCGGGGCAGATGATGGGGGCGGTCCTGACCGATGCGGCGGGGCGTCCGACGCGACCCGCGATCATCTGGGCCGACACTCGCGCCGAGTCCCAGTGCGCTCGTCTGATCGAGCGCGTCGGCATGGCGGAGGTCTACCGCATCACGGGACACCGCGCGAACCCGACGTACTCCTTGGCGAAGCTCATGTGGGTGCGCGACAACGATCCGGAGGCATTCGCCGGGTCCAGGCGGTTCTCGACCGCGAAGGACGTCATCCTGCAGCGCCTGACCGGGATGCACGTGACCGATCACTCCGACGCCTCCGGGACGAACGCGTACGATCAGCTGCGCGCTGCGTGGAGCGACGAGCTGCTCTCCGCCTCGAGGCTCCCGCGGAGGCTGTTCCCCGAGATCGTCGCGTCGACGACCGACCTGGGCGCGGTGCGCGGCGCGGCGGCGGCGGAAGCGGGGCTCGCGGCGACGACGCGCGTGATCGCCGGAGGGGGAGACGGGCCGATGGGTGCGCTCGGCGCCGGAATCGTCGATCGCGCGAGCGGGGCCTACGCGTATCTCGGGTCCTCCTCGTGGGTGTCGTTCGCCGACATCGCGCCCCTGCACGATCCGCAGATGCGCTCGATGACCTACAACCATGTGATTCCCGGGCAATTCGTCCCGACCGCGACCATGCAGGCCGGCGGAGCGTCGCTCGATTGGATCGCCTCGGTGCTCCGGCCCGGCGCCGACGATCGCTTCGAGCAGGCGCTCGCCGCGGCGGAGACGTCGGAGGCCAGCGCGGACGGGCTGTACTTCCTGCCCCATCTGCTCGGCGAGCGATCGCCGTACTGGAATCCCCATGCGCGGGCGGTGTTCGCCGGCCTCACGATGGCCCACGATCAGGGCAACCTGGTGCGCGCGGTCATCGAGGGCGTCGCCTACAATCTCCGCACCGGCCTGGTCGCCTTCGCGGAGTCGGGGCATCGCTTCGCCGCGATCGCCGCGATCGGCGGTGCGGCGAAGTCTCCTCTGGTCGCCCGGATCCTCGCGGATGCCTGGCAGCTGCGCGTGCGTCCGAACTCGATGGGCGATCACGCCACGAGTCTCGGAGCGGCGGCGATCGCCGCGATGGGCGTCGGCCTGCTCGATCGTGCCGATGTGCGGTCGTTCGTCGGCAAGCCATCGGGCGATGCGGTGGAACCGGTACTCGATGCGACGATCAACGCCGAGCGGTACGACACCTTCATGGATGCCTATCGCCGAATGGAAGGCTGGTTCGATCGATGATGAACGACCGTGAGACGCCGTTCGTGCGTACCGTGCTCGGCGACGTGGCACCCGAGAGCCTCGGGCGCGTGAACTATCACGAGCACCTCTTCCAGGCGACGCCGCTGCTGCCCGGCGAGGAGCTCGCAGACGAGCGGCTGAGCGGGGAGGAGGCCGCCCTGATGCGCGCCGGCGGTATCGATGCGATGGTCGACGCCACTCCCTGGGGCCTCGGACGGGACCCCGAAGCCGTCGCGCGGATCTCGGCGCGCACGGGACTCAGCGTGATCGTCACGGCCGGATTCCATCGCGAGGCGCACTACGCGGGCCGTACCGATGCGGCGGGTCTGGACCTCGCCGCGATGACGGCGCAGTGCGTCGCGGAACTGCATGACGGGCAACCCGCGGTAGACGGCGATCGCAGCGGCGCCTCGCGAATCGCGCGCGCGCCGCACGGGGCTCCGGTGCGGGCGGGCATGCTGAAAGCCGGAGTCGGCTACTGGTCGATCTCCCCGTTCGAGCGACGCGCTCTTGCTGCGGTCGCTGCCGCGCATCGCGTTTCGGGCGCGCCCATCATGGTGCACCTCGAGCACGGCACCTGCGCGCACGAAGCGCTCGACATCCTCGCGGAGGAGGGGGTCGCCGAGAATCGCATCGTCCTGGCGCACATCGATCGGAGCCCCGATCCGATCCTGTACGCCGAACTCGCCGCCCGAGGCGCCTACCTCGGGTGCGACGGGGCGGCGAGGCTGAAGGAATGGCCGGAGTCGCTCCTGATCGACGCCATCGCCGGCGCGGCCGAGGCGGGGCACGCCGACCGCGTGCTCCTCGGCGGCGACGTCGCCAGACGATCGAGATACGCGGCCTACGGCGGCATGCCAGGCATCGGCTATTTGACATCGAGATTCATCCCGAGACTGGCCGCGCGCGTGGGGCCGGACGTGATCCGCGCGTTCCTCGAGACCAACCCGCGGAGCCTGCTGGCCTGGTCGACACCGGCCGGCTGACCGCGCACCCGCGGTGCAAGAGATTCCGAGGAGGAGCAGCGCATGATCGACAAGCAGAACAGCGGGACGGCGACGGCCGGGGGTGCCGTGCGGATGCGGCCGTCGGACGCCGCCGAGCCCGTCAGCTGGTCGCAGATCCCGCCGGGACCCCACGACGTGCGGCTGGTCGTCACGGATCTGGACGGCACCCTCTTGACCGAGGGCGGGAGGGTGCCTGAGACCTTCTGGCCGCTCCTGGAGATCATGCGTGCTCGGAAGATCGCGTTCGCACCGGCCAGCGGACGGCACCACGCGGCCCTCGCGCGACTCTTCGACCATTCCGACGACGGCATCTCGTACATCGCCGATAACGGCAATCTCGTCATCCATGCGGGGCGGCGGCTCTCGAGCAGCGCGCTTGGAGGCGATATCGTCCGACGGGTCGTCTCCGCGGCGAGAGACGCCGCCGCGGCCCGGAACCTCGGAGTGGTCGTCTCGGGACTCCGGGGCGCGTACGTGGAGCGCACCGATCGGGCATTCACCCGCGAGGTGGAACGGTACTACGCGGAGCTCAACGTGGTCGACGACCTCGCGAGCGTCGAGGACGATGTGCTGAAGGTGGCGGTGTACGATTTCTCCGACGCGCAGACGGCTCTCGAGACGACCTTCCGGGACGTCGCCGCCGGACACCAAGCGGTGATCTCCGGCAAGCACTGGTTGGACATCATGCGGACCGATGTCGACAAGGGCAGTGCCGTGCGCGCACTCCAGAATGCGATCGGCGTGAGCGCCGCGCACACCGTCGTCTTCGGCGATTATCTCAACGATCTGCAGATGCTGGGCGCAGCGCGCTGGTCGTTCGCCATGTCCAATAGCCACCCTCAGGTGCAGCCCGCCGCGCGGTACGTCGCCCCGGCCTTCCATGAGGACGGGGTGGTCTCGGTGCTGCGCCGCTTGCTCGACGTCCCGCTGTAGCCGAAGGCACGGCATCCCGTCCATCGCGGACGCCCCGGGAGCCCGCTCCGTGCGGAATCGGGCCCGCCCGCGTCCGTACTCTGGACGCATCAGATCAATCGTTCTAAAATCAGACCATGCGTTCTGAACTTCCGATCGAGCGCGACGCCGACTCGGCGAGGCCCCCCGCGGCGGGATCGCGGTCGTTCATCGAGGCGGCGCGGCGCGAGCAGCTGATCGCCGCGGCGACGGTCACCGTGAACGAGATCGGCTACCACCGCGCGTCCCTCGCGGAGATCGCCGGGCGGGCGGGGATCGCCAAGAGCGCCGTCGCGTACTACTTCTCCTCGAAGGAGGGGCTCCTGCTCGAGCTGGTGCAGACCGTGTTCGAGGCGCTCGGGGAGCGCGTGCTGCGTGCGGTTGACGGCGTCGAGGAGCCCGCCGCTCGCCTGCGCGGATACGCCGAGGCGTACCTCGCGCACGTGGATGCCGAGCGCGAGGCGCTCGCCGCAGCGGTCGAGATCGTGGTCTCGCACCGTACCGCCGATGGCACCCCGCTCTACCTCGTCGCGGACGAGGATGACGCGGCCCTGGTGCGGAGCATCCTCCGCGCCGGAATGGCGGACGGTGCATTCCAGCCGATGCCGCTCGATGTCGCGACGGGGCTCGTCGAGAGCGTGCTGGATCGTGCGATCACCCTGGTGCAACGAGACCCCGGGGCCGATCTCGGTCCGCTGCGCGCGCACGCCGTGCCGTTCCTGTTCCGGGCGCTGGGAGCGGCCGATGGCTGAACCCGTGCGCGGGATCGGATACGACGCGGGCGTGCGCTACGAGCGGGGGTTCGAGAGCCATCCCGGCTTCACCGCACAGACGGCGCGGCGCGACTTCCGGGCGATCCGGAGGGAGCTCGGCTGCGACGCCGTGCTGATCATGGCCGACGATGCCCGCCGCCTCGCCCTCGCCGCGGGCATCGCCGCGGAGGAGGGGCTGGGCGTGTGGCTGCAGCCGCGCCCCTTCGACCGGCCCCGCGAAGAGATGCGCGCCGCCGTGCGGTCGGCGGCGGCCGCTGCGGAACACCTGCGCTCCTCGGGCGCCGAGACCGGGCTCGTGGTCGGGTGCGAGTTGACGCTCTCGGTGCCCGGGATGCTCCCGGGGCCGAGCTTCTGGGCGAGGGGGAGGCTGCTGGCGGTGACGTTCCCGCTGCTGCCGCTCGCCAACCGGCGGCTGCGCCGGCTGCTCGCCGAGCTCGTCGGCGACGCGCGGGAGCGCTTCGCCGGCCCCGTGTCCTACGGGGCGGGGGAGTGGGAGCGGCCGGACTGGTCGATCTTCGACGTCGTCGGCGCCGATCGCTATCGCGATGCGCGCAACGCGTGGCGATTCGAGGACGACATCCGCGCGCTGGTGGACACGGCGCGCGCGCAGCGCGCGCCGTGCTACGTCTTCGAGTTCGGCTCCTGCGCCTACCGCGGGGCCGCGGCACGGGCCTCCACGGCGTCCGGGGTGCTCAGCGGCCGCGCGGGTACGTCCGTGCCCCGCGGCCTCGTGCGCGACGAGCAGGAGCAGGCCGACTATCTCATCGATCTCCTCGACCTCTTCGACCGGGCGGGGGTGGACGGGACCTTCGTCTGGGGGTTCAGCGAGCCCGCCCTGGTCGCGTCAGACGTTCCGGGTCGTGACCTCGACCTGGCCAGCTACGGCGTCGTCGCCGCGCACGCCGACGGCAGCTGGCACCCCAAGCGCGCGTTTCGCGCCCTCGCCCGCCGATACGACGGAGGAACGACATGACGACCGCACCTGAGCCGCGTTCCCGCCGCCTCGCGTCCGCCGCCTGGCGGATCGCGCTCGCCCTGCTGCCGCTCGGCGCGGGCCTCGCCATCCTGTCGGCGCTGCTCCCGGCCGCCCCCGATCCCTCCGCGCCGACGACGCTGGTCCTCCGGATCGCGGCCGGCCTCGTGATCAGCGCCGTGACGCTCATGGTCATCGCCCTGCTGGTGCACCGCGCCGACGGGGGTCGGCTGGGCGATGCGGGGGTGACGAGCATCCGGTCGGGGTGGCGGCTGGCGCTGTGGGGAGCCGTGATCTGGATCGCCCCGGCCGCCGCGACCTTCGGGGTGCTGGCGCTCCTCGGCGCCCCGCTGCGCATCGTCGTCTCGGGGCCGGAGCTCGCGGGGACCGTCGGACTGCTGCTCCTCGCCGTGCTGATCACCGAGGCGCTCCCGGAGGAGGCGGTCTTCCGCGGCTACGTCGCGGCAGTGCTCGGAACGGTCCTCCGCGGATGGGGCGTCATCGTCGTCCAGGCGCTCCTGTTCACCCTGTTCGCCGCGGTCCTGCGGCAGAACGCCCACCCCGCCGACCTCTCGCTCTTCTTCACGATGGGCATCGGCTTCGGATACCTGCGCATGATCACCGGTTCGATCTGGATGCCGATCGGGTTCCACACGGCGTTCCAGACCGGTGCGCAGCTCGTCCTCTCGCACGGCGCCGTCGACTTCGAGGGCGGCACGGGAGCGGCGATGCTCGCGCTCGGGATCGTCCCGTTCTCCGTCGCCGCGATCCTCGTCAGCACCGCCGGGGTCCCCCGGATCGTCCACCCCGGCACCGCCGCGCGGTGACGGCATCCGCCGGTGCCGCGGGAGATGCGACGACCTCGGGTCGCGGCGGTCCCGATGTCCTCCAGCTCTACGCCTCAATCCGCCGATCCCACTCGATGCGATGCCCGTAGGTGTCCTCGATGCCGTGCGCACCGCTGAACCGCAGAATCGCGGGCAGCACCAGGTCGCGCACGCGGCGCGCGATTCCGGTGGCGGCCTTCGAGCTGTTGACGCGCGCCGCGGACGCGACGATGCGCTCCACGCGCGGGCGCCGGATCGCTTCGAAGCGGGTGAGGGCGGCGGGCACCGCGCCGAGATCGCGCACGCACTGCGCGAGCACGATCGCGTCCTCGATGGAGAGCGAAGCGCCCTGCCCCGAGCTCGGCGAGGGCGCGTGCGCGGCATCGCCGATCACGACCATGCGGCCGCGACGCCAGTGCGGCAGATGCGGCAGCAGGTGCGTGAGCGTCGGGCGGGCGAGATCGTGACCGGCGGCGATCAGTTCCGCCGCGGGCCCGGCGTCGTCGCGGAACAGCGCGCCGAGATGCCGGCGGAGCTCGGCGGCATCGCGCGACGGGAGGTCCGCCGGTGCGGATCCCGACGTCGGCTCGTTCGCGAACCACCAGACCGTCCCGTCGGGGGCCGTCGCGTAGCCGAAGAACGCCCGCGAGCCGAAGATCATGCGGAACGTACCGGGCTCGGTGTCGACGCGGACGCCCGAGGTGTAGCCGCCGAAGTTGACGAGACCGGCGCCCACGGGCCGTGGCGCGCCGGGATCGATGAGCGTCCGCGTGCGCGAGTGGACGCCGTCGCAGCCGATGAGGAGGTCGCCGTGGGCCGTGCTGCCGTCGTCGAAGGTCGCCACGACGCCCTCGCCGGTGTCGGCGGCCGTGACGAGCTTCGTGCCCAAGGTGATGGGGATCCCCGCCGCGACGGCGCGGTCCCGCAGGATCCCGTACAGCTCGGCGCGACGCATCGTCTGGCTGGGCGTGCCGTCCTCTCGCGTCGTCGTGATCCGGCTGACGCCGAGCGGTTTTCCCGTGCCGCTGCGCAGTTCGATCGCCGGGGTTGCGAAGCCGCGATCCATCGCCGCCTCCCGGAGCCCGATCGCGCCGAGCGCGTCGACACCGTTCGATCCCAGCGTGAAGAACACCCCCGCCTCGTCCGCCGGGCCGGGATGCTGCTCGAAGATCTCCGATGCGACGCCCGCTCGGGCGAGTGCGAGTGCCGCAGCGGGCCCGGCGATGCCGCCGCCGATGATGAGTGCGCGTGTCATGGTCATATTATGACTAGATACAGTGGGGGCGTCAAGCATTCGGCGCGAACGACTCCGGGAGGTGCGGAATGGCGCAGCCTCTGCCGGGCCGGTCACCGCTCGCGATGATCGTCCTCACGCTCCTCGAGGAGGCGCCGATGCACGCCTACCGGATGCAGCAGCTCATCCGCATGCGCGAGAAGGACGCCGTCGTCAACGTCGCCTCGCGCAACTCGATCCATCAGGTGCTCAGCCGGCTCGAGCGCGATGGCCTCGTGGTCGCGGAGCCCGACGACTCCGCGCGCACCCGCGTGGTCTACCGGAACACCCCTGCGGGCCGCGAGGTGCTGCTCGGCTGGCTCGCCGAGACCCTCGCGCGCCCGCGGAACGAGTACCCGTCGTTCGCCGCGGCGCTCTCCTGCCTGCCGCTCACCACGCCCGATGTCCTCGCCTCCCTGCTCCGCGAGCGCCTGACCGCCCTGGACGCGCTTGTGGCCGCGGTGCAGCCGGAGCGCACGCGCGAGGCGCACGGGCTCGCGCGGGTCTTCGTGATCGAGGACGAGTACCGGCGGGCCATGCTCGCCGCAGAGCGCGCCTGGGTGGCCGCGACCGTCGAGGAGCTCGAGGATGGGCGATTGAGCTGGGCGCACCCGGCCTCCGACTCGTACTAGCGTGGGGGCATGGACTACGCGCCCCTCGGATCCAGCGGTCTCCTCGTCTCCGCCCTCGGCGTCGGGTGCAACGCCTTCGGGCGCCGCATCGATCAGGCGCGCACGAGCGCCGTGGTCGGCGCGGCGCTCGACGCCGGCGTCACGTTCTTCGACACGGCCGACTCCTACGGAGCCGGAGCCTCCGAGACGATGCTCGGCGTCGCCCTCGGCACCCGCCGCGACGAGGCAGTGGTCGCCACGAAATTCGGCATGGACCTCGGGGGTCTGATCCCCGGCGCGCGCGAGAACCGTGCGAGCCGCGGCTACCTCATCCGCGCGGTCGAAGGCAGCCTCACCCGCCTCGGCACCGACTACATCGACCTCTACCAGCTGCACACGCCGGATCGCCTCACCCCGATCGAGGAGACGCTCGCCGCTCTCACGGACCTCGTGCGCGCCGGCAAGGTCCGCTACATCGGCTGCTCGAATCTCGCGGCCTGGGAGGTCGCGGATGCGGCGGCGGTGGCCGAGGCCATCGGCAGCGAGCGCTTCGTCACGGCGCAGAACGAGTACTCCCTCGTCAACCGCAGCGCCGAGCGCGAGCTCGTGCCCGCCCTCGCGCACATCGGCGCGAGCCTGCTGCCCTACTTCCCGCTCGCCTACGGTCTGCTCACCGGCAAGTACGCGCGGGGCGAGGCGGCGCCGACCGGCTCCCGCCTCGACGCCGAAACCGCCCGTTTCGACGGCGCGGACTGGGATCTCGTCGAGGGGATCCGCGGCTTCGCCCAGGAGCGCGGCATCGGCATGCTCGACGTCGCCCTCGGCTGGCTGCGCTCCCAGCCCGTCGTCGGCTCCGTGATCGCGGGTGCGACCCGGCCCGAGCAGATCGCCGCCAACGCGGCGGCGATCCGGTGGACGCCCGCTGCGGAGGACCGGGACGCGCTCGACGCGCTCGCGGCTCCGGGGTCCGGATCGGGGTACACCACCTTCGCGCCGGCCCGCCGGGCGCGCTGAGCGGCGCATCGTCGGATCGACCGGCACGCCTCGCCATCACGGGCTCCGCGGTCTTCGCGCACCGCGGGCACGGATCGGCGCCGGCTCCTTGGAAAAAATCTTCCCGCGCCTGTCGATCCCGCATACGCTGGTTCGACGTAGTGGGTGAGGGGGATCGACCGATCCCCCGGATCGCACGACCAGAGGAGTCATCATGAAGTACATGCTCATCATGCGCGCAGTCGACCAGGCCGCCGTCGAGGAGTACCAGCAGCGCCCCTTCGAGGAGATCATCGCCGAGATGGGCGCCTACAACGAGTCGATGATCACCGCGGGCGTCATGGTCGACGGCGCGGGACTCTCCGACGCCTCGGAGGGCGCCGTGGTCGACTTCGCCGCCGAGGAGCCGGTCGTCACCGACGGCCCGTACGGCGAGCTCCGCGAGCTCTTCAACGGCTACTGGACCCTCGAGGTCTCCTCGAAGGAGGAGGCGATCGAGTGGGCGCGCCGCGCGCCGCTCGGCGCCGGGTCCCAGATCGAGGTGCGCCGGGTCACCGGGCCGGAGGACTTCCCGCAGGACAACGAGTGGATCCAGAAGGAGCAGGAGTGGATCGCCGAGGGCAAGGCGCGCGGCAACTGAGCCGATGACGCCGAGCGATCGGCGCGACGGGACCGCCGAGACCGTGCGGGCGGCCCGGGCCGCCCGCGCGGTCGAGGCCGTCTGGCGCATCGAGGCCGCCAGGATCGTCGCGACGCTCACGCGATACGTCGGCGACTTCGGCCTTGCCGAGGACCTGGCGCAGGAGGCGCTCGCCGCGGCGCTGCGGGAGTGGCCGCGATCCGGCGTGCCCGGGAATCCCGGAGCCTGGCTCACGACCGCCGCGAAGCGGCGGGCCATCGATGGCTGGCGGCGTCGCGAGGTCGCCGAGCGCGCACTCGCGCTCGTCGCGGACGCGCAGCGCGCCCACGAAGCCGAGGCGGCCGAGGAAGCGCCCGGGGACCCGGATGCGATCGGGGACGACGTGCTCCGGCTCGTCTTCATCTCCTGCCACCCGGTGCTCTCGCGCGAGGCGCAGCTCGCGCTGACGCTCCGGGTGGTCGGCGGTCTCACGACCGCGCAGATCGCGCGGGCGTTCCTGCTGCCGGTGCCGACGGTGCAGCAGCGCATCGTGCGCGCGAAGCAGAAGCTCGCCGCGGCCGAGGTGCCCTTCGAGCTGCCGGCGGCGGCCGAGCGCGGCCGCCGGCTCGGCGGCGTCCTCGGCGTGCTCTACCTGATGTTCTCCGAGGGGCACGTCGCGACCTCGGGCCCCGACTGGATGCGCCCCGAGCTGGCGATGGAGGCCCTGCGGCTCGCGCGCGTCGTCGCCGCGCTGATGCCCGCTGAGCCGGAGGTCCACGGCCTCGTCGCGCTCATGGCCTACACGGCCTCGCGCTTCTCGTCGCGCATCGACGCCGAGGGGCACCCCGTCCTCCTCGCGGAGCAGCACCGTGCGAGCTGGGACCGGGCGCTCATCGGCCTCGGCGACCGCGCGCTCGAGCGCGCCGATGCGCAGTGGGCGCGCCGCGCGGCCGGGTCGGGGGCCGCGGGGCGCGGGGACGCGGTGTCCGGCGCATACACGCTGCAGGCCAGGATCGCGGCCTGTCACGCCTCGGCGGCGCGCTTCGCGGACACCGACTGGCGGCGCATCGCCGAGATCTACCGCGAACTCTGCGCCGTCGCGCCGTCGCCCGTCGCCGAGCTCAACCGCGCCATTGCCGTCGCGGAGGCCGAGGGGCCGCTGGTCGGCCTCGAGCTCGTCGAGCGGCTCGCGGGCGAGCGGGCGCTCGCCGCAGGACACCTGCTGCCGAGCGTGCGGGGTGAACTGCTCGCGCGGCTGGGCCGCGATGACGAGGCCGCCGCGGAACTGGATCGCGCCGCCGCGCTCGCGACGAACGCGCGCGAACGCGCGGTGCTGTGCGAGAAGGCGGCCGCGGTGCGGGATCGCGACCCCGGCGCGTCGGGGCCGTGACCGGCAGCCTCCGTGGCGCCCTGCCGCGGCGATGCCCTATGATGGCCCGCATGGGTACCCTGAATCGTGCGTTCGCCGTGACGCACTCGCTCGCCGTTCGCGACCGCCGCGCCTGACGGCGCGCCTCGCCGAACGCCTCGCGCGTCGTCCGTCCGAGAGACCTCCGCGTCTCGGGACGACTCCGGTGTCCCCGTGCACCGTCGTAGGCATCCGCCCGTCCCGAGACGCTCCACCCATCTCATCCTGGAGCGCGACCATGCCACGATCGACCCATGGCGGCCGGCACGAACTCGGCCAGAACTTCCTCATCCATCGCTCGACCATCGAGACGATCACCGCCCTCGTCGCGGAGACGCGCGGCCCCATCCTGGAGCTCGGCGCCGGCGACGGCGCCCTCACCGGGCCGCTCGCGCGGCTCGGACGTCCCCTCACCGCGATCGAGCTCGACGAGCATCGCGCGGCACGGCTGCGGCGCGCCTATCCGCGCGTCGAGGTCGCGCAGGGCGACGCGCTGCGCGTCCCGCTGACGGCCCCCGCGGTCGTCGGCAACATTCCCTTCCATCTCACGACGCCGATCCTCCGACGGCTGCTCTCCGCCGGCGACTGGCGGCACGCCGTGCTGCTCACCCAGTGGGAGGTGGCGCGCAAGCGCTGCGGGGTCGGCGGCGGCACCCTGCTCACCGCGCAGACGGCGCCGTGGTTCGCGTTCTCCCTGCACGGTCGCGTGCCCGCCGGGGGCTTTCGCCCCCGACCGGGCGTCGACGGCGGCGTCATGCGCGTCTCGCGGCGATCCCGTCCTCTCGTGCCCGCCCGTCAGCGCGCGGCGTACGAGCGTTTCGTCCGCGCGGTGTTCACGGGGCCGGGCGGCCGGCTCGAGCGGATCGTCGGTCGCGCGGCGCGGACCGGCGGGCGCTCCGCTGCTCGGGCGCTCGCGCGCGCCGAGGTGCCGCCCGGGGCGCTTCCCCGCGACCTCGGTCCGGAGCAGTGGGCGGCGCTCTGGTCCGCGCTCCCCGATTGCTGACGCCTCCCGGCGAGCGCGCGGCCTCGCAGCCCGATCGGGGCGCGCGCACGCGGTCGCCGCCCCGCGGTCACCCGGAGCGCGGTCACCGGGCCCGCGGCCGCCTCGAGCGCAGGACCCGCCGGGTCACGGCGATACCCGCGAGCAGGAGCGCGGCGACCGCCGCCCACAGCAGGACCGTGTCGAGCGCGAAGAGCCCCCAGTGGACCTCCGTCGTCGGCGCTGAGACCGCAGCGCCGCGCCGCTCGCCGAGGTACCGCAGCGCGGCGGGATATTCGGCGGGGGAGGCGATCCCGCGGTGGTCCTGCACCGTCCAGGCGAACGGCCAGCCGAAGCCGACCCTGGCGAGCTCGGCCGCCGAACTGACGGTGGCGGGCAGCATCTGCCGGAACGTCAGCGCGAGGCCGGCTGCGAGGGGGAGGAAGGCGAGCAGCATCCAGATCCAGCCGCCCGCACGGCCGTTCCGCCCGCGTGCTCCGCCCATCCCGCCAGTGTAGCGGCGGGACCGCTGGAGACGCGGCGGGACCGCCGGAGGTGCGACCGTGCGCAACCCCCACGTGCGCTACGCGAGACCGCCGTTGGCGAAGAGCGTCTGCCCGTTGACCCAACGGCCTGGGCCGGCGAGGAATGCGACGGTCTCGGCGATGTCCTCCGGGCGGCCGAGGCGCTCGAGCGGCGCGGCCTGCGCGAGTCCTCGGAGCGTCGCCTCGTCCTTGCCCTCGAGGAAGAGCGGGGTGGTGGTGGGACCGGGAGCGACGGCGTTCACCGTGATGTCCCTGCCGCGCAGCTCCCGCGCCAGGATCATCGTCATGCCCTCGACCGCGGCCTTCGTCGCGACGTACGGACCGTAGCTCGGGAACGCCGTGCGGGTCACCGTGGTGGAGAAGGTGACGATGGCGCCGCCCGGCCGTACGCGTCGCGCGGCCTGCTGCGTCACCACGAAGGTGCCGCGGAGGTTGGTGCGCACGATCCGGTCGAAGTCGTCGAGAGGGTAGTCGGCGAGCGGGCCGAGGACCATGACGCCTGCGGTGTGCACCACGACGTCGAGCCCGCCGACCTCCTGTTCGACGGTGTCGAAGACCGCGGCCATCGCCGCGTCGTCGGCGACGTCCCCGCCGACGGCGAGGGCGCGCCCTCCGGCTGCGGTGATGTCCGCGACAGTCGACTCGGCGGCCGCCCGGTTGCCGGCGTAGTGCACGGCGACGGCGAGGCCGTCGGCCGCGAGGCGGAGCGCGACCGCTCGACCGATACCGCCGGAGGCGCCGGTGACGAGCGCGATGCGCGGAAAGGGGGCGGGAGTGGTGTGCATGGGTGAGCTCCGATCGGGCGGGAACGATGACGTGGGTCGGTGGGAAGGCGCCGAGGCCGCGGATCAACCGCCCGGGAGGCGCGCGAGCCAGTCGTCGAGCAGCGCGGCCTCCGCCGGGGAGAAGGGCGCCGGCTCCTCAGACGAGCGCGCGAGGAGCGCCCGGATGGCGGTCGCTGCGGCGGCGATCCCGTCGACCGGCTGTGCGTCCTCGGGCGCGTCGACGAGGATGCCCCGCAGGGTCGCCTCGCGCGCGTCGGCCGAGGCGTCCGTGCCGCGGTACTCCTCGGGGCGCAGGATCAGCGCGAGCGCGACGCCGCTGTTCGCGGCCATGACGATCCGAGCCGCCCGGGACGGATCCATCCGCAGTCGGCCCCGCAGCGCGATGCGCGCGAGCGCGTCCTGCAGCAGCGCCATCGCCTCCGCCAGCGCGGCGGGCGGGGAGTCCAGTCCGCTCGCGAAGACGAGCCGGTAGGCGTGGGGGTGGGCGAGGGCGAATCCGGTGTGCGCGTCCCAGCCGGAGCGGAGGTCCGCAACGGGATCCTCCGACGGCGACGCCGCGCGCTTCATCTCGAGGTACTCGTCCCAGACCGCGTCCGCGACGGCCGTCAGCAGTCCGCTCTTGTCGCCGAACTGGCGGTAGAGCACGGGTTGCGTGACGCCGGCCGCCTCGCACACGGCGCGCGTCGAGATGTCCCCGTCCGGCGACTCGGCGAGCAGCTCGATCGCGCGGGAGAGTATCAATGATCTCGTTGACATGTTATCGATGATAACACGTCGGAGGGCTCACGCGGGCGTCGCTGCGCTCGGGGTCTCCGGCTCGCTTTCCTCCGCGCCGACGGCGCTGCGCACGTGGGCGACGAATGCGCGCAGGTTCACCGAGCCCGCGTCGCGCCGCCAGGTGAGCCAGGTCTCCGCGCGACCGAGTGCGCCGATCTCGTGGCGCCGCACGCCCGATGCGCCGGGAAGCGAGGCGAGCAGCGAGCTCGGAATCATCGCGATCCCGGCTCCCGACGCCACGCAGGCGACCATGGAGTAGTAGGACGAGATCTCGACCGAGCGTGCGGGCACGACGCCCGTGGCAGCCATCCAGTCGTCGAAGCGCTGGCGGTAGGAGCACTGGAATCCGAACACGAAAGCGGTCGGGTTGTTGGACCAATAGGGGTCGTCGAGTCCGGCCGTGCTCGGCGGGGAGATGACCACGAGCTGCTCCTCGAATGCCCGCAGGCCGGCGAGGACCGGGCTGGCGGGCGGCCCGTCCGTGAAGACGGCGCTCAGGCTGCCGGACATCACCCGGTCGAACATGCTGCCGGACGCGCCGGCCTCGAGCTCCACCTCCACGTCGGGGTACGCGAGGTGGAAGCCGGCGAGAATCGATGGAATGCGCACTGCGGCAGCGCTCTCCAGCGCGCCGACGCGGAACCGTCCGCGCGGCGCCCCGCCGCCCCCGATGGTGCGGGATTCCTCCACGAGTTCGAGGATCCGCCTCGCGTATTCGAGGAACGCCATGCCGTCCGAGGAGATCGACGACTGTCGCTTGTCGCGGACGAGGAGTTGCACGCCGAGCTCTCGCTCGAGCTGCTTGATGCGCGTCGAGACATTCGAGGGTGCCCGCAGGAGCGCCTCGGAGGCCTTGATGACCCCGCCGTGCTCGGCGACGGCCGCGAATATTTCGAGCTGCGCGATCTCCATTGTTCTCTCCACGTGAATTTTTGGTTTCGAAGCTGCTACTTCTTTGAAGTGTTGTCCCACTCTACGGTAGGGTTCATGGCTCTCACGACGATCCCACCGCGCGCCGAGCGCGCCCTGACCAATCCCGCCACCGGCGAAGCGCTTCCCGAGCGTCCGCACTCGGACGATGTCGAACTCGACACCTGTCTCGACCGGGCAGTTGCGGGTCAGCGCGCGTGGGCGTCGACAACGGTCTCCGAGCGCGGCCGCGTGTTCCTCCGCATGGCCGAGCTCCTCGGGCGCGACGCCGAGATCGTGGCGGAGACCATCACGGAGGAGGTCGGCAAGCCGATCACCCAGTCCCGCGCCGAGGTCGCGAAGGCCGCCGCAGCACTCGTCTGGTACGCGGAGCGCGCCGAGTCACTGCTCGCTCCCGAACCCACGGAGGTGCCCGAGGCCCGGATCGAGCATCGCCCGATCGGGGTCGTGCTCGCCGTCGAGCCCTGGAACTTCCCCGTCTGGCAGGTGCTCCGCGGCGGCGCAGGCATTCTCCTCGCCGGGAACGCGCAGGCGCTCAAACCCGCGCACACCACGGTCGGGTCCGCTGAGCATCTCGCACGGCTCTGGGCCGAAGCGGGACTGCCGCACGGGGCGTTCACGGTGCTGCACATCGCTTCCGCGCAGACGCACCGCGTCATCGCCGACGATCGGGTCGCCGGAGTGACACTCACGGGCGGCGGCGCCGCCGGCGCCGCCGTTGCGGAGTCCGCAGGACGGCACCTCAAGCGCGTGACGCTCGAACTCGGCGGCAACGACGCGCTCATCGTGCTGCCGGACGCGGATCTCGCGGCGGCCGCCCGTGCCGCGGTGCAGAGCCGCTACAGCAATACCGGGCAGGTCTGCATCGCCGCGAAGCGGATCATCCTGCATCGTGAGATCTCGGCGGACTTCCTCGCCGAACTGCTGCCGCTCGTCGATTCCCTCGTCGTCGGCGATCCGCGCGATCCGCGCACGGAGATCGGGCCGCTCGCGCGCCGCGACATCAGGGACGAGGTCGTCGGGCAGATCGAGCGCTCGCTCGCAGCCGGAGCGCGGCTGCTCACGGGAGGGACGACGAGTGCGTACGGCGGCAACTACGTCGCGCCGACGGTGCTCGGCGACGTGCGGCCCGGGAACCCCGCGTTCGACGAGGAGATCTTCGGTCCCGCGGTCGCGGTGGTCGAGGCGGAAGACACGGACGACGCGATCGCACTCGCGAATCTCTCGCCTTGGGGGCTGAGCGCATCGGTGTGGACCGCCGACACCTCCGAGGCCCGACGGATCGCCGCGCGTCTCGAAGTGGGCAGCGTGTTCGTCAACAAGGGCACCGTGTCTGACGTCCGCGTGCCGATCGGCGGCGTCAAGTCCAGCGGCTTCGGCCGCGAGCTGGCCGGGCACGGTGTCAGAGAATTCACGAACCCGCAGACGGTGTGGGTCGTCGAGGCCGAGGAGGAGCGCTGATGGAGGACGAGCTGTTCGAACGAGGCTTGGCGACGCGCCGAGCCGTGCTCGGGGAGGCGTACGTCGCGCGCAGCATCGCAGGCGCGGATGCGTTCTCGATGCCGATGCAGGAGATGGTCACGCGTCACTGCTGGGGCGACGTCTGGAACCGGCCCGGTCTGGAGCGCGCTCAGCGCAGCCTCATCAATCTCGCCATGATCGCCGCGCTCAATCGGCCGCACGAGCTCAAGGTGCACGTGCGCGGAGCCGTGAACAACGGCGTGACGCGGTCCCAGATCCAGGAGGTGTTCCTGCAGGTCGCGATCTACTGCGGCATGCCCGCGGGTCTCGAGGCCTTCCGGCTCGCCCGTGAGGTCTTCGCCGACATGGAACGCGAGGAGACGGAGGCATGAGCCGCATCCTCTTCATCGGTCTCGGCAATATGGGTGCGCCGATGGCACGACGGCTCGCGGATGCCGGGCACGAACTGGCGGTGCAGGATCTCGACCCTGATCGGGTCGCGGCACTCGCCTCTGCGAGCCCGCGTATCCGCGCCGCCGCCCCTGAGGATCGTGCGCGCGCCGAAGTCGTCGTGACCATGCTGCCGACCTCCGACAGCGTCGAAGCGGCTCTCGAAGCGAGCGGGCTCGTCGGCGAGCTCGCCCGCGGCACGCTCGTCGTCGACATGTCGTCCGCGGAGCCGGTGCGCTCCCGCGCGCTGGCGGATCGTCTCGGCGCCGCGGGTCTGCGCGCCCTCGACGCCCCCGTCTCGGGCGGCGTCCGAGGCGCCGAGGCCGGGACGCTCGCGATCATGGTAGGCGGTGAGGACGCCGATGTCGACGCTGTGGCACCGATGCTGCGCGAGCTCGGCGGTACCATCGCGCATGTCGGCGGGCACGGTGCGGGCCACGCGGCAAAGGCCTTGAACAACCTGGTCTCCGCGGCGTCGGTCGTGGCGACCGCGGAGGCCATCCGCGCGGCGCGCTCCTTCGGGATCGCATCGCAGCGGTTCGTCGAGGTGCTCAACGCCTCCTCGGGGCGCAGTGTCACGAGCGAGCAGAAGGCCGAGCGGTTCATGCTGTCCGGGACGTTCGACTCCGGTTTCCCCGTCGGCCTGATGAACAAGGACGTCGCGATCGCGGTCGGGCTCGCCGATGCGCAGGGCGACCCGGTCGTCCTCGGGGCGCACGTCGCGAAGATCTGGGCGGCGACGGCGGAGCGCTTCGCCGACGCCGATCACACCCGCATGTACGAGCTGCTCGACCGCATCGCGGTCGGGCGGGAGGAGGACCCACGATGAGCGAAATCGGACGCATCGCCGTCATGACCGCACCCGGCGAGCTCGTCTACCAGGACTACCCGGTGCCCCGCGCCGCGGAAGACGAGATCGTGCTCGGGATCACCCGGGCGAACGTCTGCGGCAGCGAGCTGCACATCTGGAATGGCAAGCACCCGGTGAAGCGCCGCGGCGGCCTCGGGCACGAGATGCTCGGCAGGGTCGTGGAGCTCGGCGAGCGGCGCCGCATCGACAACCGGGGCGAGTCGCTCGCGGTGGGCGACCGCGTCGTCGTCACCTACTTCCAAACCTGTGAGGAGTGCTTCCACTGCCTGCAGGGCGAGCGCAACCTCTGCGATCGTGCCTACGAGTTCTTCGCGAAGCAGCCGGAGGAGGCCCCGCATTTCCACTCGGCGTTCGCGAGCCACTATGTTGTCCATCCCCGACAGCACGTCTTCAGAGTGCCGGACGCGATCCCAGATGCTGTCGCCGCAGGCGTGAACTGCGCGTTGTCGCAGGTGCTCTTCGGCCTCTCGCGCACCCCGCTCGGCTTCGGCTCCACGCTCCTCGTCCAGGGAGCGGGCGGACTCGGCCTCAACGCGATCCCCATCGCGAAGGAGCTCGGTGCCCGCGTGGTCGTCATCGATGGCGTAGCCTCCCGGCTCGAACTGGCGGGAGCGTTCGGCGCCGACCATGTGATCGACATGACGGAGATCGCGGACGTGGACGCTCGAGTCGCTGCCGTGCAGGCGCTCACGGGCGGCCGCGGGCCGGACGTCGCGCTCGAGGTGACCGGTGTTCCCGCGGCGTTCGGGGAGGGGCTGCGCCATGTGCGTCGCGGCGGGACCTATCTCGTGATGGGCAACCTCTCGCCCGGCGCGGCCGTGCCCTTCGACCCGGGATACGTGACCCGTAAGGCGCTCACCATCCGGCATGTCGACCGCTACGAGGCGCGGTATCTCGCACGCGCGCTCGACTTCGTCGGCGCCCACCTCGACCGCTATCCCTTCGCGCGGCTCGTCGACGCGGAGTTCGGCTTCGACCAGATCCGCGAGGCGCTCGATCAATCGCTCGCCCGCACCGTGACCCGTGCAGCCATCGTGCTGCCCTGACCCTCAGCAAAGGAACAACGATGTCCCAGATCCTGTCGTCCTCGACGACCGCCTTCAGCGCCCAGGAGCTCAACGCCGCGCGCCGCAAGAGCCTCTTCTCCGGCACGATCGGCGCCGTGATCGAGTGGTACGAGTACACCGTGTACGCGACCGCAGCCGCGCTCGTGTTCGGCACGCTCTTCTTCCCGAGCGGGCAGCCGGGCGTCTCGCAGGTCGCCGCGCTCGCGAGCTTCGGCGTGGGCTTCATCGCCCGACCCATCGGCGCGTTCGTCGCCGGTCACCTGGGCGACCGTGTCGGGCGGAAGGCCACGCTGATTCTCACCTTCCTCATCATGACCGGCGCGACAGCGGCCATCGGCCTGCTCCCCACCTACGCCGCGATCGGCATCTGGGCGCCCGTATTGCTCTGCGTGCTGCGCCTGGCCCAGGGTTTCGCGATCGGCGGCGAGTGGGGCGGCGCCGCGATCATCGCGGTGGAGAGCGCCGACCGAGGACGCCGCGGATACTTCGGCTCGTGGCCGCAGATCGGCGTCTCGTGCGGTTTCCTGCTCGGCACTGCGGCCGTCGCGCTCTCGCAGTGGATCTCGGGCGACGCGTTCTCGGAATGGGGATGGCGCCTGCCGTTCCTCATCAGCATCGTACTCGCCGCAATCGGGCTCTACATCCGCCTGAACGCCATGGAGAGCCCCGCCTTCACTGCGGCAAAGGAGGAGGCCGAGCGCCGCCAGGAGAAGATGAAGGCGCCGATTCCCGAGCTCTTCAAGCACCATCGCAAGCCGCTCCTGATCGCACTCTTCTCTCGGTTCGCCGAGGCCGGCACCTACTACCTGTTCACGGTGTTTCTGCTCTCCTACGTGGCCACGACGCTCGAGCTGCCCGGGCACTACGGTCCCATCGCCGTGATGATCGGTTCCGCACTCAACATCATCGCGATCCCGTTCTTCGGGAACCTCTCCGACCGGATCGGCCGGAAGAAGACGTTCCTGTTCGGGGCGGCGGTCATCATCCTGAGCGCCTGGCCGATCTTCGAGCTCGTCAAGATCGGGGAGCTCTGGGCGATCGTCATCGGCGTGGCGATCTTCCTCATGGTCGGCCATGCCGCCGTGTACTCGGTGCTCCCCGCCTTCTACAGTGAGCTCTTTCCGACCTCGGTGCGGTACACGGGGATGTCCGTCGGCTACCAGACCGCCGCGATCCTGCTCGCGGGCTTCACCCCGGCGATCGCCGCCTGGCTCGTGCAGGTCACCGGAGGGACCTGGCCCCTCGTCATCGTCATCGTCGCGACGACGGTGATCGCCGCCGTCGCCGTCATGTGCGCACGGGAGACGAAGGACCTGGACCTCGATCGGATCGGCGAGACTCCCGTCGCCCCCTGACGCGGGGTCCCCGGGGCCCGGGACGGCGCCGAGACGCCGCTCCGGGCCCTTGCGCTATCCGCCGCGCGGGGCGAGGCTGAAGGAGTCGCCCGGCTCCCGCCGCGCCGGGCGCGAGGACCAGGAGGACCCCATGACCGAGATCGACCCGCAGCTCGACCTGACGCTCACCCGCATCATCCGCGCGCCGCGGGCCGCGATCTGGCGCGCCTGGACGGACCCGGAGCTCCTCGCGCAGTGGTGGGTGCCCGCGCCGACGGTCGCCCGCGTCGAACGGCTCGAGGTCCGACCGGGCGGGGCCTTCGTGACGAGCCTCAGCGACGACGGCGCGGCCTTCTCGCCGCACACCGACGGCCTCTTCCTCGTCGTCGAGCCGGAGCGGCGGCTCGTCTTCACGAACGCGATCGACAGCGCCTGGCGCCCCGCGGCCCCCGCGCCGGTGGCGATGACCGCCGAGATCGTGCTCGATGCGCACGCCGAGGGCGCCGAGTACCGCGCTCTCGT
Organism: Leucobacter allii; assembly: GCF_022919155.1. Taxonomy (NCBI): domain Bacteria; kingdom Bacillati; phylum Actinomycetota; class Actinomycetes; order Micrococcales; family Microbacteriaceae; genus Leucobacter; species Leucobacter allii. The sequence continues at coordinate 766,572 of NZ_CP095045.1, forward strand.
GCGGCACGGCACCGCCGCAGATCGGCAGCGCCACGAGGAGCTCGGCTTCGCCGAGGGCTGGGGTGCCGTCACGGCGGCGCTCGCGGAGGCGGCCTGACGGCCGCGCGGCGCCCGGTCAGCGACGTCGGTTGCGGCGCTGCACCCAGAGCGCCCAGCCGACGACGATGCCGGCGACGACGAAGATCGTCCAGGAGAGGACTGCCGCGGTGACCACCCCGCCACCGTAGCAGCCGGCGCCGTGCGGAAGCTCAGCGGCGGTCGGCCAGGAGCGCCCGGACCGCGAGGTAGGCCACGAGCGAGAACGCTCCCGCCGCGAGCGCCGGGGAGGTCACGAGTCCCCAGACCACCGCGGTCGCGGTATCCCCGGCGGCGACGATGCAGACGATCCCGGTCGCGCCGACGGCGAAGCAGAGCACCGCGATGAGCGCGAGCCAGTTCAGCGGCCGGTTGGGCTCCCGGCGCACCGGATTCCCGGCGGCGCCCCCTCGATCCTCCATGCCTCACACCCTAGCCGACGCGACCGCGCGGAGCGGCGCGCTACGCTGGACGGGCCGGCTCGCACGGGCCGCGGGATCGGAGGTCGCGATGATCGTCGCCGGATGGGTGCTCGCGGCCCTCGCCGCGCTGCTGCACGGATACATCTTCTATCTGGAGTCGGTCGCCTGGGCCTCGCCGCGGGCGCGGGCCGTCTTCGGCACGACCGCGGAGGAGGCGGCGGCGACCCGCGAGCTCGCCTATAACCAGGGCTTCTACAACCTGTTCCTCGCGATCCTCGTCGTGCTCGGCCTCGCGCTCGGCGCGGCGGAACCTGCCGTCGGCCTCGCCCTCGTGCTCGCCGGCACGGGATCGATGCTCGCCGCGGCGCTCGTGCTCGGCATCTCGTCGCCCGCGAAGCGCGGGGCTGCGGTGAAGCAGGGCGCGTTGCCGCTGCTCGCGGTCGCCGCCCTCACGCTCGGCAGCCTGCTCGGCTAGCGCGAGGGCGGGGCCGATTCGAGCGCGTCCGCGCTCCCGCGGGGCTACTTCGCGGGGGAGAAGCGGTTGCGCAGCTCGGCGGCGCGACGGATGTCGCCCTCGATGGCGGCCGTCGCCTCGGCGTCGAGCGCTCCGGTCTTCTTCGCCTCGTCGAGGTGCTCGAGGCCGGACTGGACCTCGCCGTCCAGTCCATCGATGACGAGGCGCCGGATGCTCTCGGGCAGGCGCTCAAAGCTCGAAGTGTCCATGACGGTAACGTTACCGCGACCCTCGCGGATTATGGAAATGCACAGTCGGCCCACAGGAGTGGGGGGCGCTCCGCGCACGTCGCCGTGCATCGCCGGATCGGCCGCGGTGGGGGAGAATGGGAGGGTGCAGGCGGAACCGCGAGCGCCCCGAACGGGGGGTCATGACGAGCCGGCGCCCGGTGGGCGCGCGGCCGTCGAGCTCGCCGTGCTGCGCGCGGTCCGCCAGTTCGGCGACTCGCACGATCGGATGACGGGGTCCCTCCGCCACGGCATGGGCATGAACGCCTCCGACCTCGCCGCGCTGCGCCTCCTCGTCATCAGGGAGGATCAGGGCGCGCCGGTCACCCCGCGGGAGATCGCGCAGCACCTGCGCATCTCGACGGCATCGACGACGAAGCTCCTCGACCGGCTCGTCGCCGCCGGCCACGCGCGCCGCGAGCCGCATCCCCGGGACCGCCGCGCACGCGTCATCGCGCTCACGGAGGCGTCGCGGGCGGAGTTCTTCCGCCGCTACGGCAGCCGGCTCGCGGCGATGCGCGCCGCGGTCGCCGAGTTCGACGACGCGGAGCTGGAGATCGCGGAGCGCGTCATCCGCGCGGTGAGCGCGGCGATCGAGGCGGAGCCCGAGGACTGACTCAGCGCTCGAGCGCGGCCGCGACGGCCGCCTCGACCGTGTCGTGGCGGAAGGCGAAGCCCGTGCGGAGGAGCGCCGCCGGCACCGCATCGGCGTCCGCGAGCAAGAGCGAGTCCGCGGCGTCGCGTCCCAGCCCGAGCCGCAGCGCCCAGGCCGGGGCGGGCACGCCGAACGGGCGGCGCATGGCCCGCGCGAGCGCGCGGCCGATGTCGTTCGCCGTCGCGGGCGCCGGCCCGGTGAGGTTCACGGGGCCGGCGACGTCGGCGTCGATCAGGTGGCGGATCGCGCGCACCTCGTCGAGCAGGGAGAGCCACGGCCAGTGCTGCGCGCCGCCGCCGAGCGGTCCCCCGAGCCCGAGACGGGTCAGCGCGATGAGCGGCGCGAGCACCCCGCCGCGGTCGATGAGCGGAGCGGTGCGCAGCAGCACGACGCGCGCGGCGCCTTCCGCGGCGCGCGCCTCCCGCTCCCATGCGGTGCAGAGCTCGGCGAGGAAGGTGCTTCCCGCGCCCGAGGACTCGTCGAGCCGTTGGCCGGGCCGGTCGCCGTAGAAGCCGACCGCGGAAGCGGAGAGGAAGGGCGGCGCGTCCGTGCCGAGGGCCGTGACCGCCCGTGCGAGCGCTCGGGTGGGCCCGAGGCGGGAACTCCTGAGGAGTTCGCGCCGGCCGGGGGTCCAGGGCAGCCGTCCGATGCTCGCGCCGTTGAGTCCCACGACGGCGCGAGCCCCGGCGAGGACATCGGGATCGAGCGTCCCGCCCGTGAGCCACTCCGCCTCGTCGGGTCCTGCGGCGGGTCGGCGCACGAGGCGCACCACCCGGATCCCGTCGGCCTCGAGCGATGCGGCGAGGGCCCGGCCGATCAGGCCTGATCCTCCCGCCAGTACGACGTGCGGTGCGTCCATGGTGCGCCTCCTCCGGCCTCTGTCCTCGATCCTACGCGCGCTCCCACGGCGCCACGGGCCCCGGTTCGACGACGAAGAGCGGGTGCGGGGTCGGCTCGGTGCCGTGCCAGCGCGCGGCGTCCTCCGGGCTGCGCGCCGCGAGCTTCGCGCCCAGGTGCCGCCACTCGAGCGCGAGTTGCCCGTCGGTGACCGCGAGCCTCGGGGCGTGCTCCGGGGCCGGCGCCGGGAGATCCACCCGAGAACGGTCGAAGCGGTAGCCGCGGCGATCCGCCTCGTCGGCGACGCCGTGGAGGTACGCCGTGATCGCGGCGAGCGGATCCGCGGCCTCCCGGAAGCGGTGCAGCTGCGGGTGGCTGCGGTACCCGCGGGTGCGCCCCGCGAGCACCGCCTGCGCGAGCAGGGTCTCGCGCCAGCAGGCGACGAGGCCCGCCCGGTCGAGGTGGCCGGGGTGGAGCGACCAGATCCTCATCACCGCTCCGACGCGCCGGCGTCGTCCTCCGCGCCCGCGTGCCTGCCGTGCTCGGGGAGCGCGTGCGTCGGGGCGTGCGGCTCCGCGTCGCGTCGCGCCAGCCGCGACGGCCACCAGATGGCCCGCCCGATGTCGGTCGCGAGCGCCGGCACGAGCAGCGAGCGCACGACGAAGGTGTCGAGCAGCACGCCGAAGGCGACGATGAACGCGATCTGCACGAGGAAGAGGATCGGGATCACGGACAGCGCCGCGAAGGTCGCCGCGAGCACGAGGCCGGCCGAGGTGATGACGCCGCCGGTGATGGTGAGGCCCCTGAAGATGCCCTCCCTGGTGCCGTGCCGCTTCGTCTCCTCCCGCACGCGCGTCATGAGGAAGATGTTGTAGTCGATGCCGAGGGCGACGAGGAAGACGAAGCCGTAGAGCGGCACGGCGGGATCGGCGCCCGGGAAGTCGAAGACGCCGTTGAAGACGAGCGCGGCGACCCCGAGGGCCGTGCCGAAGGAGAGCACGGTCGTGAGGATGAGGAGCACCGGCGCGAGGACCGATCGCAGCAGCAGCATGAGGATCACGAGGATCACGAGGAGCACGATCGGGATGATGAGGGTGCGGTCGTGGATCGAGGCCTGATTCGTGTCGACGGCGGTGGCCGTCACGCCGCCCACGATGGCGCCGTCCCCCGCCGCGTGCAGCTCGTCGCGCAGCTGCTCGACCGTCGCCGCGGCGGCGTCCGAGTCGGCGGCGTCCGCGAGCGTCGCCTGGAGCAGCACCCGTCCCTCGGACACGGTCGGCTCGGGCGCCGGGGTGCCCGGGGGCCCGACCGCCGCGATCCCGTCCGACGTGACCGGGGCGCTGCCGCTCGGCGAGTCCGCGCTCGTGACCGCGATCGCGTCGACGCCGTCGGTCTCGCGCACGAGGTCCGCCGTCTCCTGCAGCGCATCTTCCGCCACGAGCACGTAGGCGGGGCTGCCGGAGCCGCCGGGGAAGTGCTCGCCGAGGACGGCCTGGCCGTCCCGCGCCTCGGAGGCGCCGATCACGAGATCGGACTGCGGCACGCCCTGCGCCTGCAGCTGGGTCACGCCTGCGGCACCGGCGACGAGCAGCACGAGGGTGACGATCCAGATGGGGCGGGGGTGTCGCTGGATCGCGCAGGCGAGCCTGCGCCACAGGCTCGCCTGGGGGAGCCCCTCCTCGGCGGCGACGCGCTCCGGCTCGTACGCGGGGCGCCGCGGCCAGTACGCGGCGCGGCCGAAGACGAAGAGGAGTGCGGGCAGCAGGGTGAGCGCCGCGAGCATCGCGAACACGATGCCGATCGACGCGACGGGGCCGAGGGTGCTGTTCGACTTCAGGTCGCTGAGCAGCAGGCAGAGCAGACCGGCGATGACCGTGCCGCCGGAGGCGACGATCGGCTCGAAGGATCCCTTGATCGCCGCGATGACGGCCGCGCCTCGATCCTGCGTCACCCGGAGCTCCTCGCGGAAGCGCGCGACGAGCAGCAGAGAGTAGTCCGTGGCGGCGCCGATGACGAGGATGAAGAGGATGCCCTGGGTCTGGCCGCTGAGCAGCAGCACGCCGGCATCGGCGAGGTGCCACACGACGAGGAGGGCCACGCAGAGCGCGAAGAGGCTCGTGGCGAGCACGACGACGGGGAGCAGCAGGGAGCGGTAGACGATGACGAGGATGACGAGGACGGCGAGCAGCGCGACGAGCAGGAGGATGCCGTCGATCCCCGCGAAGCCCGCGACGAGATCCGCCGTGAAGCCGGCCGGTCCCGTCACGTGCACGTCGACGCCGTCGGGCGCGTCCGCGCGCAGCGTCTCGCCGAGCTCCGTGACGACGTCCGCGACCTCGGCGTCCGCGTCGATCGGCACGTAGAGCTGGGCGGCCTGGCCGTCCTCGGACGGGATGACGGGGGAGGGATCGCCGTTCACGCCCTCGAGGTCGGCCGCGTCGGCGGCCGCCGTCCCGAGCGCGTCGAGCTGCGCGGCGTCGAGCTCCTCGTCCGAGGAGAAGACGACGACCGCGGGGAGCGAGTCGTCGCCGAGGAAGCCCCCGAGCGACTCCTGGACCTCCGTGGCCTCGGCGGAGGAGGGGAGGTACGCGGTCTGGTCGTTCGAGGAGACCTCGTCGACCTTGCCGAAGAGGGGGCCGCCCATGCCGGCCCCCGCGAGCCACACGATCACGAGCAGGGCGGGCAGCAGCACGCGCAGCCAGCGGCGCCCCGTCGTTCGCTCGGTTGCGGTCTGCGGCATGCGGCCTCCTCGGGTCGATGGATCGGCCCGGGGCGGCGCCGATCAACTAGCTAGATAAGCTAGCTAAATCGTAGCGCGCATCTCCGCCGAGCGCGAACCCCGTGCGGCGGGCCCGGTCGCGGCGTAGCCTCGGGGTATGGAGGAGCACGCCGAGTCCCTGCCGCGCTTCGCGGGCGCCGTGCTCGAGAGCGCCTTCGCCCGCCGTCTCCCGGAGATGGCCGTCCCCTTCCGCGCGGCCCGTCCGGAATCGCCGGAACTCGTGGAGCTCACCGAGCCCCTCGCACGCGAGCTCGGCCTCGACCCCGCCGCGCTCCGCGAGGAGCGCGGCGTACGGTTCCTCATCGGGAATGCGCTCGCCGCGGGCAGCGTGCCCGTCGCCCAGGCCTACGCCGGGCATCAGTTCGGGGGCTACTCGCCGCGCCTCGGCGACGGGCGGGCGCTGCTGCTGGGGGAGATCGCCGTGCCGGGCGATCCGACCGCGCGCCGCGTGGATCTCCATCTCAAGGGCTCCGGGCGCACGCCCTTCGCGCGGGCCGACGGCTTCGCGGCCCTCGGCCCGATGCTGCGGGAGGTGCTCTTCGGCGAGGCGATGCACGCCCTCGGCGTCCCCACGAGCCGCGCCCTCGCGGTGGTGGCCACCGGGCGGCGGGTGCGCCGCGACGCCGAGCTCCTCCCCGGAGCCGTCCTCGCGCGGGTCGCGGCGAGCCACCTGCGGGTCGGCAGCTTCCAGTACGCGCGGGCGAGCGGCGACCTCGGGCTTCTCGCGCGGCTCGTCGACTTCGCGATCGAGCGCCACGTCCCCGAGGGGGCGGGCGCCGAGCTGCCGGCCCGCGCGCTCCTCGCCGCCACCGTGCGCGCGCAGGCCGATCTCGTCGCGCGATGGATGCTCGTCGGCTTCGTGCACGGCGTCATGAACACCGACAACACGACGATCTCCGGGGAGACCATCGACTACGGCCCGTGCGCATTCATCGACGCCTACGATCCCGAGGCGGTCTTCAGCTCGATCGACCACGGGGGCCGCTACGCCTACGGCAGGCAGCCGGGCATCGCGGGCTGGAACCTCACGCGCTTCGCCGAGACCCTCCTCCCGCTGCTCGCGCCCGAGCCGGAGGCGGCGGAGGAGATCGCGCTCGCGGAGCTCGGCCGCTACCCGGAGCGCTTCACCGCGTCATGGGATGCGGGCATGCGCGAGAAGCTCGGAATCGCGGAGGCCGCGCAGCGCGCGGGGATGGGGGACGACGCGCTCGCGGAGCTCACCGGCGGGCTCCTGGACGACCTCCGCACGCACCGTATCGACTACACGCTCGCATTCCGCGAGCTCGCAGAGGCCGCCCGCGGCGACGCCGCGGCGTTCCGCGCGCGCTACCCCGGCACCGCGGCGCCCGGCGCGTGGTTCGCGCGCTGGCTCGCGCTCGACCCCGACGCCGCGGCGATGGACCGGGTGAACCCCGTGGTGATCCCGCGTAACCATCTCGTCGATCCCGCCCTCGACGCCGCCGAATCTGGCGAGCCCGGCCCGTTCCGCGAGCTCCTCGCGGCCGTCCGTACGCCCTTCGCTGTGCGGCCGGGCGGAGAGCGCTTCGCGGCGGGGCCGCCGCCCGGGGCGCCTCGCCACGTCACCTTCTGCGGCACCTGAACGCACCAGGTCTACGGAAATAGTCGTAAAATGGCAATTTGACAACTGGATCGGTTGCGATATGCTCGTTATGTCGATGTAACCCGCGTTCTTCGAGGCCCGCCGCAAGCGGCGGCTCCGCGGCATCGGCTCGAGTTGGAGTGATACCCGTGACCGCCCCAGGCCACACCCCGGGCATGTCGATGCCCGCGACCCGTCCCGTCCCGGCCCCCGAGGCGCCCGCCGCCCCGAGGCGCCCGTTCGCCGGCAGGCCCGTGCTCAGGCGCGTGGTCTTCGTCATCGGCTACGAGGCGCTCAGCGTTCTCTGCACCGTGCTCGTGCTCGGCGCGCTGCTCGGGCACGGCGGCGGCGAGTCGACGCTCACCGCGATCCTGCTCTCCACCGTCGCAACGCTCTGGAACTACGTGTGGAACACCGCCTACGAGGCGTGGGAACGCCGCTTCGGCGCCGGCGGACGCGGGCCGCTCGCGCGCGCGGTGCACGCGCTCGGCTACGAGGGGGGCGTGCTCGTGTTCACGATCCCGCTCGTCGCGCTCATGCTCGGCGTCGGCCTGCTCGAGGCCGTCATGATCGAGGGGGGCCTCCTCGTCTTCTTCCTCGTGTTCACGGTCGTCTACACCTGGGCGTTCGACCGCCTCTTCGGGCTTCCCGAGTCCGCCGCCTGACCCCGCGCGGTCGACGCGCGTCCGTCCCCGCCGTAGGCTGGGGCGCATGGCACGCATCATCCTCTTCGGCGGGCACGGCAGGGTCGCTCTGCTGCTCGAGCCTATCCTCTCCGGGCGCGGCGACGAGGTCACCGCCGTGATCCGCAACCCCGACCACGCGGCCGCGGTCGCCGCAGCGGGCGCGACCCCGCGGGTGGCCGACGTCGAGGCGCTGGGCATCGACGCGCTCGCCGAGCTCATCGCGGGGCACGACGCCGTCGTCTGGTCCGCGGGCGCGGGCGGGGGCGACCCCGCGCGCACCCGCGCGGTGGACCGCGACGCCGCGATCCGCACCATGGACGCCGCCGAGCGCGCGGGGGTGCGGCGCTACGTCATGGTCTCCTACTTCGGGGCGGCCGAGGATCACGGCGTCGATCCCGGGAATCCGTTCTTCGCCTACGCCGAGGCGAAGGCCGCGGCCGACGCGCGACTGCGCGCCTCGGGGCTCGACTGGACGGTGCTCGGACCGAGCGGGCTCACCTTCGATCCCGCTGGCGGGCGCATCGACGCCGGGGCCGAGGAGGCCGGAAGCGTGGCGCGGGGAGACGTCGCGGCCGTCATCGCGGCCGTGCTCGAGGACGACGGCACGGTCGGGCGCACGATCCGCTTCAACGGCGGCGACACGCCGATCGCCGCCGCCATTCGGCAGTGATGAGCGCCCCGTCCTCCGGGCGTCGCGGATCGATGGCGTCTGCGGGCGACTCCGCGCGGATCCCGCGCCCACATTTGAATTACTCAAAATAAAGGGCTAGGGTAGAGGACATGGAGACGAGCATCGGGACGGCATTGCGCGATGCCGGATTGCGTGCGACCGCTGGCCGGGTCGCCGTGCTCGACGCGCTCGCCTCCATGCCCCACTCGGACGCGGAACGCGTGTTCCGAGTGGTCGCTCGCGAGCTGCCGACCACGTCGATCCAGTCGGTGCACAACATCCTCGCGGATCTGACGGCGGCGGGACTCATCCGCCGGATCGAACCGGCAGGATCCGCGGCGCTGTACGAGCGGCGCGTGCACGACAACCATCACCACGTCGTCTGCTCCTCCTGCGGAGCGGTGTCCGACGTGGACTGCGTCGTCGGGCATGCGCCGTGCCTCGCCCCGTCGTCATCGGCGGGGTTCACCGTCCAGACCGCCGAGGTCACGTTCTGGGGCCTCTGCCCCGAGTGCCAGGCCGCGGCCGTCTAAGCCCGCATCGACGAACCCGCCGCCCCCTCGAGGTCGGCGGCGCCGGCGGCCGGGAGTCCGACGGCGCCCGGCTTACGCCGCGTCGTCCGGCCAGTCCACGTCGGCCACGAACCCCGGGTGGCGCCGCAGCCATGCGGCGACGAAGGGGCAGTGCGGCACGATCGTGCGCCCGAGCTCCCGGCTGCGGGTGAGCGCGGCCTCCACGAGCGTCCCGCCCAAGCCGCGGCCGGAGAATGCCGGATCGACCTCGGTGTGCACGAAGTCGAAGGCGCCGTCCGCGCGTTCGCGGTAGGCGGCGAAGCCGGCGTCGACGCCGTCCGTCTCGATGACGAAGCGCCTGGCCGCCTCGTCGTGCCGGACGCGGGCCGTTCCCGCTCCGTCCTCGCGGTGCTGCTCGGTCATGAGTCCTCCGTTCGTTCGGGGCTGCGGGCGGCCGGGCCGGCGGAGCGCGGCAGGATGCGCGTGGCGGGCAGCGCCGGCGCGGGGATCGGCGGCGCGGGCTCGCCCGCGGGGATCCCGAAGCGTTCGGGGTCCGGCGCGCTGCCGGGCGCCGAGGCGCGGCGCGCCGCGGCGCCCGCTCCCGGGCTCGTCGCGGGCGCGCCGGCGGCCGGGGCGGCGGTATCCGGGTCGCCGGCTCCGGAGGGATCGCCGACGCCGAGCCGGGCGATCCCCGCCTGCCAGTCGGCGCGCGCCTGCGCGATCTCGCCGTGGTCCCGGCCCACGAAGTTCCACCACATCACGATGCGCTCGCCGAGCGGCTCGCCCCCGAGCAGCAGCACCCGCGCGCCCGCGGCGCCCGCGCTCAAGCGGAGCCGGTCGGCGCCCACGGGCGTGTAGACGAGCCGCGTCCGCGACACGGAGATCCCGGACTCCGGGGATCCGGGCTCGCCGGCCCCGGGCTCCGCATCGGCGACGATCCGCGTCAGCGCGAGCTCCCCGGAGTCGACGAGCACGCCGTGCTCGAAGCCCGCGTCGACCCCGAACTCGAGCTCCGCGTGCGGGGCGAGGGTGATCTCGGCCCCGAGCAGCGGGGTATGCGGGCGCACGGGCGAGGTCTCGCCGAGCAGCCGCCCGAGGAAGACCCGCGCCGACCAGCCCGCTCCGCGTCGCACCGGAGGCGCGTAGTGCGCGAAGCCGGGATCGATGCCGCGGCGGCGCTCCGGCAGCGCGATCCAGAGCTGCACCCCGTGCAGCACCGTCGTCGACCGGGTGCTGCGCTCCGAATGGCTGATGCCCCGCCCCGCCGTCATGAGGTTCAGTTCGCCGGGCCGCACCCCGGCGTGGAATCCGGCGCTGTCGCGGTGCTCGATCTCACCCGAGAACAGCCAGCTCGCCGTCTGGAGCCCGATGTGGGGGTGCGCGGCGACGTCCATGCCGCCCGTCGCGGCGACGTCGTCCGGTCCGTAGTGGTCGACGAAGCACCAGGCGCCGATGAGCGAGCGCGAGCGCTGCGGCAGCGTGCGGCGCACGGTCATCGCGCGCAGACCGCCGAGCGGAACGTCTCGCGGCTCGAGCAGCTCGAACGCCGCGGCGCCGGCCCCCGGGGCGCACACGGTCTCGACCGGGCGGGGATCCGGGTTCGTCATGCAGGCCTCCGTACGCGCGACACGGCGCCCAGTCTCGCACGCGGGCCTGGGAGCGCGCGGCGCGGCTCCCGCGCGGCCGTCGCGCGGCCGTCGCACGGAGCGCCTATGCTCGTATGCAGATGGTCTCGCGCCGGATCGGCGCCGATCGACGGAGGCCGCGCGGGGATCCCGCGCCCGCAGAGAAAGAACGGGATGCATGAGCCAGCTTGAGGTGTTCGACCGCTTCGAATCCGAGGTGCGCGGCTACATCCGCTCGTTCCCCGTCGTCTTCGAGACGGCGCGCGGCTCGGTGCTGGTCGCCGAGGACGGCAGGGAGTACCTCGACTTCTTCAGCGGCGCGGGCGTCGTCAACTACGGGCACAACAATCCGGTCTTCACCGAGGCGCTCGCCGCGTACCTCGGCAGCGGCGGCATCATCCACGGCCTCGACATGGCGACCTCGGCGAAGCGCGATTTCATCGAGGCGTTCCAGCGGCTCGTCCTCGCGCCGCGCGGCCTCGACTACAAGCTCCAGTTCACGGGGCCGACCGGCGCGAACGCCGTCGAGTCGGCGCTGAAGCTCGCGCGCCAGGCCACCGGCAGGCGGAACGTCGTCGCGTTCACGGGCGGCTTCCACGGGCTCAGCCTCGGCGCGCTCGCCGCGACGGGCAACGAGAAGTACCGGGCCGCGGGCGGAGTCTCCCTCGGCGACATCGCCCGGCTGCCCTACGACGGCTACCTCGGGGCGGATCTCGACACGCTCGATTTGCTCGAGAAGATGCTCGACGACCCGGGCTCCGGGCTCGACCTCCCCGCGGCCGTCATCGTCGAGGCGATCCAGGGGGAGGGCGGCATCAACGTCGCCTCCGCGGCGTGGCTCCGGCGGCTGCGCGCGATCACCGAGGAGCGGGGCATCCTGCTCATCGTCGACGACATCCAGGCGGGCGTCGGGCGCAGCGGCGCCTTCTTCAGCTTCGAGGAGTCGGGGATCGTGCCCGATCTCGTCACCGTGTCGAAGTCGATCTCGGCCTCGGGGCTCCCGATGGCGCTGCTCCTGCTGCGCCCCGAGATCGACGTCTGGAAGCCGGGCGCGCACACGGGCACCTTCCGTGGCAACAACCTCGCCTTCGTGAGCGCCAGGGTCGCCCTCGAGACCTACTGGGCCGACGCCGCCTTCACGGACGCGATCGCCGAGCGCTCCGTGCAGCTGCGCCGCGCCCTCGAGCGCCTCGCCGCCGAGGCGCCCGAGGCCGGCTTCACCGTGCGCGGACGCGGGCTCATGTTCGGGCTCGCCGCCCCGGGGCGGCCGGAGCTCGCCGCCGCGGTCTCCGCGCAGGCCTTCGCGCGCGGCGTCGTCATCGAGACCTCGGGCGCGCGCGACGAGGTGCTGAAGTTCCTGCCCGCGCTGACCATCACCGCCGAGGAGCTCGATCGCGGCCTCGCCGTCGTGCGCGAGGCGCTGCTCGCGGCGCTCGCGGCCTAGGCTCCCGCCGCTCCGGCACCGGTTCAGCGCGCCTCCGCCGCGACCGCGCGCCCGGCGGCCCGCCCCGAGAAGAGGCAGCCGCCGAGGAAGGTGCCCTCGAGCGCGTTGTAGCCGTGCACGCCGCCGCCCCCGAAGCCCGCGGCCTCGCCCGCGGCGTACAGCCCGGGGATCACCGCGCCGCGCGGGTCGAGCACGCGGGAATCGAGATCGGTCTGGATGCCGCCGAGGCTCTTGCGCGTGAGCACGTGCAGCCGCACGGCGACGAGCGGGCCGGCCGCCGGATCCAGGAGCCGGTGCGGCGCCGTCGTGCGCGTGAGCCGGTCCCCGAGGTAGCGCCGGGAGTTGCGGATGCTGTGCAGCTGCGCGTCCTTCGAGAAGGGGTTGGCGAGCTCCGCGTCGCGCTCGCGGATGACGCGCTCGACGGCCGCGGGGTCGAGCGGCGCATCCGGGGTCAGCGCGTTCATGCGGGCGACGAGCTCGGCGGCGCCGGTGGCGGAGACGAAGTCGGCGCCGCGGTCGATGAAGGCCTGCACCGGACCGGGGGCTCCCCGTCCGAGACGGGTCCGCAGGAGCAGGCGGCGATCCCGGTGCGTGAGATCGGGGTTCTGCTCCGAGCCCGAGAGCGCGAACTCCTTCGCGGCGATGCGGTGGGTGACGATGAACCAGGAATGGTCGAACCCCGCGATCGCGGGGTCGGTGCGCAGCAGCCGCAGCGTTCCGAGCGTGTCGTGGCCGGGGAGGGCCGGGGGCGGCAGCCGCCGTCCGAGCGCGTCGAGCCAGAGCGGCGAGGGGCCTGGCAGGATCCGGATCGCGTGACCGGGCCAGACCGGCGCCCAGTTGCGCACGCCCTCGGTGTAGTGCCACATGCGGTCGCGATTGACGAGGCGGGCCCCCGCCTCCTCCGCGATCCCGAGCATCCTGCCGTCGACGTACGCCGGCACCCCGGCGACCATGCGGCTCGGCGGCGTGCCGAGCCGATCCGGCCAGAAGCGGCGCACGAGCTCGTGATCGCCGCCGATGCCGCCGCTCGCGACGACGACCGCATCGGCCCGCAGCTCGAAGTCGCGCTCGACGATGCGATTCGATGCGGCGCCGCGCGGCGTCCGGTCCTCGGCGAGCACGCTGCCGCGGATGCCGACGACTCGGCCGCCCTCGACGAGCAGCCCGTCGCAGCGATGCCGGTGGCGGATCTCCGCGCGCCCCGCGGCGACGGCCTCCGCGGCCGCGTCGGCGAAGGGCCCGACGACCCCCGTGCCGGTGCCCCACGGGATGTGGAAGCGAGGCACGGAGTTGCCGTGCCCGCCGGCCGTCAGATCTCCGCGTTCCGCCCAGCCGACCACGGGCGTGAGCTCGATGCCGGACTCGCGGAGCCAGGAGCGCTTCTCCCCGGCGGCGAAGTCGACGTACGCCCGTCCCCACCGCTCGGCCCAGGCATCGGCCCCGGGGGCGCCGTCCGCCTCCGGGGCCAGACGGTCCCAGCCGGCGCTGCCGCGCCAGTCCTGCCAGGCGAGCTCGGGGGAGTCGCGCACCCCGAGCCGGCGCTGCTCGGGCGAATCGACGAGGAAGAGGCCGCCGAACGACCACCACGCCTGGCCGCCGAGATCCTGCGGTCCTTCCTGGTCCACCAGGATCGTCCGCAGTCCCGCGCGCACGGTCTCCCTGGCGGCCACGAGCCCGGCGAGGCCCGCCCCCACGATGATGACGTCAGCTCCGTTGCCGTCCATGGCACCATTGTGACGCATGGACGCCCGCGGCGCGCCGACCGGGCGGGCGGCTGCGCCGCGGGCGGTCAGGCGGGCAGGGGCTCCCGGGCGGCGCCCTCCGGTCCGTCGGCGGACCCGGGGAGGATCTCGCCGAGCAGATCGTCCAGCGTGACCACGCCGATGAGGCGCCCCGCGTCGACGACCACCGCGAGCTGCTCGCGCGCGGCCCGCATGCTCGCCAGCGCCTCGGTGGCCGAGGTGCCGGGCGGCAGGACGAACGGCCGGCGGGCGACGCTCGCCGCGGGCGTCGACGGAGCCGCCGTCAGCGTGTCGCGCACGTGGGCGACCCGGCACTCCGGCCCGTCTCCGATGAGGATGCGCAGATGCCCCGACGCCGCCGCGGCGGCCTGCAGCTCGGCGACCGTGGCGGTCGCGGGCACCGCGGTCGGCGCAGCGTCCGTCTCGGCGATCTCGCCGACGGTGAGCGTGCTCAGCGCGATCGTCCGGGCGATGGGGTCGGCGTACTGCCCGTCGAGGGCGCCCGCGGCCCGGGAGTGGGCGACGAGCTCGCGGATCGTGTCTGCGTCCTGCCCGCCCGCGGCCGCCTTCTCCACGGGCTCCACGCCCGAGGCGGCGACGAGGCGGTTCGCGATGCGGTTGATCCACAGCAGGAACGGCCGCAGCGGCCAGGTCATGCCGCGCGCCAGCACCGCGGTCGCCTTCGCGGCCGTCTCGGGGTGCGCGATCGCCCAGGACTTCGGCGCCATCTCGCCGATCACGAGGTGGAGGAAGGTCACGACGACGAGGGCGATCACGAACGCGCTCACGTCGGCGAGCGCCTCGGGCAGCCCCCACCGGGCGAAGACCGGAGACAGCGCGTAGTCGATCGCGGGCTTGGTCACGGCGCCGAGGAGGAAGGTGCAGATGGTGATCCCGAGCTGGGCGAAGGCGAGCAGCACCGTGAGCTCGTTCATGCTGCGGAGCGCGGCGCGGGCCGACCGGCTCCGCCCCGCTTCGGCCTCCAGCCGGTGGCGCCGCGCCGCGAGCAGCGCGAACTCGACGATCACGAAGAAGGCGCTCGCCACGATGAGCGCGATGGTGATGAGCGTCACCAGCCACCAGCTCATCGTGAGCCCTCCGCATCCTCGTGCAGGCTCACCCGGAGCCGCGACGGGACGTGGCGCTCGACCGCCACGACCACGATCTCGAGCCGGCGCTGCACCGCGATCCCCTGCACCGCCTCCGAGGCGGTGGCGGGGAGGATGACGCTCACCGCGCCGCCCTCGGGGAGCAGATCCCCGTGCTCGCGGATCAGCAGCCCGGCGATCGTCTCGTCCTCCTCGCGGGGGAGATCGTGTCCGATGAGCCGTTCGATCTCGTCGAGGTGCACGTCGCCGTCGAGCACCCAGGCGCGGTCGCCCACGCGCACCGGGCCGGAGGGGGCGTCGTCGTGCTCGTCCGCGATCTCGCCGACGACCTCCTCCGTGAGGTCCTCGACGGTGAGGATCCCGTCGAAGTTGCCGTACTCGTCGACGACGCAGGCGAGCTCGTTGCGGGTCTGCCGCATCCGGTCGAGCGCGGCGGGCAGCGGCATCGCGGTCGGGAGGATCACGGCCTCGCGCATCACCTCGGCGACCTCGAGACGGTCGTCGTGATCGCCGCGCAGCAGATCGATCAGCTCGACGACGCCGATCGGCTCGTCGGCCGGGCCCGTGACGGGGTAGCGGGTGTGCCCGGTGGCCATCATCGCGCGCACCTCGCCGACGGTGGCGCCGGCGGGGACCGCGTCGACGCGGGAGCGGGGGACCATCGCGTGCTCGACGTCGCGCCGCGGGAAGTCGAGGATGCGGTCGAAGACCATCGACAGCTCGTCGGGGAGGTGCCCGCTGCGGCGGGACTCCTCGATGATCGCCTCGAGATCGCGCGGCGTGGCGCTCTCGTCCACGTCCTCGAGCGGTTCGATCCGCACGAGGCGCAGCAGCACGTTCGCCGCGCGGTCGAAGATCGTGATGAGCCACCCGAAGAGCATGAGGTAGATGCGCGTCGGCATCGCCAGGGCCCGGGCGAGCGGTTCGGGGCTCGCGATGGCGAGGTTCTTCGGGTAGAGCTCACCGAAGATCATCGTGACCACGGTCGCGAGCAGCAGTGCGGCGCTCGTGCCGATGAGCAGGGACACGACCGGGTCGATGCCGACGCCGCCGAGCAGTGCGCCGATCGACGCGCCGATCAGGGGCTCCGCGACGTAGCCGATGAGGAGGCCCGTCACCGTGATGCCGAGCTGCGCCCCCGAGAGCATGAACGAGGTGCGCTTCGTGATCGCCAGCACGCGCGCCGCCTGCGCGTCGCCCTGCTCGCTGAGCGCCGTCATGCGGGAGCGGTCGACGGACATGTACGCGAACTCCTGGGCCACGAAGAAGCCGCAGGCCGCGATGATCGCGAGCGTGAGCAGCACGCCCAGCAGCAGGGTGAGCACTTCCGCGATCACCGGGACTCACCCCCTCTCGACGCGAGGGGGTCGGGAGATCGGCCCTCCTGATCGGAGGAGGCACTGGGGTGGCTCACGGGATTCCTTCTCGTGGGTCAGACGTGGTGCTTCCAGACTACACAGCCGGGCGCCCCCGCTCGCTTGGAGCCTGCTGGGGATCGCGGACGGCCGTCGACGCGGCGATGCCCCGGACGCGCACGCGCATCCGGGGCATCGACGGTCCCCGATCCGGACGGCTCAGATCTGAGGCACGGCGATCTGATCCATGTCGGCGAAGGACTGGTTCTCGCCCGCCATCACCCAGAGGAAGGAGTAGTTGCTCGTGCCGGCGCCGAAGTGCATGGACCAGGCGGGGGAGATGACCACGTCGCCGTCCTGGAGCACGACGTGCCTGGTGCGCCCCGGCGTCCCCATGAAGTGGAAGAGCCGTTCGCCCTCGCCGAGCCCGAAGTAGAGGTACACCTCCGTGCGCCGATCGTGCGTGTGGGGCGGCATGCTGTTCCACACGTTGCCCTCGTGCGGGGACGTGATGCCGAGCACGAGCTGGCTGCTCGGGGCGCCGTCCTCGTGCAGGTGCTTGCGCACCGTGCGCTCGTTCGCGTGGAACTGCTCGCCGGTCTGGGTCGTGAGCGCCTCGGTCGCGGGGATGAGCTTCGTGGGGTGGGTGGCGTGCGAGATCGCCGAGGACAGGAAGAGGCGGGTGCCCTCGGCGTCCGCGGCGAAGGAGACCTCCCGGGATCCCTGCCCGACGTAGAGCACGTCCATCGCCCCGAGCGCGTGCGCGGTGCCGTCGACGACGACCGTCGCGGAGCCGCCGATGCAGGTGACCGCGAGCTCGCGCCGCTGGCAGAAGAACTCGGCCCGGAGATCCGCGTAGTTCTCGAGGACGAGCGGCGCCGCGCCGGGGCGGGGCTGCACGCCGCCGAGCACCATGCGGTCCTCGTGGCTGTAGACGGCCCTGACCTCGCCGGGGACGAACAGGTCGCTGATGACGAAGCGGGCGCGGAGCTCCTCGTCGGTCATCTTGACGAGCTCGTCGGGGTGCGTCGCGTGACGGATGTGCATGCTGTGGGGTTCCTTCGGTGGCTGCGGTGGGTGGGGGTCAGGAGCTGGTGACGACGTTGCGCGGCGCGCCGTCGGCGAAGGCGAGGATGTTCTCGCCCGCGATCTTGAAGACGTCGTCCGCCTCGTCGGTGTGGAAGCCGACGTGCGGGGTGAGGATGAGGTTTCGCTGCTCGAGCGGGAACTCGGAGAGCTCGGGCGGCTCCGAGGCGAAGACGTCGAGCCCGGCGCCGAAGAGGCGGCCGCGCTCCAGGAGCGCGCAGAGCGCGGCGGTGTCGAGGAGCTCGGCGCGAGCGGTGTTGATGACGATCGCGCGCTCGGGCAGGCGCTCGAGCAGCTCCGCCGAGATGATCCCCTCGGTCTCGGCGGTGTGGGTGAGGTGGAGGCTCACGGCGTCGCTCGTCTCGAAGAGCTCGGCGAGCGGGACGCGGCGACCGGGGAGTCCCGCCTCGATCTCGGGGCGCTCCGTGCGGTTCCAGTAGCGCACGTCCATGCCGAGCGCGTGCCCCATGCGGATCACCTCGCGCCCGATGGCGCCGGTGCCGACGACGCCGAGCGTGCGCCCGGCGAGCTTCAGGCCCTGCCGCTTCTCCCAATCGCCGGCCCGCACGATGGCGTCGGCCTCGGGGACGCGCCTGGCCACGGCGAACAGCAGGGCGATCGCGTGCTCGGCCACGCTGCGGCTCGCGAAGTCGGGGACGTTCGTTACCGTGATGCCGAGGGACTCGGCCTCCGCGACGTTCACGAAGCGGTGGGCTCCGGTGCCGACGAAGCTCACGAGCTTCAGGCCGGGCACGCTGCGGAGGAACGCCTCCGGGAGCGGGCCCTGGTCGCCGATGATGTAGACGCCGTCGTAGCCCTGGGCGCGGGCGATCGTCGCGTCGACGTCGGCGAAGCGCTCCTCGAACCAGTCGAGCTGATGGCCGCGCGCGGCCAGGGGGTCGATGACATCGCGCCGGACGATCGAGGCGTACTGCGCCTCCCCGTCGATGCAGACCAGTTTCATCGTGTTCCTCTCTCGGGTGGTGCGGGGCGGGGGAGCGATCCCCCGCCCCGCGGGTGCGGGTGGCCTACTCGGCGACCCAGCGGTTGAACAGATCGGTGAGTTCCGCGTTGTGCTCCTCGTAGTAGGCCGCGTCGAGCGCGATCGCGTTCGCGACGTTCTCGCCGACGGGGAGGAAGGGCTGCGCGGTCTCGGCGAAGTCCCCGACCTCGACGCCCGCGGTGGCGGCCGGGATCGGCGTGGGGACGCGGTCGCCGAAGGCGACCTGGCCGTCGACGTTCTCGATGACGCTCTTCAGCAGGTGCTGGGCGGCCTCCGGGTTCGGCGCGTCTGCGGGGATCGCCCAGACGCTGTTCGCGTAGCCCGCCTGATCCCAGCTCACGCCCATCGGGAAGCCGTTGTCCTGCTTCGCGGTGTAGGCGCGGTTCGCCCAGACGATGCCGAGGTCGCATGAGCCGTTCTCGAAGCTCTCGATCGACTGCGCACCGCTCGACCACCAGGTCACGTCGTCCTTGATGGTCTCCAGCTTGGCGAGCGCGCGATCGGTGTCGAGCGGGTAGAGCTCGTCGGCGGCCACGCCGTCGGCGAGGAGCGCGGACTCGAGCGTCCAGCCGTACTGCGGGTTGTTGAAGAGGCAGCGCTGGCCGGGGAAGGCCTCCGTATCGTAGAGATCCTCCCAGGTCTCGGGGTGCTCGCCGTCGGCGGGCCAGACGTCTTCGTTCCACGCGAGCACCATGCCGAAGGTGCCCACCTCGATGCCGGTGTCCGAATAGCTGCCCTCGACGAGCTGATCGACCGGCACGATGCTCGTGTCGATCTCCGCGAGGTAGCCGTTATCCGCGGCCGTCTGGGCGTCGCTCACCGAGGGGAGGAACACGAGGCTCCAGTCGACGGCGCCGTTCTGGGCTGCGGCGAAGAACTTCGTCGACGCCTCGTTGTAATCGTCGACGACGGTGACGCCGGTCTCCTCGGTGAAGTCGGCGAAGAGCGTCTCGTCGAGCCCCGTCCAGACGTCGCCGCCACTGGTGTCGTAGAACAGGATCTCGCCGGAGAGCGACGCCTCGCCCTCCTCGGCGGTGCCGCCGGCGTCGCCGCCGCCGGAGCAGGCGGTCAGCGCGAGCGCGCCGGTCAGGGTCAGCGCGCAGAGCGCGCCGGTCCGTGCAGTGAAGCCCTTCATCGGGTCCTCCTTGATGATCGATGGTGCAGGGGTGTGTTGCGGGGGTTGGGGTGTTGCGGGCCGGGGTCAGCCCGCGGGGAGGAGCACGGCCGCGCCTCGGCGCACGCTCATCACCGCGGACTCGCCGGCGTTCGGGATCCGCACCTCGTTGTCGAGGTCGACGAGGTACTGGCCGTGCTCGTCGGCCAGGCGTACGCGGATGGTCTGGCCGAAGAATCGGGCGTCGGTGACGCGGACCTCGGCCACCGGATGGAAGCCCTCGGGTGCCGACGCCGCGTCGGGGCTCAGTCGGATGTGCTCGGGGCGGATGCTGAGCCGGCAGAGCGATCCGCCCGCGAGCGCGGCGTTGCCGCGCGCGGGGACCGAGAAGCCGTTCGCCCGCACGACCGTGAGTTCCCCGTCGTGTCCGGCGACCTCCGCGGCGAAGGTGTTGGTCTCGCCGAGGAAGTTCGCGACGAAGCTGTCCCTGGGCGAGCCGTAGACCTCGGCCGGGGTGCCGACCTGGCGGATGTAGCCCGCCTCCATCACGCCCATGCGATCGGAGAGGATGTAGGCCTCCTCCTGGTCGTGCGTGACGTAGACGGCGGTCGTGTTCGACTCCTGTTGGATGCGGCGGATCTCGGCGCCGAGATCCTGCCGCAGGCGCCGATCGAGCGCCCCGAGCGGCTCGTCGAGGAGCAGCACGCGCGGGCGCTGGGCGAGCGCGCGGCCGAGGGCGACGCGCTGCTGCTGCCCGCCGGAGAGCTGCGCGGGGAAGCGGTCGGCCAGCGGCCCGAGTTCGACGAGCTCCAGCATCTCGTCGACGCGCTTGCGCAGCGCTTCCTTGCGCACCTTCCGGATCTTCAGCCCGAACGCGATGTTCTGAGCCACCGTGAGATGCGGGAAGAGCGCGTAGTTCTGGAAGACGAAGCCGATGTCGCGCTGCTGGGTCGGGAGCCGCGTCACGTCGACCCCGTCGATCGCGACGGTCCCCTCGTCGATGTCGATGAGGCCGGCGATGATGCGCAGGAGCGTGGTCTTGCCCGAGCCCGAGGGGCCGAGCAGGGTGAAGAACTCGCCGGCCTCGACGACGAGGTCGGTCTCGAAGAGGACGCGGGTGCCGTGGAAATCGCAGTTCACGCGATCGACGGTCACCTCGCCCCGCTTGGTGGCGGCCGATGCGTCAGCGAGGGGATTCGACATGGCGGTGCTCATTCCTTTCCGGCGGATGAGAGCTGGGCGCGGCTGCGACGCTGCGCGAGACGTTGGATGAGGATGACGAGGACGACGAGGATCGTCAGCAGCGCCGCGATCGCGGGCACCGTCGGCACGATGCCGCTCTCGAGGTACTGGTAGATGGTGACCGGCAGCGTCTTCACGGGGCCGGTCTGCAGGAACAGCGCGAGGACGACCTCGTCCCAGGAGGTGACGAAGGCGAGGCCGAAGGCGCCGAGGATCGCGGGCAGGATCCCGCGGGCGGTGACCTTCCAGAACGCCGCCGTGCGCGACGCCCCCATCGTCCATGCGGCGGTCTCGAGGTCGAGACCGCGCGAGGAGAGGGCGGTGTTGAGCATCGCGAACGCGAGGGGGAACGCGATGAGCGTGTGGGCGAGCACGAGCCCGGGGATCGTGCCGTCGAGGTCGAGCCTCAGCTCCACCGCGTAGATGCCGATCGCGAGGAGGATGGTCGGGGTGATCAGCGGCGCGAAGGCGATCCCCGAGAGGAAGATCTTCGTGCGCTCCGACTTCGCCGTCTGGACGACGCGCGCGAGATAGAGCGCGAGGGCCGTCGCCACGATGCCGGTGAGCAGCGCGACGAGCACGCTCCGCAGCGTCGGGCTGAGCCAGGTGGAGGTGGTGAGCACCTCGCCGTACCACTGCATCGTGAAGCCGCGCGGCGGGAAGACGACGGTCTTCGTCTCGCCGACGGAGAGCGGGAAGACGATGAGCACGGGCAGGATCAGCACGACGAGGGAGACCGCGGAGAGGATCCCCGTGACGATGGTGCTCGGTCCCCAGGTGAAGCGCTGCTCGGCGCTCACCCCCTTGGCCTGCACGCTGCCGAGGCCGGGGGCGGTGAAGCCGCCGCCGAAGCGGATGACCGCGATGTAGAGGAAGAGGGTCGCCACGAGGAGGACCACGCCGAGCGCCGAGGCGATGCCCCACTGGAAGAGGTCGATCTGCTGCTGGATGTACACCGCGACGGTCTGCTCCTGGGGGCCGCCGAGGATCGCCGGCACGATGAAGAAGCTCAGGGCGAGGATGAAGCACAGGAGTGCCGCGCTGAGGATCGAGGTGCGGATGAGCGGCAGGAAGACCTTGACGAACGTCTGCGTCCCCGACGCGCCGAGCGTCTTCGCCGCGAGCAGCACGTTGTGATCGACGCCCGACATGCCCGCGTAGAGGATCAGGATCATGTAGGGCAGCAGGTACATGACCGTGCCGACGAGCGTGCCTGCCTGCGTGTAGAGCAGGGAGAACTGCTCGCCTCCGAGGGACTGGGACGCCTGGCTGAGCAGGCCGTTCGGGCTGAGGATCGAGGTCACCGCGAACAGCCGCACCACGATCGAGACCTGGAAGGGGATGAGGATGGCGAGCAGCACGAGTCCCGCCGCGCGCTTGGGCAGCCGCGAGATGAAGTAGGCCGTCGGGAACCCGAGCGCGAAGGCGATGACGGTCGAGTTCACCGCGAGCACGACGGTGCGCCACTCGACGAGGTGGAGGAACTCGTCCTGCGCGATGGCGACGTAGTTGTCCCAGGTGAACGCGAAGGCCGACCAGTCGACGATGCCGTCGACGCTCACGCTGCGGAGCACGACGTCCAGCAGCGGCCAGACGAAGAAGATGAGGAAGAAGGCGATGACGCCGAGCCCGAGCGCGAGCTGCGGCGCCCGGCTCAGTTCGAAGACGGGGCGCTTCGGCCGGCGCACGGTGGGGATGCCGGTGGTGCGGGTGGTCATCGCTCGCCCCGTTCCCCGGCGCGATGGGGCGCGCTCATCGCGCAACCGCCGGCGTCGTGTCGGTGATCACGTAGACCTTCCTGACGGTCTCGACGACGTCCCAGACGACCTCGGAGCCGTCGGGGAGCGAGACGAACGCGTCCGGCTCGATCGCGACGACCTCGCCCGACTCCCGGGTGATGGTGCCGCGACCGGCCAGGAACACCATGAACTCCGAGATCCCCTGCTTCGTGGAGCGGAACGCACCAGGGGTCACCTCCCAGACGCCGATCTCGAGTCCCGGGGCCTCATGGAGGATGAGCTCGGACGTCTCGGGCGCGCCGGAAAGGATCCGGGCGGGGGCGGGACTCGGCCCGAGCTCGATCTCGGTCAGTCGGTCGCGGTCGTTCGGAGCGAACAGCGGTGCGGGCATCTCTGGCGGCCTTTCGGTGTGCGACCGCCGTCGATGGGATCGACACAGCGGCATTGCGAAATTTGAAACACTGTCTCATGATTGAAGATACGTTGTCAACGCCGTTCGCGAACTTGTAACACGGGCCGGTTCGTAGGATGGGGGCGACGGTGCGGTCGCGCATGCGGCCGCACCGTCGCCCATGATCGAAAGGGGTCGAAACGCATGAGCGAACGGGTCATCTCGTCGGGAGGGCTGACGTCGAGCGAGCGCGTCACGGGGACGCAGAGCCTGGAGAAGGCGATCGACGTGCTCGAGTTCATCGCCGGAGCGCCGCGGCCGGGGGTGACGCTCGCCGACTGCACGGGCGTGCTCGGCTTCAGCAAGGCGACCACCCAGCGCATGCTGCTCACCCTCACCCGGCGGAACCTGCTGCACTTCGACGAGGAGCTCGGGGTGTACTCGCTCGGCATGCTCACGGCCCGGCTCGGCTCGGAGTACCTGGGGCGCATCGACTACCGCCGCGTCGCGCTGCCCGCGCTGCGCGCGATCGTGGCGGAGACCGGCGAGACCGCACATCTCGGCATCCTCTCCGGGGCGGACGTCGTGTACATCGAGCTCGTCGACAGCCCGCAGCCGGTGCGGTTCTTCAGCAAGGTGGGGGACTCGATCCCGGCGTACGCCACGGCGATCGGCAAGGCGATCCTCGCCCACGTCCCCGAGGATCGCCTCCGCGAGCATCTGCCGGCGCAGCTCGTGGCCCGGACCGTGCGCACCATCACGGATCCCGAACGGCTGCGGGCCGATCTCGCGGAGGTGCGCGAACGCGGCTACGCGATCGACGACTCCGAGAATCGCGAAGGGATCGTCGGCTTCGCCGCGCCCATCTTCGATCACACGGGCGCGGCCTGCGCCGCGCTGAGCGTCGCCGGCCCGACCTCGCGGGTGTCGAGCGAGGCGGGGGAGCGCTTCGGCGGGCTCGTCGCGGAGTCGGCGCGCGGGGTGAGCCGGGCGCTCGGCGCCCCGGAGGCGCTGCTCGTCTAGGCGGACGCGCGGCGGCGCGGGAGCGGCGCTTTACGGGGATCGAATGTTATGAAATGATGTTTCAAAATTCGAGCCCCTGGAGGTAGCGTGACCCCCGAGATCCAGCCGACCGTGCTGATCACCGACTGCGACCACGGCGACGTCGCCATCGAGGAGCGCGTCGCCGCGCGGCTCGGCTACCGCCTCGTGACGGCGCAGTGCCGAGACGAGGACGAGGTGATCGCGGCCGGGCGCGCCGCGGGCGCGGTCGCGCTGCTCACGCAGTACGCGCCCGTCACCGAGCGGGTGCTCGCCGCGCTGCCCGCCGTGCGCGCGGTCGGGCGCTACGGCGTGGGCGTCGACACCGTGGACGTCGACGCGGCGTCCGCCCGGGGCGTCGCCGTCTGCAACGTGCCCGACTACGGGACGGAGGACGTGAGCGATCACGCCATCGCCCTCGCCCTCGCGCTGCTGCGCGGCCTCCCCGCGCTCGACGCCGGCCTGCGCAGCGGCGTCGCCTCGCTCGACCCCGTCAAGCCCCTGCATCGCTTCTCGGAGACGGTCTTCGGGGTGTTCGGGCTCGGTCTCATCGGCGAGGCCACCGCGCGCAAGGCGCGCGGGCTCGGCTTCACCGTGATCGGCGTCGATCCGCGCTTCGCCGCGGGGTCCACGAGTCCGTCCGGCACCGTCGTCGTGGGGGAGGACGAGCTCCTCGAGCGATCGCAGCTGCTCTCGCTCCACCTGCCGCTGCTGCCCCAGACGCACCATCTGATCGGCGCCGAGGCGCTCGGCCGGGCGCGGCGCGGAATCAAGCTCGTGAACACCTGCCGCGGCGGGGTCGTCGACACCGCCGCGCTCATCGCGGCACTCGACTCGGGCGCGGTCTCCGCGGCGGCGCTCGACGTGTTCGAGGTCGAACCGCTTCCCGCCGACAGCCGGCTGCGCGACTACCCGCAGGTGCTCCTCACCCCCCACGCCGCCTGGTACAGCGAGGAGTCCTTCGTCGAACTGAAGCGCCGTGCCATGGAGCAGATCCTCGAATTCTGCTCCGGGCTGTCGGCGACGAACGTCGTCAACGCCGCCGCGCTGCAGGAGGCCGCCGATGTTCGATGACGCGCTCGTCGGCCGCACGGCGGTCGTGACCGGGGCCTCCCAGGGCATCGGGGCGGCCGTCGCCTCGGTGCTCCTGCGCGCGGGCGCGGACGTCGTGGCGCTGCAGCGCTCGGCGCCGGCCGCGGACCTCGCCGCCGAGGCGGAACGGCTCGGACGCCGTCTCGCGCACCGGGCGGTGGATCTCGCGGACCCCGCTTCGATCGCCGCGACCGTCGAGGCCGTGAACGACGAGCACCGGGTCGACATCCTCGTGAACAACGCGGGCACGCAGATCCGCTCCGACGCCACGGAGTTCCCGATCGACGACTTCTCCCGGGTCATGCAGGTGAACGCCAACGCCGTGTTCCAGCTGAGCCAGGGCTTCGGGCGCGGCATGGTCGAGCGCGGCTCGGGCAAGATCGTCGCGCTCGCCTCGCTGCTCTCCTTCCAGGGCGGGCTCCGCGTGCCCGCCTACGCCGCCTCGAAGGGCGCCGTGGCGCAGCTCGTGAAGGCGCTCAGCAACGAGTGGGCCGGGCGCGGCGTGAACGTCAACGCGGTCGCCCCGGGCTACGTGGGCACCGAGATGAACGAGGCGCTCATCGCGGACCCCGAGCGGTACCGGCAGCTCAGCGAGCGCATCCCGGCCGCCCGCTGGGGGACGCCGGAGGACATCGCACGGGCGGTCGTCTTCCTCTGCACCCCCTACGCCGACTACATCCACGGCACGGTGCTCCCGGTCGACGGCGGATGGCTCGGACGATGAGCGACGCGACGCGGCTCCCGATCCCGGCCTCCCTGCGCCGCTCGCCGATCGTCGCCGTGCTCCGCGCTCGGCACGCCGCGGAGTACGCGCCCGTCGTCGAGGCGCTCGTCGCCGGCGGGGTGATCCACGTCGAGCTGACGCTGAGCACCGCAGGCGTGTTCGCGGAGATGTCGGGGCTGCGCGAGCGCTTCGGCTCGGCCGCCTCGATCGGCATCGGCACGATCACGTCGCGGTCGCAGGCCGAGCGCGCGATCGAGGCCGGCGCCGAGTACCTCGTCACCCCGGCGATGCTCCCCGAGGTGATCGCGGTCGCCCGCGCGGCCGGGATCCCCGTGTTCCCCGGCGGATTCACGCCGACTGAGCTCTTCACGGGCTGGGAGGCCGGGGCGACCGCCGTGAAGGTGTTCCCGGCGTCGCGGCTCGGCGCCGGCTACCTCACGGACCTGCGCGGCCCGTTCCCCGGCATCGAGGTGGTGCCCTCGGGCGGGCTCACGGTCGAGGACGCGGCGGCCTGGCTGCGCGCCGGGGCCTGCGCCGTCAGCCTCGGCGGCCCGCTGCTGCGCGACGCCTTCGACGGCGGCTCGCTCGGCGCGCTCACCGAGCGCGCGCGGGAGCTGGGCCGGACGATCTCCGAGCTCCGGGGAGCCGGGGCATGACGCGCGGGGCGAGCGGTCCGATCGTCACCCTGGGCGAGTCGATGGGCCTCCTCAGACAGGAGCGCCCCGGCCCCCTGCACGCGCAACGGCAGCTCGGCTTCGGCTTCGGCGGCGCGGAATCGAACGTCGCGATCGCGGCGAGTCGACTGGGCGCTCCCGCGGAGTGGATCGGGCGGCTCGGCGAGGACAGCGTCGGCGACCTCATCGAGCGCGAGCTGCGCGCCGAGGGCGTGACGCCGCGGGTGGTGCGCGATCCCGACGCCGCGACCGGGCTCATGCTCAAGGAGCGCCCGATCCCGGACACGTCCCGCGTCGTCTACTACCGGCGGAGCAGCGCGGGGTCGCGGCTCCGCCCCGAGGACGTCCCCGCCGGAGCGATCGAGCGGGCCGCGCTGCTGCACGTGACCGGGATCACCCCGGCGCTCTCCGCGAGCGCCTCCGCGACGGTCGACGCCGCGGTGGCGCGCGCCCGCGCCGCCGGGGTACCGGTGTCGCTCGACCTGAACTACCGCTCCGCCCTCTGGAGCGAGGGCGAGGCGGCCGAGCGCCTGCGCGCCCTCATCGCCGCGGCCGACATCGTCTTCGCGGGGGACGACGAGGCCGCGATCGTCGTGGGAGCGCGGCCGGTGCCCGAACTCGCGGCGGCGCTCGCCGAGCTCGGCCCCGCAGAGGTGGTCGTCAAGCTCGGGGCCAGGGGGTGCTTCGCGCGTATCGACGGCGCCGAGCACGAGCGCGCGGCGACGCCGGTGCGGGTCGTGGACACGGTGGGCGCGGGAGACGCGTTCGTCGGCGCGTACCTCGCGGAGCGCGTGTCCGGGGCGCCGGTGCCGCAGCGCCTGGACACCGCGATCCTCGCCGGCGCCTTCGCCTGCCTGCACCCGGGCGACTGGGAGGGACTGCCCACGCGCCGGGACCTCGAGCTCTGGCGACGGGCGGACCCCGTGCAGCGCTGATCCGGTGTCGCGACCGGCGGCCCGACTCAGGCCCCGCGGCCGCCCGCCGCGTGGTCGTCCGCGAGCTCCTGGCCCGTGAGCGCGGCGATGGCCGCCATGATGCGCTCGGTCGCCTCACGCCGGGCGCGTCCGCGCGGCAGCGCACCGAGATCGGCAAGGTCGAGCGGCGCGCCGAAGCGCACCTCCATGCGCGGGACGCGACCGGTCGCCGGGTCTCTGAGGGCGCGGTTCGTGCCGACGAGCCCCACGGGCACGACGGCCGCGCCGGTCTCGAGCGCCAGCCAGGCCGCGCCACCGCGGCCGCGGTAGAGCCGCCCGTCCCGGGAACGGCTGCCCTCCGGGAAGACGGCGAACACGTTCCCGGCCGCGAGCACCTCGCGACCGGCGTCGAGCGCGGCCTGCGCGGCGGAGGACGCCTCGCGGTGCACGGGCACGGCCCCGATGCTGCGGAAGAACCAGCCGCCGAGCCGCGAGGAGAAGAGCGAGGCCTTGGCGAGGAATTGCACTTTGCGCGGCGAGAAGGACGGGATGAGGATCGTGTCGATGCCCGAGAGGTGGTTGCTCGCGAGCAGCACGGGCCCGCGATCCGGCACGTGCTCGGCGCCGGAGATCCGCGGCCGGAAGCGCAGCCGGAGCAGCGGCCGGAGCACCGCCCGCCCGATCGTGAAGACGGGGCCGGGCCCGACGGGGGCGGGGGAGGAACGCACGGCTCGAGCCTAGCCGCAGCCGCGTCGCGACGACCCATATACGAAGACGTGCGGCGGGGCAAGGTCTTGCGGAGGGGCCCCGGTGCCGCGCTAGGGTGAATGGCCATGCCACGCCTGATCCGCGACCTCCGGGGGTACCGAGGTGATCGAGTTCGAACGGGTGTCCAAGGTGTATCCGGGAGGGTCCGAGGCCGTGCGGGAGTTCTCCTGCGTCGTCCCCTCGCACCGCACGGTCGTGCTCGTCGGATCCTCCGGCTCGGGGAAGACCACGCTGATGCGCATGGTGAACCGCATGGTCGATCCGACGGAGGGGCGCGTCCTCATCGACGGAGAGGACGTCCGCACGCGCGATCCGGTCGCCCTGCGCCGCTCCATCGGCTACGTCCTGCAGCAGGGCGGCCTGCTGCCGCACCGCACCGTGCTCGACAACGTCGCGACCGTCCCCGTGCTCATCGGCGCGCCGAAGCGGAGCGCGCGGATCGCCGCGGGCGAGCTCCTCGAGCGGGTCGGCCTCGATCCCGCCCTCGGCGCGCGCTACCCCGCCCAGCTCTCCGGCGGGCAGCAGCAGCGCGTCGGCGTCGCGCGGGCGCTCGCCGCCGATCCGAACATCCTGCTCATGGACGAGCCGTTCGGCGCCGTCGACCCGATCGTGCGCCGCGAGCTGCAACGGGAGCTGCTCCGGCTGCAGGCGGAGCTCGGCAAGACGATCCTCTTCGTCACGCACGACGTCGACGAGGCGTTCCTCCTCGGCGACGAGGTGGTGGTGCTCGAGGCCGGCGGACGGATCGCCCAGCGCGGCGCCCCGGCCGAGATCCTCGGCAGTCCCGCGAACGCCTTCGTCCGGGAGTTCGTGGGGGCGGAGCTGGCCGACCGGCGCCTGAGCGTCGCCGAGGTCGACGGACGGCGCATCGCCGTGGACGAGGCGGGCCGGCCGGTCGGGGTGCTCGCGCCGTGATCTGGCCGCTCGCCAACTGGGGGTTCGTCGCGGAGCTCGCGTGGGCGCACCTCCTGCTGAGCCTGCCGGCGATCGTGCTCAGCGTCGCGGTCGCGCTCCCGATCGGGCGCTTCGCGTTCCGTCGGCCGAGGATCGGCGGCCCGCTGCTGTCGCTCGCCACCCTCGCCTACGCGATCCCGGCGCTGCCGCTGCTCATCATCATCCCGGCGCTCATCGGCACGCCGCTGCGCTCCTGGCAGACGATGGTCGTCGTGCTCGGCGTGTACGGCGTGGCACTGCTCGTGCGCACCGTGTGCGACGCCTTCACCGCCGTCGATCCGGCGCTGCGCGAAGCGGCGGTCGCGATCGGCTACGCCCCGCGCGGCGTCTTCTGGAGGATCGACCTGCCCCTCGCGGTGCCGGTGCTGATCTCGGGCATCCGGGTCGTCACCGTCTCGACGATCAGCCTCGTGACGCTCGGCGCGCTCGTGGGCATCCCGAGCCTCGGCACGCTCCTCACCGACGGCTTCCAGCGCGGCATCGCCGCGGAGGTCTGGACCGGCGTCCTCGCGACCGTCGTGCTCGCGCTCGTGCTCGACGCCGCGGTGCTCGGGATCGGCCGGGCGCTGACGCCATGGACGCGCGCAGCCGCCGGTGCCGAATCGCGCGCAGCCGCCGGTGCCGAATCGCGCGCGGCCGCCGGTGCCGAGGCGCGTGCGGGATCCGGTGCCGAGGCGCCCGCGGCCGCCGGCGGGAGCAGCGGGGCGGAGCGGGGATGAACCTCTTCGCCGACGCCGTCGCCTGGCTCCTCGACCCCGCGCACTGGTCGGGCCCGGCCGGCGTTCCCCACCGGCTGCTCCAGCACCTCGGTCTCACCGCCCTCGCGCTCGGCATCGCCGCCGCCGTCGCGCTTCCCGCCGGCGCGCTCATCGGCCACACGCGGCGCGGCGCCGGCCTCGTCGGCGCGGCGACCGGCGCGGCGCGCGCGCTGCCGACGCTCGGCGTGCTCACGCTCTTCGGCCTGGCGCTCGGGATCGGCCTCGCGGCCCCGCTCCTGTCCCTCGTCCTGCTCGCGATCCCGTCCCTGCTCGCCGGGGCGTACGCCGGCGTGCGCGCCGTGGACCCCGGGGTGCCCGCCGCCGCCCGGGCCATCGGCTTCAGCCCCGCCCAGGTGCTGCTGCGCGTCGAGCTGCCGCTCGCCCTGCCGGTGATGATCGGCGGCGTGCGCGCGGCGACGCTCCAGCTCGTCTCGACCGCGACGCTCGCCGCCTACACCGCCGACGTCGGACTCGGCCGCTACCTCTTCGCCGGTCTGAAGTCCCGCGACTACCCGCAGATGCTCGCGGGCGCGGTCCTCGTTGTCGTGCTCACCCTCGTCCTCGAACTCCTGCTCGCCGCGTGCCAGCGCGCCGCAGCGCCCCGATCCACCCACTGAGAGGAACACCGATGCAGCTCCGTCGCCCCGTCCCCGTCGAGGATCGCCCGCGGGCGTCCCGCACGACCGCCCGTCGTCCCCGATCCGTCGTCCTCGCCGCGGGGGCCCTCGCCGTCGGCGCGGCCCTCGCGGGCTGCTCCGCCGCCGACCCGCTCGCCGAGACGGATGCGGCGGCCCCGGCGCAGGATGCGCCCATCGTCGTCGGGTCCCAGGACTACTACTCGAACGAGATCGTCGCCGAGCTCTACGCCCAGGCGCTCGAGGCCGAAGGCGCGGAGGTGGACCGGCAGTTCCGCATCGGGCAGCGCGAGGTCTATCTGCCCGAGATCGAGTCGGGGGCCATCGACCTCTTCCCCGAGTACAGCGGCAACCTCCTGCAGTACTTCGATGCCGAGACCGAGGCGCGGCTGCCCGACGACGTCTACGCCGAGCTCGCCGATGCGCTCCCCGACGGGCTGCGGGTGCTCGACCAGGCGTCGGCGACCGATCAGGACTCCTACGTCGTCACCCGGGAGTTTGCCGAGCAGTGGGACCTCGAGACGATCGAGGACCTCGGGAACGTCACCGTTCCGCTCACCTTCGGGGCGAACTCCGAGGGCGAGACGCGTCCCTACGGTCCGGCGGGGCTCGCGGAGGTCTACGGGATCGAGGGCGTGCGCTTCACCCCGATCGAGGACGGCGGGGGACCGCTCACGGTCAAGGCGCTGCAGGACGGCTCGGTGCAGCTCGCCGACATCTACACCTCGAGCCCCGCGATCGCCGAGCACGACTTCGTCGTCCTCGAGGACACGCGGGGCATCTTCCTCTCCTCGAACGTCGTGCCGCTCGCGAGTGAGCGCATCGACGGGGAGGCCGAGGCCGCGATCGACGCGGTGAGCGCGGCGCTGACCCCCGAGGAGCTCATCGCGCTCAACGCGCGCAGCGTCGAGGAGGAGCTTCCCGCGGCCGAGATCGCCGCCGACTGGCTCGCGGAGCAGGGCCTCGTCTGAGCCGCGGCCCGCCCATGGAGCCGTGCGCGGCGCCCGGGCGGGCTGCCCTACGATGGCGGCATGACGACTTCCTCGACCCTCGCCGCCGACCTCGCGATCATCGGATCGGGGTCGGGGAACTCCCTCCTGACGCCGTTCTGGGACGAGCGGCGGGTGGTGATCGCCGAGCAGGGCGTGTTCGGCGGCACCTGCCTCAATGTCGGCTGCATCCCGACGAAGATGTACGTCCGCCCCGCCGCGCTCGCGCGGAGCCCGGAGGAGGCGGCGCGGCTCGGCGTGACGCTGCGCACCGAGGCCGTCGACTGGCCGGCGATCCGCGACCGGATCTTCTCCCGGATCGACGCGATCTCCGCCGCGGGGGAGCGGTTCCGGCGCGACGAGCAGGAGCACGTCACGCTGCTCTCCCAGCGCGTCACGCTCACCGGCCCCCGCAGCTTCGAGGCGGCCGACGGGACCAGGGTCGAGGCCGAGCAGCTCGTGATCGCGGCGGGATCGCGCGCCGTGCTGCCCGAGATCCCCGGTATCGGGCTGCCGCAGGTGCACACCTCGGACACCGTCATGCGCCTGCCCGAGCTGCCGCGCCGCGTGCTCGTCATCGGCGGCGGATACATCGCCTGCGAGTTCGCCGGGGTGTTCTCCGGGCTCGGCGCCGAGGTGGTGCAGGTGCAGCGCGGGGAGCGCCTGCTCAGGCAGCTCGACGCCGACGTCTCGACCCGCTTCACCGCGGAGGCCGCGCGCCGTTGGGAGCTGCGGCTCGAGCGCACCGTCGCGCGGATCGACGCCGGCCCTGACGGCGGCGTGGTCGCATCCCTCGCCCGCCCCGACGGCTCGGACACCGCGGAGACGATCGCCGCGGACGTCGTGCTCGTGGCGCTCGGCCGGCGGCCGAACTCCGATCTCGTCGGCGCCGCCGAGGCGGGGCTCGACCTCCATCCGGATGGCCGGATCGCGGTGGACGCGGCGCAGCGGGTGCTCTCCGGCGGGCGTCCGGTGCCGGGGCTCTACGCCCTCGGCGACGTGTGCTCGGCCCACCAGCTCAAGCACGTCGCGAACCACGAGGCTAGGGTCGTCGCGCACAACCTCGAGCATCCCGGCGCCCTGCGCGAGGCGCGGCACGACGCGATCCCCGCGGCGGTCTTCTCGGATCCCGAGATCGCGGTCGTGGGCCTGACGGAGGCCGAGGCGGTGCGCGAGATCGGCGCCGAGCACGTGACGGTCAAGACCCAGCAGTACGGCGACACCGCGTACGGCTGGGCCATGGAGGACACGACGGGGATGTTCAAGGTCGTCGCCGACCGCCGCGACGGCCGCATCCTCGGCGCGCACGTCCTCGGCTATCAGGCCTCGAACCTCATCCAGGTCGTGGTCTCGGCGATGAGCTTCGGCATCGATGCGCACACGGCCGCGCGCGGGCAGTACTGGATCCACCCGGCGCTCATGGAGGTCGCGGAGAACGCGCTGCTCGGCCTCGACGTGCCGCAGGGGCCGCGGCCGCCGCTGTAGTCCGTCGGAGTCTGCCGCGGTCGCCCTCGCGCTCGGCGCCGCGGCGCCGGGCGGTCAGCGCGCGTCGCCGAGCGCCGGGAAGACGTGCTCGGTGTTCAGCGGAGCCATGTCGGGGCGCGGCAGCGAGGGATCTACCCACTCGAGGTGCTCGATCTCGGCGAGCGGCCGCGCGCGGAGCGCGCCGGGCACGAGCGGATGCTCGAAGACGGCCGCCTCGACGAGGTGATCGGGCTCGTTGGCCGCGGGCGAGCGGAACACGCCGAGCGCGACGAGCCGATCCCGGTCGAGCGCGATCCCGAGCTCCTCGCCGAACTCGCGCACGGCCGTGTCCCGCGGATCCTCGCCCGCCTCGTGCTTGCCGCCCGGGAGCATGAGCGACGCGGTGCCGCGCTTGCGGACATGGAGCACGTGCCCGGCGGCATCGCGCATCACGACCGCGCTGACCCGGATGACGCGCTCCGCGCCGGGCCCGCCCGTGCTCACGCGGCGTACCCCGGGGCCGCCGGAAGCCCGAAGAACTCCTCGAGCGTCGCGGTGCCCGTCGAACGCATCTCCTGCGCGAGCCCCGTCCCGACGTAGCGGAAGTGCCAGGGCTCCGGCATGAACCCGGTGACCTCCTGCTTCCCCGCCGGGTAGCGCACGATGAAGCCGTGCTCGGCGGCGTGCTCGGCGAGCCAGGAGCCCGCGGGCGTGTCCGCGAAGCACGCCGCGAGGTAGCAGTCGCCGTGGTCGTCGAGGTCGACCACGAGTCCCGTCTGGTGCTCGGAATGGCCCGGCCGCGCCGAGTAGGCGTCGGCGGCCTCCTGCCCGTCGCGGGCGACGTAGCCGTCGTAGAGGGACACCTGCGTCGCGTAGTCCCGGTAGGCGCTGATGATGCGCACGCCGTGCCCCTCGGCCGCCGCGGCCGCGATGAACGCCTCGACGGCGCGCGCGGCCTCCGCGCGCAGCGGCTGGGCGAACTCGTTCTCCACGCCCTCGGGCATCACGAGGTCGGCCGGGGCGAAGTCGACGGGGTCGAGCGGACGGAGCTTGTTGCTCACGACCCACACCGAGGCCGGGTCGTCGATCGAGTGCGCGGTCCGGTCGAACTCCGGGGCGGGCGCCGCCTCCGGCGTCGGTGTCGGGGCGCGACTCGGCTCCGGCGTCGCCGACGGGGCCGGAGCGGGATCCGGTTCGGGGGCGCAGCCGCTCAGGGCGAGGGTCGCGGCGCAGGCGAGGGCCGCGGCGCCGAGGAGTCGGCGGTGAGGTCGTGCCATGCCTTCATGCTAGCGGTGCGGGTGTCGGCGGCGGAGCTAGGCTGGTCGCATGGACGACGGCATCGGAACCGGTCGGCGGGCCCGGCGCGGCCTGCCCCGGCGCGCACGGCTCGCGATCACGCTCGGCGTGGCGGCGGCGCTCCTCCTCGGGGGAGGGATCGCCGCGGCGGCCGTCTGGGGCGGCTCGGGGCGGGACGACGGGGAGGCGCGGCCCGCTGCGACGCCCGACCCGACGGAATCGACGGGGCCGGCCGCGGCGTCGCCCGATCCGAGCGCGGAGCCGGCACCCGAGACCGAGGACGAGGCGATCCGCGTCATCGCGATGGGG
The DNA here is from genome assembly GCF_022919155.1 of Leucobacter allii. NCBI lineage: Bacteria > Bacillati > Actinomycetota > Actinomycetes > Micrococcales > Microbacteriaceae > Leucobacter > Leucobacter allii. The sequence goes on from NZ_CP095045.1 coordinate 801,017, forward strand.
GATATGCTGCCCCACGACTCGGTCAACGCGAACGCCCTCGGCGCAGACGGCGGCTACGACTACGGGCAGTTCTTCGCGGGCCTCGCCCCGCAGCTGGCCGATGCCGACGTGACCTTCTGCAACCAGGAGGTGCCGAGCGCCGGCGTCGACTTCGGCATCAGCGGGTACCCGACGTTCAACGCGCCCGCGGAGTTCGCCCGCGATCTGCACGAGGTCGTCGGCTGCGACCTCGTGAACACGGCGACCAACCACACGGCGGACCAGGGCGTCGAGGGCATCGCCGCCACCCGCGCCGTGTGGGACGGGCTCGGCCCGGTCGCGGTCGCAGGGGCCAACCGCAGCGCCGAGGAGCAGCGCACGGTCCCCGTCTTCGAGCAGGGCGGGGCGAGCTTCGCGCTCGTCTCCTTCGCGGAGTACTCGAACGCGCCGATCGACGGCGTGTCGCTCAACCTCATGGAGGACGACGCGCTCGTGTCCGAGCTCATGGCGCAGGCGCGCGAGGTCGCGGACGTCGTCATCGTCTCGGCGCACTGGGGCACGGAGGACTCCCACGAGGTGAACGATCAGCAGCGGGCCTTCGCGCAGCGCGTCGCGGATCTCGGGGCCGACGTGATCCTCGGCACCGGGCCGCACGTGCTGCAGCCCGCCGCGTGGCTGGATCGCGCCGACGGCGGGCGGACCCTCGTCTGGTACTCCCTCGGCAACATGCTCAACACGCAGCTCGGCCTGGATCAGCTCACCGGCGTGATCGCGGGCTTCGACGTCGTCCCCGACGGCGCCGGGGACTACGCGATCGAGCGTCCCACGGGGATCCTCACCTACATGCACTACGACTGGAGCGCCGAGGAAGAGGCGGCCGGCGACCTGCTCGCGCGGAGGAACCTCTCCCTCGGCCCGCTCGCCGGCGCGGGCGAGCGGCTCGCGAGCACGCGATTCGGCGTCACGCCGGAGCAGCAGATCGAGGCCTCGGCCGCGATCCTCGGCCCCGACGTCGAGATCCTCGCCGAGTAGCCGGCTCGGGCGCCGGGCGGCTCAGCGCGCGCTGAGCGGATCCGCCGAGAGCGCGCCGTAGTCCTCGGGGCTCAAGCGGTCCGCGATGACGGGGAACTCCGCCCGCACCTCGGCCACCCGGCCGGGATCGAGCTCGACGACGAGCACCTCTTCGCCGTCGCCGCACTCGGCCACGACCCGGCCCGAGGGATCGACGATCCGGCTGAAGCCGCCGAGGGGCACGCTCGATCCGTCCACGCCGCGCTGCTCGCCGCAGGCGTTGCAGGCGAGCACCCACATCTGGTGCTCGACGGCGCGGGCCTGCGTGAGCAGGCACCAGTGCTCGCGCCGCGCCGCGGGCCACGCGGCGGGCACCACCACCGCCTCCGCCCCGCGGGAGCTGAGCTCCTGCCACAGCCCCGGGAAGCGGAGGTCGTAGCAGGTGGTGCCGGCCATGCGGCCGAGCGGACCGTCGGCGATCCCGAGCGAGGCGCCCGGTGCGAGCAGCTCGGCCTCCAGCGACTGGTAGCCGAAGACGTGGATCTTGCGGTAGAGGTGCGCGATCTCGCCGTGCTCGTCGATGAGCACGGCCGTGTTGTGGAGCGCGCCGTTCTCGCCCCGTTCCACGAAGCTCCCGAGATGCACGGCGCTGCCGAGATCGCGGGCGACGCGGCGGCCCATCTCGACGGTCGGGCCCTCGAGGGTCTCGGCGAGCTCCGCATAGCGGTCGAAGGCGAAGTAGCCGGCGCTCCAGAGCTCGGGGAGCACGAAGAGATCGATCCCCGCATATCGGCGCAGCAGCGTCCCCACGCGCGCGATCCGCTCCTCCCGGGTCTCCTCGGCGGGGCTCGCGAGCTGCACGAGCGCGACGCGTCGGCTGCGCGGGAGGTCTGCGGGGACGGTCTGCGGGGCCATGCCCCCACCCTACGCGCTGCGCCCGAGCCCGCGCAGGGCGGGGCGTGCAGGGCGGGGCGTGCAGGGCGGGGCGTGCAGGGCGGGGCGTGCAGCCGCGACGGGGGAGGGTGGGGCAGAATGGCACGTGAGGGGGCGGTCGCCTCCCGCCACGGGTCCGCGAGGAGGGGCTTGCATGAACATCGACACGGCTGAGCTCCCCGATCCCGACGATGCCGAGGACCGCCCCGCACCCGCCGACCGGCCCGCGCCCGCGGGCAATCCCGGCTGGCTGAGCGAGGACGAGCTGCAGTTCGTGCGTGGCCGGCTCCCCGTCGTGTACGTCGAGGCCGTGCCGGTGCGCCTCGACGGGCTCGGTCAGGTCGTCGAGGTCGGCCTGCTGCTGCGCGGCACCCCGGACGGCGTGATGACCCGCGCGCTCGTCTCGGGTCGCGTGCGCTACGGGGAGACGCTGCGCGAGGCGCTCTTCCGGCACCTCGAGAACGACCTCGGGCCGATGGCCTTCCCCCAGATGCCGACGACGATGTGCCCGGTGCAGGTCGCCGAGTACTTCCCGATGCCCGGCATTACGCCGTACGTCGACGACCGGCAGCACGCAGTGTCGCTCGTCTACGTGGTGCCGGTCACGGGCGCCTGCGACCCGCGCCAGGACGCGCTCGAGGTGACGTGGATGGCGCCGGAGGAGGCGCTCTCGCCCGAAACGCTCGACGAGCTGCCCGGCGGCCGCGGCACGCTGCTGCGCCAGGCGCTCTCCGCCGTCGGCTGCTGACCCGGCCTCGGCGGCGCCTGCTTCGGTGAGCGATGCGGCTGACCTGATGCGGCTTCGGTGAGCGATGCGGTCTCGGTGAGCCCGGATTGGCCGAATCGCTCCCACGGAAGCCGCATCGCTCACCGAAGCCCCGCCCGCCTCTCCGCCGGGACGAACGATCCGGGTCGATCCAGCAGGGTGCGCGCGATCGGCACCGTGCCGAAGCGACCCGGATCGGGCGGATGCACACCGGACGATGCCGAAGCGATCCCGATCGGGCGGATGTACGCCGGACGGTGCCGAAGCGATCCGGATCGGGTGCGTACCCGCGCTGGATCTCAGGAACCGGGGCACCTGGAGCGTCCCCTGCCGACTCGCCCGAGGATCGTCGCCGGTCCGCGAGCGGCTCGAGCCGACCGCACGGCTCAGTCGCGGCGCCGCCAGGCGATGAGGTGTGCGCGGGAGAAGCCTCGGGAGCACTTCGCGCACGAGGACTCGCGGCTCGGCCGCCGGAAGCGGAAGTGCTCGTGGCCGGCGGGGCAGCGCCCCACCCATGGCGCGCGCTCGTGCGCGATCTCGCCGTCGTGCGTCCGGCCGCCGACGTATCCGATCTCGGCCGCCGTGCGCTGCCAGACCGGGCCGTGGCCCGCCTCGGGCCCGGCGAGCGCGTGGGCCACCTCGTGCAGGAGCACCTGGTGGATCTCGTCGTCCGAGAACTTCGCCGCGAGGTACCGGGAGACGGTGATGCGCCGCTCGGTGTAGTTGCACAGCCCCGCGCGTCGCTTCGCGTGGTCGAATCCGAAGGACCAGCGTGCGCTCCCCGGCCCGGGATCGAGGTGCATCCGGAGCAGCGCCTCCGCCCAGACGCGCACCCGCGCCAGTTCAGCCACGTTCGAAGAGCTCCTGCGCGGGCGCCGGAGAGTCCACCGCGTTCGCGTCGGTGACCGGCGCCGCGCCGCGGATGAATTCCGCGAGCTCCCGGCCCGCGAGCATGCGCGCGGGGTGCGGTCCGCCGGCGAGGAGCCGCGGCAGCCAGTCGAGGCCCTCGAGCGCGGCGCGTCGGTCCGCGCTGCGGTCCGCGTGGCCCTGCCCACCGTGCGCGTCGGAGCGGGCCCCCGACGCGACGAAGACCACGTTGCCGAAGCGGCGGCCCTTGAGCACCTGCGGCTCGGCGATCGCGGCGACGGCGTCGAAGCACGCGGCGAGCGTGGCGGCCTGGCCGCGCACGAAGGGCAGGCCGGGGCCGTCTGCGGCGTTCACGACGACGACGCCGTCGGGGGCGAGGAACGGCAGCACCTCCGTGTAGAACTCGATGCTCGACACGTGCGCGGGGGTGCGGGCGCCGGCGAAGACGTCCACGACGACGAGGTCCATCGCGCCCCGCATGCCCTCGGGGAGCCGGCCGAGCACGGCGCGCGCGTCGCCCCGGCGCACGCGAATGCTCGCCCGTGCCGGCAGCGGCGCGGCCGCGCGGACGAGGTCGACAAGGGCCCCCTCGAGCTCCACGACCTGCTGGCGACTGCCCGGACGCGTGGCCTCGATGTAGCGGGGCAGCGTGAACGCGCCGCCGCCGAGGTGCAGCGCCGAGATTGGGCGCCCGGGCTCGCGGAACAGATCGATGACGTGGCCGATGCGACGGATGTACTCGAAGAACAGTTCGCCGGGGTCGCGCAGATTCACGTGGGACTGCGGGGTGCCGTCGACGAGCAGCTGGATCGCGCCGGGCACCCAGCGGTCCTCTTCGATCTCGGCCGTGAGCCCCGAGGAGAGCGTCACGGGATCGGGGAGTCGCATCGTCACGATCCGTCGCGGCCGAGGCCGAGCTCGGCGATCTTGCGCAGCATGTCCGCGTTGGACGGTTCGACCTGATGGCTGCGGTCGGGGTAGACGATCACGGGGATGTTGGTGCGGCCGCTGATGTCCCGGGCGACCTCCGCGGCCTCGGGTTCGCGCACGAGGTCGATGTAGCGGTACGGGGCGCCCGAGCGGTCGAAGACGAGCTTCGCTCGGCGGCAGTCGCCGCACCAGTCCGCGCCGAAGATGAGGGTCTCGGGGGCGACGGGGCCGGGTGCCGCGGGCGACTGCTCGTTCATGCCTCCAGCCTACGCGCCGCCGACGACACCGGAATCGCGGGCATCGCGGGCATCGCGGCCATCGCAGGCATCGCCGGCATCACCGCGGAGCCGCTCGCGCGGTGCGGCCGCGCGGCGCGGCCGCCCGACCGCCGCCGAACCAGAGACGGCGCGCGAGCACCGCGGCGCTCGCGCCGAGGATCGCGCCGGCGACCGTGTCGCTCAGCCAGTGCACGTGGAGCGCCGTCCGGCTCCACATCATGAGCAGCATCCATCCGAGCGCCGCGAGCGCGACGGCGCGCTCCGCTCGGCGTCCCAGCCGCTCCGAACCCAGAGCCACGAGCGCGGCGGACACCGCGAGCGCCGCCGCTCCCATCGAGTGGCCCGAGGGGTAGGAGGTGCCGTGGCTCTCGTAGAGCTGGTCCCAGGGGCGGGGCCGGAGCACGAGCGACTTCCCGAGTTCCGAGAGGAGCACGCCGAGCAGCGCCGCGGTCGCGATCGCCGCGGCGTCCCGTGGGCGGCGCAGCGCGCAGCAGAGCGCGGCCGCGATGCCCGCACACGCCGCGGCTCCGGCGCCGCCGCCGAGCTGCGCGAGGAAGACGGCGATCGCGGAGGCCGGTGAGCCGGGGGAGACCGAGGCGACGCCGTGCCACCACTCGTCGACGGGAAGCGGTCCCGGGTGCGTCAGGCGGAGGACGGCGCCGAACGCCGCCACCGCGACGAGGCCGAGCACGGCGGCGCCGACGGCGATGCCCGACGGCCCGGAGCGGTCGGAGCGGTCGCGGAGCGGTGCGGCGGATCTCCCCATCCCGATACGCTAGCGAAGCCGCCTGAGCGGCACGCCGTTGCGCGCGCAGCGGTCATCCAGGATGCGCTGGACAGACGATAACGATGGTGTTACAGTTGATAGTTGCACTACGGACACCAGTATGCCTTCATATAGCGGTAGGCCCCGGGAGCTGGCGCGCAAGCGCAGATGAGCCTCGCCCGCGTGATCCGATGCAATTCTCGCAAGACCAGGTCAACCGGCCCGACGGGGCCCACGGAGGTAGTTTCCTTGGCTGCTGCGCGCAACGCATCGTCAACCCATAACCCGAAGAACGGCCGCGACCACTCGCGTCTCTCCTTCGCCAAGATTTCCGACACGCTGTCGGTGCCGAATCTGCTGGCACTGCAGCTGGAGAGCTTCGACTGGCTCGTCGGAAACGACGCGTGGAAGGAACGCGTCGTCCAGGCTCAGGAGGAGGGGCGCGACGACATCGCGCTGAAGAGCGGGCTCGAGGAGATCTTCGACGAGATCTCCCCGATCGAGGACAACGCTGGCACCATGCAGCTGTCCTTCGAGAACCCGATCCTCGACGAGCAGAAGTTCACCATCGAGGAGTGCAAGGAGCGCGGCAAGACCTACGCCGCGCCGCTGTACGTCGAGGCGGCCTTCTACAACACCGAGACGCAGGTGCTGAAGAGCCAGACCGTCTACATGGGCGATTTCCCCATCATGACGGACAAGGGCACGTTCATCATCAACGGCACCGAGCGCGTCATCGTCTCCCAGCTCGTGCGCAGCCCCGGCGTCTACTTCGAGCGCACCCAGGAGAAGACCTCCGACAAGGACGTCTTCACCGCCCGCGTGATCCCGAGCCGCGGCGCGTGGCTCGAGTTCGAGGTCGACAAGCGCGACCAGGTGGGCGTGCGCATCGACCGCAAGCGCAAGCAGTCCGTCACGGTCTTCCTCAAGGCGCTCGGCATGACGAGCGAGGAGATCCTCGAGGAGTTCGCCGGCTACGAGTCGATCGCGCTCACCCTCGAGAAGGACGGCATCCTCACCCAGGAGGAGGCGCTCAAGGACATCTACCGCAAGCAGCGTCCGGGCGAGCAGGTCGCGATCGAGGCGGCCCGCGCGCTCCTCGACAACAGCTACTTCAACCCGAAGCGCTACGACCTCGCCAAGGTCGGCCGCTACAAGATCAACCGCAAGCTCGGCGTCGACGCGCCGATCACCGATTCGGTGCTCTCCCTCGAGGACATCGTCGCGACGATCAAGTACCTCGTGGGGCTGCACGCCGGCACGGAGACCCTGCCGGGCATCCGCGACGGCAAGGAGATCGACGTCCGTCTCGACACCGACGACATCGACCACTTCGGCAACCGCCGCATCCGCGCCGTGGGCGAGCTGATCCAGAACCAGGTCCGCACCGGCCTCAGCCGCATGGAGCGCGTCGTCCGCGAGCGCATGACGACGCAGGACATCGAGGCGATCACACCGAACACCCTGATCAACACGCGCCCCGTGCTCGCGGCGATCAAGGAGTTCTTCGGCACCTCGCAGCTGTCGCAGTTCATGGATCAGAACAACCCGCTCGCGGGGCTGACCAACAAGCGCCGCCTCTCGGCGCTCGGTCCCGGCGGCCTCTCGCGCGACCGCGCGGGCGTCGAGGTCCGCGACGTGCACCCCTCGCACTACGGCCGCATGTGCCCGATCGAGACCCCTGAGGGCCCGAACATCGGCCTGATCGGCGCCCTCGCGACGTTCGCGCGCATCAACGCCTTCGGCTTCATCGAGACCCCCTACCGCCGCGTCGTCGACGGCAAGGTGACCGACCAGGTCGACTACCTCACCGCCCACGAGGAGGACGAGTACCTCATCGCCCAGGCCGGCGCTCCGCTCACCCCGGAGGGCACCTTCGCCGAGGCCCAGGTGCTCGCGCGCCCCCGCGGCTCCGAGGTGATCATGGTCGACGCGGCGCGCGTCAGCTACATGGACGTCTCGCCGCGCCAGATGGTCTCGGTTGCGACCTCGCTCATCCCGTTCCTCGAGCACGACGACGCGAACCGCGCGCTCATGGGCGCGAACATGCAGCGCCAGGCCGTGCCGCTCGTGCGCAGCGAGTCGCCCGTCGTCGGCACCGGCATGGAGGGCTACGCCGCGATCGACGCCGGTGACGTCGTCACCGCGCAGCGCGCCGGCGTCGTCGCCGAGGTCTCGGCCGACTTCGTCACCATCCAGGAGGACGAGGGCGGCACGAAGAGCTACTTCATGCGCAAGTTCGACCGCTCGAACCAGGGCACGAACTACAACCACCGCGTCATTGTGAAGGCGGGGGAGCGCATCGAGCAGGGCGAGGTCATCGCCGACGGTCCCGCGACGGAGAACGGCGAGCTCGCGCTCGGCAAGAACCTCCTCGTCGCGTTCATGTCCTGGGAGGGGCACAACTTCGAGGACGCGATCATCCTCAGCCAGAACCTGGTGAAGGACGACACCCTCTCCTCGATCCACATCGAGGAGTACGACGTCGACGCCCGCGACACCAAGCTCGGCAAGGAGGAGATCACCCGCGACCTCCCCAACGCCAGCATGGAGGCGCTGAAGGATCTGGACGAGCGCGGCATCATCCGCATCGGCGCCGAGGTGGCCCCGGGCGACATCCTCGTCGGCAAGGTCACGCCGAAGGGCGAGACCGAGCTCTCCGCCGAGGAGCGCCTGCTGCGTGCGATCTTCAACGAGAAGAGCCGCGAGGTCCGCGACACCTCGCTGAAGGTGCCGCACGGCGTCTCCGGCACGGTCACCGCGGTCAAGGTCTTCGACGCGGAGAACGACAACGACGACGAGCTCGGCTCGGGCGTCAACCAGCGCGTCGTGGTCTACATCGCCCAGAAGCGCAAGATCACCGAGGGCGACAAGCTCGCCGGCCGCCACGGCAACAAGGGCGTCATCTCGAAGATCCTGCCGGTCGAGGACATGCCGTTCCTCGCCGACGGCACCCCCGTCGACGTGATCCTGAACCCGCTCGGCATCCCCGGCCGCATGAACTTCGGCCAGGTGCTCGAGATCCACCTGGGGTGGATCGCGAAGCAGGGCTGGAAGGTCGACGGCTCGCCGGAGTGGGCCAAGAAGCTCTCCGAGGCCGCGCTCGAGGCCGCGCCGAACACGAAGGTCGCGACCCCGGTGTTCGACGGCGCCTCCGAGGAGGAGATCGCCGGTCTCCTCGACTCCACGCTGCCCACGCGCGACGGCGACCGGCTCATCGGCTCGAGCGGCAAGACCCGCCTGTTCGACGGCCGTTCGGGCGAGCCGTACCCGTACCCGATCTCCGTCGGCTACATGTACATCCTCAAGCTGCACCACCTCGTCGACGACAAGATCCACGCGCGCTCGACGGGCCCCTACTCGATGATCACCCAGCAGCCGCTCGGCGGGAAGGCCCAGTTCGGCGGCCAGCGCTTCGGTGAGATGGAGGTGTGGGCGCTCGAGGCCTACGGCGCCGCGTACGCGCTGCAGGAGCTGCTCACGGTCAAGTCCGACGACATCCTCGGCCGCGTGAAGGTCTACGAGGCGATCGTCCGCGGCGAGAACATCCCCGAGCCGGGCGTGCCGGAGTCCTTCCGCGTGCTCATGAAGGAGATGCAGTCGCTCTGCCTGAACGTCGAGGTCCTCGGGGCCGACGGCAACGCCGTCAACCTGCGCGACAACGACGACGAGGCGCACCGCACGGCGGAGGAGCTCGGCATCAACCTGTCCACCCGCTTCGAGACCTCGTCCGTCGACGAGATCTGAGCCGGTCAGACGACAACTTTCCAGATTCCCAAGGAGAACATTTTGCTCGAGGGTACGAGTTTCAACGAGCTGCAGATCCGTCTGGCCACCGCCGAGGACATCCGCAGCTGGTCGTTCGGCGAGGTCAAGAAGCCGGAGACCATCAACTACCGCACGCTGAAGCCGGAGAAGGACGGCCTCTTCGGCGAGCAGATCTTCGGTCCCAGCCGCGACTGGGAGTGCGCCTGCGGCAAGTACAAGCGGGTCCGCTACAAGGGCATCGTCTGCGAGCGCTGCGGCGTCGAGGTGACGAAGTCCAGCGTGCGACGCGAGCGGATGGGCCACATCGAGCTCGCCGCGCCCGTCACGCACATCTGGTACTTCAAGGGCGTCCCGTCGCGCCTGGGCTACCTGCTCGACATGGCGCCGAAGGACCTCGAGAAGGTCATCTACTTCGCCGCGTACATGATCATCGACATCGATGAGGAGGGGCGTCACGAGGATCTCGCGGAGCTGGAGGCCGAGCTGCGGCTCGAGCTGAAGGCGCTCGAGGATCAGCGCGACATCTCGATCGCGCAGCGCCAGCAGCAGGCCGAGTCCGACCTCGCGGCGCTCGAGGCCGAGGGGGCGAAGGCGGATCAGCGCCGTCGCGCCGAGGCCTCCGCCGAGAAGGAGATGGCCGCGATCCGCAAGGGCTTCGACGACGACATCGCGCGCCTGCAGCGGGTGTGGGAGGACTTCCGCAACCTGAAGGTCGGCGACCTCAAGCCCGAGGACGCGGTCTTCGCGGACCTCATGGACCGCTACGGCGACTACTTCGAGGCGTACATGGGCGCCGAGGCGATCAAGAAGCGCCTCGAGTCCTTCGACCTCGCCGCCGAGAGCGACACGCTGCACCTGCAGATCGCCGAGGGCAAGGGCCAGAAGAAGATCCGCGCCATCAAGCGCCTGAAGGTCGTGAACTCCTTCCTGCAGACGGGCGCGAGCCCGGCCGCGATGGTGCTCGACGTGGTGCCGGTGATCCCTCCGGAGCTGCGCCCGATGGTCCAGCTGGACGGCGGCCGCTTCGCGACCTCGGACCTCAACGACCTCTACCGTCGCGTGATCAACCGCAACAACCGCCTGCGGCGCCTGCTCGATCTCGGCGCCCCCGAGATCATCGTGAACAACGAGAAGCGCATGCTCCAGGAGGCCGTCGACGCGCTGTTCGACAACGGCCGCCGCGGCCGCCCGGTGACGGGCACGGGCAACCGCGCCCTGAAGTCCCTGAGCGACATGCTCAAGGGCAAGCAGGGCCGCTTCCGCCAGAACCTGCTCGGCAAGCGCGTCGACTACTCCGGCCGTTCGGTCATCGTCGTCGGCCCGCAGCTGAAGCTGCACCAGTGCGGCCTGCCCAAGCAGATGGCGCTCGAGCTGTTCAAGCCGTTCGTCATCAAGCGCCTCATGGACCTGTCGCACGCGCAGAACGTGAAGGCCGCCAAGCGCATGGTGGAGCGCGCGCGCTCCGAGGTGTGGGACGTGCTCGAGGAGATCATCCGCGAGCGCCCGGTGCTGCTCAACCGCGCGCCGACCCTGCACCGCCTCGGCATCCAGGCCTTCGAGCCCCAGCTCGTCGAGGGCAAGGCGATCCAGCTGCACCCGCTCGTGTGCGCCGCGTTCAACGCGGACTTCGACGGCGACCAGATGGCCGTCCACCTGCCGCTCTCGGTCGAGGCGCAGGCGGAGGCGCGCGTGCTCATGCTCGCGTCGAACAACATCCTGAAGCCCTCCGACGGCCGCCCGGTGACCCTGCCCTCGCAGGACATGATCGTCGGCCTGCACTACCTCACCACTGTCAAGCAGGACACGGTCGGCACCGGCCGCGCCTTCGGCTCGATCGCCGAGGCGATCCTCGCGAAGGACGAGGGCACCCTCGACATCGCGTCCCAGGTCAAGATCCGCCTCGTCGGCTACACCGATGCGAACGGCGTGACCTACGACAAGCCGAAGCTCGTGGAGACCTCCCTCGGCCGCGCCATCTTCAACGAGGCGCTGCCGGTGGACTACCCGTACTTCGAGCGGGTTGCCGACAAGGGCGCGCTCTCGGGCCTCGTCAACGACCTCGCCGAGCGGTACCCGAAGACCGAGGTCGCCGCGACCCTCGACCGGATCAAGGACGCGGGCTTCAAGTGGGCCTCGCAGTCGGGCATCACCGTGGCGCTCTCGGACATCGTGACGCCGGCGAACAAGTACGACATCATCGCGGAGCACGAGCAGCGCGCCGCGAAGGTCCAGCGCGACTTCGACCGCGGCCTGATCCTCGACAGCGACCGCCACAAGGCGCTGACGGAGATCTGGACCGAGGCCACCGACGAGGTCGCCGCCGCCATGCGCGAGTCGTTCCCCGAGGACAACACCATCTTCCGGATGGTGTCCTCGGGCGCCCGAGGCAACTGGCTGCAGATCCGCAACATCGCCGGCATGCGCGGCCTGGTGTCGAACCCGAAGGGCGAGATCATCCCGCGCCCGATCATCAACTCGTACCGCGAGGGCCTGTCGGTGGCGGAGTACTTCATCGCGACCCACGGCGCCCGCAAGGGCCTCGCGGACACGGCGCTCCGCACCGCGGACTCCGGCTACCTGACCCGTCGACTCGTCGACGTCTCCCAGGACGTCATCATCCGCGAGGAGGACTGCGGGACCCGCCGCGGCCTCGACCTCCCGATCGCAGAGGCGGACGCGAACGGCGTGCTGGTGCGCGACGAGAACGTCGAGAACTCGGTGTACGCCCGGACGCTCGCGGCCGACGCGGTCAACGGCGAGGGCACCGTCGTCGCGGCGGCGGGCGAGGACGTGGGCGACGTGCTCATCGACAAGCTCGTGGCGGGCGGCGTGACCGAGATCAAGGTCCGCTCCGTGCTCACCTGCGAGTCCGCGGTCGGCGTCTGCGCGACCTGCTACGGCCGTTCGCTCGCGACCGGTCAGCGCGTCGACATCGGCGAGGCCGTCGGCATCATCGCGGCCCAGTCGATCGGCGAGCCGGGCACCCAGCTCACGATGCGCACCTTCCACACGGGCGGTTCCGCGTCGGCCGACGACATCACGCAGGGTCTGCCCCGCGTGCAGGAGCTCTTCGAGGCGCGCACCCCGAAGGGCGCCTCCCCGATCGCCGAGGCCGCCGGCCGCGTCACGATCGAGGACACCGAGAAGAGCCGCCGCATCCTCCTCACGCCGGACGACGGCACCGAGGAGAAGGCCTACCCCGTGCTCAAGCGCGCGACCCTCCTCGTCGAGGACGGCGACCACGTCGAGCTCGGCCAGCCCTTCCTCCAGGGCACGCTCGACCCGAAGGACATCCTGCAGGTCGGCTCCACGGAGAACGGCAAGCACATCCCCGGCGAGCGCGCGGTGCAGAAGTACCTCGTCGAGGGCGTGCAGGGCGTCTACCGCTCGCAGGGCGTGCCGATCCACGACAAGCACATCGAGGTCATCGTGCGCCAGATGCTGCGCAAGGTGACGGTCGTCGACCACGGCGAGACCGAGCTGCTCCCGGGCGAGCTCGTGGACCGCTCGCGCTACCAGCGAATCAACCGCGAGGCGCTGCTCGAGACCAAGCGCGCCGCGACGGCGCGCCCCGAGGTCATGGGCATCACCAAGGCCTCGCTCGCGACCGAGTCGTGGCTGTCGGCGGCCTCCTTCCAGGAGACCACGCGCGTGCTCACCCAGGCGGCGATGGAGGGATCGCGGGATCCGCTCATCGGTCTCAAGGAGAACGTCATCATCGGCAAGCTCATCCCTGCGGGCACCGGCCTGTCGGGCTACCGCGACGTCGACGTGGCGGCGACCGAGGAGGCGAAGGCGGAGCGGTACCCGAACCGCCTGTTCGCGACCGAGGGCACCTTCGACGAGAACGACCTCTCCTTCGTGGACTTCGACAGCTTCACGGCCGACGAGTTCAACCCGGGCAACTACAGCTGATCCGGTGCCCCGGGGAACGGGCGTCCGCACTCCGGTGCGGGCGCCCGTTCCCGTTTCCCGGCGGAGTCCCGCTCGGGATCGCGGCAACACGGCGCGCTGTGCGGCCGACGCGGAGGTGTGCTTGTACTGTGGCGGCAGAATGCATGCGCCGGGCGACCCTGGCGCGCCGGCACTGCAACGAGAGGTGAAGCGATGAGCGAGGACCGCGAGACCCCCGCACCCCGAGCCGCGGAGGCCGCGGAGCCGTCGAACCCGGGCGCTCCCGTCGAGGAGTCGGAGGCCAGCCGCACGGAGGTGCTCCGCGCCGTCGAGCGCGCGACGCAGCAGCCGGAGGAGGAGGCGGCCGGCGAGCCGGCGCCCGCCGCCGCGGCGGCCGGCGCGCCGGCGGACGAGCCCACGGCCGCCCCCGAGGCCGCCGACGCGGAGACGGCGGTCGCGGCCGACCCCGAGGCCGCGGAGACGGCCAGGCGCCAGGCCATCTCCGAGGTCGACACGCAGCTCGATCTGGAGAAGCCGGATCTCACGGCGCCCCGGGAGCCGCTGACCCCGCTCGACGACCTGCCCTCGGCCGCGGAGCCCCCCGTGCGCGACGGCGAGATCCGCATCAGCGCAGACCACCCGATGGCCGCGCTCTACACGCAGACCCCGGTGCCGCCCGATCTCCGGGGCAACCGGGGCGCCGGCGTGCTCATCGCACTGCTCGCGACCGTCGGCTTCGCGATCGTCTACGCCGGGGTGCTCGCGCTCTGGCTCGCTCCGCACTACCCGCCCTCCGCCTTCGTGACGGACGGCCTCGTGCCGTGGCTGACCTCGCTTCCGGTCATCGCCGCCGCCGTCGCCTTCTTCGTCGGCCTCGTGCTCCTCGTGCTCGTCGTCGGTCGCGCGGGGTGGTGGGCGTACGTGCTCGGCGGCTTCGCGGTGGCCGCGCTCGTGTGGGCCGCCGCGACGGCGTCGCTCGCCTACTTCGGCACGCCGGACGAGACCCCGCAGGAGATGATCGGCGGCGCGCTGGGCGGCTTCGACAACCTCCCCGAGATCCTGAACCGCTTCGGCCTCACCGTGCCGACGCTCGCGGCCGCGCTCGTCGCACGCGAGGCGACGGTCTGGTTCGGCGCCTGGATCGGGGCGCGCGGGCGGCGGATGAAGCTGCGGAACGCGGAGGCGCTCGCCGAGTACGAGGCGGCCCTCGCCGAGGTGCAGGCGAAGCGGCCATGACCTCGGGCCCTCGTCGCGGGGTCACCCGCGGCTACGTCGGGGGCCTGATCGTGGCCGCGCTCATCGTCGCCGCGGCGCTCGTGGTCGCGGTCTGGGGGCTGCTGGCGCTCGGCCTCGCGCGCGAGCCGGTCGCGAGCGAGACGCCCATCTGGGCGGCGCCGCTGATCCTCGCGCTCGCCCTCGGCGCGCTGGCCTGGGCGCTCTGGCGCCAGGCGATCGCGCTGCTGCGGGGCCGCAGGGCGCCCGCATGGGGCCTCGTCGTCGCGGCCTCGCTCGGCGCCTACGCGATCTGGTCCCTGGCCGGTCTCGGCGCCGGCATGCGGGTCGAGGAGACCTGGCTGAGCCCCTTCGCCGCGGCGCTCGTACCGATCTGGGCGGTCGCCGCGCTGCTGTTCTGGGCAGTGCTCGGGCGCCGCGTCTACACGGACCGCCCGCCGCCGCGCTGGCCGTGGGAGCGCGACGAGGACGGGGACGCCTGAGCGTGGCCGCGACGATCGAGGAGCGCGTGAACGTCGCCGTCGACGCCTGGCTGCGCTGGGTGCCCGGCTGGGCGCCCGGCACGCATCGCGGGCGCGCCCGGCTCTGCCGGCGATGCACCGGATCGCCGGTCCTCACGGCCGCGGGGATCGCGAACGACGTCCCGCACCAGGTCACCCACGCCCTCGTCTCGCGGATGCAGCGCATCATCGACCGCCGGGTGGACGAGTTCACCGCGGACGAACTGCCGACCCTGCACGCCGAGCTCAGCGGGGAGGAGCTCTGGCGGACCCGGGGCTACGATCCCGCGGCGGGCCTCGCGCCGGAGTACGAGGGACTCGATCCGGATCCGGAGCCGGCGGAGGGCGACCAGCCGTTCCTCTTCACCCTCGCCGGGCTCGCGGAGGAGACGCGGCCCGAGCCGCCGCTGCCGCGTCCGCCCCTGAGCGCCGAGGAGAAGCAGCGACTGCGCCGGGAGATCGAGCTCGCGGATCGCTGCGCGGAGGAGGCCGGGCGCGAGCTCTGCTTCGCCCTCGCCGCGCACCGACCGCGCATCCAGACCGCGATCTCGCGCTTCGTCGAACCGCAGGTCCGGGCCATGCTCGACGAGCTGAGCCGGAATCTCGAGCCGCCGCAGTGATCCGCGGCCGCCCGGGCCGTCGACCGCGTACGGGCCGGACCCGATCCGGCATTGCCAAAAGCGCCCTCCGGCGCTTATAGTTGACTGTTGGTGTGTTCCAACGGTTCCGTCGTGCCCGCACGTGGGGGCCGGGGAAGGCGCCACAGGGTCGCGCGCTCCATCAGGGGCGACACCCCCACGGCATACCTGCACTCCGCTCCGGCCCCGGTCGGAGCAGCAGGTCAGCGGCCGCGCAAGCGGCCGCACATGCTCAACCATTGCAGCATTCCTGTCACCGTGCAGGACGAACTAGGAGAACCATTGCCTACCATTCAGCAGTTGGTTCGCAAGGGCCGGACGCCGAAGGTCTCGAAGACCAAGGCTCCCGCTCTGAAGGCGAACCCGCAGCAGGCCGGGGTGTGCACCCGCGTCTACACCACCACGCCCAAGAAGCCGAACTCGGCGATGCGCAAGGTCGCTCGTGTGAAGCTCCGCAACGGCACCGAGGTCACCGCCTACATTCCGGGCGAGGGCCACAACCTGCAGGAGCACTCGCTGGTGCTCGTGCGCGGTGGTCGTGTCAAGGACCTCCCCGGTGTCCGTTACAAGATCGTGCGCGGCGCGCTCGACACGCAGGCGGTCAAGGACCGTCAGCAGGCTCGTAGCCGCTACGGTGCGAAGAAGGTGAAGTAATGCCCCGTAAAGGTCCTGCTCCCAAGCGCCCCGTCGTCGCCGATCCCGTGTACGGCTCGCCCGTGGTGAGCCAGCTCGTCAACAAGATCCTGCTCGACGGCAAGAAGGGTCTCGCCGAGCGCATCGTTTACGGCGCGCTCGAGAACGTTGCCGAGAAGTCCGGTCAGGATGCGGTCACGGTCCTCAAGAAGGCGCTCGACAACGTGCGCCCCACCCTCGAGGTCCGTTCGCGTCGCGTCGGCGGCAGCACCTACCAGGTGCCCGTCGAGGTCAAGCCGCACCGCGCGAACACGCTCGCGCTCCGCTGGCTGACCAGCTACGCGAAGGCCCGTCGTGAGAACACGATGACCGATCGCCTCACCAACGAGATCCTCGACGCCTCCAACGGCCTCGGTGCCGCCGTGAAGCGCCGCGAGGACACGCACAAGATGGCCGAGTCGAACCGCGCGTTCGCTCACTACCGCTGGTAGTCCCGCAGCGGTCGGGCGGGGTCGCCGTCGTGGCGATCCCGCCCGCCATCAGCGGGCGGCGCAGCGCGCCCGCGCACTGAAACTTCCCACCCCCCTTATACGGAGGAGTCACCCGTGGCACAAGACGTGCTCACCGACCTGAGCAAGGTCCGCAACATCGGCATCATGGCCCACATCGATGCCGGCAAGACCACCACGACCGAGCGCATCCTGTTCTACACGGGTGTCAACCACAAGCTGGGCGAGACCCACGACGGCGCTTCGACCACCGACTGGATGGAGCAGGAGAAGGAACGCGGCATCACGATCACCAGCGCCGCGGTGACCTGCTTCTGGAACCAGAACCAGATCAACATCATCGACACGCCGGGTCACGTCGACTTCACCGTCGAGGTGGAGCGCTCGCTCCGCGTGCTCGACGGCGCCGTCGCCGTCTTCGACGGCAAGGAGGGCGTCGAGCCCCAGTCCGAGACCGTCTGGCGCCAGGCCGACAAGTACGGCGTCCCGCGCATCTGCTTCGTCAACAAGATGGACAAGATGGGCGCCGACTTCTACTTCACGGTCGACACCATCGTCAGCCGCCTCGGCGCCAAGCCGCTCGTGATGCAGCTCCCCATCGGCTCCGAGTCCGACTTCATCGGCGTCGTGGACCTGCTCTCGATGCAGGCCTTCGTCTGGGAGGGCGACGCCAAGGGCGACGTGTCCCTGGGCGCGGCCTACGAGACGCAGGAGATCCCCGCCGAGCTCCGGGCCAAGGCCGAGGAGTACCGCGCGCAGCTGGTCGAGACGGTCGCCGAGACCGACGACGCGCTGCTCGAGAAGTTCTTCGGCGGCGAGGAGCTCACGATCGACGAGCTCAAGGCCGGCATCCGCAAGCTCGTCGTGAACAACGAGATCTACCCCGTCTACTGCGGCTCGGCCTTCAAGAACCGCGGCATCCAGCCGATGCTCGACGCGGTCGTCGACTTCCTCCCCAACCCGCTCGACATCGGCTCCATCGAGGCGCACGATCCGCGCGACGAGGAGATCGTCATCGAGCGCAAGCCGTCGGCGGACGAGCCGTTCTCGGCGCTCGCGTTCAAGATCGCCGTGCACCCGTTCTTCGGCCGGCTCACCTACGTCCGCGTCTACTCGGGCCAGCTCGACTCCGGTGCCCAGGTCATCAACTCGACCAAGGGCAAGAAGGAGCGCATCGGCAAGATCTTCCAGATGCACGCGAACAAGGAGATGCCGGTCGACAGCCTCACCGCGGGCAACATCTACGCGGTGATCGGCCTCAAGGACACCACGACGGGCGACACGCTCTCCGATCCGAGCAACCAGGTGGTGCTCGAGTCGATGACCTTCCCCGAGCCCGTGATCGAGGTGGCCATCGAGCCCAAGACCAAGGGCGACCAGGAGAAGCTCGGCGTCGCGATCCAGAAGCTCGCCGAGGAGGATCCGACCTTCCGCGTGAGCCTCAACGCGGAGACGGGCCAGACGGTCATCGCCGGCATGGGCGAGCTGCACCTCGACATCCTCGTGGACCGCATGAAGCGCGAGTTCAAGGTCGAGGCGAACGTGGGCAAGCCCCAGGTCGCCTACCGCGAGACCATCCGCCGCGAGGTGCCGAAGTACGACTACACCCACAAGAAGCAGACCGGCGGCTCCGGTCAGTTCGCGAAGGTGCAGATCTCGCTCGCCCCGCTCGACGCGGAAGAGGCCGGCGACAAGACCTACGAGTTCGAGGACAAGGTGACCGGCGGCCGCGTGCCGCGCGAGTACATCCCCTCGGTCGACGCGGGCATCCAGGACGCGATGCAGTACGGCATCCTGGCCGGCTTCCCGGTCGTCAACGTCAAGGCGCAGCTGCTCGACGGCCAGTACCACGACGTCGACTCCTCGGAGATGGCGTTCAAGATCGCCGGCTCCATGGCCTTCAAGGAGGCCGCCCGCCTCGCGCAGCCCGTGCTGCTCGAGCCGATGATGGCCGTCGAGGTCCGCACGCCCGAGGAGTACATGGGCGACGTCATCGGCGATCTGAACTCGCGTCGCGGGCAGGTGCAGTCGATGGAGGACGCGTCGGGCGTCAAGGTCGTCCGCGCGCTCGTCCCGCTGTCCGAGATGTTCGGGTACATCGGCGATCTGCGGTCCAAGACCAGCGGTCGCGCGGTGTTCTCGATGACCTTCGATTCCTACGCTGAGGTGCCGAAGGCCGTGGCCGAGGAGATCGTTCAGAAGGCTAAGGGCGAGTAACTCCGCCCGCTGCGGGCGGCGGGATCTCCTCCCGCCGCCCGACACCCCGCTCAGGTCGCGTTCACCGTCCCGAGCTTGTAACATAGGTACACAAACCCCGTGCCCGTGCCTCTTCGAAACCGTCGGAGAGAAGCGGGTGCAACGACGTCCTGAGGAGGACCATAGTGGCGAAGGCCAAGTTCGAGCGGACTAAGCCGCACGTAAACATCGGTACGATCGGTCACGTCGACCACGGTAAGACCACTCTTACCGCGGCGATCTCGAAGACCCTCGCTGACAAGTTCCCGTCTGACGTCAACGTGCAGCGCGACTTCGACACGATCGACTCGGCTCCCGAGGAGCGCCAGCGCGGCATCACCATCAACATCTCGCACGTCGAGTACGAGACCGACAAGCGCCACTACGCGCACGTCGACGCGCCGGGTCACGCCGACTACATCAAGAACATGATCACCGGTGCCGCTCAGATGGACGGCGCGATCCTCGTGGTCGCGGCGACCGACGGCATGATGGCGCAGACCAAGGAGCACATCCTGCTCGCCAAGCAGGTCGGCGTCCCCTACCTGCTCGTCGCCCTGAACAAGAGCGACATGGTCGACGACGAGGAGATCCTCGAGCTCGTCGAGATGGAGGTCCGCGAGGAGCTCTCCAAGCAGGGCTACCCGGGCGACGACGTCCCCGTGGTCCGCGTCTCCGGCTACGAGGCGCTCCAGGGCACCGAGAAGTGGGTCGACTCCGTCCTCGAGCTCATGCAGGCCGTCGATGACAACATCCCCGACCCGGTGCGCGACAAGGACAAGCCGTTCCTCATGCCCGTCGAGGACGTCTTCACCATCACCGGTCGCGGCACGGTCGTCACGGGCCGCGCCGAGCGCGGCACGCTGAAGATCAACTCCGAGGTCGAGATCGTGGGCCTGCGTCCGACGCAGAAGACCACCGTCACCGGCATCGAGATGTTCCACAAGCAGCTCGACGAGGCGTGGGCCGGCGAGAACTGCGGCCTCCTCCTCCGCGGCACCAAGCGCGAGGATGTGGAGCGCGGCCAGGTCGTCGTCGCACCCGGCTCGATCACCCCGCACACCAAGTTCGAGGGCACTGCCTACATCCTCAAGAAGGACGAGGGCGGCCGCCACAACCCGTTCGAGACGAACTACCGTCCGCAGTTCTACTTCCGTACGACTGACGTGACCGGTGTCATCACCCTGCCCGAGGACAAGCCGATGGTCATGCCCGGCGACACCACCGACATGACGGTCGAGCTCATCCAGCCGATCGCCATGGAGGAGGGCCTCGGCTTCGCGATCCGCGAGGGCGGCCGCACCGTCGGCGCCGGCACGGTGACCAAGGTCGTCGAGTAAGGTCTCAGACCTCGTGTGACCCGCGGCTCCTGCAGCCGCGCAGTCGGAACCCCCGGGAGGACACTCCCGGGGGTTCCGCGCGTTCCGGGGCGGTTTCGCCGCGGGCGGCCGCGCTGCGCGGATCCGCAGCGGGATCGCGGTATCCTCGATGCAGCCCCTGTGGGGCGACGCTTCGCGACGAGCACAGGGAATGGAGGACGCGTGCCGCAGACCGCCGGTGAACGGATCGCCCACTTCGCCCGTCAGTACGGCCTGCTGTTCCTGCTGGACGCGGCGGCCTGGGCGGTGGGGATCCTCGCGGCCCTCGTGCTCCGCTTCGACTTCGAGCTCTTCCGCATCCACTGGGGGTGGACGCTCGCGGTGATCGGCGTGACGGTGGCGCTGCAGCTCGCGGCCGGCTGGGTCTTCTGGCTCTACCGCAACCGCTACGCGATCGGCTCCTTCGACGAGGTGCGCGCGCTCGTCATCGACATCACCGCCGTGATGGTCGTCGCCTGGGTCTTCGCGTACCTCGTCGGCTACGGCAACGGCATCCCGCGCAGCGCACTCATCATCGCGGCCCCCATCACCTTCAGCCTCATGGGCGTCGCCCGCTACGTGCTCAGGCTCTACGCCGAGCGCCAGCTCATGCCGGGCGCCGAGGCGGAGCGCGTGCTCATCTACGGCGCCGGGTACCTGGGCGTGCAGACGGTGAAGCGCCTGCTCACCGATGCCGCGGGCGCGGCCCTGCCTGTCGGCTTCATCGACGACGATCCCGCCAAGCGGCACCAGGACGTGCGCGGTGTGCGGGTGCTCGGCGGCTTCGACGACCTCGCCGACGCGATCCGGGAGACCCGGGCGACGAAGCTCATCGTGTGCATCGGCGACGCCGACGCCGCGCTGATGCGTCGCGTCGACCGCGCCGCGGATCGCGCGGGCATCTCCGCGCTCGTGCTGCCGCCGCTCGACCAGATCCTCAACAACGTCTCCGCGATCTCCGACGTCCGCCAGCTCTCGATCGAGGATCTCATCGGCCGGCACCCCGTGCGGCTCGAGACGGAGTCGATCGCGTCCTACCTGCAGGGGAGGCGCGTGCTCGTGACGGGAGCGGGCGGGTCGATCGGCGCCGAGCTCTGCCGGCAGCTCGTCCGCTTCGCCCCCGACGAGCTCATCATGCTCGACCGGGACGAGACCGCGCTGCAGGAGACGCAGCTGTCCATCAGCGGCCACGGGCTGCTGGACACGAGCGACGTGGTGCTCGCGGACATCCGCGATGCCGACGCCCTCCGCCTGCTGTTCGCCGAGCGCCGCCCGGAGGTCGTGTTCCACGCCGCCGCGCTCAAGCACCTGCCGATGCTCGAGCAGTACCCCGACGAGGCGTGGAAGACCAACGTGCTCGGCACGCTCAACGTCCTCCGCGCGGCCCGGGGCGCGGGCGTCGGCACCTTCGTGAACGTCTCGACCGACAAGGCCGCGAACCCGACGAGCGTCCTCGGCCACTCCAAGCGCGTCGCGGAGAAGCTCACGGCCTGGATGGCGGAGCAGACGGGGGAGCGCTACCTGTCCGTCCGATTCGGCAACGTCATCGGCAGCCGGGGCTCGATGCTGCCGACCTTCCGGAAGCTCATCGACGCCGGCGGACCGCTCACGGTGACGCACCCCGAGGTGACGCGGTTCTTCATGACGATCCCCGAGGCCTGCCAGCTCGTGATCCAGGCGGGGGGCATCGGGCGGCCGGGCGAGGTGCTCATCCTCGACATGGGGGAGCCCGTGAGCATCCTCGACGTCGCCAAGCGGATGATCGCGCAGTCCGGCAAGCCCGTCGAGATCGTGTTCACGGGGCTGCGGCACGGCGAGAAGCTCCACGAGGAGCTCATCGGCGTCGGGGAGGGCGACGAGCGCCCCTTCCATCCGAAGATCACGCACGCGCACGTCGACACGATCGCGCCCGAGGTACTCGATCACGAGGGCTGGATCGCCCGGATGGATCTCACCCGAGAGGCCGAGGAGCGCGTGCAGTGACCCCGATCGCCATCGCGGCGGTCGCGGGCGCCGTCACCCTGCTGCTGAGCCTCGCGCTGCCGTTCGCGGTGCGGCCGCTCCTCGTGCGGCTCGGGGTCATGGACGTGCCGAACGCCCGCTCCTCGCATGCGCGACCGGTGCTGCGCGGCCTCGGCCTCGCGGTGCTCCTCGCTCTGGCGGCGGGCGGCGGGCTCGGCGCGGCGCTCCTCGCCCACCCCGAGAACGCCCTCCCCGGCGCGACGACGCTCGTGATCGTGGTCGCGGGCTCGGCGCTCGCGGGAGCGCTCGGGCTCGCCGAGGATCTGCGCGGCCTGAGCGTCCGTGCGCGCAGCGCGCTGCTCATCGCCATCGCCCTGGGGGCGTCGCTCGCGCTCATCCTCAGCTCGCGCGAGGGCGACGGCTCGGTGCCCGTGGTCGGCGGGGGTGCCGCCTTCGGGTGGACCGGCGCCGCGTTCACGGCCGGGCTGCCGTGGTGGGGCCTCGCCCTCCTGGCCGTCTACGCGGTGCTCTTCATCTCGAGCTACATCAACGTCGCGAACTTCATGGACGGGCTCAACGGGATCAGCGGCTTCCACGGCGTGATCGCGGGGCTCGCGTTCGCCGCCGCGGGCTGGCTCACGGCCCTGCCGTGGCTGCTCATCGCGGGCCTCGTGCTCGCGGCGGGATTCGGCGGCTTCCTGCCGTGGAACCTCAGCCGCCGCGGCGCGTTCCTCGGCGACGTCGGCAGCTACCTGCTCGGGGGCGCGGTGGCCGTCACGAGCTTCGCCGCGCTCGTCTCCGGCGTGCCCCTGCTGGCCGCCATCGGTCCGATGGTGATCCCCTTCGGCGACGTCGCGGTGACGCTCGTGAAGCGGGTGCGGGCGGGCAGGCGCTGGGACGAGCCGCACAAGGAGCACGCCTACCAGCGCATCCAGCAGCTCGGCTACAGCCACCTGCAGGCCTCGGGGCTTGCCGCGGGGTGCACGCTCCTCGTCTCGCTGCTCGGCCTCGGCTCCCTCTTCACCGGCCTCATCGGCACGATCGCGCTGTTCCTCGGGGGGCTGGCCGTGCTCGTCTGCTATCTGCTACTGCCCCGTCTGCTGCCCGAGCGCAGCTGATCCGCGGCGCGGAACGACGCGCGACACGCCCGGGTTGCACGGAGGGACCAGCCGTGCGAGAATAGACAGGTTCAGTACTCCGCGCTTCGGTGCGGATCACTGCCAGGCAGTGCATAGCCGCCGCGATCCCGAGCCTTCGGGGCCGCGGTCCGGGCTAGGCCGCGGGTAGCGAACGACACCCGCACGCCAGAGGCGCACCGGATGCGAGTCCGGGCGCCTTCTCGTGTGCGGGGCCGCGCCGTCGAGGCGCGGTTTTGACAGGTGAACAGAGACCCAGCACGGCGCGCTCCCCGGAGCGCGCGCAGCCAGGGCGCTGGTACGCAAGACGTCCAATGCCGCAGCCGTCAGGCCGCGGTACGACGCAAGTAGAAAGTAGAGAGTCACATGGCGGGACAGAAGATCCGCATCCGACTGAAGTCGTATGACCACGAGGTCATCGACAGCTCCGCGCGCAAGATCGTCGACACGGTGACCCGCGCGGGTGCGACCGTGATCGGCCCCGTGCCGCTTCCGACGGAGAAGAACGTGATCGCCGTGATCCGTTCGCCCCACAAGTACAAGGACAGCCGCGAGCACTTCGAGAAGCGCACGCACAAGCGCCTGATCGACATCGTCGATCCCACCCCGAAGGCCGTCGATTCGCTCATGCGCCTCGACCTGCCTGCCGACGTCAACATCGAGATCAAGCTCTAAGGGGGGATCCGGACATGTCAGTAGCACGTAACGTGAAGGGTCTCCTGGGCACCAAGCTCGGCATGACGCAGGTCTGGGACGAGAACGGCAAGGTCGTTCCCGTCACGGTCATCGAGGTGGCGCCGAACGTCGTCACCCAGATCCGCACCCCCGAGGTCGACGGCTACAGCGCCGTGCAGATCGCCGCGGGTCAGATCGATCCCCGCAAGGTCAACAAGCCCTCCGCCGGCCACTTCGAGAAGGCCGGGGTCACCCCGCGCCGTCACCTCACCGAGGTCCGCACCGCGGATGCCGCGGAGTACGCGCTGGGCCAGGAGCTCACCGTGGACGCCACCTTCGAGGCCGGTCAGAAGATCGACGTCGTCGGCACCTCCAAGGGCAAGGGCTTCGCCGGAACCATGAAGCGCCACAACTTCAAGGGCGTCTCGGCATCGCACGGCGCGCACCGCAACCACCGCAAGCCGGGCTCCATCGGCGGCGCCGCGACCCCGGGTCGCGTGTTCAAGGGCCAGCGCATGGCCGGCCGCATGGGCGGGGAGCGCGTCACCGTGCAGAACCTCACCGTGCAGGCGATCGACGCCGAGAAGGGGCTCATCCTGGTCAAGGGTGCGGTTCCCGGCGGTCGCGGTCGTCTCGTTTTCGTTCGCAACGCAGTGAAGGGGGCGTAGTTCATGGCTACCGCTACCAAGCTCGAGGTGCTCGACGCCCAGGGGAAGCAGGCCGGTTCGGTCGAGCTCCCCGAGGCGATCTTCGGCGCCGAGACCAACGTCCCGCTGATCCATCAGGTGGTCACCGCGCAGCTCGCAGCCGCGCGTCAGGGCACGCACAAGACCAAGAACCGCGGCGAGGTCTCCGGTTCGGGCGTCAAGCCGTTCAAGCAGAAGGGCACCGGCCGCGCCCGTCAGGGTTCGGTCCGCGCTCCTGAGCACCGCGGCGGCGGCGTCGTGCACGGCCCGGTGCCGCGCGACTACGCCCAGCGCACCCCGAAGAAGATGATCGCCGCGGCGCTCACCGGCCTGCTCTCGGATCGCGCCCGCGCGAACCGCCTGCACGTCGTCGAGGGCTTCGGCATCGGCGAGAAGCCCAGCACGAAGACCGCGCGCGAGTTCCTCGCCTCGGTCGCGCCGGGCAAGCGCGTCCTCGTGATCATCGATCGCGAGGACGAGGTCACCGCGCTCAGCGTGCGCAACCTGCAGCACGTCCACGTGCTGTTCCAGGATCAGCTCAACGCATACGACGTGGTCGTCAGCGACGATCTCGTCTTCACCAAGGCGGCCTTCGACGCGTTCGTCGCCGGCCGCGCCGCCAAGGAGGACTCGAAGTGAGCTTCAACAAGTCCGCACACGACGTCATCATCCGCCCCATCGTCTCGGAGAAGAGCTACGGTCTCATCGACGCCAACGGCCAGTACACCTTCGAGGTGCAGCCCGAGGCGAACAAGACCGAGATCAAGCTCGCGATCGAGCAGGTCTTCGACGTGAAGGTCCAGAAGGTCCGCACGCTCACCCGCAAGGGGAAGACCCGTCGCACGAAGTTCGGCACCGGCAAGCGCAAGGACACCAAGCGCGCGATCGTCACGCTGAAGTCGGGCTCCATCGACATCTTCACGGCTGCGCTGTAGAAGGGGCGAGAAGGAACACAACATGGCTATTCGCAAGTACAAGCCGACGACCCCGGGTCGTCGCGGGTCGAGCGTCGCTGATTTCGCCGAGATCACCCGCTCCACGCCCGAGAAGTCGCTGCTCCGCCCGCTCCCCAAGACGGGCGGCCGCAACAACCAGGGCCGCATCACCACGCGCCACATCGGCGGCGGGCACAAGCGCCAGTACCGCGTCATCGACTTCCGTCGCAATGACAAGGACGGCGTGAACGCCAAGGTCGCGCACATCGAGTACGACCCGAACCGCACGGCGCGCATCGCGCTGCTGCACTTCGAGGACGGCACGAAGCGCTACATCATCGCTCCGAACAAGCTGAAGCAGGGCGACGTCGTCGAGTCGGGCGCCGGCGCGGACATCAAGCCGGGCAACAACCTGCCGCTGCGCAACATCCCCACCGGTACGGTCATCCACGCGATCGAGCTGAAGCCGGGCGGGGGCGCGAAGCTCGCGCGTTCCGCCGGCGCGTCCGTCCGCCTCGTGGCGAAGGACGGCCCCTACGCCCAGCTGCGCCTGCCCTCAGGCGAGATCCGCAACGTCGACGTGCGCTGCCGCGCCACGGTCGGCGAGGTGGGCAACGCCGAGCAGTCGAACATCAACTGGGGCAAGGCCGGCCGCATGCGGTGGAAGGGCGTCCGCCCGACCGTCCGCGGCGTCGTCATGAACCCGGTCGACCACCCGCACGGCGGCGGCGAGGGCCGCACCTCCGGCGGCCGTCACCCGGTCAGCCCGTGGGGTCAGAAGGAAGGCCGTACGCGCCATCCGAACAAGGAAAGCGACAAGCTCATCGTGCGTCGCCGTCCGACCGGCAAGAAGCGTTAATCGGCAGGTAGGAGAGAGTAGAAGATGCCTCGTAGTCTCAAGAAGGGCCCCTTCGTCGACAACCACCTGCTGAACAAGGTGGTCGCCCAGAACGAAGCCGGCACCAAGAACGTGATCAAGACCTGGTCGCGCCGCTCGATGATCATCCCCGCCATGCTGGGGCACACCATCGCGGTGCACGACGGTCGGAAGCACATCCCCGTGTTCGTCACGGAGACCATGGTCGGTCACAAGCTGGGCGAGTTCGCGCCCACGCGTACCTTCCGCGGTCACGTGAAGGACGACAAGAAGGGCCGTCGCCGCTAAGCGGCGACGTGAAGGAGGAAGAGCAATGGTGGAGTCGATCGCACGCGTGCGTCATATCCGCATCACCCCCCAGAAGGCCCGTCGCGTCGTTGACCTGGTCCGCGGGAAGAACGCTCAGGAGGCGCTCGCCATCCTGAAGTTCGCCCCGCAGGCCGCCTCGGAGCCCATTTTCAAGCTGGTGGCCTCGGCGATCGCGAACGCGCGCGTCAAGGCCGACAAGGAGAACCTGCGTCTCAACGAGGACGAGCTGGTCATCGCTCGCGCCTTCGTGGACGAGGGCGCCACGCTCAAGCGTTTCCGCCCCCGGGCGCAGGGACGCGCGTTCCGCATCAACAAGCGCACCAGCCACATCACGATCGTGCTGCAGTCGGCCGACGAGCTCGCTGCCGCGAAGAAGGGAGCCTAACGGTATGGGCCAGAAGATTCATCCCTACGGCTTCCGCCTCGGGGTCACCACGGACCACGTGTCCCGCTGGTTCTCGGACTCGACCAAGAAGGGTCAGCGCTACGCCGACTACCTGGCCGAGGACATCAAGATCCGCCAGCACCTGACGAAGCAGCTCGATCGCGCGGGCGTCTCGCGCGTCGAGATCGAGCGCACCCGCGACCGCGTCCGCGTGGACATCCACTCGGCGCGTCCCGGCATCGTCATCGGCCGCCGCGGCGCCGAGGCCGAGCGCATCCGCGCCGACCTCGAGAAGCTCACCGGCAAGCAGATCCAGCTGAACATCCTCGAGGTGAAGAACCCCGAGGCCGATGCTCAGCTCGTCGCGCAGGGCATCGCCGAGCAGCTCGCCGCGCGCGTGGCCTTCCGCCGCGCGATGCGCAAGGGCCTGCAGGGCGCCCAGCGCGCCGGCGCCAAGGGCATCCGCATCCAGGTCTCCGGCCGCCTCGGCGGCGCCGAGATGAGCCGTTCGGAGTTCTACCGCGAGGGGCGCGTGCCGCTGCACACCCTCCGCGCGAACATCGACTACGGCTTCTACGAGGCGAAGACCACCTTCGGCCGCATCGGCGTGAAGGTCTGGATCTACAAGGGCGACCTGACCAACAAGGAACTCGCCCGCGAGCAGGCGGCCCAGAAGCCGTCCCGCGACCGCGGCGACCGCCGCCGTGCGCCCCGTGGCGCGCAGGCCGAGGCTGCACCCGCTGCAGCAGGAGCGGAGAAGTAAGCATGCTGATTCCCCGTCGAGTCAAGTACCGCAAGCAGCACCACCCCAGCCGGACCGGCCAGTCGAAGGGCGGCAACAAGGTCGCCTTCGGCGAGTTCGGCATCCAGGCGCTCACGCCGGCGTACGTGACGAACCGTCAGATCGAGTCCGCTCGTATCGCGATGACCCGTCACATCAAGCGCGGCGGCAAGGTGTGGATCAACATCTACCCCGACCGCCCGCTGACCAAGAAGCCCGCCGAGACCCGCATGGGCTCCGGCAAGGGCTCGCCCGAGTGGTGGGTCGCCAACGTCAAGCCCGGCCGTGTCCTCTTCGAGGTCGCCGGCGTCGACGAGCAGCTCGCTCGTGAGGCGCTCACCCGCGCCATTCACAAGCTCCCGCTGAAGGCACGAATTATCAAGCGCGAGGAGGGCGACGCGTAATGGCGATCGGTACCAAAGAACTGGCCATCACGGAGCTCGATTCCTTCGAGAACGAGCGCCTGGCGGAAGAGCTCAAGAAGGCCAAGGCCGAGCTCTTCAACCTGCGATTCCAGTCGGCCACGGGCCAGCTGGAGAGCCACGGCCGCGTGCGTCAGGTGAAGCGCGACATCGCTCGCATCTACACCGTGCTGCGCGAGCGCGAGCTCGGCATCCGGGCCACGCCCGCTGCCGCCCCTGCTCCGGCCAAGGCGAAGAAGAGCAAGAAGACCGAGCAGGCGGAGACCGCCGCTGATGCCGAGACGAAGGAGGCCTGACCATGGCTGAGGTCGAAACTGAACAGCGCGGATACCGCAAGGCGCGCCGCGGCTACGTCGTCAGCGACAAGATGGACAAGACCATCGTCGTCGAGGTCGAGGACCGCGTGAAGCACCCGCTCTACGGCAAGGTCATGCGCCGTTCGTCGAAGGTCAAGGCCCACGACGAGCAGAACACCGCCGGCATCGGCGATCTCGTGCTCATCCACGAGACCCGTCCGGTCAGCGCTTCCAAGCGCTGGCGTCTGGTCGAGATCCTCGAGAAGGCGAAGTAAGCCTCGGCTTACTGAGTGAAGGAGTAACAAGTGATTCAGCAGGAATCCCGACTCAAGGTCGCCGACAACACCGGCGCCAAGGAGTTGCTCACGATCCGTGTCCTCGGAGGCTCGAAGCGTCGCTACGCCGGTCTCGGCGACACGATCGTCGCGACCGTCAAGGACGCGATCCCCGGCGGCAACGTGAAGAAGGGCGACGTCGTGAAGGCGGTCGTCGTCCGGACGCGCAAGTCGACCCGTCGCGCCGATGGCTCGTACATCGCGTTCGACGAGAACGCCGCCGTCATCCTCAAGGCCGACGGGGAGCCCCGCGGCACCCGTATCTTCGGGCCGGTCGGCCGTGAGCTGCGCGACAAGCGGTTCATGAAGATCGTCTCGCTCGCACCGGAGGTGATCTAGTCCTATGGGCGCCAAGATCAAGAAGGGTGACCTCGTCGAGGTCATCTCTGGCCCGTCGCAGGAGCGCGGCGGCTACAAGGGCAAGCAGGGGCGCGTCATCGAGGTCCTGACCGAGAGCGATCGCGTCGTCGTCGAGGGCGTGAACTTCGTCACGAAGCACGTCCGCGTCGGCCAGTCCGACCGCGGGACGCGCGAGGGGGGGATCGAGACCGTCGAGGCCCCGATCCACATCTCCAACGTCGCGATCGTCGATCCCGAGACGAAGCAGCCGACCCGCGTCGGCTTCCGCGTCGAGGAGGTCGAGAAGGACGGCAAGAAGAAGACCGTCCGCATCCGCTACGCGAAGAAGTCCGGGAAGGATCTTTGATGACCGAGACCAAGATTCAGCCCCGCCTGAAGGAGAAGTACCGCTCCGAGATCGTGCCCCAGCTGCGCGAGGAGTTCTCCTACGGCAACATCATGCAGGTCCCCGGCGTCGTCAAGGTGGTCGTGAACACGGGTGTCGGCGACGCGGCTCGCGACAGCAAGGTCATCGACGGCGCGATCGCAGATCTCGTCAAGATCACCGGTCAGAAGCCCATGGTCACCAAGGCCCGCAAGTCCATCGCGCAGTTCAAGCTGCGCGAGGGGCAGGCGATCGGCGCGCACGTCACCCTCCGGGGCGACCGCGCGTGGGAGTTCCTCGACCGCCTGATCAGCCTGGCGCTGCCGCGCATCCGCGATTTCCGCGGGCTCTCGGACCGCCAGTTCGACGGCAACGGCAACTACACCTTCGGTCTGACCGAGCAGAGTGTGTTCCACGAGATCGATCAGGATAAGATTGATCGCGTGCGTGGCTTCGACATCACCGTCGTGACCACCGCCAAGACCGATGACGAGGGCCGTGCGCTGCTGCGCGCACTCGGCTTCCCGTTCAAGTCGGCCGCATAATTCAATAGTCCAAGCGGCAGGGTGCCCGGGAGCTTCCCGGGCACCCCATCCGTGTGTCACCCAGGTCGCGCTTCGTGTAACGGGGCGTGATACCAGGCGAGAAAGAAGAGTCACTCATGACGATGACTGATCCGGTCGCAGATATGCTGACCCGGCTGCGCAACGCCAACTCTGCGCATCATGACGACGTTTCGCTCCCCGGCTCGAAGCTGAAGGAGCGGATCGCTGAGATCCTCAAGCGCGAGGGCTACATCAAGGACTGGAAGGTCGAGGACGCCCGCGTCGGCACGACCATCACCCTGTCCCTGAAGTACGGCCCGAACCGCGAGCGCTCGATCGAGGGCATCAAGCGCGTGTCCAAGCCCGGCCTCCGGGTCTACGCGCGCTCCACCGAGATCCCCAGCGTTCTCGGCGGTCTCGGAATCGCGATCCTGTCCACCTCCTCGGGGCTCCTGACCGACCGCGAGGCCGAGCAGAAGGGCGTCGGCGGGGAAGTCCTCGCCTACGTGTGGTAAGCCGTCATGTCACGTATCGGTAAGCTTCCCATCACCGTCCCCGGTGGTGTCGACGTCAAGATCGATGGCCAGAAGGTCACGGTCAAGGGTTCGAAGGGCGAGCTCTCGCTCGTCGTCGCCGAGCCCATCCGTGTCGCTCTCGAGGACGGACAGGTGCTCGTCACCCGTCCCGACGATGAGCGCAACTCCCGAGCGCTGCACGGTCTCACCCGCACGCTCATCAACAACAACATCATCGGCGTGACCGAGGGCTACTCCAAGCAGCTCGAGGTCGTCGGCACGGGCTACCGCGTGCAGCAGAAGGGCAGCGGCCTGGAGCTGGCGCTCGGCTTCTCGCACCCGGTCAACGTGGACGCCCCCGAGGGGATCACCCTCTCGGTCGAGGGCAACACCAAGATCACCGTGAGCGGGATCTCGAAGCAGGCGGTCGGCGAGGCCGCCGCCAACATCCGCAAGCTGAAGAAGCCGGAGCCCTACAAGGGCAAGGGCATTCGCTACGCGGGCGAGGTCGTCCGTCGCAAGGCAGGAAAGGCTGGTAAGTAACCCATGGCCGCTTCAGTATCTCGGGCTCAGGGTCGCTCGGCCGCGCGCATCCGCCGCCACACCCGCCTGCGCAAGAAGATCGTCGGCACGGAGGCCCGCCCCCGTCTCGTCGTCAACCGCTCCGCGCGCCACGTGTTCGTCCAGGTCATCGACGATTCGAAGGGTCTGACCCTCGCCTCGGCCTCGACCATGGAGGCCGACCTGCGCGGCTTCGACGGCGACAAGACCGCCAAGGCGCGCAAGGTCGGCGAGCTCGTCGCCGAGCGCGCGAAGGGCGCGGGCATCGACGCGGTCGTGTTCGACCGCGGCGGGAGCAAGTACGCCGGCCGCGTCGCCGCGATCGCCGACGGCGCTCGCGAAGGGGGGCTGACCCTGTGAGCAACGAAACGAAGGAGCAGGAAGTGTCTGCAGCAGCCACTGAGACCCAGGCCACTGAGTCCGCGGCCGCGCAGGCCCCGGCTCAGGACCACCGCAACGAGCCGCGCGAGCAGCGCCGGGGGAGCCGCGACCGCGGCACCCGTGGCGAGCGCGGCGGCCGCGACCGCAACGAGAGCCAGTTCCTCGAGCGCGTCGTCACCATCAACCGCGTGTCGAAGGTCGTCAAGGGCGGCCGTCGCTTCAGCTTCACCGCGCTCGTCGTGGTGGGCGATGGCAACGGCACCGTCGGTGTCGGCTACGGCAAGGCCAAGGAGGTCCCGCTGGCGATCTCCAAGGGCGTCGAGGAGGCGAAGAAGAACTTCTTCCGCGTGCCCCGCGTCGGCAACACGATCCCGCACCCCGTGCAGGGCGAGGCCGCTGCCGGCGTCGTGCTGCTGCGTCCGGCTGCCGCCGGTACCGGCGTCATCGCCGGTGGCCCGGTCCGCGCCGTGCTCGAGTGCGCCGGCATCCACGACGTGCTGAGCAAGTCGCTCGGCTCGTCGAACACCCTGAACATCGTGCACGCGACCGTCGAGGCGCTGCAGCAGCTCGAGGAGCCCCGCTCCGTCGCAGCGCGCCGCGGCCTCGACTTCGACCGCGTCGCCCCGGCTCGCATCGTGCGCGCCGAGGCGAAGGCCGCGGCCGACGCTGCCGCGAAGGCAAAGGCAGGTGCGTAATGGCGAAGAGCCTGAAGATTACGCAGACGAAGTCCGTTATCAGTGAGAAGCAGAACCAGCGCGACACGCTGCGCAGCCTCGGCCTCAAGAAGATCGGCCAGTCGGTCGTTCGCGAGGACACGCAGGCCAACCGCGGCTACATCCGCGCGGTAGCCCACCTGGTGCAGGTTGAGGAGATCGACGCATGAGCGAGAAGAACGAGGAGCGCGAGCCCGTGCTGAAGGCGCACCACCTCCGCCCGGCTCCCGGCGCCAAGAAGGCCAAGACCCGCGTGGGTCGCGGCGAGGCGTCCAAGGGCAAGACCGCCGGCCGCGGCACCAAGGGCACCAAGGCCCGGTACCAGGTCAAGGCCGGCTTCGAGGGTGGGCAGATGCCGCTGCACATGCGCACCCCGAAGCTGCGCGGGTTCAAGAACCCGTTCCGCACGGAGTACCAGGTCGTGAACGTCGCGAAGCTCGCCGAGCTCTACCCGCAGGGTGGAGAGGTGACCGTCGAGGACCTCGTGGCCAAGGGCGCCGTCCGCAAGAACCAGCCCGTCAAGGTGCTGGGCGACGGCGACCTGCAGGTGAAGCTCACCGTGTCGGTCGACAAGGTCTCCGGCTCGGCCGAGCAGAAGATCGTCGCCGCGGGCGGAGAGATCAAGTAAGGACCCTTCCGGGTCCGACATCTCGAGGATGACTCGGGCAGCGGGGGAGCGGCGGAGCCGGCATTCGTGCCGCTCCGCCCGCCCCCGCTTTTTCCATTCCGGCCCGCCCGCGGGCGGCCGACCCCAGTAACGCCCCGCCCGCCGTGTAGGCTGGTGCAATCGGTTCTCGTCTTCGGCGAAGCCCCACTGACGTTCCCAGGAGGCAGATTTTGTTCAGCGCCATCGGACGGATCTTCCGGACTCCGGACTTGCGGCGGAAGATCGTCTTCACGCTCGCGATCGTCTCGCTGTTCCGGCTCGGTTCTTTCATCCCCGCACCGTTCGTCGACTTCAACAACGTGCAGGCCTGCCTCGTGGCGAACCAGAGCCAGGGCACGTCCGGGCTCTACGACATGATCAACCTCTTCAGCGGCGGCGCGCTGCTGCAGCTGTCGATCTTCGCGCTGGGCATCATGCCCTACATCACGGCATCGATCATCACGCAGCTGCTGCGCGTCGTCATCCCGCACTTCGAGGCGCTCCACAAGGAGGGCCAGGCCGGCCAGGCGAAGCTCACGCAGTACACCCGCTATCTGACGATCGCGCTCGCCGTGCTCCAGTCGACCACGCTCATCACGGTGGCGCGCTCGGGTCAGCTCTTCGGCTCCGTGGCGAATCAGGCCTGCCAGAACCTGGTCTCCCAGGAGTGGTGGGCGATCCTCATCATGATCATCACGCTCACCGCGGGCACCGGCCTCATCATGTGGTTCGGCGAGCTCATCACCGAGCGCGGCATCGGCAACGGCATGTCGCTGCTCATCTTCACCTCGATCGCGGCCTCCTTCCCCGGCGCGATGTGGGTCATCAAGGAGTCGCGCGGCTGGGAGGTCTTCTTCCTCGTGCTCGCCGTCGGTCTCGTCGTGGTCGCCGCGGTCGTCTTCGTCGAGCAGTCGCAGCGCCGGATCCCGGTGCAGTACGCGAAGCGCGTCGTCGGCCGTCGCACCTACGGCGGCTCGAGCACCTACATCCCGATCAAGGTGAACATGGCCGGCGTGATCCCGGTCATCTTCGCCTCCGCGATCCTGTACCTGCCGATGCTCATCACGCAGTTCAACCAGCCGCAGATCGGCGAGGAGGCCAAGCCCTGGGTCGTCTGGATCCAGAACAACCTCGTCTACGGCGACCAGCCGTTCTACATGCTCGTCTTCTTCCTGCTCACCATCGGCTTCACGTTCTTCTACGTGCAGATCACCTTCAACCCCGAAGAGGTCGCCGACAACATGAAGCAGTACGGCGGCTTCATCCCCGGCATCCGCGCCGGCCGGCCGACCGCCGAGTACCTCAACTACGTGCTCACCCGCATCACGAGCGCCGGCTCCCTCTACCTGGGCGTCATCGCGCTCCTCCCGCTCATCGCGCTGTCCTTCTTCGGGGCGAACCAGAACTTCCCGTTCGGCGGCGCCTCGATCCTCATCATCGTCGGCGTCGGCCTCGAGACGGTGAAGCAGATCGACGCCCAGCTCCAGCAGCGCCACTACGAAGGGCTCCTCAAGTGACCGAGACCACGACCGTCCGACTGCTCATCATCGGCCCGCCCGGAGCGGGCAAGGGCACGCAGGCCTCCCGGATCGCCGAGCGCTTCGGGGTGCCCGCGATCTCGACCGGCGACATCTTCCGCGCCAACATCACGGGCGGCACGGAGCTCGGCACGCAGGTGCAGGCGATCATCGAGCGGGGCGAGCTCGTGCCCGACGAGCTCACGAACCGCATCGTCGCCGACCGGCTGGCGCAGGCGGACGCCGCGCGCGGCTTCCTGCTCGACGGCTACCCGCGCAACGTCGAGCAGGTGCACGCCCTCGACGGCATGCTCGAGGGCGACGCGCTCGACGCGGTCGTGCTGCTCGAGGCCGACGTCGACGAGGTCGTCGCGCGCCTGCTCAAGCGCGCGGAGCTCGAGGGCCGCGCCGACGATACCGAGGACGTCATCCGCCACCGCCAGCAGGTCTACGCGGAGCAGACCGCCCCGCTGATCGATCTGTTCTCCGAGCGCGGGATCCTCGTGCGCGTCGACGGCCTCGGCTCGGTCGACGAGGTCGCCGCGCGCATCGCGGACGGTCTCGAGGCGCGTCTCGGCGCGGCGGTCGAGGTCGAGTAGGTGGCGCGCCGCGGTCTCCTGCGCCGCTCGATCTACAAGTCGCCCGCGCAGCTGCGGCTGATGGTCGCGCCCGGGCTCGCGACGGCCGCGGCGCTCGCGGCGATGCGCGAGGCGGTGCGCCCCGGCGTCACGCCGCTCGAGCTCGACGCGATCGCTGAGCGGGCGATCCGGGCGCGGGGCGGAGCCCCGAACTTCATGCTGGAGCCCGGCTACCGGCACACCATCTGCGCGAACGTGAACGCGCACGTCGTCCACGCGATCCCCGACGACCGCCCCCTCGAACCCGGCGACATCGTCGCCCTCGACGCCGGCGCGGTCGTGGGCGGCTGGCACGGAGACGCCGCGTTCACCGTGGCGCTGCCCGATCACGCCGACGACGAGCGCACCGCCGCGAACGCGCGGCTGAGCGAGGTCACCGAGCAGGCGATGTGGCGCGGGATCGCGCGGCTCGCGAACGCCTCCCACCTCGGCGAGGTGGGGGAGGCGGTCTCCGCATACGTCCGCGCGCACAGCGACTACGGCGTGCTCGAGGACTACATCGGTCACGGCATCGGTCGGAGCATGCACGAGGACCCGCCCGTGTTCAACGTGCCGACGCGGCGGCGAGGCCCCGAGGTGAAGCCGGGGCTCGTCGTGGCCATCGAGCCGATCATCTCGGCGGGCGGGATCGACACCGTCGTCGAGGACGACGACTGGACCGTGACGATCGCCGACGGCTCGATGAGCGCGCAGTGGGAGCACTCCGTCGCCGTGCACGCCGACGGCATCTGGGTCCTCACGGCCGAGGACGGCGGCGCGGCGGGCCTCGAGCCGCTCGGCGTGACGCCGATCCCCATCCCGTAGTCCGGCGCCGCGCCGGCACCGCTGCGCCGGTCGACGCGGCGTGCTGTGGACAGCCGCCCCGAAAGGGGGTATAGTTGTCCGTTGGTGCCTTGCGCCTGTTTTCGCGTTCGCGAAATCGGGTGCGGAGCATTCGCAAGACCAGCACACACCTACGCAAGCGATAGTGAGGCTATGGCGAAGAAAGACGGCGTCATCGAGATCGAGGGACAGGTTGTCGAGGCTCTGCCGAACGCGATGTTCCGCGTCGAGCTGACCAACGGACACAAAGTACTCGCGCATATCTCGGGCAAGATGCGTCAGCACTACATCCGCATCCTCCCCGAGGACCGCGTGATCGTCGAGCTGACGCCCTACGATCTGACCCGCGGCCGCATCGTCTACCGCTACAAGTAGGTCGCTGGAAAGTAACGGCTCGCGGCATCCCGCGGGTACGAGGACAGCGAACCACGAAGGAAACATCATGAAGGTCAAGCCCAGCGTCAAGCCGATCTGCGATCACTGCAAGGTCATCCGTCGCCACGGCCGCGTCATGGTGATCTGCAAGAGCAACCCGCGCCACAAGCAGCGCCAGGGCTAGCGGATCGCCGCCCCCGCACCGTACGCGGTCGGGACGGCGTCGATGCATCACCGAACACCCCCACAGCGCACCGAAGAACCCCGCCGGCAACGGCGCGGGGGACACCTCGGGACGGAGGCCCGAACCCCCGGTGCGCACCACACCTCCAGAATCCGCAAGGAGAGCCAGCATGGCACGTCTCGCAGGAGTCGACATCCCGCGCGATAAGCGCGTCGAGATCGCACTCACCTACATCTACGGCGTCGGCCGCACCAGCGCGCTGAAGACCCTCGCCGACACCGGCATCGACGGGAACACCCGCGTCAAGGATCTCACCGACGAACAGCTCGTCGCGCTCCGCGACTACATCGAAGGCAACTTCAAGGTCGAGGGCGATCTCCGCCGCGAGGTCACCGCCGACATCCGCCGCAAGGTCGAGATCGGCAGCTACCAGGGGCTCCGTCACCGCAAGGGCCTGCCCGTGCATGGTCAGCGCACCAAGACGAACGCGCGCACCCGCAAGGGGCCGAAGCGCACCGTCGCCGGCAAGAAGAAGTAACCGCCGGTCCGTCACGACCATCACACAGAGCTTTCAGGAGAACACTCAATGGCTGCACCCAAGACGGCGGCTCGCAAGCCGCGTCGCAAGGACAAGAAGAATGTGGTCGTGGGCCAGGCCCACATCAAGTCCACGTTCAACAACACGATCGTCTCGATCACCGACACCACCGGCGCCGTGATCAGCTGGGCCTCCTCGGGCGGCGTCGGCTTCAAGGGCTCGCGCAAGTCGACCCCCTTCGCCGCGCAGCTCGCCGCCGAGTCGGCCGCACGCAAGGCGCAGGAGCACGGCATGAAGAAGGTCGACGTCTTCGTGAAGGGCCCGGGCTCGGGTCGCGAGACCGCGATCCGTTCGCTGCAGGCCGCGGGCCTCGAGGTCGGTTCGATCAACGACGTCACCCCGCAGACCCACAACGGCTGCCGCCCGCCGAAGCGCCGTCGCGTCTGAGCACTGGGTCGCGCCCCTCGGCGCGACCGCCGTCCCCCGGGCGGCATCCGGGGTCGCGGGCGGCACGCCCGCCCGCGATCCCGGACCCTATTCCCCATTACGCATGAGTCATATAGCGGACTCCAGCGAAAGGAACACACACCGTGCTCATTGCACAGCGCCCCACTCTGACTGAAGAATCGATCTCCGAGTACCGTTCGCGCTTCGCCATCGAGCCGCTCGAGCCCGGCTTCGGCTACACGCTCGGCAACTCGCTGCGTCGCACGCTCCTCTCCTCGATCCCCGGCGCCGCGGTCACCAGCGTCCGCTTCGAGGGCGTCGCCCACGAGTTCACGACCATCCCCGGCGTGACCGAGGACGTCACGGAGATCATCCTCAACATCAAGGATCTCGTCGTCTCCAGCGAGCACGACGAGCCCATCACGGCGTACCTGCGCAAGACCGGCGCGGGCGAGGTCACGGCAGCCGACATCTCCGCCCCGGCGGGTGTCGAGGTGCACAACCCCGAGCTCGTCATCGCGACGCTCGGCGACACCGCCCAGTTCGAGCTCGAGCTCACGATCGAGCGCGGCCGCGGCTACGTCTCGGCCGCGCAGAACCGCAACGACGATGCCGAGGTCGGCCGGATCCCGGTCGATTCGATCTACTCGCCGGTGCTCAAGGTCACCTACCGCGTGGAGGCCACGCGCGCCGGTGAGCGCACCGACTTCGATCGTCTCGTCGTGGACGTGGAGACGAAGCCCGCGATCAGTCCCCGCGACGCGATCGCCTCGGCGGGTTCGACGCTGGTCGAGCTGTTCGGCCTGGCGCGCGAGCTCAACACCGCCGCCGAGGGCGTCGAGATCGGCCCCGCGCCGGTCGAGGTCGTCTCCGAGGGCGAGCTGTCGATCCCGATCGAGGATCTCGATCTCTCCGTGCGCAGCTACAACTGCCTGAAGCGCGAGGGCATCAACACGGTGAGCGAGCTGGTGGCGCTCTCCGAGGCGCAGCTCATGAACATCCGCAATTTCGGTCAGAAGTCGGTCTTCGAGGTGCGCGACAAGCTCACCGAGATGGGCCTGTCGCTGAAGGACGCCGTGCCCGGCTTCGACGGCGCGCAGTTCTACAGCTACGACGACGACACCAACTGACGATCAGGCACCCGCCGCCCGATCGCACCACTTACTGGAGTAAACAATGCCCAAGCCCAACAAGGGCCCCCGCCTCGGAGGCGGCCCCGCACACGAGCGCCTGATGCTCAACCAGATGGCTTCGCAGCTCTTCGAGCACAAGCGGATCCAGACCACTGAGACGAAGGCCAAGCGCCTGCAGCCCGTGGCCGAGCGCCTGGTCACCTTCGCGAAGCGCGGCGACCTGCACGCCCGCCGCCGGGTGATGCGCCAGATCCTCGACAAGTCCGTCGTGCACGAGCTCTTCACCGAGATCGCGCCGCTCGTGGAGAACCGCGAGGGCGGGTACACCCGCATCATCAAGACCGGCTTCCGCAAGGGCGACAACGCGCCGCTCGCGGTGATCGAGCTGGTGCTCGAGCCCGTCGCGCCGAAGCAGAAGGCCGCGAAGCCGGCCGCCGCCGAGGAAGCCCCGAAGGCCGAGGAGCCCGAGGCCCCGGAGGCGAGCGACGAGGCCGCCGAGGCCGCGGACGCTCCCGCTGAGGAGGCGCCCGCCGCTGAGGAGAAGGCCGAGTAGGCTCACCCCGCCCCTGCGAGCACCCCGTCGCGCCACTGGCGCGGCGGGGTGCTCGCGTTTCGGGGTGTTTTTTTGCGTTTCGGGGTGGTGCTGCGCGCCTCGCATGGGCCGGATCGGGTCGCTCCGAGCCCTCGCATGCGCCGGATCGGGTCGCTCCGAACCTCGCATGGGCCGGATCGGGTCGCTCCGGCAGGGTGCCACGGGTGCGTACCCTGCCGAAGCGACCCGGATCGTGCGCGGGCCGTGGTCGGCCTGCGGGTCAGCGGAACTGCGGGCGTGCGGGTCTGCGAGGGTGCGGGACTGCAGGCGTGCCGGTCTGCGGGCCTGACGGCTCGCGGACGTTCGGCTCCTGCGGGAACGGGCGGCCGCCCGGGGCGTCGCTCCGGTCGGATCTGCGGCTTCCGTGAGCTCGAGCCGCCGGATCTCGTGTCACCGACGCCGCATCTCTCACCGAAGCAGTGCGGATCGCCGAAGCCGCATCTCTCGTCGAGGCAGCGCGGATCGCCGTGGCCGCATCTCTCGCTGAGGCGCCGCGGATCA
The DNA here is from genome assembly GCF_022919155.1 of Leucobacter allii. Classification (NCBI taxonomy): domain Bacteria; kingdom Bacillati; phylum Actinomycetota; class Actinomycetes; order Micrococcales; family Microbacteriaceae; genus Leucobacter; species Leucobacter allii. Next base: position 840,946 of record NZ_CP095045.1, read on the forward strand.
CCGAGGCAGCGCGCTTCGACCACGCGGCATCCATCGCCGAAGCCGCATCTCTTGTCGAGGCAGCGCGGATTGCCGAGGCGGCGTGCTTCGCCGAAGCCGCGGCACGCGGCGCGGGGCCCGCTCGAGGCGAGGGCTCAGCGTCGGGGGAGCGCGAAGCCCAGCGACTCCTCGGGGGTCTCGAGCGCGTCGATGGCGCGCTGCACCGCCTCCGCGTAGATGACGCCGCCGCTCGGGTTCGGGTGGATGCCGTCGCCGGCGAGCGCGTCGGGCACGCCGTCGACCGCCCCGGCCCAGTCCGCGACCACGACCCCTCGATGCGCGTCTGCGAACGCCGCGAGCTCGGCGTTGACGCCAGGGATCCAGTCGCGCTCGGCGTACGCGTTCACGAGCACGAGACCGCGATCGCCGGCGACGGCGTTCAGCGCGGCGAGGTCTTCGGGATCCACCGGCCCGTTCGTGCCGAGCCCGACGACGATCACGCGCCGCAGCTCGCCCTCGGCGGCGAGATCGGCGGAGATGCCGACGCCGACGCCGAGCCCGCGGGACACCTCGGCGTCGACCGCGATGCCGGGGAAGGCCTCGTCGAGCTCCGGCAGGCTCGCGAGCATCACGGAGTCGCCGACGGCGCTGATGTCCGGGCCCGCGGCGCGAACGGGTGCGTCGGCGTTGGCGCCGCGGGCTCCGCCGCCCGCTCCGCCGGATACGGCCTCGGAACCCTCCTCCGCCTCGCCGGAGCCGTCCTCCGCGCCGGCGCCCTCCGCACCGCCGTCCTCCGGTGCGGCCGAGCGCGCGTCGAGGGCCTGCCTGCCCCGCTCGATGGCGGAGGCCGCGGAGCTCCGCTCGGGCGCCTGCGCGACGGCGACGCCGGTGGCGGGGACGGTGACCAGGAGGAGCGCGGCGAGCGCGGCGACGAGCACCCGACGATCCCTCGGCGCGTCGCGCACGCCGAAGGTGCGCCGCACCGTGCGGCGCAGCCCGAGCCGGCGGATCGGCTGCTCCACGAACCGATAGGAGAGCGCGGCCGCGGCGACGGTGGTCGTGAGCGTGATCCCGGCAGCGGCCCATGCGGCTGCGGGATCGGTGCGCACCGGCAGGATCGCGGAGCTGATGAGCAGCAGCGGCCAGTGCCAGAGGTAGATGCCGTAGGAGCGTTCGCCGATCCATCGCAGGGGAGGGGCGTCGAGCGCGAGACCCGCCCACGCGCCGGGGCGGGTCACCGCCCAGACCGTCGCGAGCGCGGCGACGGTGGCGAGCTGGAAACCGCCGCGGAAGCTCGCGGGGCTGCCCTCCGGCAGCGTCCAGGCGAGGACGCCGAGCACCGTCAGCCCGAGCGCGGCCACCGCGATCAGTCCGAGCTGCGCACCGGTGCGCAGCCGCCCGGCATCCGCTCCGGGGCGCCGACGCTCGAGGAGGCAGGCGAGCGCGGCGCCGAAGAGCAGCCCGAAGGTGTGCGCGTCGGAGCCGAAGTAGATGCGCGTGGCCTCCGCTCCCTGCAGGGACAGCACGGCCATCAGGGAGCCGGAGGCGACTCCGAGCCCGGCGAGCACGAGCGCCGGCGTCCCCCGCCGCCCGAAGCGGCACAGCACGAGGATGAGGAGCGGGAGCACGATGTAGAACTGCTCCTCGATCGACAGAGACCAGGTGTTGCGGAAGAGCTCGGGGGCGTCCCGCGTGAAGTAGTCCGCGCCCGCCGCGATGTAGACCCAATTGCTCACGAAGAGCGCGGCGCCGGCGAGCTGCGCGCCGATGCCGACGAGGAGGTCGCGGTCCGCGAGGAGCGCGAGCGGCGTGCACACGAGCAGCACGAGGGCGAGCGCGGGGAGGAGCCGTCTGGCCCGGCGGCGCCAGAAGCGACCGAGGGAGATGCGGCCGTGCGCGTCGTACTCGCGCAGCAGCAGCGAGGTGATCAGGAAGCCGCTGATCGCGAAGAAGACGTCGACGCCGAGGAAGCCGCCGGGGAGGGCGTCCGGGAAGAGATGGTAGACGAGCACGAGCGCCACCGCGATCGTGCGGAGTCCGTCGAGCCCGCCGAACCTCGCGGAGCGGCGGAGCGTGCTGGGGGCTGCGGTGTGAGTCGTCATGGTGCGCGTGGCGCCGGTCCGGTCGCCGGCGGGGATCGCACCAGTCTAGGCGATCCCACTGAGCGCGCCGATCCGGCGGGGATCTGGCAGGATCGAGGCGTGACCCCCGCTCCTCCCTCGCACCGCGTGCGACTCGACCTCGCCTACGACGGCACCGACTTCTCGGGGTGGGCGGCGCAGCCCGGGCTGCGCACGGTGCAGGGCGAGGTCGAGCGCGCCCTGCGCACGCTGCTGCGCGCCGAGGAGGCGCGGCTCACGGTCGGCGGACGCACCGACGCCGGCGTGCACGCGCGCGGCCAGGTCGCCCACCTCGACCTCGACGACGCGCAGCTGGCGAAGTGGAGCGGCGCGCGCGGCGCCGAGGCGCGGGACGAGGCGGGGCCGGAGGACGACGCCGCGGAGCGCCTCCGGGCGAGGAAGTTGAACGGCGTCCTCAAGCGCTCCGCACCGGACATCGCGATCCACCGGGTGCGGCTGGTGCCGGATGCATTCGACGCGCGGTTCTCGGCGCTCCGCAGGCGCTACGAGTACCGCCTGCGGGGGGAGGGGAGCCCGCGCGATCCGCTGACCGCGCGATTCACCGCGGAGGTCCCGCGTCCGCTCGACCTCCCGGCGATGCAGCGGGCCTCGGACGAGCTGCTCGGGCTCAACGACTTCACGACCTTCTGCAAGGCGCGCGAGGGCGCGACGGCGATCCGCGATCTGCTCGAATTCACCTGGCGGCGGACGGAGGACGGCGCGTTCGCGGCCCGGATCGAGGCCGATGCGTTCTGCCACTCGATGGTGCGCGCGCTCGTCGGCGCGGTCGTCGCCGTCGGCAGCGGCAGGATCGGCCACGAGGAGCTCGTCGGGCTCCGGGACGCCCGCGAGCGCTCCAGCCGCTTCACCGTGATGCCGGCGCACGGACTCTCGCTCGAGGAGATCGCCTACCCGGCGGAGGCGGAGCTCGCCGCCCGGGCGGAGCGCACCCGCGCGCGGCGGGAGCCGCTCGACCCGACCCGGCCTGTGCTAAAGTAGTTCTTTGGTGCGTCAGCACCCGATTTGTTGAGCCCTCCACCGCCCGAGCACCCGTTCGCGGGACCGGACACGGAGTGGGATCCACGAACACCTCCAATTCGACAGAAAGCAGCACGATCGTGACTCGCACGTATTCGCCGAAGGCCGCTGAGCAGAAGCACGACTGGCTCGTCATCGACGCCACCGATGTGGTGCTCGGCCGACTCGCCTCGCACGCCGCCGCCCTGCTCCGCGGCAAGCACAAGACGACGTTCGCCCCCCACATGGACATGGGCGACTACGTCATCATCGTCAACGCCGACAAGGTGGTGCTCACCGCCAACAAGGCCGAGCAGAAGAAGGCGTACCGCCACTCCGGCTACCCGGGCGGTCTCCGCTCGGTCAGCTACACCGAGCTGCTCCAGAACAAGCCCGAGCGCGCTGTCGAGAAGGCCATCCGCGGCATGCTCCCGAAGAACTCGCTCGGCGCCGATCTGTTCCGCAAGCTGAAGGTCTACGCGGGCCCCGAGCACCCGCACGCGGCGCAGCAGCCCACCCCCTACACCTTCGGCCAGGTCGCGCAGTAATCGCGCCGACGACGAGACATCCAGAGAGAGACTGCACAGTGACTGAAGAGCAGACCGTGGCCCCCGAGAGCTACACCACCGAGACCCCGGCCTCGCAGGCCGCCGCTCAGACGCCGCGTCCGGCGCTGACCGTCCCGGGCGCGGCCGTGGGCCGCCGCAAGCAGGCCATCGCGCGCGTGCGCCTGGTGCCCGGCACCGGCGCCATGACCGTCAACGGCCGCGAGTTCGCGGAGTACTTCCCGAACAAGCTGCACCAGCAGCTCATCACCGATCCCTTCACCGTGCTCGAGCTGAACGGCTCCTACGACGTGATCGCCCGCATCGTGGGCGGCGGCCCCTCCGGCCAGGCCGGCGCGCTCCGCCTCGCCATCGCGCGCGCGCTGAACGAGATCGACGCCGAGCACAACCGACCGACCCTCAAGAAGGCCGGCTTCCTGAGCCGCGACGCGCGGATCAAGGAGCGCAAGAAGGCCGGTCTCAAGAAGGCACGCAAGGCGCCTCAGTACTCGAAGCGCTAACCAGGGGTCCTCATATGGGACGCCTGTTCGGCACGGATGGGGTTCGGGGTCTGGCCGGGGTCGATGTGACCGCCGAGCTGGCCCTGAGCCTCGCACACGCAGCGGCTCTCGTGCTCGGGCGTTCAGCCCGGGCCGGGAGCCGTCGCGCTACCGCCGTGATCGCCCGCGACCCGCGGGTGTCCGGCGAGTTCATTTCCGCGGCCGTGGCCGCCGGCCTCGCCTCCGCGGGCGTCGACGTGCACGACGCCGGAGTGATCCCCACCCCCGCGGCCGCCTACCTCGTCGCCGACACCGGCGCCGACTTCGGCGTGATGGTGTCCGCGTCGCACAACCCCGCGGCCGACAACGGGATCAAGTTCTTCGCCTCGGGCGGGCGCAAGCTCGCCGACGACATCGAGGACGAGATCCAGGCGGCCATGGAGCGGCCGCCCATCGCGGTCACCGGTCGCGAGGTCGGCAGGATCCGTCGCTTCGCCGACGCCGAGGACCGCTACCTCGTCCACTTGCTCGGCACGCTCGAGGGCGTGCGCCTCGACGGCCTGCACGTCGTGCTCGACTGCGCGCACGGCGCGGCGGCCGGCATCTCGCCCGACGTCTTCTCGGACGCCGGCGCCCGGGTCACCGTCATCGGCAACGATCCCGACGGCTTCAACATCAACGACGGCGTGGGGTCGACGCACCTCGAGCCGCTCATCGCCGCCGTTCGGGAGCACGGCGCCGATCTCGGCATCGCGCACGACGGCGACGCCGACCGCTGCCTCGCGGTGGACGCCGACGGCGAGATCGTCGACGGCGACCGGATCATGGCCGTGCTGGCGCTCTCCCTCGCCGCACGGGGCAAGCTCGAGCGGAATACGCTCGTGGCGACGGTGATGTCGAACCTCGGGCTGAAGCTCGCGATGGCCGACAACGGCATCGAGGTCGTGGAGACCGGCGTCGGCGACCGCTACGTGCTCGAGGCGATCAACGCCCACGGGTACTCGCTCGGCGGCGAGCAGTCCGGCCACGTCATCATGAGCGAGCACGCGACCACGGGGGACGGGATCCTCACGGGGCTGCATCTCGCGGCGGAGGTGGCGCGCACCGGCAAGACGCTCGCCGAGCTCGCGTCGTGCATGACCGTCTATCCGCAGGTGCTCGTCAACGTGCGCGGCGTCGACCGCGCCGGCGTGCACGGCGACGAGGTGCTGCAGCAGGCCGTCCGCCAGGTCGAGGCCGCGCTCGCGGGCAAGGGCCGGGTACTGCTGCGCCCCTCGGGGACCGAGCCCGTCGTGCGCGTGATGGTCGAGGCCGAGCACGCGTCGCAGGCGCGCAGCTTCGCCGACGACCTCGCCGCGATCGTCCAGGAGCGCCTCGCGATCTGAACTCCGAGCCGGGCCGTCGGACGCCGCGCGCGCCGTCGACGGCGCCGGGTCGGCGCGCGGTCCGCGCCCGGGCGCGGGCCGCCCGGTGCGCACGCGCGGCCCGCGCGCTCCGGAAGCGCCGGCGCGCCCGACTCAGATCTTCCTGAGCAGGACCTTCTGCACCCGGTGGTCCGCCTCCTTGCGGAGCACCGCGGTGGCGCGCGCCCGCGTCGGGCGGATGTTCTCCACGAGGTTCGGCTCGTTGATGTTGTTCCAGAACTCGTCCGCGACCGCGACCGCCGCCTCGTCGTCGAGCGCCGCGAATCGGCGGAAGTGCGAGCTCGGGTTCGCGAACGCGCTCTCGCGCAGCTTCAGGAAGCGGTTGCGGTACCAGGCGCGGATGTCCGCGGTGCGCGCGTCCACGTACACGGAGAAGTCGAAGAGGTCGCTCACCGCGAGCGGATGCTCCATCGACGCCGGCTGCAGCACGTTGAGCCCCTCGACGATGAGGATGTCCGGGCGCCGGACGACGGTCACCTCGTCGGGCACGATGTCGTAGACCAGGTGGCTGTAGTGCGGCGCGCACACCTCGGCGACGCCCGCCTTCACCTGGGTCACGAAGCGCAGCAGGCTGCGACGGTCGTAGGACTCCGGGAAGCCCTTGCGGTGCGCGATGCCGCGTCGTTCGAGCTCCGCGTTCGGATAGAGGAAGCCGTCGGTCGTGATGAGCTCGACGCTCGGCGTCTCGGGCCAGCGGGCGAGGAGATCCCGCAGGATGCGCGCCACGGTCGACTTCCCGACCGCGACGGAGCCCGCGATGCCGATGACGAAGGGGCTCTGCGGCTCGCCGTCGCGGTGCAGGAAGCCGCGCGTGCGCCGGTGCATCTCGCGCACGCCGATCGCGTACTGGTTGATGAGCCGGCTCAGCGGCCGGTACACCTCGGAGACCTCCGCCATGTCGAGCGGCTCCCCGAGCCCGCGGAACGCCGCGAGCTCGGCCTCCGTGAGGGGCAGCGGGGTCTCGTCCGCGAGCCGCGCCCACTCGGCGCGGTCGATCTCGGTGAACGGGGAGGTGAGCTCCGGCCGGAGCAGCGCCTGCGTATCGGTGCTGACGGGGACGGTGCTCGGGGAATCTGGGCGCGCTGCAGCGCTGCTTGTCTCGGCCATCGTGCATCCATCGTGCCACTAAACTGGAGCGCATGTGTGGAATCGTCGGATACGTCGGCCCGAATGACACGGTCGAAGTCCTGCTCAACGGCCTGCGGCGTCTGGAGTACCGCGGCTACGACTCGGCGGGCGTCGCCGTCGTGGATCGCGGCGGGGAGATCGCGGTGCGCAAGCGCTCCGGGAAGCTCGCGCGACTCGAGGAGCTGCTCGAGGCCAGCCCGCTGAGCGCCTCCGGGACGGGCATCGGGCACACCCGCTGGGCCACCCACGGCGGTCCCACGGACGCGAACGCGCACCCCCATCTCGGGGACGGTGGCAAGCTCGCCCTCATCCACAACGGCATCGTCGAGAACTTCGCGGAGCTCCGGGACGAGCTCGAGCGCGACGGCGTCGAGCTCCTCAGCGAGACCGACACCGAGGTCGTCGCGGCGCTCGTCGGGCGCGAGGTCGCGCGGCAGGGCGATCTGGAGACCGCCTTCCGCTCCGTGGTCACCCGCCTGCACGGCACCTTCACCCTCCTCGCGATGCACCGGGACGAGCCGGGCAAGGTCGTCGCCGCGCGGCACCACTCGCCGCTCGTGGTCGGCCTCGGGGACGGGGAGAACTTCCTGGGCTCCGACGTGGCGGCCTTCGTCTCGTCGACGCGTCGGGCCGTCGCGGTCGACGAGGACAACATCGCCGTCATCACCCCCGACGAGGTGCGCATCACCGACTTCGCCGGTGCGGAGGTCGACTTCGAGGAGTTCGAGGTCGAGTGGGACGCCGATGCGGCGGACAAGGGCGGCTGGTCGTCGTTCATGGCGAAGGAGATCACCGAGCAGCCCGACGCCGTGGGCAACACGGTCCGCGGGCGCGTCTCGGCCGCGGGCGTCGAGATCCCCGAGCTCACCGCCCTCGGCGACGAGCGGCTGCGCGGCATCGATCGCATCATCATCATCGCCTGCGGCACCGCGTCCTACGCCGGGCAGGTGGGCGCCTACGCGATCGAGCAGTGGACCCGCATCCCCGTCGAGGTGCAGCTCAGCCACGAGTTCCGCTATCGCGATCCGGTGCTCTCCGACCGCACGATGGTGATCTCGGTGAGCCAGTCGGGCGAGACCATGGATACGCTCATGGCCGTCAAGTACGCGAGCGAGCGCGGCGTCACCACGGTCTCGGTCTGCAACACGCAGAGCGCCACCATCCCCCGGGAGTCGGACGCCGCCGTGTACACGCACGCCGGCCCGGAGGTCGCCGTCGCCTCGACGAAGGCGTTCGTCGCCCAGATCACCGCGCTCTACCTCGTCGGGCTCCATCTGGGACGGGTGCGGGGGACCCTCTCCGCTGAGGACTCGGCGCAGGCCGTGGCGCAATTCGACGCACTGCCCGCGAAGGTGCAGGAGGCCGTCGACACCCACGAGCAGATCGCGCAGCTCGCGCACTGGATGGCCGACACCCGCTCCGTGCTCTTCCTCGGCCGCCACGTCGGCTACCCGATCGCGCTCGAGGGCGCGCTCAAGCTCAAGGAGATCGCGTACATCCACGCCGAGGGCTTCGCCGCGGGCGAGCTCAAGCACGGACCCATCGCGCTCATCGACCACGGCCAGCCCGTGTTCGTGCTCGTGCCGAGCCCGCGCACCTCGCCGCTCATGCACTCGAAGGTGGTCTCCAACATCCAGGAGATCCGCGCCCGGGGCGCCCGCGTGATCGCCGTCGTGGAGAAGGGCGACACCGCGGTGCTGCCCTACGCCGACGACGTGATCCGTCTGCCGCTCGCCGACGCGTTCTTCGAACCGCTCCTCCAGGTGGTGCCGTTGCAGTGGTTCGCGCTCGAGCTCTCGACCGCGAAGGGGCTCGACGTCGACCAGCCGCGCAACCTCGCGAAATCGGTCACGGTCGAGTAGCCGACCGCGCAGGAAGCATGATCACGGGGATCGGCGTCGACACCGTCGGCATCGCGCGCTTCGGGCAGCAGCTCGAGCGCACCCCGAAGCTGCGCGAACGGCTCTTCGCACCGGCGGAGCGCGAGCTCCCGATCGCGTCGCTCGCGGCGCGCTTCGCCGCGAAGGAGGCGCTCATCAAGGCGCTCGGCGGATCCGGGGCGCTGCGCTGGTCCGACCTCGAGGTGGTGCGCGACGGGGAACGCGCGCCCGCCTTCGCGCCGACTCCCGGCCTCAGCGCGGCACTCGCGGCGCGCGGAGCGGACCGGGCGCACCTCTCCATGACCCACGACGCAGATCACGCCACCGCGTTCGTGGTCGTCGAGCACCTCGGCGAGGGCGGCGGCCCGGCCGCCGCGCACGATACGCTCGCGGTACGCGGCGAGGACAACGGGACGGGAGCCTCATGAGGACAGGATCGATGCGGGTCGCGGAGATCTCGCTGCCCGCGATCAGGCACAACGTCGCACGGATCCGCGAGCTCACCGGCGGCGCCGTGATCGTCGTGGTGAAGGCCGACGGCTACGGCCACGGGGCCCGCGCCGCGGCCGCGGCCGCCCTCGAGGCCGGGGCGACGATGGTCGCGACCGCCGACCTCGAGGAGGCGCTCGCGCTCCGCGAGGCCGGCATCGGGGCGCCGATCCTGTGCTGGTTGCACGGCGTGCGCGTCGACTTCTCCGAGGCGGTCGCCGCCGGGATCGAGATCGGCATCAGCCACGCGCAGCAGCTGGAGCATCTCGCGGCCGCCGCGACGCGGCTCGGCCGCACGGCGGTGGTGCAGCTCAAGGTGGACACGGGGCTCAGCCGCAACGGCGCGGCCCCGGAGGAGTGGGCGCCGCTCTTCGCACGGGCCGCGGAACTGGAGGCCGCGGGGGCGATCCGCGTCCGCGGCGTCTTCAGCCATCTTGCGAATGCCGGGGACGCGCACGATCGCGCGCAGGCCGCCCGCTTCGACGAGGCGATCGCCGCGCTGCGCGCCGTCGGGATCGAGCCGGAGCTCATCCACCTGGCCGCGAGCGCTGCGACCCTGACCTTGCCCCACCTGCACTACAACGCGGTGCGGGTCGGCGTCGCGGCCTACGGCCTCAGCCCCTTTGCCGACAAGACCTCTGCGCAGCTCGGTCTCGTTCCTGCGATGACGCTGCGCTCCGAGATCGTGGCGCTGCGCGCCGTGCCGGCCGGCACGGGCGTCTCCTACGGCTACAACCACGTCTGCGAGACGGCCACGACCCTCGCGCTCGTCCCGATGGGCTACGCCGACGGCATGCCCCGCGCGCTCAACGGCGCGGGAGCCTGGGTGACGATCGCCGGCGAGCACCGGCCGATCGTCGGACGCATCGGCATGGACCAGTTCATCGTCGACGTCGGGCCGATCGCCGGGCGCATCGACCTCGGCGAGCCGGTCGTGCTCTTCGGGGACCCCGAGCGCGGCCACCCGCCCGTGGAGATCTGGGCGGGGCTCATGCGCACCATCAACTACGAGATCATCGTCGGGATCGGGCCGCGCGTGCGGCGCATCCCCGTCGATGCGGAGCCTTCGGTGGCCGCGGTCGACGCCCCGGCCACCGCGGTCGGCGCCCCGGCTGCCGCGGGGGACGCGGCATGAGCGCGACGACGCTGCGGGTCGGCGACCCCGAGGCGATGCACGAGCTCGGCGTGTCGCTCGGTCGCCGGCTCGCGGCGGGGGATCTCGTGATCCTCACCGGTCCGCTCGGGGCCGGGAAGACGACGCTCACGCGCGGCATCGGCGAGGGCCTGGGGGTGCGGGGGCCCGTGCAGAGCCCGACTTTCGTGCTCGCGCGGACGCACCCGTCGCTCGGCGACGGCGCCCCGCTCGTGCACGTCGACGCCTACCGGCTGGGCGAGGCCGCGGAGCTCGAGGACCTCGACCTCGACTTCGACGGCTCCGTCGTCGTCGCGGAGTGGGGGAGCGGGCTCGTCGGCGCGCGGGACTCCTGGATCGAGGTCGTCATCGAGCGCCCCGTCGGCGGAGCCGCGGGTGCCGGAGCCGCTGGTGTCGGAACCGCGGGTGCCGGAACCGCGGGCGGCGAGCCGGCCGAGGAGGACTGGGACGAGGAGGACTGGGCCGAGGAGCCCGTCGAGGCCCGGACCGTCACCGTCGCCGGTCACGGCCCGCGCTGGGCGGACGGGGTGCTGGGATGACCCGCGGGGTGCGGCGACCGGGCGACCGGGTCCTCCTCGCCATCGACACCGCGATCGGGACGACCGTGGCGCTCGCCGCGGGCGGGCGGGTGCACCTCGCCGCCAGCGACGACCCCCGCGGTCACGCCGAGGCGATCGGGGAGCTCCTCGCCGAGGTGTTCCGGGCGAGCGGCGCCGCGGCCGGCGACGTCGAGGGCGTCGTCGTGGGCGTCGGCCCCGGTCCGTTCACCGGTCTGCGGGTCGGCATCGCCGCCGCGCACGCCTTCGCCGCCGGGCGCGGCGTGCCGCTGCTGCCCGTGCAGGGGCACGACGCGGTCGCGCTCCAGGACCTCGATCGGGGGGCGACCGCCTCGGTGCGGGTGGTGCAGGACGCGAGGCGGCGCGAGCTCTTCGTCACCGACTACGCCGGCCTCGACTGGGCGGGGATCCCGCAGCGCGTCGCCGGCCCCCGGCTCGTCGCCCGCGACGGGCACGTCGCACAGCCGGGCGAGCGGTGGCCCGAACGGATCCCGGGCGACGGCCTGCTCGCGCTCGCCGCGCGCAAGCTCGCCGCGGGCAGCCCGTTCGAGGCCGATCGCGCGGTGTACCTCCGCGCGCCCGACGTCGCCGCTCCGGGCGCGCCCAAGCGGGTGTCGACGTGAACCGGGACGACCTCGTCCTCCGGCCGGCCACGATCGACGACCTCGACGCGATCTGGCGGATCGAGACGGAGGTGTTCGGCGCCGAGGCGTGGAGCCGGGCGATGATGCGTGAAGAGCTCACGGCGGAGCACCGCTGCTATCTCGCGCTCGCCGCGGAGGAGTCGGGGGAGCTGCTCGGCTACGCCGGCCTGCTCGTCGTCGGCGCCGAGGCCGACGTGCAGACCATCGCGATCGCCGAGCCCGAGCGCGGCGGGGGAGCGGGGCGACGGCTCATGGAGACGCTGCTCGCCGAAGCGGTCGCCCGTGGCGCCCGCGAGGTCTTCCTCGAGGTGCGGGCCGACAACCCGGTGGCGCAGAGCCTCTACGCCTCGCTCGGCTTCGCCGAGATCGGGGTGCGCCCGAAGTACTACCAGCCGGAGGGCGTGGACGCCGTGGTGATGCGGCTCGATCTGGAGGGACGGGGATGACGGGGACGGTGCACGAGGAGCCGCTCGTGCTGGGCATCGAGACGAGCTGCGACGAGACCGGGATCGGGATCGTCCGCGGCCGGACCCTGCTGGCCAACGCGATCGCATCCTCCATGGACGAGCACGCCAGGTACGGCGGCGTCGTGCCCGAGGTCGCGGCGCGGGCGCACCTGGAGGCGCTCACGCCGACCATCGAGCGCGCGCTCGCCGAGGCCGGCGTCGAGCTCGCCGAGCTCGACGGCATCGCCGTGACGAGCGGGCCGGGCCTCGCCGGGGCGCTCATGGTCGGGGTCTCGGCCGCGAAGGCGCTCGCGATCGCGCTCGACCGGCCGCTCTACGCGGTCAACCACCTCGTCGGGCACGTCGGCGCCGATCTGCTGCAGGGCGAGGGGCTGCGCGAGGCCGTGGGCGCCGTGGGGGAGCTCGAACTGCCCACGATCGCTCTGCTCGTCTCCGGCGGGCACACCTCGCTGCTGCTCGTGCGCGACCTCATCGGGGACGTCGAGCTCCTCGGCGAGACGATCGATGACGCGGCCGGAGAGGCATTCGACAAGGTCGCGCGCCTCCTGGGCCTGCCGTACCCCGGCGGGCCCGAGATCGATCGCGTCGCCGCCGCGGGGGACCCCGGGGCGATCCGCTTCCCCCGCGGGCTCACCCGGCCCAAGGACCTCGAGCGCCACCGCTACGACTTCTCCTTCTCCGGGCTCAAGACCTCGGTGGCCCGCTGGGTCGAGCGATTCGCGGCGGAGCACGCCGACGACGGCGTCCCGATCCCCGTCGCCGACGTCGCCGCGAGCTTCCGGGAGGCCGTCGCCGACGTGCTCCTCTCGAAGGCGCTCGCAGCCTGCGCGGAGCTCGGAGTGCCCCGGCTGCTCCTCGGCGGCGGCGTCGTCGCGAACGCGCGGGTCCGCGAGTTGGCGCGCGAGCGCGCGGCCGCCGCGGGCGTCGCCCTCCGCGTCCCGCCGCTGTCGCTGTGCACGGACAACGGGGCGATGATCGCGTCCATCGGCGCGCAGCTCATGCGAGCGGGACGCGCGCCCTCCGGCCTCGGCTTCGGCGCCGATTCCACGCTCCCCGTGACCGAGGTCCAGGTGCGCTGAACCCCCCGGAGGAAAAAAATCGCGCGAAATGCGCGCGAAAGCCCCAAGCTGAACGCTATCTTTGAATCCTGTAGGGGGACCTCGGTCCTGTTACCCATACGAATCGAAGGAGCACCATGTCCGAGAACCTGCCCGGCAACGACCCGGCGTCCACTCCCGTCCCGCCGGCCCAGCAGGCCCCGGCCGCCCCGGCGTACGGCGCGCCGGCCGTCGAGCCGAAGGGCCTCGCGCTCTCCTCGCTCATCGTCGGCATCGTCAGCCTCGTCCTGGCGTGGTTCCTGAGCATCTTCGCCATCATCGGCGGCATCGTCGCCGTCGTGCTCGGCATCGTCGCCCGCAAGAAGGGGCAGTCGAAGGGCATGTCGCTCACCGGCATCATCACCGGCGCGCTCGCGATCGTGCTCGCCATCATCGCGATGATCGTCGTCGCGATGGTCGTGGGAGCGGCGCTCAACGACCCGAACCTGCAGCAGCAGCTCGAGCAGCTCGAGCAGCAGTAGGCGCGGCAGCAGGCAGCGCCCCGGGGATGCGATCCCCGGGGCGCTGCGTCGTTCCCGGGCCCGTGCGCCGCGGCAGGATCGGTGCGCGACGGCCGGATCCCGCGCCGTTCCGGGGTGGCGTCGAGCCGCCGGGCCCGTGCGCCGCGGCCGCCGCACCCCGCGTCGCGCGGGCGTCAGAGGCGCTCGGCGAGGAGAGCGACGCGGCGTCCCTCCGCACGCGTGAGGATCAGCGTCGCGCGGTGCGGACCCGCGAGTTTCAGCCGCTTCCGCAGCTGCGCGGGATCGACGTCGGCGCCCCGCTTCTTGATCTCGAGCGCGCCGATGCTCCGATCGGCCAGGGCGCGTCGGAGCTCCCGCTCCCGCACGGGCAGCTCCGCGACGACCCGGAAGGCGCTCGCGAAGGGGGTGGGGATGTGGTGGTCCGCCGACAGGTACGCGATCCCCTCCGCGAGCATGCCCGCGCCGAGGCGCTCGGCGAGCGCGCCGATGAGCCGGGCGCGGATGACCGCGCCGTCCGGTTCGTAGAGCACCGCTCCGATCCCGCGCGCCTCGGCGTCCGCGGCGTCGTCGGGGCCCGTGAGCTCGGCGACGGTCCCGTCGCGCACCACCGTCGCCGCCCGGCGGATCCCCGGCCGGGCGAGCGGGCCGAACCAGAGGCCGGTCTCGACGAGCTGGCCGTCGACGGACACCCACTGCGCCTCCGCGGTCTCGGGGATGAGCTCCCGGTCGAGTCCGGGGCCGAGCTTCACGCCCGTGGGCAGCCGCTCGGCGAGGCCGAAGGCGAATCGGAGGGACGGGGAGTAATCGTCGGGGGAGGCGAGGCGTCGGGTATCGCTGTGGCCCGCGGTGCGCCGCGCCGGGTCGAGGAACGCGCCGTCCGCGTCGCCCGGACCGAGCGCCTCGGCGTCGCCCAGGCGCACCTCGGGCGCGGGGGCGCCCGCGCGTGCGGCGGCCGCGCGGAGGTTGTGCGCGGCGAACGCAGCGGTCAGGGGGTCGAGCTCGACGGGGAGCGGCGCGACGCCCGCGGCGATCAGCGCGAGCGACTCGGCGCCGATGCCGCAGCCGAGGTCGGCGACCCGAGCGCAGCCGGCGGCCCGGAAGCGTTCGGCGTGCAGCGCGGCGGCCTCGGCCCGCGTGGCCTGTTCCAGGGCGGCGCGCGTGAAGAGCATGCCGCGCGCCCGCTCGCCGAACTTCGCGACGGCCCGCGCGCGCAGCTCCTCCTGGGTGAGCGCCGCCGCGAGGAGCGCGGGTTCGACGCCCGCAGCGCGCAGCGCGCGGGAGACGGCGTCGAGGGAGCGGCCGGCGTCGCGTTCGGCGGCGATCCGGTCGAGGAGCCCGAGACCCGCGGGGGTCGCGAGCTCCTCCCAGCCCGGGGTCACGCGTAGCTGGAGGTGGCGGCGCCGGCCGTGACGACCGCGCCGAGGATGAACAGCCAGAACGCGATGAGGACGATCCAGAAGGCGACCCCGATGTAGCCGATGATGAGACCGGCGATCGCCATGCCGCGGCCGTTCTCGCCGCGCCGCTTGATCTGCGAGAGGGAGATGTGCCCCATGACGATGCCCGCGATGGAGAGGATCGCGAAGCTGAAGAAGCCGACGATCGAGGCGATCAGCGAGAGGGTCGCGAGGACGTTCGTCGGCGCCGCGACGGCGTAGTACGCGGGCTGCTGCAGGTACTGCGGCTGCGGCGCGACGGGCGGCTGGGCCTGGTACTGCGGCTGCGGGTACTGGCCCGGCTGGGCGTAGGGCTGCTGCTGGCCCGTGCGGGGATCCTGCTGGGTCACGTTGCTCTCTTCCTGCGGTGGTCGCGATGGACGCGTCCGGTCATGCGGCTCAGTAGCTGCCGTAGTCGTCGCTGTAGTCGTAGCTGCCGAAGCCCTCGGCCAGGGCGCCGATGCCCGCGAACATCGCGAAGATGAGGCCGATGTAGGCGATGACCAGCAGCGCGACCAGGACGAAGTAGGCGTAGCTGATGATGAGGCCGGTGAGGGCGATGCCGCGCCCCGCGTCGCCGTTGCGCTTGATCTGGCTGAGGCCGAGATGGCCGAAGATGATGCCGGCGAGCGGCGCGAGGAAGGCCAGGATGATGGCGAGGAGGGCGAAGGTGTTCGTGCCCGCCAGCGTCGTGTCGGTGCTCGCGGGCACGGCGGGCCGGGGCTGCGGCTGCGCGACGTAGGCGGGGGCGGGCTGGGACGGTGCGGCGGGGGCGCCGTAGGGCGCGCCGCCGGGGAGCTGCGTTGCGGGGTAGGGCGTCGTGGGCTGGGCCTGGGTGTTCGCCTGGTCCTCCGGCTGCTGCGGGAAAGTGGGGGTGGACATGTCGCGCTCCTTCAGTCTCGCCGATGCTCCTCGGGTCTGCGTGCCCTCAGTCTACTGATGCGCGTCCGCGAGTCCAGGGCGCGGGCGGGGGCGACGGGCGTTCGCTGTCCGCGATCCTCACCCGACGCGTTGGCACTCCCCTTGCGAGAGTGCCAACGCGGGCCATAGACTGCACGGTAGACGCGCTCGCGATGTGCGGCGCGTAACCACACTTCACCATTCGGAAAGAGGTCAACTGTGTCGGTCGCCATCAAGCCGCTCGAGGATCGTATCGTTATCAAGCAGGTCGAGGCGGAGCAGACCACCGCTTCGGGTCTCGTGATTCCCGACAGCGCGAAGGAGAAGCCGCAGGAGGGCGAGGTCGTCGCGGTCGGCCCCGGTCGCGTCTCGGACAGCGGCACCCGCATCCCCCTCGACGTCGCCGTCGGCGACGTGGTGATCTACTCCAAGTTCGGCGGCACCGAGGTCAAGGTCGGCGGAGACGACTACCTCGTGCTCTCGGCCCGCGACATCCTCGCGGTCGTCACGCGCTGAGAGGCGTTCCAGCGGGCGGGCCCGCCGATCCACGACGGATCGGCGGGCCCGCCGCCGTTTCCGCGGCCCGTCGCGCCGTCCCGGCGGCGCGACCGTGCTCCGCTCGGGCGTAGACTGATCCGATGCAGCGGACACGTGCGGGCCTCGGATACGGGCTCGGCGCCTACCTGCTCTGGGGCGTCTTCCCCTTCTACTTCGGCCTCATCGCCATGGTCGGCCCCTTCGAGGTGGTGCCCTGGCGCGTCGCCATGACGCTCGTCTTCTGCGCGGTGCTCCTCACCGCGATGCGGCGCTGGGGGCCGTTCCTGGCGCTGCTGCGCACCCCGCGACTGCTCGGCTGGTTCGCGCTGTCCTCGCTGCTGCTCTACGCCAACTGGCAGATCTTCGTGATCGGCGTCATGACGGGGCACGTCATCGAGACCGCCCTCGGCTACTTCATCAACCCGCTCTTCACGATCCTCATCGGCGTGATCTTCCGCAAGGAGCCGCTGTCCCGCCCGCAATGGGTTGCGGTCGGCATCGCAGCGGTCGGCGTCGTCGTCGCGGCGGTCGCCTACGGGTCCTTCCCCTGGATCGCGCTCGGCCTCGCGCTCTCCTTCGGGCTCTACGGCGCCGTGCACAAGCACGCGGGCGAAACGATCGACGGCGTCAGCGGACTCGCCGCCGAGACGGTCGTGTCCCTGCCCGTCGCCGTCGTGCAGCTCGTCGTCGTGGCCCAGCTCGCGGGCGTCACCGCCTTCTCCTTCGGTCCGGGCGTCGCGGCGCTCGTGCTCGTCAGCGGCGTCATGACGGCGATCCCGCTCATCCTCTTCGGCGAGGCGGCCCGCCGGCTCCCGCTCGCCTACCTCGGGTTCCTCCAGTTCCTGACGCCCGTCCTCGGCTTCCTCTACGGCGCGTTCGTGACGCGCGAGGAGATGCCGGCGGCGCGGTGGATCGGTTTCGTGGCCGTGTGGATCGCCCTCGTGATCCTCGTCGCCGACATGGTGCGGCAGCTCCGACGTTCGCCGGAAGCGCAGCCGAACACCGCCCCCGTGCCCTTAGACTGAAAGCGGTGCGGGCGCCGCATCCGTGCACCCGCGAATCTCTGGCAGTCCCATCCCCAACACAGATAGAGGTTCCATGGAACAGCGTGACCCCTTCGCGTTCACCGGTCTCACCTACGACGACGTGCTGCTCTTGCCCGCGCACACCGACGTCATCCCCAGCGATGCCGACACCTCGACCCAGCTGACGCGGCGCATCCGGCTGAACATCCCGCTGATCTCGGCGGCGATGGACACGGTGACCGAGACGCGCATGGCGGTCTCCATGGCGCGCAACGGCGGTCTCGGGATCCTGCACCGCAATCTCTCCATCCAGGATCAGGCCGAGATGGTCGACCGCGTCAAGCGGAGCGAAGCCGGGATGATCACGAACCCCGTCACCACCTCCGTGGACGCCACCGTCGCCGAGGTGGACGCGCTGTGCGGCGAGTACCGCGTGTCCGGGCTCCCCGTCGTCGATCAGAACGACGTGCTCCTCGGCATCATCACCAACCGGGACATGCGCTTCATCGACCCGAAGGACCGCGCCCAGGTGCGCGTCGCCGACGCGATGACGAAGATGCCGCTCATCACGGCGCCCACGGGGATCTCGCGCGAGGCCGCCGCCGCGATCTTCAGCGAGCACAAGATCGAGAAGCTCCCGCTGGTCGACGGCGACGGTCGGCTCACCGGTCTCATCACCGTGAAGGACTTCGACAAGGAGGAGCAGTACCCCTCGCCACGAAGGACGACGAGGGGCGACTGCGCGTCGGCGCGGCGGTCGGCTTCTTCGGCGACGCGTGGAAGCGCGCGAGCGCCCTCGTCGAGGCCGGCGTCGACGTGCTCGTCGTGGACACCGCGAACGGCGACAGCAAGGGCGTGCTCGACATCATCGCCAAGATCAAGGGCGACCCCGCGTTCGCGAACGTCGACGTGATCGGCGGCAACGTCGCCACCTACGCCGGCGCGAAGGCCATCGTCGAGGCCGGCGCCGACGCGGTGAAGGTCGGCGTCGGGCCCGGCTCGATCTGCACCACCCGCGTCATCGCCGGCGTGGGCGTGCCGCAGGTCACGGCGGTCTACGAGGCGGCCAAGGCCGCGACGCCCGCCGGGGTGCCCGTGATCGCGGACGGCGGCCTGCAGTACTCCGGGGACATCGCGAAGGCGCTCGTCGCCGGAGCCTCGTCCGTGATGATGGGCTCGCTCCTCGCCGGCACCGACGAGAGCCCCGGCGATCTCGTGTTCGTGGGCGGCAAGCAGTACAAGAACTACCGGGGCATGGGCTCGCTCGGCGCGCTGCAGACCCGGGGCGAGCGCACCTCGTACTCCAAGGACCGCTACTTCCAGGCCGACGTGCCGAGCGACGAGAAGCTCATCCCCGAGGGGATCGAGGGGCAGGTGCCCTATCGCGGTCCGCTCGGCTCCGTGGTGCACCAGATGACCGGCGGCCTGCGCCAGTCGATGTTCTACGTGGGCGCGCGCACCGTCGACGAGCTCAAGGAACGCGGCAACTTCGTCCGCATCACCGCGGCCGGGCTCAAGGAGTCCCACCCGCACGACGTGCAGATGGTCGTCGAGGCGCCGAACTACAAGCGCTGAGCCGATCCTCCTCCCCGCGACACCCCCGCGCCGCCCCGTGCGGCGCGGGGGTGTCGCGCGTCGAGCCCCAATCCCGGCACCGGGGTGCCGGGAGCCGCCGTCGCCCCTGCCCGGGGCGTGCAGGGGGCGCGCTCAGCACCCGCCGGGTTCGCGCCCGATAGACTGGGCGGGTGAGCAACGAGATCGAGATCGGCCGCGGCAAGCGCGCGAGGCGCGTCTACACCTTCGACGAGATCGGCATCGTGCCGACCCGGCGCACCCGCGATCCGGAGCTCGTCTCGACCGCCTGGACGATCGACGCCTTCCAGTTCGAGATCCCCGTGCTGGGCGCGCCGATGGACTCGGTGATGTCGCCCGAGACGGCCATCGCGCTCGGCCGGCTCGGCGGGCTCGGCGTTCTCAATCTCGAGGGGCTGTGGACCCGCCACGACGACCCCGAGGCGCTCCTCGCGGAGCTCGCGAAGCTCTCCGATCCGCTCGCCGCGGTGCGGCGCATGCGCGAGCTGTACGCGGCGCCGATCCGCCCGGAGCTCATCCGGGACCGCCTCGGCCAGATCCGCGAGGCCGGCGTCACCGTCGCCGGCGCGCTCTCTCCGCACCGCACCGCCGAGTTCACCGAGACCGTGGTGAACGCCGGGGTCGACCTCTTCGTGATCCGCGGCAACACCGTCTCGGCCGAGCACGTGGCGCAGGAGGGACGCGAGCCGCTCAACCTCAAGCAGTTCATCTACGAACTCGACGTGCCGGTGATCGTCGGCGGGGCCGCGACCTACCAGTCGGCGCTGCACCTCATGCGCACCGGCGCCGCGGGCGTGCTCGTCGGCTTCGGCGGCGGCGCCTCCTCGACCACCCGGGTCACCCTCGGGATCCGCGCGCCCATGGCCACCGCCATCGCCGATGTCGCCGGGGCCCGCACCGACTACCTCGACGAATCGGGCGGGCGCTACGTGCACGTCATCGCCGACGGCGGGCTCGGGACCTCGGGCGATCTCATCAAGGCCGTCGCCTGCGGTGCCGACGCCGTGATGCTCGGCGCCGCCCTCGCGAAGGCGTCCGAGGCGCCCGGCCGCGGCTGGCACTGGGGGCAGGAGGCGCACCACGAGGACCTGCCGCGCGGGCAGCGCATGCCGGTCGGCTCCGTGGCTCCGCTCTCCGAGATCGTCAACGGCCCGGCGCACGTCCCCGACGGCAGCGCGAACCTCATCGGCGCGCTGCGCCGCGCGATGGCGACCACCGGCTACTCGGAGCTCAAGGAGTTCCAGCGCGTCGGCATCGTCCACGCCGAGCGGTAATGCCCGCGGAGGCGGTCGATCGACCGACGAAACCGGAGTACCTCGGGGATCCGACCCTCGGGCAGATCATGCGGCGGCCGCAGTGGCTGCTCGCGCTGCTCTTCGCCCTCGCCGTGGCCGCCGGGTTCGCCTGGCTCGGGCAGTGGCAGCTCGGCAGCGCGATCCGCACGAGCGCCGTCGAGGCGGTCGACACGGAGACGCCCCGCGCGCTCGCCGAGGTGTCCACGACCGCGCAGGGCGTGACGGAGGCCGGCGCGGCGGTCGTCGTGCGCCTCGATGGCGCCTTCGTCGCCGGGGACACGCGCGTCGTCGCGCCCCGCGACAACCAGGGGGAGCGCGGGGCCTGGGTCGTCGGCCACCTCGTCACCGAGGGCCCGGACGCCGAGGCCGGTGCGCATCTCGCGGTCGCGATCGGCTGGGCGCCGAGCACGGTGCTCGCCGAGGACGCGATCGCCGAGCTCGAGGCGGATCCCGCCTTCGCGGAGCCCCGCAGCATCGAGGGACGCTACATGCCGCCCGAGGGGCCCCAGATCCCGGACGGCGACGAGGATCCGCAGGTGATGCGCACGATGATGCCCGCGTTCCTCGCGAACTCCTGGAGCGAGGTCGACGCCCCCGTCTACTCGGGCTATCTCGTGCTCCACGCGGACGGCGCCCCCGCCGGGGCGAGCGCGCTCGCAGCGATCGACTCCGTGCCGGCGCTGCCGCCCGAGCAGGTCAACTGGCTGAACGTCTTCTACGCGATCGAGTGGGTGGTCTTCGCCGGCTTCGCGGTCTTCTTCTGGTTCCGGCTGACCCGCGACGCGTGGGAGCGGGAGCACGAGCTGCAGCTCCTCGAGGCCGAGGCCGCCGCGGCGACCGATCCCGACCCCGATCCCGCGCCGGATGCGCGGACGTAGAATGGAAGCCATGCGACTCGAGCCCAAGCCCGCCGACTACCCCCGCATCCGGAAGGCCCTGAGCCTCTACAAGGTGACCTCGATCGTCACCGGCGTCATGCTCCTCACGCTGCTCGCCGAGATGATCCTGAAGTACTCGCCGACCCATGTGGAGCTCTTCGCGGGCGGCGGCGAGGGTATCGGCTTCGCGCCCGTCGTGGTCGGCGAGGCGTGCCAGTGGTATTCGCTGTTCTTCCCCTGGCAGGAGGGCTGCGAGCTCACCTCCACCGGCACGGGCACGAACATCTCCCTGCTCATCCTCATCGCCCACGGCTGGTTCTACGTCGTCTACCTCGTCTCCTGCTTCATGCTCTGGAGCCCGATGCGCTGGCGCTTCCCGCGCTTCGTGCTGCTCGCGCTCGGCGGCGTGATCCCCTTCATGTCCTTCTTCATGGAGGGTCGCGTCGCGCGCCAGGTCTCGGACTTCCTCGCCGAGAAGGGCGCCGGCGCCCCGGCGCGCCCGGCCGCCTCGGCCTAGCCGCGCGCCCGCGGCGCGCGTCCGCGGGTAGAATCGGCATGCGCATCATCCCCGCACCACCTCAACCCTGAAAGGCCTTCCCAAGCGAACATGGCCCACTCGAACGCTGCGACACAGGCAGAACAGTCGGATACCGGGCACCGCCCGGTCCTCGTGGTCGATTTCGGCGCGCAGTACGCGCAGCTGATCGCCCGCAGGGTGCGCGAGGCCGGGGTGTACTCCGAGCTCGTGCCGCACACCATCACCGCGGCCGAGGTCGAGGACAGGCAGCCGCTCGGCATCGTGCTCTCCGGCGGTCCGTCGTCCGTCTACGAGCCGGGCGCCCCGCAGTTCGACGACGCGATCTTCGAGCTCGGGATCCCGACCCTCGGCATCTGCTACGGCTTCCAGGTGATGGCCCGGGCCCTCGGCGGGGAAGTCGGCCATACGGGCGACCGGGAGTACGGCGCCACCGATGCCGAGGTCCTCGGCGGCGGCGGGGCGATCCTCGGCGGACAGCCTGCGGCACAGAACGTGTGGATGAGCCACGGCGACGCGGTGCAGCAGGCGCCCGCCGGCTTCGAGGTGCTCGCGCGCACCGCCGTCACCCCGGTGGCGGCGTTCGGTAGCGCCGAGCGCCGGCTCTACGGCGTGCAGTGGCACCCCGAGGTGAAGCACTCCGACCACGGCCAGCGGGTCCTCGAGAACTTCCTGCACCACGTCGCGGGGATCCCTGCGGACTGGAACGCCGGCAACGTGATCGCCGAGCAGGTCGAGCGGATCCGCGCGCAGGTCGGGAGCGCCCGCGTCATCTCGGCGCTCTCCGGCGGCGTCGACTCCGCCGTGTCGACCGCCCTCGTGCACGCGGCCGTCGGCGATCAGCTGACCGCCGTCTTCGTGGACCACGGGCTGCTCCGCAAGGGAGAGCGCGAGCAGGTCGAGCAGGACTACGTCGCCTCGACCGGCGTGCACCTCATCACGGTTGACGCCGAGGACGTGTTCCTCGGGCACCTCGCCGGCGTCACCGATCCGGAGCAGAAGCGCAAGATCATCGGACGCGAGTTCATCCGCGCCTTCGAGCGCGTGCAGCGCGAGCTCGTCGACGAGGCCCGGGCCGAGGGCGGCGAGGTGAAGTTCCTCGTGCAGGGCACCCTGTACCCCGACGTCGTCGAGTCCGGCGGGGGAGCGGGCACTGCGAACATCAAGTCGCACCACAACGTCGGAGGGCTCCCCGAGGATCTCGACTTCGAGCTGATCGAGCCGCTGCGGGCGCTCTTCAAGGACGAGGTCCGCGCGATCGGCCGCGAGCTCGGGATCCCCGAGGCGATCGTCGGGCGCCAGCCGTTCCCCGGCCCCGGGCTCGGCATCCGCATCGTCGGCGAGGTGACGCGCGATCGGCTGGAGACGCTCCGCGAGGCGGACGCGATCGCCCGCGCCGAGCTGACGGCCGCCGGTCTCGACCAGGAGATCTGGCAGTGCCCCGTCGTGCTGCTCGCGGATGTGCGCTCCGTGGGGGTGCAGGGCGACGGCCGCACCTACGGCCACCCCATCGTGCTGCGACCGGTCTCCTCGGAGGACGCGATGACCGCGGACTGGACCCGGGTGCCCTACGACGTGCTCGCCCGCATCTCGAACCGGATCACGAACCAGGTGCCCGAGGTCAACCGCGTCGTGCTCGACGTGACGTCGAAGCCGCCGGGGACCATCGAGTGGGAGTAGGGTGACCGCGCGTTCCGCGCGCACCCGTACGGCGGAGCCCGGCTGCGGCCGGGCTCACGCCGTTTCCTTGTCGTCTCCGCTCGTCGTCTCCCGTGCGGTCTCCGCTCGTCGTCTCCCGTCCGGTCCGTGCGGTCCCGTTCGCCCGTCGCCCCGTCGGTCGGGGATGCGGCGTCGGTGAGCCCGGATCGGCGGTTTCGGGCTCACCGAAGCCGCATCCCTCACGGACGGTGCGGCGCCGGCGGCGCCCGGCGCCGCAGAGGGCCCGGCGCCGCAGCGAGCACGGCGCCGCAGCGAACCGATCCGCATCGTACGCTGCACTCGTGCCGGAAGCTCAGCACCCCGCCGCCGCGATTCCCGGCCCCGCAACGACCGAGCGCCGGGCCCCGTGGGGCCCGGCGCTCGGTCGTCGCGTCTTCCGGGTCAGTTATTGCCGCGGAGGATCGCGAGGATGCGGAGGATCTCGACGTACAGCCAGATGAGCGTCACCATGAGACCGAAGGCGGCCGACCAGGCCCACTTCTCGGGCACGCGGTTCTTGACGCCGTTCTGGATCAGCTCGAAGTCCATGACGAGCGAGTAGGCGGCGAGCAGCACGGCGAGCCCGCCGATGACGACGCCGAGCGGGATGCCCCAGAGCGTCGCACCGCGCAGGCCCCAGGGATCCTGGTTCGCGCCGGTGAGCATGAGGATCACGTTGACGATCGAGAAGGCGAGGTAGCCGAAGATCGCGACCATGAAGATCTTCGTCATCTTCGGGCTCGTGCGCACCTTGCCGCTCCGGAAGAGGAGCAGCGTGACCGCGAACACCGCGAGGGTGCCGATGACGGCCTGGGAGACGATGCCGGACCACTGCGCCTCGAAGACCTGCGAGATGCCGCCGAGGAAGAGCCCCTGGAAGACGGCGTACAGCACGATGAGCGGCACGCTCGGCTGCTTCTTGAAGGAGTTGACGAGGCCGAGGACGAGGCCGATGATCGCGCCGGGGAGCATGAGGATCGGCACGAACCAGCCGACCGCGCCGAAGGCGAGCACGACGACGAAGAGCAGCACGGTCTTGGAGATCGTGTTCTCGTAGGTCATCGGCTTCTCGGAGGGCGCGGCCGTGGGCGGCTGCTGACCGCCGAAGCCGGCCTGCGCAGCAGCGTTCACCGCTGCGGCGCCCGTGGCCGCGTCGTCGATGCCGGGGCGCTGCGTCTGCGCAGCGGGCTGGTCGTAGATGCGGCGCAGCTCGTCCGCGGTGAGGGTCTTGCCGTTCAGTGCGGGGTTGTTGCTGAGAGCCGGGTTGCTCATGCGTCGGAATCCTTTCCAGGCGTATGTCAGATTCCCAGACTATCGACAGCAGCTTCGGATGCGCTGGGATTCCCGTACCCCGTCCAAGGACGCGGAGCGCGCCAGGCGGATGCGGCGCCCGTGTCCTAGGCTGGTGCCATGCAGCACACGGCTCCCGGACCGCTGGTCATCGGCCACCGGGGCGCCCCCGGGTACCGCCCGGAGCACACGGCATCCGCGTACCGGCTCGCCTGCGAGCTCGGCGCCGACGCCGTCGAGCCCGACATCGTCGCGACGCGCGACGGCGTGCTCGTCGTGCGGCACGAGAACGAGATCTCCGGCACCACGGACGTGGCGAGCCGCCCGGAGTTCCGCGGTCGGCGCACCGTGAAGACGGTCGACGGCACACGGGTCCACGGCTGGTTCGTGGAGGACTTCACGTGGTCCGAGCTGTCCACGCTGCGCTGCCGAGAGCGGCTGGCGAAGGTCCGCCCCGACAACCGGGCCTACGACGGCGCCGAGCCGATCCTGCGGCTGCGCGATGTGCTCGCCATCGTCGACGCCGAGAGCGCGCGCCTCGGCCGGGGCATCGGCGTGGTCGTCGAGATCAAGCACGCGCGCTTCCTCCTCGGACAGGGGATCGACATCGGCGCGCTGCTGCTCGCGGAGCTCGCGGCGACCGGGTGGGACGCCCGGCCCGATCGGCTCGTGATCGAGTGCTTCGAGCTCGGGGTGCTGGATCGGATGCGCGCGGCGGGAGCGGGCGCCGAGATCGTGTTCCTCGCCGAGCGCTCCGGCGCGCCGGCCGACGAACCGCTCGCGGGGGCGCCGTCGCGCGGGTACGCCTGGTACCGGAGCGACGCCGGTCTCGCACTGCTCGCGGACCGGGTCGACGGGATCAGCGTCGCGAAGGGCGATCTCATCCGCGTGAACGCGCTCGGCCGCGCGACCGGCACGACGGATCTCGCCGCCCGCGCGCACGATCACGGCCTGCGCGTGTACACGTGGACGCTCCGCCCGGAGAATCGCTACCTCAACCTCCGCTACCAGTCCTCCCTGCGCGGCGCCGAATGGGGGGACTGGCAGGACGAGTTCGCGCTGATCCTCCGGGCCGGGGTCGACGGGATCTTCGTCGACCACCCGGATCTCGGCGTCGCCATTCGCCGGGCGGAGACGCGCTGATCCGCGATCCGGCCGAGCGGCGGCCGCGCGCAGCCGGGCGCCCGCCCCGCGCAGCCGGGCGCCGTCAGGCGCCGAGGCACTCCCCGACGAGATTGCGTTCGACGAGCGCGCGCAGTTCGGCGCCGCGGTAGCCGGCGTCGAGCAGGAAGCCGAGCTTCGCGAGCGCGGCCTCGACGGTGAGGTCCGAGCCGTCGATGACCCCGGCCGCGGCCAGCTCGCGACCGACCGCATAGCGCCCGAGGTCGACGCCGCCCTGCGCGCACTGCGACACCGCGACCACGGGGATCGCGTCGCAGACCTCGCGCAGTGCGCCGAGCATGCCGGGCCGCGCCATCGGCCCGTTGCCCGAGCCGTAGCACTCGAGGACGAGCCCCGCGGGGCGGCCGAGGACCGCCCCGCGCAGGTCCTCGGCGACGACGCCGGGGGTGAAGCGGAAGGCGAGCACCCGCGCCGGGGCGAGCGAGGCGACGCTCTCGGGGAGCCGGGGCGGGACGCCCGCGGGGGCGGGGGCGAGTTCGACCTCCGCCCGGAACGCGCCGAGCGCGCTCGTGTGGTGCTTCTCGGCGCGCACGGCGGGCAGGATCGCGCCGCCGAAGGCGATCGAGACGGGGGCGGTGCTGGCGGCCCGCACGGCCGCGCGGACCGCGAGCGACAGGTTCGCGCCGGCGTCGGTACCCGGCGCGCCGTGGGGGAGCTGACTGCCGGTGACGACGACGGGGATGCCGAGGTCCCCGAGTTCGAAGGCGAGCCTCGCCGCGGTGTAGGCGAGCGTGTCGGTGCCGTGCAGGATCACGATGCCGCGCGGGCGCTGCGTGCGAGCGCGGGCGCGGACGGCCCGCGCGATCTTCGGCGCCGTCTCGGCGTCGGCGTTGGCGCTGTCGATCGGCGGCTGCAGGTGGTTGATGCGCCAGTCGACCGCGAGCGGGACGCAGATGCCGGCGACGAGCGCGTCGAGCACGTCGGGGAACGCGGGATCGGGGGCGAGCCCCGCGTCGGTCGCGTGCATGCCGATGGTGCCGCCAGTCGCGAACACGAGCACGGAGGGGCGAGGGGAGTCGGTCACCCCTCCATTGTGTCGGACGCGTCCGGGTGTCGGGGGCTCCGCCTAGACTGGTCGCACGATGAGCGACTTCGAACTTCTCGACCCCTCCGGCGTCCCGATCGGCGGCGCGCAGTCCGCCGGCGGGACGGACGCCCTCCTCGACGGCCTGAATCCGGCGCAGGAGCGCGCCGTGATCGCGCGCGGCCCCGCGCTGCTGATCGTCGCGGGCGCCGGCTCGGGCAAGACCCGTGTGCTCACGCACCGCATCGCCCACCTGATCCGGGAGCGCGAGGCGTGGCCGAGCCAGATCCTCGCCATCACCTTCACGAACAAGGCGGCGGCCGAGATGCGCGAGCGCATCGACGGGCTGCTCGGGGAGGCCTCCCAGGGCATGTGGGTGTCGACCTTCCACTCCGCCTGCGTGCGCATCCTGCGGCGGGAGGCCGAGCGCTTCGGGTACGTCTCGGGCTTCACGATCTACGACTCCGCCGACTCGCGCGCGCTCCTCAAGCGGATCATCAAGGAGCTCGACGCCGACACCTACGGCTTCACGCCCGCGAACGCCGGCGCGAAGATCTCGCGGCTGAAGAACGAGCTCGCCGACGCCGGCGCCTACGCGGCGACCATGAACGCGAGCGACCCCCGAGACCGGCTCTTCGTCGAGATCTTCACGATGTACGAGCAGGAGCTGCGGCGCGCCAACGCCTTCGACTTCGACGACCTCATCGGTCAGACGGTGCATCTCTTCCGCGCGCATCCCGACGTGGCCGCCGTCTACCAGCGGCGCTTCCGCCACATCCTCGTCGACGAGTACCAGGACACCAACCACGCGCAGTACTCCCTCATCCGCGAGCTCACCAAGCCGGTGGAGCCCGAGGAGGTGGCCGGGCTGATGCCGCCCGCCAGGGAGCGCGAGCTCGACGCCTCCGGGCGGATTCCGCCGGCGAGCCTCACCGTGGTGGGCGACTCCGACCAGTCGATCTACGCCTTCCGCGGCGCCGACATCCGCAACATCGTCGAGTTCGAGCGGGACTTCCGCGGCGCCGAGGTCGTGAAGCTCGAGCAGAACTACCGTTCGACCCAGAACATCCTGAGCGCCGCGAACGCCGTGATCGGCAACAACTTCGATCGGCAGGATAAGAACCTCTGGACCTCGGAGGGCGACGGCGAGCAGATCGTCGGCTTCACCGGGTACTCGCAGCACGACGAGGCCCGCTTCGTGGCCGAGGAGATCGAGGACCTGCATCGGGCCGGCATCGCCTACGGCGACGTGGCCGTGTTCTACCGCACGAACTCGCAGACGCGCGCGCTCGAGGAGCTGCTCATCCGCTCCGCGATCCCGTACCGCGTGCTCGGGGGCACGAAGTTCTACGAGCGGGCCGAGGTGAAGGACGCGATGGCGTACCTCACGAGCATCGCGAATCCCTACGATCCGATCGCCTGGTCCCGCCTTCTCGGCGCACCCAAGCGCGGGATCGGGCCGATGGCCGAGGCGCATCTCGCGAACTTCCAGGAGGCGCAGGGAGTCTCCTTCCACGAGGCGATGGCGCGCGCCGACGAGGTCGGCCCGCTCGGGCCGAAGCTGCGCACGACCGTGCGGGAGCTCGCGGCGCTGCTGCTGCGCGCCGCGCGGATGGCTGCGGGCGGGGGCGCGAGCGATGTCGCGGGCGAGGAGGCCGCCCCGGCGCCCGTGGGCGACGTGCTGAAGCTGATCCTCGATGAGACGGAGATGATCGAGAAGCTCCGCGCGAAGCGCGACCCGCAGGACGACGCGCGCGCCGAGAACCTCGAGGAGCTCCTCGCGGTGGCCCGCGAGTTCGACGTCAAGCAGCCGGGGGCCGGACTCCTCGCCTTCCTCACCGAGGTGAGCCTCGTCGCCGCGGCGGACGACCTCGACGACTCCAGCGGTACGGTCTCGCTGATGACGATGCACACGGCGAAGGGACTCGAATTCAAGGCCGTGTTCATCACCGGCGTCGAGGAGGGACTGCTGCCGCACCAGATGTCGGTCGACGAGGTCGGGGGCATCAGCGAGGAGCGCCGGCTCATGTACGTGGGTATCACCCGGGCCAGGGAACGGCTGTACCTCACGCTCGCCTCCACCCGCGCCACCTTCGGGGACGTCTCGGTGGCGATGCCCTCGCGCTTCCTGCAGGAGATCCCCGAGGGGCTCATCGCCTGGCGCCAGTCGCCCGGCGAGGTCACGGGGCGCGGCGGCACGGCCTCGCGCGCGCTCAACGCGCCACGGGGCTCGGGCTACGGATCCGGCGCGCGCGGCACGTCCCGGGACTCGGCCGTGTCGTTCGGATCCGGCGCGGCCGGCAGGGGATCGGGCGCGGCCGCGGTCTCCGAGCCCGCGAGCGGGAACATGCAGTCGGCGCTCGACAAGTGGCGCGAGCGCAAGCGGCAGGCCAAGGCGGCGCAGGCCGCCGGTGGCGGTTTCCCGAACCTCATCGGCGGCAGCGCGCGCGACAACGGGGACCTGGAGCTCGGGACCGGCGACCGGATCCGCCACGACGAGTACGGCGAGGGCCGCGTGACGGGCGTCAGCGGGGCCGGGTCGAAGCGGATCGCGCACGTGGTGTTCGACGCCGTCGGGGAGCGGAAGCTGCTCGTGAAACTCGCCCCGATCGAGAAGATCGAGGCCGGCGCAGCCGACTAGGCCGCGGCTCGGGCCGGCCTCGCGGCGGCATGCCGCGGCGCCGACCGCCTCGCGGCGGCACCGCCGCGAGCATCGGGTCAGGCGAGCAACGCGCGGTACTCCGCCATCACCCGGTGCAGATCGTCGTCCTCGGCGTTGACGTCGCCCTCGCCGGCCATCCACGTGCTCATCTGCACCGTGATCGCCCCGTGCACGAGCGACACCGCGAGCACCGCCTCCCGCTCGGGCGCGTCGAGCTTCGCGTGCTCCGGATGGGCCGCGAGCCATGCCGTGACGAGCGCGATCAGGTGATAGCTCGACTCGAGCAGGGTCGCGAGCGTCATCCGGGCGGCCTCGGGCTGCTCCGTGATGAGGCGGGTGCGCATGCGGGCGACCTCCGAGTTCACGTGGGTGTGCCCGATCGCCGCGAACAGCAGCCGGAAGATGCCGAGCGGCAGGTCGTCCGGGGAGCTGTCGAGCACGGCGAAGGCCTCGGTGCCCTCGGGGATGCTGATCGCGCGGCCCACGATCGCGTAGTCGCGCGCCGCGAAGTAGTTGAAGAAGGTGCTGCGGGAGATGTCCGCACCCTCGCAGATCGCCTCCACCGTGACGTGCTCCACGCCGAGGTCGAGGGCGAGACGCACGGCGGAGGTCTCGATCGCGTTCTCGGTGGCGCGGCGCTTCCGCGCGCGCAGTCCCTCCGGTTTGGGGTCCTGTCCGGTGCTCATCGCGATCAACTCCATCTGCGACCGATGTACGGGCTGCCTCCGGCCTCACGAGGACCGGCACGGCGACGGTCGCCTCGAGTGTACCCGTCGCTCCCGATCCGGCCGAACGGGCGGCGAGTCTCTGGGCGCATTGTGGAGTTCCACGGAATCGCATGTGTACGCTGTCCCTGGGGATGGGCCGGCGCGGGAACCGCGCAGTCGTGGGGTGGATCAGTGGTGCCCGGATGCCAGTTGCCGGGTCGAGATCGACGACGGGAGGGGAACCGGCATGCGGTGGCTGTCGAATCGGGCCCGGGATCAGAGCCCGCATTCGCTGTTCCTGATCTTCGCGACCCTGCTGCTCGCGCTCACCGTCGTGGTCGACCTCCTCTTCCACACGCACCTGGAGCACCGCTGGATCAGCTGGGCGCTTCTCGTGTTCTGCCTCGGGTGCAGCGCCGCGAGCTTCCTCAGCGGCCGCCGGGTTCCCCGTGCACTCGGGATCGTCGGCACGATCGTCTTCATCGCCGCGCAGAGCTACTACCTGAGCCTCGCCGGCGACCCCCAGTCGGTGGTCGCCTCCGTGCAGCAGCTGCCCATCATCGCCTTCTACCTCGGGTGGTTCATCGCGCCGCGCCTCGCCGGGCTGCTCATCGCCGCGTGCCTCCTCTGCTTCGGCATCGTGATGGCGATGAACCCGCTGCTGCACCGCGACGGGATCCTCGGCGTCCCGGTCGCGGTGCACGCCCTGCTCACCCTCGCCGTCTGCTACGGCGCAGGACTCTACCTCTGGCGCAGGCAACTCCGCGCCGCGAGCACGGACTCCCTCACCGGCGCCCTCACCCGGTCGGGGTTCCGCGAGCGGCTCGAGCGGTCCCTCGGCCGGGCCGGCGCTCCGGGATCCTTCGCCCTCGTCGCGATCGACTTCGACGGGCTCAAGGCGCTCAACGACCGCGATGGGCACGCGGCGGGGGATGCGGCGCTCACCCGCACCGTGATGTCCTGGAGCACGCGGATCCGTGGACGGGACGTCATCGGGCGGCTCGGGGGAGACGAGTTCGCCCTGCTCCTGCCGCGGACGAGCGCGCGGGAGGCGGCGGAGATCGTCGCGCGCCTGATCGAGCAGGGCGAGCACGCCTGGTCGTGGGGGATCGCCGAGCCCCTGCCCGGCGACACCCCGGAGACGATCCTCGACCGGGCCGACCGGGCGCTCTACGCGCGCAAGCGGCGCACCCGCGGAGCGTCCGAGGTCGGCGCGGCCTCGGACGCCGCGCCGACGGCCTCGATCGCGGATCCGCCCGCCTCGGAGACCGCCGGAGGGTCCGCGCGGGACTCCGGGCCGAAGCGGGACGCCGAATCGGGACGGGAAGGCTTGCCCGTGCTGCGCGCCGCCGCGGAGGCGTTCCTGCGCCGGCAGTCGCCGTTCTCCCTCGTCACGGGGACCGTCTCGCTCGTGCTCGCGATCGTCTTCGCCGTCGATCTGGCGGTCGGGCACCCGCACTTCCAGTTCGCTCTCGTCATCGTCTTCATGTCGGTCTATGCGCTCGGGGCGATCCTGCCCTTCGCGCTCGGCAGCCGTTTTCCCCGGTGGGGCGGCTTCGCGATGGTGCTGGTCAGCGCGGCGTGGTCGAGCTTCCTGCTGCTCAACGCCCAGCACCTCCACGCGAGTGTGAACGCGCTGCTCGAGCTGCCGCTCACGGCGCTCTACGTCGCCTGGTTCTTCGCGCGGCCCGTCGCCTACTGCTATATGGCGTTCACCGTGGCGCGCGTGTCCCTGACGCTCGTCTGGAACCCCGACTTCGGCGGTGGTCAAGTGTCCGGGGTCATCGTCATTGCCTACGCGATCCTCATCGCCGTCTTCTGCTTCGGCGGGGCGATCGCGGTGCGGCGCCAGGTGCATCACGAGGAGCTCACCGATCCGCTCACGTCCGCGCTCAACCGCCGCGGACTGCTGCTGCTGAGCCCGCGGCTGCGCGCCCGCGCGGAGCGCGAGGGCGATGCCTCGGCGATCGCGATCATCGACTTCGATGATTTCAAACAGTTGAACGACGAGGGCGGTCACGCCGCGGGCGACGCGGCGCTGCGCGACTCCGCGGGCGCGTGGGCGGGGGCGGTGGGCATGCGCGCGCCCTTCGCGAAGAACCTCGGCCTCGTCGCGAGGCTCGGCGGCGACGAGTTCGCGGTGCTGCTGCGCGGCGACGCCGAGGCCGCCGAGGCGATGATCCGGCGATTGCGCGAGGCGTCGCCGTACCGCTGGTCCTGGGGCATCGCGGAGCTCGTCCCCGGCGAGGATCTCGACGGCGCCCTGGAGCGCGCGGACGCCGAGCTCTACCGCGCGAAACGGCGGCGCTGAGGCCGCGATACCCCACTGGGCGCGGGGATCGCGCTCATGCGGCGATGGTAGACTGGCGCGCGGTCGACTTATCTCGACATCGAGACATTTTTCTGCCTCAGACACCGAATACTCCCGAACGAAGGACAGTACGTGGATCTGTACGAGTACCAGGCACGAGATCTATTTGAGCGATACGGAGTGCCGGTGCTTGCCGGCATCGTCGCGGACACGCCGGAGGAGGCGCGTGCGGCCGCCGAGCAGCTCGGCGGCGTGGTCGTCGTCAAGGCCCAGGTGAAGACCGGCGGGCGCGGGAAGGCCGGCGGCGTCAAGGTCGCCAAGACCCCCGAGGAGGCGTTCGAGGCGGCGCAGGCGATCCTCGGTCTCGAAATCAAGGGGCATGTCGTGCAGCGCGTGATGGTCGCGGCGGGGGCGGACATCGCCGAGGAGTACTACTTCTCCGTGCTGCTCGATCGCGCCAACCGCTCCTACCTCTCCCTCTGCTCCGTCGAGGGCGGCATGGAGATCGAGCAGCTCGCGGTGGAGAAGCCCGAGGCGCTCGCGCGCGTCGAGGTGGACCCGATCACGGGCATCGACTCCGCGAAGGCCGAGGAGATCGCGCGCGCCGCGAACTTCCCCGAGGAGCTGGTCGGCAAGGTCGTCCCGGTGTTCCAGAAGCTCTACGAGGTGTACTCCGGGGAGGACGCCACCCTCGTCGAGGTGAACCCGCTCGTGCTCACCGGCGGCGGCGAGATCGTCGCGCTCGACGGCAAGGTCTCGCTCGACGCGAACGCCGACTTCCGCCATCCCGCGCACGAGGCGCTCGAGGACAAGTCCTCCGAGGATCCGCTCGAGGCGAAGGCCAAGGCGCAGGATCTCAACTACGTGAAGCTCGACGGCGAGGTCGGCGTGATCGGCAACGGCGCGGGCCTCGTGATGTCGACGCTCGACGTCGTCGCCTACGCCGGGGAGCGCCACGGCGGCGTGAAGCCGGCGAACTTCCTCGACATCGGCGGCGGCGCCTCGGCCGAGGTCATGGCGGCGGGGCTCGACGTGATCCTCGGCGATCCGCAGGTCAAGGCGGTGTTCGTGAACGTCTTCGGCGGCATCACGGCATGCGACGCGGTCGCCAACGGCATCGTCGGCGCGCTCGAGAAGCTCGGCGACGCGGCCAACAAGCCCCTCGTCGTGCGGCTCGACGGCAACAACGTGGAGGAGGGGCGCGCGATCCTGAATGCGGCCGCGCATCCGCTCGTCACCCAGGCCGCCACCATGGACGAGGGCGCCGACAAGGCCGCCGAGCTGGCGAACGCCCGCTGACCACGACGAGACTCGGAAAGAAACTAGCACTATGTCGATCTTCCTGAACCAGGATTCCAAGGTCATCGTCCAGGGCATCACGGGCGGCGAAGGCACCAAGCACACCGCCCGCATGCTCGCCTCGGGCACGAACGTCGTCGGCGGCGTGAACGCCCGCAAGGCCGGCACGACGGTCACGCACACCGACGCCTCGGGAGCCCCGGTGGAGCTGCCGGTCTTCGCGACCGTCGCCGAGGCGATGGCCGAGACGGGCGCGAACGTCTCCGTGGCCTTCGTGCCGCCCGCATTCACGAAGGATGCCGCGGTCGAGGCCATCGACGCCGGCATCGGCCTCCTCGTGATCATCACGGAGGGCGTTCCCGTCAAGGACTCCGCTGAGCTGTGGGCGCACGCGAAGGCCACCGGCGGCAAGACCCGTGTCATCGGGCCGAACTGCCCGGGCATCATCACCCCGGGCGAGGCGCTCGCGGGCATCACCCCGGCGACCATCACCGGCAAGGGGCCCATCGGGCTTGTCTCGAAGTCCGGCACGCTGACCTACCAGATGATGTACGAGCTGCGCGATCTCGGCTTCTCCACGGCGATCGGGATCGGCGGCGATCCCGTCGTCGGCACGACGCACATCGACGCGCTCGCCGCGTTCGAGGCGGATCCCGAGACGCGGGCGATCGTGATGATCGGCGAGATCGGCGGCGACGCCGAGGAGCGCGCCGCGGAGTACATCAAGGCGCACGTCACGAAGCCGGTCGTCGGCTACGTCGCCGGCTTCACGGCGCCCGAGGGCAAGACCATGGGCCACGCCGGCGCCATCGTCTCCGGCTCGGCCGGCACCGCGCAGGCGAAGAAGGAGGCCCTCGAGGCCGCCGGCGTCACGGTCGGGAAGACCCCGACCGAGACCGCCGAGCTGCTGCGCGCGGCCTTCGCCGCGCTCTGAGCCGTCGCATTCGGCCACGCAGGCCCCCGACTCGCGGTGACGCGGATCGGGGGCCTGCGGCGTCTCGTCCGCTGCGTCCCGTCCTGGCCCGTCCCGTGCTGCCCCGTCCCGCCCCGTCCCGCCCCCTCTGCGGTGCCGTGCCCTATCCCACCCCGCTGTCTCGCCTCGCCCGCTCTGTCCCCCGCCCCGCCCTGAAAATGACGCGAACCGGTGCGATGCGTCGGGTGTCCCCCGGTTCGCGTGAATTCGACGTGTTCGACGTGTTCAACGTGCTCCGCGGATGGACGGTGGGGTGACGGGACGAGCTGGCGAGGGACCGCGGTGCTGGGGAGGGCGCTGCTGGCGTCCCGGGGCCGCGGCGCGCTAGCCGATGATCGGCAGCGCGATCTCGAGGCGCTGCGCTGCGCCGCGGACGACGAGGAAGCCGACGATGCACAGGATCCACGACGTGTTCTCGGCCCCCGTGCGCTGGAACCAGGCGGCGAGCCGTTCCAGGGGGCCGGCGACGACGGGGGCCGCGACGATGCGCGCGGCGAGCAGCACGAGCGCGGGGAGCACCATGACCGCGCAGTATCCCGCGAGGTACGCGACGCGTGCCGGAGCGCCGAGCGGGGATCCCGCGAGCATCGTCATGCCCAGGAGGTAGGGGA
This sequence comes from Leucobacter allii, assembly GCF_022919155.1. Classification (NCBI taxonomy): domain Bacteria; kingdom Bacillati; phylum Actinomycetota; class Actinomycetes; order Micrococcales; family Microbacteriaceae; genus Leucobacter; species Leucobacter allii. The sequence goes on from NZ_CP095045.1 coordinate 876,384, forward strand.
GCATGCCGGCGATCTCGACGAGCCCCGCGGCGATCGCCACGCCCATCACCGCGCCGCCGCTCGCGCGCTCGTCGAGCACCCGCTCGCGCCAGCGCACGATGCGCCCCGTCTCGGGCGCCGCGCGGCCCGCCGCGACCAGCCGGCGGCGGCGGGCGTCCGCGGCCCACACCAGGAGCCCGGAGGCGAAGAGGGCGACGCCGATCACGAGCAGGAGCCACGCTCCGGCGTCGCTCGCGAGGGCGTCCGCGGCGAACTCGATGATGCTCCCGAGCCCGAGCAGGAAGAGCACGCCGATGACGAGGTAGAAGCCGGTGATCGTCGCGAGGTACAGCAGGATGCGACCGGCGCGGACCCGCCCCGGCGCGATGAGGAAGAACAGCGGGATGAGGAGGGTCCCGACGCTCAGCCCGTCGAGCAGGGCCAGCAGGGCGAGCGCGGCGGGCAGGGGGACGGTGTCGAGGAAGTCCATGCCGTCAGCCTCGCGCGGACCGCGCGCGCCCGCATCGGCGGGAGGGATGAGCCGCTCTCAGACCTTCGGAGGAGGCGGACGCGCCGGCGTGCTGCTTGGATGGAGGCATGAGCAGATCCTGGGAGCCCGAGGAGGGCGAGCCCGAGCGGCGGCCGCCGCTCCGGCCGTGGCAGATCGCGCTCGTGTATCTCGCGATCGCCGTGATCCTCGCGGCGCTCGGTCTCGGCGGGATCTGGAGCGACCTCTCGCTGCTCCCGCAGCGGCCGGCGGGGTGGTGGATGCTCGCCACCGCGATCCCGGCCGCCGCGACGGTGCTCCTCAGGCGCCGCGCGCCGTGGATCGGACTCGCACTCGCCGTCGCCGTGGCAGTCGTCGACGTGCTCACCGTCGGCGGCCTCGTGCCGCTGCTCGCCGTCCTCGAACTGCTGCACGCCGGGATCCTGGTGCTGTCCCCGGCGCGACGCCGCATCGTACTGCGCGGCATCGTCGTCGTGACGATCGCGGGCGCGGTGCTCGCGCAGCTCGTCACGGGCGACCCGCGCGCGACGATCCTCATCGGCCTGCAACTCGGCGCGCTGCTCGGCATGACCTACTGGTACGCGAACTCGGTGGCGCAGTCGACCGAGCTCGTCGCGCTGTACCGCGAACGGGCGGCGGATCTCGCGCGGCTCGCGGCGCTCGACCGCTCGGCGGCCGTGAGCGCGGAGCGCGATCGCGTCGCCCGCGAGCTCCACGACGTCGTGGCCGGGCACGTGGCGGCCGTCGCGATCCGCGCCGAGGCGACGCTCAGCTCCGGCGATCCGGCCCAGCCGGGGCCCGCGGACGACCGGGCGGCGCTCCGCGCGGTGCGCGACTCCAGCCTGGCGGCGCATGCGGCGCTGCGCGACCTCATCGGCGTGCTCCGCGCCGATGCCGCGGAGCCGCCCCGCCCCTGTCCGGCTCCCGGGCGGGACCGTCTCCCCGAGCTCGTCGCCGAGGCGCGGCGCTCAGGCCTCGAGGTCGAATTCGCCGACGACGGCGCCGTCGCTCTCGAGACGGAGGCCGACGGCGCGCTCGGGCAGATCGTGCGGGAGGCGCTCGCCAATGCCGCGCGGCACGACGCCGGGGCGACGGCGCGGGTTCGGGTCGCGGCCTCCGAGCGAGCCGCGGACGGCGGGGAGCCGCGCCCCGGCGTCGGGGTCATGATCGCGACGCGGGGAGGCCGGCCGCTCCCGCACCCCGAGCTGCGGGGCTCGGGTCTCGGGCTCCGCCTGCTCGACGAACGGGTCCGGGCCCTCGGCGGCGACTTCGCGGCGGGACCCGACGGCGGCGGCTGGTCCGTTTCGGCGTGGCTGCCCGCGGCGGGGCCGAGGTCATGAGCGGCGCGGAGCGGACGAGCCCTCGCGTGCTCATCGCGGACGATCACGCCATGATCCGCGAAGGGCTGCGCATGATCCTGGAGCGGCAGGGCATCGAGGTGGTCGGCGAGGCCGCCGACGGGGCGGCTGCCGAGGGCAACGCGCGGGCGCTGCGCCCGGACGTCGTGCTCATGGACTTGCGGATGCCCGGCACGGACGGCATCGCGGCGACCCGCCGGATCGTCGACGAGGGGATCGCGGCCGTCCTCGCGCTCACGAGCTTCGACGAGGACGAGCTCGTCTTCGCCGCGATCCGCGCGGGCGCCGCGGGTTTCCTGCTCAAGACGACCGAGGCGGCCCCGCTCGCCGAGGCCGTCCGCCGCGTCGCCGCGGGGGAGGGGGTGCTCGATCCCCGCGTGACCCGGCGCGCGCTCGCGGCGCTCGCCGACGCCGTCCCCGACCCCGCGTCGACGGTCGCCGCGCCCGCCCCTCCGGGGCTCGAGGCGCTTACCGAACGCGAGCGGCAGGTGCTGGCGGGCCTCGCCGAGGGCGGATCGAACGCGCGGATCGCAGCCGCCCTCGGCATCTCGGTGCCGACGGTGAAGACGCACGTCTCGAGCATCCTCGTGAAGCTGGGGGCCGAGAGCCGCACGCACGCCGTGGCGCTGCTGCGCCCGGTCGGGGGCGCGGCCCGCCTCCCGTAGGATAGGAGGGTTGCGCCGGCGGGATCCACGTCGGCTCCGCCGTGAAAGGATCGCCGTGACCAGTCGTCTCCTCCGTTCCCTCGCCGCCTCAGCGGCCGCGACCGCCGCGCTCGCCCTCGGCCTCGCCGGATGCGCCGCGCCGTCGGCCGACTCCGATTCCGGCTCCGCCGCAGGGGCGTCCGCCGGTGAGGCCTTCCGCATGGGCACGCAGCCCTGGCTCGGCTACGGGCAGTGGTACGTCGCGGACGAGCAGGGCTTCTTCGAGGATCGCGGCGTCGACGTCGAGCTGTCCAGCTTCAACGCCGACGCGGACGTCAATGCGGCGCTCGCCGCCGGGCGTCTGGACATGGCGAACGTCGGCGCGCAGGCGGCACTCCAGTTCATCGAGGAGGGGGTCGACGTGTCGATCGTCCTCATGCTCGACTCCGCGACGACCGCCGACGCGATCCTCAGCGGCGCGGGCGTCGAGGAGGTGGCCGATCTCGCGGGCAAGTCCGTCGCGTTCGAGCGCGGCGCGACGAGCGAGATCCTGCTCGCCGAGGCCCTCGAGGAGGCGGGGCTCTCCTTCGACGACATCGAGGTCGTCGAGGCCTCCGCCGACAAGGTCGCGCCCATGCTGCTCGCGGGGCGGGTCGACGCGGGCGTCACCTACGAGCCCTATGTCAGCGAGGCGCTCGGCGCCGACGCCGGGGTGAGCGCCGTCGCCACGGCCGGCGAGTACCCCGGACTCATCACCGACGTCCTCGTCGTGCGCAACGACGTGCTCGACGAGCGCCCCGACGAGGTGAGCGAGGTGCTCGCCGCCTGGGACGACGCGGTGGCGTTCACCGAGTCCGACACCGAGACCGCGCGCGGCATCATCGCCGCCGGCGTCGGTTCCGACGTGGCCGACCTCGAGACGGCCTTCGACGGCGTCCACTACTACACGCTCGCCGAGAACCGCGACGAGCTCACCGGCGCCTACGCCGAGGAGACGCTGCCCGCGCTCGCGGCCGTCGCCGAGCGGATCGGCCTGATCTCGGGCGATGTCGACGCGAGCACGGCGATCCGCACCGAGTTCCTGGGGGAGTAGCACCGCATGCGCATCGGGCGCCCCATCGGCAGAGCCGCGTACCTGACGACCGCCGTCGCAGCCTTCGTCGTGCTCATCGGCGCCTGGTGGCTCGTCACGGCGCTCGGCGTCGTCGATCCGATGTTCCTGCCCGGCCCCGGCGAGGTGCTCGGTGCGCTCGGCGCGCAGGCGGCGAACGGCGAGCTCTGGGCCGACATCGGGGTGAGCGCCTTCCGGATCCTCGTGGGGTTCGCGCTCGCGACCGTGATGGCCGTGCCCATCGGGACGCTCATGGGCGTCAACGCCCGCGTCGAGGCGGCCCTCGAGCCGCTCATGGACTTCATCAGGTACATGCCGGTCGTGGCGTTCGTGCCGCTGACGATCGTGTGGGTCGGGATCGAGGAGAGCCAGAAGTTCCTCATCATCTGGATGGGCACCTTCTTCCAGCAGGTCCTCATGGTCGCCGACGCCGTGCGGCGCACCCCGCGCACGCTCGTGAGCCTCGGGGAGACGCTCGGGCTCGGCTGGTTCGCACTGCTCACCCGCATCGTGGTGCCCTCGGCGATGCCGCGCATCTGGGACGCTCTGCGCATCACGCTCGGCTGGGCGTGGACCTGGCTCGTGGTCGCGGAGCTCGTCGCGGCGTCGAGCGGCATGGGCTTCCGCATCACGGTCGCGCAGCGCTTCTTCGAGACGGAGCTCATCATCGGCTACGTCCTCGTGCTCGGCGTGCTCGGCCTGATCCTCGACCAGCTCATGCGCGGTGCGGGGCGCCGTCTGTTCGCCTATCAGGAGGGTCGCGCATGATCGACGAGACCACCTCCGCGGAGCCGAAGCTGCGCGTCGCGGGGATCGTGAAGCGGTTCGGCGCCGTCACGGCGCTCGAGGGCGTCGACCTCGCCGTCGCGGAGAACGAGTTCGTCTCGATCGTCGGCGCCTCCGGGTGCGGCAAGTCGACGCTGCTCTCCCTCATCGCCGGACTCGAACCGCCCACCGCCGGAACGCTCGAGGTCGACGGCCGGGCGATCACCGGGCCGGGGCGGGACCGCGGCGTCGTATTCCAGCACGCGACGCTCATGCCGTGGCTGAGCGTGCAGCGCAACGTCGAGTTCGCACTGCGCGGCGAAGCCGGTCTCACGCGTGCCGAGCGGGCCGAGCGGGCCAGGGAGTTCCTCAGCCTCGTCGGCCTTGCAGGTTTCGAGGAGGCCTTCCCTGCGCAGCTCTCCGGGGGCATGCAGCAGCGGGTGGCGCTCGCGCGCTCCCTGAGCTATGGCCCAGACATCCTCCTCATGGACGAGCCGTTCGGAGCCCTCGACGCGCTCACACGACGCACCATGCAGGAGCTCCTCCTCGAGGTCTGGGAACGCCATCGGCTCACCGTGCTCCTCGTCACCCACGACATCGGCGAGGCCGTTGTGACGAGCGATCGGGTCGTCGTGATGAGCCCGCGTCCCGGGCGCGTGCAGCGGATCGTGGACGTGCCGATCCCGCGACCGCGCACGCTCGCGTCGGAGCGCACCGCGGAGTTCCAGGGGCTCGAGGACGGGATCCTGGATCTCATCCACGGCGCCGCCTGAGCCGCGCAGAGTAAGCTTTCCGTCGATGAGATCCATTGTGACCGCGACGATCGCCGCGATCGAGGCCGTCGCCGTCGCGCTCGCCGGCCTCGTCGTCGTCGCCGTCCCCGCCGTGCTGCTCTGGGCGGTGACGTTCCGGCTGTCCGCGGAGCCGAGCGCCGTCGCCGCGGCGGTTGGGGGGATCTGGCTCCTCGCGCACGGCGTGCCGCTCGCCTTCTCGCTCAGCGCCGAGGCGATGCTCGGCTGGGGCTTCGCCGCCGAGGAGCTGAGTTTCACGGTCACCCTCATGCCGCTCGGAATCACCCTGCTCACGGCCGCGCTCGCGGGACGCGCGGGGTGGCGCTTCGGGCGTCGGGGCGGCACCGGCGCCGCGGGCGTGCTCGGCGGTACGATCGGCTTCGGTGCCGTCGCGTTCGCCGTCGCACTGCTGGCCGCCCCGCTGCTCGGCGCGCCGGCGTGGGCGGCGACGCTCATGCCTGCAGCGGCATACGCACTCGTGGCGGGCGCCGCCTTCGTGCTCCGCGCGGCACGTGACGCGCATCCCTGGTGGGCGGCGAGCCTCCGTGCGCTGCAGCGCGGTCTCGAGTGGGTCGGCGTGCGGGGCGTCGCCGCCCTCCCCGCTCGCGCGGCCGAGACCCTGCGGATCGCGACCGCGGGACTCGCGGCGGCCGTCGGGCTCGCCGCGATCGCCACCGCCGTCGCGTGCGTGGCGGGCTACGGCGAGGTCATCGCGCTCACGCAGAGTCTCCAGCTCGACCCGCTCGGCTCCGTGCTGGTGTTCCTCGCCCAGCTCGCCCTGCTGCCCGTCGCCGTGACCTGGGCGCTCGCGTGGCTGAGCGGCGCGGGCTTCGCGATCGGCGCGGGGAGCTCGGTGAGTCCCTTCGAGACCCTGCTCGGCCCCCTGCCGGCGCTGCCCCTGTTCGGCGCGGTGCCCGACGGCTGGGGGGCCTGGGGCGCGATCGCGCCCGCGCTGCTCGTCGTCGCCGGCATCGGCGTCGCTCTGCTCTTCGCCCGGCGCGACGAACTGCGGCGCGCGAGCTGGCCCGTCGCGCTCGCGATGCCGGTCGTCGCCGCCCTGCTCGCGGGGCTCGGGGTCGCGGGGATCTCGGCGCTCGCCTCGGGCGCGCTCGGCCCCGACCGGCTCCAGTCCGCCGGTGCGTCCCCCTGGCTCGCGGGCGGGCTCGCCGCCGCCGAGCTCGGCGTCGGGCTGCTGCTCGGCGCGGCGGCCGGGCGTGCCGACCTCTCCCGCGTGCGGGAGGCGCTGCCCGCCGCGCTGCCCGGGACGGAGGCGCTGCAGCGGCTCGCGGGCGCCCGCGCGCGAGGCGGTCCGGACGCCGAGGCGACGGTCGACCTCTCGGATCTGGTGGGGCGCGCGGAGACGGTCGGCCGCCCCGATCCCGCGGATCCCCGGGCATCCGGTCGCGGCGGCGACGCGGTCGCGGTCGCCGTCGCCACGACGGAGGCCGAGCCGGCCGATCCCGACTCGGAGCCGGCGGTCGGCGAGATCGCGGCCGGCGAGTTCGGCGCGGAAGCGTTCGACACGAGCACGATCGACACGAGCACGATCGGCACGGAGTCGATCGACACCGCGGCGATCGGCACGGAGTCGATCGACACCGAGGCGTTCGACACCGAGGCGTTCGACGTCGAAGCGGCCGAGGCGGCGGACGCCGAGACCGACGGGACCGCTGACGCCGAGGAGGCCGAGACGGCGGAGATCCTCCGCGCCTACGCCTGGGACAGCGCCGTTCGCCCCGAGGGCGAGACGGAGGCGCCCGAGGAGCGGCGCGCGCGCCGCGGTTGGCGGTTCCCGCCGCGCGGGCGCTAAGCTGGCGGGGCAATCCACGGGAGTCCCGACGCGCGGGGCTGAGAGGGAGCACGCGAGCTCCGACCGTTCAACCTGATCTGGTTCATGCCAGCGGAGGAAGGAAGCCTCGATGTTGCCTGCACGCACGCTCCTGAAGTCCCGTCGATCCCGCATCGCCGCCACGCTCGTCGCCCTCGCCCTCGGAGCATCGCTCGCGGGCTGCGCCGGCGATGATGACGCGGCGAGCGGCGAGACCGTGACGCTCGTCGTCCACGACTCGTTCCCGAACGAGGAGTTCGCGGCCGCCGCGAGCGCCGCGACCGGCTACGACGTCCAGGTCGTCTCGGCGGGGGACGGCGGGGAGCTCACCAACAAGCTCGTGCTCACCCAGGGCGCGCCGATCGCCGACGCCTTCTTCGGAGTCGACACGATCTTCGCCTCGCGCCTCGTGGAGCACGACGTCGTCGCGCCGTACGCGCCGGAGGGGCTCCCGGAGAGCGCGGCCCGCTTCGCCGCGGCGGAGGACGCCGATGCCGGTGCACAGGCGATCGCCGAGACGGGTCTCGTGCCCGTCGATCACGGTGCGACCTGCGTGAACATCGATCCGTCGTGGTTCGCCGAGGCCGGGATGCCCGAGCCGGAGAGCTACGAGGATCTCGCCGATCCCGAGTACGCCGCCCTCACGGTGCTCCTCGACCCGACCGCGTCCTCCACCGGGGCCTCCTTCCTCGTCGGCACGGTCGCCGCGTTCGGCGAGGCGGGCTTCGCCGACTACTGGCAGCGGCTCGTCGACGGCGGGGCGCGCATCGAGCAGGGCTGGAGCGACGCCTACTACGGCCGGTTCACGCAGGGCGGGGAGGGCGGCACGCTGCCGATCGTCGTCTCCTACGCCTCCTCGCCCGCCTTCACCGTCGATGCCGAGGGCGAGTCGAGCAGCACCCGAGCGCTGCTCGACACCTGCACGCGGCAGGTCGAGTACGCCGGCGTCCTCGCCGGCGCCGCGAACGAGGCGGGCGCCCGCGCCGTCGTCGACTACCTGGTGTCCGAGGAGTTCCAGCGCACCATCCCCGACGCGATGTACATGACGCCGGTCGATGACGCGGTGGAGCTCCCCGCGGCCTGGACCGAGTTCGCGCCCGAGCCCGAGGCGGACCGCACCCACGACCTCTCGCCGAGCGCCATCGAGGCGGGCCGCGAGGGCTGGCTGCGAACGCTGAGCGAGCGGATCGGGCTCTAGTCCGGTGCGCCGGAGCGCGTGGGGCGTCGCGGGCTGGACGCTCGCCGCAGCGCTGCCCCTCGCGTTCCTCGCGCTGTTCTTCCTGTGGCCGGTGCTCGCGCTCGTGGCGACGGGCTTCGTCTCCGATGGCGACGGAGGCCCGCGCCTCGACGCGAGCGGGCTCCCCGAGGTCTTCGGGTCCGCGCGCACCGGGAGGGTCATCGCCCAGACGCTCGCGCAGGCCGGGCTCGCCACGGTCGTCTCGGTGCTGCTCGGGCTCCCGGCGGCGTACGCGCTCTACCGCCTGGACTTCCCCGGCCGGACGCTGCTGCGCGGGATCCTCACGGTGCCCTTCGTGCTGCCGACCGTCGTCGTCGGCGTCGCATTCTCGGCGCTCGTGGGGCCGGGGGGTCCGCTGGCGTGGCTCGGCTGGGATCGGAGCCTCGCCGCCATCGTCGCCGCCCTCGCGTTCTTCAACGTCCCGCTCGTGGCGCGCACCGTCGGCGGGTTCTGGGAGCGGATCGACGACAGCGGGGAGCGGGCCGCCCGGATCCTCGGAGCCGGCCACGTCCGCGCCTGGCTGACCGTCACGCTGCCGGCGCTCGCGCCGGCCCTCGCCTCCGCGGCGGCCCTCGTCTTCCTGTTCTGCGCGACATCATTCGGCGTCGTGCTGATCCTCGGGGGGCGGGCCTTCGCGAACGTCGAGACCGAGATCTACCGGCTGACAGTGCAGTTCCTCGACCTCCGCGGCGCGGCCGTGCTCTCGCTCGCCCAGTTCGCGATCGTCGGCGCGGCGCTCCTCGTCTCGGCCCGGCTCCGACGCTCGGGGGAGCGGGCCGTCGAGCTCCGCGACGCCGCGCCCCGCGCCAAGCGCCCGGGCGCCGCCGATCTGCCGGCGCTGCTCGTCTTCGGCCTCACCGTGCTCCTGCTGCACGCGCTGCCGATCCTCGCGCTCGTACTGCGCTCGCTGCGCGATGCCTCCGGCGGCTTCTCGCTGGCCAACTACGCGGCGCTCGCCGAGCCCCCGGTCGGGCTGCCGCTCGACGCGCCCGTGCTGACGGCGATCGGGCTCTCCGTCCGGATCGCCGCGGTCGCCGCGATCCTCGCGATGGCGCTGGGGATCCTCATCGCATTCGTGCTCTCGCGCCGACCGGCCTCGCGCGTGCTCAGGAGGAGCCAGGAGCTCTTCGACGGCCTGGTGATGCTTCCGCTCGGGGTGTCGGCCGTGACGCTCGGCTTCGGACTGCTGCTCACGATGCACCGTCCCCTGGGCATCGGGCTGGATCTGCGCACCTCGGCCGCGCTCATCCCCATCGCGCAGGCCCTCGTCGCGCTCCCGCTCGTCGTCCGGATCCTCCTCCCCGTGCTGCGCGGCATCGACGAGCGGCTGCGCTTCGCGGCCGCCACGCTCGGCGCGGCGCCCGGCACCGTGCTCGCCACGATCGACCTGCCGATGCTCGGTCGATCCGCCGGCCTCGCGCTCGGCTTCGCCTTCGCCGCATCGCTCGGCGAGTTCGGCGCGACGTCCTTCCTCGTGCGGCCGGGGGAGCAGACACTGCCCGTCGCCATCGCCGAGCTCGTCGGGCACCCGGCACCGGGCAGCTACGGCGCCGGGCTCGCTGCGGCCGTCGTGCTCGGCGCGCTCACCGCCGCCGTCATGCTGCTCGCCGAGCGGCTGCGGTTCGGCGGGCGGCTGCGGCTCGGCGGGCGGGGGAGATCTCGGGGCCGGGGAGCCGGGCCGATCGGAGGCGGACGCTCGGGGGCCGGCATCGGGTCGCCGGGGCGCATCGCGGGGGACGCGCCGCGGCGGGAGGAGATCGCGTGGGTGTGAATCGCGAGCTGCACGGCGTGGACGTCGTCATCCTGGACGGTCGCTCGGGGTCGGGGAAGACCTCCCTGGCCGCGCGGATCGCGGAGCGCTTCCGCGCGGACGGCCGCCCGGCGGCGGTGCTGCACGTGGAGGATCTCTACCCCGGCTGGGACGGTCTCGCCTTGGGATCCCGGGCGGTGTCCGAGGCGCTCACCACGGGCGTGTACCGCCGGTACGACTGGGAGGCGCGGGCCTTCGCCGAGCGCGTGCCGGTGCCGGCGGGCGTTCCGCTCATCATCGAGGGCTGCGGCGCCCTCACGGCGGCGAATCTCGCGGCCGCGGTGGCGCGGGTGCGCGCGGGCAGGTCGGAGCGGGTGGACGCGGATGCGGCGGCGCGGGTGCGCGCGGATGCGGCGGAACGCGCGCGCGCGGATGCGGCGGCGCGGCGGAATGCCGACGGGGCGGCGCCGGGGCGCTCCGCCGCCGGCACCGGTGAACGCGTCTCCGCGATGCGCGCCGCCGGCGAGATCGCGGGCGGATCCGGCGCCGCGCGACAGCGCGTCCGCGCCGTGTGGTTGGACTGCCCCGAGGCGCTGCGACGGGAGCGGGCGCTCGCCAGGGACGGCGACGTCTTCGCCCCGCACTGGGAGCGCTGGGCGGCGCAGGAGGCGGCGTTCTTCGCGGCGCACGAGCCCTGGGCGCTCGCCGACGAGGTCATCGCCTGCGACGTGTGACGTGCGATGCGTGACGTGCGACGTGTGACGTGTAACCCGCAATGCGTGACCCGCAACGTGTGACGTGCGACGCATGACCCGCAACGTATGACGTGCGACGTGCGGTGCGTCACGCGGCTTCGGTGACGGATGCGGCTTCGGTGAGTCCGGATCCGCCGCATTGGGCTCACCGAAGCCGCATCTGCGACCGAAGCCGCGCCCGCGTTCGGGAACCGTTCTCCGACCGAAGCCGCGCCCGCGTTCGGGAACCGTTCTCCGACCGAAGCCGCATCCGCGTTCGAGACCCGATCTCCGACCGAAGCCGCATCCGACCGAAGCCGCATGTCCGACCGACGCCGCATCCCCGCCGCGGCGACGGGCGTCCCCGCGGCGGGACCGCCTCAGAACGCCGGGGGCACCTCCAGCTCCTCGAGCTTCTCGCGCACGGCATCGCTGTGGAAGGCCTCGGCGAGCGCGCGGACCTCCGGGGAGTCGGCGTTGTCCTCGCGGGCGACGAGGTTCACCGCGAACTGCGGATCCTGCTCCAGCGCGATCGCGTCCTCCTCCGGGACGAGGCCGAGCTGCCGGGCGAAGGTGCCGTGCAGGAAGACGGCGTCGGCCTCGGGGTAGGCGGCGGTGAGCTGCATGATGTCGATCTCGGTGAACCGCAGATCGTGCGGGTTCGCAGTGATGTCGTCCACGGTGACCGCCCACTCGTCGACGGCGGGGTCGAGCTCGACGAGTCCGGCGTCCTGCACCATCAGGAGAGCGCGGGCGGCGTTGGAGCGGTCGTTGGGGATGACGATCCTCCCGCCGTCGGGGACATCGGCGAAGCTGTCGTGCATCGAGGAGTACATGCCGACGACGGTGAGGTACACCGGCTCGACGGCGACGAGCGAGGCGTCGTTGCCGGCGTTGAACTCCTCCATGAAGGGCGGATGCTGCACGAAGTTAGCATCGAGCTCTCCGTGCTGCAGCATCGTGTTCGGCTGCACGTAGTCGGCGACCTCGACCATCTCGATCTCGTACGGCGCCGCGATCGCTTCGGCCGCGGCCTCGACGACATCGGTCATCGGCGTGGTCGTCGCGGCGACCGTGAGCACCTGCGTCGCATCGGCATCGCCGGCGCCGGAACCGGTGCCGGACGCGTCGGCGCCGGTGGCGCAACCGGCGAGCAGCAGCAGCGCCGCGGCGCCCGCGGTGGTGGCGACGGCGGTGCGGAGGAGGGGGAGGCGGGTCATGGGCCTGTCTTTCGATCGGGGACGGGGGTCAGCGGTGGTCGATCCTGCGCGAGACGCGATTGCCGAGGCTCTGTAGCAGCATCACGCAGATGACGATGAGCGCGATGGCGACGTACATGAGGGTGAAGTCGTACTGGTGGTAGCCGTAGCGCATGGCGAAGTCGCCGATGCCGCCCCCGCCGACGACGCCGAGCACGGTCGAGTACGAGACGAAGCTGATCGTCGCCGAGGTGAGCGCGTAGACGAGGCCCGAGCGCCCGTCGACCAGCAGGAAGCGGAAGACCGTCTGCGGGATCGTCGCGCCCATGGCGGTCGCGGCCTGGGTCAGCCCGCTCGGCAGTTCGAGCAGGATCTGCTCCGTCAGCCGCGCGTAGATCGCGACCGCGACGAAGGCGAGCGGGAAGGTCGCGGCGACCGTGCCGAACGTGGTGCCGAAGACGAGGCGGGTGAGCGGGATCATGAAGACCACGAAGAGCAGGAACGGGAAGGATCGCACGATCGTCACGTAGAGGTTCGCGGCGGTCCAGAGGCCGCGGCGCGGCAGCATCCCGCCCTCGCGGGTGAGGAAGATGAGGGTGCCGAGGGGGGTGCCGAAGACGACGGCCACGAGGATCGACACGAGCACCATGTAGCCGGTCTCGCCCATCGCGGCGGCGATCTCGGAGCCGTGCTCGGCGGCGATGCGGCCCAGCTCCTCGGGCAGGGACGCCGCGGCCCGTCCGGACGCCGCGATCGCCGCCGTCATCGGGCCAGCTCCGTGCGGACATGGTCGAGGTAGCGCTCGGCTCGCGGCGCGCGGCCGGCCGAGACCTCCACGATCTCCTGCAATCGGCCGCGCTCGAACACTGCGGCGGCGTCGCAGATCGCCTTGACCGCCTCCAGTTCGTGCGTGACGAGCGCGATCGTCGTCCCGAACTCCGCGCGCGTGGCGCGCAGCAGCGCGAGGATCTCCGCGGTCGTGTGCGTGTCGAGGGCCGATGTCGGCTCGTCGCAGAGCAGCAGCGCGGGATCGGTGACGAGCGCCCGGGCGATGGCGACGCGCTGCTGCTCGCCGCCGGAGAGCTGCGCGGGGTGGTGCTCGAGTCGGTGCTCGAGGCCGACGAAGGCCGCCATCGCCCGCACGCGCTCCGGGTCCCTGCGGCGCTGGAGCCGCAGGGGGAGCGCGATGTTCGCGCGGACGTTCAGGTTGCCGACGAGATTGAAGGCCTGGAACACCACGCCGATGCGATGTCGCAGCGCGATCAGCTGCCGTTTCGCGAGCGGGGCGAGGTCGGTGCCCGCGACGATGACCCGCCCGCTCGTCGGGTGATCGAGGCCGTTCATCATCCGCAGCAGCGTCGACTTGCCCGCCCCGCTCTCCCCGAGGATGCCGAAGATCGCACCGCGCGGGATGTCGAAGCTGACGTCGTCGAGCGCGAGCACGGCGTCCGCGGTCTCGGCGCCCGCGGCGGCGAAGCGGCGGGTGACGTGCTCGAAGCGGATCGCCGGCACCCCGGCAACGCCCGAGCGGATCATCGCGGCATCATGCGGGGGCGCCCTCCGTTTCGGATTTCCTAGACTCGGTATAACATATGCGGGAATCCATCGGAACGCAACACGGAGGCGGACGGCATGCATGCGGATCATCCCGAGGCGGAGGCGGCGCTCTTCACGGCGGTCGCGACGAACACCACGGGGATCGCCGGCGAGAGCGCCGTCGCGGGCGGTCTGCGCGTCGCCGTCGCGCCGCCGACCGCGACGGACCGCGGCGGTGCGACGAACCCTGAGGAGCTGCTCGCGCTCGCCTGGGCGACGTGCCTGAACGCGTCGGCGCGGGTGGTCGCGGGGCCGGGGATCGAGGTCGAGGCGCGCGCCGAGATCTCCCTGCATCGCCGCACGGACGGCGAAGGCTTCGAATTCGCCGCGCGCGCCGAACTGCACTTTCCGGGGCAGAACCCGGCGTCGGCCGCGGCGCTCGCCGCCGCGGCGCACGAGCGGTGCCCCGTCTCCCGCATGCTCGCCGGGCGCTCGTCGGTGTCGGTCTCGGCCGTCGCGTAAACTGATCGGGTGCTGAAACTCGCGGTTCTGATCTCCGGCGGCGGCAGTAACCTGCAGGCGCTCATCGCGGCGACCGCCGAGCCCGGGTTTCCGGCGCGCATCGTCTGCGTGGCCTCCGATACGGACGCGCCGGGCCTCGCCCACGCGGAAGCGGCGGGGATCCCGACGTGCGTCGTGCGTCCGGGGGACTCTGGATCGCGCGAGGAGTGGGGGCAGCTCCTCGCCGCGGCGATCCAGGAGCACGGCGTGGGCACCGGCCCCGAACCCGGCCTCATCGTGAGCGCCGGGCTCATGCGGATCCTCCCCGCCGGATTCGTCCGCGAGTTCTCCCCGCACCTCATCAACACCCACCCCGCGCTCCTCCCGCGCTTCCCCGGCGCGCACGCCGTGCGCGACGCGCTCGCCGCCGGCGCCGAGGAGACCGGCGTCACCGTCCACATCATCGACGAGGGCGTCGACACCGGGCCCGTGCTGCGACAGGCCGCGCTGCGGGTCGTCGCCGGAGAGTCGGAGGCCGAGCTGCACGAGCGCATCAAGGAGCTCGAGCGCCCGCTCCTCGTCGAGACCGTCCGGGAGATCGCCGCGGGCGAGCTGGAGCTGCCCGCTCCGTCCCCCGCCTGATCCCCGTCCATCGTCCTGCGCGCGTCGCAGGTCCCAGCCAGAGAACCGATCCCGAGAACCGCGTCGCGCTCCCGGGACGACCCACGTAAGGAAGCACATGGCAGTCCAGAGCCACGACCCCAGCCTCTACGAGCACCGAGACGTGATCCCGGTCAGGCGCGCGCTCATCTCGGTGAGCGACAAGACGCGCCTGCTCGACCTCGCGGCGGCGCTCGCCGAGGCCGGCGTCGAGATCGTCTCGACGGGGTCGACGGCCGCGACCATCCGCGACGCGGGGCACACCGTCACCGACGTCTCCGAGGTCACGGGCTTCGCCGAGGCGCTCGACGGCCGCGTCAAGACGCTCCACCCCGCGGTGCACTCGGGACTGCTCGCCGATCTCCGCCTCGCCGACCACCGCGCGCAGCTCGCGGAGCTCGGCTTCTCCGCCTTCGAGCTCGTCGTCGTGAACCTCTACCCCTTCGAGGAGACCGTCGCCTCGGGCAAGCCCGCGGCCGATGTGATCGAGAACGTCGACATCGGCGGTCCGGCGATGGTGCGGGCGACCGCGAAGAACCACGCCAACGCGGCCATCGTGGTCTCCCCGGCGCGGTACGACGACGTCATCGCGGCCGTCGGGGCCGGCGGCACCTCGCTCGCGCAGCGCCGTTCCCTCGCGGCCGAGGCCTTCGTGCACACGGCCCAGTACGACGCCGCCGTGGCCAACTGGTTCCTCGACCAGGAGGACGCGGGCTGGGAGGCTCCCGAGCCCGCCGCCGTCGCGGCGGCCGCGGACGAGGACTCGATCGACAGCGTCTTCGCCGACACCGAGGGCTACGTCGGCTACGAGACCTTCGGTCTGCGCGAGGCCGTGCTGCGCTACGGCGAGAACAGCCACCAGCGCGCCGCGCTCTTCACCGAGAGCGACGGCGCCGGCATCGCCCAGGCGACGCAGCTGCACGGCAAGGAGATGTCGTACAACAACTACGTGGACGCCGACGCGGCCCTCCGCGCCGCCTACGACCACGAGCGGCCGGCGGTGGCCATCGTCAAGCACGCGAATCCCTGCGGCATCGCCGTCGCGCCCGAGGGGGCCGACGACGCCATCGCCGCGGCGCACGAGCTCGCCCACGCCTGCGACCCCGTCTCGGCCTACGGCGGGGTGATCGCCGCGAACCGCACCGTCACGGCCGGCATGGCCGCGACCGTCGCCGAGATCTTCACCGAGGTGATCGTTGCTCCGGGCTTCGAGCCCGAGGCGCTCGCCATCCTCACCCGGAAGAAGAACGTGCGCCTGCTCGTGCTGCCCGCGGACTTCGCGCCGAACCCGGTGGAGCTGCGCCAGGTCTCGGGCGGCTTCCTGCTGCAGGACGCCGACCGCTCCTTCGCGCCGGCGAGCGCCTGGACGCTCGCCGCGGGCGCGGCAGCGGATGCGGCGACGCTCGCCGAGCTCGAATTCGCCTGGCGCGCCTGCCGCGCGGTGAAGTCGAACGCGATCCTGCTCGCGGCGGAGGGCGCCTCCGTGGGCGTCGGCATGGGGCAAGTCAACCGCGTCGACTCCTGCCGCCTCGCCGTCGACCGCGCCGGGGACCGCGCGCGCGGCTCCGTCGCCGCGTCCGACGCGTTCTTCCCCTTCGCCGACGGGCTCCAGGTGCTCCTCGACGCCGGGGTGCGCGCCGTCGTGCAGCCGGGCGGATCGGTGCGCGACGACGAGGTGATCGCTGCGGCCCAGGCCGCCGGCGTCACCATGTACTTCACGGGTGAGCGGCACTTCTTCCACTGAGCGCCCGCGCGGGAGCCCCGGGGACGCCGTGCGTGGCGTCCCCGGGGCTCCCGCGCATTCATCTGAGGTGGGCAAGCCTCGCCTTGCTGGCGGATGGCCCGCGGGCTCGGGAGAATGAGACCGTGGAAATCGTCAAGGGAATTCTGGTCGTCCTGCACATCGTGGGCTTCGGCGCGGTGTTCGGGAGCACGCTCGCGCAGCTGTCCGCCGTGAAGGAGGCCCGGGCGCGCATCACGCCGGGCATCCTCCACGGCGCGAACCTGCTCTTCGTCACCGGGCTGCTGCTCGTCGGCTCGATCTACATGCTCGGCGGACAGCCGAACAATGCGAAGATCGGCGTGAAGCTCCTGGTCCTCATCGCGATCATCGTGCTCATCCTCGTGAACCGCAAGAAGCAGCCGGTCTCGGGCGGCGTGCTGGGGGCGATCGCGGGGCTGTCGGCCGTGAACGTCGCGCTGGCGGTGCTCTGGCACTGAGCCGCACGACGGACGACGAATCCCCCTCGGAGGCCGGCCTCCGAGGGGGATCTCTCGTTCCTGCGGCGCACGAGGCGCGCGACGTGCTCGATGCGGTGCGGTGCGCGCGGTCCGGGATCGAGGCGCGGGTCCGGTGCCCGGACCCGGCGCCCCGGGGCAGGGCCCCGGGATGCCGGGAAGCCGCTCAGCGCCAGCGGCCTCCCCAGCCCTGCGACTCGCCCGCGGGGGAGATCGTCTGCGGCACGCCGAGCGGGTTGTCGTCGCGGAGCGCCTCCGGGAGGAACGCGGCCGGGGCGTTCTGGTAGGCCACGGGGCGCAGGAAGCGGGTGATGGCCGCCGTGCCGACGGACGTCGAGCTGTCGTTGCTCGTCGCGGGCCACGGTCCGCCGTGCTGCTGCGCGGGGGTGACGGCGACGCCCGTGGACCAGCCGTCGAAGAGGACGCGGCCGACCTGCTGGGAGAGGGCCGCCACGAGCGCGCGGAGCTCGTCGACGTGCTCGGCGGTGCCCGCGGCCTCGGCGGCCCCGAGGTGCAGGGTGCCGGAGAGATTGCCCTCGAAGAACTCGGGGACGAGCGCCGCGAGATCCGTGCCCTCCGGCACCTCCACGAGGATCGAGAGCGGCCCGAAGGCCTCGTGGATCAGCCCGGCGTGGCCGGCCCGGAAGTCCGCGAGGGAGACCGTGACGATGGTCGGCGTGGCCCAGCCGTGGCCCTGCTCGTCGAAGCGGATGCCGCCCTCGACGACGGCGCGCACCCCGGGGGTGCCGAGAATCGTGCTGCGGCGCTCCTCGTAGCTGCGCGAGATGCGGGGGTCGAGCAGCCGATGCTCGGGCGTGCCCGCGGCCGCGGCGGCGATGCCCGCCTCGAGCGCGCCGCCTTCGGGCACGAACACGAACCCGGGCTTCGTGCAGAGCTGGCCGGCGGAGCCGGAGACGCTGGCGACGTAGCCCGCGGCGATCGCCTCGCCGTGCTCGGCGACGGCCGCGGCCGTGACGAAGACCGGGTTGACGCTGCCGAGCTCTCCGAAGAAGGGGATGGGGGCGGGGCGGGCCGCCGCGATGTCGGCGAGCAGTCGGCCGACGCCGATGGAGCCCGTGAACGATCCGGCCTTGATGCGGGGGTCCTGCAGCACGGCGACGCCGGCCTCGCGGCCGTGGATCAGGTAGAACACGCCCTCGGGCATGCCGGCCGCCGCCAGGGCGTCGATCGCGACCCGAGCGGTCGCGTCGGAGAGCTCGGGGTGGCCCGAGTGCGCCTTGACGATGAGGGGGCAGCCGGCCGCGAGCGCCGCCGCGGAGTCTCCGCCGAGGACGGAGAAGGCGAACGGGAAGTTCGACGCCGAGAAGTTGATGACCGGTCCGAGCGGGATGAGGAGTCGGCGGAGGTCGGGGCGCACGCCGAGCGCGAAGTCGGGGTCGGCGGGATCGATGCGCACGTCCAGGTGGGCGCCCGCGACGAGCGTGTCCGCGAAGAGACGGAGCTGCACGGCGGTGCGGGTGACCTCGCCGTTCAGTCGGGCCTCGGTGAGCCCCGTCTCACGGGCCCCGATCTCCACGAGGGCGCTCCGGGCGCCTTCGAGGGCGTCGGCGACCGCGACGATGGCGCGGGCGCGATCCGCGGGGGCGGTCGCCGCGTATGCGGGCGCCGCGGCGGCCGCAGCCGCGACGATGCGCTCGAGTTCAGGGGACAGGGTGCCGGTCATTCCGTGATTCCTCCACGATTTCGAATGGGGTGCCCGGACGCGATCGTGACCCGGGCACCGGGGTTCATTGTAGCGAGCGGACGGCGTCCGCCCGGGGAGCCGGGGAGGTTCCGGCGGCGCCGGAACCTCCCCGCGAGGCTCGGCTATCTGCTGCCGGATCGGCCGTAGAGGGCGACGACCACGAGGATGATCGCCCCGTACACCACGTCCTGCACCGTCGTGCCGAGATTGAACACCACGACGAGCGTCGAGACCTGCCCGAGCACGAGCGCGCCGGCGAGCGTGCCGAGCACCGATCCGCGCCCCCCGAAGATCGAGGCACCGCCCACGACGACCGCCGCGACCGAACTCAGCAGGTACGGGGCGCCCATCATGGGCTCCGCCTGGTTGTAGTAGCCGACGATCGCGATGCCGGCGAGGCCGGCGAGCGTGCTGCTGAGCATGTACCCGGTGATCCGGATCCGCGCCACCGGCTGCCCGGCGAGTCGGGCGGCCGCCTCGGAGGATCCGACGAGGAAGAGCGCGCGCCCCCAGCCGGTCCAGTTCAGCAGAGCCCACAGCGCCAGCAGGACCACGAGCGCGAGCGGCACGACCGCGGCGATCGTCGTGCCGAGGAACGGCAGCTTGTTCGCGGTGACCGCCTGCAGGAACGCGGGGACGTCCGTGAGCTCGGAGACGCTGAAGCTCAGCAGCAGCACGCCGAGCAGGAGCCCGTTCATCGCGATGGTGGTCACGATGGGGGTGAGCCCGATCCTGGCGATCACGAAACCGTTGACGAAGCCGATGAGGGCGGAGGCCGCGAGCGCTCCGAGGAGCGCCAGGACCGGGCCGAGCGAGGCGTTCCAGGTCAGGAAGGAGAGCGCCGCGAAGGCGATCGTGTTCGGCACCGAGAGGTCGATGCCGCCCTGGATGACGGCGATCGTCTGCCCGAAGGAGGCGAGGGCCAGGATCGCGGCGAACGTGACGGTCGTGATGAGTCCGCCGAAGGTGAGGAGGCTCGGACGCAGCAGCCCGCTCAGCAGGAACAGCGCGATGAAGGCGACGAACACCCAGGCGCTCGTGGGCATGCGGCGCAGCAGCCTCCGGATGAGCGGTTCGGCGGCGGTCCCGGACGGTGCCGGTGCGGCGAGCTCAGACATGCGATCCTCCCTTCGCGAGGGCGTTGCGGGTGGAGACGACGCGGACGACGACGGGGATCGCGACGACCGCGAAGATGATCAGGGCGTTGACCACGTACTGCCAATAGGAGTTGATGCCGGCGAAGAAGAGCAGATTGCCGACGAGCCCCAGCGTGATCGCCGCGGCGACCGTACCGAGCACCGACCCCCGCCCGCCGGCGAAGCTCGCGCCGGAGAGCGCCACGGCGGCGATCGACGTCAGCAGGTACGGATCGCCGCTGCGCGGGTCGCCCGTCACGGTCGAGCCGGCGAGGAGCACCGCGGCGACCGCCGCGAGCATCCCGGAGAGCACGAAGGCGCCCAGGACGGTGAAGCGCGCATTGATGCCGGCGGCCTGCACGGCGTCCCGGCTCGAGCCGACCCCGTAGATCTGCCGCCCGAAGGCGGTGCGCTGCAGGACGAACCAGATGCCGATGCAGACCAGCAGCAGCCAGACGATGGACATCGGCAGGAAGGGCAGCGCCTCGCCGCTCGTGACGGTGAAGATCGTCTGGTCGAGGGCGCCGCCCGGTCGATCGAGGACGATGCGCGCGATGGCGCCGATGATGAAGGTGCTCGCGAGGGTCACCGCGATGGCCGGGAGCCCGCCGTACGCGACGAGCACGCCGTTGAAGAGGCCGCACCCCGCCCCGACGGCGAGCGCGACGGCGAGCGCGACCGGGCCGGGCAGACCCGAGAGGCTCGTCGCGAAGACGACGTTGCAGAGGCTGATGACGGCGCCGATCGAGATGTCGATCCCGCCGATCAGGACGATGATGAGCTGCGCGAGCCCCGCGATCGCGAGCGGCACGACGAGATTCGCCGCCGTCTGCAGCTGGAAGCGCGTGAGCAGGGAGGGGTTCACCGCGAGGTAGATGCCGATGAAGACGGCGAACGCCAGGAACGGGGGCAGCGCCCCCTCGTGGAGCGAGCGCTGGATCCAGACCGGCAGCGCCCTGCGACGCGCGATCGGGGTGAAGATCGTGCCGGTGGTCATGAGTTCGCCGCCATTCCCACCGCGGCGCCGACGACGGCGTCCGCGGTGATGTCCGTTCCTTCGAGTTCCCGCACGACCCCGCCCTGATAGAGCACGGCGATGCGATGGCACATGTGCACGAGCTCCTCGACCTCGCTGGAGAACCAGACGATGCCGACGCCCTCCGCGGCGAGGGCCATCATGGCGCGGTAGATCTCCTGCTTGGCGCGGACGTCGATGCCGCGGGTGGGATCGTGCAGGATGAGCACGCGGCGCCCGCGGTCGATCCAGCGCCCGAAGACGAGCTTCTGCTGATTGCCGCCGGAGAGCGCACCCGCGGCTTCGAGCGGCCCGCGCGTGCGCACGCTGAGCGCCGAGAGCACACCGTCGATCCAGCTCCGCTCCGCCCGCAGCTGGGGGCTGCCTCCCGCCCCGGCGAGCTTCAGCCAGGGGGCGAAGAGGTTCTCGCCGACGCCGAGCTCGAGGGCGAGCCCCTCGGTCTTGCGATCCTCCGGCACGTAGCCGATGCCCGCTCTGACGGCTCGGCGCGGGGTGAGGGAACCCACGGGGTCGCCCGCGACCTCCCACCGCTCGGCCGTCGCCGGGACCGCTCCGAAGAGCGCGCGGAGCAGCTCCGTCTGCCCGTGGCCCTGCAGGCCGCCGATGCCGAGGATCTCGCCGCAGCGCACCTGCAGCGTGACGTCGCTCAGCCGCTGCGATCGCAGGCCGCGCACGTCCAGCGCGAGCGGCGCATCCGCGGGGAGGGGCGGCGCCGGCGGGAACTGCTTCTGCGTGGAGCGACCGGCCATCATCGTGATGAGCTCGTCCTCGTCCCAGTCGCCGCGGACGAAGGAGCCGGCCGGCCCGCCGTCGCGCAGCACGGTGCCGCGATCGGCGATCACCTGCAGCTCCTGGAGCCGGTGCGAGACGTAGATGACGGCCGATCCGGTCGCCGTGATCTCGCGGATGCGGTCGAAGAGCCACTCCACACCCGGGGGAGTGAGCGCGCTGGAGGCCTCGTCGAGGATCAGCAGCTTCGGCTTCGCGGCGATCGCCCGAGCGATCTCGACGAGCTGGCGGTCGGCCAGCAGCAGCGTGCCGAGCCGCGCCTGCGGGTCGATGTGCGGCAGACCGAGCTCGTCGAGGATCTGCTCGGCCCGGTGCAGCGCCCGGCGCGGCGAGAACGCCCTGCCGGGAGGCGTCTCGGGCAGCGCGAGGTTCTCGGCCACGGTCCACTCGGGCAGCGCGAGGTTCTCGGCCACGGTCCACTCGGGCACGAGCGCGATCTCCTGGTACGCGCAGGCGATGCCGAGCGCCCGGGCCCGAGCGATGCCGCCGCCGTGCAGCTCGGCGCCGTCGACGGTGATGCTGCCGCTCGTGGGGACGACCGCCCCCGAGAGCATCTTCGAGACGGTGCTCTTCCCCGCGCCGTTCTCCCCGACGAGGGCGTGCACCTCGCCGGGGAACACGGAGAAGTCGACGTCCGTGACGGCGCGCACCGCACCGTAGTTCTTCCTGAGACCCTGCGCCACCACGAGCGGCGCGGGGCTGCCGGTCGGCGCCGATGCGTCGACGCCGACCGGAGCGGAGTGCTGTGACATGCTGATACGACCGTCCCTCCTGCAGCGTCGCCTACTTGGCGAACTCGAGGTACTCGTCGAGCGTGATGTCGAGGCCGGGGAAGTCGTAGCCGAGCTGGAAGTTGTCCGGCTTGTCGGGCAGGCAGAAGTCCTCGGCGTTCTCGTCGGTGATCTCCGCGGGAGCGAAGTACTGCTCCTGCTCGATCTCCTCGCCCTCGAGGAGCATCACGGCCTGCTCGAGGCCCTTCGCGTAGATCGCGGGGTGGCCGAAGATCATGTTGCCGGTGAGGCCCTCGTCCTGGTACTTCACGAGCGTGCAGGCCTCCCCGTTGTACCCCGAGCCGCCGACCACGGGCACGAAGGGGATGTTCGCGTCGGCGAAGGCTTCGGGCACGCCCTGGCCGCCGGTGAGGAAGGAGTACACCCCGCCCACATCGGGATGCGACTGGAGGATCTGGGCCATCGCCTTCTGCGCGTCGGCCTCGTTCCAGTTGTTGGCGCCCTCGGCGATGATGTTCGCGCCGCCGTCCTCGAGGATCTTGCGCGCCTCGGGGACGGAGGTGTCGTTGAGCGGGACTCCGGCGACGCCCTCGAGCAGCACGACGTCCTTGTTGTCGCCGAGCTGCTCGAGGAGCCACTCGGCCCCCGTCTTGCCCGCGCTCGCCCAGTCGGTCGACACCGTGTAGACGTAGTCGTTGTCGTACGGGCCGCCGTTGGCGAAGACCGGGATGCCCGCGGCCTCGGCCTGGGCGATCGCGGCGTCCGCACCGGTGGCCGAGGCGGGATCGAAGAGGATGGCGTCGACGCCCTCGGCGATGAGATTCTGGATCGCCGCGTTCTGCTGCGCCGCGTCGTTGTCGTTGGTGCGCACGATCTTGAGCTCGACCTTGTCGCCGTACTCGCGCTTCGCGAAGGCCTGCATCGCGGCGAGCCCCGTCTCGCGCCAGGCCTGGCCGCCGAGCGGCTGCTCGAAGCCGATGACGAAGGTGTCGTCGGCCGCGCCGCCGCCTTCCGCGGCGGTTCCGGAATCGGCGGGCGCGGAGCTGCAGGACATGAGGCCGATGCCGAGCGCCGCGACGGCGGCGATGCCGATGCCGCGCGCGATCTTCTGCGAGTGGTGCATGTGTTTCTCCTTTGAAAACGAGTGCGATTCGCGGGTCTGCTGAGCGGTTCCGGAGGTCGGAACGCGGACTTCCGGAGCGTGTTGACGAACGCCGCGAGGTGAGACTAACATCAAAATGGTAGCGCTGCCAAGAGCGCTAACATGTTGAGAGAATGTTCATGCACCCCGCACCGTCGCGGGGATCCTTCAGAGAGGAAGCGAGAGATGGCATCAGCGGACACGCATCGGCTCGAACCGGACGCGCCGATCCGGACGCGTTCGCACGCGATCGGGGCGATCGGGGCGGGGGCGATCATGGCGGATCAGCACCTCGAGGCCTACCGGCAGGCGGGGTTCCCCGTCGTCGCCATCGCGTCGCGCACCAGGGAGAACGCCGCGAAGGTCGCCGAGCGCTACGGCATCGGGACGGTGCACGAGTCGCCGCGGGATCTGATCCTGGATCCGCGCGTCGAGATCGTCGACATCGCGTTCCCGCCCGATCAGCAGCCCGAGCTCATCCGGCTCGCGCTCCAGCAGCCGCACATCGCCGGCATCCTGGCGCAGAAGCCGCTCGCGCTCTCGCTGGAGGAGGCGATCGCGCTCCGCGACGAGGCCGCCGCGGCGGGCAAGATCCTCTCGGTCAACCAGAACATGCGCTACGACCAGTCGATCCGCTCGCTGAAGCAGCTGCTCGACCGCGGGGCGCTGGGGGAGCCCGTGTTCGCGGCGATCGACATGCACGCCGTGCCGCACTGGCAGACCTTCCTCGAGCAATACGATCGCCTGACGCTCGCGAACATGAGCGTGCACCACCTCGATGCGCTGCGCTATCTGTTCGGAGACCCCGAGGAGATCTCCACGGCAGGGCGAACGGACCCGCGCACGCGCTTCGCGCACACCGACGGCATCGTCGCCTCGACCCTGCGGTTCCCGAACGGCGTCCTCGCCGTCTCCCGCGAGGACGTCTGGGGAGGCCCGCGGATCGAGGGCTACGACTCCGATTTCTTCATCTCGTGGCGCGTCGAGGGGACCGAGGGGGTCGCGCGCGGCACGATCGGCTGGCCCGACGGCGTCCCCTCCACCCTGAGCTACGCCTCCACCGTCGAGACCGACGGCCGGTGGGTGACCCCGGAATGGGACACCCACTGGTTCCCGCACGCCTTCGCCGGCGTGATGGAGCAGCTGCAGCACGCGATCGACGGCGGGGAGCCCGCGCTCACGGTCGCCGACAACGTCCGCACGATGGCACTCGTCGAAGCGGCGTACCGATCACTCGACGAGCACCGCGCGGTCCGGCTCGACGAATTCACCCTCTGACCCGCATCACCCAGCAAAGGAGCACCACCACCATGATCCAGATCGGCATCTTCTCCGGATACTTCCCCTACGACCTCGAGACCACCGCGAAGAAGGTCCAGGAGCTCGGGCTGAACACCGTCCAGCTCGACCTCCACTTCAAGGACATCGATCTCTCCTCGGGTCAGATCACCCGGGAGAAGGCGAAGCGCGTGCAGGACACCTTCCGCGACCACGACGCCCCCATCTGCGCGATCTCGGGCTACACCAACATCGTGCACCCCGACCTCGACAAGCGGCGCGCCAATGTGGAGCGACTCAAGGAGATCATCCGGAGCGCCCGCGACTTCGGCACCCCGTACGTCATCAGCGAGTCCGGCACCTTCAACCCCGAGAGCGAGTGGGACCACCACGAGCACAACCGTTCGGAGGACGCCTACGAGCAGGTCCGCTCCGTGCTCACCGAGCTCGCGGAGGAGGCCTGGAACCACGGCGCCACCTTCCTGCTCGAGACCTACGTCAACAACGTCATCGGCTCGGTGCGCGAGACCGCGCGCGTCTTCAACGACATCCAGCACCCCGGCCTCGAACTGCTGATGGACCCGACCAACTACTTCGACCAGAGCAACATCGACGATCAGGCGGGCGTGCTGAACGAGGTCTTCGACGTGCTCGGCGACCGCGTGCGCATCGCGCACGCCAAGGACGTCAAGCGCGCGGGGGCCGACAAGAGCGAGAAGCACGCCGACATCGGCGACGACGACGCACTCGCCTCGCACACCTTCCGAGGCGTCGGCGAGA
Source organism: Leucobacter allii (assembly GCF_022919155.1). Classification (NCBI taxonomy): domain Bacteria; kingdom Bacillati; phylum Actinomycetota; class Actinomycetes; order Micrococcales; family Microbacteriaceae; genus Leucobacter; species Leucobacter allii. Next base: position 901,819 of record NZ_CP095045.1, read on the forward strand.
TCGAGCTGCCGGCCGCCGGCCTCGGCTCCCTCGACTACGACCTCTACGTCAAGCGGCTCGCCGAGCGCAGCCCGAACATCCCGCTCATCATCGAGCACCTCGACGAGGCCGACATCCCCCGTGCCAAGGAGTTCATCCGCGAGACCCTGAAGCGGCAGGGCGTCTGAGCATGAGTCCCGCAGCACCCTCCGCCCCCCGCTCCGCGTTCGTCACCGGCGCGGGGGGCGCCCTCGGGCGGGCGATCGCGCTCCGCCTCGGTCAGGACGGCTTCGGCATCGCCGTCGTCGGGCGCGGGCGCGCGACGCTCGACGAGACGGCGGCGCTCCTCGACGCGCACGGGATCCCGCACGTCGTCATCGAACTCGATCTGCGCGACGCCGCGGCGATCGAGACCGCGGTGTCGGCCGCCGAGCGCGAGCTCGGCCCGCTCGGCGCGATGGTCAACAATGCCGCGATCTATCCGGCGACGCCCTTCCTCGAGATTCCGCTCGAGGAGTACGAGGACGTCGTGCGGGTGAACCAGACGGCCTACTTCGCCGGCACCCAGGCGGCCGCGAGGCGGATGGCGCCGCGCGGCTCGGGCGCGATCGTGAACATCGGGTCGATCACCTTCCACGGCGGCTGGGAGAACCTCGTCAGCTACGTCTCCACGAAGGGCGCGGCGGTGGGCCTCACCCGCGCCGCCGCCCGCGAGCTCGGCCCGGCGGGCGTGCGCGTGAACTGCGTGGAGCCCGGGGCGTTCCCGACGAAGGCGGAGGAGATCAACGGCGATCCCGAGGCGTACGACGCGCAGGTCGTCTCGCGGCAGTCGATCAAGCGCCGCGGCCGCAACGAGGAGCTCGCCGCGGTCGTCTCCTTCCTCGTCGGCGAGGACTCGTCCTTCATGACCGGGCAGACGCTGAACGTCGACGGCGGCTGGGTGATGGCATGATGCGCGACCAGGACTGGTTCGGCGCCGCGATCCGGCAGCCCACCCGCGAGCTGCGCCGCCGCACCGGGGATCTCGCCGCGTTCGCGGAGATCCGCGAGGTCGAGCTCTCCAACGGGCAGGAGCGCGGTGTGCGCGCCCTCCAGATCCGCAACGCCGACGGCCTCGAGATCGAGGTGCTCGTCGATCGCGCCTTCGACATCGGCGACGTGCGCTACCGCGGCGTGCCCGTGTCGTGGCGCTCGGGCAACGGGTACCGCCATCCCGCGCTGCACGAGGTCGAAGCCGAGGACGGCCTCTCCTGGCTGCGCACGCTCGACGGCTTCCTGGTGAGCGGCGGCCTCGACCACACGCTCTTCGGCGGCGAGGTCGACGCCTCGCAGTACGCCTACCCGCCCAAGCCGACCGTGCGCCACGGCCTCCACGGCCGGCTGAGCTCGCTGCCGGCGCGTCTGCTCTCGGTCGAGGAGGACTGGCGCGAGACCGGCGGTGTGCTGCGCGTGCGCGGCGAGATCGTGCAGGCCACCTCCTTCGGGGAGCACCTGAGGCTGCGCCGCACCGTCGAGGTCGATATCCACGGCGCCGGCTTCCGCATCGACGACGAGGTCGTGAACCTCGGCTTCGAGCGCACGCCGCACATGTTCCTGTACCACATCAACATCGGCTGGCCCGTGGTGGACGAGGGGACCGAGTTCGTCGGTTCGGTGCAGCGCCACCTCTGGCAGTCTCCGTCGACCGAGGAGCAGGGCGCGCCGCACCACACGCTCGTCGAGCCCCGCCGCGGCTTCGTGGAGCAGGTCTGGGAGCACGAACTCGCAGTCGGCGATGACGGGCTGCACCGGGTCGCCCTCCTCCGCGCGGACGGCGCCTTCGGCGTCGAGCTCGCCTGGGACCCGGAGGGGATGCCGAACTTCTTCGAGTGGCAGAACCTGCGCGACGGGCAGTACGGGGTCGGACTCGAGCCGTCGAGTCATCACGTCGGCGGCGAGGCGGACGCCCGCGCCGACGGGTCGATGACGTGGCTCGAGCACGGCGAATCGCGGCGCTACCGGACTTCGGTGACGCTGCTGGACGGCACCGAGGCGACCGCGGCAGCGCGGGCGCGGGTGCTGGGAGACGAAGGATAGAGAAGATGAGTGGCAACGACGGAGTGCTGAGCGGATACCGGGTGCTCGACTGCTCCATCGCGATGGCGGGGCCGTTCGCGGCGCAGCGCCTGGGCGACCTGGGCGCCGACGTGATCAAGGTCGAGCCGACGACCGGGGAGTGGCAGCGCCACACCCCGGCGGGCGGAGCGGTCGGCAACAAGATCAACGTCTCGTTCCTGTCCCTGAACCGCAACAAGCGATCGCTCGCGGTGAACCTGAAGGACGAGGACGGGCGCGAGCTCCTGTATCGGCTCGTGCGGGAGTCCGACGTCTTCCTGCAGAACTACCGGCCGGGCGTCGCGAAGCGCCTCGGCGTCGACTACGAGTCGTTGCGGGAGATCAACCCGGCCATCGTCTACGTCTCCATCTCGGGGTACGGCGAGGACGGCCCGTATCGCGACCGGCCGGGGCAGGACCTGCTGCTGCAGGCGATGTCGGGGGCGATGCTCTCGACGGGCGCCGTCGGCCAGCCGCCCCAGGCGGCCGGCCAGTACCTCGCCGACGCGGTGACGGCCTCGACCGCGTTCGAGGGAGTCCTCGCGGCGCTGCTGCACCGCGAGCGCACGGGGGAGGGGCAGCTCGTCACGGTGAACATGCTCGACGCGCTCACCGCGCTGCAGATGCAGGAGCTGTCCGTCTACACCGTGGGCCGCGTGCCGCAGAAGCGCAGCGCGCAGCCCCACGCGCACGTCTACATCCGTTCGCCCTACGGATCCTTCCGCACGCAGGACGGGTACATCGTGCTGTCGTTCGTCTCGCTGGAGGTGCTCGCCGAGCTGTTCGACGACGACTCCCTGCGCGGATTCGCGGACGACGAGGCCGCATGGGGCATGCGCGACGAGCTCTTCGCCCGCACCGCGCAGGCCCTCGAGCAGCGCACGAGCGCGGAATGGATGGAGTACTTCGAGGCACGCGGCGTCTGGGCCGGTCCCGTCTACTCCTACGAGGATCTCGTCAACGATCCGCAGATCGCGCACAACGGCACCTTCGTCGAGTACGAGCACCCGACGGAAGGGCGCATCAAGACCCCCGGGTTCCCCTACAAGTTCTCGCGCACGCCGGCCGAGGTGTACCGCGGAGCGCCGCAGACCGGGGAGCACAGCCGCGAGGTGCTCGCATCGATCGGGCTCACCGATGCGGAGACCGACCGGTTGATCGCGAGCGGGGTCGTCGCCCAGCTCGAGGACGCCGCCGGCGCGCCCCTCGACGGACGCGGGGCGTAGGGTCCGCCATGGCGCAGTACCGAGGACTCACCTGGGACCACCCGCGCGGCCGCGTCTGGCTCGAAGCGGCGTCCGCGCTCTGGCGCGAGCGAGGCGTCGACGTCGTCTGGGAGGCGCAGCCGCTCGAGGGCTTCGAGGGGCACCCGATCGAGGAGCTGTGCGCCCGCTACGATCTCGTCGTGCTCGACCATCCGCATCTCGGGGACGCGCTCGCGACGGGGTCGCTGCGGGCGATGGAGGAGGTGCTCGGCGACGCCTCCCCGGCGCTGCAGGAGGCGTACGTCGGCCCCTCGCTCCGCTCCTACCGCCTCGACGGGCGCACCTGGGCGCTGCCCATCGACGCCGCCACCCAGGTCAGCGCACGAGACCCGAGGATCGTGGGCCGGGCTCCGGCCACCTGGGACGACGTGGAGCGACTCGCGGGCGAGGCGCCCGTCGCCCTCTCGCTCGCCGGCCCGCATGCGCTGCTCAGCCTCTTCTCCGTGGCGGCGTCGCTCGGAGCACCGCCCGTCGACGCGGCGGGCGAGCCGTGGCTCGACGAGGGGACCGCGCTCGCGGCGCTCGACGTGCTGCGCTCGGTGCACGCCCGCTCCCGCCGCGAGTACGCCGGGCTCAACCCGATCGGGCTCCTCGAGCGCGTCGGCTCCGACGACCCGCTCGCCTACGTGCCGCTCGTCTACGGATACGTCACCTACGCGTTCCCGGAGTCGCCGGCGCCCGTCGCCTTCGGAGACGCGCCCCGTATGGCGCCCGGAGGCCTCCCCGGGTCGACGATCGGCGGCACCGGAGTGGCGATCAGCCGCCGTGCGCCGCTCGACGACGCCTTCCGCGCCTACCTGAGCTGGCTGGTCGCCCCCGCGACGCAGCGCAGGCTGGTCCCGGAGCTCCTCGGGCAGCCGGCAGCCGCAGCCGCCTGGGACGACGCCGAGGTCGACGCCGCGGCTGGCGCCTTCTACTCGGCGACGCGCGCCACGATCGAGGCCGCGGTCGTGCGCCCGCGCGCCTCGGGGTTCCCCGAGGCGCAGCAGCACGGATCGGCGATCGTGCGCGAGGCGCTCTCCGGCGCGGTCGATCCCGCCCACGCCGTCGCCCGGCTCACCGCGCTCGCCGTCGCCCCGCACGGCACCCCCGAACGGACCCATCGGAAGGATCCCGCATGACCCGCATCACCGATCTCGCGACCGAGCACATCGGCGTCGCGCTGCAGGACTTCGTGCTCACCGTCACGCTGCAGCGCCCGGAGAAGCTCAACGCCGTCACGCCCGAGATGTCCTCCGCCCTGGAGGCGATCGCGACGGCCGCGAACCACGACCCCGAGGTGCGCGTCGTGATCCTGACCGGTGCGGGGGACCGGGCGTTCTGCGCCGGCAGCGACATCCGCGCACTCGATCAGTACGCGACGCCGTGGGAGTTCCGCAACCGCATGGACTACTGCGACGCGCTCCATCGGCTGCGGAAGCCGGTCATCGCCGCGGTCAACGGCTACGCCCTCGGCGGCGGGCTCGAGACCTCGCTGATCTGCGACATCCGTCTCGCCGCCGAGACCGCCCGGTTCGCGGCGCCCGAGGTGAAGCTCGGGTGGATCGGCGGCGGCGGGATGACCGCGTTCCTCGCCGCCGCAGCCGGGCCGAGCAACGCCGCCGTCATGACCATGACCGGCGACATGATCGACGCCGAGACGGCACTTCGCTGGGGCATCGTCAGCGAAGTGCTGCCCGCGGACGGGCTCATGACGCGGGCCCGCGAGCTCGCGGTCGTCATCGCCTCGCGCCCGCCGATCGCGATCGAGACCGCGAAGGCGAACCTCCGCGCCGCCTACAACATGCCGCAAGAGCAGGCCGTCGCCTACGAGCGGGACCTGCAGACCATCACCTTCGCGACCGAGGACGCGGCGGAGGGGCGCTGCGCCTTCGCCGAGCGCCGCGACGCCGCCTTCCGCGGACGCTGATCCGCACCGACACGAGGACCATCGACATGACCCACACGACCTGGCCCGCGAGCCTCACGGCCACGCTCCCGCTCGACCACGACGCCGCCACGCTGATCGGACGGGCGTGGGATCCCCGCGTCGCGGGCCCGAGCCCCGTGCTCGTCACCGCGGATGAGGTCAGAGACCTCTCGGGAACCTTCGCGACCGTGAGCGAGCTCATGTCCGCGGACGACCCCGCGGCGGCCGCCCGGGCGGCCGCGGGCGCGGTGCTCGGGTCCGCCGAGGAGATCCTCGCGGCGACCATGCGTCGCGATCGCTCGGCGACGCGCTTCCTCTCGCCCATCGACCTGCAGTGCGTGAAGGCCGCAGGAGTGACCTTCGCGGTGTCGATGATCGAGCGGGTGATCGAGGAGCGGGCCCGCGGCGACGCCGCGGAGGCAGACCGCGTACGCGCGCAGGTGCTCGAGGTGATCGGGGGCGACCTCGGCGCCATCGAGCCGGGCTCCCCGGGCGCGATGCGCCTCAAGAGCTATCTGATCGATCAGGGGCTGTGGAGCCAGTACCTCGAGGTCGGGATCGGGCCGGACGCCGAGATCTTCACCAAGTGCCCCGTGCTCGCCTCGGTCGGCACGGGCGACGAGATCGGCGTGCGCCGGACGTCGGAGTGGAACAACCCCGAGCCCGAGGTCGTCCTCGTCCTGGACGGCTCGGGGCGGATCCTCGGAGCGACGCTCGGCAACGATCTCAACCTGCGCGACTACGAGGGCCGCAGCGCGCTGCTCCTCCCCGAGGCGAAGGACAACAACGCCTCGGCGTCCCTCGGGCCGTTCATCCGGCTCTTCGATGAGCGCTTCTCCCTGGACGACGTGCGGCGCGCCGAGGTCGAGCTGCGGGTGCAGGGAGAGGACGGCTTCGAGCTGCGCGCCTCCTCCGACATGAGCCTGATCAGCCGCGACCCCGAAGATCTCGTCTCGCATCTCCTGGGCCCGCATCATCAGTACCCCGACGGGGCGGTGCTCTACCTGGGGACCCTGTTCGCCCCCACCGAGGATCGCGGCGAGCCGGGAGCCGGGTTCACGCACCGCGTCGGAGACGTCGTGCGCATCTCATCGCCTAAACTGGGGGCCCTGGTCAATCGCGTCGCGCACAGCGAGACGTGCGCGCCCTGGGAATTCGGTGTCGGGGCGCTCATGCGCAACCTGGCGGAGCGAGGACTGCTGAGGTGAGGAATGAGCTCTGAGGCGGGGAGGCGGGCGAGCCGTCGGTCGACGCGGAGCGTCACCCTCGCCGAGGTCGCCGAGCACGCAGGGGTCTCCCCGCAGACCGTCTCCCGTGCGATCCGCACCCCCGACGTCGTGTCCGAGGACACGCTCGAACGGGTGCAGGCATCGATCCGCGCCACGGGGTACGTGCCGAATCTGGCCGCGAGCAATCTCGCCTCCAACCGCAGCAACACGATCGCGGTGCTCATCCCCGCGGTCTCCGCGTCCGTCTTCGCCGACACGGTGCAGGGCCTCGACAGCGTGCTCGCCCCGCACGGCTACCACCTCTTCATCGGTACGACCGAGTACAGTCTGCAGCAGGAGGAGGCGACGCTGCGGGCCCTCCTCGGCCGCCGGCCCGACGGCGTCGTGCTCGTCGGCACCGAGCACACGCCTGAGGCGCAGGCGCTGCTCGCCGCCGCGCGAGTGCCGGTCGTGGAATCCTGGGAGCTCACCCAGCATCCGGTCGACTCGGTCGTCGGCTTCTCGAACTACGCCGCGATGAGCGCGCTGTTCGAGCACGTGCACGCCCTCGGCTACCGGTGCCCGGTGCTCGCCGGCCAGTTCGCCGGAGGCGACGTGCGCGCGCTCCGCCGCCGTGCCGCCTTCGAGGACGGCATGCGTCGGCTCTATCCGGGGGTGCCCGTCAGGATCCTCGACTCCGGTGCCGCGGGCGTCAGCCTCGATGCCGGGCGGGATCTCTTCAGACAGGTCCGGTCCGAGCTGCCCCGGGCGGACCTCATCATGTTCGCGAGCGACGTCTTCGCGACAGGCGCGACGCTCGAAGCGGTGCGCAGCGGCGTCGCGATTCCCGGGGAGCTCGGCATCACCGGCTTCGGCGGCTTCGAGGTCGGCCGTCACCTCGTGCCCCAGCTCACGACGATGGCGATCCCGAGCCGCCGCATCGGCGAGGAGGCCGGCCGGGTGCTGCTCGAGCGGATCGCGGCCGGCGGACGGCAGACGGGCGAGGCGAGGATCGTCGACGTCGGCCACACCCTCGTGCTCGGCGAGAGCACGGTCTGGCAGCGCTGAGCGCGCCGTCGGCAGCCTAGACCTCGTGCCTCCGGCCGCGTGACCGGCTGATCATCGCGAGGAGGGCACCGCCCAGCGCGAGCAGCGCACCGCCGAACAGCAGCGGGAGTCTGGCATCGCCCCCGGTGACGCTGAGCGCCTCGGGACCGCCCGCGGCGTCGACGGAGCCCCTCGGCTGCTCCGGGGTCGCGTCACCCGGCGTCGACGGCGGCGCGGCGAAGGTGTTCGTCACGACGAGCTCCGGGGTGCCCGCCGCCGGGGACAGCGTGAGCGTCGGCGCACGATCCAGTTCGGCGCCGTCGACGGCGTACTGCACGGCTGAGGCTCCGCCCGGCTCCGTCTCCTCGACGGCGCACTCCATCCCGGCGGGGAGGGCCAGCGCGAGCCGTTCGCCCGACTTCACGTTGAAGGGATGCTCCGATGACGCGCCGCGGAAGTCGGTGCACCGGGCCGTGAAGCCGAAGGCGAACCCGGCGGGGGCCGGACCCGCGACCGTCTTGGCGATCGTCAGGTGACCGTGCGCGACGAGGCCGGCGTCGATCCGGATGTCGGCGCTCCCTGCCGTGCCGGGCAGCGCCGACTCTCCCGTGCCGGGGTCGACGTCCGAGTCCAGCTCCGGTGCCGCATCCGGTGCGTGCTGTGTCGTGAACGCCAGCTGCGCCGTGGAGGCGACCCCGAACGCGTCCGCGAGACCCGTCACGTCGGCGGTCGAGACGTCGAACGAGACGCGTGCTGCGGTCGAGGCGTTCAGACCCTCGAACGCGTAGATGCCCATCGCATCGGTCGCGGTCGTTCCCAGCACGGTCCCGTCGGCCGCGAGAACGGAGACCGTGACGCCGGGGATTCCCGGCTCGTCGGGATCCTGCCGTCCGTTCTGGTCGGCGTCGTACCACACGAGCTCGCCGAGGCGCAGCACGGGCAACCCGTCGACCGGAAGCGCGACGCGCGCACTCCCCGAGGCGATGGTCATCCAATCATCGACGATCCGCGCGTTCCCCCACCCGTTGCCGTTGAACTCCCAGGCGTGCGCACCCGCGGCGCTGTCCACCCGATCCCCGATGAGCGGAGTCGTGGTCGTGGCGCGGATCCCGGGGAGGAGTCCGTCGTTCCAGCTCACGCGTGAGTCGGGCGCGTCCGGCCCGTTCATCCGGGTGACCCGGATCCCACCCGAGCGCCCCTCGACGTCTCCTTCGAGGAAGTGGATCTCGGACTCGCCCAGGAACTCGGCTTCGACCGCGAAGCCGCGACCCGGGGGCACCGCATCGCCGGCGCCGTCCCTGCCGTCCCAGGGAATCGAGAAGCCGCCGGTGGCCGCGGCGGTGTCGAACTCGACGTCGACGGCATCGGTGAACACCCCGTTCGCATCCGTGTCGATGCGCAGGCGGATGACGCCGGGTTGCCCGGACAGCGTGCCCGTCACGGTGCCGGCGGCGGTGAAGCCGTCGCGAGCGTACTGCAGATCGGTGATCTCGGGGGTCTGGTACGGCGGGAGCACCCACTGCTGGGAGGTGCGTCCGTCGCCCCACAGTGCCGTCGACGCCGGCATCGCCGGATCGGGCGTCTCCCCCAAGAAGATGCGGTAGAAGACGAGTCCGTTGTCGCGGCACGCGGGGCTGTCGAGCAGGTAGTCGTCGCCGGAGATCGCGGGGAGCGCGCCGTCCGCGGCCTCGACCACTCCGCTCATCGGCACGGACCGGTACGCGGGAAGGCAGGACCCGTCGTTGAACATCACGCCGCGGTTGCTGGCGCGGAGGGAGAAGACCCATCCGCGGTGACCGGTGAACTGCGCACTGTACATCCCGCCGAACTCCGAGAGATACGTCGCCGAGAAGGTTCTCGACCCGAAGCCCGTGTTGCTGAAGTTGACGGACTCCGCCCACACCCGACCGGGGATGGCAGTTCCCGAGGCGTCGGCGACCTGCAGGGTCCAGGCGGTCGTGTTGTCGGTCTCCGCGGTGTACCGCACGACCCATACGCCCGCCAGAGCGGAAGGAATCTCGCCGGCGCAGGCACCCGATGGGCAACTCGCCGCGACCGCGCCGTCGGGCGAGCGGACCTCGACCCCCTGCGAGTTCGCGAAGCTGAAGCCCACCGCGTCCCCGGCTTCGGCGTACGCGTACAGCTCAGTGGATCGCAGCCCCGATTGCGACACGGCCTGCGCGGGCGCCGCGCAGAGGCCGACGACGACGGCGGCCACGACGGCCGCGGCGAGCGCGAGAGCGCCGCGGGAGGTGCGGCCGGGTCTCCGGTGGTGCGACTGGGGCATGAGCGGCGTCCTCTCCTCCGCGCGCCCACCGGCGCGCGCGAATGCAGGGGTGGGGATGCTGTCGCTCCGCGTCGCCGCACGGCGACACGGACCGACCCCCTTCAGCTCATCAGACGGCCGTCGAGGCGTTTCGTGACGCTCGAATGGAAATATGCCGATCGATGCCCCCGTCCGCCGTCGGCACGGCAGGCGGCCGCACGCGCGTTCGTCGTCGGCCGTGCGGGCGCGGGTCGCGACCCGGCCTCGCCCTGACGGCGGTGCGGACGCGGGTCGCTACTCGGTGTCGCCGGCGAACTCGCCGGCCTCGGGCCGGCCGGTCGCCCAGGCCTTCCGGGCGTGCCCGATATGGGTGCGCATGAGTCGTTCGGCGCCGTCCGCGTCGCCCGCGCGGAGCCGGCGGACGAGCTCGTGGTGCTCGCGCGCCGACGCGGCGAGGCGGCCGTCGCGCGCGAGCGTCGCGATGCCGTACATGCGCGTGCGCACGCGGAGCGAGGTCGCGAGCTGCACGAGCTGGGCATTGCCCGCGTGCCGGAGCGCGACCGCGTGGAACTCCCGGTCGTGGCGCAGATACTCCACGAGGTCGCCGTGCTCGGCGGCGCGCAGGCAGGCGTCGGCGAGGCGCGTGAGCGCCGCGGTCGAGTCGTCGTCGAGTCGGCCGGCCACGCGGTGCATCGCCGGCGGTTCGATCATGAGCCGGATCTCCGCGAGGTCGTCGAGCTCGGCAGCGGTCATCGCGGTGACGCGGAAGCCCTTGTTCTTGACGGTCTCCACCACGCCATCGCGCGCGAGTTCCATCATCGCCTCGCGCACGGGTGTCGCGGAGACGCCGAGGGACTGTCCGAGGGTGGGAGCGGAGACAAGCTCGCCCTCGGCGATCTCGCCGGTGATGATGGCGGTGCGGATCTGCTCGAGCACGGTCTCGCGGAGGCTCAGCGGTCGCGTCAGCGGTGTGAAGGGCGCGCCGCCCGCGGACGCGCCGTCGGACGCGGTGGGGAAGGAAGACATGGAACTCCTCGGTGCCTGATCGGTGCGGCGCCGGGCGACGCACCGATCAGATCCTCCCACGACTTGCCGGTGCGGCGGCGCCGGACCGGCCGATGCGCGCCGCGTTCGGAGCTTCGCGCCCCGGCTCCGGGGCGGTCCGCGCCGAGGCTCCCGGAGGCTCGCGCCCCGGCTCTGGGGCGGTCCGCGCCGCGGCGCCGGGCTCAGGCGAGCTTCGGCTGCTGCTGGGTGATGCAGTGGATGCCGCCCCCGCGTGCGAAGAGCGGACGCGCGTCGATCCCGATCACCTCGCGGCCGGGATACGCCTCGCGCAGCACCGCGAGCGCCCGGTCGTCCGCCGGATCGTCGAAGGCGCAGGCGAGGACGGCTCCGTTGAGCACCACGTGGTTGATGTAGCTGTAGTCGACGAAGCCCTCCTCGTCGCGGAGCGTCTCGGGCGCGGGCAGATCGACGATGTCGAAGCCGGCGGACTGCTCGGCGCGGTACCGCTCCGCGACCTCGCGGTTCTCACGGGCGATCGCGTGGTCGGGGTGGGACTGCGAATCCTGCCGGTGCATGAGGAGCAGATCGGGGGTCGCGAACGCGGCGAGGATGTCGGAGTGGCCGCGGGTGCCGAAGGTGTCGTGGTCGCGGGTGAGCCCCCGGGGGAGCCACATCGCGCTCGTCGCGCCGATGGTGCGCTCGAGCTCGGCCTCCACCTGCGCCGCGGTCCAGCCCGGGTTGCGGCCGGGGTCGAGCTGCACGGTCCTCGTGAGGATCACGCGGCCCGTGCCGTCGACCTGGATGCCACCGCCCTCGTTCGTCATCTCGGAGTCGACGAGCTCGGCGCCCGCGGCCTCGGCGACGATGCGCCCGATGTGCCGATCGTGCTCCCAGCTCGCCCACTCCTGGCCGCCCCAGCCGTTGAAGACGTAGTTCACGGCGCCGAGCCTGCCGTCGTCGCCGATGACGAAGCTCGGGCCGATGTCGCGCATCCAGGCGTCGTCGAGCGGGGCGACGAGCCGGTCGATCTGGCCCGAGAGATGCTTCGCGGCGACGGTCTCGTCGCCCGGGTTCACCACGACCGTGACGTGCTCGTGCTCGCTCGCGGCGTTCGCGACGGCCGCCCAAGTGGCGCGCGCCTCCTCGGCCTCGGGCTCCGTGTCGCCGAGCGTGTAGCCGCTGGTGGGCCAGGCCAGCCACAGCCGCTCCTGCTCGTGTCCTTCGATGGGCATGCGCCACGTCGTCATCGGTGCTCCTCGGGATCGCTGGATCGGTCGGGGCCAGTCTACTGGCAGGGTGACCAATAAGGGAACGGCGAGGCGCCACGGTGCGCGCGCTATTTCATTCATAGATGCATGTTTATTCGCGGTCAGTGTTTCCTCTTCGTTTCGAGTTCCGCGAATGTGTTGAGAAATAAAACCTCTAGATGTAGGTTGTATGGCACCGCGAGCATCGGTGCGAGCGGGGCAATCCGTCGAGCGTACGAGGGAGTACCGAGGACCATGGCAGACCACGAGATCGTCGCCGAGCACGATGAGGACGCCGCCCACCTGGCGTCGCTCGGCTACAGCTACGACACCACCTTCAAACGCGAGATGAGCTTCTGGGGCAACGTCTCGCTCGGATTCACCTACCTGTCGCCGATCGCCGGCGTCTACTCGATGTTCGCGATCTCCCTCGGCCAGGCGGGACCCCCGATGGCCTGGGCGCTCGTGATCGCCCTCGTCGGGCAGTTCTTCGTCGCCCTCGTCTTCGGCGAGGTCGTCTCGAACTACCCCGTCGCCGGCGGCGTCTACCCCTGGTCGCGGCGCCTCTGGGGCCGCAAATGGGCGTGGATGAACGGCTGGATCTACGTCGTCGCGCTCGTCGGCACGATCGCGGCGGTCGCCTACGGCGCCGCGCCGTTCGTGGCCTCCGTGTTCGGCGGCGTGCTCGACGCCGGCGGGACCGTACTCGTCGCGCTCGGCACGCTCGTCATCGCCACCGTGCTCAACTTCATGGGCACGCGGGTGCTGAGCCTCGCCGCGACGGTCGGCCTCATCGCCGAGCTCATCGGCTCCGTCGTCATCGGCGGCTACCTGCTGCTCTTCGGCCGGCAGCACGACTGGTCCGTGCTCTTCGACAACCAGGGCATCGGCGACGACGCGGCCGGCGGCTACCTCGGCGCCTTCGCGGCCGCAGCGCTCATCGGCATGTTCGCCTACTACGGATTCGAGGCGAACGGCGACGTCGCCGAGGAGATCAGGAATCCGAGCTCCCGCGTGCCGAAGGCGATGCGCATGACGCTCTACATCGGCGGTTTCGCGGCGAATCTGCTGGTGTTCTCGCTCGTGCTGGCCGTCCCGGACTTCGCGGCGGTCGCGAGCGGCGAGGTCGCCGATCCGATCGGCGAGCTGCTGCACCAGGCCTTCGGCCCGATCTTCCCGCTCGTCATGCTCGTCATCGTGGTCGCGTTCATCTCCTGCATCACGAGCCTGCAGGCCGCCGCGAGCCGCCTCGTGTACTCGATGGCGCGCGACGGCTTCCTGCCCGGCTCGAAGGCGCTCGCCAAGTTCAACGAGCGCCGCCACGTGCCCCACAACGCCCTGCTCACCGCGGGGCTCTTCCCCGCCGCCGTCGTCGCGCTGTCCCTGCTGCTCGAGGACGCACTGACCGCGATGGTCGGCTTCGGCACGGTCGGGATCTACGTCGGCTTCGGCATGGTCGTGCTCGCGGCGCTCCGCGCGCGCATCCTCGGCTGGCAGCCGGCGGGCAAGTTCCGGTTGGGCGCGTGGGCGTATCCCGTGAACATCATCGCTCTCGTCTGGGGCGCGGTCGCCGTCGTCAACATCCTGTGGCCGCGGCCGACCGGCGGCGGCTGGGCCGAGGACTACCTGCTCATCATGACCTCGATCGCGGTCGTGGCGGTCGGATGGATCTACATGCTCGCGTCGAAGGCCTACAACCGGGGCGAGGCCCCGGCGGGCGATGCGAGCGGACCGATCCGCGTCCCGGCGGCCCGCTGAGCCGCCGTCGCTCGACCCCGCCCGACTCCGGGCGCCCGACCGGGGCGCCCGGAGTCGGGCGTGCGGCGCCCCGGTTCGCCCCGCGGCCCGCGCCCGCCGTGCGGCGCCCCGCACCCGCTCGCAGCAAGGAGACCCCATGTCCGACCTCCGCGTCGATCCCTCCCCCTTCCTCGACACGACGGGGGAGGACCCCGCCGGCCCCCTCATCCCCATGGTCGTCTCGCTGACCTTCCCCGGCATGGACGCCGGCGCGCATGCGCTGCAGGACTCCTTCACGCGGATCGCCTTCGCGGCGATCCGCGAGTCCGGCGGTCGGCCCCGGCTCGTCGACTCGGCAGCGGCGCGGCTCCCGGAGGCGGCGGAGGCGCTCGAGGACGCCGCGGGCGTCGTGCTGCTCGGCGGCGGCGACGTCGACGGGCGGTGCTACGGCTTCGCCGGGCCGCCGCCGGCGAACGAATACGGCGTCGACCGGCGCGCCGACGAGTTCTGCATCGCGCTCATCCGCGAGGCGCTCGACCGTGATCTGCCGACGCTCGCGATCTGCCGGGGGTCGCAGCTGTTCAACGTCGCGTGCGGCGGCACCCTGATCCCCGACATCGCGGAGTACGCCCTGCACCGCGGCGGGCCGGGCGGGCCGCTCTTCCTCGACGAGACGGTGCGTCTCGAGCCGGGGTCGCGGATCGCGGGGATCCTCGGGCGCACGGAGGCCGTGGTGCGGAACGGCCATCACCAGGCCGTCGACCGGGTCGGCGACGAACTGCGCGCGACGGCGCGTGCCCTCGACGGTATCGTCGAGGGCACCGAGCACCGCACCGCGAGCTGGGCGGTCGGGATCCAGTGGCACCCGGAGGAGCCGGCGGCGGATGCCGGGGATCGCGCGGCGATCTTCGGGGCGCTCGTCGAACGCGCCGCGGCGCGGAGCGTCCCCGCGGCCTCATAGGGTCGGCGTCGCGGTCGCGGTCGCGGTAGCGGTCGTGATCGTGCCTGCGCAGCGCCCGCCGCCGCCGGCAGTGTTTCGCGGCCGCCGGCCGGTCGTCGAGTCCCGGGCGGGTCCGGGCGGGGTGCCGGGCCTCCATCGTGAGAACGAGGGATCTCCGTCTCGCGGCGGAGGCCCGCGATGCGCATCCGCTCTAGCGTGGACGGTATGAGCGAACATCACGAGAACCCCCTGCTCCGCGCGTCGATGACCTGGACGATCGCCGGGATCCTTCTCGGCGCCGGCATCGGCGCGCTCGTCGGCCTCTGGGCCGGGAACCCCGGTGCCGGAGCCGGCATCGGGGCGGCGGGCGGAGCCGTCGTCGGCTTCATCGCCGGCATGCGTCGCGGCAGACGCTGAGTCACGCGGCTGCGGGAGACGCGACACGCAGCCCCGGGCGAAGGACCCCGTGCCGCACCGGCGCCCGGTGGGGAACCGGGGGCCGGCCCGTGCCCTGAGCGATCGCCTCCGGCGAGGCGCGGCGGGATCAGGCGGGGACGCTCGCGGCTGCGAGCACCCCGGGCAGCCACGCGAGCGCGGCATCGCTCGGCAGGTCCCACGAGGACGCGTCGTGGCGCCCGTACTCGCCGACGCGCACCGCGCCGCGCTCGGCGAAGCGGCGGTCGAGGTGCTCGCTCCCCTGGGAGTAGGTCTCCTCGTAGAACATGTCGCCGAGGCCGAACATCGCGTAGCGGACGCCGGCGAGCTCGGGGGGAGCGGCGTCGAAGGCCTCCGCGAAGGGGATGGCCGTGTTCGGCAGATCGCCCTCGCCGTGCGTCGAGCAGATGACGAGGTAGAAGCGTTCGGCGCTCAGCTCCGACGGATCGAAGCTCTGCAGATCGCGGACCTCCACGTCGTCGTGGTGCGCGCCGAGCTCCGCGCCGAGGTCCTCGGCGACGAGCTCCGAGTTGCCGGACTCGGTGCCGAAGAGAATGGTGATGTTCACGGTGGGTCCTCTCAGGGGTGGGGGTGGGGTGCGGCGGCGTCGCCGCGGGCGATGCCGACCATGGCGTCGTGGTCGGGGAGCTTGCGGC
This sequence comes from Leucobacter allii, assembly GCF_022919155.1. NCBI lineage: Bacteria > Bacillati > Actinomycetota > Actinomycetes > Micrococcales > Microbacteriaceae > Leucobacter > Leucobacter allii. Next base: position 917,607 of record NZ_CP095045.1, read on the forward strand.
GCACGCGGTCGGCGGGCGCCGTGGACCGTTCGTGCGCGTCGAGGACGAGCCAGTGCTCGTAGTCGACGGCGCGCGCCCGGGTCTCGGGCGGCAACCCCGCGAAGCCGGGGCGGTCGCCGTCGACGGCGAGGGCGCCCGAGGCGAGGTCGGCGAGGAGCTCGTCGGCGACGAGCTTCGCCGACGCCCGGTTCTCGGGGATCGCGCCGCGGGGACCGCGCTGGGCCCAGCCCGCGCGGTAGAGGCCGGCGCCGAGGCGGCCGGACGCGGGGTCGGGGGGCGTCTCGGCGATGAGCCTGCCGACCTCGTCGCGCGGTTCGCCCGCGAAGCCGATCGCCGAGATCACGGCGTCCGCGGGGATGACGATGCGCTCGCCCGCGACGTCGAGCTCGACGCCCGTGACGCGCTCCGTGCCGAGGATCCGGAGCGGCGCCGCGCCGAAGCGGAGCTCGACCTCCGGCCCGGGGAACGGGCCGCGGTCGGGATCGACGAGCGCGGCGACCGCCGCGGCGCGGGCGGCCGCGGTCCGATCGCCCGCATCCGCCGGACCGGCGGGGCTCGCCGGATCGGCCGGGCCGGCCGGATCCGGAACCGAGTAGCGCGCTCGCGGGAGCGCGGCGAGTTCGCGCAGCATCTGCGGGTCGCCCTTCGACGCGGCCGCGGCCGAGCGGCTCACGAGGACGACCCGCCGCGCCGGTGCCGCGAGATAGCCGGCGAGCGCTTCGTCGGCCACGTCGCTCTCCGCGTAGCCCGAGCGATCCTTCACGAGGAACCGCAGGACGTCGAGGGCGACGTTGCCCGCGCCGAGCAGGACGACATCGCCGCCGAGCGCGGGCAGGCGGGTCGGGGCATCGGGGTGCGCGTTGAGGGCGCGGGTCACCGCGCCGGCGCCGACGACTCCGGGGAGGTCCGCGCCGGGGACGTCGAGGGGCCGGTCCGCCGGGAGCCCCGTCGCGAGGATCACGGCGTCGAAGGCGTCGCGGAGCGCGGCGAGGCCGACGTCGTCGCCGATCCGGATGCCGCCGGCGAACCGGGCGCCGCCGCCCTGGAAGAGCCGGTCGAACTGACGGGTGATCGCCTTCGTGTGCTGGTGGTCGGCGGCGACCCCGTAGCGGACGAGTCCGAACGGGGAGACGAGGCGGTCGAAGATCGTGAGCTCCGCCGTGGGCAGCGCGCGGAGGATCGCCTGGGCGAGGTAGCACCCGGAGGGGCCGCTGCCGACGACGGCGATCTGCGGACGGGGGACGGTCGTCATCACGGCTCCTTCGCGGTCGAGGGGCGCGGCCGGTGCAGCGTCGCCCCGTGATCCGGCCAGTGTACCCGATAAATATGCGTACTGTGAATGATTTATTTCCGTGTGAATCAAAGTTTCTGGCAGGTTTCACGAATGCACTTGCGCATTAAAACATTCACGTATAGCTTATTTGCAACCGGCCTCGGGAGACCGCCTTCGCGCGACATCCCGGCGCCGGCGGATTCGACGAAGGAGTACGAATGACCGCTCAGAGCACCACCGACCCGGTGCCGTACCTCGACATCTCCGCTCCGGAGTTCGCCATGAACTCGGAGGCCGTGCGGGAGGCCCGCGCGCGCTCATGGTACGCCCGCACGAACTACGGCTACGGCGTGCTCCGCTACCGCGAGGTCACCGAGCTGCTGAAGCATCGCAGCCTCGATCAGGGCAGCGCGAAGTGGCCCGACCACCACGGCGTCCACTCCGGCGTCTTCTACGAGTGGTGGGCGAAGAACCTGCTCGTCCTCGAGGGGACCGAGCACGATCGCATCCGGAGGCTCCTCAACCCCGCGTTCTCCCCGGGGGTGGCGCGCCGGCTCGAACCGGAGTTCACCCGCATCGCCGAGGAGCTGATCGCCGGCATGATCGCGAAGCACGAGCGGGGCGAGCAGGTGGAGTTCGTCGCCGACTTCTCCGAACCCTTCGCCACGCGCGCGCTCTGCGCCATGATGGGGCTCCCGCACGAGCACTGGCCGTTCATCGCCTCCCGCGCGAACACGGTCGGCTACGCGCTCAGCGTCACGATCAAGGAGGACATCGAGCGCGTCGACGTCGCGGTGCAGGAGCTCTACGACTTCGTGGACCGGCTCATCGAGGAGCGCCGCGAGGCGCCGGGGGAGGACATGGTGTCCCACCTGCTCGAGGTCAGCCGGGGCGACGGCGACAGCCTGAGCGACACGGAGCTGCGCAACGCGCTCGTGCTGATGCTCTTCGGCGGCATGGACACCACGCGCAATCAGCTCGGGCTGATCCTGCAGACCTTCATGCGCAATCCGGATCAGTGGGAGCTGCTCGCGAGCCGCCCCGGCGAGCTCACGCGGCCCGCTCTCGAGGAGGCGCTGCGCGTCAACCCGACGACCCGCTGGGTGACCCGCGAGGCGAACGAGGACTTCGAGTTCAACGGGCTCGAGATCGCGAAGGGCACGACCGTGCACCTGTTCACCATGTCGAGCGGCACCGATCCCGAGGCGTTCCCCGACCCCGAGATCGACATCCAGGTCGGCGGCCGCAAGCAGCACCACACCTTCGGCGGCGGCGTGCACAAGTGCATCGGGCACTTCATCGCCCGCGCCGACATGAGCGTGGCCCTGCCGCTGCTCGCGCAGGCGATCACCGACGTCCGGTGCCCGGGCGGGGACGCCTGGCTCCCGGACTCGGGCAACCACGGACCCATCCGGCTCCCCATCGACTTCGCGGTGCGCTGATCGGCGCGCTCGACCCTTCCGACGACGAAAGGACCCCCCATGTCGAATCTCATCATCGCCGAGGAGCGGCCGCAGGCCGCTCCTCCCGGCCCCCCGCCCGTCCCGGAGGATGCCGGCGCCGGCGGTCGCTTCGGCGCCGCGCTGCGGGAGATCCTGGCCGACACGACCGCCTTCGCGCGCCATCAGGAGGCGAACCTCCGCCCGGAGGTCGTGGCCGCGCTCGGCGAGCGGATCCGTGCCACCGGCGTCAAGTACATCTACTACATGATCCCGACCCTCGGCAGCCGCACGGTCGCGAAGGTCGTCCCCGCCGGGCACTTCGAACGCATGCTGCGCAAGGGCATCGCCTTCCACCGCACCGCGCTCACCGACCTCCAGACGAGCCGCGAGGGCGAGCTCATCGGCGGCGGCGTCGACGCGCACGAGTTCTGGGGGCTGCCCGAGCCCGAGACCTTCCAGGTGCTGCCCTGGGACGACGAGGTGGGGCGGATCTTCTGCACCGCCTACGACCCGCCCCATCTCGGCGCCGCAGGCGGACGGCTGATCCCCCTGGACACCCGGGCGCTCTTCCGCGTCGCCCACCGCGCCTTCACCGAGCGCACCGGCCTCGAGCTGCGCAGCGGTCTGGAGCCGGAGATGACGTGGACGGGGCCGGGGATCGAGGTCGTCGCGAAGGAGGATCAGAGCCCCGCCTACCAGGTCGAGAACCTCGAGAAGATGCGTCCCGTCTACAAGAAGGTCATCGCCTACGCGCAGGCGCTCGACTTCGACATGATCCAGGGCGACTACGAGGACGACGGCCAGATCGAGCTCAACTGGGACTACGACCGGGCGGAGCTCACCGCCGAGCGCATGACGAGCTACCGCCAGATCTGCAAGCAGGTCGCGCGGGAGCTCGGGCTCGAGGCGAGCTTCATGGCGAAGCCCTACAACGGCAAGATGGGCAACGGGTGCCACCACAACCTCAGCCTGTGGCGACGCGGACCCGGCGGCGATGAGAACGTCGTCGAGGACGGCCGCGTCGAGCTGCACGCCACGGAGACCGCGCGGCACGCGATCGCGGGGATGCTGCTGCACGCCCCCGGGTCCATGCTCGTCATGGGCTCCACCGTCAACTCCTACAAGCGCTACTGGGACGCCGGCCAGTTCGCCCCCTCCGGGGCCGACTGGGGGCTGGACACCCGCGGCGTCGCCATCCGCATCTCGGCGAACGGCCGCATGGAGTACCGCCTCCCCGACGCCAGCGTGAACCCATACCTCTCGCACCTCTACCTGCTCGCGGCGATCGAGCACGGGCTCGAGGCCGGCCTCGAACCGGGGGACCCGGGGGAGCCGAGCGCCGTGATCCGCGACGTCGTCATCCCGAACACGCTCGGCAGCGCGATCGAGGCGTTCGAGGCCGATGCGTACCTCATGGGCGCCATGCCGGAGGAGCTGACGCGGATCTTCCTGCAGCTGAAGCGGGACGAGTGGGGCCGCTACTGCGGCCAAATCACGCAGTGGGAGTTCGATCAGTACTGGGAGGCGATTCCGTGAACGACATCGACGCGCAGGACGCGGGGCGGGTGCTCCGGCTCGCCTGCATCGATTCCGAGGCACTGCCGCTCTTCGCGAAGAGCCCCGACGGGCGGACGCGGAGCGGCTACGAACCGGCCGCGGCCGCGCTCGTCGCGGAGCGCATGGGCGCGGCGATCGAGTGGGTGATGCTGCCCTGGGAGGACATGATCCCCGCCGTGCGCCGCGGCGACGCCGACGCGGTCTGGTGCGGCCAGGGCATGACCCCGGAGCGCGCCGCGCTCGTCGACTTCACCCTGCCGTACGCCGTCTTCAACGAGACCCTCGTCGTCCGCGCCGACGACCCGGCGCGATCCGCCGAGGAGCTCGCCGGGTACCGCATCGGCGCGATCGCCAACTCCACGAACATGAAGCTGGCCGAGACGTTCCCCGGGGTCGAGCTCGTGAGCTTCGGCGCGAGCGACGACGTGTTCGGCGACATGATCGCCGCGACGCGATCCGGCGAGATCGACGGCTTCGTCGACGACGACGTCGTGATGATCCCGCTCGGGAGGGAGGATCCCGACTTCGTCGAGGCCTTCACCGTGCTCACGGGCAATCGCTGGGGGATCGGCGTCGCGCCGGGCAACGACGCGCTGCGCGCGGAGCTCGACGCCGCGCTGGAGGCCGTGGTCGCCGACGGCGCGCTCGCCGAGGTCTGGACGGAGTGGATGCCGCTGCTCCCCTTCCCGCTCGCGCCGAGCGCGGCCGAGGCGGGGCGGGCGCGATGAGCGCCCCGCGGATCGCCGTCACGGGGATGTGGTCGAACCGCATCCACGGGCTCCGCTTCGACGGCAGCGCCGTCGCCGCGGCGGTGCTCCGCGCGGTCGTGCGCGCGGGCGGCGAGCCGCTCACCCTGTTCGCGGAGGGGGCGTCGCCGCTCGTCGAGCGGCTGCGCGGCTTCGACGGCCTGCTCGTGCCCGGCGGGGCCGACGTCGATCCCGGGCGCTACGGCCAGGACCCGCACCCCGCGACGGCGACCGCGGATTCCCCGGCGCAGGACGCCTTCGAGGCCGAGGCGATCGCCGCCGCCCTCGCGCTCGGGATCCCGGTGCTCGCGATCTGCCGCGGGTTCCAGCTGCTGAACGTGGAGCGCGGCGGGACTCTCGTGCAGGATCTGCCCGAGGCGAGCCCGCACCGCGACGGCGTGCACGAGGTGCGCCTCGAGGCGGATTCCGCGCTCGCGTCCGTGCTCGGCGCGGCCGCGGTGCCCGTCTCCTCCTACCACCACCAGGCCGTCGACCGGCTCGGCGAGGGTTTGCGCGCCGTCGGCCGGGCGCCCGACGGCGTCGTGGAGGCCGTCGAACTGCCCGCCGCCGAGCTCCTCGCCGTGCAGTGGCACCCCGAGGACACGGCGGCGGACGACCCGCAGCAGCAGGCGCTGTTCGACTGGCTCGTCGAGCGCGCCGCCGCGGGCACCGGGTCGGACGGGGCCGCGGAACGCGTCCGCGGCATCGGCGAACGGGTCGGCGCATGAGCGCGCGCGTGCTCGTCGTCGAGCACCAGGGCAATGCCGGTATCGGGCTCCTCTCCGACGGACTCGCGGCCGGCGGGGCGGAGCTCGTCGTGGTGGGCCCCGACGCGGGTCGGCCGCTGCCGAAGAGCCTCGCGGGGTTCGAGGCCCTCATCGTGCTCGGCGGCTCGATGGGCCCCGAGGACGACGCCGAGGCGCCGTGGCTGCCCGATGCCCGCGCGCTGCTCGCCGAGGGCGTCGCGAACGGCACCCCGACGCTCGGGATCTGCCTCGGCGCGCAGCTGCTCGCCGTCGCGACGGGGGGCGTCGTCGCGACCCTGCCGGGCGGACCGGAGATCGGGCTCTGCACGGCATCGTTCGCCGAGGCGGCTCCGCGCACCGCGGGGGATCCCGTGCTCGGGCCCTTGGCGGGGACGGAGCCCCCCGTCGTCCAGTGGCACTATCTCGAGATCGCCGAGCTGCCGCCCGGCGCGGAGCTCCTCGCCTCGAGCGATGCGTGCCGTCATCAGGCCTTCCGCCTCGGCGAGGCGGCCTGGGGCGTGCAGTTCCATCCGGAGGCGACGACGCCCACGGCCGAGGCGTGGGTGCTCGAGGACGCCGACGGGCTCGAACGGCTCGGGCGCGCGGCGGAGCCGATCGTCACCGCGGTCCGCGACGCCGAGCCGGAGCTCCGCAGGCACTGGGGCGCGCTCGCCGAGCGCTTCGCGACGCTCGCCGCCGCGGGGGCCGCGGCACGGGGTCACTCGGCGGCGTAGAGGATCCGCAGGCCCGCCGAGGCAGGACCCACCGGTGCGCTCCGGTAGCCCGGGGTCTCGGCGGGCACGTGGTCGCCGGCGAGGAAGCGGGAGGAGGTGCCGACGAGCACGTGGCCGTGCGCGCCGAGCACCGCCGCTTCCGCCGGGGCCCGCAGCAGCACGGGAAGGAGATCCCGTTCGAGGTCCTGCACCTGGATGTCGTTGCCGACCGCGCCGATCCGCCGTCCGTCGAGTTCGGCGGGCACCGTCAGCGTGACGACGTAGGCTTCGACGCCGAGGTAGTCGATGTACGGGCCGACGAGTGCGGCGGCGCCCTCGTCGAAGGCGCGCGTGAACCACTCGTGGTGGTCGTAGTCGTAGTAGCGGTCGCCCCCGGGCACGACGCCGAAGGAGTAGCGGGCGAAGCGGGTCTCGTCCTCGCGGACCCACCATTCGAGGTGGCCGTTCTCGGTGCCGAGCGCCGAGTGCGCGAAGATGAGGCCGCAGCCGTCGAGTACCGGATCCTCGGCGAGATAGCGCACGGCCACCGACTTCAGGCGCCTGCGGGCCGATTCGGTGAGCTCGATGCGCCCGGCGGCGTCGAAGCGGAGCACGCCGAGCAGCTGCTCGCCGAGCTGCTCGAGTCGCGTGAACCTGCGCCCGAACCACGCGTCGATGCGGTCGATCGTGCCGTGCATGCCGGCCTCCGCGCCGCTCATGCGCCGTCCTCCGCGTCGGGCTCGGCGAGCGCCGCCCGGGCGAGCGCGAGCTTGCCGTCCACGATCAGGCGCATGTTGGCGCGGACGTGCGCGACCGCGAGCCGGCCGGCCTCCTCGGGATCGCGCTGCTCGACGGCCATGACGATGGCGAGATGGTCGGTGAAGGCGAGCTGCGCCGAGGCGGTGCAGATCTCCTCGCACCACAGGAACGGCGAGAGCTCCGACTGGAGGCGCTGCTCCGAGGCCAGCAGGCGCGGGGACTGGCTGAGCACCGCGACCTCGAAGTGGAAGCGGCTGTCGGCGAGCGAGCGGTCGCGCATGCCCCTGGCCTCGCGGGCCTGGAAGGCGAACTCGGCGAGCCGGGTCCTGCCGTCCGGCGAGGTGCGTTCGGCGGCGAGCCGCGCGGCCATGCCGGAGACCGCCGCCTGCTCGTCGAAGAAGTCGCGCAGTGCGACGAGGCTCGTCGCCGCGAGCGAGGCGCGCAGGGCCGCGGCCGAGGGGAAGGGCGTCCGCACCACGAAGGTGCCGCCGTTGCGTCCGCGCCGCGTCTCGACGATGCCCTGCTCGCGGAGCTCGGCGAGCGCCTTGCGCAGCGTCGCGACCGCGATCCCGAACTGCGCCGCGAGCTCGCTCTCGGGCGGCAGCCGCTCCCCGACGCTGAGCATGCCGAGCGAGATCGCGGTCGCGATCCGCTGGGCGATGCTCCCGACACCGGGGCCGACGGCCGCGGAATCCCGCGGCGCGTCGCCTCCGAGGAGCGGCTGCTGCACCCGGTCGCCTACGACTCGTCGCCGAAGCCGAGGGCGCGCGCGATGAGCGCCTCCTGCTCCACGGCGTGCACCTTCGCGGAGCCCGTCGAGGGCGCCGCGGAGGCGGGTCGGGAGACCACCCGGATCTTGTCGTTCGCGAGCTGCTTGGACAGCTCGAGGGAGATGAACGGCCAGGCGCCCTGGTTCTCGGGCTCGTCCTGCACCCACACGAGCTCGGCGCCGGCGTAGTGGGCGAGCACGCGCCCGAGCTCCACGCCGGGGATCGGGTAGAACTGCTCGACGCGCACGAGCGCGACGCGCGGATCGGGGCGCTTGTCGAGCGCCGCGCGCAGGTCGTAGTAGACCTTGCCCGAGACGAGGATGACGCGCTCGACGGCCGCGCGGTCGGTGACGGCGGGATCGTCGATGATGGGGCGGAACGAGCCCTCGGTGAACTCCTCGACCGCCGAGGTCGCGCCGCGCAGGCGCAGCATCGACTTCGGGGTGAAGACGATGAGCGGCTTGCGGGGCCGCGCGTACGCCTGGCGGCGCAGCAGGTGGAAGTAGTTCGCGGGGGTGGAGGGGCGCGTCACGACCATGTTGTTCTCGGCGCACAGCTGCAGGTAGCGCTCGATGCGGGCCGAGGAGTGGTCGGGACCCTGGCCCTCGTAGCCGTGGGGGAGCAGCATGACCACGGAGGACTGCTGGCCCCACTTCTGCTCGGCGGCGGCGATGTACTCGTCGATGACGGCCTGGGCGGTGTTGGCGAAGTCGCCGAACTGGGCCTCCCACAGCACGAGCGCGTCCTCCCGCTGCAGTGAGTAGCCGTACTCGTAGGCGAGGGCCGCGTACTCCGAGAGCAGCGAATCGTAGATCCAGAAGCGCCCCTGCTCCTCGGAGAGATTGAGCAGCGGGATCCACTCCTGGCCGTTCGCCCGGTCGTGGAAGACCGCGTGCCGCTGGGCGAAGGTGCCCCGCCTGGCGTCCTGCCCGGCGAAGCGCACCGCGGTCCCCTCGAGGAGCAGCGAGCCGAGCGCGAGCAGCTCGCCGAAGCCCCAGTCGATGCCGCCCTCGCGGCTCATCTCGAACCGCTTGTCGAGCAGCTGCTGGAGCTTGCGGTGGACGGTGAAGCGCTCGGGCTTGTTGGCGTGCGCGTCGCCGATCCGCTCGACGACGCTGCGGTCGACGGCGGTCTCGAGCGCGGCGGTCGGCACGGCGCCGGTCTCGGCGGTCTCGGCGATGCCGCTCGTGTCGATGACGGGGATGGCGCCCGTCTGCGCCGCGTGGGTCTCCATGAAGGCCTGCTCGAGGCGGTCCTGGAAGTCCTGCTTCGACTTCTCGTACTCCTCCTCGGTGATGTCGCCGCGGCCGACGAGCGCGCTCGTGTACAGGCGGCGCGTGGAGCGCTTCGCCTCGATGAGGTCGAACATCAGCGGCTGCGTCATCGACGCGTCGTCGCCCTCGTTGTGCCCGCGCCTGCGGTAGCAGACGAGGTCGATAATGACGTCGATGTGGAAGCGCTGGCGGAACTCGTAGGCGAGCTTCGCGACGCGCACGACGGACTCGGGATCGTCGCCGTTCACGTGGAAGATGGGCGCCTGGACGACCTTGCCGACGTCGGAGGAGTAGATCCCGGTGCGCGAGTCGAGCGGCAGCGTCGTGAAGCCGACCTGGTTGTTGATGATGATGTGGATGGTGCCGCCCGTGCGGTAGCCGCGCAGCTGCGACATCTGCATCGTCTCGTAGACGACGCCCTGGCCGGCCATCGCCGCGTCGCCGTGGATGATGATCGGCAGGGTCGTGAACGAGCCGATCGGCTTGAGATCCTGCTTGGCGCGGACGATGCCCTCGAGCACGCCGTCGACGGTCTCGAGGTGCGAGGGGTTCGCGGCGAGGTGGATGGGGACCTGCGTGCCGTTGGGCGCGGTGAAGACGCCCGAGGTGCCGAGGTGGTACTTCACGTCGCCCGAACCCGACTTGGCGACCTGCGCGCCCTCGAACTCCCGGAAGATCTGGCCGTACGTCTTGCCGGCGATGTTCGAGAGGACGTTCAGACGGCCGCGGTGGGCCATGCCGACGTCGACGCTGTCGACCCCGTCCTCCGCGGCGTCGATGAGCATGGCGTCGAGCAGCGGGATCACGGACTCGCCGCCCTCGAGGCTGAAGCGCTTCTGGCCGACGTACTTCGTCTGCAGGAAGGTCTCGAAGGCCTCGGCCTCGTTGAGCTTCTCGAGGATGCGCATCTGCTCGTCGTGGCTCGGCTTCGCGTAGGGCACCTCGAGCTGGTCGCGCAGCCACAGCCGCTGGGCCGGATCCTGGATGTGCATGTACTCGATGCCGATCTTGCGGCAGTACGAGTCGCGGAGCACGCCGAGGATGTCGCGGAGCGGCATGGTGCGCTTGCCGCCGATGCCGCCAGTGACGAACTCGCGGTCGAGGTCCCAGAACGTGAGGCCGTGCGATTCGATCTCAAGATCGGGGTGGGTGCGCTGCCGGTACTCGAGCGGATCGACGTCGGCCATGAGATGCCCGCGCACCCGGAAGGAGTTGATGAGCTCCTGCACGCGGGCGGTCTTGTCGACGGCGCCCGTGATGTCGACGTGGAGGTCCGCGGCCCACTGCACGGGCTTGTAGGGGATGCGCAGCGCCGCGAAGATCTCCTCGTAGAAGCCGTGCCCGCCGATGAGGCGCTCGTGCACGTGCTTCAGGAACTCGCCCGATCCCGCGCCCTGGATCACCCGGTGGTCGTAGGTGCTCGTCAGCGTGATCGTCTTCGAGATGCCGAGGCGGTTCAGCGTCTCCTGCGAAGCGCCCTGGAACTCGGCGGGGTACTCGAGCGCGCCGGCGCCGATGATGCTGCCCTGGCCGGCCATGAGCCGCGGCACCGAGTGCACCGTGCCGATGCCGCCCGGGTTCGTGAGCGAGATGGTGGTGCCCTGGAAATCGCCGGCGCCGAGCTTGTTCGCGCGCGCGCGCTTGACGAGATCCTCGTACTCGGCGAGGAACTCGTTGAAATCGAGCGTCTCGGCGCGCTTGATCGAGGGGACCATCAGCGAGCGGGTGCCGTCGGGCTTGGGCAGGTCGATCGCGATGCCGAGGCCGATGTGGGCGGGCACGACGATGGACGGCTTGCCGTCGGCCTCGGCGTAGGCGACGTTCTGGCTGGGGAAGTCCTTGAGCGTCTGGATGAGCGCCCAGCCGATGAGGTGCGTGAAGGAGACCTTGCCGCCGCGGCTGCGCCGCAGATGGTTGTTGATGACGATCCGGTTGTCGATCATCAGCTTCGCGGGGATCGTGCGCACGCTCGTCGCGGTCGGCACCGTGAGGCTCTGATCCATGTTCTTGGACAGGGTGCGCGCCATGCCCTTGAGCGGCGTGACCTGATCCTCGAGGGTCTCCGACTCGTCGCGGCTCGTGGTCGCGCGCGGGGCGTCCGCGGGGATGGGCGCCTCGCGGGGCGCGGCGTTCGTGGTGCGCGCGGGCTGGGTCGTCGTCGGGATCGGCGAGGTCGCGGGCGCGGCCGCGCTCGCGGCGGCGGTCGTGTTCGGGGCGGGGCTCGCGTTCGGGGCGGCGGTCGTGTTCGGGGCGGGGGCGCTGGGCGGCGCCTGCCCGGACGGGGCCGCGCCGCCGTACTGCTCGAGCACGGGCCACCAGGAGCGATCCACGGAGTCCTTGTCCACCTGATACTGCTTCCACAGCTCGTCGACGAGCCACGCGTTAGCACCGAAATCTTCTGCGGAACCAGCCTGCGCGCCGGTTTCCGTACGCTCCGCCAAAGCGATTTCCTCTCGTTGAGATCGTGAGCGGCCGGCCTGGAACGGGGATCGAGGGCTCCATAGCCGCAACCGTGTTCAAGACTACGCCTTTCCGGGTGGCCGCGCGATCCGCGCAGCGCTGGAGTTCCCAGCGATCGCTGATAATCTCGAGGGTGCTATGGATGCAGACTCTCGAAGACCCGCAGACCCTCCGAGTACCGGCCGCGCTGAGGCGCGGACCCAGCCCCGCGGCGGGTGCCGCGGATGAACGAGTGGTGGTTGCTGCTCATCGGCGTCGTGCTGACCGCCGGAACCGGGATCTTCGTCGCCGCCGAGTTCTCCCTCGTCGCGCTCGACCGGCATGACCTCGAGCGGCGCAGGTCCGAGGGCGCGCGCGGCCTCGACCGCGTGATTAAGGGTCTCGCGGTCACCTCGACGCACCTGTCCAGCGCGCAGCTCGGCATCACCCTGACCACGCTGCTCGCCGGGTACACCCTCGAGCCCGCGATCAGCGCCTTCCTCGACGCCCCGCTGGCGGGGCTCGGCGTCGCCGAGGAGTTCCGCCGCACGATCAGCGCGCCGATCGCGGTCGCGGTCGCGACCGTGTTCTCGATGATCGTCGGCGAGCTCGTCCCGAAGAACTTCGCCATCTCGAAGCCGCTCGCCACGGCGCGCATCGTGATGCCGGCGCAGGCCACGTTCACGACCGTGTTCAGACCGGCGGTCGCCCTGCTCAACGGCAGCGCGAACGGGATCCTGCGCTCCATCGGCATCGAGCCCAAGGAGGAGCTCTCCGGCGCCCGATCGGCGGAGGAGCTCTCCTCGCTCGTGCGCCACTCGGCGAGCGCCGGCCTGCTCGAGGCCGACACGGCGACGCTGCTCGACCGGACGCTGCGGTTCTCCGAGCTCACGGCCGGCGACGTCATGACGCCGCGCCTCAGGATCGAGAGCATCCAGAAGCTCGAGTCGGCGCAGGCCGTGCTCGAGCTCTCGGGTCGCACCGGCTACTCGCGGTTCCCGGTCATCGACGACGACCGGGACGACGTCGTCGGCGTGGTGCACGTCAAGCAGGCCGTGTCGGTGCCCCGCGCCAAGCGCTCGGAGGTGCCGGTCGCCGCGCTCGCCGAGGAGGTCCTCCGCGTGCCCGAGACGATCCGCCTGGACCAGCTGCTCGAAGAGCTGCGCTCCCGGGGGTTCCAGCTCGCCATCGTCGTCGACGAGTACGGCGGCACGGCGGGCATCGTCACTCTCGAGGATCTCGTGGAGGAGATCGTCGGCGAGGTCGCCGACGAGCACGATCGCGCGGCGGCCGGCGTGGTCGGCACGGCGGACGAGATGACCTTCCCCGCCGACCTGCGCCCCGACGAGGTGCGCGAGCAGACCGGGATCGAGATCCCCGAGGACGACGAGTACGACACGGTCGCCGGCTACGTGCTGCGCGAGCTCGGCCGTATCCCGGTGGCGGGCGACGAGGTCGGGCTGCCCGACGGCGGCACCCTGCGCATCGAGCGGATGGACGGACGCCGCGTCGCGCGGCTGCGCTACACGAGCGCCCCGCTGCCCGACGGGTCCGACGACGACTCCGAAGCCGCGGGGACCGATGGGGCGGGGGTGCGCGCATGAGCGACTGGGCAGGAATCGTCTGGCTCGTGGTGCTGCTCGCCGTGAACGCCTTCTTCGTCGGCGCCGAGTTCGCCGTGCTCTCGGCGCGGCGCTCGCAGATCGAGCCCCGCGCCGAGGCGGGCTCCAAGCGCGCGAGGACCGCCCTCTACGCGATGGAGCACGCGACCCTCATGCTCGCCACGAGCCAGCTGGGCATCACGGTCTGCTCGCTGCTCATCCTGAACGTGTCCGAGCCGGCGATCCACCACCTGCTCGAGGGGCCGCTCGAGTGGACGGGGCTCTCGCCCGAGGTCGTCGGGGTCGTCGCGTTCGTGCTCACCCTCGTCGGGGTGACCTACCTGCACGTCGTCTTCGGCGAGATGGTGCCGAAGAACGCGGCCTTCTCGATGCCCGACCAGGCGGTCCTCCTCCTCGCGCCGCCCCTCGTCGCGGTCTCGCGGGTGCTCCGCCACGTCATCGCGGCGCTCAACGCGATCGCGAACGGCGTGCTGCGCCTGTTCCGCGTCGAGCCGAAGTCGGAGACGAACAGCACCTTCACGCTCGAGGAGGTCGCGAGCATCGTGAGCCACTCGACGCGCGAGGGCGTGCTCGAGGATCGCAGCGGCGCGCTCTCGGCGGCGTTCGAGTTCACGGCGAAGCGCGCGGCCGACCTGCTCGTGCCGTTCGATCGCCTCGTCGTGCTGCCGGCAGGCTCGACGCCCGAGGACGTCGAGGCCGCCGTGGCGAAGCACGGCTTCTCGCGCTACCCGATCGCGGGGAGCGACGGCGAGCTCGACGGATACGTGCACATCAAGGATCTCGTGCGCCTCGGGGAGGACCGCATCGCGGAGCCCATCGCGGCGAAGCGGATCCGCGAGATGATCGCGCTGCACGCCCAGACGGAGCTCGAGGACGTGCTGGCGCGCATGCAGGAGCGGGGGATCCACCTCGCACGGATCTTCGAGAAGGACGGCACCGAGCTCGGCGTCGTCTTCCTCGAGGACGTCATCGAGGAGCTCGTCGGCGAGGTGCACGACGCGACGCGGCGCGGTCACGGACGGTAGCGGGGCCCGCCCGGGACCCCGAGAACCGGGACCCCGGGCGGGCGTCGGCGCACTGCGGCGCGACGTCGGCGCGCCGCTCGCGTCTCAGCGCGCGGAGAGCACCAGGTGCGCGCTGATCTCGTCGACCGGCAGGTCCGCGCCGCTCGTGAGCGGGCTGTCGGGGATGTCGAAGTCGAGGTCGAACTCGGCGCTCTCCTCGTCGAGCTTCGTGGGGGTGAGGCGCAGCTGCGCCTCCTGGTGCACGATGCCGTTGACGGAGAGCGTGCCGACCGCGGTCACCGTCGGGTCGCCGCCCTCGCGGCGCAGCACCGTCGGCTGCGTGAGGACGAACTTCGCCTCGGGGAACGCCGCGAGGCGCGCGCGCAGTTCGGCTCCCGTGATGACGCCGTCGTTGAGCACGAAGTAGCCGCTCGTCTCCACGTGCGCGGCGAAGGCCCCGGCGACCGAGCCGCCGATCTCCCCCTCGGCGGAGGTGAGCTCGGCGTCGGTGACGTCGTAGATCGTCACGACCGGCACCTCGAGCACGTCGGAGCCCGCCGCGGCCTGGAGCTCCGCGGCCTGCGCGCCGATGTCCGCCGCGGGGGAGCACCCCGTGAGGGCGAAGGGGAGCGCCGCCGATACGGTGGCCACGACGCCGAAGACGCGGACGGAGCGGCTCACTCGCGTGACGGACAATTCCTGCTCCTTCTGGGATCGACGGTACCCGGCGAGCCTACGCGCGCAAGGTGGGAGGCTCCCGGGAACCGTCGGGGAGTCCGAGGGGAGCGCGGCCTCAGCTCGCGAGCAGGCGCTCCAGCTGGGCGCCGACGCGCGCGAACTCGATGAGGAACGCGTCGTGGCCGAACGGCGAATCGATCCGGGTCGCGAGCCCGCCGTCGAGACTGCCGGGCGCGTGCCGCGCGATCTCGTCCTGCCCCTCGAGCGTGAACAGGCGGTCGCTCGGGATCCCGAGGACGAGCGTCGGGAGGTCGAGCGCGCCGAGCGCCGCGGCGACACCGCCGCGGCCCCGGCCGACGTCGTGGGAGTTCATCGCCTGCACGAGCGTCACGTAGCTTCCGGCGTCGAAGCGCCGGGTGAACTTGTTCCCGTGGAAGTCGAGGTAGGACTCGACGGCGAAGCGGCCGCCGCCGCCGAGCGGGCTCACCGCCGACTGCCACGAGCGGCCGAAGCGGTCGTCGAGCTCCGTGTGGCTGCGGTAGTTGAGCAGCGCGAGCCGCCGCGCCGTCGCGAGGCCGTGGTGGGGGCCGGTGCCGTCCGGGGCGTCGTAGTAGTGTCCGCCGCGGTAGAAGGGGTCGGAGCGGATCGCCTCGAGCTGCACGAGGTTCAGGCCGATCTGGTCCGCCGTCGTCACCGGGGGCGCCGCGATGACGGCGAGCCGGGAGAGACGATCGGGGTGGGCGATCGCCCACTCGAGCGCGTGCATGCCGCCCATGGAGCCCCCGATGACGGCGGCGAACCGCTCGATCCCGAGCTCGTCGGCGAAGCGGACGGCGGCGGCGACCTGGTCGCGGATCGTGAGGTAGGGGAACCTTCCGCCCCACTCGCGTCCGTTCGGGTCGAGGGATCCCGGGCCGGTCGAGCCCTGGCAGCCGCCGAGGACGTTCGGCGCCACGATGCAGTAGCGGTCGGTGTCGAGCGGCTTGCCCGGCCCGACGATCTCCGACCACCAGCCGTCCGTGGGGTGCCCGGGTCCCGCGGCGCCGACGAGGTGGCTGTCTCCGGTGAGCGCGTGGAAGACGAGGATCGCGTTGTCGCGCTGCGGGGCGAGCTCGCCGAACGTCTCGTACGCGATGCGGACCGCGGGCAGCTCCTCGCCCGCTTCGGTCGCGAAGGCGCCGATCGACGCGAAGCGGCGCTCGCCGACGGGATCGCCGTCCCGCCAGCCGCCCGAGATCGGCGGGCGCCCCATCAGCGCGCGCAGCTGCGCGTCGGTGATGAAGTCGGTCGGGAACGAGTCCTCGGGCGTCTGCCAATCCATAACCACCCATTGTGCCCGTCCGGGCGGGGCCGTGCGCGATTGTTACGCGCCGCGGCCCCGGGCCGGCTCAGGCCTGGGCGGACTGCGCGGCGACGACCTCGCGGGCGGCCGCGAAGCCGCGCTCGAGGTCGGCCGTGATGTCGTCGATGTGCTCGAGCCCCACCGAGAGGCGCACGAGCCCGGGGGTGACGCCGGCGGTGAGCTGCTGCTCGGGGGTGAGCTGCGAGTGGGTGGTCGACGCCGGGTGGATGATGAGCGAGCGCACGTCGCCGATGTTGGCGACGTGGCTGAAGAGCTCGACGTTCTCGACCACCGCGCGGCCCGCGTCGACGCCCCCCTTGAGCTCGAAGGCGAGCACCGCGCCGACGCCCTTCGGCGCGTAGCGGTTCGCGGCCGCGTACCAGGGGCTCGAGGGGAGCCCCGAGTAGTAGACCGTGGCGACGTCCTCGTGGGCGTCCAGCCACTCCGCGACCTCCTGGGCGTTCTGCACGTGCCGTTCGACGCGCAGCGACAGCGTCTCGATGCCCTGCAGCAGGAGCCAGGCGCTGTGCGGGGCGATCGAGGAGCCGAGGTCGCGCAGCAGCTGCACGCGCGCCTTGATGATGTAGGCGATGCCGTCGCCGACGGCGCCGGTGTAGCTGACGCCGTTGTAGGAGGGGTCGGGCTCGGTGAGGCCGGGGAAGCGGTCGACGTGCTCCGACCAGGGGAAGCGGCCGCCGTCGACGATCACGCCGCCGATGGTCGTGCCGTGGCCGCCGAGGAACTTCGTGGCGGAGTGCAGCACGATGTCGGCCCCGTGCTCCAGCGGGCGGACGAGGTAGGGGCTCGCGACCGTGTTGTCGATGATGAGCGGGACGTCGTTCTCATGGGCCACCTCGGCCACCGCGGCGATGTCGAGCACGTTGGAGCGCGGGTTCGCGATCGACTCGGCGAAGAAGAGCTTCGTGTTCGGGCGCACGGCGCGCTGCCAGGCCGCCGGGTCGTCCTGATCCTCGACGAAGGTGACCTCGATGCCGAGCTTGGCCAGCGAGTACTTGAAGAGGTTGTAGGTGCCGCCGTAGATGGAGCTCGAGGAGACGATGTGGTCGCCGGCGTTCGCGATGTTCAGCACGGCGAAGGTCGAGGCCGCCTGGCCGCTCGCGAGCAGCAGCGCCCCGGTGCCGCCCTCGAGGGCCGCGACCCGCTCCTCAACGACCGCCTGCGTCGGGTTCGTGATGCGCGTGTAGATGGGGCCGAGCTCGGCGAGCGCGAAGCGGTTCGCCGCCTGGGTCGTGTCGTCGAAGACGAAGGAGGTGGTCTGGTGGATCGGCACGGCGCGCGCGCCGGTCTCGTCGGGCTGCTGGCCCGCGTGGATCTGCTTGGTCTCGAAGCCCCAGGCGGTCTGGTCGGTCATGGAGTTGCTCCTCGGTGAGTCGGTCGTCGGGTGCCGCGGCCCCGTGCGCGGCGGGCGAGCACGCGACCCCTGCATCGTATCGGGAAGGGATACGTCGGGCGGATGTTCCTCGAGCGTACGGAGGGCCGCCGAGCGCGGCAACGGAGCGGGACACGCCGCGTAATGTTTGTATGCTCGAAGGGCGGGGCCGCGGCGGCCCGCGCCGGGTGGACGGAGGATCGGCATGGCGGATCGCGTGGTGGTGACCGGGGCGAGCTCGGGGATCGGAGCGGCGACCGTGCGCCGCTTCGCGGAGCTCGGGTGGGAGACCGTCGCGGTGGCGCGGCGCGCGGATCGGCTCCACGCCCTCGCCGCGGAGACCGGCGCGCACCCGGTCGTCTGCGATGTCACCGACGAGGCGCAGGTGGCCGCGATGGCCGCCGAGGTCGAGGCGACCGGAGGCGCGACCGGGCTCGTCAACAACGCCGGCGGCGCGCTCGGCACCGAGTCGGTCGAGTCCGCCTCGAACGACGACTGGCGGCGCATGTTCGAGGTCAATGTGCTCGGCCTGCGCACGGTCACGGCGGCGCTGCTGCCCGTGCTGCGCGCCGGCGCCGCGCACGGCGGCTGGGCCTCGATCCTGAACCTCACCTCGACGGCCGGGCTCGCCGCCTACGCCGGGGGCGGCGGGTACAACGCCGCGAAGTACGCGGCGCACGCCGTGACCGAGGTGCTGCGGCTCGAGCTCGCCGGCGAGCCGATCCGGGTGATGGAGCTCGCCCCCGGCCTCGTGCACACCGAGGAGTTCACCCTGAACCGCCTGCGCGGCGACGCGGCCGGGGCGCGCAAGCCCTACGAGGACGTCGTCCCGCTCACCGCCGAGGACGTCGCGCGGGTGCTCGTCGGCGCCTTCGTCCAGCCGCCGCACGTCAACCAGGACCTCATCGTGCTGCGCCCCGTCGCGCAGTCGAGCGTCTTCCACACGCACCGCGGGCCGCTCGCCCCGAAGGCGGGCTGAGCCGGTGGCGATGGGACTGGCGGAGCTCGCGGAGCACGGGCACGTCGCGCCGGACTGGGCGGAGGCGCTCGCGCCGATGTCGGAGAGCCTGGCCGAGCTCGGCCGCTTCCTGAACGAGGAGCGCGCGGCCGGGCAGCGGATCCTCCCCGCGGGCGATCGCATCCTCGCGGCGTTCCGCCGGCCCCTGGCCGACGTGCGGGTGCTCATCGTCGGGCAGGATCCCTACCCCACCCCGGGCCATCCGATCGGGCTCTCCTTCGCGACCGCGCCCGAGGTGCGGCCGATCCCGCGCAGCCTGCAGAACATCTACCGGGAGCTGCAGGACGACCTCGGCATCCCGCCGGCACCGCACGGCGACCTGACCGCCTGGGCCGATCACGGGGTGATGCTGCTCAACCGGGTGCTCACGGTGCGCGCCGGCGCCCCCGCGTCCCATCGGCGGCGCGGCTGGGAGGCGTTCACCGAGCACGCGATCCGCGCCCTCGTCGCCCGCGGCGGACCCCTGGTCGCGATCCTGTGGGGCAACGACGCGCGGGGGCTCGCACCGCTGCTCGGCGACGTGCCGCGCGTCGAGAGCCCGCATCCCTCGCCGCTGTCCGCCTCGCGCGGCTTCTTCGGCTCGCGGCCGTTCAGCCGAGCGAACTCGGCGCTCGAGGCGCAGGGCGCGCCGCCCGTCGACTGGCGCCTCCCGACGCCCGGCACCCCCTGAGCGGTCCCCGGCGCGGGTGACGGCGACGGGGTCGGCGCCGGCACGGGTCGGGCCCGGGAGCGGATGCGCCGGGGCGCCGCGCGAGCTCGCCTAGCCGCGCAGGGCGAGGCCCGCCGCGGCCTCGAGCACGAGGAGCGCCGCCAGGCGCACCGTGCGGCCGTCGGGCGCGTCGGCGCTCGCGTCGACCTCGGCGATGTCGACGCCCCGCACGCGCGGGTCGGCGGCGAGCAGCCGGGTGAGGCGGCGCAGCTCGTGCGCCTGGAGGCCGCCGGGGAGCGACGCCGGGCACGCCGGCGCGACGGCGCGATCGCAGACGTCGACGTCGAGGTCCACATGGATCGGACCGCCCGCCGCGCCCGCGATCGCGAGCGCCTCGGCGGCGACCTCGGCGAGCGGGCGCTCGTGCAGCTCGTCGCGGTGCACGACGGTGATCCCGAGCTCGCGCGCCCGCGAGCGGTACGCCCGCGAGTTCGCGAAGTCCGCGATGCCGATCTGCACGACGCGGCGCGGATCGAGCCCGGCCTCGACGAGCCGCCGCACGGGCGAGCCGTTGCTGCGGCCGTCGCGCAGATCGTGGTGGGCGTCGAGCGTGATGAGTCCGGCGGTCCCGATCGCGTCGCCCCAGACGCCGAGCGCCGCGGGCACCGTGAGCGCGTTGTCCCCGCCGAGCGCGACCACGAGGCGCGCGCAGGAGCCGAGTCCCGCGATCCGTCGGGCGGCCCGGGCCTCCCCGGCATCGGTGTCCGGGTCCTCGGCATCGCCCGCGTCGACGATCGCGAGCGCCTCGTCGATCACGAGCTCCGGCTCCGCCCCGCGCTCGGCGGGGGAGCCCGGCGCCGAGAGGTGGCCCGCGTAGCGCCGCAGCGCGGCGCGGATCGCCCCGGGCGTCGCGTCCGCGCCGGTGGGGGAGAGCGACGTCCGCGCCGTCGGCACCCCGATGAGGGCGAGGTCGAGCGGACCGGAGACGTCCTCCGCGGGCGGCCAGCCGCCCGTGCGCGGCCAGGAGGGGTCGTGGGGGAGCTGGGGCTGGGGCATCGTCGTTCCGTTCCTGCCGCTCGGCGTCGGGTCGTGCGGCCAGCCTGCCACGGCGCGGCGCGGGCGTCGGCGCCCCGAGGGCGGTGCTGTCCGGGATCCCGGACAATTGCGCGGTGCGGGGTCCGCCGCGCCCGCCGCGCATGCGCTGGAATCGAGGCATGACCCAGCACGCATCCCCTGCGCCCCGCGCCGTCCTCCTCGGAGCGGCCCCGCTCACCGTCGCCGACGTCGTCGCCGTGGCGCGCGACGAGTCGCCCGTCGCGATCGCGCCCGAAGCGCTCGAGCGCGTCGCCGCGAGCCGCGCGGTCGTCGAGGACCTCGCGAACGACACCCGTCCCCACTACGGCGTCTCGACCGGATTCGGCGCGCTCGCCAAGGTGCAGATCCCCGCGCCGAAGCGGCAGCAGCTGCAGCGGAGCCTCATCCGCTCGCACGCGGCTGGCACCGGCGCGGAGGTCGAGCGCGAGGTCGTCCGCGCGCTCATGCTGCTGCGCCTGAACACGCTCGTGACGGGGCGCACCGGCGTCCGCCCCGCCGTGGCCGAGAGCTACGCCGCGATCCTGAACGCCGGCATCGCCCCCGTCGTCCACGAGTACGGCTCGCTCGGCTGCTCGGGCGACCTCAGCCCCCTCGCCCACTGCGCGCTCACGGTCATGGGGGAGGGCGAGGTGCGGGTGTCGCGCGACCCGCGCGCCGCGACCGTGCCCGCGGCGGAGGCGCTCGCCGCCGCCGGCATCGCCCCGCTCGTGCTCGCCGAGAAGGAGGGTCTCGCGCTCATCAACGGCACGGACGGCATGCTCGGCATGCTCTGCCTCGCGCTGCACGACCTCTCGGGGCTGCTCCGCGTCGCCGACATCGCCGCCGCCGCGAGCGTCGAGGCCCTCACCGGCACCGACGCCGTCTTCGCGGCGGACCTCCAGGCGCTGCGCCCCCATCCCGGGCAGGCCGCCGCGGCGGCGAACATGCGCCGCGTGCTCGCGGGGTCCGCGCTCGTGCAGCGGCCCCGCGCGGGCGAGTTCACCCGGGTGCAGGACGCGTACTCGCTGCGCTGTGCTCCGCAGGTGCACGGCGCCGCGCGCGACACGGTCGCGCACGCCGAGCGGGTCGCCGGGATCGAGCTCGTCTCGGCGATCGACAACCCGGTCGTGCTCCCCGACGGCCGCGTCGAGTCGAACGGCAACTTCCACGGCGCCCCCGTCGGCTACGTGCTCGACTTCCTCGCGATCGCCGTCGCCGACGTCGCGAGCATCTCCGAGCGCCGCACCGACCGCTTCCTCGACGTCGCGCGCAACCACGGCCTGCCGCCGTTCCTCGCCGCCGATCCCGGGCTCGACTCCGGCCTCATGATCGCGCAGTACACGGCCGCGGGGATCGTCTCCGAGCTCAAGCGGCTCGCCGCGCCGGCCTCGGTCGACTCCATCCCCTCCTCCGCGATGCAGGAGGACCACGTCTCCATGGGCTGGGCCGCGGGGCGGAAGCTGCGCCGCGCCGTCGACGGCCTCGCGCGGGTGCTCGGGATCGAGCTGCTCGCATCGACGCGCGCGCTCGACTTCCGCGCCGCGGACGGCGCGGGGGAGCCCGCGCCGGCGACCGGGGCGGTGCACCGGCTCTTCCGCACCCGGATCCCCGCGCCCGAGACCGACGCGTTCCTCTCGCCCGCGATCGCCGCGGCCCACGGCTTCGTCTCGGACGGGGCCGTGCTCGCCGCGGTGGAGGAGGCTGCGGCGGGCCGGCTCGTCTGACCGCGGTGCACGGGTAGGCTGCGAGCGTGAGCACCCCGAAGGCTCCGGCCGCCGACCAGACGCTCAGGATCCTGAGCCTCCTCGCATCCTCGCGCGGCCCGCAGCCGGCCAGCATGATCGCGCAGCGGCTCGGGCTGCCGCGCTCCACGGTCTACCAGCTCCTGCAGACGCTGCAGGAGCACGGCTTCGCGATGCACCTCCCCGACGAACGCCGCTACGGGCTCGGGATCGCCGCCGTCGAGCTGAGCTCGGCCTATGCGAGGCAGGAGCCGCTCGCCCGGCTCGGGGGCCCGCTCGTGGCCGCGCTCGTCGACCGCGTGCGGCTCAGCGGGCACCTCGCCGTGCCGCACGGCCGCGACGTGCTCTACGTCATCGAGGAGCGCGCACCGGGATCCCCATCGCTCGTCACGGGCGTCGACGTCCGGTTGCCGATGCCCCTCACCGCGAGCGGCCGGGCGATCCTCGCGGTGCTGCCGAAGGCGCAGCTGCGCGCGCTCTTCCCCGACCGCGCGGCGTTCGTGCGGAGGCGCGGCACCGACGATCCCCGAGCCCCGGGGAACGACGGCGCAGGGGTCGAGGCCGGAGCGCGAGGCGCGGCCGGCGCGGCCGCTCCCGCGCGGGATCCCGAGATCGACCGCTACTCGCGCCTGCGCGCGGTGCTCGACGAGACGCGCACCCGCGGCTACGCGATCGAGCGCGGCTCGGTGACCGAGGGCCTCGCCTCGATCGGCTCGCCCGTGCTCGACCACCGCGGCTGGCCCGTCGCGGCCATCGCGCTCACCTTCCCCGAGCGGGAGGTCGACGCGGACCGGCTCCCCGGGCTCGCCGCGGAGGTGCGCGCGGCAGCGGACACGCTCTCCGCGCGGATCCACGGCCGCGGGGCGGTCCGCTGACGCGCCGCGGGTGGTGTAGACTTGTCCGCTGTACTTCGGCGAGGGGCCTCAGCGCCCGTAATCGACGCGGGACGGACTGCCTCAGCGGGCCATCTTGCCGCGTTCCGACGCGAGTGCGAGACACCAATCCCGGCGGCCAGACCGCCCTCATTGGGCGAGAGCCCGCAAGGAGAATCACTATGAGCGAGAAGAACCAGCTCGTCGGCACCCCCCGCGAGAACTTCGGCAAGGGCGCGGCCCGCAAGCTCCGCGCCGCGGGCCACACCCCGGCGGTCGTCTACGGCCACGGCACCGACCCCGTGCACGTCTCGGTCGAGACCCACCCGCTCAGCCTCATCGTGCGCCACGCGAACGCGGTCATCGAGCTCGACCTCTCGGGCAAGACCCAGCTCGTGCTCGTGAAGGACGTGCAGAAGGATCCGGTGCGCCAGATCATCGAGCACGTCGATCTGCTCGTCGTCAAGAAGGGCGAGACCGTCGACGTCGAGGTCCCGATCCACGTCGAGGGCGAGTCCTTCTCCGGCACCAACGCGCTGCAGGAGCTCAACACGATCCACCTGAGCGTTCCCGCGACCGCGATCCCCGAGAACGTCGTCGTGAGCGTCGAGGGCCTCGAGGAGGGTGCGCAGGTGCTCGCCGGCGCCGTCGAGCTCCCCAAGGGCGCGTCGCTCATCGGCGATCCCGAGCAACTCGTCGTGAACATCGTCGTGCCGCGCGGCGCCGCGGGCGACGACGCCGAGGAGGCCTCGGAGGACGCCGCGGCCGAGTAGGCGGCGCGCGACGACGGCCCGCCGGCCCGGTGCCCAGGCACCCGGCCGGCGGGCCGTTTCTCGCTTCCCGGGGCGCTGCTCGCCGCCCCGCGCGCGGTCGCGCGTCGTCGCGGCGTGCGCACGCGCTCGGCGCGCGTCGGAGGTCGCTGCGACAATGGAACGCGGGAGAGGGAGCGGATGTTCTGGCGGAGACGGAAAGAAGCGGAGGATCGGGTGTCCGAAGACGGCTGGTTGATCGTGGGGCTCGGCAATCCCGGCGCGAAGTACGAGGCCACGCGGCACAACGTCGGCCAGATGGCGCTCGACGTGCTCGCCGAGCGCATCGGCGCGCGGTTCTCCCCGCATCGGACGGGGGCACGCATCGCCGAGGGCCGGCTGCGCCCCGGCGCGCCGAAGCTCGTGCTGGCGAAGTCGAACGGCTACATGAACACCTCGGGCGGCCCGGTCTCGGCGCTCGCGAAGTACTTCGGCATCCCCGCCGGGCGCGTCGTCGTGCTGCACGACGAGCTCGATCTGCCGTTCGACACGGTGAAGCTCAAGCAGGGCGGCGGGCACGGCGGCCATAACGGCCTGCGCGACATCGCGAAGGCGCTCGCGACCCCCGAGTTCCTGCGCGTGCGGATCGGGATCGGCCGCCCGCCCGGCCAGCAGGACCCCGCGGACTTCGTGCTGAAGCCCTTCGGGTCGACGGAGCGCCAGAACCTCCCCGTGCTGCTCGAGGACGCGGCCGACGCCGCGGAGTCGCTCGTCGAGGACGGGCTGCTCGCCGCGCAGCAGCGCTTCCACGGACGGACCGCGAAGTGAGCCTGCAGGGGATCGATCGGCTGCTCGAGGCCTCGCCCTCCTTCGCGCGCGCGCTCGACGCCGCGAATGGCGACGCCGAGTTCTCGGCGGCGGAGGGGCTGCGCGCGCCGCTCGTGGCCGGTCTGCTCCGCCGCAGGCGCGAGGCGGGGGATCGCGGCGCCCTCCTCGTGATCGCGGCGACGAGCCGGGAGGCCGACGCCCTCCGCTCGGCGCTCGCCTCGCTCCTGCCCGAGGCGGTGACCGCCGAGTTCCCGGCATGGGAGACGCTGCCGCACGAGCGGTTGAGCCCGAGCGCCGAGACGGTCGGGCGCCGCGCCGCGACGCTCCGACTCCTCCGCGAGCACGGCCGGGACGCCGCGTCGGAGGCGCCGCCCCTCGTCGTCGTCGCCTCGGTGCGCGCCGCGCTGCAGCCGGTGTCGCCGCACGCCGCCGAGGCGAGCCCCATCGTGCTCACGGCCGGCGCCGACTCGGCCGGCCTCGACGCCGTCGCGCGCGGCCTCGTCGACGCCGCCTACACGCGCGTCGACATGGTGACCCGCCGGGGCGAGTTCGCCGTGCGCGGCGGCATCCTCGACGTCTTCCCGCCGACGGCGGAGCAGGCCGTCCGCGTCGACTTCTTCGGCGACGAGGTGGACCAGATCCGTCGCTTCGCGGTGTCGGACCAGCGCAGCGCGGGGGAGCCCCTGCCCGCGATCGAACTGTGGCCCGCCCGCGAGCTGCTCCTCACTGACGAGGTCCGCGCCCGCGCGGCCGAGCTGCTGCCGCGCTTCCCCGCGCTCTCCTCGCTGCTCGAGAAGATGAGCCAGGGCATCCCGGTCGAGGGCATGGAGAGCCTCCTGCCCCAGCTCGTGCCCGGCCTCGCGCCGATCACCGCGCTGCTGCCCGCGGGCGGCGCCGTGCTCGTCGTCTCCCCCGAGCGCGTCGCCGGTCGCGCCGTCAGCCTCGCCGACACCAACCGCGAGTTCCTCGAGGCGGCCTGGCACGCGGCGACCGCCGGCGCGGACGCGCCGGTGCCGGTCGAGGACAGCGGCATGCTCGCCGTCGGCGAGCTCCGGACGGCCTCGACCGGACGACCCTGGTGGACGCTCTCGACGTTCGTGCACGGCACGGGGGATGCCGAGGACGGATCCGGAGTCGCCGCGTCCCCGGGATCCGCGCCGGCGGTCCCCGCCGCCGCGACCGGGGCCGCGGCGGAGCTCGACGTCTCGGGCGGCCCCTTCCCGCGGGCGGCCGTGGGGGCCGAGGCGAGCGGCGCGGCGATCCGGCTGTTCTCCGATCGGCTGCGCGACGGCTGGGGCGTCGTCGTCACGGCGCAGGGCGCCGGGCTCGTCGAACGCGCCCGCGACGTGCTCGCAGAGGCGGGCGCCGCGGCGCGCATCGTCGACGCGCTGCCCGAGAAGCTCGACGCCGGCGTCGTCTACCTCGTGACGGGCGCGGCGAGCGCGGGCTTCGAGAGCGCCGAGGCGAAGCTCCTCCTCGCGACCGAGGCCGAGTTCTTCGGCCGCTCCGCGGCGGCGCAGGCCGCGAGCGGGCAGAAGCTCGCGAAGCGTCGGGGCAAGAACGTCGTCGACCCGCTGAAGCTCGTCGCGGGCGACTACGTGGTGCACGAGACGCACGGCATCGGGCGCTTCGTCGAGCTGACGCAGCGCATGGTGCCCACCGGCATCGGGCGCGACGCGACGAAGGCGCTGCGCGAGTACCTCGTGCTCGAGTACGCCTCGACGAAGCGCGGCATGCCCAAGGACAAGCTCTACGTGCCCACCGACCAGCTCGACCAGCTCTCGCGCTACGTCGGCGGTGAGGCGCCCGCGCTGTCCAAGATGGGCGGCAGCGACTGGGCGAATGCGAAGAAGAAGGCCCGCAAGGCGGTCCGCGACATCGCCGTGGAGCTCGTCAAGCTCTACTCGGCCCGCGTGGCCTCGAAGGGATTCGCGTTCTCCCCGGACACGCCCTGGCAGCACGAGCTCGAGGAGGCCTTCCCCTACGCGGAGACGCAGGATCAGCTCACCACCATCGACGAGGTGAAGCGGGACATGGAGCGCGAGATCCCCATGGACCGCCTCGTCGCCGGCGACGTCGGCTTCGGCAAGACCGAGGTGGCCGTGCGCGCCGCGTTCAAGGCGGTGCAGGACGGCAAGCAGGTCGCCATGCTCG
Source organism: Leucobacter allii (assembly GCF_022919155.1). Classification (NCBI taxonomy): domain Bacteria; kingdom Bacillati; phylum Actinomycetota; class Actinomycetes; order Micrococcales; family Microbacteriaceae; genus Leucobacter; species Leucobacter allii. The sequence continues at coordinate 944,448 of NZ_CP095045.1, forward strand.
TGCCGACGACGCTCCTCGTGAACCAGCACCTGGAGACCTTCCAGGACCGCTTCGCCGGCTTCCCGGTGCGGCTGCGGCCGCTGAGCCGCTTCCAGAGCGACGCGGAGGCCAAGGACACGATCGAGGGGCTCGCGGCCGGCACGGTCGACGTGGTCATCGGCACGCACCGCCTGCTCGCCGACAACGTGCGGTACAAGGATCTCGGGCTGCTCATCGTCGACGAGGAGCAGCGCTTCGGCGTCGAGCACAAGGATGCGCTGAAGAAGCTCAAGACGAACGTCGACATCCTGGCGATGAGCGCGACGCCGATCCCGCGCACGCTGGAGATGGCGGTCACGGGCATCCGCGAGATGTCGACGCTCGCCACCGCGCCGGAGGACCGCCATCCGATCCTCACCTTCGTGGGCCCGCGCAGCGACAAGCAGATCGGCGCCGCGATCCGGCGGGAGATGCTGCGCGAGGGGCAGGTGTTCTTCGTGCACAACCGCGTCTCCTCCATCGGCCGCGTGGCCGCGCACATCGCGGATCTCGTGCCCGAGGCGCGCGTCGCCGTCGCGCACGGCAGGCTCAGCGAGCATCAGCTCGAGCAGGTCGTGCAGGATTTCTGGGAGCGCAAGTTCGACGTCCTCGTCTCGACGACGATCATCGAGACGGGCCTCGACATCGCGAACGCGAACACCATCATCATCGACGCGGCCGACAAGTACGGGCTGAGCCAGCTGCACCAGCTGCGCGGTCGAGTGGGGCGCAGCCGCGAGCGGGCCTACGCGTACTTCCTCTACGACCCCGACAAGCCGCTCACCGAGCACGCGCACGAGCGGCTCGAGACGCTCGCGACCAACAACGAGCTGGGCTCGGGCATGCAGGTGGCGCTCAAGGATCTCGAGCTGCGGGGCGCGGGCAACCTGCTCGGCGGCGAGCAGTCGGGCCACATCGCGGGCGTCGGCTTCGACCTGTACCTGCGCATGATCGGCGAGGCCGTGAGCACCTTCAAGGGCGAGGAGAGCGCGGGCCCCGTGGAGCTCGTGCTCGAGCTGCCGGTCGACGCGCACATCCCCGAGGAGTACGTGGAGAGCGAGCGCCTGCGGCTCGAGGCGTATCAGAAGCTCTCCGCCGCCTCCCATCCCCAGGCGCCGGAGGACCACGTGGCCCTCGTGCTCGAGGAGCTCACCGACCGCTACGGCGAGCCTCCGCTCGAGGTGCAGCGGCTCGCGGCGGTGTCGGCGCTGCGCCGCCGTGCGGCGCGGCTCGGCCTCGCGAAGGTCGTGGCGGCCGGCCCGGCCCTGCGCATCGAGCCCGTGAAGCTGCTCGATTCGCGCCGCATGCGGATGAACCGCATGTACCCGGGTTCGCGGTACGTGGAGGCGAGCGGCTCCCTGCAGATCCCGCTCCCCGGAGGCACGGCGTCCGCGCGCAGCCCGCTCGCGGGCGTCGGGCAGCGGCGCGTCGGCGACGAGGACGACATCGTCGCCTGGACGAGCCGCGTCCTCCAGACGCTGCTGGAGGAGGATCCGCCGCCCGCGGCGTGAGCCGGAGACGACGGCGCCCGCGCATCCGAGGATGCGCGGGCGCCGTCGTTCCGTGCGCGGGTCAGCCGGCCGCGCAGACCTCGTTCAGCTCGGTGACGGCGGACATCAGATCGTCCTGTGTGGTCTTGAGATCCTCCTGCAGGCCCTGGGTCTGCTCCTGGATCTCGTCGCTCTTCGCCTGGAGCTCCTCGATGCGATCGAGGTTCGCGGGATCGCTGAGATCGAGGTTCTGCAGCTCCGCGAGGTCCTGGAAGACCGACAGGTCGACGTTCTCGAGCATGTCGGCGGTCGCGGAGAAGCTCGTGACGATCTTGTCGTAGGCGCCCTTGACCTCCTCGTTGGTGATCTGCTGCTGCGCGTCCGCGAGCGCGTCCTGCGCCGGGGCGAGGAGCTCGCCGAAGTTCACGGACTCGCCCGAGGTGAGATCGGAGAAGCCCTCGGTGATGGCGGAGTTCGACTCGTTGATCTTCGTGTCGGCGTCGGTCGCGATCGCGCAGGCGTCGGCGACGCTCTGGCCGCCCGCGCACGAGGCGAGCGTGGCGGCGAGTGCGAGGCCCGCGAGGACGGCGCCGGTACGACGGATCTGGGTGTGCATGGTGGTCCTTCCCCCTGAGACGGCGCCCGGTCGGACGCCTCAGGCAGTCTATCGATTCCGGGCGTTTGGGATTCCACCTGCGCGGCGCGCTGCGGCGACGGCATCAGCCGCGTGCCAGGGGCCCCGGCTAGGCTGGGCGGCATGCGCAGCGCGAGTGACGGGGCCCGAGAACGCAGCCGAGCGGACGCCGGGGGCAGGCCCGCGAGCCAGCCCACCGTCCGTGCCGCTCCGGGAGCGGCGCTCGAGCGCGTCGCCGGGACCGTGCGGCGGATGGTCGAGCCCGGGGGCTGCGCGTGGCACGCGGCGCAGACCCATGAATCGCTCACGCGCTATCTCGTCGAGGAGACCTCGGAGGTCATCGACGCCATCGAGCGCGGGCTCCCCGCCGACGAGGTGCGTGCCGAGCTCGGCGACGTGCTCTACCAGGTGCTCTTCCACGCCGCGATCGCGGAGCGGGACGGCGAGGGCTACGACTTCGCCGCGGTCGCCGAGGAGCTGAACGCGAAGCTCGTCGCCCGGCATCCGCACGTCTTCGGCGACCGCGGGTACCTCTCGGTCGAGGAGCTGGACCGGGAGTGGGAGCGGCTCAAGGAGGACGCCGCGGGGGAGGAGCGGGGGAGCCGCGGCCCGCTCGACGGGATCCCTGCGGGGATGCCTTCCCTCGCGCGTGCTGCGAAGGTCGTCGACCGGCTGCAGCGCGGGGGGCACATCGACACCTCCGCGGTCGAGCAGCACCCCGAGGACCCCTTCGCCGCCGTGATCGGCCCGGACGAGCGGCAGCTCGCGGAGTTCGGGATCGGCGATGCGATGCTCGCCCTCGTCACCCGCGCGAATGCGGCGGGCGTCGACCCCGACCGCGCGCTGCGGCGCGCCGTCGACCGGCTCGCCGCCCGCGCCCTGCACGCGGACGGCTGACGCGCCTCAGGGCAGCAGTCCCAGCCGTCTCGCCGTGCTCACGGCGGCGAGCCTGCCCGAGCAGCCGAGCTTCGCCGAGGCGGTCTTGAGGTAGCCCTTCACGGTTCCCTCGGTGAGGCCGAGCGCCGCGGCGATCTCGGCGTTCGCGCGACCGAGGGCGACGAGGGAGAGCACGTCGGTCTCCCGCGGCGAGAGGGCGGCCGGGGCCGCGGCAGACGCGGCGGGAGGGGCGCCGAGGGCGGCGAGCCGGTGCTCGACGGCGGAGAGCCGCGCGCGCAGCTCGGGATCGGCCACCGCCGCGGCGATGCCGCGCAGTTCGGCGTAGCTCTCGCGGAGCTCCTCGAGCGCCTCCGCGGGCAGGGCGCGCGCGGCGCGATCCTCGTCGCGCAGGGCCGCGACGCGGCGATCCACCTCGTCCTGCAGCCTGATCTCCCCGGCGAGCCGCTCGACGACCGCGGCGACGGAGCGCTCGAAGACCCCGCCCGCGATGACGGCGGAGCGCGAGCCGCCGTACAGCACGGCGCGCGTCTCGCCGCCGACGACCACGGGGAAGGCGACGAGCGTGACGATGCCCTCGCCCAGGATCTCGCGGTCGTAGTCGTGCGTGATGTGCGGGGAGTGCTCGTAGTCGGCGGTGAGCCGTGGCCGGCGCTCGAGCATGGCCTTGCCGCCGAGTCCCAGGCCGGCGGAGACGCGCAGGTCGAGCAGACCGCGCGTCACGTGGCCGCGCGCGGCCGTGACCCGCGTCACCCCGCGGGACTCGAAGCCGCCGAACGCCACCTGAATGCCCGTCGAGCGCGCGAACGCGGCGACGGCGTCGTCGAGCGACCGCTGCGCGGTCGGAGTGGCCGGGGGCGTCATTGCACCGTCCTTTCGGGGATCACGCCATGATACCCGCGGGAGGCGGGAGGCGGGCGTCGTCCGCTTCGGGCCGCGTGCGCACCGCGCGTTCCGTCGGGGATGCGGCTTCGGTCGGGCGGATCCGGCCCGATCGGACCGACCGAAGCCGCATCCCCGACGGAAGGCGCATCTCGGACCGGGAACGGTCCGACCCGCTCCGCATCCCCGACCGACGCTGCACCCCGACCGACGCTGCAGCCCGTCCGACGCCGCACCCCGACGGACGCCGCGGCGCTCGGGGGAGTCGTGGCGTGGAAGAATAGGGGACCATGGCCAACCCCGTGAATCCGCCGCGCGGCATGCGCGACTTCCTCCCCGCAGACAAGGCGCGCCGCGAGCACGCGCTGGGCATCATCAGGAGCGTCTACCGGGCGCACGGCTTCGACGAGATCGAGACCCCCGTCGTGGAGGACTACGCCCGGTTGCACGCCGGCCTCGGCGGGGACAACGAGAAGCTCAGCTTCTCGATCCTCAAGCGCGGGATCGGCCCCGAGGCGCTCGCCGCGGCCGCGGAGGCCGGCGAGGTGGAGAGCCTCGCCGACCTCGGACTGCGCTTCGACCTCACGGTGCCCCTCACGCGTTTCTACGCCAGCCATCGCGCCGAGCTCCCGCCCGTGTTCCGCTCGATCCAGATCGCGCCGGTCTGGCGCGCGGAGCGTCCCCAGAAGGGGCGCTACCGGCAGTTCGTGCAGGCCGACATCGACATCATCGGCGAGGCGGGCGCGCTCGCGGAGCTCGAGCTCATCACGGCCACCTCCCAGGCGCTCGCAGCCCTCGGACTCGAGGGCTGCGTGATCCGCGTCAACGACCGCCGCATCCTCTTCGGGCTGCTGGAGCACTGCGGCTTCCCCGCAGAGACCCACGAGCGCGCGCTCATCACGGTCGACAAGCTCGACAAGATCGGCGCGGCGGGCGTCGTCGAGGAACTGCGCGAGATCGACGGCGCGGCCGCGGAGCGGCTCGGGGCGGTGCTCGCCAAGGTCGAGCCCGCCCTCGCAGGAGCGGGGATCCCGCTCGCCGCGGAGGCGATCTCCGCCGTGCTCCCCGCTGAGGCCGGAGCGGAGGGGGTCGCGCACCTCGCCGCGCTCGGCGCGGCGCTCGCCGGCGGGCTGCCCGCCGGCGTGGAGCTGCGCTTCGACCCGACCCTCGTGCGCGGCATGGGCTACTACACGGGCACGATCTTCGAGATCGCGCACCCGGGATCGGGCAGCTCCGTCGGTGGCGGCGGCCGTTACGACGGCATGGTGGGGCGCTTCCTCGGGCAGGACGTCCCCGCCGTCGGGTTCTCGATCGGCTTCGAGCGCGTGGTCGACCTCATCGAGCTGCCGGAGGAGACCGGTCCCGCCGACGTCGCGCTCGTCGCGGATCCCGACGCGGCGCTCGAGGATCTGCTGGCGCTCAAGCGCGAACTCGTCGCCCGGGGGCATCGCGTGCGGCTCGAGAAGCGGCAGAAGAACATGAAGACGCTGCTCGCGCGGATCGCGGAGGCGGGCTTCGGCAGCGTCGCGAACGTGCGCGCGGGCGTCCGGGACGCCGACGCCCTGGAGTTCCGGCCGCTCGCGCCGTAACCCGCGCGCGGCGGATCCCGGTCCGCTCGGATCGCCCCGCGTCGGTGCCCGTCGAGGGACGCCCCAGCCGGGTGTCTTGACGGGAGTCGCGGCCGGTGCGACGCTGGCGGGAGCGCCGCACCGCAGAGGCGGCCTCGATCCGGGAGGACTCCCATGGCCACGCAGATCTTCGTCAACATCGCGAGCGACGACCTGGAGCGCGCGAAGGCGTTCTACACGGCGCTCGGCTGCGAGATCAACCCGCTCTTCACCGACGAGAACGCCGCGTGCGTCGTCTGGGACGAGCAGGTGTTCTTCATGGTGCTCACGCGCGAGTACTTCGCCACCTTCACCGATCGGCCCGTCGCCGATGCGCGGGCGACCGCGCAGGTGCTCATCGCCCTCTCGCGGGAGTCGCGCGAGGCGGTCGACGCGATCGTCGACGCCGGGATCGCGGCGGGCGGTCGCGAGCCGAAGCCGCCCCAGGATCTCGGTTTCATGTACTCGCGCGACCTCGAGGACCCGGACGGGAACATCATGGAGTTCCTGTACATGGACCCCGCCGCGGCCGAGCAGGGGCCCGAGGCATTCGAGGGGTGAGCCGTCGCGGCCGCTAGACTGGTCGCGGCGCGACGCCCGCGCCGAGAGACCCCCGCAACAACCCTCCGAAGGAGCGCATGGTGGCATTTATCGACGCGGTGATCGCCCGAGAGATTCTCGATTCGCGTGGCAACCCGACCGTTGAGGTCGAGGTGGGCCTGACCGACGATTCCGTGGGACGCGCCGCGGTGCCCTCGGGCGCCTCGACCGGCGCCTTCGAGGCCTACGAGCTGCGCGACGGCGAGGACCGCTACCTCGGCAAGGGCGTCACCAAGGCGGTGGATGCGGTGTTCGACGAGCTCGCGCCCGCCATCGAGGGCTTCTCCGCCGACGACCAGCGCATCATCGACGAGGTGCTCAAGGAGGTCGACGGCACGGAGAACAAGCAGCGCGTCGGCGCGAACGCGATCCTCGGCGTCAGCCTCGCCGTGGCGCACGCCGCTGCCGCGGCCGCCGAGCTGCCGCTCTACCGCTACCTCGGCGGCCCGAACGCGAGCACGCTCCCCGTCCCGCTCATGAACATCATCAACGGCGGGGCGCACGCCGACACGGGCGTCGACATCCAGGAGTTCATGGCCGTGCCGCTCGGCGCCGAGACGTTCTCCGAGGGCCTGCGCTGGGGCGTCGAGGTCTACCACGCCCTCAAGGCGCTGCTCAACGAGAAGGGCCTGTCGACCGGGCTCGGCGACGAGGGCGGCTTCGCCCCCGATCTGCCCACGAACGCCGAGGCGCTCGATCTCATCGTCGAGGCCATCACGCGCGCCGGCCTCGAGCCGGGACGCGACGTGGCCGTGGCGCTCGATGTCGCGTCGACCGAGTTCTTCGAGAACGGCGTCTACACCTTCGAGGGGCAGCAGCGCAGCTCGGCCGAGATGAGCGCCTACTACGCGGATCTGCTCGACCGCTACCCGCTCGTCTCGATCGAGGACCCGCTCGCCGAGGACGACTGGGAGGGCTGGCAGCAGCTCACGGCCGAGCTCGGCGACCGCGTGCAGCTCGTCGGCGACGACCTCTTCGTGACCAATCCGGCCCGCCTGGCCGACGGCATCGCGAAGGGCGCGGGCAACTCGATCCTCGTCAAGGTGAACCAGATCGGCACCCTCACCGAGACCCTCGATGCCGTGCAGCTCGCGCAGCGCTCCGGCTACACCGCGGTGATGTCGCACCGCTCGGGCGAGACCGAGGACGTCACGATCGCCGACCTCGCGGTCGCGACCGACTGCGGCCAGATCAAGACCGGGGCCCCCGCCCGCTCCGATCGCGTCGCGAAGTACAACCAGCTGCTCCGCATCGAGGAGGAGCTCGGCGCGGCAGCGCGCTACGCCGGCCGCGCGGCCTTCCCCCGTTTCTCGGCGTAGCCGCCGGACGGCGAGGCGCGCATGGCACGCGGCGACGGCACGGTGAGGCGCTGGCGGGAGGATCTCGGGGCCTGGGCTTCGAGCCTCCGCTTCAGCGGCTTCACCGTGCTCGTCGTCGTCCTCGTGCTCGCCGGCGCCGTGATCGTGAGCCCGAGCCTCTCCACCTACGTCCAGCAGCGGCGCGAGATCGCCGAGCTCCGCGAGAGCGTGCAGGAGCACCAGGCGGCCGTCAACGAGATCGACGCCGAACGCGCGAAGTGGAAGGACCCGGTCTACATCCGCTCGCAGGCGCGGGATCGGCTCTTCTACGTCATGCCGGGGGAGACCCAGCTCAACGTGATCGACGACATCGTGCTCCCCGTCGAATCGGATGAGGAGACGAATCCCGAGCTCTCGCGCATGACGAGCAACTGGGCCGCGGGGCTCGCGGCATCCGTGCTCGGCGCCGGCACGACGGACGCGACCCCAGAAGAACTCGGCGCCGGCACCGGCGGCGCCGATCCCGACCCCGCGGCGGAGCCCGATCCGGACGCCGCCGCTGAAGAAAGCGCAGAATGACCCGACCGCCCTACCCCGCACCCACCCCGGCCGACATCGACGCCGTCAGCGCGCAGCTCGGCCGCGAAGCCCGCGGCGTGGTCGGCATCGCCGCCCGGGCCTCGGACGGCAGCCCCGCCGTCGTCGCCACGGCGCCGCGCCTCCCCGATGGCTCGCCGTTCCCCACCTTCTACTACCTCTGCCATCCCGAGGCGGTCGCCGCGGCTTCCCGGCTCGAGGCGGCCGGCGTCATGGCGGAGTTCGCGGAGCTGCTCGCGGAGGATGAGACGATCCGCGAGCAGTACGCGGCGGCCCATGCCCAGTACATCGCCGATCGCGACAGCGCGGGCGAGGTGCCCGAACTCTCGGGCGTGAGCGCGGGCGGCATGCCGACGCGGGTGAAGTGCCTGCACGCGCTCATCGGGCACGCGCTCGCTGCTGGACCCGGCGTCAATCCGATCGGCGACCTCGCCCTCGAACGGAGCGGTTGGACCGGTTGAAACCGGGGAAACTGCGGTGGTGGCATGATCCGTGCGCGATTCCGTCCGTTTCCGTCGTGAAATCCGTCGAAGCGGCGAAGCGCCCGCGCCCATTGGGGGTAGAGTAGAGGCGACGGGCGAACCTCGCCCGCTTTTTCTGTGCCCGCGACGCGGGCGCGTGCCGTTCGCTCATTGCTGCAAGGAGACCGCTTCGTGGCGAAGAAGATTCTGATCGTTGGTGGTGGCTACGCCGGTTTTTACACCGCATGGAAGCTCGAGAAGCTGCTCCGTGCGGGTGAGGCCGAGGTCACGATCGTCGATCCGCTGCCGTACATGGCATACCTGCCGTTCCTCCCGGAGGTCGCCTCTGGCTCGATCGAGCCCCGCCACGCCGTGGTCGCCCGCCGCCGCCACCTGAGCAGGACCGCGAACATCGCGGGCAAGGTGACGGGGATCTCGCACGCGACGAAGACCGCGACGATCACCCCGAACGTGGGCGAGGCCTACGACTTCGCGTACGATCACATCGTCGTCACCACGGGATCGGTCTCGCGCACCTTCCCGATCGCGGGCATCGCCGACAATGCGATCGGCATGAAGACGATCGAGGAGGCCGTCGCCGTGCGCGATCGCCTCGTCGGCAACTTCGAGCGCGCCGCGTCGCTGCCGAAGGGCTCCGCCGAACGCGCCCGCCTCCTCACCGTGACCGTGGTCGGCGGCGGCTTCGCCGGCATCGAGACGATCTCCGAGCTGCGCTCCTTCGCGACCTCGCTGCTGCGCCGCTACCCCGAGATCGCGTTCGACGAGACCGTGTTCCACCTGGTCGAGGCCATGGGGCGCATCATGCCCGAGGTCTCGCAGGAGACCGCGAACTGGGTCGTGAAGGATCAGACGCGCCGCGGCGTGCAGATCCACCTCGACACGCAGCTCTCCTCCGCCGTCGACGGGAACATCGAGCTCTCGACCGGCGAGACGTACGAGTCCGACCTCATCGTGTGGACCGCGGGCGTCATGCCCCGGCCGTTCCTCCGCGGCACCGATCTCCCGATCGGTCCCCGCGGGCACGTCATCGGCAGCCCGACCTTGCAGGTCACGACCGAGGAGGGCGCCGTCGTCGAGGGCGCCTGGACCGCGGGCGACACCTCGCAGACTCCCGACATCTCCCCGACCCCCGGCCCCGGCGGCTTCTGCGTGCCCAACGCGCAGCACGCCGTGCGCCAGGGACGCCTGCTCGCGAAGAACATCGTCGCGGCGATCCGCGGCGAGGGCGTCGCCGAGTACAACCACAAGAACGCCGGCGCCGTCGCGGGCCTCGGCGTCAACACGGGTGTGTTCCAGTCCGGCAAGTTCGCGATGAAGGGCTACTTCGCGTGGCTCGCGCACCGGTTCTACCACGGTCTCGCGATCCCCACGTGGGAGCGCAAGTGGCGCGTGTTCGGCGGGTGGGTCGGGCACTTCTTCCTCGGCCGTGACACCGTCAACATCGAGGCCGTGCAGGAGCCCCGCGCGATCTTCGAGGAGTTCGCGAGCCGCCCCAAGGCGTAGCGCGCGCGGCATACGGTGCCGTGCCCGTATGCCGCTCAGTCGGAGGCCGCCCCGCAGCACTGCTGCCGGGCGGCCTCCGTCGTGTGCGCTGCGTGTTCGTGCTGCATGTTCCCGTTGTGTGTTCCCGCGGCGCGTTCGCGCTGGGTGTTCCCGTTCCGATACGGTTCTGCCGCGCACCGCTCCCGGTCGCCGCGATCCTCTGCTGCCGCCCACCGCTCCCGGCCGCCGCGATCCGGTGTTCCGCGGGTCCTCCGCGAATCCGGGTCGCTCCAGCACGATCTCGATCGGATCCGGGTCGCTTCGGCACGGTGCTGCGGCCTCGCACCCTGCGGTCGTGACCCGGATCATTCCCAGTCGAGGTTCCGCAGAGGCCGGCTCGCGCTGCGCACACCCGGCCCTGCTGCGCGCACCCGCTCCCGCTGACCGCATCTGGGTGCGCTCGCACGTCAGGAATCGCGACCTGGGGTGCGCTCAAGTCGCAGGTTCTGACGTGCGAGGATCGCGCGTCCCGGGGTCGGGGTCGGGGTTCGAGAGTGCGGGGTGCTGGGGCGAGCGCCCGGACCTCCGTGGACAGCTCCGCACGCCCCGAAGACGGACCCCGGGCTCCGGGAGCGGCTGGCCGCCTCAGCTCTCCGGAGCGTGCTTCGCAAGGAACTCGAACATCTCCGTATCGTCGACGCCGGGGAACGAGCCCGTCGGCAGCGGGGTGAGCACGTGCTGGTGCATGCGCGCGCTCGGCCACGCCTTCCCCTGCCACCGCTGCAGGAGCTCGGGGCTCGGCGTCCGGCAGCACGCGGGATCGGGGCAGGTGGATCGCTTCCGCACGTCCGTGTCGCGCCCGCGGAACCACTTCGCCTCGTCGAAGGGGACGCCGCAGGCGATCGCGAACGGACCGAGCTCCGCGTCGCCCGTCTGCACGCTCGACCAGAAGGTGCCTGCCGGCGTGTCCGTGTACTGGTAGAACTCGCTCGTGCGATTCGTGCGATTGAAGGCGGTCCGCCCGCCCCACTTGTGGCAGAGCACCTGCCCCTCGATCGACCCGGAGGAATCGATCGGGTAGGGGAGGCCGTCGTTCTCGTATCCGCGCACGAGCGCCCCGGCCCCATCGGCGCGGTAGTGGTGCACGCGCAGATCGAGGTGCTGCGTCGCGAGATTCGTGAAGCGGTGCGCCGCGGCCTCGTGGGTCACCCCGTAGGCGTCGCGGAAGTCCTCGATCGCGAGATTGCGATTGCGCTTGGCCTGCTGCAGGAACTCCACGGCGCGCTCCTCGGGCATGAGGCACGCGGCGGCGAAGTAGTTGATCTGGAGGCGCTGCTGCAGGAACTCGGCGTAGCTCGCGGGCTCCGAGTGCCCGAGTACGCGATGCGCCATGGCCTGCAGCGCGAGCGAGCGCAGCCCGTGACCGCCGGGGATCGACGCCGGCGGCAGGTAGATGCGCCCGTGCTGGAGGTCGGTGATGCTCCGGGTGTTGGAGGGGAGGTCGTCCACGAAGATGAGGGTGAAGCCCAGGAGCTCGGCCGCCTGCGCGACCTCGCGGTGGGTGACGGCGCCGGTGGTGTGCCCGATGCGGCGCATGAGATCGGAGGCGAGCAGCTCGATCTCGTGAACGTAGTTGTTCCGCTCCCGCATGAGCATCCGCAGCTCCGTGTTCACGCGTCTGGCCTCCTCGGAGGTCTCGGCCGCGGCGCGGGATCGCCGTGCGAGCTCCCGGTGCAGGCCGACGAGGGCCTCGAGCGTGTCGTCCCCGAGCGTGCGCGGGGCGCGGACGTGGGGGAGGCCGAGGTGCTGGTAGCCCGGCGCGGACTGCGCGCGTTCGAGCTCGAGTTCGAGCGCGCTGCGGTGATCGGGGGCCTCGGCCTTCAGGAGCTCGGCGACGTCGATCCCGAACTCCCGTGCCGCGGCCTGCAGCAGACCGAGCTTCGGTTCGCGCCGGCCGTTCTCCACGAGCGAGAGCTGGCTGGCGACCACCCCCACCCGTTCGCCGAGCTGTTCGAGGGTGAGGCCGGCGCGGGTGCGGAAGTGCCGCAGCCGCTTGCCGATCAGGAGGCGGTCGAGTTCCGCCTGCGTGAGTGTGGAGGTCGATTCCGGGGCCATGGATTGACTATATGTCAAAAATGGTGAAAATTTACACTGAGATTGGTGAACTGCGGATGAATCGGTTCCTCAGAATGGAAGTGTTACCGATTCTTCACAGATCCGTGCGGAACAACCGAGGAGAACGTCATGGGACCCAGCCAGGCCATCGCCACCGAGATCTCGATCGAGGATCTCGTCGTGAGCGGCGCGACGACCGACAATCCAGAGGTGCTGCAGTGGGTGACCGAGGTCGCCGAGCTGACCCGCCCCGCCGCGGTCGTCTGGTGCACCGGTTCCCAGGACGAGTGGAACCGCCTCACCTCGGAGATGGTGGAGGCGGGCACGCTGATCCCGCTGAACAAGGACCTCCGCCCCGGCAGCTTCCTCGCCCGTTCGCACCCCGGCGACGTGGCCCGCGTCGAGGATCGCACGTTCATCTGCTCCGAGAACGAGGCCGATGCCGGCCCGACCAACAACTGGGCCGCCCCCGACGCGATGAAGGCGGAGCTCCTCCCGCTGTTCGACGGCGTGATGCGCGGCCGCACCATGTACGTCGTCCCCTTCTCGATGGGGCCGGTGGGCGGGGCGATCACGCAGCTCGGGATCGAGATCACCGATTCGCCCTACGCGGTGCTCAACATGCGGATCATGACCCGCATGGGGCAGGCGGCGCTCGACGGGATCCGCCCTGGCGGCGAGTGGGTCCGGACGGTGCACTCGGTCGGCGCGCCCCTCGAGGAGGGGCAGGAGGACGTCGCCTGGCCCTGCAACGACACCAAGTACATCACGCACTTCCCCGAGACGCTGGAGGTCTGGTCGTACGGCTCCGGCTACGGCGGGAACGCGCTGCTGTCGAAGAAGTGCTTCGCGCTCCGCATCGCCTCCGTCATGGGCCGCAACGAGGGCTGGCTCGCCGAGCATATGCTGCTCCTCAAGCTCACCAACGAGGAGAGCGGCAAGGCCTACCACCTCTCGGCCGCGTTCCCCTCGGCGTGCGGCAAGACGAACCTCGCCATGCTCCAGCCGACCATCCCCGGCTGGAAGGTGGAGACCATCGGCGACGACATCGCCTGGCTCCGCCCCGGTCCCGACGGCCGGCTGTACGCGATCAACCCGGAGGCGGGCTTCTTCGGCGTCGCCCCCGGGACCGGCGAGTCCACGAACCCCGTCGCCATGGAGACCCTCTGGGGGAACACCATCTACACGAACGTCGCGCTCACCGACGACGGCGACGTGTGGTGGGAGGGCAAGACCGATGAGGTGCCGGCGCACCTCATCGACTGGCGCGGCGAGGATTGGACCCCGGAGTCCGGCCGGGTCGCGGCGCATCCGAACTCCCGCTTCACCGTTCCGATCCAGCAGACCCCGACGCTCGCCCAGGACTGGTACGAGCAGAACGGCGTGCCGCTCGACGCGATCCTCTTCGGCGGACGTCGCGCGACGAACGTGCCCCTCGTCGCCCAGTCGCTCTCCTGGGATCACGGCGTCTTCGTCGGTGCGACCATCTCCTCCGAGAAGACCGCGGCGCAGGAGGGGACCGTCGGCGAGCTCCGCCGCGACCCCTTCGCGATGCTCCCGTTCTGCGGCTACAACATGGCCGACTACTGGGGCCACTGGCTCGACATGGGACGGACGCTCGGCGAGCAGGCACCGAAGATCTTCCAGGTGAACTGGTTCCGCAAGGGCGCCGACGGCCGCTTCCTGTGGCCCGGCTTCGGCGACAACTCGCGCGTCATCGATTGGATCATCCGCCGCGTCGAGGGCGACGTGCAGGGGCGCGAGACCGCGATCGGCACCGTGCCCGCCGATGGCGAGCTCAAGCTCGACGGGATCGAGGTGCCCGCGGCCGATCTCGAGGAGCTCTTCGCGATCGATCCCGACTCCTGGCTCGCCGAGGCGGAGCTCACCGAGGAGTTCTTCGACCGCTTCGGCGATCGCGTGCCCGTCGCCCTGCGCGAGCAGCTCGACGGCCTCCGCACGCGCCTCCGCGCGTAGCCGCGGCCGCACACCAGACCGTAAGCCCCGCCGTTCTGCCCAACGGCGGGGCTTACTCTTTCCACCGGCCCGAGGTCCCGATCCGGGTCGCTCCGGCAGGGTGCGGACGAAACGAACCCTGCGAGCGTGACCCGGAAACTCGGGCATCGGGTTCGGGGATCGAGCTCGGGATCCGAGGATCGCGCTCGGGTTCCGGGATCGAGCTCGGGGTGCGGGATCGCGCGCTCGCGCGATTCGAGGCTCCCGGCTCTCGCGCTTCTCCCCACCTGCTGCAGTGATCGGGGTCGCTCCGGCAGGGTGAGGGAGAGATGGACCCTGCAGGAGTGACCCGGATCGTCGGAGAGTCATGCGGGCGGGAGGGCGCGCGGGGAATGCATGCAGCCGCAGCGGTGGAGGCTGCCGCGAGGGAACCGAGGGAGGACGGCGAAGCGGAAAAGCGCTGGGTGGCGAAGCCGGACAGCGGGCGGACGACCAAGGGGACGTGGCGGTGGGGCAGCTGAGGCGCGCGGGGGCTGAGCTGAGGCGCGCGGGGGCGGGGCTGCGGCGCGCGGAGCGGATCAGCGGCGCTGGATCAGTTGCGACGGATCGACCGGGCGGATGAGCGGCGCCGGATCAGCGGCGCCGGATCAGTGGCACTGAATCAACGGGACGGATCAGCGGCGGCGGACGCGCGCGGCCGCGGCGAACGCCGTGACCGCGGCGAGGATCAGCACCGCGGCGCCGGCGATCGGGAGGAATGCCCCGGCGCCGGTCATGGGGAGGGATCCCGGCGACGAGGTCGTGCCCGATCCCGACGCGGTTCCCGCGCCCGCGGATGTGCCGGATCCCGAGGCGGTACTCGACCCGGACGAGGCCGCTCCGGCGCTCGCGCCGGCGTCGCTGCCCGGATCCGCGTCCGCTCCGGCGTCGCTCGACGGATCGGGCGCGGGCACGACCTCGATGCGCAGCGGATCGGAGACGGCGTCGCCGAGCGTCGCCGTGATGTCGTGCGGGCTCGCGGTGGGGAAGGTGACCGTGAGGCCGTCGACGACATCGCTCGCCACCGACGAGCTCAGCGCGGCGCCGGCGGTGTCGACCGGGTTGCCGTACGCGTCCTCGCCGGCGACCGAGAAGGTCAGGGATCCGCCCTCGGCCACGGTCGTCGCGGGTGCCGAGAGGGCCAGCGCAGCGGGCGCGCCCGCCACGACGTCGACCTCGAAGCTCGTCTCGAGCGGAACGCCGTGCACGGAGGCGGTCGCCGCGATGGTGCAGCTGCCGGCCGCGGTGAACACGCCGTCCGCGGGCAGGGCGCAGTCCGGGGAGGTGAAGTCGATCGCCGGCTGCGGATCGAGCGCCGCGCCGTCCGGGCCGAGCGCGGTCACCGGGTACGTGTAGGGGGTTCCCGCGGTGGCGGTGAGCTCGCCGGGGTCGCTCGAGGCGACGAGCGCCGCGGGCGCGACGGCGTGCAGCTCGGTCGTGCCGCTCCCGGAAGCGTCGGAGCTCTCGGTGAACCATGCTCCCGAGCCGTCGGCCGCGGTGTTCCACGCGGTGCCGGTGGGCGGGGCGGGGAGCGCGCGGTATCCCTCCGACATCGTCGGTGCGAAGACCCGAATCTCGGGGTCGCCGGTGGCGAAGTCGAGGAGACGGTTGTTCCCCAGAACGAGCGACGGGTCGGGGGAGAGGGCGATCACGCCGTCGTTCTGGATCTGGCCCGTGCCCGTGATCGCGGCGCCCACCGTCGGATCGTCCTCGCCGCCCAGGATGGCGCCCGTGGCGCCCACCCGGATCTCCGCGCCCGGATCGACGGTCTCCGCGACCTGCAGCGCACCGCTCGGAAGCCGGAGCGCGCCGTCGACGGCGATGCTGCCGAAGCGTCCCGGGGTCGCGGGGCCGCTCGAACCGCCCTCGCCGAAGGCCGTGCGCGGCGAACTGGCGATCACCGTTCCATCGGCTCCGATGGTCAGGCTGCCGCCCCGGCCGCCGCGATCGTTCGCGCCGATTCCTCCGTCGCCTCCGCCGATCGCGGTGGAGCCGAATCCGTCGGCCGTCGCGATGAGCGTGCCGCCGGTGACGACGACCTCGCCGCCGTCGCCGCCGTCGCCCGCGGACCCGGCGCCGCCTCCGCCGATCGTCGTGCCGTAGGCCGTCGCGTTGGTCGCGGTGAGCACGCCCCCGCTGACGGTCACGTCGCCGCCGGAGCCGCCGAGGTAGCCTCCGCCGATCGCGGTGCCGTACCCGCCGCCCGGGTATGCGGTCGCCTGCACGGTGCCGCCGCGCACCGTGAGGGATCCGGCGGCCTCCGCGAGGTCCCCGCCGATCGCCGACGCGTTGACGCCGCCGCTCGCGACGACGCGCCCGCTCGACACGACGAGCGCCGCATCCGTCGTGCGGATGCCCGAGACGTAGCTCGCCGAACTCGCATCGACCGTGAGCGTACCGGGGTCGCCGCCCGGAGGGGCTCCGTCGACGATCTCGAGTTCGGTGCCAGGAGCGATCCTGATGTTGCGCAGATCGAGGTCGAAGGCGTTCAAGCGCAGCTGCGTGGTGCAGCTCGTGGCGATCTCCTCGCCGGCGGCGCTGATGTCGACGGCGAGCGTCACGACATTGGGCACCACGCTGCAGTCCGCGAGCGCACTGCGCAATCCGTCGACATTGAGCACGTACCACCCGGACGCCTGCGCGGGTGGCGCGACCGCGACCGCCCCGGCCGCGGCGAGCAGGCCGCCGGCGAGCGCGAGCGGCAGGACGCGCGACCGTGCGCGAGCGAAGATCCCCATGGGACGAAGGTACTCCAGTGCGAGCTATGCGGCAACGATGAATGGGGCCATGGTGGGATCCGTGAGCGCTATGCCGTACAGGCCCGAGCCCGCCGCCCCGGCCGACACGCACCGACCGGCGCCCCGCCCGACGGGACCCGTGCGTCGCCGCAGCGGATATCCTGGGTGCATGCTCCGCGCCACGATCCGTCCCGTCGAAACCACGCAGCTGGAGGTTAAGGGGGAGGGGCTCGAGAGCGTGCGCGCGCAGCTCGCCGACGCCACGCCGGAGGGCTTCCGGCTCGTGCTCGCCCCGGTCTCGATGGCGAAGGGCGAGACGGCGATCACGGCGACCGGCACCTACGCCCGCCGCGACGGCCTCCGCGAGATCGAGGCCGAGACGATGGCGGAACTCCGGGCGCAGGTGCCCGAGGGATGGCAGATGCTCGGGGTCGTGCGCCTCTGAACCGGGATCCTGCGGGCGACCTCGTCCGCAAGCCGTCCACCGGTCTGCGCGGCTGCTGCGCGGCTGCACCGGAACGGCCCGCGATCCCTTATGTTCCTGGGGGGGGAGTCGGACCGCTGACGGTCCCCCCACTGGGATTCGAACCCAGACTGCGTCGATCCACCGGACGTGAACTTCCGCATGATCTAGCCAATTCGGGATACCTCGGGATGATTCTGCCGAGGTGGGCTTGGTTCCGTGGTTGATCAGGGATTTTGAGGCCCGCTCCTCGGCCTGAGTGGGGATAGTTCGGCAACGCTCGGGATGTCATGCTGTCTGAATGCTGTCTGCCCGCTGCTTCCGTTTCGGCGTTCGAGTGCGCAGACTGATCCCATGCCCCCGACGTCGTGGATCTGCATCGCGTGCGGTGGCCCCGCCGAGAGGATCGGGGGCACCGTGCGCTGCAGCGATCCCGGGTGCGGGGTGGTCAGGATCCTGCCAGCGCTCCCTGAGAAGCTCCCCTGGGAGTGAGTGATGTCAGCCGCCGGACGTACCATGTTCGAACACAGATTCGAACGGAGGTCGGCGGGTGCCAAGCTATCGAGCAGGCGGAAGCGTACGGAAGCGGATGCCCTACATCCAGATTGAGACCGATCTCTGGGCCGTCATGCGCGACCCGGAAGAGCACCCAGTGGCGATGATCCAGTGCATCATGGACCGGCAGCAGCTCTCCAAGTACCTCGTCCTCACCTGGCACCCCGAACCCCACAGGCGTCGGCTCGTCGCCATGTACGACAGCATCGAGGAGGCCAACAGTTCCGTCAGGTGGCCGACGAACCACCAGACCGGCCGCCACAATCACAGAGGCCCGGGCTCACCGCACGAGAATAATCGAGGTCGAGAACAGCAAGTCGCGAACGGAGGCGCCGCTTGAGCATCCGGGAGGGGCAATCGATCGGCGGCAATTCGTCAAGGTTCGACGCGTCGGCTGCCGAGGAAACTCTGCACGAACTCGAAGAGCAGTATGCCGCCGGCGAGATCGAGACGCACGCATACCTCGAGAAGAAGCGAAGCCTGGTCAGGCTGTTCGTAAAGGCAACGACGAACCCGCGCCGTCGGCACCGCGACGATTACGACGGGTAGCTCTACCGTGCCGCAGCCGCGCGGCGTACGCTGCCGGTATGTGCGCGTCATATGGTCTCGACGGCAGCGGCCGCCGCATCCCCATGCCTGACGACCTCCCGCCGATGAGCGAGCAGGGGCCACAGCAGTTGCTCGCTGAGTGGGCGGCCGCGTGGGGCGGGAAGGCGAACACGAGCCGGACGAGGAAGGACGGCCGGACGAATCTGAACCCCATCATCTGGCAGGATGCCGACGGCGAGCGCCGGCTCGATCTGGCCTGGTGGTGGTTGCACGTCGGAGGGCAGCCCGCGAAGTACACCGCGTTCAACTCCCGGGATGACGCGTTGATGTCGAAGTGGAGGAAGCCCTTCCAGCACCGGGCCATCCTCCCCGCCAACTGGTATGCCGAGGGCGGTAAGATCTGGCGGCTTCCCGACGGCGAGCTCTTCGGCATGGCCGCGATCATGGCGCCGCGCACCGTCGGCAATGAGACGACGATCTCCTACTCGCTCGTGACCCGCGCCGGCGTCGGCGAGGCCGCGACAGTCATCACCTCCCGCGGCGACTCGCGGATGCCGCTCGTGCTGCCGCGCGACATGCACGACGACTGGCTCGACCCCGAGCGCCCGGGCGACGCCGAGCTCGTCACCCAGGTGCAGCACGGCTCCGACGAGATCTCTCGCGCGCTCACCGCGGCGTAAACGCGCGAAAAGCCCCCTCCCGGACCCGGAGGTCTGGGAGGGGGCGGAATGCGTGCCTTGGTCAACTGGTGACTTCGGTGAGCCAGTCGTCCTCGAAGAGTGTCACCACGCCGTCGTTGTCATTGACGTTCACTCGTAGGACTCTCCGCTCGGAAACCTTCGGGAAGCGCCTCGCGAAGAGTTCCTTGAACTGGTCAAGGTCCTCGCTGACCTGGAGCAATGTGGTGACGGCCATAATCTGCTTGTCCAGATGCTCGTTGCCGGTATCAACTGTCAAATGCTGATGGTGCTTACGCGGACGGTTCCCGCTCTCATTCCTCGGATTGACGCGCTGCAGTTCATCGAGAACACCATCGGGGAGAGGCTCATAGATGTACTGGTTGATCAGTTTCCCGATGTACTGAGGGTGTCTCGTCTTGCCCTCGCGATACTCCCAGCCGTAGAGGCGGTAGATCTCCCTGAAGAACTCCTGGGGGAACACCTGGACCCACGGTCGGAAGGACTCGGAGACGTACTTCTTAAGAAGGTTCTGCAACTCATCACGCGCGCGGACTTCCTGGTAGCCGGTAGCTTCATCTACCAGGGCCTGGATGCCGACCTGAGCCAGGCTCCGCATCAGGAGTTCTGCGGCCTGGGCGATTGCCAGCTGGGAGTCCTTCAATGCACCAGCCGAACGAGCTGCCAGGTAGACCTCACACACCATCGGCAACGCGTCAGCGCGGTAGCCCGTGCTGACGAAGCGTTGTCCGGGCAGGCGGTACCGAATCGGCTCGAGCCGTTCGAGCGTGGCTGGGGTGATGAAATCATCAAGATTCCCTGCGCTGATGAAGGGCGCTCGCCTTGCCGCGTCGCCCGATTTGCGTCCTCCCATCGATGGAGCTCGCCCGAGTGCAGAAAGGACGGTGCCTTGTGACAGGACGCGGGTGGAGTCAGGGAGGACTGCGCAGTCGATGCGGCTATCTCCGATGGCAAGGACTCCGGTGTACTGAGCTTGGGGGATGGACGAGTCCCACCGGGTTTCTGCGGCGCGGCGGGCGATCTCTCGACGCTGTTCGGGGGTGAGCTTTCGCGCTCGCGCCTTCCCGCCCTCGCTGGGGTCGAAGAGTCCGGGGTTTTCTTCTGCACCTGACATGCGGCCTCCTGCCGTAACTTATGCTTGCCGGTAAGCATAGCACGAGGTTTCAAGGCTTCGCTCGCCTGGATATTTCCCGATATTACGGCGATCTTGTGCGACAAATCCCACTTTTGCTCGCCACGCCTGCAAGCATCTGCATGCAGGCGCGAAGGGCTAATGCTTGCTTAGACGCGAAAAGCCCCCTCCCGGACCCGAAGGTCTGGGAGGGGGCAGAACGTGCGCTGCGCGGCCATTACTCGGCGGCGTGCTCGGGGTCGTAGGTCGGGCGTGCGGAGGATCCGAGCATCCACTTCTCGATGTGGGGCCAGCGATCACCGAACCACTGCGCCGCCTTCTGATAGGCGAGCACGGCGGCCGCGGTGATGGCCGCGGTTACGAGCGCGAGCGCCGACGCGCCAGCGAGGCCGGCCTCGAGGAAGACGCCATCGATCCAGTCGATGACGGCGGCGATCGCGGGGACGGCCGCGACGAGGCGAAGCAGCAGCACGCCGACGAGCGCGGCGATATAGGTACGGACGGACTGGATGTTCACGGGGTCTCCTTCGGGTTCAGGGTGTCTTCGATAGTTCGCACGCGGCGGTTGAACTCTTGGCGCAGGTCGCGCAGGTCGGCGCCGTCTTCGATGTCGCGGCGATCGAGCCGGCCGATGTCTCGTCGTACTCCGCGGAGGTCGGAGGCGAGACCCTCGACGTTCTTGCCGAGTTGCATCAGGCCGTCGGCGATTCGGTCGAGGTCGTCGCGGAGGTTCGTGCCGTGGCTGTTCTGCACCTGCTCGCGCACGACCTCGAGCTTCTCCGAGACGTGGGCGTCGCGACGCTTCTGCCGCCGGTTCTGCAAGAGCAGGAAGATGCCGCCGACGACAGCGACCGCGACACCGGAGGCCGCGGTGATGAGGGCGACGACGACCGCCTCCGTCATGCGGGTCTCGCGTATCCGCGGTACTCGACGCGCTCGATCGTCGAGACCCCGGCGCCGGCCTGGGTCTGCACGAGCACGCGGAGCCGCTGCCCCGCCTCGAGCGGGCACGCCCCCGACACCTGCAGGCCGGCCAGCCCGGCCGAATCGACGATGCCGCGCGACTGGCCGATGCGTTGCGTCCGGGTCACCTTGTCGGCCACGACCGTCTCGCGCACGAGCGTGACCTCGACCCGGGACTCCGGCTCTCCGGCGAGACGCACATCGGCCGTGATCGACACGACATCGCCGGGCGGCCAGGCGAGCGTCACGTCGCCCGCATCGTTGATCTGGACGCGCGTCAGCGTGTTCTCGCGGATCTTCTGCGGGGCGGTGCGCTTCGACTGGCCGGCGAAGTGCTGCATGGTGTCCTCCCAAGGTGGTGGCGGTGGTGGTGGGGGTGGCGCATCGGCCGTAGCGCGCGGATGCAGGTGGAGGTCGGGGTCGACGAACTGGCCACCGATGAGCACCTCGAAGTGCAGGTGAGCGCCCGTCGCGGCGCCGGTGCTGCCGACGTGCCCGACCACCGACTCGGTGGTGACGTACTCGCCGAGGCTGCGCCACGAGCGCGCCTGCTTGTGCGCGTACCGGGTAGAGATGCCGGAGCCGTGGTCGAGCTCGATCATCCAGCCGCCCGCGCCGGCGCCGCTCGCGAACGCATCCCACCAGATCCGGGATACCGTTCCCGGCGCCGCAGCGTAGATCGGCGTGCCTTCGGGTGCCGCGATGTCGCGCCCGGAGTGCAGTTGCTCACCGACGACCAGTTGTCCCGCCGCGTTGTAGACCGGGTCGCGCCAACCGAAGGCGTCCGTGAGCACGCCTTCGACCGGCATCTGCAGGTAGACCATCGAGTCCTCCTCGGTGTCGTTAGGCGATGGGGGCGGTGCAAGACACCGGGAACTCGTACCGATACCCGTGGATCGACTTCACCCAGCGGCGCCGGATCAGATCGCGCCACCGCACGATCACCGTCCCCGGCGCGTAGGTGACCACGGTCGCGATGAACGGCGACTCGAACGGGTAGCTGAGGGGCTCCCCGCCTGCCGCGCTCATGGCGCCGCCCCACGCGGGCCCGTTGATACCGGCGATCGTGCGGTCGCCGATCGTGAGCGGCTTCACGTGATCCGGGGACCGGAATGGGTTCGCGTGGTAGTGGCCGCTCAGAATGCCGACGAGGTTCGGGGAGGTCGACGCGATCTGCGTGATCGCGGCCGACGTCGCCCCGTCGAGGTAGTAGGAGGACCCGTACTGCTGCTGCGGCGGATAGTGCACCATCAGCCACGTGGGCCGGCCCGTCGCGAGCCGCCGGCGCAGGTACCCGAGCGCCGTCGTCTGGTCGAGCGGATCCGCACTGTTGTCGGTGAGCGCGAAGCCGCGGCCTGGCTTGAACTGGGGGCGCTCGTCCGCGGCCGCGGCGGCCGGGGACAGCCACTCGGCGAGGGTCATCGACTCCTGAGAGAGGGCGACGACTTGCAGGCCCGCCGCCGCGGTCTCGCCAGCGGGTGCGTGCGAGTACTTCGGCAGGCCGCCCATGGCCGCCTGCCACGCGGCGA
Source organism: Leucobacter allii (assembly GCF_022919155.1). Classification (NCBI taxonomy): domain Bacteria; kingdom Bacillati; phylum Actinomycetota; class Actinomycetes; order Micrococcales; family Microbacteriaceae; genus Leucobacter; species Leucobacter allii. Next base: position 967,169 of record NZ_CP095045.1, read on the forward strand.
TGCCCCGTGCCTCGTGCGTCGCGGCGTTCGCGTAGTCGTGGTTCCCGGTCGTGACGAGGTAGGAGGCGTGCGAGCGGTCGCGCGCCTGCAGCCACGCGAGCGCCTCCGGATCCTCCGCGGGCAGTGTCGGGGACGAGTAGTTGATGTTGTCGCCGGCGAGCCCGACGACCGTGGCGAAGCTAGCGAGCCAGTCGACGTCGATGCCGCACATGCGATGCTGCGACTCCGTCAGGAAGTCCGTGGATGCCGTGACGCGTCCGGCGTGGCCGTCGGTGAGGAGCACGACCGACTGCCCCTCCCGACGACCCGGGGTGATCGTCATCGGACCGGCCTCCACTGAATCGTGACCGTCACCGGAAAGAGGATCTTCGCCGTGCCCGTGAAGCTGAACAGCAGCGAGAGGACACGGCCGGCCGGGACGATGCGGTCCGCCGCGGCACCCCAGGTGCCCGCCGACATGTCCCACGGCTTCGCCCGGTCCGCGCTCGTGAGTGCTTCCTGTTGGCTGGTCTTCTGCACTACGTTCACTGCCGCATCGGACGCGCGCAGGCGGTGGAACACGCGTGCGGTCATCACGTTGGTGGAGCCGAAGAGATCGATCGCGTTCGCGAAGACGAGGCTCACTCCGACGATCTCCATGTCCTGCGGGGCGACCAGCAGCGGATACCACTGCGTTGCTGCGAGCTCGAACGCTCCCGTCCACGTCGCCGACACGGTGCCGGTCGCGATGAGGTCCTGCGTGAGCGCCGTCTGCGCCTCGAGGAGCTCGATATCGCCCGCGAGCGTCGCATGCTTGGTGTCGACGTAGCGGCGGTTCGCCGCGTCGGTCGCGACCAGCGGATCCCCGATGCCGGGGAGCTGCCCCGACGTGCCGCGCACCGGCACGGTGTCATTCGTCGCGGTCTGGCTCTTCCCGACCTGGGTAGCCGGCACCCGGCCGCCGACGAGATCGGCCTTCCCCGCGAGGCCGGTCGCCTGCTGCTGGGCGAGGTGGATCGCGACCGCGGAGGAAGGATCCTGCACGACCTGCGCGATACCGTCCGCGAAGCCCGGGCGGGCGAGGCTATCCGGGGCGGCGAGGTTCGCCCCGATCGCCTCCGCGGTCGGGATCGCATTCACCCCCGGCGCACCGCGCGGCACCTTGAAGTGCACGTGGACGAGCTCGCCCTCCTGCGACATGATCACCGCGGCCTGCTCCTCCGCCGGCACGCTCTCGGCCGACGCCGACGACGCGACCCCGGGAGGGCCCTGCGGGCCGCGCTCGCCCTGCGGGATCCCGAGATGCATGTGCACGTCCTCGGTGCCCGTGAGCGTGGCCTCCGCGGGCGATCCCGGCGGGAGCGTCGCCGCGCTTACCGACGACACCGTGCCGGCGGGCCCCTTCTCCCCTCGGGGCCCCTTGATGTTGTCCGTTGCAATCCAGGCCATTTACTCCACCCACTCTCGTACGTCACCCGTGGTCGGGTGAATCCAATAGATGCCCGTGCGCTGCACGGGCGGGGGCTCGGTGCCCCACCAGACGCGTGTGATGATCTGGTCAGTCATGTCGGCGATGAGGCCGCCGCCGATTGCCGCGGTGAAATCCCACTGCGCCCAGCCCCGGACGATGCCGGCGGCGTCGAGCCATTCGCATCGGAGCGAGTAGCGGGTCGGCGGGGTGAGGTCTGCGGAGGCGACGAGCGCGACGTCGAACGACCCGCCCGTGCTCACCGGGATGGGCACCTGACGTGCGGCGTGGACGCCCCCGTCTGGTCCGAAGGCATCCTGCAGGGGCGACACCCAGAGGCGTGGTTTCGCCGTCGGGAACGGTGCGGCGCCGAAGTCGGCCAGCGTCCCGCTGTACGTGTAGACGGTCATGGGGTCTCCTCCCGTTGGGGTCCGAAGACCGGTTCCTCGACGACGAACTCTCCGCCGTGCTCTTCACGGCGCTCAGCCTTCACGAGCCACGACACCTCGCGGCCGGGATCGCCATAGACCTTGAACGTGCCGTTCACGATGGGGTCAGCGCCGGTAAGGAACGGCCTCCCGACCGGGGTGATCTGGATGCCGCGGTTCTCGGGCTTGTTCAGCGCCTCGAAGTACTCCGGCAGTTCCACAACCGCTTCCCCGGCGCTGTCCAGCGTCTCCGTCCCCCAGTACTCCGTGCCCGACACGGGCGACTCGGTCGACCCATGACGGAGGAAATGATCAGGGCGAGTGGGGTGCGGGATCTTGAAGTTCTTCGAGCCGGTGACATCGAGGTTCACGGTCTCGATCGCTGCAGCCCGCAGGCTAATCGTCTGGGTGAGGGCAGCAGCGATGTTCACGAGCGGACCGCCGATGGTGATCCCACTGGATGAGGCGATGCTTCCGCCGCTCGTACCGTCGATGATCATGTTGCCGGCGCGAATCCTGCCGCCGACGACATCGAGCAGAGCGGCGAGGGTCGTCGTCCCAGCGATCCGCATCGTGTTCGAGAACTCCGCGGCCCCGGACACGTCGAGCGTGCCCTTGATCTGGCCATTGCCGCGCAGATCCCAGGGGCCCGTCCAGATGAGCGTGCCCGCGCCGGTGATGTTGCCGGGGATCTGTCCTGCCCCGCGCAGCGCCCACGGCCCCGTCCAGTCGAGCGTGCCCGACCCTTCCAGCAGGCCGGTGACGCGCTGAGTGCCGGTGACGACCCACCAGCCCTCCACCTTCCCGGAGCCCTGCACGAGCAACGACTCGTTCCCCGAGAACCGGGACCGTCCCTCGGACACGGACGAGTAGCCCATGGGCTGCGTCACCTCGAGGATGTGGACGCGACGCTGCAGCTCGGCGAGGAGACGTTCGAGATCGAAAGCGCTCACGCGGGCATCACCTCCGGTTTCAGGACTCGGCTCCCATCACCGGAGACGCCGGTGACGACGAGATCGCGGGACATGTCCGCGAGGAACGGGTCGCCGCGGGTCTCGAGCGCGATGCGTGCGCCGGGCTTGAGGAGCGCGGGATTCCAGGTATCGTCCGCGACGAGGTCGAACGACCACACCACCGCCGCGGAGGAGTGCTCGGCGAGGTCCTTCTCCGCCATCTGCGTGAGGGCGGCAGCCTCGGCGACGTCCTTCGCGGATCTGGCGGCGTCCCGCACTGGCACGTTGCCAGGGGAGACCTTCGCTTCCCCGTACCGCATGTCCGCCTCGGACCCCTTGCCCATGTAGAAGACACCCGTCAGCTGCTCCGTACCGTCGAGCTCGACCTCGAGATCCGTGACCGGGGAGTCCCGGGCGGTGACGACGAACTCGAGCCGTTCGCCTGGCAGGGTCGGAGTGCCCACGCGGGTCGCCCACCGCAGACGCCCTTCGCTGTCGTAGTACGGGTCGAAGTCGACGGCGGCGCCACGCTTCTCGACGCGCTGCAACAGGTCCTCGATCGTGGCCCACTCCCACGCCTTCGACGTCAGCGATCGGGTCGCGGTGCCGTCGGCAGGGAGATCGATGGGGAGCCGCCAGTGCTCCTGCCAGTGGTAGACGGCACGGTAGATGATGTCGCGCACCAGGCCGGAAAACGTCTTCCCGGACGACGAGAAGTCGCCGACGGGGTAGCCGCCCACGCCGAAGGTGAGCCGTTGGGCCATGAGGGCCCGGATGTCGGCGTGCTTCAACCTCACGGTGCCGTCCTTGCGGCGATACCGGACGTTGAGGATCATCCCCGCATAGAGCGGGACGCCGGCCCAGGCGACGACGATGCAGCGCTCGTTCGGGGTGGCGATGTTCCTGATCCACTCCCGCGGCATCGGGTTCTCAGCATCCAGCAGCTGGAGGACATGCTCGCCGGAGCCCCCGCCCGGGGTGCGCCCCCACCGGCCGGAGGACGGCGCTACGGACATGATGCGGTTCCCCGTGATCGTGTCGTGGATGGTGTACGACCACACGATGACCTCCTACAGGTAGGTGTCGGCGACGGAGACCGTCATCACGCCGGACGAGATCGTCATCGGTGCGGGCCTGCCTGCAGGTATGCCCCACACGTCCATGGACGAGGTCGCGCCGAGCTGCGCGACGCCGTTGCGTTCGACGCGGCCGGTGCTGAAATCGATGCGATGCGTCTGCGATGCTGTGAGCGTCTGCGTGATGCCCACGACCCGGCCGTCGGGGCCGGTCACGGTGTACGGTGCCGTGTGTGGCCCGGCCACCTCGACGACCGGCGCCGCGATCGCGTTGCCGTAGTGATGGACGTCCACTTCGGTTCCGGTGAAAGACTGCACGGCACCGTACCTGCGGGGATCCGCCGCGCGGAGCGTCAGCCGGTACTTCGCGGTTCTCCCGAGCACGAGCCGATCCACCTCGGTACCGTCCGACAGGCGAACGTACGTCCAGGTGGGGCCGAGCGGGGACTCGATGGTCAAGAGCTCGCGGCCGCCGTCGGCGCAGACGCCGAGCAGCGCGTTGATGGCCTCGTCCTGCTCCATGTCGGAGCGCGTGTTGACGAGGCCCTGAATACTCACGACACGTGCCTCCCGGAACACCGGGAGGTCGTAGTCGCCGTGCGCGTTCTGCCGCTCGACGGCGTCCCGCTTCACGCCCACGCCTTCGAACCAGCCGCGGAGGCCGTCGTTGTGGATCGTGAAGCGGGACCGTTGGGCGATGTCCATGCCGTTGAGCTCGAGCCCGCCGATTCGGGCCCGCATCACAGCCCCCGCAGCCGGTAGGCGATGCGGGCTTCCGCGATGCGTGCGATCTCGTCCTCGGACTGCCCAGGGGCGCCGTAGATGTTGGTCTGCATGCTCACCGCCGTTCCTGCTGATGGGGCGTAAGAGTGGGACGCCGAAGGCGCTGAGGACGCTCCGCCGGTGACCCCGCCATCCGCAAAGCGCGGCACGCCACGCAGTGCGGAAGCCGGGACGACTGGGAATCCAAGGCGGTTCAGTGACTCGAGGGCGATGTCGATGTTCCGACTCCGCGACCCGGACCGGCCCGAGATGTACGCCTCCCACGGAACGCCCATCTCCGCCTCTGCGAAGATGTGCGGGGTTCCGTCGATGCCGCGTTTCGGGATTCCGCCGACAACTGCGCGGTAGATGCCGGACACAAGCCCCCCGCTGGCGAAGTTCTGACCGTGGAGGCCATAGATTCCGCCGGCAAAGTTATACGCCGCGCCAACCTGACCACGAGGTGCTCCGGTCTGCTTCATGACCGTGGCGATGACGGTTTCCCTGTAGCCAGGAATGTTGTTCAGCGCATCGAGATGCGCCTGAAGTTCCTCCGCCGAGTTTCCACGGTTGACGAACAGACTCGTCCACTTTTCATTTGGTACGTCGTTCAGTGCCGAGGTGAAGGCCGCGACATCCGCTTGCGCCTTTGCGGTCTCCGCCATGATCTCCGTCTCATGGATATCGGGGATCTGGTAGACCTGATCAGCGAACTGCACCGCAGCGTCACGGTTCCCCGTGAGCGCGGTAATCTGGTCGATTAGGGCGTTTCGTCCCTCTTCGAGTCGGGCGCGGTAGTTGGCAGCGGCGTCCTCCGCGCTCAGCGTTGCCGACTCGACGTCGAACTGTGCCTGCGCGACGGCCTGCGAATCCTCGGCGAGGCCTGCGAACATATCGCGGTTCTTCGCGCCCTCAAGGGTGTTCGCATCCAGGGATGCCGAGAACCCATCCACTCCGGCCTGCGCATTGGCGATGTGCTCTTGCACGTCGGCGAGTGTCTGCTGGTAGGCGGCGTTCGCTTGCTCGCTGTCCTGCCCAATCCCATTCGCCCTCATCAGCGCATCGATAAGCCCCTGCAGGGCCTCGGCGGCTTCCGCTGCAGCGTCCCCTTGCTGCATGTACGCATCGGCGGCCGATGTCGCGCTCGAGGAACTGTCGCTGGCCGAAACGTCGACCTCTCCGAGCGCGAGAGCGAGCAACGATGCCTCGTCCGTTGCGATCCCCTGAGCGTTCGCGGCATCGAGCAGAGCCGATTTGAACTCGGGCATCTCATCAAGGGCGAGCCCAAGCTGTTCCCGGTTAAGCCCGGCGGCCTCTCCAAACGCTTCAAACTGGGACGCAGCCTCCGAGAGATCAGTGGACGCCATCGAGGCCAGAGAGCGGCCGAGCTCATTGACGTTCTCAATAGCCGACCGATCATCGAAGTTCTGCAGGAAGAACTTCGTGAAGCTGTTCGCGTAGCCTGCGTTCTCGTCGAGTACTGCGCCCAGATTGCTTACGCTCGATGCCATGTCGTAGACCCAAGCCACGTTGAGGCCCTTACCGGCCTCAGCTTGCATTGCTTCGAAGCCGTTCTTCCCCTGCTTGAGCGCGATCTCCATTTCCTGAGCAGAGACCTTGGACTCCTCCATTGCGCGGTTGAATCCCAACGTCGTTACCGTCGCAAGTCCAAGTGCGATGCCCCACGGACCACCCAGGAACGTGACAAGGGAGCCGAGGCCAGCCCTTGCCCTCGCGCCACTGAGGCCGAGCTCAGCGGCTGCCGTCTTGAACTCGTAGGCCTTGACCGTCGCAGTCATGAACGCGCCGCCGAGCAGCCCGACGCCGGCTACGAGTAGTGCTGCTCCCACCGTGGCCGATTGCAGAGGTGCGGGAAGCTCGTTGTAGGCGTCGACGGCCCTCGTAACGAGCTGCACCAGATCACGCAGGGCGTCGTTCGCTCCGGATCCGCTCTGGATAAATGCAGTGTCGAGTGCGCCGCCAAGAGCTTCGAGGTCGCCTTTCAGGTTGTCGAGTCGGGCGGCAGCAGTATCAGCTGCATACCCCTGGTCGCTGACGGCATCTTCCCATTCGCGGATCCCGTCCGCACCCTCCGAGTAGAGGACGGTCGCAGCGCGGATCGCGTCGCTACCGAAGATCGTCTTGAGCGCAGCCTGCTGCTGTTCCACAGACAGGTCCGAAAGTGCGCCCTGCAGCTGGCCAGCGAACTCCGCCAGGCCGATGAAGTTGCCCTGCGAGTCGTACGCCGAGATCCCGAGTTCTGCCATCGTGTCGGCGGCTGCCTGCGAGCTCGGCGTCAGCGATTGCAGCATGCTCTTGAACGACGTCCCCGCGTCGGAGCCGAGAAGACCCTGCGAAGCAAATGCGGCCAGGCCGGCCGTGGTCTCCTCGATCGACAGCCCGGTGGCGTTCGCGACCATCGCCGACTGGTTCATGGCTGCCGAGAGATCGGACACGTCACCCATCGCCTTGCCCGCGCCGGCGGCGAGAAGGTCAGCGACATGGGACATGTCCGAGCCCTCGAGGTTGAATGTCTTGAGTGCGGTGGCGGCAATGCCCGCAGCGTCAGCCACGCCGAGACCGCCAGCGGCCGCGAGATCGAGGGCCCCGTCGAGCCCGCCAGCGAGTATGTCGGCTGTGCTGACGCCCGCCTTCGCAAGCTCCTCGATCGCGTTCGCGGCCTCCGTCGCGGAGAAAACGGTCCGGGCCCCGGCATCGAGTGCGGCCTGCTCGAGCAGCTTCATGTTTGCCGCGGACTCGTGCGTCGCTGCGGACACGTTCGACATGGCCTGATCGAAGTTCGCCCACTTCGCGATCGCGACAGTTGCTGCGGCTCCTGCAGCGAGACCGACTTTCGTGAAGGCGGACCCCATCAGGGTGAGCTGCTGGGGGGTCTCCGTGGCGGCCTGCTTCACGCCCTGGAAGAAGGACGACGTCTGACCGGAAGCGGTCTTCGCTTCGTTGCCGGTGGCCTTGAGTTTCTGGCCGGCTTGGTCAAGGCCCCGATTGAACTCCTGCACGCCATCGAGAGTGAGGGCGGCGGAGAGGCGACCGACTTCGAAGCTCATGAGGTCTCCTTGTCTCGGCGCTGACGCGCGAATGTGGCGCCGGTCAGCGAGTCGGGAATAGCGAAGAGCGCGAGGATCACGTCTCTGAGATCACGCCAGGGGCGCTGGAGCAGCTGTTCCTCGTCTTGACCAAGTGCGGGATAGAAACGTAGAAGGTCTGGGATGACGTACGCGCGCCAATGCTCGAGCGCATGCGCCCACAAGTCGCGTGCGTCGACCCCGCCACCCTCGGTTGCACCAGAGCCGATCAGTCGGAGGTACTCCCGGTACCAGTCGGGATAGTCGTAGGCGCCGAAGAAGCCGTCACCGAGCTCAGTGCCCGGTCGGCCCCATTGAGCAAGGTCATCAGCACTTCGTATGCGGCTCCCTGCCCGCAAGATCGCATCACGCGTCCGAGGGCTTTTGGGTAACCACCCGCCTCGTCGAGGAGGTCGTGCACGGCGTCGAGTGAGCCTCCATGCACATTCCAGAGAATCGCGGCTTGAGCGAGTTCCTGCTGCTGGGCAGCACGGAGCTTGTTGAAGCGAGTTCGACGGATCCGGCCGGTGACTCCTGAGAAGCCGACGCTGAGGCGGGTGAGGCGCTCCGTGTCCGTGGCTTCGCGTTCGGGGCCGTGCTGCTGCTTCGTGAGGCCGAGGGTAATTCCCATCAGGATGTCGAGGGCCTCGCGACCCTGCTTGCCGTTCAGTGGGGGACCGCGAAGGTACCTGCTTCGCCGAAGTCTATGACGAGGTACCGTCCGTGCTCTCTGGCAGTGGTGGGCATGGTCGTGCTCCTTGAAAGTCTGTGGGTCGTGCACGGGAGAACCTCGGGGGTGCGGCACGACCAGGCGCACCCCCGAGGGGATTGATGCCCCGTCTGGTTACGGGGTGTCGGCGAGGGCCGGGTTCGGCACGATCTTGCGATCGCCCTTCGACGTGAGCGTGAAGGACAGGAACTCGGTATCGGCGTTGCCGGTGTTCTTCCGCTGGAAGGACACCTCGGCGGTGAACTCCCACGAGAGCTCCTCGATCCACTCGTGGTAGACGCGCGCCTTCAGGACCTTCTTCGTCGGGTCGCCGCCCTCGAGGTTCGCCTGCGCGGCCGCGATGAGCAGACCGAGGTAGGGGGCGACCTTCCCCTCGCTGTTCTTCACCACCTTCGCGTCGTAGCCGACGGTGAAGGTCTCACCGATGACGCTCGTGTCGTCCTGACCACGGTTCGCGTACGTGCTGCCGTCGGTCGTCTTCGGGGCCGGGTTGGGCTGCAGCGCGGTGATGTCCGGGCAGTTGAGGAACGCGGGCTCGCCGGTGACGGGGATCGACGCGACGTCGAGGTGCCACTCGTAGCTGTTGCCGTTGATGCCCGGGGTGGGCGGGGCAGGGGTGAAAGGCATGATTCTCCTTCGGGTATGAGAAAAGCCCCCAGCGGATGCCAGGGGCTTGGGTCGGGTGGGACTGGGTCAGTCGCCGGGGAAGCGGTTTCCGCGGAACTCGAAGTTCTGCGTGGTCTCGAGCGCCTCCGTCGTGTTCGGCTCTCCCCATGTGGTGGAGCCGAGCTGCCGAACGCGGTCGAACCAGATGCCGCCGATCTGCAGATTCGTGAGGTCTGGGAAGACGGCGCGAATGTCGTCGAGCCAGTCGCGCACCTCGAGGGCGCCCATCTGGGGATGGCGTGCGCGGATCTGGATGCGGGTCCGCTCGATGTTGAGGATCCCCGCCTGCGGCATGTACGGGGTGATCACGCACGTCGCGAGCGTCTCGGCCCCGCGCCCCGTCGGCGAGTGGTCGAAGTAGATGCCGCGCACATCGGCCGGGTACGGGACGGTGTCGTGGTCGGGGTCGTAGACAGCGAGGCCTGCAGCGTCGATGCGCTCGGCGATGCCCACCATGAGACGGCCGGTGTAGCGGCGGGGTGTGTAGGTCACGGCAGCCCCTTCCCGAGACGCGCCGCGATCGCCTGCATGAGGTCGTCGCGGTGGTCTTCGAGTGGCTGCTCGAGGTACTTCGCCTGCCCGTCGTCGTGGCGCCAGTCGAGCTCTTCGTGCTGCCGGGCCGCATACGGTGTGTCGTAGGAGACGTGCGCTTCGAGGTTCCCGGGCGTCGCCGGCGTCACCTGCGCCGAACCTCGAAGGTCACCTTGATCTTTCGGAGCGAGCGGCACCGAGTAGCCGCGCAGCAGCTCGGCGCCGTGGTTAAGCGCTTCGGCGGCGTTGCCCTGCAGCATGGCCGAGACGATGTCACCGTGCCATTCGCCGTTCGTGCTGATCATCGGAGCCTCACCTCCAGCAGGTCGGCGATGTCGGGATGCTCGTAGCGATCGCACCGGATCACATGCACGACGCGCTCGTCGGCAGTGCCAGCGCGAACCGTCACCCGCGTCTCGGGTGCGGGGAGATCGCCGGTCGCCGCCCGTTCGAGGTAGATGGTCGTTGATGCGACCACCTCGGCGTCGTACTGGTCGCGCACGAGCTCGTCGGAGTCGACGATCAGCGCCCGCTCAATCGTCGCGGGCGGTCCGAAGATGCGCCGGTTCGCGGCACCACCGAGGTACGGCTCCACCACCACGAGACCGCGGTGCGGGAGCAGCACGCTCAGAGCAGCCTCGAGACGGCGCCGTGACAGCCGCCTACCCATCGGTGATGCTCCCCGGGATGAGGCCTGCGAGCCGGAGGTAGCGGAGCGCCTTCGGTGCGTAGCGCGGGAGCGGCTTCGGGTTCGGCCCGGACGAGAACGCACCACCGAAGCTGACCGGTCCGAGCTTGATCGACTCACCCTGGTTCAGGGCTTCGAGCTCATCCCCGTATTCGGCGCGGTACTCGGCCTGCGCGCACGTCGCATCACGCAGGGCCTCGATCACGGGGGCCTCGGTCGGGTTGCCGTCATGGTCGACGCAGTAGATCGCGGTGAAGAGCATCTCGTCGACCTCGAGCGATGCGTCGCGGAGGAGACGAGCCGCACCCGCAGGCGCGGGCTCCGGGTCCAGATAGGCCGTCAGCTCGGCCTCGGTCGCGTAGGTGCGGCTCATCTCAGCTCCTCACTTCCGGCGACTGCGCGCGGGCTTCTCGGTGTCGTCAGCCGGGGCAGGCTCCTCCGCAGCGGGATCCGCTGGGATCGGGGTGACTCCCGTGGCCTCGAAGAGTTGCCGCGTTGCCGGACCTGGGTCGATGTCGGCCGAGACGCCGTCGATGAACGCGACGCCACCGAGCACGACGCGACCAGGCGCGCCGGCTGGGTGCCGGTAGCGGGTCATCAGGCCGGCTCCTTGCCCTCGTCGCCCTTGCCGCCGTCGTTCTTCTCGGCGGCGGCCTTGTGCTCAGCGATGCGGGCCTTGAGCTCGTCGACCTTGCCGGCATCGTCGAGCCCGAGCGCCTTGGCCTCGGCCTGCAGCTTCTCCTTCGGCGACGGCTCCTTGCCCTCGTCGCCAGCGCCGATCTCGTAGCCGTGGCGCTCGAAGTACGCGAGCGCGGCAGGGTCTTCGGTCTCGCCGACGCCGTCCGCGAACGTGACGCCCGCGACCTTGCCGGTGTAGCCCTTCACGGGCGTCTGCACCTTGGGTGCCATGATGGTTCCCTCCTCAGGGGTAATTGGGGGCGTGCGGGCCGCACAGAGCATGCACGGCCCGCACGCGCGGGGTGGGTCAGCGGACCTTGACGTTCCGCAGGACCGCGGCGGCCTTCGTGGCGCGGAGCTCGACCGCGACCGGGCCCATCTCCACCTCGTAGCGCTTGAGGGCGCCCGAGGTCGTGTCGTTCGGCGGCAGGTAGGCCTGCGCGAGCTGCCCGCCGATCGTGGAGACACCGCAGAAGCCATCGAGGGCGACGCGGTAGGCGTAGAGATCCGTCAGACCGGTGACGGAGTCCGCGCCGACGGTACGGGTGCCGACGGGGATGATCTCGTCGGTCGAGCCCGCCTTCTGGCCCGCATCGGCGAACACGATGTTCCCGTACTGCTCGCGTTCGATCGGGCGGCCGTCCTGCCCGAGCAGCCCCTCGACGGGGTTGCGGGTGTACATGCCGGCGCGGCGGGCGGCAGCACGCACGCGGGCGAGCGAGAACCGGTTGCCGAGGATCAGCGTCGGGGCTCCGTCGAGGCTCGCGAGGAACTCGTCGATCAGGTCGAGCGCCTTGTGCTCGGCACGCGCGTTGGTGTCGAAGTCGGTCCAGTCCGTGACCGTCGTGAGGCCGAGCTCGGTGGACGACCCGGTGAGGGCCTTGTCGAGCCCGTCGAACGCGTTGGAATCGGCCGCTCGGTCGCCGTTGATCACGAGGTCAGCGAACTTCGCGTTCGCGGCCTTGATCTTCTGCTCCATGTTGAGCGCGACGTTGCTCGACGCGGCGGGGCCGATACGTCGGGTGACGCGGTCCACGGAGAACGAGCCACCGAAAACGGCGAGCTCGGTCGTGAACAGCTCGGTCTCGACGTTCTGGTCGGTGTACTCGGTGTTCACCGCACGAGTGGCGGCGGTCGCCTGGGTCTTGAGGCGACGGTAGGAGTGGGCGAGGGTGTCGCCCCCACCGGCGGGGTTGACGACGTCGTCGAAGATCAGCGAGTCCGGCACGGCGCCGGTCTTGCGGAACTCGTCGATGACGGTGACGTCGACGTCGGTGGTGGCGTTGTTCTTGGACTCTGCGAGCGAAACAGCCATGAGGGCGTGCTCCTTTCGTGGTTAGTCGCTCATGGCGGCCGCGAGGGCGCCGGCGAGCGTGGTGGGCTTGGTGGTCGTTCCGCCGGCGGGGGTGCCGCCGGAAGTGTTGGGGAGCGCGGGCGCCGCGGGGCCGGCGGCGTAGGCCGGGTTGTCCTTCACGAACGACTCGACCGCGGCGCCGAGCGCGGCCTGATCGGTGAGGTCGACGTCCTTCACCGCGGCCTGGAACTTCGCGCTATCGAGCAGCAGGGCGGCATTCGCCTTCTCGCCGGCGGCCGCCGTGATCGCCGACGTTCGGGCGTGCTCCGCGATCTGCGCGCGCGCCTCGTCCCGCTCGGCCTGCATCGCCGCGAGCGCAGCCTGCGCGTCAGCAGCAGCCTTCCCAGCTGCGTCGGCATCGCTCATGAGCTTCTGCACCTGCTCTGGCGTGAAGCCCTGCACGACCGGGGGTGCCTGCGGTGCCGGTGCAGCCGGGGAGCCTGGCCGCCGTTCTGGGCGGCGTAGAACGCGGCCACCTGGCCCGGGTTCGGGGCGGGCGGGTTCGCCGCTCCTGCAGCACCGGCATTCGCGTTCTCGGCACCGCCAGCGGCGGGAGGGGCGGATCCGTCACCGTCAGCGAAGCGGATGCCGCGCAGGGCGTGCGGGGGCCGGCCGATCGACCAGCCGATGGCGACGGGGTCGCCGTGGCGCTGAAACGGGGTGGTGTTGGACATGGTCGTGCCTCCTCAGGCAACGTCGGGCCCGAGGTCGGGCATGGGAACCTCGCTCAATTAAGGCGAGGCTGGTATCCTGTGATTGAAAGCCAGCAGGCAGTGCCCAGGTCGCACAGCCCAGCTGGCTTTCCTTATGTCACCGCTCAAGGAACGTGACCGAACCGTCGTGGCCGATCACGATGACGTGCGTGAGCTTCCGCTCCGACGAGAGCCGCCGGCGAACCTGCTCAATCGAGTGCGCGTCATCGAGAGTTGACCGGCGCAGATCGAGGACGAGCCTGTTGCTCTGCTTCCTCGCCCGAGCCATTTGATGGTCGACGGTGTTCTTGCCGCCGCCGAGTGGTGCCTTGAACTCCCAGATGACGCCGTCCATGACGACGTCCGGGTTCTTCACATTGTGACCGTGGGCGAGAGGCCGGAACGACACGTTGTACCCGAGCTCCTGCATGCGTGCCGCAGTGCTCAGCTCGTGCGCACCAACGTCCAGGCCCTCGGGGATGAACAACGATCCTGGCCGGCGCACCGAAGTCGTCGTCGGCGCGGTGCGACCACGAGGGTTCCGATCGCCACCGTCCGCGAACGGGAGCTGCTCGCGGTACTCGCGGCGGATGATCCCGGTCTCCTCGACGTGCTCGCGCAGAGCGGCCTGCGCTTCGCCGATCTCCATGGGATCGCCGTCGCGCTTCGCCTGCCGCACGTCCCGCTCGAGCGCGCGCAGCTTCTCCCGGTCGGCCTTCTTCTGCGGGTCGTGCGTCGAGTACTGCGTCGGATCCGGACCGCCCGGGAGGCCAGGCACGAGCGTGCAGCGGCAGTTGGGGTGTCCCCACCCGCTCGCGCGCATCTGGTCGAGCGTCGCATCGACGTGGATCGTCGTCGGCTCCCCGGTGATCGCATGCGGCACGACGATGTCGCCGATGGGGCCGCCATCAGTGACGATCTTTCCCTGCCAGGCACCGCACTTTGAGCAGGCCGATGAGCCGATCACGGGCGTGAACGTCGTGATGCCGGCCGCGGTCATGGATGCGACGGACTGGTCTCGCCAGGCGCGCGCAGCGGCGCTCCGTGTTGCCATCTCGGAGTAGGCGCCGATTGTCCACCGGCGGCCGCCCTTGTCGGTGAAGCCCGTGATGCCCTCGGCGATGTACTCGTCGAGGATGCGACGGTGGAGCGCCCGCGACGTCGTCATCCCCGTGAGCAGGGATCCGACGTGCTTGGACGTCATCGCCTGGTAGGCGTCGACAGGTGCGCGCAGAATCCGGGCGTTCAGGGCGCGCAGGCTGTCGCGCAGGTCGAGCTCGACCGCGGCCACAGCGTAGGCGCCGCCGGCGGTGAGCGACGTCACCTTCGAGACGCCGCGCGCTGCGTAGGCGGGGAAGTCGAGGAGGGCGCGGGAGATCTCCGCCGACGCCCCCGACGCCGCCTCCTCGGTCGCCCACTTCGCGAGCTTTTCCGGGTCGACCTGCAGTACCAAGCGCTCGGCCTGTTCCCGCAGTTCCTGAATCGCAGGGTAGCGGGCGATCGTGTCGGCCGGGGTGTCGAGGTGCTGGTCGGCGAGCCGCTCGAGCGTCGCACGCAGCGCGTCCTCAATGCGGCGGTAGCGTTCCGCGATCGCGTGTCCGATGTCGTCGATCCACGCGGCGGGGGAGTCGCCGGGCCACTGCTCGACCATGGTGTTGGTCCTCTCGTCTCAGGGTTGCAAGGTGAGAGAGGGCCAGCACGTGGCAGATGTGCGCTACTCCTCGGGTTCGTCGTCGACGCGGTCGATGCCGAACGGATCCGGGGGCCGCTGTGCATCCTTGACCTTCTGGATGCGTGCGACCTCCTCGGCGATCGCATCGTCCTCCCAGTCGGGGTTCGCACGCCGCACCGCGGTCTCCGTGCTGATCGCCTCGGCCACCTTGAGCAGCCCGATCGTCTCCGCCTCAACCTTCGGATCGGTACGGGAGATGTCCGGGAAGACGACGTTCAGGTCGTACCGGCCGCCGCCCTTGCCCGGGAAGAGGATCCCGTCGAGCTCAAGCGCGACAGACCCCATGCGGGAGAGCACCATCCGGTCGTAGAGGTTCTTCTTCGACCGGGACGTTTCGGTGCGATGCTCGCGCTGCTGGATCTCCGTCGCAGTCGCCTGCGATCCGCTCCTGTCGCCGAGCCCCCACGCGGACGGAGAGAAGCCAGCCTTGTGGAGGATCTGCAGCATCACCTTGTCGAGGGTGTCGGAGTGCTCCTGCACGCGGATCTGGAACTGGTTCGGGGTGAGGTCCATGCCGTCGCCAACACTGCCGGGCACCTGCAGGCCGACGAACATCTCCTGGAACAGGTCGAACGACGCCCCGGCGCCGGGCCCGTTCGATCGTAGGTACGCCTCGGGGACGATGAGACGGCCGGCGCCGAGCTTGAGGTCCCGCATCCAGGACGACCATGTTTCGTCCGCGTTGTCGAACAGCGGGGGAAGCTGGTTGAAGTCGGATCTGCCGGCATCCTTGAGGGCTGCCTGCTTTCGCCAGGCCAGCGCGGGAGCGTTCGGCAGGTAGCCGGCAGTGAGCCGATCGATCTGCGTGGGGATGCGCGACTCCCCGTCGATGAGGGCAGCGTAGGGCTCCGTCTCGGGACGCTCCTGCAGCGGGACTCGGGTGCCGAGGTTCGTCTTCGTGCCCCGGTAGAGCGCGTGCTCGATGTAGCCCGTGGCGTGGTGCTCGAGATGCCGCCAGTACACGTGCGTGCCGTCCGAGTACTCCGACCACAGCGTGACCTCGACGAGGCGGCCATGCCGGAAGACTGGGACGACGGTGTCTGCGGCGGCGTAGTCGAGCCAGACATGGTCCTCGAGCTCGACGTCCCAGCGGGGGATGATGACCGTGGCGCCGAGCGCGGACTTGATCTCTCCCATCGAGTTGAGCATCGCGTGGTGTGCGTCGCCGTTGAGGATGTCGTCGAGGCGGGCCTGCGCGAGCTCGGTGACCTGCTCCTGACCGTCAGCGAAGTCCGTGACGGGCGGATCCGAGTACTGCAGGTCGGAGGCGAGCGTCGCGAGGTCCGCAGCGAGCGGCAGATGCACGCGCGTCCGGTGCTCACCCGCCGGGACGGGGCGACCCCACATGAAGCGAGACGCGGCGCCCACGAGCCCGCCCCTGAGCGGCTGCCCGCGCCGGGTGTGCGTGGCCTGCTCGCCTCGGTAGAGCTTCTGCAAGGTGGTCGTGTCGCCGGTGAGCCAGGCGTCGTTCTCCTCGTACTGGGCGTACGCCGGCTGCCAGGCCTTCGGCGGCCAGGGAGAGTTCGCGGCAGGCATCGGCATGAGTAGGTACCTCCCGGTAATGTGAACGACTATGGAAATTGAATGGGGTGCCGTGGCGACGGTTGCCGGCGCCGTGCTCGTGTTCATTTCGACTGTGTGGGGGCTGCGGAAGGACGATCGCCCCATGCGGAAGCTCGAACGTCTTGTCGCACTCAGAAAAGAGCTGCGCGCAGGTTCTGAAGCGGCGCTGGCTGTCGAGAAGGCAATCGATGTTCTAGCCGCGAGAGTCAGGGACCAGGCCTACCCGATAGGTAAGGAACGTGTCTATGCCCTGATAGCCGCATGTGCTGCGTATGCAGCCGGCGCGTTAATGCTGTTCACAAGTCTGAAGGAAGACGGGCCTGGTAAATGGTTCGGTCTTGGTACGTTGGTTCTCGGGGTCATTACCTACATTGCGGGCATGTCCGCGCCTGCGCGGGATAGACGATAGCCCGATTAGGCGGCGAGCGAGTAGACCTCGTTCTGCCATTGCCCGATCGTCGACCGGATCGCATACCGTGCAGCGTCGAGGGCGTGATCGTCGCGCTTCACCACGGCATCCTCGCCGTCCTCGGATGCCTTCTCGTCCCACTCGTACTCGGTGACTTCGGCGAGGAACGTCTCGCACCGGTCCGAGACGATGAGCTTGCCTTGTGCGAGCAGGTTTGAGATGTTCGCGATGCCCTCGAGGACGCTGTTGTCGGCCGCCCACGGGGTGAGTTGGTCCGAGTGCAGCTGCGCCCGCATCGACGCCGCTGAGGGGTCGAGGAACACGTACTCGGGTGCGGGGATGTAGACGCCGTCGGGGGCGTGCTTGCCGGCAAGCCAGGCACGGAACCGCTTCGAGAGCTCGACGTCCGGAAGAGTCTCGCCGTGGTGCTCGGCGCTGGAGTAATGCCACTCGTCGATGAGGATGAGGCGCGGCTGCGCTTCGTCGGTGAGCCCGAGCATGAGCGCCGCGGTGGTGTTCGTGGTGCCATAGTCCATGCCCACGGCGAGGGTGCGTCGGATCGGCGGGAGTTCAGTGTGCGGGATGAGGTGACGGTCTTCGTCCCACATCGAGTAGACGGCGCCGGCGGCGTTGGTCCACTGGCCCTCGATGAAGCGGAGGTAGAAGACGCCCGCGTAGGAGGCTTTCATCTCCGCCTTGAACTGGTCGGAGAGGGACGGGTTGTCGTCCATCGTGAACGCGAAGTGGATGAGGTTCTTCTCGCGCGCCTTGAGGATCCACGACTTTCTGAGCCAGTGGTTCTTGCTGCCGGGGTTCGTGGTCGCGAGGAGGCGGGCGCCGTCGACGGAGAGGCGGGTGACGAGCATGTCCCAGAACGCTTCGGGGATGATCGTTGCCTCGTCGACGTACGCGAGCGACACTGTCAAGCCGCGGATCTTCGTCTCGCTCGAGGCGTCGTTGGCGCCATAGAGGTGGACGGTGCGGCCCAGGATCGTCGCGGTCTTCGCGCCGGGCGTGTACTTGATGTACTTCGTGAGCGCCCCGAAGATCTCCGGGTTCGTCAGCAGCGAGAAGAGATTGCCATTGATCGTGTCGAGAGTGCGCCCCACGATGATGATCACACCCGTCTTCGGGGCGCGGAGCACCGCGAACAGGAACGCGAACAGCGAGATGAACGTCTTGCCCGAGCGCACCGCGCCCGACCAGAGCGCGATCTTCGCCTTCGTGCAGTCCGCCACGCTGAGAAGCTGCGCACGAGACATGATCGAGGTGAGGCCGGCCATAGCGTCCAACACGGCCTCCCCTCGAGCTACTCGGAGTCGGCCGAGGTCTCCGGCTGCCTGAGCGCCTCCGCTGCGGCGAGGATGCCCGCCTCGAGCGACTGCACCACCGACTGTGCACCCGACACGTCCGGATCCTTCTCCACGATCCGGGTGAGCTTGTCGAACGTGATGCCAGCCGTCGTCACCGCGTTGCGCACGACCTCAACAGGCGGCTTCTTGAGCAGATGCTCCGAGTACGTGTTGTCGCGGCCACCGAAGCTGTACACGAGGTACTCGCCGTCGAGACTGTCGAGCAGCTGCTCAGCACGCGCAGCCATCTTCTCCGCGAGCCGCGTACGAGCCGCCGCGAGATCGATCGTGTGCGCGGCGACTGCCTCAGCCGTGCGAGTGCGGTCGAAGCGGAGGCCGTCCTGCTTCGCCCACCGGGAGACGGTCGACTGCGAGACCCCGAGCTTCTTCGCGATCGCGTTCGCAGAGAGCCCCGCAGCGTGGAGCTTCTTCACCTGTGCACGTTTCGGGTGGATTGATCCGCGCCGCTCCGTCACGTGTGCCTCCTCGGTGTTGTGAGGCGGCGTTGGGGGGCCGGGCACGCGCGAGCTGTGGAGCTCCTGGCCCGCGCGTGCCGCGGTTCGGAAGGAATGAGCAAGGGCCGGGACTCGACGTGTTGTCGTGTTCCGGCCCACTTGCTCAACACTCACAGTAGGGGTGGCCCCCTTTGCTACAGCAAGTCCTCTGCGCTTATCGGCGTGTCGGACTTGATTCCGCGGTTTCTGAGGTCCCGCTCACGGGACTCTCGCCACCATGTGAGGAGTGCTTCGTGTTCGACGATGCGGCGCCCGTGCTCGTCCCACGTCATGCGGAGGCCGCGGCGCCGCCACTTCCGTATGGTGTCGACGTGCCTGCCGACGCGGGCGGATGCCTGCCGGTAGGTGTAGAACGGGCGGTCGGTGATCATCTGTGTTCGGTGTCCCATCGTGCGCCGCAGGTGTCGCAGCGGATCGCGTGGAGGCCGTCGGGGCCCCAGATCGGGTACAGGGTGTACTCGCCGCAGCCGGTCGCCGGGCAGGGTCTCGGCCGGTACGCCTTGAACTTCGCTTCTGCCCTGGGGTAGCGGCCGCGCATCTCCCTGATGACCCGGACGAGGTCGGTGGGGGAGTCTCCGAGTTCGCCGGCGGCGGTGCGGTGTTCGATCTCGCGGGAGATGCTGCGCAGCCACAGGATGATCTCGGAAGCGAGGGTGAACGCATCCGAGGGGGTGCCGAGGGGGAGGCCTTGGGGTTCGTCCCGTCCCGTCCACATGCGCTCACGGAGCGCGCGCGGTGAGGCGCCGCCGACCTTCTCCGCGATCTCACGGCCGAATATGATCAGGGTGGCGTAGAGCAGGTCGGCGTCGTCGGCGGGGTCGACGCGGTAGGGGAGTCGTGCTTTCTCGCTGCTCCCGGACACGACCACGGCGCTGGTGTCCTGTGCTGCGATCGTGGACTCGGCGAGCTCGCGCATGTGGGCCAGCTGGAACGGGACCGGGTCGAGGTGCCAGCGAAACCACTCACCCCAAGTGCGTTCGACCGTGCTCATTCTCGACCTGCTTTCGAGTGGACCCGTGTGACGCTACGGTGGGGAGCATGACAACATGGATTGCGCTTGGCGGACCGCAACACCTCACTCAGGGAGGGGACGCTGATCAGGTTCCCGACGGCTATGTATTCGAGGGCCCTGGATCGGGTTACAGCCCCGTGTACCCGTCCGGCACGCGAGACGCTGACGCTGTATACCGATGGCAAGCAGACCTCGACTACATTCGCGATGGGAATACGATTATTGCCCATCTGCAGAATGGCGACTACGCGGCAAGGGAGGACCTTGCTCGTCTCCTCACGCTCGGGTCTGGCGCAGCGATCGAGTACTTGAAGTATGGGATCAGTACCATTTCGGTTGAGCCGACTTCGGAGCCTGCTGCAGCCGCGCGCGAGAGCATTGATCTCTACCGCGAGAGAGATCTCATCTGAGGTGATCTTCAGCTTCATCCTTGCTTCTCCTTACGCTCAGGCACCACACGAGCACAGGGGAAGTTCATCTTGTTGCACGGAGGCTGCCGACCACCTCGCAGCCACTCGGCCAGTCGGTGCTTGATGAACCAGGCGACGAACACCTCGCTCGGTTCCTCGCCTTCCCACTCGGCGAGCGCGGCGTTGATCACCTCGGCGAGTTTCGCTTCGTCCACCTCTACCGGGGCAGCGAGAGACGTAGCCGCCCACTCGACGCCTTGCACGAATGCCCGCCGTTTCAGGTCCGCGGGGTCGAACTCCGCGCCGTTACACATCGCTCGCAGCCCGCGCTTGTACCGCTCTGCTTCCACACGGGCCTTTGCTATCAGCTCCTCGCGGTCGGGGGACGGGGCGGGCGAGGCCTCGGCACGCCACATGCGCAGAACCTCCTCGGCCGCCTCACGCTGCCGTTCCCGCAGGAACTCACGCTGATCCTCCGACATGGCGTGATAGCCCTGGTAGGGGCTGTCTGCTTTCGGGTTCACCGACCGGCAGTGGTAGTAGGCGAGCGTGTCCATGAGCCGTGAGAGGAGATCATGGCCACCGATCACGCCGTGCTCCCACTCCGGCTCCTGCGGGGCGACACCAGCAGCAGCGCGGCGATGCTGCACGACGGCGAGCATGTCGTGCGCATGCTCCTCGATGTCGTTGGTTTCCCACGCCCCGTACTCGTGGTCGATGTCCTCCGAGTAGGGCCGCTCCTCTGTGGGGGCAGGGCGCGTGGCGACACCAGCAGCAGAAGCGACCGCCACGAGCCCGTTCAGCAGCGCCCGCAGATCGAACTCCGGGTCATCCCGGGGCACGAGGTAGTGGGTCTCGAAGATATCGAGCAACTGCTCCTCGGTGGGGGCACCCGCGAGCAGACCGTGAGCTTGGAGTGCTGCGACAGCGATCACGGCGTCCTCATGGTCCTGTGGCTCCGGGATCTTGTACTCGGGCTCCCGTGCCGCGGTGAATGCCTCCGCCACGATCTGCTCCGGGGTTTCAGGTGTGGTCGTCATTTCCAAACCTCTCTCATGTCTTGGTCAGCGTATGGATCGTCTGGAAGTGGGGCGAACGGCTCCATGTCGGGCCGTCCTGAGTCGTACTGAGCCCACCAATGACCCGAATCCGCTCGACAGGCTCCGGCGTGACCCGATGGGCGAACGCAACAACTCCCTCCGAGCTGGTTTGCGCACTCACTCGCCATCGCTCTCACCCCCTACCGGCAGCGGCCCGGGAGTGTAGAGCAGCCGCACCCGCCGATTGTTCGAGAAGACCGGAGGCCAGTCGCGGTCCTCGACGCGCTGGAACCCGCCATCGGTCGACTGCCACTCGTGCCGAGGGCTCCTGAACTGCCAATCAGGCTCGCCACCGAAGCGCTGCCACACGCGCTGCTCGTAAGCACCGAACACTGCGGGGTCCGTCTCCGTCATCACGACGCTTCCGACAGGCAGGGCCTGGACCTCAGCGGGCGAAAGGAACGGATCGAACGCCTCCTGGGCGACGGGCTCGGGTGCAGCAGCGCGAGCGAGCGCGGCCTGTAGTCGCCGAATCTCCATGACCAGCTCGTATCCGAGCTCACCTTCACGGAAAGGGCCGAACGAGCGGCCATTGAACACGACCGTCGCGATATCAGTCATCGTCCACCCCTCACAATCTCAGCGGCACGGCGGAGGCCGCGCAGGTATGCGGCGCCCTCTCTGTCCCACTCCTCGGGCTCCGGTCCGCACTTCACGACCTCGGCTTCGGTCTCCCCGGCGATGTCACGCCCAAGAGTCGGGACTAGGCAAAGGCCGTAGTCGTACAGCTCCTCGATCAGGCGATCCGCTTCGTGGCGGTGACGAGTCCATCGCTCGATGCCAGCGACCACTTCTTCCAGCGTTGCCGCCTTAGAGCGCATCTCGATTGCACACAGCGCCTTCGCAAGGCCGTCCCGCTCGCCTGTTACCGTTGCCGCATGATCCTCGGACTCGGCAGCGATGCCAGCACCGTGCTCGGGGCAGTCCGGCTCCGGTTCGAGCATCAGTTCGAAGTACCCGCCACCGCGATCCTCTGAGTACGCCGAGCACTTGCACTCGGCCTGACGCTCCTCGGCATCATGGTGCTCGTCCGATGGATCGGCGGACGCAGACACTGAGAGGGCTCGACGGAGGCGATCGGCAGCATCCGCCGGCGAGTGACCGTCGTATTTCGGCGGCAAATCCACCTCCGGGACGTTGAAGAGATCCCAGTTCGCCGCGCGGTAGTGGTTCGAAACCTGCCCGGTCGGGAGCGTCGCGGTGACGATGAACCATCCGCCGCCGAAGCACAGCTCTCCGTCGCTGTGCCGCCATGACTTCACGACGTCGATGCCCGCTTCGAGCCACCCGTTCGCGGAGTGGGCGTTGTACAGCATGCGGTAGTCGTAGAGCTCGTCGAACGTGTGATGCCCGTCCGAAGTGCTACCACTGACGACGGCTTGGATCTGTTCCTCGGTCGCGCCACCCTGAACGGGGGCCTGCTGGTTCGTCATCGGGAATCTCCGATCAGCGCGAGAACCCGCGCGGTAGTGGTTTCATCGAGTCGGCGGAGACCGAGCGCACCCTTGAACGGGACCAGTGAGGCAAGCGGGCGGGGGTTCTCGAGCACCAGATGGTGCGCGTCCGCCTCTGCCCAGCTCGAGCAGAACGCATACCCCTGGAACGTCATCTCTGCGCATTCGCTGGCAGTGTGCACGTCGACGAGGTCGACGACGCCGAGGATCGCCCCGAAGACGATCTCCGTCGGTGTATCGGTGCCGTGCAGCTGCTTGTGGAGACGCGCCGCGGCGTTGCCTTTCTCGAAGTTGGCCATGCCTGCGTGGATCGCGACCAGGCCGCGGTAGTCACCCGCGATGTTCCGCACCCGGTTCTCCACGTCTTTGCCGCCGTGGATGATGGCCCATGCCCACGGCTGCCGGACCGTGAGGATCCGCATCTCGGTCACGAGCGGCCTCCATCCAGCATCAGGCGGCCCGGCATGCCGGTCGCGATCATGGCGTCGACCTGCGAGCCGGTCTCCTCGAAGACGGTGCTGCCGCTCGGCAGCACCGTATGGGCGAAGAACTCCTGCTCGAACGTCGCGATGCCCGACTCGATCGCTTCGAGCTTCGCCTTGACCACCAGCGCGAGCGCGCGCCACCGCTGGCGAGTCGCCTGCTCGTAGGCCGCCTCCCTCGCCGACGCCGTGCGCACGCCCCTCGAGTGGTGGGTGAACTCGCGCGCCTCAGGGTCCGGGAGCGGGATCGTGAAGCGCACCTGCCGACCCGCGGCCTGGAACGCGATCCGCGCGGCACCGGGCTCAGTCATGTAGGCGAAGTGCGTCGCGCCGTAACGGCTGAGGGTCTTCTCGATCTCGCCTCGGGACCGGTCGCTCGTCACGTCCGTCTTCGCTGCGTAGGTACTCATCGTGTGTGTTCCTCTCGGATCTTGCTGGCGAGCTCGTCAGCACGGAACGCAGCCAGGCAGTTCGGGCACGTATCGCCACTGAGCGGCGCGATCGGGTTCCTGGTGCTCCCGCAGTACGACGCCCGCCAGGACACCGGTGCTGCGAGGCACGTCACGCCTTTCACAGCACGACCTCGCCTTCGTCGGTCACTATGACGCCGTGCGTCAGACGCATGCCGCGGGCGGCCATGTCGGCGTCGATCGCGGCATCTGCCTCGTCCGCGGCGATCAGGAGCTCGCCGGCGAGGTCGCGTGCCTGCTGCGCGGTGTACTCGGTGAGCTTCTTCTGCTGCCGGAGCTCGACTCGCAGTTCGTCGCTGACCTCGACGGTCGCGATATCGATGATGATGGTGTCTCTGATGGCCACGATGGCCCTCCGTCCTGGTGGTGCGGGCAGAACATGCCCTGAATCGTGATGCCGCTGGGATTTGGCGGGCTTTCTGCCCATGACTCGGGGTCTTGAGTGCCAGCGGCGTTTCGTGCGCTCAGATCGCGGATTTCGTCAGAACGGCTGCTCGTCGTCGAAGCCGCCACCGGACGGCTCCCCGGACTGCTGCTGCGCGGCCGGGCTGCCCCACGCAGCCTGCCCCTGAGCGGCGCCGTACCCTCCGCCCTCGGTCTGCCCGTAGGTGGGCTGGCTGCCGGGCCCGGTCTTCGCATACCCGCCACCGGCCGGACCGCTGCCGGCCCGGGTCACTGCGGCGGTGGCGAAGCGGAGCGAGGGTCCGATCTCGTCCACCTCGAGGTCGAGGGAGGTGCGCTGCTGCCCCTGGTTGTCGGTGTAGCTGCGCTGCGTGAGACGGCCCTGCACGAGGACGCGCATGCCCTTCGTGAGGGTCGCGGCGATGTTGTCGGCGCTCTCCCCGTATGCGCGGCAGCCGAGCCACAGCGGCTCGCCGTCGGCCCAGTCGCCCGACTGGCGATCGCGGACGCGCGGGGTGGACGCGATGCGGAACGTCACCCACGGCTTGCCCGCCTGACTGACGCGCGCCTCGGGGTCTGCGACGAGATTCCCAACAACGGTGATCAACGGTTCTCCGGCCATGATCTATACCTCTTCCTGCTCGATGAGAGCGGTGGTTTCGTGTTCCTTCTGGACGATGCGCGCGAACTGCCCCTCGAAGCGGAGTGTTCGCGTCGCCGCCTCGCCCTGGCGGTTCTTCGCGACGATGAAGTCGACATCGCTGGTCTTCACGACGCGGCCGCCGATCTTCTTCTCGCCGCGGTGCATCAGCACCACGGCATCCGACGCGTGCTCAAGGCCCGCCGAGCCGCGCAGGTCCGAGACGATCGGGCGCGGGTTCGGCCGGTTCGTCATGTTGCGGTTGAGCTGCTCGAGGATCAGAACCGAGCAGCCGAGCTCCTTGGCGAGCTGCTTCCCCCCGTTCGCCCAGTCCTCGAGATCCTGCTGCCGAGACACAGACCCCGGCGGCGACTTCACGAGGCCGAGGTAGTCGATCACCAGCAGGCCGAGGTCGCCCTTGCGGTGCAGGGCGCGTGCGAAGCCGATGACGTCCTCCCATCGGGCGCCGGGACGGTCGAACACCTCGAGCGGGAGCGACTGCACGGCGGCTTCCGCATCCCGCACCGACGCCCACCCCTGCTCCGTGAGCTGGTGGTTCTGCAGCGCCGACTGGTGGATGCCCTGCATCATCGAGATCAGCCGTTTCAGGAGGTCCTTCTCGGTCATCTCGAGCGACACGTACCCGACCCGCTTCCCGAGCTCCGCGATGTGCAGGGCGAGCTGCAGGCCGAAGATCGACTTGCCGCCACCGGAGCGCGCGGCGACCGTGTAGAGGCTGCCGGGGCGGATGCCGCCGATCATCGCGTTCAGCGACGGCCACGGCGTCGGCGTGAACGGCGCCGTCGTGCTCATCTCCTCCACGAGGCCCGAGAACGCGGCCCCGATCGGACGCGACTGCCGCAGCGTCCCGTCCCGCAGGTCCGCGATGAGGCCCGCAGCCTTCTCCACGATGTCGCCCTCAGCATCCCCCGCAGCTGCGAGTGCCTGGATTCCCGTGGCGGCCTCGTGCAGCTTGCGGCGCTCACCGTGCCGGCGCACGATCTCCGCATACTGCATCGCCTGGTAGCCGCGCGCCTCGAGCCCGTTCACCTCATGCGTGTAGGCGTCGGTGAACTCGTGCGTCCGTCCCGCCGCGATCTTCCGATCGTTGACGGTGATCGGGGAGACGGTATCCCCACGGTCGGCGACGTCGCACATGATCGAGAACATGGCCGCGTTGCGGGGGACCGCGAAGTCCGTCTCGCGGATGATCTGCCGCACCTCCCAGACGCGGGACGGTTCGGCGAACACGGCGCAGAGCATGTACCCCTCGGTGAGGGGGTCGTACTCGATCACGGCAGGTCTCCGTCCTCGATGATCTGGATGATGTCGGCGGGCATCACGGGGTAGCGGGAGCGCGTGTAGTGGCGGGTGATCGCGATCCGCGCGTCCTCGAACGCGAATCCGAACGGGGCGAGGGCTTCCCACCATGCGGCGGCCTCGTACTCGCCCCGGTCGCGGCCGTCGAGCGCGGCCGCCCAGGCGAGGAGCCGGTAGCAGTCGCGTGCGTCCTGGATCAGGGGCCGCTCATCGGTCGGCCCGAGAGGCGACACGGGCTGCAGGGCCCGCACCCGGTCGCCCTCGGTGGTCGCGAACGCGGCACGCTGCGCATGGGTCAGTGGGTCAGGCGCCGAGCTCACGCTGCACCCCCTCCGCACCGAGGCCTCGGAGGCGGGCCTCCATGCGCTCCACTGCTGTCCCGCCGGGTGCAGCACGCTGGGGGAGCGGGCCGTTGTCCCACGCCTCAGCGTTCAGCCACGACGCCGGGTACTTCGTGAACGCCTGCACCCTGTTCGGGTCGTCGCGGTATGCGATCGCGGCAGCGACCAGTACCTCGTGGGAGGTCTTCTTGAGCGCGGTCCGATAGGCCGTTCGAGCGCGACCCTTGTCCTTCTTGAGCGGGTAGGCCTTCCACCAGTCCTCGAAGGAGTGCGCACTTTGCGCATGCGCAGATGCGCATGTATCTACCTCAGAACTATCTACCTCTATAAGAGGTACAGATGTCGCTTCCTGCACGGGGGCCCTGCACTCAGTGCCCACCCCCTGTGCAGCGTGTGCACGGGGGCGGTTCGAAAGGACGTACTCGCTCGAAAGGCGAGCGCCGCCGTCGCTGATCCGCTCGAGGCGTTCGACGACTCCGAGATTCTCGAGCTCCGTCAGGGCATATGACACCGAGCGAACTGAGCATCGAGCTTCAAGCGCGATCGTGGCCCGCGACGGAATGACGGCTTCGAGGCCACCTCGCGACGCCAGAGAGCCGAACACCATGATCGCGGTCGCGCTGACCTTTGGGTCGCGGATCATCCAGGTCGGGATCGCTGCGAATCCTTCTGCCATCTCTCTCATCTCCTTCCTGCTGTTGGTGGACGGTCCGTCTTCCCGCCCTCGTCGTCGAGCCACCACGACCGCCCCCCAAGATCCACGAACGGGATCTCGTTCTCGTGGCGGCGCTCATGCCGACTGATCGCCCACCCCGGCGGAGCCACCCCCTGATGCGCGACCCCATGGCACTCGCCCGTGTTGTGATTCCCGGCCCCGTCGAGGTGGAGCAGATTCGCGAGATTGTGCCGGCCACCCCTGGACAGGAACCGGCGGTGATGGATCTCCGTCGCCACCCGCCCACAGCCGGCCTCACAGAGACCGCCGGAGCGCTCCTCGAGCGCCCGAACCGTCTTCTCCGGCATGCGCCCGCTCTGTCGATTGCTCACGAGAACACCGCCGATTTCTCGACCCGGAACTCGTGCACCCCGGCCCACCGCATCCGATTCATCGCATGCAGCGCCTCCAGCGTGAGCAGCCCGTCCCGCGTCTTGCTCTCCACCCGCCACGGCTGCGGCTCCCCATCGACACGGACCACATCACCGGCATGAACCTCCTGCAGCATCACGGCCTCCTCGGACTCGAAGCCAACTGGTAGGTCGCGAGGACGAGCTTCGACTGCGTCTGCAGGCTCGACTTCCGTGAATCGACAAGATCCGCGAGCCCCTTCGCGTACCGGTAGGCAATCTGCGCCGCCGCTTCTTCTGCCCGTTCCGGCTCGGTTGCACGGTCCACCGCCGCGGTACGCTCCGCAGCGTTCTTGCCCTCCGCACTGACCTGCGCCCGCGACTTCGCCCGCAGCAGCACCTCGGACGCGTCCCCGCGCACCCGGTCGGCCTCCTTCACGATCCACAGCGCCTTATTCGCGACAGAATCGACGAGCTCGAGCTGGTGGATGATCTGGTCCGGGGTGCGGACCACGCCCGGGGCGGGCGGCTCGATCGCGATTTCCTTCCGCATCTTCGCCACCCACCCCTCAACCTCGGCAGCGGTATGCGGCTGCTCGCTCACGCCCCACCTCGCGCCAGAATCTCGGCCTTCGACTCGCGGAGAACCTGATCGAGCGTGAGGTCCTCGACGAGCACGGCGCGCAGGAGACCCGCAGCGCGCGCCTCACCATGGAGCTCGCGCAGACCGTTGATGCCCGCCTCCGCGTCGTCGTCCTGCAGGCACGCCTGGATTCGGTTCACCCAGTCAGCCCGGTCGAACTCCGGTGCCGCAGGGGTCTCCGGCGCCGGCTCGTCCATCAGCTCGCCCTGCACTGTCTCGGGCTCGGCGTCGGGCCGCGGCGCCGGCCGCGGAGCACGCTGCTGCGCGGGGCGCGGTGCCGCCTGATCCATCTCCTCGGAGCTGTACAGGCCGGACAGGTCCTGCGGGAACGCCTTCCGCAGGGCGAGCATCTCCGCACACTTCGCGAGCATGAGGGCAGGCATCTTCTGCCACATCGGCCCGCCCGCCGAGTACGCCTTGAAGGTAGCCACCGCGAACAACGGCTCACGGAACGATCGCCGATACACCCCGACCCGGGCGGCGGCCGGCGGCTTCGAATCGTCGAGCCACACGTCCACCCACGTCATGCCGTCGGCCGTCCACTGGGCGGACGTCTGACCCTCATACTCGCCCGAGCGCTCGGCGACGAGGCGGGCACCATCGATCGAGATCTGGATGCCCCACTTCCCGCCACGCTCGATCGCATAGATCTGGCGAGCGATTGGGTCGAGCCCGGTGCGCTGGCAGTGCGCGAGAAACGCCTCCACCGTTGCCCGCGGCGCAAGCTGCCGATTCTGCCCGCGCCCCGAGACGAGGCCGGCAGCCTCGACGAGCGCGGCCTCCTGTGGGGTCCACTGCGCCGGATCTCCCTGTGCGGGGAGTGCGAGTGCGGTACTCATGCCTTCTGCTCCTTCGTCTGCTTCCCAGCGGTCACGGTCGCCCGCGCCGCCGTCCCCTTCGTGACCACAGCCACGCTCTTCGTATGTGCGTCCGCGAGCTCGTCCCACGCGGCCTGCAGCTTCGCCACACGCTTGATCGCGCGCTGCAGCTGCGCGAACTCCTTCGGATGCGCCGCCTGTGCTGCCTCGAGGTCGACGACCTCCTCGACGGTCTCCGTACCCGGACGGGCCGGCGTGATCGTGACCCGAGCGAGCGGGGACTCCTGCGAGATCCCCAGATCGATGAGGGCCGCGTAGGACGACTTCTTGAGCGCCGCCCACTGCTTCTCCTCGTCCAGCGCGCGGAGGTAGTTAACCGCGTGCGTGTCGACTTCCTCGTTGAGGGCCGGTGCGACGTCGCTGTCCATCGCGGCGAGCACCATGTCAGCGACCTCGACGAGCTCGGCGATCATGCCCTCGTCACGCGGGAACCACTCCCGCGAGCGCGGCCCCGGCCGGAAATCGCCCGGATTGCCGAGGCGCTGCTCCACGTTCAGCCAGCACCCGGTCGCGCCGATGACGTAGCAGCACCACTGCATCTGCCACTCGTACCCGGCCGCATCGAGCGCGGGCGAGCCCTTCGGCAGCGGCTTGCCGGACGTCTTGATCTCGTCGAGCACGATGCCGCCGTCGAAGTCGACCGAAAGGCCGTCCGGGGACGCGAGGTGCCGCGAGTTGCCGGCGGCGTGGAATACTCGGGACTCCGGGACCACCCCGTACCCCGCGAGATCCGCGGCGATGACCGGCTCCCGCTCCTTCCCCCACTCCGTGTAGGCGTTGCCCGTGAACGAGTCGCCGTCGCGCTTCTGCCGGACGAGGTCCTGGATCGCGACTTGCCGGTTCGACGCGGTCATGATCTTCGCGAGCTCGGTCGCGGTCACACCCTGGCGCCGCTCGGCGAGCCACGCCTCCCGGTCCTGGTCCGACGCCCCGGCGCGGGCCTCGAGATCCGCGAGCGCCGGCTCCATGAACGTGGCGCTCACTCCTGATCACCACCCTCGACGATCTCGAGCTTCGGCTGCTCGATCTCGTCGATCGGGAGCGGCTCGTTCCCCGTGCGCTTCGCGTACCGGTCGCGGAGCAACTGCCGCACCGTGGCCGCGTCGTCCCCGTCCACCGGCTCGATCTGCTTGACCCGAACCGTCGCAGTGCGCTGGCCGTCGTTCATGTCCTCCACGACGGTGTGCCCGCTGACCACGACCACTGCGACGATGTCGGCGGGCTGGTGGCCCTTGAAGTGGGCTTCGTGATCCTGCAGGCCGTCGAGCTCTTCGTCGGGACGCTTGGACGTGTACTTGAGAACCATCAGTTCATTCCTTCCGTGGATGTTTCGGGCCACCGGACAGCGGCCACGGCCTGCACCCGCTGCGGGGTGGAGGGGTCGATGGGGGAGCCGAGATGACGGGCTCCCATGCGGGCGACGGCGAGCGCGTCCGCGATGTCAGAGTTCGTGATGTCGAGGTGAGGGAAGTCGGCCCGGGTCGCGGCGACGATCTCCGACTTCGACGGCCCCTTCCTCGGGTCCGCGACAGGGAAGTGGCCGGCGGCGTATTTCGCCCGGGTGCGGGGGAACGCTTGCGCGATCACGTGCCCGCGTCCGTGGAGTTCGGAGATGACCTGCCACCAGAGGCCGGCCCGCTCGTGCGGCTTCCCGAACCGCGACCCATGTGAGGGGGCCTCGACGACGACGAGCGACCGGTCAAGGGGGACGTGGCTGATGATCCCGCGGCGTGCGAGGCCGATGCGGGCGAGCACCTCCACGAGCGGAGCGTCCTTCGCTCCGGAGGTGCGAACCCGCTCGAGGCGGATAATGCCGGTGTCGAGCGACAGTGCCGCGACCCCGGTACTGGTGAGCGACAGGTCGAGTCCGACGACGTGGCGGATCTTCACCGGGTCACCGCCTGTCGGATCGCTGCGACCAGTCGGCCCAGCCAGCTATGCACAGGCACGCGCCGGCGAGCAGACCCATCAGCAACAGGACCCCCTGCAGGAGCGGCGGCAAGACCCAGAACGGGCCGGTCATGGCGAGCAGCGCCGACATGGCGGTGAGCAGGCACAGGAGCCGCCACACGATCCGCGTCCAATCCATGCGCGGTCACCGCTCGTCGCCCTGCTGCTGCTGCTGCTCGGCGTGCGCGATGCGCCGCTCCTCCTCGCAGTCGGGGCACCCGCACGACCCGCGTCGCCGAATCTCCGAGATGAGCCGGCGGCCCGCTTCCGAATCGGCGCGCACAGCGACCGGCTCGACCGACGCCGTGAATGCGTCCATCGCGAGCTGCAACGCTTCCTCCATAGCCCGCTGCCGTCGGCGAGCTCGGAGACGATCAATGAACAGCAATACGAGCAGGGTGATGGCGCCGAGCATGGCGATGAGCGCCAGCACGCTGATGACGAGCTCCATGAGATTGGTTTCCTTCCGAAATTGGGTATGCAGTAGCCAGGCCTCGCCCTGAACGGAGCGAACGCGAGGCAGGAGAAAAGGGGGTGCTAGGAGGTCATCCCGACGGGCAGACGCCCGATCCAGTCGATGACGTCACCCTTGAGGTAGCGGACGGCGCCGCCGAGTTTCCGCCAGGGAGGACCGACCATCTCGTCGACCGGCTTCCCCTTGTCCTTCGTACGCCACTCCGCGAGCGTGGCGACCTTGATGTCGTCGAGCACAGCGGACAGTGTCGCCGGCGACATCAGGTCCGGGGCGTCCTCGAGCAGCGCGGGCGCGGCCGCCTCTACCTCCGGGGGTTCAGGCTCGGGATCGACGGCGCTCACGAGCTGAACGACTGGCGCACTCACGGCGTCACCTCGATCAGCGGTTCCGCGCCTCCGAAGAACTCGCGCAGCTGCCCGAGCCCCTCGACCGTCACGCGCACGGTGGGAGCGTCGAGCACCCGCTCACCCGTCCGCGGGTGGAAGTGCGACCCCGCGTACTCGGCGAGTAGGCCAGCGTTGATCTTGTCCTGCTTCCCCGTCCAGATCCCGGACCGCTTGAAGATCCATCCCATCCCGGCGAGCTGCTGGAACAGGAGTCGCGGCCCGGTCTGGCAGCCCGCCGAGGCGAGCAGCTTCCCAGCGTCCGTGACCGTGTACGTGCCCGAGCTATCCGCCAGTTGGTCCCAAGACTCAGCGCGCGGCGTTAGCGCGGCGACATCCGCCGTGAGTGCCTCAACTCGGGCAACCGTGATCGCGAGAGCCTGGTGCACGATCTCGTCCTCAGAGAGCGCCTCCTGCGCGCCGTAGGAACCGGTGCGGCGGATCTGCGGGAGCACAGCCCCGGTGACCCAGCGCTTGAACGCGCGGGCTTCCGGCTTCCGGCTGAGGAGCACGACCTCGTACATGCCTGCTTCCGAGACGATCGTCATCTGCTGACGACCACCAGGGGTGTCCGCAGTATGGATACCCTTCACGTCGTCGTCGAGGCGGGCGGCCACGTTACCGACGTTGCTGATCTCGAGCACGTTGCAGAGATCTGCGAGCACGAACCACGGATCACCTTCCAGGACGATGACACGCACGTGGTGCTCGCCGAAATCGAACGGTACGATCTGATTGGACATTGGGCTTCCTGCTTCCTGGTGTTCTCGCCTCGCCGGTGCAACGGCGAGGCATCTTTTGCTGAAGAGAGGCAATCAGTGGATTGGTGGGATTGGGCTCGATGGGCTGGCACATCCCTGATCGCGATCGGAGCGCTCATCCTCGGAATCCGAGCCGAGCTGAGGATGCGATACCGCGAGCTCTGGGTAGTTACCGACGGTCACACCACGCGCTTCATCAACCGGACTGGCGAAGACGCGCAGCGAGTACATGTCGAAGTGTTCGGAGGCCACGTTGGATCTGGGCGTCCGTTACACGACCATGTCGACGCAGACGGGGAGTTCAAGATGGTCCTCGTGCCTACTGACGGGGAATCGCTTGCGTATCGCATTAGCTGGACTCGTCCTCGGAACGGGAAGCGGCATCATCAGCGCTCTCGGAACGCGCCGACTTGGCGACATGTACCGGAGGAAGCAACGCCCTGGACCGCATCTCGGACTTGATGCCAAGCCCTAGGGCGACGAGGCCAATAGGCAAGGTAACTCCGACGTAGAGCACATCCAGAATGCTCACGACCCCACCGACTTCAACTCGCGGAGCATCATATCTCGAGTCCTGTTCGCGATCACGATCCGGTCATCCCGAGTCGCAGCAGCATCCTTCACCGCGCGAGCAAACTCATTCCCAGCCGCCATGCACTCCTTGTGGTACGCGTCCTTAACCTCTTGCTCCGCCTTGCCTCGCGGTGCCCCACTCACGACGCCACCGCCTCGTGCTGCTGCGCGGACTCGGCGGACTCAGGCTCTTCGACCGCGATCGCGATCTCGCCAAGCGAGAATCCGAACGCCTTCGCCATCCCCGCGATCAGTCGAGGAGACTCGCCTTGCCCAGTCTTCGCGCGGTGCAGGGTGGAAGGTGAGACGCCGATCGCTCGAGCGAAGGCGCCGTCGTCGGTGATGTTGGAGTAGGCCTGCACTCGGTCGAGCGCCCCGGGCCTCAAAGCGATGGTCGCCATTTCAATCCTTTCCGATCTGGAGTAAGTGTTCCGATGTGGAAGAGATTAATCACATTGATGTGATTCGGTCAAGTCGATTTGGAAAGTTCTTTCCGGCTTGAAAAATCTCCGCAGATATTCCAAAATGGAACGCATGACCGAAATGAACGACTGGTTCGCAGCAACGGCGGGCTCTGTCTCGCTGAACGAAGTGTCAAAGCGCAGCGGGATCCCGATCGCATCGCTGCATCGGTACACGCAGAACGGGAGCTTCACTGCCGAAGCGGTGGTCAAGATCGCGCGCGCCTTTGACGCCTCGATTCCGGACGCGCTCGTTGCGCAAGGGATCGTGACCCATTCGGAGCTCTCATCCCTGTCGATTTCAGGGACTCTGGCGGACGCGACCGATCAGCAGTTGTTGGACGAGATCTCCCGCCGACTCGCTGCCGTTCCCGAGGGGGAGTCGGACGTCTTCGATAGCGTCCCCAGTGGCAAGGGAGGCACCGTGCACTATCCCGACTTCACCCGCGAGCCTGTCGAGGACGAGCTGGCGGCCGCGTCGGAGCGGATCGACGATCCGAACGACTCAGACGAGCATTTTCTTAACTAACCCGAGCTGCTAGATGCTCGCCTGACATGAACGGAGTTCACTCTATGGCTATGAAAATCCCATCCGCGATTGCACTCACTGCTTTGCTTGGACTGGGGGTAATCACCGGGTGCGCCAGTAGCGAGCCGAAGGAATCGCCGGCACCCGAAGTGGAAGCGGTCGAGGAGGAGCCAGTGGCAGAGCCTACTGACACGCCGCCGATGAGCGAGCGGGGAAACCTCATCAAGAAGCTCGGAGAGACCGCTGGCGTGGTCTACAACGATGATGATGTGAACGACGTTGAGCTCGTGATCAAATCCATCGTCGTTGACGCACCTTGCACCGCGGAGTATGCGCTCCCGTCTGAGCGAGGGCACTTCATCCGTGTCGATATGGATGTCGTCACGACCCCGAACTATCCGAACACTGTTCTGGCCCAGTCGAACGGCAGTTGGAAGTGGATCGACGCGAACGGCACCACCGCCAATAGCGATCCTGCAACCGGGACAGGGTACAGCTGCCTCGCTGATGGCGAGAGGCTGCCCGACAGAATCGGCGCCGGCGAGAGGGTGACAGGGTCCGTGGTGCTCGACGTCCCCACAACTGAAGGGACGCTCGTCCTTAGCCTTGACGGCGGGACCGGATGGGAATGGGTCGTCCCCGCGACGGAGTGACTCATGCAGCAACTCTTCGATCTCGCGGATGCGGGGAATATCTCCGTCGAGTTCCGCCCCCTTGCCCAGCGCAACGGCGAGTACCGTGATGACCTGAAACGCATCCGCCTTCGCGAGGACATGCCCCCGCGTCTGATGCGGTTCACGTTCGCGCACGAGCTCGGCCACGCAGCCTTCCGTGACGTGCCGTCGATGTTCGGTCCGGAGAATGCCCGCCAGGAGAGGCGCGCCGACGAGTGGGCCGCGCTCCGCCTCATCGAACTCGACGCCTACCGTGAGTTCGAGGCGCTCCGAGAAGGCCATGTGCCGGCGATCGCGCACGACCTCGGTGTTGTCACGCGCTGTGTTGAGGCGTACCAGCGTCTCCTCGAGCGCATCGGAGACACCGTGTACCTCGACCCGCACATGGGTGCAGGGCAGTGGCTCGCGAAGGTCGAGGCCGCCTAGAAACAGAAGAAGCCCCCGCAGCGCGTTCAGCCGGCAAGCAAGAACCGCGCCACGAGGGCTCAGACACGATCCACCAGAAAGGTGAACCGATGAACAACACGATAGTCGAGCGACCCCATGGCTAGGGCCTGGATCACCGACCTCTGGGTCAAGGACGCACACGCCCTCATGCCCGACGGCGCCAAGGTCCGCATCTCGCCCAGCGCCGCCGAGCTCAAGAACCTGCGCACCCTCCCCGAGCACTTCCGCACCGCACGCTACGGCAAAGGTTCCCGATGGCGTGTCGGATGGTACGAGCCCGACGGTGGTGAACGCGGGCGCCTCTACGGCAGCAAGGCCGATGCAGAGGCCTACCTCGCAGAGCTCGAGGACAACATTCGGATGGGGAAGTATGCACCCCCAGAGAAGACCGAGCAGCGCTTCAAGGAACTCGCCGATACGTGGATGAAGTCGAAGCGACGCCCGAAAGCTGTTTCGATCGACGCGTACCGCACCGATCTCGCCGTGCACATCCTCCCGAAGTGGGCCGAGACCCCGATCAACCGGATCAGTCGGGAAGCGATCGACGCCTGGATCGACGACCTGGTTACCGGCACCGCGCCACGCACCTACACGGGACGATCAGAGGGGCGAGAGATCAAAGGCCTTGCGCCCTCTCGGGTGCGGGACATCGTCGGCCGAACCTTCACCAGCGTTCTTCGCTACGCGCACGACGAAGGCTGGATGCCGAGGAATCCGATGCGGCACGTCGAACTCCCACGGGTGGCACCCGCGTCCGAGCTCGCGATTCTCGACTACGTGGAGGTGGAGCGTCTCGCCGCGGCTTGCGCGAAGGTCTCGGGCGAGCATCGCGATCGTGCCCTCATCCACGTTCTCGCATCGTCAGGCCCCCGCATCGGCGAAGCGACCGCGTTTCAGGTTCGCGACGTACAGCCGCTCGCGCGACGGGCGACAGTGCAACGCACATGGACGACCGAGGGTGGTCGCAGAGTAATCGGCCCGCCGAAGACGTGGGAGACGCGCTCCATCCCAGTTCATGGGTACGCGCTCGAGGAGCTCACCCCGCTCATGGAAGACGAGCCGGGGGAGCAGTGGCTGTTCCGTGTGAAGCGCGGCGGCGGAGCCGTGGATCAGCGCAACTGGCGCCGAAACGTCTGGGTCCCGGCGCTGAGGCTCGCGGGGCTTGAGGACGAGCGTGACCTCACTCCTCACAAGCTTCGCCACACTGCAGCTTCTGCTGCGATCGCGGCCGGCGCGGATCCACTCGTCGTGCAGAAGATGCTCGGCCACAAGACGCCGAAGGAGACGATGCGCACCTATGCGCACCTCTGGCACGACCGTCTCGACGAGGTCATTGACGCCGTTTCGGAGCACCGCGAGAAGGCGTTGGCGAAGGCCACCGAGACTGCAGGCCTTCTGGAGGCGGCGTAGTCATGCTGTCTATGTGCTGTCTACGCCGATCTGGCGCCGTGTTTCGCCGAGGCGATCATGGCCCGCGATCCCTTATGTTTCTAGGGGAGTCGGGCCGCTGACGGTCCCCCCACTGGGATTCGAACCCAGACTGCGTCGATTTTAAGTCGACTGCCTCTGCCAGTTGGGCTATGGGGGGGGCGGGGTTCTCATCCTTCCACACCGGTTAGGCTGAGCCCGTGCTGCTCGCCAAGATCCTGCTCGTCGTCGCGATCCTCATCGCCGTCGCGCTCGCTCTGCGCCTGCGCGCCCGCGCCTGGCGCGCCCGGCGGGAGTCCGCCCGCGCGGACCGCGCCGCGGCGCGCGCGGCGTGGGAGGCGGAGCTGCGCCGCGACCTCGGCGAGGACTGAGCTGCGGGAGGACGCGGCCGCGTCGGGCGGGGGAGGAATCGGCGGATCGGGCGCGGGACCGGGCACGCATCCCGGGCGCGGGGGCCTTCTGACCCTTTACACTGCGGATATGCTCCTCGACCTCAGCGCGCCCGAGATCATCGCGGCCTCCCGCGCGGAGCCGTGGCGGGACGCCGAGCGCTACTGGGGCGCGCTCGACCGAGCGACCCGGGATCGCCCGGCGCCCGTCGTCGCGCTGAGCGTCGACGCCCTGCGGCGCAACGCCGACGATCTCGTGCGGCGAGCGGGCGGCCTGCCGATCCGCGTCGCGAGCAAGTCGGTGCGCGTCCGCGGCGTGCTCGACGCCGTGCTCGCCCTCCCCGGTTTCCGGGGCGTGCTCGCCTACACCCTCGCCGAGGCGCTCTGGCTCGCGGAGACCGTCGAGGACGTCGTCGTCGGGTATCCGACGGCGGATCGGGCCGCGCTCGCGCGCCTGGGCGGCGACCCGCAGGCGGCCGCCCGGGTGACGCTCATGATCGACGATGCGGCGCAGCTCGACCTCGTCGACGCCGCCGCCGCGCCGAGCACCCGCAGCGCACCGATCCGCGTCTGCCTCGATCTCGACGCCTCCTGGCGGAGCCCGGGCCTCGGCCACATCGGGGTCCGCCGCTCTCCGCTGCACGCGCCCGGCGAGCTGCGCGCGCTCGCAGAGACGGTGCAGGCGCGCCCGGGCTTCGCCCTCGTCGGGATCATGGCCTACGAGGCGCAGATCGCGGGGGTGGCCGATGCGGCGGGCGCCGTGAACGGCCGGCTCATGCGCGCGGTGCAGCGGCGCAGCGGCGCGGAGCTCGCCGAGCGGCGCCGTGCCGCGGTGGCCGCGGTGCGGGAGATCGCCGCGCTCGAGTTCGTCAACGGCGGCGGCACCGGATCGGTGGAGCGCACCGCGGCGGAGCCCGCCGTGACGGAGGTCGCCGCGGGAAGCGGACTGTACGGCCCGCTGCTCTTCGACCGCTACCGGGACTTCGACGTCGCCCCGGCGCTCGGCTTCGCCCTCGACGTCGTCCGCCGGCCGGACACGGAGCGCGCGACGCTGCTCGGCGGCGGCTGGATCGCCTCGGGGCCGCCGGGGGCGGACCGCGCGCCGCGCCCCGTGCGGCCCGCCGGGCTGGCCTTCGAGCCCCGGGAAGGCGCGGGCGAGGTGCAGACCCCGGTGCGCGGCACGGCGGCCGCCGAGCTGCGGCCGGGGGACCGCGTCTGGTTCCGCCACGCGAAGGCGGGCGAGCCGCTCGAGCACGTCGGGGAGATCGTGCCGGTGCTCGTCGGAGCGCCCGAGGGGGACGGGCCCGTCGCCCTCGACCCCCTCCCCAGCTATCGAGGAGAAGGACGGTGCTTCCTGTGAGCCATCCGACCCGGCGCCCCCCGCGGCCGGCGCCGCGCCCCTGGAGCAACTGGGCCGGCACCGAGCGGAGCCTGCCCGCGCTCGCGATCGCCCCGCGCAGCGAGGCGCAGATCGTCCGCGCCGTGCAGCGCGCCCGCGAGACGGGTCGCACGCTGAAGCCGATCGGCGCCTCGCACAGCTTCACCGCCATTGGCGCGACCGACGGGATCCGGCTCGACCCCGACGGCCTGAGCGGGCTCGTCTCGGCCGATGTCCCGCGCGGCCGGGTGACGCTGCTCGGCGGCACGCGGCTGTGGCAGCTCCCCGCGATCCTGGAGCCGCTCGGCCTGGCGCTGCCGAACATGGGGGACATCGACCGGCAGACGATCGCGGGGGCCACGCAGACGGGGACGCACGGGACGGGCCTCGGCCTCGGCGGGCTCGCGACGGCGGTCGTCGGCGCGCGGATCGTCACCGGGACCGGCGAGGTCCTCGACCTCGGCGAGACGCCCGTCGGGGGATCGCCCGCCGGGGGATCGCCCGCCGATGCGACGGACGCCGCCGGGGGATCGCCCGCCGATGCGACGGACGCCGCCGGGCTGCTGCCGGCCGTGGCCCTCGGTCTCGGCGCGCTCGGCGTGATCGTGTCGCTCACCCTGCAGTGCGTGCCGCGCTTCCGCCTGCACGCCGAGGAGGCGCCCGCCCCGCTCGAGGCGGTGCTCGACGGCTTCGCGGAGCGCAGCCGCGCGGCCGATCACTTCGAGTTCTTCTGGTTCCCGCACACCGCGAGCGCCCGGACGAAGACGAACACCCGCCTCCCGTTCGACGCGCCAGGCGCGCCGCTCGCCCCGGCCGCCCGATTCCTCGACGAGGAGCTCGCGAACAACCTCGCCTTCGGCGTCTGCGCCGCGCTCGGCAGCGCCCTTCCCGCCGCGACGCCGGCCGTGAACCGCCTCATCGCCGGGACCTCGAGCCGGCGCGCCTACACCGACGAGTCCCATCGCGTCTTCGTCACGCGGCGGCGCGTGCGCTTCCGCGAGATGGAGTACGGGGTGCCCCTCGAGGCCGTCCCCGAGGCGATCCGCGAGCTGCGCACCATGATCGAGCGCCGCGGGCACCGGGTCTCCTTCCCGATCGAGGTGCGCGCCGCCGCCGCCGACGAGCTGCTGCTGTCCACCGCCCACGGGCGGGAGACCGGGTACATCGCGGTGCACCGCTTCCACCGCGACCGGGATCGGAGCTACTTCCGCGACGCCGAGGCGATCCTCGCCGCCCACGACGGGCGCCCGCACTGGGGCAAGATGCACACCCGCACGGCCGCGGAGCTGGCGGCCGTGCACCCCGGCTTCGAGAGATTCGCGGCGGCGCGCGACCGCCTCGATCCCGAGCGCGTCTTCGCGAACCCGTACCTGCGCCGCGTGCTCGGCGCGTAGCCGCGCCATCCGCGGCGGGCCCAGGGGATTCGTGGGCGGCACCGCTATGATGCAGAGCATGTCTGGTGGATTGATTGCGCTGCTCATCGCGGCCGGGGTGCTGGTCATCCTCGTCGGATACGTCTGGATCACCTACAACTCGCTCGTCACGCTCCGCGTGCGCGTCGACGAGGCGTGGAGCGACATCACCGTGCAGCTCAAGCGGCGCGCCGACCTCATCCCGGCGCTCGTCGAGTCGGTCAAGGGCTACGCCGCCCACGAGAAGAGCGTGTTCGACTCCGTCACGCAGGCGCGCGCGGAGACCATCTCGGCCCAGGGGCCCGCCGAGGCCTCCGTCGCCGAGGGGCACATGCAGCAGGCGCTCAAGAGCATCTTCGCGGTCGCGGAGGCCTATCCCCAGCTGCAGGCGAGCCAGAACTTCCTCCAGCTGCAGAGCGAGCTCGTCGACACCGAGAACAAGGTGCAGGCGGCCCGCCGCTTCTACAACGGCGGCGTGCGCGAGTACAACACGAAGATCCAGGTGTTCCCCAACACGATCTTCGCGCGCGGCATGGGCTTCGCGGAGCGCGACTTCTTCGAGGTCGACGACATCGCGTCGATCTCGGAGCCGCCGCGCATCCAGTTCTGACGCCCGCGGA
Organism: Leucobacter allii; assembly: GCF_022919155.1. Lineage (NCBI taxonomy): Bacteria > Bacillati > Actinomycetota > Actinomycetes > Micrococcales > Microbacteriaceae > Leucobacter > Leucobacter allii. The sequence continues at coordinate 1,007,528 of NZ_CP095045.1, forward strand.
GGGAGGCACGTGTACCGCGCGATCCGCCGCAACAAGCTCAACAGCGTCCTGATCATCCTGCTGTTCCTCGGGATCGTGGGCGGACTGGGGTGGCTGGCGGCCACCATCTACCGCTCGCCCGGCATCGTCATCACCGTCGTCGCCGTCTCGATCGGCTACGCCGTCTTCCAGTACTTCATGGCCGGCCGGCAGGCGATCTCCATGAGCGGCGCGCAGCGGATCACCGAGGCCGACCATCCGAGGCTCTACCGGATCGTCGAGAACCTGGCCATCACGACCGGCACGCCGATGCCGGAGGTGTACCTCGTGCACGACCCGGCGCCGAACGCCTTCGCGACCGGGCGCGACCCCGAGCACGCGATGGTCGCCGCGACCACGGGCCTGCTCGAGATCATGACGGACGCGGAGCTCGAGGGCGTGATGGCCCACGAGCTCGGACACGTGCGCAACTACGACATCCGGGTGTCCATGATCGTCTACGGACTGGTGGTCGCCGTCGGCATGATCGCGGATGTGCTCGTGCGCATGGCGTTCTTCGGCAGGAGCAACAACAACGCCAACCCGATCGTCATGATCTTCGGGCTCGTCGCGATGCTCGTCGCGCCGCTCGTCGCGACCATGGTGCAACTCGCCGTCTCGCGGCAGCGCGAGTACCTCGCGGACGCGACGGGCGCGCTCACGACGCGGCACCCGGAAGCGCTCGCGAGCGCGCTGCACAAGCTCTCCACCTTCGGTCAGCCGCTGCAGAAGCAGCAGTCGAGCATGGCGCACCTGTGGATCGCCGACCCGTTGAAGCCCGGCATGGTGCAGCGCCTGTTCGCGACCCACCCGCCCATCCCCGATCGGATCCGCCGCCTGCTCGACATGGGCGGGAAGTTCTGAACCCCGAGCGGACGCGCCGCGCGCCGCTCGCCCGATAGGCTGGGAAGGACCGTCGAAGGGGGTGGACGCCGAGTGGCTGGCATGTTCCGCTCCCTGTCGGTGCGCGATTACCGCATCTGGTTCGGCGGGGCGCTCGTCTCCAACATCGGCGCCTGGATGCAGTCGACGACGCAGAACTGGGTCGTGCTCACGGAGCTGACCGAGAACAACGCCGCCGCCGTCGGCGTGACGATGGCGCTCCAGTTCGGGCCGCAGCTGCTGCTCGTGCCGTTCAGCGGCGCGGTCGCCGATCGCTTCGACCGGCGCAGGGTGCTGCTGGTCACCCAGAGCCTGCTCATGCTGCTCGCCGCCGGACTCGGCCTCCTGCTCATCACCGGCGCGGCGGAGCTGTGGCACCTGTACGCCTTCGCGCTCGGACTCGGCCTCGTCAACGCCTTCGACACCACCTCGCGGCAGGCCTTCGTCTCCGACCTCGTCGGGCCGGCCCAGCTCTCCAACGCGGTCGCGCTGAACTCCGCCTCCTTCAACTCCGCGCGGCTCATCGGCCCGGCGGTGGCGGGCGTGCTCATCGCCGTGGTCGGCTCCGGATGGGTGTTCCTCATCAACGCCGCGTCGTTCCTCGCGGTGCTCGCGGCGCTGCTGCTCATCTCGGCGCGAAAGCCGCCGGAGCCCGCGGGAGTCCCCCGCGAGTCGCAGCTGCGGCAGCTCTCCGCCGGCGTGCGCTACGTGCGTCGGCGGCACGATCTGCTCGTCATCTTCGTCATGGTGTTCCTCGTGGGCGCGTTCAGCATGAACTTCCCGGTGATCTCCTCGACGATGGCCGTCGAGTTCGGCCGCGGCGCGAGCGACTACGGACTGCTCTCCTCGATCCTCGCGATCGGGTCCCTCTCGGGCGCGCTGCTGGCGGCGCGGCGCCCCTCCGCGCGCATGCGCGTGGTGATCGTCGCGGTCGGCGGGATCGGGCTCGTGAGCCTGCTGGCGGCGCTGATGCCGAGCTTCTGGACGTTCGCGGCGACCCTCGTCTGCTTCGGGCTCGCGATCTCGACCATGCTGACGACGGCGAACGGCTTCGTGCAGACGACGTCCGACCCGGCGGTCCGGGGTCGGGTGCTCGCGCTCTACATGGCGATCCTCATGGGAGGAACGCCGATCGGCGCGCCGCTCGTGGGTCTCGCGGCCGACGCGCTCGGGCCGCGGTCGACGCTCGTGATCAGCGCGATCGCGGGGCTCCTCGCCTTCGGGATCGGCCTCGCCTGGCTGTTCGTGGAACGCGGACTGCGCTTCCACCGCGGCGGGGGCCTCCGCGTCACGGTGACGCACGCGGGTCGACCGGGCCGCGGCGACGATCCGGGACGGCAGACCGAGACCCTGACGGCGCCGATCTCGGTGCTGCGCCGCGGGGGGCCGGCGATCGGCGCCGGCGAGTCGGTGCCGCAGGAGGGATCGACGGCATCGGCGACCGGAGCGATCCGCATTGACGACCTCGACGCGGAGGCGCCCCCGGAGACGTCGCAGGATCCCGGTGCCGGAGCCCCGCACGGAGACGATCCTGCGGAGCCGGGCGCCCCGGGAGACGGCGGCCGCAGAATGCGCTGACGCCCGCCCGGAGGCGCGCGGCGACGGGTAGGCTGGTCTCTGTCAGAGCGGTCGTCCCCGCACAGCATTCGATTTGGAGCCAAGATACCCGGTGAGTGATTTCCTCTCAGCCCAGACGCGAACCGAAACGGACTCGATCGGCAGCGTGGAGATCCCCGCTTCCGCGTACTGGGGCGTGCACACGGCCCGGGCGCACGAGAACTTCCCGATCGCACGCCGGCCCATCTCCGTGTACCCGGACTTCATCCGCGCCTTCGCGTGCGTGAAGCAGGCCGCCGCGCGGGCGAACCTCGAGATCGGCGCGCTCGACGAGCAGCGCGCGACGCTCATCGATCGCGCCTGCGAGGAGATCAAGACGGGCATGCTCCACGACCAGTTCGTGGTCGGCGTCATCCAGGGCGGCGCGGGCACCTCGACGAATATGAACGCGAACGAGGTCATCACCAACCGCGCGCTCGAGCTCGCGGGGCACGCCAAGGGCGACTACGCCTTCATCAACCCGAACGATCACACGAACCACAGCCAGTCGACCAACGACACCTACCCGACGGCCATCAAGATCGCGCTCGCCTTCTCGCTGGGCAGCCTGCTCGACGAGCTCGGGCTGCTCGCGGAGTCCTTCGCCGCGAAGGGCCGCGAGTTCTCGCACATCATCAAGGTCGGCCGCACGCAGCTGCAGGACGCGGTGCCGATGACCCTCGGCCAGGAGTTCAACGCCTTCGCCGTCACGCTGCGCGAGGACATCGAGCGGCTGCGCGAGGCCGTCTCGCTGCTGCGCGAGGTCAACATGGGCGCCACCGCAATCGGCACCGGCATCAACGCCCCGCGCGGCTACAAGGAGGCCGTCGTCAAGCACCTCCGCGAGATCACCGAGCTCGAGCTCGTGACCGCGGGCGACCTCGTGGAGTCCACGAGCGATACCGGGGTCTTCATCACGTTCTCCGGCGCCCTCAAGCGCAGCGCGCTCAAGCTCTCCAAGATCTCGAACGACCTCCGGCTGCTCTCCTCCGGCCCGCAGGCCGGGCTCGGCGAGATCACGCTGCCGGCGCGCCAGGCCGGCTCCTCGATCATGCCGGGCAAGGTGAACCCGGTCATCCCCGAGGCCGTCACCCAGGTCGCCTACTCGGTCGCGGGGGCGGACGTCACCGTGTCGATGGCCGTGGAGGCCGGGCAGCTGCAGCTCAACGCCTTCGAGCCGGTCATCGCCCACTCGCTCTTCCAGTCCATCACCTGGCTCGAGCGCGCCTGCCGGACGCTGCGCGTGAACTGCGTCGACGGCATCGCCGCGAACGAGGCGCGCCTCGAGGACACCGTCTCCCGCTCGGTGACCGTCATCACGGCGCTCGCTCCGGTCATCGGCTACGCGGAGGCCGCGAAGCTCGCGAAGGAGGCGCTCGCCACCAACGCGAAGGTCTCCGAGCTCGTGACCTCGCGGGGCCTCCTCGACCAGGCGCAGCTCGACGAGATCCTGAAGCCCTCGAAGCTCGCGGGTCTCGCCCCCGAGACCGACGTGATCGACGTCATCACGGACGCCGCGGTGACGCTCCCCGAGACGTCGCCGGACGCCCCGTCCGCGACGGCCGGCGACGCTCAGTAGCGCACGCGCCGGAGACGGCTGAGGGCGGCGGGGATCACCGATCCCGCCGCCCTCAGCCGTCTCCGGCGGCCCGATGGCGGCTCAGCCCGCGACGCAGTGCGAGGTGAGCGCGCCGATGCCCTCGATGGTCACGGTGACCTCCGTGCCCGGGCGGAGGTAGAGCGGCGGTTTGCGCGAGCGGCCCGCGCCGCCGGGGGAGCCCGTGGAGATGACCGTGCCGGGGAGCAGCGTGGTGGACTGCGAGAGCGAGGCGATGAGCTGCGCCACGGAGCGGATCATGAAGCCGGTCGTCGAGTCCTGCACCCGCAGCCCGTCGACGTCGGTCGTGATCGCGAGGGCCTGGGGGTCGGGGATCTCGTCGGCGGTGACCACCACGGGCCCGATCGGGGTGAAGCCGTCGAACGACTTGCAGCGGGACCACTGCGGCTCGAGGAACTGGATGTTGCGGGCCGTGATGTCGTTGATGACGGTGTAGCCGAAGACGTGGTCGAGGGCCTCCTCCTCCGAGACGTCCTTCGCGGCGCGGCCGATGACGATGCCCAGCTCGCCCTCGTAGTCGACCTCCTCGCTGAGCCGCCCGGGGAGGGGCACCTCGCCCTCGTGCGCGCCGAGCGAGTTCGGGAAGAGGGAGAAGAGCACCGGCCCCGAGTCGTTGTCGAGGCTGAGCTCGCTCGCGTGCTCGTCGTAGTTCAGCCCGACGGCCAGCACGATCGGGGGCCGCAGCACGGCCGGCGCCCAGTTCGCCCCCGCGAGGGGGGACCACGCCGCACCGGGCAGCGCGGCGCGCAGCGCCTCGAGCCCGTCGGGCCCCGCCTCCACGAGGTCCTGCAGCCGTTCGTACGCGGCTCCGAGCGAGCGCACGGGGGCGAAGCGGTCGCCGTCGACGACGACGAGCTCGGGGGATGAACCGGGGGACGGGACGACATGTGCGAATCTCACAAGTCCAGGGTATCCGACCCGGGGAGCGCGGCGCGTTTCCGCGGCTTCCTGACGTGTCGGGCACGCCGGATTGGAGGGTTCCCACGAACGGCGCATCCGGCGCGGCGTTTCCCTCTGAGCGAACTCGGAGCGACGCGCGCGGCGCCATCGTGTTGAATGAGGGCATGACTGATTCACCGAAGACGAAGCCCGAGATCGAGTTCCCCGAGGGCCCCGCACCGGCGGAGCTCGAGATCGTGGATCTCGTGGAGGGCAGCGGCGAGGAGGCGCTCGCGAGCTCCACCGTCGACGTGCACTACCTCGGCGTCGAGTACGACTCCGGCGAGGAGTTCGACTCCTCCTGGGGCCGCGGCGAATCCATCAACTTCCCGCTGCGCGCCCTCATCCAGGGCTGGCAGCTGGGCATCCCCGGCATGAAGGTCGGCGGCCGCCGCAAGCTCATCGTGCCCCCGGCGCAGGCCTACGGCACCTCGGGCGGGCACCCGCTCTCGGGGAAGACCCTCATCTTCGTCATCGATCTGCTCGGCGTGAGCTGATCCCGGCCCCGCGATCCCGCGGCTGAGCGCCCGCCCGGTCCCTCCGGGCGGGCGCTCGCGCGTTCCGGCGCGCCGGAATGATACTGTTCTTGCTGTTCAGCGAACACTCAGCCCGAGGAGCGGAAGAGGCATGGCAGCAGCGGAGCAGGAGACCGGAGCGAGCACCGAGCGGCCCGCGGGCGGCGGGGCGGCGGGCGCGATCGACCGCTACTTCCACATCACGGAGCGCGGTTCGACCTTCGGCGCCGAGATCCGCGGCGGGCTCGTCACCTTCGTGACGATGGCCTACATCGTGATCCTCAACCCGATCATCCTCACGAGCGGCACCGACATCGCGGGCGACACCCTCGCCTTCCCCGCGGTGAGCGCCGTCACTGCGCTGACCGCGGGCGTCATGACGATCCTCTTCGGCGTCGTCTCGAAGCTGCCCTTCGGGTTCGCCGCGGGGCTCGGCATCAACGCCTTCCTCGCGTTCTCGGTCGTCGGGCAGGTGACCTGGCCCGAGGCGATGGCGCTCGTCGTCATCAACGGCGTCCTCATCGTGCTCCTCGCCGCGACGGGCCTGCGGCGCATGATCTTCGACGCCGTGCCGGTCGAGCTCAAGCTCGCGATCACGGTCGGCATCGGCCTGTTCATAGCCTTCATCGGCTTCGTGAACTCCGGCTTCGTGACGTCCACGGGCAGCGCCTCGCCGCCCGTCGGCCTCGGCATCGGCGGCTCCGTCGTCACGGTCCCGACGCTCATCTTCGTCGTCACCCTCATCCTCACGGGCGTGCTCCTGGCGGCGAAGGTGAAGGGCGGGCTCCTCATCGGGCTCGTCGCCGGCACCGTGATCTCGGTAATCGTCGAGTCGATCTGGCACCTCGGCGCCGCCGCCGAGCAGCCCGGGGGCTGGGGGCTCACCGTGCCCACGCTCGAGGGGGCGCCGTTCGGCGTGCCCGATCTCAGCCTCATCGGGGCGGTCAGCTTCGACCTCGGCCGGGTCGGCGTCGTCACCATCGTGATGCTCGTCTTCACGCTGCTCTTCACGAACTTCTTCGACGCGATGGGCACGATGACGGGACTGTCCAGGGAGGCGGGGCTCGCGGACGCGCAGGGCAACTTCCCGCGGCTGAAGTCCGCGCTCGTCGTCGAGGGCGTCGGGGCGATCGCCGGCGGACTCACCTCCTCGTCGTCGAACACGGTCTTCATCGAGTCGGGCGCGGGCATCGGCGAGGGCGCGCGCACCGGCTTCGCCAACGTGGTCACCGGGCTCGTCTTCCTGCTCGCGATGTTCTTCACGCCGCTCACGCAGATCGTCCCCACCGAGGTGGCGGCGGCGGCTCTCGTCATCGTCGGTGCGCTCATGATGGCGCAGATCAGGCACATCGACCTCGGCGACTTCCGGGTGCTGCTGCCCGTCTTCCTCACGGTCGCCGTGATGCCGATGACCTACTCGATCGCGAACGGCATCGGCGCCGGCTTCGTCGCCTGGGTGCTCGTGCACGCCCTGAGCGGGCGCGCGAGGCGGATCCACTGGCTGCTGTGGATCGTCGCCGCCGGCTTCGTGGTCTTCTTCGCGCGCGGCCCGCTCGAGGCGCTCCTCGGGGTCACCGGCTGACCGGGCGCCCCGCCGCCGGATCGCGCGGGCCGTGCGGGCCCGCGCCCGCGCGCTGCGCGATGAGGTGATCGAGGATCGGGTCGAGGATCGCGAGCCCGTCGCGCACGCCGCCCGGGGAGCCGGGCAGCGTCATCGCGAAGGTGCGGCCGGCGAAGCCCGCGACCCCGCGGGTGAGCAGGGCGCTCGGCAGCACCGCCGCGCCCCGTCGTCGCAGCTCCTCGACGAGGCCGGGCAGCCGCACGTCGAGCAGCGGCTCGACGGCCTCCGGGGTCGCGTCGCTCGGGGACACGCCGGTGCCCCCGGTCGTGAGGAGCACCTCGGGCGCGTCCGCGAGCGCCGCGCGGACGGCCGCGGCGGTGTCCGCGCCGTCGGCGACCACCCGGGGCTCCGGCGTCGCGAACCCTCGCTCGCGCAGCCAGGCGGCGATCATCGGGCCCGTCGTGTCCGCCGCGGTCCCGGCCGCCGCGCTCGTCGACGCCACGACCACGCGCGCGCGCCGCTCGTCGTCGCGCGGCCGGTCGGCACCGTCCGCCGCGCTCACGAGACCTCCCAGTCCCCGCTCTTCCCGCCGGACTTCGCGAGCACCCGGGTGCCCGTGATGACCGCGTGGTGGTCGACGGCCTTGATCATGTCGTAGAGCGTGAGCGCCGCGACGCTCGCGGCCGTCAGCGCCTCCATCTCGACGCCGGTCACGCCGCGGGTGGTCACCGTGGCGACGATCCGCACCCGCTCGGCCTCCGTCTCGAAGTCGACCGCCACCTTCGACAGCGGCAGCGGATGGCAGAGCGGGATGAGCTCGGGGGTGCGCTTGGCCGCCATGATCCCCGCGACCCGCGCCGTTCCGAGCGCCTCGCCCTTGGGCAGCTCGCCCGAGACGAGGCGATCGACGACGTCCGCCCGCGTCTCGAGGATCGCCTCGGCGCGAGCGGTGCGCTTCGTCACGGGCTTGTCCGTGACGTCGACCATGTGCGCGCTGCCGTCGGCGCGCAGGTGGGTGAGGCCGGCCGGAGCGGCCGTCCCCGGATCGTCTCCGGGCGTCCCGGACTGCGTATCAGACATCGAACCTCTGGATCTCGATCGGGGAGCCGGCGGCGAGGTGCGCGACTCCGAGGGGGATGTGGGCGAGCAGCTCGGCCGCGGCGAGGTCGGCGAGCAGGTGCGAGCTCGGCGGTGTGAGGACCACGCGGCCCTCGGCATCGAGGCGTCCGCGGCGCAGCTGGTGCTTGCGCGGCGGCGAGTCGACGTCGTGGGCGAGCGGCCGCAGCTCGGTGGCGGTCCCCGCGGGCAGCCCCGCGTGGAGCCGCAGCAGGGGCAGGAGGAAGAGCTCCGCCGAGACGGCGGAGCTCACCGGGTTCCCCGGGAAGCAGAGCGCCGGGAGCCGCACGCCGCCGCACGCCGCGACGCCCGCGCCCTGCGGACCGCCCGGCTGCATGGCGATGCCCGAGAACGCCACCCCCGCGGGTGCGAGCGCCTCGCGCACCACCTCGAAGGCCCCCGCGCTGATGCCGCCTGAGGTGACGAGGAGCTCGTGCGCCCCGCCGCGCCCGGCCACGAGCTCGGTGAGCGCCTCGGGCCGGTCCGCGATGCGGATCGCGGTCACCTCGGCGCCGGCGGCGCGCAGCGCGGCGGCGAGGAGCGGGGCGTTCGCGTCGTACACCCGGCCGGGAGCGAGCGGCGCACCGGGCGCCGTCACCTCGTCCCCGGTGGAGACCAGGAGGACGCGCGGGCGACGGCGCACGGGGACGACGGCGACACCGGCGTTCGCGAGCAGACCGATGCCGCTCGGCCGCAGCCGCGTCCCCGCGGGGAGGATCACGGCGCCCGCGGGCAGGTCCGAGCCCCGTCGACGGATGAATGCGCCGGGCTCGGGCACCGTCGCGAAGGCGACCCGGGCGGAGGGCGCGTCGTCCGCCGCGCCGGGCGCCCCGCCGGGCTCCACGTCCGCCGCGGCGCCCGGACCCGGACGGCGGAGCGCGTCGAAGCGCGGCGGATCCGCCTGCTCGATCGGGATCACCGCGTCGGCGCCGATCGGGATCGCGGCGCCGGTCATGACGGGGGCCGCCGTACCGGCCTCGTGGGGGATCGGCGGATCGCCTGCGGCGGTGGCGGCGCCGATGCGGAGGATACGCGGCCCGGCCCGGCCCGCGGCCCCGAGGTCGGCGACGCGCACCGCGTAGCCGTCCATCTGCGAGTTGTCGAAGGGCGGCAGCGGGATGCCGGAGCGCAGCTCCGTGGCGGTCACCCGGCCGGGAAGCCCCGGGTCGTCGACCGCGAGGCGCTCCGGCTCCGCGTCGCGGAGCGCCGCGAGCACGGGGCCGACGAGCTCCGCGACGCGCGCCGCGTGCTCGGCGGGCGTCGTCGCGGCGGGCCGGTCCGCGCCGCTCATCCGCCCGCGAAGGCCGGCAGCACGTCGACCACGAGCGGGTCGTCCGCGGGCCGGCCGACGGCGCCGATCTCGCCGTCGTCGCAGCGGACGACGCCGTCCACGAGGAACGAGCCCGAGTCGAGCACGCGCCGCATGCCGTCGCCGTAGCGCTCGGCGAGCCCGGCGCGCAGCGCCCCGAGCGACGCCGGGCCGGCGAAGCTCCACCGCTCCTCCTCGCGGCCCGCCGCATCGGCCGCCGCGGCGAAGTATCTGACGGTGATCGGAGCCATACCGCCCATGCTAGCGCGCGGACCCCTCCCGGCGGGCGCGCCACTCCTCGGCGAGGAGCGCGTACAGCACCCCGTCGATCCAGCCGAGATCCCGGTGCAGCGACTCCTGCACCGAGGTCGCCTCCCGGCGCATCCCGAGCCGCTCCATCAGGCGCCATGACGGCTCGTTCGCGGCGAAGGCGCCGGCTTCGACGCGGCGCAGGCCGAGCCCGTCGAAGCACGCCTCGAGCACGGCCTCGACGGCCTCGGTCGCCAAGCCCCGCCCGCCGGCCGCGGGATCGAGCGTCCAGCCGAGGGACGCCTGCACGCCGGCCGCGCGCTCGGCCACCTCCCGCTGGCTCCAGCCGTCCACGACGCGCACCATGACGTCGCCGATGAGGCGGCCCTCGTGCTCGACGACGAGCAGATCGCGGTGCTTCCCGGCATAGGCCTCGTCCCAGTCCGCCCGGTCGGCGGGGCGCCAGCTCAGCCAGTACCCGACCTCCGGCAGCCCCCGGTGCCGCCAGAGCGCGTCCGCGTCCGCGAGTTCCGCGGGGCGGAGGCGCAGCCGAGCCGTGCGGCGCGGCCAGTCGAGATCGCGGATGTGCGGAGCGGAGGTGTCGGCGGGCGCGGTCATGCCTCCAGGCTAGCCAGGGCGTCCGGCACGCGGCTCATAGAATGGTGGGTATGCGCAGCACTGACGGCGGAGGCCCCGCAGCCGAGCCGATCGGAACCGGCCGGGACGCCTCCGCGCCCGGCCCGGCCGGACGGCCGGCGGCTCCCGTGCCGCTCGTCGCGCCCGTCGCCGAGCTCTCCGCCGCGGCCCGCGGGCGCGCGCGGCGGCAGCTCGCGCTCCCCGGCTTCGGCGAGGAGGCCCAGCGCCGGCTCGCCGGGGCCCGCGTGCTCGTGATCGGCGCCGGGGGCCTCGGCTGCGCGAGCGTACCGTTCCTCGCCGGTGCGGGGGTGGGGCGGATCGGGATCGTCGACGACGACATCGTGGAGCTCTCGAATCTGCACCGCCAGACCACCCACCGCACCGCGGACGTGGGGCGTCCCAAGGTCGACGCGCTCGCGGAGACCGTCGCGGCGCTCGACCCGGGGATCCGCGTCGACCGGCATCGCCTGCGCCTCACCTCGGGGAACGCGCGCGAACTCCTCGCCGGCTACGATCTCGTGCTCGACGGCAGCGACAACTTCCCGACCCGCTATCTCGCGAACGACGCCGCCGAGCTCACCGGCATCCCGCTCGTGTGGGGCGCGATCCTGCAGTACTCCGGACAGCTCGGGGTCGCCTGGCACGCGCACGGCGCGGGCTACCGGGACCTCTTCCCGCGACCGCCCGCGCCCGGCAGCGTCCTCGACTGCGCGAGCGGCGGCGTGCTGCCCGGCCTCTGCGGCACGATCGGCTCGCTCATGGCGACGGAGGCGCTGAAGCTCATCACGGGCCTCGGCGAACCGCTCATCGGGCGCGTGCTGCTCTACGACGCGCTCGCCGCGCGCACCCGCGAGCTCCGCGTGCGGCCCGACCCGCGGGCGGAGCGGGTGACCGGGCTCGTCGACTACGCGGCGTTCTGCGGCGTCGGTCCCGAAGCGCGCCCCGCGGGGCGGTCCTCGGCGCTCACCGCATACGAGCTGGCCGCGCGGCTGCGCGCCGGGGACCCCGTGCGGCTCATCGACGTGCGCACGGCCGAGGAGTTCGCCGAGCGCCGTCTGCGCGGGGCCGAGCGGATCCCCGTCGAGCGGATAGAGGCGGACGGTGCGCCCGACCACCTGGCGGGGGAGTTCGTCGTGGCGTACTGCGAGCGCGACCCGCGTTCGGTGCGCGCCGCCGCGGCGCTCGCCGCCGACGGCGTCGACGTCGCCTATCTGGAGGGCGGGATCGCGGCGTTCGCCCCGGCCGCGCCGGAGCTCGTGGAGCGCGGCGGGGACGGGGCGGCGCAGTGACGCGGGGACGGGGCGCGGTGACGCGGGGACGGAGGAGCGGGACGTGCGGGACGCGGAGGAACGGGACGTGGGCATGACGGCGACGGAGCGGCTGGCGCGCATCTCGGAGGAGCCGATCGACGAGCGGGCGGTCCGAGACGCCGTCGAGGCGGCGGAGTGCGGCGCCGTCGTGATGTTCCACGGCATCGTGCGCGACCACGACGGCGGGCGCGGGGTGCGCGCGCTCGACTACCGGGCGCATCCCGACGCCGAGCGGTTCATCGCCGACTGCGTCGACTCCGAGAGCGCGCGGAGCGGGCTGCGGCTCGCCGCCGTCCACCGCGTGGGGGCGCTCCGGATCGGCGATGCCGCCCTCGTCGCCGCCGCCTCGGCGCCGCACCGCGCGGAGGCCTTCGACGCGGTCGAGCGCCTCGTCGAGCGGATCAAGCGCGAGGTGCCGATCTGGAAGCGGCAGCACTACGCGGACGGGGTCAGCGAGTGGGTCGGGCTCTGACCCGGCACGCGCCGGCGATGCCCGTGCGGCCCGTTCAGCCGCCGATGTAGGACATCTCGATCCGCTCGCGATCGCGCGTCGCCTCGGGCGGCAGCGCGGCGCGCAGCTCGGAGTACCGGTCGTCGCGGCGCTCCCAGATCCCCGCGAGCGCGGCGCGGAGGGCCGTGTCGTCGGCGCCCGGAACGCCCGATGCGGCGGCCCCGCCGCGCAGCAGCTCCCGCAGATCGACGCCCCGCGAGGCGAAGAGGCAGGTGTAGAGCGTGCCGTCCGCGGAGACGCGCGCCCGCGTGCAGCTGCCGCAGAACGCGCCCGTGACGCTCGAGATCACGCCGATCTCGCCCGCGCCGTCGCGGTACCGCCAGCGCTTCGCGGTCTCGCCCTCCCGCGCCCCGGCGACGGCCTCCAGCGGGCGCACGGCGTCGATGCGCCGGACGATCTCCGCCGAGGGCACCACGTCGTCCCAGCGCCAGCCGTTCGATGCTCCGACGTCCATGAACTCGATGAACCGCAGCACGATCCCCGTGCCTCGGAAGCGCTCGGCGAGCGGCACGACCTCGTCGTCGTTGACGCCGCGCTTGATCACGGCGTTCACCTTCACCGGGCCGAGCCCGGCCTCCTGCGCGGCCGCGATCCCGTCGAAGACCCGCGCGAGCGGGAAGCGCACGTCGTTGATCGCCTGGAAGCGCGCCTCGTCGAGCGAGTCGACGGAGACGGTGACGCGGTCGAGACCCGCGGCGCGCAGCGCCGCCGCCTTCACCCGCAGCGCGGAGCCGTTCGTCGTGAGCGCGAGGTCCGGGCGCCGGCCGTCCGGCGTGCGCAGACGCGCGAGACGCGCGATCAGCTCCTCGATGCCGCGCCGGAGCAGGGGCTCTCCGCCCGTGATCCGGAGCTTGTCGACCCCGAGCGACACCGCGGCGGCGGCCACCCGCTCGATCTCGTCGAAGCTCAGCAGCTCGTCGTGCTCCATGAAGACGTGGTCGCGGCCGAAGATCTCCCGGGGCATGCAGTAGACGCAGCGGAAGTTGCAGCGATCGGTGACCGAGATCCGCAGATCGCGGAGCCCGCGGCCCCGGGCGTCGACGAGGGACGGCCCGCGCTCCCCGGTGGCGGGGAGCCGCCGTGCGCGTCCGGGGCTCCGAGCGTCGCCCGGGCGCGGCGGGACCCGATCCCGATCTCCCATTCGCGGCACCTCCTGCGCCAGTCACCCTAGCAGTTCCCGCTCGGGACGTCGGCGGGTCAGACCGCGGCGTCGGTCCGTCCCGAGGCCCGTCCGCGCAGCAGCACGAGCGCCGTCACCGAGACGGCGATGAGGATCAGCGACAGGGCGAGGGCCGTGTCCTGCGCGACGCCCGCGCCGTTGAACGCGGTGTAGATCGCGAGCGGGATCGTGCGGGTCGTGCCCGCGGCGTTCCCCGCGAAGAGCGCGGTCGCACCGAACTCGCCGAGGGCGCGCGTGAAGCACAGGATGGTGCCCGCGGCGAGCCCGGGCGCGACGAGCGGCAGCGTGATCCGGAACAGCACGCCGCTCGGCGACGCCCCGAGGGTCGCGGCCGCCTCCTCGATCTCCGGATCGACGCCGCGCAGCGCCCCCTCGACGGAGATGACGAGGAACGGCAGCGCGACGAAGGTCTGGGCGATCACGACTGCCGCGGTCGTGAACGGGACGCGGATCCCCGCCTCGGCGAGCGCGTCGCCGAGTACGCCGCCGCGGCCGAGCAGCGACAGGAGCGCGAGACCCCCGACGAGGGGTGGCAGCACGAGCGGCAGCGTCACGACCGCGCGCAGCAGGGTCGCCACGATGCCCGAGGTGCGTGAGATCACGACCGCGAGGGGGACTCCGAGCACGAGGCAGATCCCGGTCGCCGCGAGCGCGGTGCCGAGCGACAGCCCGAGCGCGCTCGCCGTCTCCGGCGCGGCGAGCGCGGTGGGCAGCGCGGCCCAGTCCATGCGGGCGAGGAGGGCCAGGAGCGGCAGCACGAGCACGCCGCCGCCGAGGATCGCGGGCGCGATGACGACGGCGGGGACGTCCCGCCGCACCGCGCGCCCGCTCCCCGTCATCGTCTCAGCCCGCCGAGGCCGGGCCGAAGCCGAGGTCCTCGAAGCGCGCCTGCGCCTCGTCGGAGCGCATGAACTCCGCGAAGGCCGCTGCCGCGTCGGGGGCTGCGGAACCGGCGATCGGGGCGATGAGGTAGCTGCCGGCGGCCTCGACGGAGCCGTCGATCCCGATGCCCTCGACATCGCCCTCGGCGCGCAGCACGTCGGAGCGGTACACGAGCCCCGCATCGGCCTCCCCGTTCGCCACCTTCGTGAGCACCGCGGTCACGTTCTGCTCCTCGCTCGCGGGGACGAGCGCGACGCCGTCGCGCTCGAGCAACCGGTGGGAGGCCGCGCCGCAGGGCACCTCCGCCGCGCACAGGACGACGATCGGGGCCTCGCCGCCCGCCCCGGGCGCGGCGAGATCGGCGAGCGTCTCGATGCCGAGCGGATTGCCCGGCGCGACGGCGATCTGCAGGCTGCTCGTCGCGAACCGCACGGGGTCCGCGGCGAGCAGACCCTCGTCCGCCACCTTCGTCATGTTCGCCGCGTCGGCGGAGGCGAAGACGTCGACGGGGGCGCCGCCGATGATCTGCGCGGCGAGCACGGAGGAGCCGTCGAAGGCGAGCTCGACGTCGACCGCGGCGTGCTGCTCGGTGAACGCGGCGGCGAGCTCCTCGAACGCGGGCTGCAGCGAGGCCGCGGCCGAGACAGTCAGCGTTCCGGCGAGCCCGTCGTCCCCGCCGGCGGTCCCCCGGTCGCGTCGTCGGCTGGCGCGGCGCTCGCGCAGCCCGCGAGGAGCGCGAGGGCGGCCGCGGCGAGGGTCGCGCCGAGAGCGCGGCGCGGGCGGTGCGGGGTACGGGGCACGGGGACTCCTGGGTCGGTGCGGGGCGGGCGCCGCTCAGCGGCGCTCGGCCTCGATGATGACGGTGGTGGCCTTGACGATCGCGGCGGCCCGCGAGCCCACTTCGAGCGCGAGATCGTCGAGCGCCTCCGCCGTCATGAGCGAGACGACGCGGTTCGGGCCGCACTGGAGCTCGACCTGGGCGACGAGCCCCTCGCGCTGCACCGCCGTGACGATGCCGGTGAAGCGGTTGCGCGCGCTGCGCCGGAGCGCGCCCGGCTCGGCGGACGGCGGCGCGAGCTCGAGCGCCCGGCGGGCGAGCGACGCCCCGGTGACGGTCTGGCGCCCGCCGTCGTCCGGTCCGGCGTCGAGCCGGCCGTCGCCCGCCCAGCGCCGGATGGTGTCGTCGCTCACCCCGATGAGCGCGGCGGCCTCGCCGATCCGGAAATGCGTCATGGAACCGATCATATCGCCGCGCACGCGGTGGATCGCAAGCATGTTCTCCGCACGGGAGGATGCCCGCGAACGCGCCGCCGCGCGAGGCTGTTGACGCTGGAGCCGGCGGCGGGCTACGGTCCTCAGTAGGGTCGGGGCCTCGACGAGGAGGCGCCGGCGGAGCCGGATCGGGGTGCGTTCCCGATCGCTCTTCACGCAGTGCCGCGAGGGAGAGAACATGAGCAATGTCGGGCTGTTGTACGTCGGCGCCGTGCTGTTCATCAACGGACTGATGCTCCTGGGCATCGTGCCGGGGAAGGCCGCCGCCGCGATGAATCTCTTCGTCGGCGGCGTGCAGGTCGTCTTCCCGACGCTCATCATCCTGCAGTCCGGCGGGGACGCCGGCACCGTGCTCGGCGCCTCGGGGCTCTACCTCTTCGGCTTCACCTACCTCTACGTCGCCTGGAACCAGCTCACCGGCGCCCCGGGGGAAGGGCTCGGGTGGTTCTCGCTCTTCGTCGCCGGCTGCGCGATCGTCTACGGCATCCTGCAGTTCACGATGTTCGCCGATCCGGTCTTCGGCGTCATCTGGTGGTCGTGGGCCGTCCTCTGGTTCCTGTTCTTCCTCGTCCTCGCCCGCGGCCGCGACGCCCTCACGCGCACGACGGGCTGGTTCACCTTGCTGCTCGGCGTCTTCACGGGCGCCGTCCCCGCGATGCTCCTCCTCGCCGGCGCCTACCGCACGGGCGCGGTCGAGGGCATCGTCGCCGCCGTGCTCGCCGTCGTGCTGCTCGCGCTGTCCTGGCTGCTCGGGCGGCCGCGCGCGGCCGCTCCGCCCCCCGCGGCCGCCTGACCCGGTTCTCCGAGCCGAGCCCCGCCCCCGGAGCCCCCGATCCCGAACGACCAGAACCCCCGATCCCGAACGAAAGGCCAGGGCCGTGCCCAGCTACTCCTTCCGATGCTCCGCCGGATGCCGATTCGACGCCCGCTTCGCCATGTCCGAGGTCCCCGCAGAGACCGTCTGCCGGGTCTGCGGAGCCGAGGCGCGGCGCACGATCACGGCGCCCCATCTCTCGCGCGCCGGGACCGCGGCGTTCGGCCTCCTCGATCGCTCGGCGCGCAGCGCGCACGAGCCGGAGGTCGTCGACCGGCTGCCCGCGCGTGCACCCGGGCGGGCCCAGCGCACGACGACGAACCCGCTGCACGCGAAGCTGCCGCGGCCCTGATCCCGCGGCGGCCGCGCGCCGGCCCGCCGCTCCGACACCGACCTGATCCACCGCACGACCCAGCGACATGAAGGAGAACCCGATGCCCGAGCACATCTTCCGACTCGACTCCTCGAAGAAGTTCACCGAGCAGGAGAAGATCGGCCACAACCGCTGGCACCCCGAGATTCCGCCCGTGGCCACGGTGAAACCGGGCGACAGCTTCCGGGTGGACTGCCGCGAGTGGTTCGACGGCGCGATCGTCAACGACGACTCCGCGCAGGACATCCTGGACGCGCCGCTGCTCACCGTGCACACGCTCAGCGGCCCGTTCCGGGTCGAGGGGGCGAAGCCCGGCGACCTGCTCGTCGTCGACATCCTCGACGTCGGCCCGATCCCTCAGGAGGACTCGGGGCCCCTCGCCGGTCAGGGGTGGGGCTACACCGGGATCTTCTCCCGGAACAACGGCGGCGGCTTCCTCACCGAGCAGTTCCCCGACGCCTACAAGGCCGTCTGGGACTTCGCCGGCCAGACGGCGACCTCGCGCCACGTGCCCGGGGTCTCCTTCACGGGCATCATCCACCCGGGCCTCATGGGCACCGCGCCCTCCGCCGATCTCCTCGCGACCTGGAACCATCGCGAGGGGGCGCTCATCGCGACGGACCCCGATCGGGTGCCGCCGCTCGCGCTGCCGCCCGAGGCCGAGCACGCCATCCTCGGCGGGCTGCCCAGGGATCAGTGGGGGCGGGTGGGGGCCGAGGCGGCGCGCACCGCACCGCCGCGCGAGAACGGCGGCAACCAGGACATCAAGAACTTCACGAAGGGATCGCGGGTCTTCTACCCGGTCTTCGTGGACGGGGCGAACCTCTCGGTGGGCGATCTCCACTTCTCCCAGGGGGACGGCGAGATCACCTTCTGCGGGGCGATCGAGATGGGCGGCTTCATCGACCTCCGCGTCGACATCATCCGGGGCGGCATGGAGACCTACGGCGTGAGCGAGAACGCCATCTTCATGCCGGGCAACGTCGAGCCGAACTACAGCCACTGGCTCGCCTTCTCGGGCACCTCGGTGACGCTCGACGGTGAGCAGCGCTATCTCGACTCGCACCTGTCGTATCAGCGCGCCTGCCTGCACGCCATCGACTACCTCACGAAGTTCGGCTACAGCCCCGAGCAGGCCTACCTGCTGCTCGGCGCCGCACCCATCGAGGGCCGGCTCTCCGGCGTCGTCGACATCCCGAACTCCTGCTCCACCGTGTACCTGCCGGTCGAGATCTTCGATTTCGACGTGCGGCCGAGCGCCGACGGGCCCTTCCAGATCGACCCGGGCATCGGCGCGCCGAGCGCGGCCAACGTGTAGCCGCGCGAGCGTTCCGACGGCGCGCACCGGTGGCGGGATCCCGCCACCGGTGCGCGCCGTCGGTCCTCAGACGACCGCGGGGCGGCCGACGCCGGCCGGCGTCCGCGCCGGCTCGAGCCGCACGATCACGGCCTTGGAGACCGGGGTGTTGCTCTCCAGCGCGGTGCTGTCCAGCGGTACGAGCACGTTCGCCTCGGGGAAGTACGCCGCCGCGCAGCCGCGCGCCGTCGGGTACGCGACCGCGCGGAAGCCGCGCAGCACCCGATCGGGTTCGTCCCGCCACTCGCTGAAGATGTCGACGGCATCGCCGTCGGCGATCCCCAGCTCGGCGAGGTCGTCCGGGTGCACGAAGATCACGTAGCGGCCCTTCTTGATGCCGCGATACCGGTCGTTCAGGCTGTAGATCGTCGTGTTGAACTGGTCGTGGGAGCGCACCGTCTGCAGGATCAGGCGCCCCGGCGGGCACGCGACGTGCTCCAGCTCGTTGACGGTGAGATGCGCCTTGCCGTTGTCGGTGGGAAAGGTGCGCGAATCGCGCGGTCCGTTCGGCAGCACGAAGCCGTCCCTCGTGCGCGTCTTCTCGTTGTAGCTCTCGCAGCCGGGGACCACGCGCGAGATGTGATCGCGGATCACGTCGTAGTCGCGGCCCATCGCGAGCCAGTCGATGCCGTGGCGATCCCCGAACAGCGCGTGCCCGATCCCCGTCACGATCGCCGTCTCCGAGCGCACCTGGTCCGAGATCGGGGCGATCTGGCCGTGCGAGGCGTGCACCGCGCAGACGGAGTCTTCCACGGTGACGTACTGCGGGCCCGACGCCTGCAGATCCACCTCCGTGCGGCCGAGCACCGGGAGGATCAGCGCCTCCTCGCCGGTGATGACGTGGGAGCGGTTCAGCTTCGTCGACAGCTGCACGCTGAGGCGGGTCTTCCGCATCGCCGACTCGGCGAGGTTCGTGTCGGAGATCGCGCCGAGCAGGTTCCCGCCCAGGCCCATCCACACCTTGATCTCCCCGCGGTCGAGCGCCCGGATCCCGTGCACCGCGTCGACCCCGTGATGGCGCGGCGGCTCGAAGGAGAACTCCGCGCCGAGCGCATCGAGGAAGGAATCGGGCATCTGCTCCCAGACGCCCATGGTGCGATCGCCCTGCACGTTGGAGTGGCCGCGGATGGGGGAGGCGCCGGCGCCGGGCTTGCCGATGTTGCCGCGCAGCAGCAGCAGGTTGATGATCTCGCGGATCGTGTCGACGCCCTTGCGCTGCTGGGTGACGCCCATCGCCCAGCAGATGATCACCTTGTCGGCGGCGAGGTACGCCTGCGCGAGCTCGTCGATCTCCGCCTCGGAGATCCCCGTCGCGCGCTCCACCTCGCGCGCATCGACCTGCGCCATGTGCGCCGCGAACTCCTCGAAGCCGTCGCAGTGGCGCTCGATGAAATCGTGGTCGAGCACGGTGCCTGGCGCCGCCGCCTCCGCCGCGAGCACCCGCTGCGAGATCGCCTGCAGCAGCGCCATGTCCCCGCCCGAGCGGATCTTGATGAACTGGTCGGCGATCTGCGTCGGCTTCCCGACGTAGCCGCGCACCCGCTGCGGATCCTTGTAGCCGATGAGACCGGCCTCCGGCAGGGGGTTCACGGCGACGATCCTCGCGCCGTTCTCCTTCGCCTCCTGCAGCGCGGTGAGCATGCGCGGGTGATTGGTGCCGGGGTTCTGCCCCATCACGATGATGAGGTCGGACTCGCCGAAGTCCCTGTAGGCGATCGTCGACTTGCCGATCCCGACCGTGTGGCTCATCGCCGTGCCCGTGGACTCGTGGCACATGTTCGAGCAGTCGGGGAGGTTGTTCGTGCCGAGCACGCGGGCGAGCAGCTGGTACACGAACGCGGCCTCGTTCGACGCGCGGCCGCTCGTGTAGAACGCCGCCTCGTCGGGGCTGTCCAGCGCCCGCAGGTGGTCGGCGACGATCCGGTAGGCGGCGTCCCACGAGATCGGCTCGTAGCGGTCGGAGCCCTTCGCCTTGTGCAGCGGCTCCACGAGGCGGCCCTGCATCCCGAGCCAGTACTCGGTCTTGTCCTCCAGAGAGCTGATCGAGTGCTCCTGCCAGAACGCGCGCTCGACCTTCAGCGGCGTCGCCTCCCAGGTCACCGCCTTGCCGCCGTTCTCGCAGAACTCGGCGATCTTGCGGTGGTCGGGATCCGGCCACGCGCAGCTCATGCAGTCGAAGCCGTCCTTGTGGTTGATCTTCGTCATGAGCTTCGCGGTCCGCGCGAGGCCCATCGTCTTGATCGCCGGCTCCATCGAGTGGAACACGCCGCCGAGCCCCGCGGCGTAGTCCTTGGGCTCGGAGATCTCGATGTCGGCGTCGGAGAAGTCCTCGCGCGGGGCCTGGGGCGTCATGAGTGCACTGCTTTCTGGAGGGGCGCGGCGGGCGCGTCCGGGTGGGGGTCGGCGGCGATGCCGGCGGCCGCGTCGGGGAGGGGCTCGGGATCCCCGGCCGCCGTCGCGTTCGCGACGCGGTCGGGGCGCGTGTAGACCACCATGGAATCCCCGCGGAGGAAGCCGACGAGCGTCAGCCCGGCCTCCTCCGCGAGCTCGGCGGCCAGGGAGGAGGGCGCGGAGACGGCCGCGAGCATCGGGATCCCCGCCATGAGCGCCTTCTGCGCGAGTTCGAAGCTCGCGCGCCCGGAGACCATGAGCACGCAGGAGCGCGCCGGGACGCGGCCCTGCGCGAGGGCCCAGCCGACGACCTTGTCGACGGCATTGTGCCGCCCGACGTCCTCGCGCAGCACGAGCATCTCCCCGGTGAGGCCGTCGAAGAGCGCGGCCGCGTGCAGTCCGCCGGTCCGCTCGAAGACGGCCTGCTGCGCGCGCAGCTCCTCGGGGAAGCGAATGAGCGTCGTCGCATCCACGACGAGCGGGTCGTCGGCGACGGAGAACCGGGACTGCGTGCGCACGGCGTCGATGCTCGCCTTGCCGCAGACGCCGCAGGAGCTGGTCGTGTAGAAGTTCCGCTCGAGGCTCGGGTCGGGCGGGGCGACGCCGGGCGCGAGGCCGACGTCGAGGACGTTGTAGGTGTTCGGCTCGCCGTCGGCGGCGCAGTGGATCGCGGCGGCGAAGTCGCCCGGGTGATGGATGACGCCCTCGGACACGAGGAAGCCCTGCGCGAGTTCGACGTCGTGGCCGGGGGTCCGCATGGTCACGGCGAGCGGGCTGCCCTGCACGCGGATCTCGAGGGGCTCCTCGACGGCGAGGAAATCGGCGCGCCGGGTCGTGGATCCGCCCGCGGTGAGGCGGGTCACTCGTCGGCGCGCTGCGATACGTGACACACCTCTTGGATAGCATCGAAAGCATTCGGGGGCAAGGCGGCACACCACGGCGGACGGAGCGAGGATGGGCGGGCACGGCGGAGCGGGCGGGCGCGGCGATGGAGCCGGGCGCGTCGAGCGCGTGAGCGCCGAGGCGCATCTCGCGCGCGTGCTCGCGGAGACGCCGCCGCTGCCGGCCGCCGAGGCGCCGCTGCGCGAGGCCGGCGGCCGGGTGCTCGCCGAGGACGCCCGCGCGAGGAACGACCTGCCGCTCTGGGACAACTCCGCGATGGACGGCTACGCGCTGCGCGCGGGGGACGCCGCCGGAGCCTCGGAGGCCGGCCCCGTGCGGCTCCGCATCGTCGGCGAGATCGCCGCGGGCAGCGCCGAGGATCCGCCGATCCCCGCGGGGAGCGCGGTGCGGATCATGACCGGTGCGCCGCTCCCCGGCGACGCCGATGCGGTCGTGCCCGTGGAGCGCACCCGGGGCGATGCGCCGCCGGGGCCCGTCGCCGAGCCGGGCGCGGGAGACGCGTCGATCGGCCGCTGGGCGGAGGAGGAGGTGAGCCTCTTCAGCCCCGTCGACGCCGGCGCGAACGTGCGCCGCCGCGGCGAGGACGCCCGCGTCGGCGCCGTCCTCGCCCGTGCCGGGGACCGACTCGGCGCCCGACGCATCGCGGCGCTCGCCGCCGCCGGCGTCGACGTCGTGCGAGTGCGCCCCGCGCCCCGGGTGGCCGTGATCGCGACGGGCGCCGAACTGCGCGCCCCGGGGGAGCCGCTCGCGCGCGGGGAGATCCCGGAGTCGAACTCGCTCCTCATCACGGCGCTGCTCGCCGAGCAGGGCCTCCCGGCGGCGGACGTCCGGGTGGGCGGCGACGACGTCGCAGCGCTCCGCGCACGCCTGGCTGAGCTCGGGCGCCGCGTCGACGTCGTCATCACGACGGGCGGCGTCGGACCCGGCCGCCACGACGTCGTCCGGCTGGCCCTCGCCGACGAGCCAGGGGTGCGCGCGGTCAGCGTCGCGGTGAAGCCGGGGCAGCCCCAGTGCACCGGGAGGCTGCGGGGCGGCGCCCGGATCTTCGCGCTGCCGGGCAACCCCGTGAGCGCGGCCGTGAGCTTCGAGCTGTTCGTACGGCCCGCACTGCTCCGCATGCAGGGCGCGGAGGCGACGGATCGGATGCGGCTCCCGGCCGTCGCCGAGACCGGCTGGCGCGGCGCCCCCGGTCGGCTGCAGGTGCTGCCCGTGCGCGTGCGCCGGGAGCCGCAGGGGCTCGTCTGCCGGCCGGCCGTCGACCCGCGGGGCGTCTCCCACGCCGTCGGCGGACACGGCTCGGCGAACGGCTACGCGCTCGTGGCGCCGGAGCGCGGCGACGTCGCCGCGGGGGAGGGGGTCGACGTGATCCTGCTGGAGGCATGAGCGCGGCGTCCGCCGTCGCCGCCATCGTGCTCGCGGGGGGACGCGGTGCACGGCTCGGCGGCGCCGACAAGGCCGGGATCGAGCTCGCCGGCGAGCGGCTCGTCGACCGGGTCGTCGCGGCGGTCCGCGGCGCCGCGGCGGGAGAGCCCCGCATCGTCGTCGCGGGCCCGGCTCGCGCGGCGCCAGCCGGCTGCCTCGTCGTCCGGGAGGATCCGCCCTTCGGCGGCCCGCTGGCGGCGCTCGCCGCAGCGCTGCCCCGCGTCGGCGATGCCGCCGAGGCGCTGCTGCTCTCCTGCGACCTCGTGCGGCCCGCCGACGCGGTGCGGGTGCTCCTCGCCGAGCCGCTCGCGGCGGCGGAGGACGCGCGCGTGCTCCGGGACCCCGAGGGGCGGGCGCAGTGGCTCGCCGGCCGCTACCGCGTCGCCGCCCTGCGCGCGGGGGTCGTCGCGCTCGCCGGCGACGTCGCCGGCCGTCCCCTGCGCCGCGCCCTCGCCGGTCTCGCGATCCGCTACGTGGATGCGCCGACGGCGATCGTCGCCGACATCGACACCCCTGAAGACCTCGCCGCGGCGCGAGCGGCGCTCGCGCCCGCCGTCGCGGCGACCGTTCCCGCACCGAACAGAGGAGCTCCCATGTCCGCCGCCCAGCACCTGCCCCCCGAAGCGCTCGACGCCTGGCTCGCCGTCGCCGCCTCGGAGCTCGGACTCCCCGCCGACGCCGTGCGCATCGGCACCGTCCTCGACGTCGCGCGCGACGTCGCCCACGACGTGGCGCGGCCCGCCGCTCCGCTCTCCACCTTCCTGCTCGGCATGGCGTACGGGCGCGCGGCGGCGTCCGGCGATGCGGCCGATCCCGCCGTGCTCGCCGAGCTCGCGGAGCGGCTCACGTCCCGGGCCGCCGCGTGGAAGGACGCCGCAGGCTGAACCGCGCCCCGATCCGCGGGACGCGCCGCCCGACTCAGTTACCAAGGATCCGCTGGTAGGCCTGCGAGTACTCGTTGTCCTCCCGCGCCGTGAGCGCGCGCATGTCGAAGATCCGCGCGCTCATCTCCTCGTCGGGGAAGATGAGCGGGTTCTCCGCGAGCTCCGGGGTGCCGCTCGCGGCCATGGCGTCCCGCGCCCCGGCGACGGGGGTCACGTACTGCACGTACGCGGCGACCTGCGCGGCCACCTCCGGCTCGTAGTAGTAGTCGACCAGCGCGTGGACCTGCTCGAAGGCGGCCGTCGCCGTCGGCATGGCGAAGGAGTCGGTGAAGACCGACGCCCCGGAGTCCGGCACCACGAACTTCCAGACCTCCTCGCCGGCCTCCTCGTTGAGGATCGCGATGTCGCCCGACCAGCACATGCCGGCCCAGATGATGCCCTGCTCGAGGTCCTGCGTGTAGGAGTTGCCCTTGACCGTCGCGACCTGTCCGCTCGAGATCTGGCGCTCCGCGACCTCGAGCGCCGCCGCGAACTCGTCGTCGCCCCAGTCGCCCTCGATGTCGACGCCCTGCTCGAGCATGATGAGCGCGAGGGTGTCGTCCTGCTCCGTGAGCAGGTTCACCTTCCCCGCGAGCTCGGGCCTCCACAGGTCCGAGACCTCCCGCACGCCCGCCGGGTAGAGCTGGGTGTTGTAGACGAGGCCGGTGAGCCCGGCCTGGTAGGGGATCGTCCAGTCGCGGTCGGGGTCGAAGGAGGCGTGCTGCACGATGTCGATCATCTCCCCGTCGACGTGGGGCAGCAGGCTCCGATCGAACTTCGTGAGCTGCTCCTGCTCCAGGAGGCGCACGGTCGTTGTGTCCGAGGGGACGAAGACGTCGTAGCCGGTGTCCTGCTCGAGCGCGAGCTGATCCTTGATCTTGGCGACGAAGGTCTTGTTGTCGTCGATGTCCTCGAAGTACTCGACGTCGATGTTCGTGCGCTCCATGAAGGCGTCGAGCGACGGCCAGGTCCCCGCGTCCTCGTCGTAGTCGAGGTAGTAGGTCCAGTTCGCCCAGCGCACGGTGCCGCCGGAGCCGTCTCCTGGCCCGCCGGAACCGGCGCAGCCGGCGAGGGCACCGGCCCCGATCCCGACGGCCCCCGCGGCGGCGCCGGTGAGGAGCTGGCGCCGGCTGAGCCGCGCGGATCGGATGCGGTGGACGAGGGCGCGGACGACGGGGTCGGCGGGCTGGGGGTGCATGGTTCCTCCTTCGGAGACCACGGCCGCGGCGCTGCGACCGTTGCGACTCATCCTGGCACAGCGGATGCCGCGGAGTAAACGCCCATGACAGTCGTGTTGACGCGACGCTACGCCGGGAGCACGACCCCCCGGAGCTCCTCGACGAGGCCGGGCGCCCCGGCGAAGAGATACGGTTCACCCGGTGCGGTCCGGTCGTCCGCGCCGAGGAGCGCGATCCCGGCCTCCCGGGCGATGAGCGCGCCGGCGGCGTAGTCCCAGGGCTGCAGGCCGCGCTCGTAGTAGGCGTCGAGCCGCCCCGAGGCGAGGAGGCAGAAGTCGTAGGCGGCCGAGCCGATGCGGCGGATGTCGCGCACGCGGGGGATCACGCGCACCACGGCCTCGGCCTGCTCCGTGCGGCGCTCGACGGTATAGCCGAAACCCGTGCCCACGAGCGCCGTCGCGAGCTCGCGCTTGCCCGATGCGGCGATCGGCTCGCCGCCCAGCCGGGCACCGCCGCCCTGCCTCGCGGTGAAGAGCTCGTCCGTGCGCGGGGCGTACACGGCGCCGGCGATCGCCCGCCGGCCGTCGGCGAACGCCGCGGGGTCCGCGACCGTCGCGGCGATGCTCACCGCGTAGATCGGGAGGTCGTAGAGGTAGTTGACGGTGCCGTCGATGGGATCGATCACCCAGGTGATGCCGCTGCTCCCCGCGATGCCGGCGCCCTCCTCGCCGAGCACGCCGTCCTCGGGCCGCGCCGCGCGGATCATCTCGACGACGAGCCGCTCGGACTCCCGGTCGGCCTCCGTCACCACGTCGGTCTCGCTCGATTTGCTCGCCGCGACCGCGACGCTGCGGGCCCGCAGCGCGAGGACCCGTTCGCCCGCGGCGACGGCGATCCGCGCGGCGAGTGCCAGGAGCTCCTCCGCGAGGGCGTCGGGAACGGGGGCGGGGTCCGGGGCGCGCGTCATGCATCGAGCCTACGCCGTGCGCGCGGGACCGTGCGCGCCGGTCCTGTGCGCGCCGATCCCGTACGAGCCGATCCGGAAGTGCGCGCCGATCCTGTGCGCGCCGATCCTGTGCGCGCCGGAGGGGGCGGGACCGCGCCTGCGATCCCGCCCCCTCCGGCGCGCGCCCTCCCGGATCAGGGCCGCGCGGCCGCCTCCTCCTCGGCGGGGGTGGCGTAGGCGTACGCCTCCTCGCCGTGGTGCACGGCGTCGATGCCCTCCTCCTCGACCTCGGCCGGCACCCGGAGACCGGTGACGGCCTTCACGCCAAGTGCGATCACGAGCGAGACCACGAAGGAGTAGACCATGACCGAGACCACCGAGATCGCCTGGACGAGGAGCAGTCCGGCGTCGCCGCCCACGAAGAGGCCGTCGTCGAAGGCGAAGAAGCCGAGGTAGAGCGAGCCGATGACGCCGGCGACGAGGTGCAGGCCGACCACGTCGAGCGAGTCGTCGTAGCCGAGGCGGTACTTCCAGTCGATCGCGAAGGCGCAGGCCATGCCCGCGATGAGCCCGAGCAGGAGCCCCCACACGGGGGAGAGGTTCGCCGCCGAGGGGGTGATGGCGACGAGGCCGGCGACGGCGCCGGAGGCCGCGCCGATGACGCCCGGCTTCTTCTGCCGGATCACGTCGATGATGATCCAGCCGACGATGCCGGCGGCCGGGGCCGCGAGGGTGTTCACGAGGATCAGGCCGGCCTCGCCCGTCTCGGTGGCGAGGCCCGAGTTGAAGCCGATCCAGCCGAACCACAGCAGCGCGGCGCCGATGGTGACCAGGGGGATGCTGTGCGGCTTGTGCGAGCCGGGACCGAAGCCGATGCGCTTCCCCGCGACGATGGCGAGGGCGAGGGCCGCGGCGCCGGCGTTGATGTGGATCACGGTGCCGCCGGCGAGGTCGATGACGTCGGGCAGGCCGAGCGTGCTGCCCAGGTTCTGGATCCAGCCGCCGCCCCAGACCCACGCCGCGACGGGGAAGTAGACGAAGGTCGCCCACACCCCCGAGAAGAGCACCCAGGAGCCGAGGCCGACGCGATCGGCGATCGCGCCCGAGATGAGCGCCGTGGTGATCATCGCGAAGACCGCGCCGAACCCGACGCCGATGAAGGCGGCCGGGTCGGTGTCCACGAGCCCGAAGTCCTTGAGCGGGCTGCCCGCGAAGCCGCTCTCGCCCTCGGCGAAGTAGTTCATGCTGTAGCCGAAGAGGATCCAGAGGACCCCCACGACGCCCATCGCGCTGACGCTGAAGAGCATCATGTTGACGACGGAGCGCACGCGCACGAGCCCGCCGTAGAAGAGGGCGAGCCCCGGGGTCATGATGAGGACGAGCGCGGTGCTCGCGAGGGTCCACACGTCTTGCGGAGTGAGTTCCATGGGGATTTCCGCCTTTCTCTCGGGCTGGCCGAGGTCTCCGTGTGTCCAGTGTGCGCCCGGGGTGTTTCCGCTTCGCCGCGGTCGCGTTGCGTCGCAGTTTCTGCGGTGTAACGACTTCTGTGCGTCGTGTTTCGCGCAGGTTTCGAAGTTCTTGGGAAGCGGGGCGAATATCCTGCGGTCCGCGCGGGCGCGGCGCGGTGCGCGCGGCCGCGCGGCGGGGGAGCTTCTGCTAATATGTACAGGTTGCCGTTGGAACGGCCGCGGAGAAAGAGAGCCCCAGCATCCCGCTGACGGCGCCGCGCAGCAGGAGAAAGGGGACCGCTATGGCATTGCCCGCAGAGGTCAAGAAGGCGATCATCGACGAGTACGCGACGAAGCCGGGAGACACCGGTTCCCCCGAGGTGCAGGTCGCGATCCTCACGCAGCGCATCAAGGACCTGACCGAGCACCTCAAGACCCACAAGCACGATCACCACTCGCGCCGCGGTCTGCTGCTGCTCGTCGGTCAGCGTCGTCGTCTCCTGGGCTACCTCCAGGACATCGACATCGCTCGCTACCGCTCGCTCATCGAGCGCCTCGGTCTGCGCCGCTAAGGCGCCGTCCGTCCGGTGATCGCCGGACGCCGCTGCGAAGCGCCCCTCGTCCTCGGACGGGGGGCGCTTCTGCGCGCGCGGCCGGTGCGCCCGGAGGTCTTCGGACCCGGAGTTTCCCCGACCCGGAGATCCCGGGCTCCTGCGTCCTGGACGCCGGGCGCCACGGGGATCCCGGGCGGTCAGTAGGGGAGCAGCGGCGTCATCCAGTTGACCGCCTGCATGAGCAGCGTGCCGACGAGGGTGAGGGATGCCGAGACGAGCGCGCCGATCGCCGCCCACCGCATGCGGGGCGCGTCGCGGCGCAGCACGCCCAGAATCGCCAGCACGATCACGACGAGCGCGATGCCGAGGTGGACGACCGTGAGCAGGAGGCTGACGAGGGAGATCGCGTCGATGCTCGACATCGACGCCGCGCGGAAGATCAGCGGCGAGACGGCCGAGAGCAGCATCTCCGCCACGAGGAGCACGAGTGCGACGACGCCGAAGACGTTGACCCTGCCGGGCTGCGCGGGCGCCCGCCCGTGCTCGTATTGCGAGGCCTGCGCGTATTGCGGGGTCTGCGCGTACTGCGGGGTCTGCCCGTATTGCGGGGCCTGCGCGTCCTGCGGCGGTGCCGGGGCCCACTGCGCGGGCGGGGGCTGCGCCGCTGCGGATGCCTGCGGCGCCTGCGCAGGCGTGTGCGGCGCGGGCACGGGCTGCTGCGCGGGCGCGGACTGCGCGGATGCCGGGCTCGCGGCGGCCGGGTGTTGCGGATCCTGAGTGCTCATGCCCGCAGCCTAGACCACGCGCGCGCGATCGCCGAGGGCGGAACGACCGGCGGAGGGTTCAGGACCCGGCGAGGAACGCGTGGACGAGCCGGCTGACCTCCGCGGCGACGTCCGCGCGCGAGGTCGTGGCGTCGCCGTCGCCCGGTTGCGCGCCGTACCAGCCGAAGGCGGCGTGATTCGCGCCGGCGAGCTCCACGAACTCCGCCGTCGCCGGCAGGAGCTCCGCGGCGCCGTCGATCTTCTCCGGCGTCGAGAGCCCGTCGGCGGATCCCGAGATGCTGAGCACGGGGACGCCGCTGTCGGCGAGATCGACCGCGCAGTAGCTGGCGAGGAGCAGGAGCGCGACGTCGGGGTCGTCCGCCGCGAGCTGGCACGCCCGGACGCCGCCGAGCGAGTGCCCGCCGACCGCCCACCGCTCGACATCGGGCGCGTACGCCGTGAAGTCGTCCATGCCCCGGGTCTCGAGGATCGCGAAGCGCAGCGGGAGATCGGGGATGACGACGGTCGTGCCCTCGGCGGCGAGCTCCCGGAACGTCGGAGCGTAGGCCGCGGCGTCCACCTTCGCGCCGGGAAGGAAGACGAGCCCGGTGCCGTCGGGCTCCGTCGCGGGCGCGACGACCCACGCGCCGTCGGCATGGGTGGCGGTGACGGCCGGATCGTCCTCGAGCGCGGCGACGGCCGCCGGATCCGCGTCCATGCGCCCTACTCCGGCCCAGACGAGGAAGGCCGCGATCGCCACGAGGACGAGCGCGCCGAGCGCGATGCCGATCCAGGCGGCGATCCGGAGCGAACGCGGACGCCGGGAAACGGTCATGGCTCCAGCGTATCGCGCGCCGCGCCGCGCCCCCACCCGATCCGGGTCGCCCGGGCAGGGTGCACGCCGGGCGCACCCTGCCCGAGCGACCCGGATCGGGTGGATGAGAGCGTGCGAGGATCGTTCCGCTCGGATCGGGTGCGGGACGCAGAACGCGCGAGGCCCGCCCCACCTCGAACGGGTGGGACGGGCCTCGAGCCGGCGACCGGGATCATGCCCCGGCCTCACGGATCCGCGATCAGATCTTCGAGGAGGCGTCCTTCAGCACGCTGCGGAGGATGCCGCCGATCTCCGCGAACTCCGACGGACCGATGGTCAGCGGCGGCGCGAGCTGGATGACGGGGTCCCCGCGGTCGTCGGCGCGGCAGTACAGGCCGGCCTCCCACAGGGCGGGGGAGAGGTAGTCGCGCAGGAGGCGATCCGACTCCTCCTCGTTGAAGGTCTCCTTCGTGGCCTTGTCCTTGACCAGCTCGATACCGAAGAAGTAGCCCTCGCCGCGGACGTCGCCGACGATGTCGATGTCGAGCAGCTTCTCGAGCTCGGCGCGGAACAGCGGGCTGTTCTCGCGCACGCGGCCGTTGAGGTCCTCCTCCTCGAAGATGTCGAGGTTCTCGAGCGCCGCGGCCGCCGCCGCCGGGTGACCGGCGAAGGTGAAGCCGTGGTAGAAGGTGTTCTCCGTCGAGGTGAAGGGCTCCGACACCTTGTCCGAGACGATCATGGCGCCCAGCGGGACGTAGCCCGAGGTGATGCCCTTCGCCGAGGTGATGATGTCGGGCTCGTAGCCGAGGGCCTTCGAGGCGAAGAAGTCGCCCACGCGGCCGTAGGCGCAGATGACCTCGTCCGAGACGAGCAGCACGTCGTACTGATCGCAGATCTCGCGGACGCGCTTGAAGTACCCGGGGGGAGGCGGGAAGCAGCCGCCCGAGTTCTGCACCGGCTCGAGGAACACGGCCGCGACGGTGTCGGGACCCTCGAAGAGGATCGCCTCCTCGATGCGGTTCGCGGCCCACTGGCCGAAGGCCTCGAGGTCGTCCGAGGGGGCGCCCATCTCGTCGGCGCGGTAGAAGTTCGTGTTCGGCACGCGGTGGCCGCCCGGGGTCAGCGGCTCGTAGAACTTCTTCATGTCCGGGATGCCGGTGATGGCCAGGGCGCCCTGCGGGGTGCCGTGGTAGGCGACCGAGCGGGAGATCACCTTGTGCTTCATCGGCTTGCCCTGGATCTTCCAGAAGTGCTTCGCCAGCTTGAAGGCGGACTCCACGGCCTCGCCGCCGCCCGTGGTGAAGAACACCTTGTTCATCTCGCCGGGAGCGTAGGAGGAGAGGCGCTCCGAGAGCTCGATGGCCGCCGGGTGCCCGTAGGACCAGATCGGCATGAAGTCGAGCTGCTGCATCTGCTTGGCCGCAGCCTGCACGATGCGCTCGCGGCCGTGGCCGGCGTTGACGACGAAGAGCCCCGCGAGGCCGTCGATGTACTGCTTGCCCGCGGCGTCGTAGATGTGGTGGCCCTCGGCGCGCGTGATGACCGGGATGCCGTCGTTCAGCACCTTCCGGTTGGTGAAGTGCGGCCACATGTGGCGCTTGGCCGAGGCCTGGAGCGCAGCGGTGTCCACCGCAGCAGTGGGATCAAAAGACATGGTTATCGTGTTCCCCAGTCGTATTTCTGTTTGGTGAGTTGGAGGTAGACGAAGGACTCCGTGAAGGCGACGCCGTCGACTTTGCGGATCTTCTCGTTGAGGAGTTCGATGAGGCCATCGTCGTCCTCGCAGACCACCTCCGCGATGATGTCGAAGGACCCCGCGCTGAGCACGACGTAACTGATCTCCGGCATCTCGGCGAGGCGATCGGCGACGACCCTGGTATCGCCGGACACGCGGATGCCGAGCATGGCCTGGCGGCTGAAGCCGAGGCGCATCGGGTCGGTCACGGCAACGATCTGCATGACCCCGGCATCCGTGAGCTTCTGCACGCGCTGGCGGACGGCGGCCTCGCTGAGGCCGACGGCCTTCCCGATCTCGGCGTACGAACGACGGCCATCGCGCTGGAGTTGCTCGATGATCGCCTTCGACGTCGCGTCGAGTGCCGGTGAAGTGCGTGCGCTGCTCACGCGACTGATTCTTGCAGCCGCGAGGGGAAAAAGCAAAGGAATCCGAAGATTTCGAGCCTGAATCCTGCCTATCTCCACGCTGCTTCCCAGAGAGAAGCGCTGATTCCGCACGCATTCCCGCGCCGAACATCACCATTGTGTGAAGAATCCGTGTCGGTCGCGGCGTCCGCTTGGCAACGATTCCCCGTCTGTGCAATATTCGATGCACACCCCGGCATTGGCGCCGCCCGTGCGCGAGTCGGTACCCGGATATGAGAAACCAAGGAAGTGATCTCATGGCACGACAGCCACAAGACCCCATCGTCCGCGATATCGTCCAGATGATCCGCGGCGCGCAGCTCAGCCGCAGGCAGCTGCTCCGCGGCGCCGCGGTCGGGGCGGCCGGCGCGGGCACGCTCGGACTCGCCTCCTGCGCCGGCGGCGGATCGAGCAGCGGGGACGGCGTCGTCTGGGGCAACTGGACCTACTACCTCGACTACGACGAGGAGAGCGGCAGCTACCCGTCGCTCGACCGCTTCATGGAGGAGTCGGGCTACGAGGTCGATTACATCGAGGACATCGACGACAACAACACCTTCTACGGCAAGATCAAGGATCAGCTCGAGCTCGGCCAGTACACCGGGTACGACGTGGTGACCTTCACGGACTGGATGAACGGGCGCATCATCCAGGCCGAGCAGGTGCAGGAGTTCGACTACGCGAACCTGCCGAACGTGCAGGCGAATCTCGTCGACGCCCAGTGGGACGCGCTCGACGTCGATCCCGGGCGCAAGTTCTCGATCCCGTGGCAGCTTCCGGCTTCCGGCTGGGTGTGGAACACCGAGGCGGTGCCCGACGGCATCAAGACCCTCGACGACTTCCTGCGCCCCGAGCTCAAGGGCAAGGTCGTCGTGCTCAGCGAGATGCGCGACACCGTCGGGATGATCCTCGCGGGGCTCGGCCACGATCCCTCGGGCGACTGGGGCGACGCCGAGTTCGACGAGGCGATGGCGTGGCTCGACGACGCCCTCAAGAGCGGGCAGATCGGCAACGTCAAGGGCAACAGCTACACGCAGGACCTCATCTCCGGCGACGCGCTGGCGGCGATGGCGTGGTCCGGCGACGTGATCATGCTCAACGCCGAGAACGACAACCAGTGGACGCTCGAGATCCCCGAATCCGGCGGCATGATCGCCTCCGACTCCTTCACCGTCCCGAACGGCACCTCGGCGGAGGCGAAGGCCCGGGTCGAGGAGATGATCGACTACTACTACCAGCCGGAGGTGATGGCCGAGGTCGCCGACTACGTGACGTACGTGCCGCCGGTCAAGGGGACGCAGGAGGCGATGCGCACCGTCAACCCCGAGAACGCGGACAACCCCCTCATCTTCCCGAGCGAGGCGGACTGGGAGCACCTGCACTCCTTCCGCACGCTCTCCGCCGAGGAGGACAAGAAGTACTCGACCGAGTTCCAGAACGTGCTGGGCCTCTGATGGCGGCGGAGCATGCGGCCTTCGCCGAGTCCGGAGCGGACCTGGAGCTCGTCGGCATCCAGAAGCGCTTCCCCGGCTTCACGGCGATCGAGGAGTTGGATCTCACGATCCCGGCGGGATCGTTCTTCGCGCTGCTCGGGCCGTCGGGCTGCGGCAAGACGACCACCCTGCGCCTCGTCGCGGGGCTCGAGGACCCGACGGCCGGTCGGATCCTCATCGGCGGCACCGACGTGAGCGGACTGAAGCCGCACAAGCGACCGGTGAACACGGTGTTCCAGTCCTACGCCCTCTTCCCGCACATGAGCGTGCTGGAGAACGTCGCGTTCGGACTGCGCCGGCGCCGGATCGGCGATCCGGTGGGGAAGGCCCACGAGGCGCTGCGCCTCGTCGAGCTCGACCACGTGGCGGATCGGAAGCCCGCGCAGCTCTCCGGCGGCCAGCAGCAGCGCGTCGCCCTGGCCCGCGCCGTCGTGAACCGGCCCGCGCTGCTGCTGCTCGACGAGCCGCTCGGCGCCCTCGACCTCAAGCTGCGCCGGCAGATGCAGCAGGAGCTCAAGCAGATCCAGCAGGAGGTCGGTCTCACCTTCCTCCACGTCACCCACGACCAGGAGGAGGCCATGACGATGGCCGACACGGTCGCGGTCATGAACAAGGGTCGGATCGAGCAGATGGGCGCTCCGGAGGAGCTCTACGAACTGCCCCGCACCGTCTTCGTCGCGAACTTCCTCGGCCAGTCGAATCTGTTCGCGGTCGAGGTCGCCGGCGGGACCGAGCAGGTGCTCCACACCGACTTCGGGGGGTCCAGGATCTCGGTGCCGCGCGCGCGCAGCGTCCGCGACAGCGGCGCGATCACCGTCGGCGTGCGCCCGGAGAAGCTCCACCTCTCGCTCGCCGAGCCGCCGGCGGCGGCCGACACGAACGTGATCGGGCCGGGGCGGATCACGGACGTCTCCTTCATCGGCGTGAGCACGCAGTACACGGTGGAGGTGCCTGGCGCGGGCCCCGTCCAGGTCTTCGCGCAGAACCTGCAGGCCGGCCCGCAGGCCGCGCTCGGCGACGAGGCCTGGCTCAGCTGGCACACGGAGCACACCTTCGGCCTTGCGGACGACCGGCTCGACACCGGGGCGCTCACCGCCGACTTCTCGACGCGGGCGATCGCGACCCGCGCGGCGCTGGCGGAGTAAGCGGAGGGCGTCATGGCATTCACCGCATTCTCCGGCGGCACGCGCGCCGTCGAACAGGCGCCGAAGCGCAAGGGATGGGTGGCGCTGCTGCTGCTCCTGCCCGGCATCGCGTACATGCTGCTGTTCTTCGTGGCGCCGTTCGTGCAGCTGATCCTCACCTCGCTGCAGGCCCCCGCCGACTCCGGCGGCATCGGGCAGTACGTCGCGGCCGCGCAGTTCTCCAACTACTGGGCGGCGCTCTCGGAGTACTGGCCGCAACTGCTGCGCTCCTTCGGCTACGCGCTCATCGCGACCATCGTCGGCCTCGTCATCAGCTACCCGCTCGCGTACCTCATCGGCGTGAAGGTGCGCTCGAAGCCGATGCTGCAGGGCGTGCTCCTGATCCTCGTGGTCGCCCCGTTCTTCATCAGCTTCCTGCTGCGGACGCTGGCGTGGAAGTCGATCCTCCCGAACGAGTGGATCGGCACGCACTTCTCCGTGATCTTCGGCCTCGTGTACAACTTCATCCCGTTCATGGTGCTGCCGATGTTCTCCTCGCTGCAGGCGCTCGACCTGCGGCTGCTGGAGGCGGGGTCCGACCTGTACGCCTCACCGGTGACGACGTTCCGCCGCGTCACCCTGCCGCTCTCGATGCCGGGGATCGTCTCGGGGACGCTCCTGAGCTTCATCCCGATGTCGGGCGACTACGTGAACGCGTCCAGGGAGTTCCTCGGCGGCACGGGGACGACGATGGTCGGCAACGTGATCGAGTCGAACTTCCTGCAGACGCAGAACTATCCGATGGCCGCGACGCTGTCGATCATCCTCATGGTCATCATCCTGGTGATCGTGGCGACGTACGTGCGCAAGAGCGGGGCGGAGGATCTGCTGTGAAGGGCTTCACGCTGGGCAAGGCCTTCGTGCCGGTGGTCGGGGCGATCGCCCTCATCTACCTGCTCCTCCCGATCGCGCACGTGATCCTGTTCTCGTTCAACGACGCGGGGCGCAACAACATCATCTGGCGCGGCTTCACGCTCGACAACTGGCAGAATCCCTGCGGCGCGCCGCAGGTGTGCACCGCCTTCGGCAACTCGATCCTCGTCGGCGTGGTCGCGACGGTCATCGCGACCGTGCTCGGGACGATGATCGCGATCGCGCTCGTGCGCTACAAGTTCCGGGGCAGCTCGACCGTGAGCCTGCTGCTGTTCACCCCGATGGCGACGCCCGAGGTCGTGCTCGGCGCCGGACTCGCGGCGCAGTTCCTCCTCGCGGGGGTCGAGAAGGGCATCGGCACGATCATCCTCGCGCACACGATGTTCTGCATCTCGTACGTCGTCGTGGCGGTGAAGGCTCGGGTCGCCTCGCTGAACCCTGCCATCGAGGAGGCCGGCCGCGATCTCTACGCCTCGCCCGGGCAGGTGTTCTGGCGGATCACGCTGCCGATGCTCGCCCCCGGCATCATCGGCGCCGCGCTGCTGAGCTTCGCGCTCTCCTTCGACGACTTCATCATCACGAACTTCAACTCGGGCACGGCCACGACGTTCCCGAAGTTCATCTACGTGTCCGCGCTCAAGGGCGTGCCCGCGCAGGCGAACGTGCTCGCCTCGATCGTGTTCGTCGGCGCCCTGCTGCTCGTGATCATCGTGCAGATGGTGAACATCAACAAGCAGAAGCGGCTCGCGCGCGCCTAGCCCGTGAACGATGTCCCCCGCCCGGAGGCTCCGGGCGGGGGACATCGCGCGTGTTCGGCTTGCGCCCGGGCGGTCGCGGGTGCAGGATGAGTGCTTGGCGAAATCACCTTCGCCGCATGAAGACGCCATCGCGCGCGGCAGCGCCGCGCGCGGCGGCCGCGTTCTTGAAGGAGAGAACATGGCGAATGCATCCGCCGCGACGATCTCGCGGGGCGGCACCCTGAAGCGCAGCCTCGGGCTCTGGGCCATCGTCGGCCTGGGCCTCGGCTACATGACCCCCACCGTCGTCTTCGACACCTTCGGCCTCGTCGCCCGCGACACGAACAACGTCGTGCCGCTCGCCTACCTCGTCGCCCTCATCGTCATGGTCTTCACCGCGATCAGCTACGGCAAGATCGCGGGGGCGATCCCGAGCGCGGGCTCCGCGTACACCTACGCGCGGGAGTCGATGCACCCGAACGTCGGATTCGTCGTCGGCTGGACGGCGCTCATCGACTACATGCTGCTTCCGATGGTGAACTGCCTCATCATCCGCAGCTACCTCGAGGCGTTCTTCCCCGGCGTGCCCGGCTGGGTCTGGGTCGTGCTCTACGTCGTCTTCGTGACCGGCATCATCTACCTCACGATGCGCGGCACGTCGAACGTCAACATGATCCTGCTGGTCTTCTCGATCGTCGTGATGGCCGTCTTCGTGGTCATGGTGATCGTGCAGCTCTCCGGCGGCGCCGGGGTCGGCGGCGTCGTCACGGTGCAGCCCTTCCTCCACAGCGGCGTCGAGTTCGGCGCGGTCCTCGCCGGCGCGACGATCGTGTGCTTCTCGTTCATCGGCTTCGACGCCGTGACGATGTACGCGGAGGAGGCGAAGACGCCGAAGATCATGCCGAAGGCGATCCTCCTCACGGTCGTGCTCGGCGGCGCCATCTTCCTCATCGCCGGCTACTTCACGCAGCAGCGCTTCCCCGACTGGAACGAGTTCGCGCCGGGCGGCGACATGCAGTTCGTCGAGGACTCGACGCTGCCGATCATCGGCGAGCTCGTGGGCGGCAAGACGCTCGCCGCGATCCTCACCGCGGCCGGTTTCGCGGCGACGCTCGCCTCGGGCCTCGCCTCGCACGCCTCGGTGTCGCGCATGCTGCTCGTCATGGGCCGCAACAACGTGCTGCCGAAGCGGGTGTTCGGCTTCATCAACGCGAAGACGCACACCCCGACCTTCAACATCGTGCTCACCGGCGCGATCTCGCTGCTCGCCATCGCCTTCACGCTCGAGATGATCGCGGCCTACATCAACTACGGCGCGCTCATCGCCTTCACCTTCGTGAACCTCTCGGTGATCGCGTGGTTCGCGATCCGCAAGGGGCGGCGGCGCACCCCGAAGGACATCTTCAACTACATCGTGATGCCGGTGGTGGGCACGCTGCTCACCGGCCTCCTGTGGGTGAACCTCGACGGGCACGCGCTGCTGGGCGGGCTCATCTGGACGGCGATCGGCATCGTCTACCTGGCCGTCATCACGAGGGGCTTCACGCGGAAGGTCGCGTCGTTCGACGAGAACCAGCCGGTGACGGGCTTCAACAAGCTGCCCGAGGGCGGGGCGGAGCCCGAGCCGGAGCCGGCGGGCGAGCCCCGCTAGTCACGCCGTCGGCGCCGGTCGAGCCGCGGGGTCCCCGGAGGGATCCCGCGGCTCGCGCGCATCAGCGGGGTCCGCCGCGGCGCCCGCGCTGCCCGCGGCGCCCGCGCTGCTCGCGCCGCCGCGTCGCCGATCGCGGTCGAAGAACGGGAGCGCGACCGCGCACAGCGGCCCGATGCACAGGGCGAAGACGACGGTGCCGATGCCGACGTTGCCGCCGAGCAGCCATCCGACGGCGAGCACGGTCGCCTCGATCGCCGTGCGCCCGATCCAGATCGGCGTGCCGAACCGGTGGTGGAGCCCCGTCATGAGCCCGTCGCGCGGCCCGGGACCGAGGTGCGCGCCGATGTAGATCCCGCTCGCGACCGCGAGCAGCAGCAGCCCGATCGCGAAGAACAGGCAGCGCAGCCACAGGGTCTCGGGCACCGGCAGCAGCCAGAGCCCGAGTTCGATGCCCGGTCCGACGAGCAGGATGTTCAGCACCGTCCCCATCCCCGGCCGCTGCCGCAACGGCCACCAGAGCAGCAGCACGGCGAGCCCGATGAGGTTCGTGAGCAGGCCGATGCCCAGCCCGGTGCGCAGGGAGAGGCCCTGCGCGAAGACGGTCCAGGGGTCCACGCCGATCGCGGCGCGGATCATGAACGCGTCGGCGATGCCGTAGAGGAGGAGTCCGGGGATGAGGCGTGCGAGTCGTCCGAGCATGGAGATCAGTCCACTCCGAATTGGCCTTGCGAACAAGATGCCAATCTGTCTACGGTGGCATCATGGGTGAGATCTGGCCGACCGCGCAGCGCGTGAGCGCGCGTCGCCTCGCGGAGCTGCTCGGCACCTGGCGGGGCGACGGCCACGGGTACGAGGAGCTCTGCGCCAGCGTGACGCTGCTCGTGCGCGACGGCCGCGTCGTGCCCGGCGCGGTGCTCCCCGCCGAGCGGCTGCTCGCCGAGGCGCTCGGCGTCAGCCGCACCACGGTCAGCGCCGCGTACCGGCGCCTGCGCGAGACCGGCGTCGTCGTGTCGCGGCGCGGCTCCGGCAGCGTCGTGCGCACGCCGACGGGCGCCCGGCCCGGGCTGTGGGCCGTCGGGGGGCCGGGCATCGATCTGTCGGCGGCCTGCCCCGAGCCCTGGAGCGGGCTCGCGGAGCTCCATGAGCGGGCCGCGCGGGAGCACGCCGGCCTCTTCTCCGGCCCCGGCTACGACACGATCGGCATGCCGGCGCTGCGCGCCGCGATCGCCGACCGCTACGCGCTCCGGGGTCTGCCGACCTCGCCCGAGCAGATCATGGTGACGCTCGGCGCGCAGCACGCGATCTTCCTCATCGCGCGCACGCTGCTCCGGCGCGGCGAGCGCAGCCTCATCGAGTCCCCGAGCTACCCGCACGCCCGGGAGGCGCTCGCCGCGACGGGCGCGCTCGTCGCCGAGCTGCCCGTCGGCGCGACCGCGGGCGGGGGCTACGATGCCGCCGCGATCCTCGAGATCGCGCGGCGCAGCGCGCCGAGGGTCGCCTACCTCATCCCCGATCACCACAACCCGACGGGGCTGCGGATGCCGCAGGAGCTGCGCCCCGCCCTCATCGACGCGCTCGTCGACCAGGGGGCGCACGTCGTGGTCGACGAGACGACGGCCGAGCTCTGCCTGGGCGGCAGCCGCCGCATCCGACCGTTCGCGGCGGCGGCCGAACGGGCGCATCAGGAGGACGCGATCCTCACGGTCGGCTCCCTCGGGAAGACGGTGTGGGGCGGCCTGCGGATCGGCTGGATCCGCGCGGCCCCCGGGCTCATCGCGCGGCTCGAGGCGAGTCGCAGAGTCGGCGATCTCGGCACCGCAGACTGGTCGCAGGCCATCGCCCTTCTCGCGCTCGAGGACTACGAGCGGATCCTCGCGGAGCGCAGTCGGCAGCTCACCGGCCGGCACCGGCTGCTCGTCGAACGGCTCGGCGCGGAGCTCCCGGATTGGCGGCTCAGCGCGGCGGAGGGCGGCGTCTGCGTCTGGGTCGACCTCGGCGCGCGCGCGAGCAGCCGGCTCAGCCGACGGGCGGCCGCCCTCGGGCTGCAGCTCCCGCCAGGCCCGCGCTTCGGCAGCCCCGGCGTCTTCGAGCGGTTCCTCCGCCTGCCCTTCTCGGCGCCGGAGGACGCACTCGCCGCAGCGGCGACCCGGCTCGCGGAGGCCTGGCGGGCGGAGCGCGACGCCGCACCGCCGGACGCCGCGTCCGCGGCGGTCATCTGAGCGGACCGCGCCGCGGAGGCGTCGCGACGGGTAGGCTAGGGGATCATGCTCGATCTTGACTTCAGCGCCCGCATCCGCGCGCTCCGCGCGACCTACGCCGACATCGCCGCGGTGTCCGACCTGCCGAAGCTCGATCGGGAGATCGCGGAGCTCGAGGAGCAGGCCGCGGCGCCCGGGCTGTGGGACGACCCCGCCGCCGCGCAGCAGGTGACGAGCGGCCTGTCGCATCGGCAGGCGCGCGTGAAGCGGCTCCGCGGCGTCGAGGGCCGCATCGACGACCTCGAGGTCCTCGTCGAGCTGGCGCAGGAGATGGAGGACGCGGACGCGCTCGCCGAGGCGGCCGACGAGCTGCATGCGCTCGAGAAGGTCATGCAGGACCTCGAGGTGCAGACGATGCTGTCCGGCGAGTACGACGAGCGCGCCGCCGTCGTCACGATCCGCTCCGGCGCGGGCGGCGACGACGCCACCGACTTCGCCGAGATGCTGCTGCGCATGTACCTCCGCTGGGCCGAGCAGCACGGCTACGCGACGAAGATGCTCGACACCTCCTACGCGGAGGGCGCGGGGATCAAGTCCGCCACCTTCGAGATCGACGCGCCCTACGCCTTCGGCACCATCTCCGTCGAGGCCGGCACGCACCGC
Organism: Leucobacter allii; assembly: GCF_022919155.1. Taxonomy (NCBI): domain Bacteria; kingdom Bacillati; phylum Actinomycetota; class Actinomycetes; order Micrococcales; family Microbacteriaceae; genus Leucobacter; species Leucobacter allii. The sequence goes on from NZ_CP095045.1 coordinate 1,047,950, forward strand.
CTCGCGCGCATCAGCCCGTTCGGCTCGGCCGACAAGCGGCAGACGAGCTTCGCCGGCGTCGAGGTGATCCCGCTGCTCGAGGAGGCGACCGAGGTCGATGTGCCGGAGACGGACATCCGCGTCGACGTCTACCGCTCCTCCGGGCCAGGAGGCCAGTCCGTCAACACCACCGACTCGGCCGTGCGCATCACCCACATCCCGACGGGCATCGTCGTCTCGATGCAGAACGAGAAGTCGCAGATCCAGAACCGCGCCGCCGCGATGCGCGTGCTGCAGACCCGCCTGCTCCTGCTGCAGCGCGAGGAGGAGGCCGCCAAGAAGAAGGAGCTCGCCGGCAGCATCACGGCGAGCTGGGGCGACCAGATCCGCTCCTACTTCCTCTACGGCCAGCAGCTCGTGAAGGACCTGCGCACGGGCCACGAGTCCTCGCAGCCCGACGCGGTCTTCGACGGCGACCTCGACGGCTTCATCGCGGCGGGGATCCGCTGGCGCTCGCTCGCGAAGAACGACTGATCCCGGGAGGCGCCCCGGCATCCTGGGAATGCCCGCAACCCCTGCGCGCCTGCGCGGCGCACCGCGGGAACCGGCGTAGGGTCGTCACGTCATGATCCTCTTCGAGAACGTCACCAAGAAATACCGGGGCACGGCGAAGCCCGCGCTCGACCGCGTCGATATGAACATCGACCGCGGCGAGTTCGTGTTCATCGTCGGCGCCTCGGGATCCGGGAAGTCCAGTTGCCTGCGCCTGGTCCTGCGTGAGGATCAGCCGAGCTCGGGCAAGATCCACGTGCTGGGGCAGGACCTCAGCAAGATCTCCTCGCGGAAGGTGCCCTACTTCCGCCGCAATCTCGGCACCGTCTTCCAGGACTTCCGCCTGCTGACGAACAAGACCGTCTACGACAACGTCGCGTTCTCGCTGCAGGTCATCGGCAAGTCCCGCGGCTTCATCCAGGAGGCTGTGCCAGACACCCTCGAGATGGTGGGGCTCGCGAACAAGGCGAAGCGCTTCCCCCACGAGCTCTCCGGCGGCGAGCAGCAGCGCGTCGCGATCGCCCGCGCGATCGTGAACAAGCCCGCGATCCTGCTCGCCGACGAGCCGACGGGCAACCTCGACCCGGCCACGAGCCTCGGCATCATGCAGCTGCTGCGCGCGATCAACGCGGCGGGCACGACCGTCGTCATGGCGACCCACGAGGCCGCCTTCGTGGACATCATGCAGCAGCGCGTCGTCGAGCTCTCGCAGGGCGCTGTCGTGCGCGACGAGGTGGGCGGCGGCTACGGCGAGACCGCCTCGATCCCGGTCTCCGACCTCTCCGCCCAGGGCGTGCAGGTGCTCCGCACGACGGAGGCGGTCGTCCGGGCCGCGCTCTCGCCGCAGGCGGCCCCCGAGACCGACTCGGCCGAGCACGTGGAGGCCGCGGTCGCCGCGGAGACGGCCGCGATCGCGATGCCCGCGCCGCAGGCGCCCGAGGCCGCGCGCCCGCCGGCGGCCGGCGCGGACGAGCCCGCCGCCGACACCGACACGGTCGTCGTGCCCGCGCGCAGCGCGAGCGTCTTCGAGGAGCCGAACCCGCTCGGCGGGGAGGACGACGGCGTCGACGAGGACACGCTGCGGCCGGACGGTCCGCAGGAGCGCCGCATCCCCGGCTTCCTGGACCCGGATCGCCCCGATCCCGTGCAGATGTCCGAGACCGGCAGCCTCGCCGAGCACCTCGGATTGAACCGCAAGGACGACGATCAGACGGATGTGGGGCCGGTGCGATGAGGGCGGGACTGGTACTCGGCGAGGTCTGGAACGGGCTGCGCCGCAATCTCTCGGTGGTCATCTCGGTCGTGCTCGTGACCTTCGTGTCGCTCACCTTCGTGGGCGCGGCGATCATCATGCAGCTGCAGATCCAGCAGATGAAGACCTTCTGGTACGACCGCGCGCAGGTCGCGATCTACCTCTGCACGGCGTACGACGAGAGCTCGACCTGCGCCGGCACCGACGCGGGCGAGGAGGAGATCGCCGCCGTGCGCGACGCGCTCGAGTCCGACACCCTCGCGCCGTACATCGACGAGACGTTCTTCGTCGACCACGACGAGGCCTACGAGCAGTTCACCGAGCAGTTCGCGGGCAACCCGATCGTGGAGATCACGAAGCCCGAGCAGCTCAACCAGACCTTCTGGGTGAAGCTCTCCGACCCGTCGCGCTCCGACATCATCCAGGAGACCTTCGCCGGCATCCCCGGCGTGCAGAGCGTGTCCGACCAGCGGAGCCTCCTCGACCGGATCTTCCTGTTCCTCGGCGTCGCGAGCTACACCGCCATCGCCATCGCCGGGCTCATGCTCGTCGCGGCGATGCTGCTCATCTCGACCACCATCAGGCTCTCGGCGTTCTCGCGCAGGCGGGAGATCGGGATCATGCGCCTGGTGGGCGCGTCCAACCGCTTCATCCAGACCCCGTTCATCCTGGAGGGGATCATCGCGGCACTCGTCGGCGCGGTGCTCGCGAGCGCGGCGTCGGTCGCGATCGTGAAGTTCTTCGTGCAGGGCGTCCTCGCGAGCGAGGTGCCGTTCACGAGCTACATCACGGTGGAGCAGTCCCTCGTCGTGCCGCCCGTGCTGATCCTCATCGGCGTCGTGCTGTCGGCGATCGCGGCGAAGATCGCGATCACCCGCTACCTCAGGGTCTAGCGGCGCGGATCCGGCGCGGTGCGGGGCCGCGGTGCGCTACGCTGGTGCTTCGGCCCGCGAGCGAGAGGATGAGGAGATGCCCAAGGAGACCGGCGAGAAGCTGATCGCCTCCAACAAGAAGGCGCGTCACGAGTACCTCATCCTCGACACCTACGAGGCGGGGATGGTGCTCACGGGCAGCGAGGTGAAGTCGCTGCGCATGGGGCGCGCCTCGCTCGTGGACGGCTACGTCTTCATCGAGCGCGGTGAGGCCTGGCTCGACGCGGCGTACATCCCGGAGTACCTCAACGGCTCGTGGACGAACCACGCGCCGCGCCGCAAGCGGAAGCTGCTGCTGCACCGCCAGCAGATCGACAAGCTCTTCCAGAAGACCCGCGAGGGCGGCATGACGATCATCCCGCTGCGCCTGTACTTCCTCGACGGCCGGGCGAAGGTGGAGATCGCGCTCGCGCGGGGCAAGCGCGAGTACGACAAGCGGCAGACCCTGCGCGAACGGCAGGACAAGCGCGAGGCCGAGCGGGCCATGCGCACGAAGAACCGCATGGGGGAGTGACCCGCTGTTGGCGTCCGGGCCAATAGACTGAGGCCATGCCGGAGGTGACGCGCGGGGCTCGGGTGCGCAAGCCCGCCGGGGAGCGGCGCGCCGAGATCGTCGCCGAGGCCGCCGGGATCGCGCTCGCCGACGGCCTCGAACGGGTGACGCTGCGCGCCGTCGCCGAGAGGCTCGGGGTCCGCCCCGGGCTCATCAGCCACTACTTCCCGGCGGCCGAGTCGCTCGTGGTCGAGGCCTTCGCCGCGGCCGTGACGGGGGATCGGGAGCGCCACCTCGGCCGCGGGGCGGCGGGCGATGACGCCGGGCCGCTCGCGCGCCTCGCGCGATTCCTCGGGAGCGTCGGCACGGAGGAGGGGATCGCCCAGGCGCGGCTGTGGCTGAACGCGCGGCATCTCGCCCGCTTCTCGCCCGCGCTCGCGGGCGCGCTTGAGGAGCAGGAGCGCCTCGACCAGGACCGGCTGGCGGAGCTCGTGCGCGCGGGCGTCGACGCCGGCGCCTTCCGTGCGGCGGACGCCCGCGCCGCGAGCGTGCGGATCTTCATCGCGGTCGACGGCTTCGGAGCGTACGCGAACAGCGCCGCGATCGGCGACGCGGCGTACGCGTCGTTCGTCGTGGACGCGAGCGCCTGGCTGCTCGGCCTCGACCCCGACGAGCTCGCCGCCGCGGTGGCCGCGGCCCTCGACGCGGACGACGCGGACGTGGTATGATGGTGTGCTCCGGCGGCAGCGTCGGAGCACGACAATTCCACAGCGCATGATGCGAACGCCCCGACCGCACCCCCGTGGTGCACGCTCGGGGCCGATCGGTTTCGACACGTCGATTTGAGACTGTGAGAAGCGGGCCGAGGACGCGGAGTTATCTCGTAAACGCCCTTCGCACACCATAGGTGCCAACGCTAAGCGCACCGACTTCGCTCTCGCTGCCTAAGCACGAGACCGAGTCCGTCAGGTCGGGTGGGCCTCCGCCCCGGTTTCCTGGCGTCATTGAGGGGGCTTGCTGGTGCGTCGCGTTTCAGGGCGTACCGGGACTTGCACTGGAACTGGGCCTGTCGTCTGAGGTGTTCGTGACAACGGACGGGGCCGAGTAGAACGCTTGCACGAACTACGCTCGTAGAAGGCACGGAATCGTCGAAGTGGACCGGGGTTCGATTCCCCGCGGCTCCACGAGAGCGTTCGCATCATGCGCGGAGCGCGGCCCCGAGGTGAACACCTCGGGGCCCGCGCGTGTCCGGGCTGCTCGCGATGGCGCCGGCCGGTACCATCGTGGGCATGAGCGAGACCCGTGCCGCGCGGCCCGTCGACGGCACGTCCGCGGCGTGAACTCCGACGCGGCCGCCGGCGGCCCTGCGCGGAGCGCGAGTCGGGCGGCAGAGGTCTTCCGGGTGTTCCTCCGACTCGGCGTCACCTCCTTCGGCGGTCCGGTCGCCCACCTCGGATACTTCCGCGAGGAGCTCGTCGTGCGCCGGCGCTGGGCGAGCGAGGCGCAGTACGCCGAGCTCCTCGCCCTCTGCCAGTTCCTGCCCGGACCGGCTTCGAGCCAGCTCGGCTTCGCCCTCGGGCTGCTCCGCGGCGGGCCGCTCGGCGCCGTCGCGGCGTGGACCGCGTTCACGCTGCCCTCGGCCCTCCTGATCGTCCTCTTCGCCGTCGGCGCCGTCTCCCTCGACGGTCCGCTCGGATCTGGCCTCGTGCTCGGCCTGCAGGCCGTCGCGGTCGCCGTCGTCGCGCACGCCGTCTGGGGGATGGCGCGCACCCTCGCCCCCGAGCTGCGCCGCATCCTCATCGCCGCGGCGGCGGCGGCTCTCGCGCTGCTCGTGCCCGGCGGCCTCGGCCAGCTCGTCGCGATCCCCGTCGGCCTGCTCGCCGGCATCGTCTGCTGTCGCACCGGGGCCGAGGGCCCGGCGGAGCCGCTCGCCGTGCGCGTGCCGCGCCGGGCCGGCATCGCCGCGCTGCTCGCCGTCGGCCTCCTGCTCGCCGGCCTGCCGATCCTCGCCCGCGTCACCCACGACCCCTGGGCTGCGATCGCCGACGCGTTCACCCGCGCGGGCGCGCTCGTCTTCGGCGGCGGCCACGTCGTGCTGCCGCTGCTGCAGGCCGAGCCGGCGATCGCCGCGGCGGTGCCGCCCGAGCGCTTCCTCGCCGGGTACGGGGCGGCCCAGGCGCTGCCGGGGCCGCTCTTCGCATTCGCGGCCTTCCTCGGCTTCGAGATGCAGCCGGGCCCCGCCGCCCCGCTCGGGGCGCTCCTCGCGCTGGTGGCCGTCTTCGCACCCGGGCTCCTGCTCCTCGTGGGCGTGCTGCCGTTCTGGGAACGCCTCCGCGGGCGATGGGCCGCGCGGGCCGCGCTGGCCGGGGCGAACGCCGCGGTCGTGGGCATCCTGGCCGCAGCGCTCTGGGACCCGGTCATCCGCACCGGGGTGACCGGCGTCGCGCCGGCGCTCATCGCGGCGGGCTGCCTGCTCCTGCTCGTCGGGGGACGGCTGCCCGTCTGGGCGGTCGTCCTCGCGGGCGCCGTCGGCGGCGTGCTCGCGGGGCTCCTCGGGGCCGGGACGGGAGCGGGCGCCGCCTGGGCCTGAGCGGGCGCCGCCTGGGCCTGAGCGCGCGGCGACGGACGGTTCAGGCGAAGCGGTACGTGGAGTAGCGCACGACGTCGGCGCCGCGCTCGGCGACCGCGAGGAAGAGGGCGCGCTGATAGGCGGCGAGGCGTTCCGCCGACGTCTCGATGGTGACGACGGTGCGGAAGTAGTAGTCGGCGGGATCGACGGCCTCGCCCCGCAGCAGCGCCTCGAGCACCGCGGGCTCGCCGCTGCGCACCCCGTTCGCCTGGAGGTACAGCAGTTCGCCCGCGGTCGTGCGCGCGGAGTAGCGGCCGTCGATCTCGATCGAACCGTCCGACCGCACGATCTGCCAATCGGCGCCGCCCGGCAGGATCTCGGCCTCGAGCGCGCCGGTGATCCTGCCGCCGACGATGGGGATGACGCGCCGGTGCCCGGCGCGGGTGGCGCCGTGGTCCTCGAGGGCGCCGAGGGCGACCTCGACGTCGAAGACGTGCGCGAGGGAGGGGACGGGGAGGGTCATGCTCGTTCCTGTTCTGCGCCGCCGCTCGTGGCGACGGCCGCGGGATCGATGGCGGCCGCGGGACCGGCGCGGTCCGCGGGATCGGGGTCGGGTTCAGGGGCGTCGGCGAGCGCCTCGGAGAGCCGCTCGAGCGCGGGCAGGGCGGCGCCGATCGTCGCGAGCTCCTCGGGGCGCAGCGCCCCGCTCGCGCGGGCGAGGAGCCGGGAGCTCGCGTCGTCGAAGGCGGCGAAGATCCCGCGCGCCCGGGCGGAGAGGCTGACCCGCACGAAGCGGCGGTCCGCGGGGCTGCGTCGTCGCTCGACGAGGCCGGAGCGCTCCATCGCCGCGAGCAGGTTGCTGATCGTCGAGCGGTCGAGCCGCAGCCGCGTGGCGAGCTCGCCCGGCGTGGGGGCCTCGGCCGTCTCGAGCGCGCGGATGATCTGGATCTGCGCGTCGGGGATGTCGGGGAGGGAACCCGCCGCGCGCGCGGCCGCGAGCAGCGTGCGCCGCAGCGGCGAGATCACGGCGGCGAGCCGTGCCGGGTCGAAGCCGGCCGAGGCTCCGGGCGCAGCGGTCATCCGCGCACGGTCAGCGACGAGCGCGCGTTCAGGGACTCGGGATGGAATCCGGCCGCGCGCTTGTAGCCCGCGGCGATGTCCTCGAGCTCCTCGGGCGCGATCACCTCGTGGATGTGCGCGAAGCCCTGCGGCGCCCGTTCGGCGGCGAGGAGCATCACCCGCTCCGGTCCCGTGCCGCGCGTCTGCGCGTGGAGCGCCGTCGTGGCCGGGCGGCGCTCGGCCTCGTAGGCCGCGAGCCCCTCCTCCGGCGTCGCCGCCGTCGCGAGGCGGTGCGCGAGCGTGCGCGCGTCGAGCACGGCCTGCGAGGCCCCGTTCGAGCCGTTCGGGTACATCGCGTGGGCCGCGTCGCCGAGCAGCGTCGCGTTCCCGAAGGTCCAGCGCGGCAGCGCGTCGCGGTCGACCATGGGGTACTCGAGGATCTCGTCGGCGGAGCGGATGAGGGCGGGGACGTCGAGCCAGTCGAAGCGCCAGTCCGCGAAGCGTTCGGCGATCGGCTCCACGGGCACGGCGCGGTTCCACTCGGCGGCGCGCGATGCGCCGCCGGCCTCGCGGCGCTCCGCGATGAAGTTGATGGGCATCCGCCCGTCCGCCTCGACCGGCCCGAGCGGGTAGGCGACGAACTTCAGCTCCCCGTCGCCCGCCATGATCATGGTGCGCCCGTCGAGGAAGGGGGCGGCGCGCGCGACGCCGCGCCACAGGGTCAGCCCGTTCGAGGGCGGGGCGCCCTCGGCGGGGTAGTGCTGCGCGCGGAGCGCGGAGTGGATGCCGTCGGCGCCGATGACGACGTCGGCCGCGACCTCCTGCGCGCCCCGTCCGGTGGCGAAGCGCGCGAGCGCGCGGCCCGCGGCGTCCGCCCCGGAGCGGACGTCGACGAGTCGATGGTCGGTGCGGATCACCTCGCCCAGCCGTTCCCGGACGAGGTCCCGGAGGACGAGCTGGAGCCGGCCGCGGTGCACCGACAGCTGCGGCCAGCGGTAGCCCGCCGCGGTGCCGCGCGGTTCGCTCCAGATCGACTGGCCGAAGGCGTTGAAGTAGGCGAGCGACGTCGGCCGGACGGCGTGCGCCGCGATGTCGTCGACGATCCCGAGCTCGGTGAGTTCGCGGACGGCGTGGGGGAGGAGGTTGATGCCGACGCCGAGGCCGCGGATCTCCGCCGAGCGTTCGTAGACGCCGATGTCGTCGAAGCCCGCGGCCTCGAGGCTCAGCGCCGTGAGCAGTCCGCCGATGCCGGCCCCCGCGATCGCGATCCTCATCGATCCTCCCGTACCGGTCCGGCGGACCGCGCTAGTGATTTTGTGACAAAACTAATGCAGCCCGGCGCCGATGTCCACTCCGCGGCGGCGGCATCAGTCGGAGAGCCGGCCCATCATGCGCGCGGCCTCGAAGCGGAGCCGGCCGTCGGCCGCGCGGGGGTCGTAGCCGAGCTGCCGCACGAGCGAGGCGTGCCGCTGCTGCAGGCTGCTGTGGTGCACGCCGAGCTCCTCCGCGGCGGCGCGCACGCTCGGCGCCCGCACGAGCGCGTCCAGGAGTTCGAGCGTGCGCGCGTCGAGCGGGGACAGCGCGGCGACGTCGGGGTGCGCGCGGATCCGGGACGCCTCAGACCGGGCGAGCTCGATGAGGACGCCCAGGTCCTCGGCGCGCACGACCGGCCGCCGCCGGTCGGCGAGCCGGAGCGCGATCCTCGCGTCGCGCCAGGCGTCGGGGAGCGCTCCCGGGTGCGGCGCGACCGCCGTACCGGCGGGCTCCCCCGGGGCGGGGGCCGCGGGATCCGCGAGTCGCGCGCGCAGCGGCCCGAGGCGGTCGACCAGCACGGCGCCGCGGCCGGTGCCCGGTTCCGCGTCCTCCGCCCGGAGGGCCCAGACGGCGACAGGCGCGCCGGAGGAGAGCCGCAGGCGGGCGGCGGCCGTCGCCCGCTCGGCCTCGGAGCGCGCGCCGTCGAGCAGGATCTCGAGGGCCGTCGCCTCCGGATGGCTGCGCGCGTCGAGCGCGGACACGGCGAGCAGGAACCGCTCGAGGATCAGCTCGTCGTGCGGCTGCGGTTCGCCCGAGCGCTCCAACCGCACCGCCGCGCCGCCGGCACGGAGCTCGGGCCAGTCCGGCGCCCCGGCCGTGTCGGCGGCGTCGCGGCTGCGCACCCCGTCGGCGTCGACGCGGATGCGGCGCCCGGGCAGGATCGCGGCGGCCGGCGCGCCGCCGAGCACGGCGGCGGCGCGCACGACGGCCTCGAGCCCCGCGCCGTCCGCCACGAGCGCGTCGAAGTAGGCGATGACCTTGAGCGACTCCCCGGCCTCGGGGGAGAGCGCCGACAGGCGCCCGGCGAGTTCCTGCATCGGCACTCCTCCCTGCACGCTCGTCGGGCGCCGTGCGCCCTCAGGACCCGAGTATGCGGTCCACCCAATTGTCGCGCGCCGCGAGCATCTTCTGCGACAGGGCCGCCTGAGGGGCGAACCCCTCGAAGGCGTGGAATCCGCCGGGCCAGACGTGGAGCTCGGCGTCGCCGCCGGCGGCCCAGATCGCCGAGGCGTAGGCGACGTCCTCATCCCGGAACACCTCGGAGGAGCCGCAGTCGATGAAGGCGGGCGGCAGGCCGGAGAGATCCGTGGCGCGCGCCGGCGCGGCGTAGATGGAGACGTCGTCGCCGCCCCGTCGATCCCCGAGGAGGGCCGTCCATCCGGTGAGGTTGCTCGTGCGGTCCCAGACGCCGACCCCGTCGATCTGCCGGGTCGACACCGTCGTGTCGCGGTCGTCGATCATCGGGTACATGAGCAGCTGCCCGCACAGTCGGGGGCCTCCCCGGTCCCGCGCCAGGAGCGCCGTGCCCGCGGCGAGCCCGCCGCCGGCGCTGCCGCCCGCGATGAGCAGCCGGTCGGGGTCGATGCCGAGCTCCGCCGCGTGCTCCGCCGTCCACGCGAGCCCGGCGTAGCAGTCCTCGACGGGCACGGGGTCGGGGAACTCGGGCGCGAGCCGGTACTCGACGGTCACGGCGACCGCGTTGTGCTTCACGATCCAGCCGAAGAGCCCCGCGATCCCGGTCCAGCGGTCCCCGATGATCATGCCGCCGCCGTGGGTGTGGTAGATGCCGGGTCCCGTGCCGGTGCGTCCTCGTGCCTGCACGATGCTGACGATGATCGCATCGCCCCGGTAGCCGGGGATCTCGACATCGCGCCGCTCGAGGCCGGCCGCGTCGAACGCGTCGTCGTCGATCGCGAGCGCCGGATTGCCGGTGCGCATCGCCGGGATCATCTCCGGCGTGATCGTCGGCGGGGAAACCTCGGCCAGGACCGCGAGCGCGGCGCCGAGCTCGGGGTCGAACGGGGGATACCGGGTCTCGGTCGTCATGCGAACTCCTTCGTTCCGTCGTCGCCTCGTCGCGACACTGCCATTCTTCGCCACGCGCATGTGCGGCGCACCCGCCGGACGGCCGGGATGCCGACGGTCCCGACCCGCCACGGCGCATCGCCCCTCAGGCGCACCAGCTGGGCGCGCCGCCGATCACCGAGCGGGGCGCGGCGGCCTCGCCGTCGATCGCGAGGAAGCTCGTCGAGGCCTCGCCGCCCTGCGCGGGGAGGCGCTCGACCGCGAGCCGTTCGCCGTTCGGCGAGAGGCAGATCCGCCCGATGCGCGTGTCCTTCGCCGCGGGGGCGTAGAGCGTCCGCGAGCCCGCCGCGGTGCGCAGTTCGATGCGCTCGGATCCGTCGGATGCGGCGACGACGTCGACGACGGTCCCCGCGTCCAGGTGGAGGGCCCCGCCGGCGGGGGCACCGGACGGGACGAGCGCCGACGTCTCCGGGAGCGGAAGCCGCACGTCGCCGGTCCGGGCCCCCGAGAGCTCCAGGATCCGCGCATCGCCGCCCGCCGCGTCGAGCACGGCGAGCGCGGTCCCGCCAGGCAGCAGCGCGCCCAGCTCCGGGGCGCGCCCCGGCCCGGCGAGGCCGAGATCGGTGACGCGCGCCTCGGGGAAGGACTCGGAGAGGAGGATCCTCCCGGAGCCGTCCCGCACGACGACCGCGCCGGTGCCCGGCACGAAGCGCCAGTCGTCGACGACGAGCGGCGTCCCGTCGGCGTCGGCGAGGGCGGTGACCGCGGGGGCGTCGACGCCCGGGGCGGCGTCGATGAGGAAGAGCGTGCGGTCGCGCGCGACCCCGTCGGTGCCGGTGCCGCTGCCCACCACGCCGATCAGGCCGCCCCGCGGATCGGCGCGGAGCTGCTCGAGCCGGTCGAGCGCGATGAGCGGGAGCCGTGGGGCGGCGCCCGGAGCCGTCGCGCCCGCGGCGTCCGGATCGCTCATCCCGTGCGCCTCGCCGTCGCGGGCGGGCACCGTCACGAGGCGCAGTTCCGACCCCGGGGCGGTCCGTCCCGAAGGCTCGACCGCGCCGCCCGTCGGCAGGGCGTCCGTGACGACGGCGAGGCGGTCCCCGGAGGCGGCGAACTCCCGGATGGCGGGCGCGCCGGGGAGCGTCGCGGCGTCGAGCACGGTGCGCGTCGCCGCGGGATCGCCGAGGCGGTGCTCGAGGATGCGCTCGCCGCCGACGAGGGTGGTGACGGGCGGATCGGCCGTGGTGAACGCCGTCCCGACCGTGCGCGTCGTGCCGAGCGCCGCGCTGCGCACGAGCGCCTCGACGGTGTACCGGGTGTCGGTGGCGAGCATGCCGGTGAAGCGGATGGTGACGTCGGACCCCTCCGTCGAAAGGACGAAGGGGGCGTCGGGTGAGACGTCGACATCGCCGGGCGCGAGCGCCTCGAGCGGCTGATTCAGGCGGAGCACCAGACGCTGGTCGGTGCGGGAGACGACGAGCCCGGGGTGCACCTCGGCCGTCCGCAGCCGGGGCCCCTGGGCGAGGTTCGCCGCGGCGAGGCCGAGCGCCAGGAGGGCCAGCAGGGCGACGGCGGCGGCCCGCACGACGGAGCGCCGTCCGCGGCTGCGTCCGCGCTCGCCGCCTCCGCGCTCAGTACACATACGGATCCTCCGGTGCGTCGATCTCGGTGATCTCGGCGGGCCGCAGCACCACGGCGTTCGGGCTCGTCGGGTCGGGGTTCGCGACGAAGACGCCGGCGACCCGCACCCAGCTCCCCTCGGCGTACCGGTCCGCCCAGCCCGCGAGCGCGACGGGCACCCCCACCGGCTGCGCGTCGACCGCGCAGCAGGACACGGCGAATCGGGCGACGGCGAACTCCGCGGCCGCGCTCCCGGCGTCCGTGCCGTCGGCGAGCACGAAACCGCTGATGGTCGCGCGACGGCCCTCGAGGGCGACGCCGCCGTTCTGCCGGAGCATCCCCGCCCAGTCGCGCACGGTCGGCGCGTCGCCGTCAGCCGCGTCCCCGTCGCCTGCGGCCTCGGCGGGCGCCGTGCCCGGTCCGCCGGGCGCGGCGGGGAGGCTCGTCGCCGAGGTCCCCTCGGCGAGCTGGCGCTGCTGGGCGAGCGCGGTCGAGAGCGTGGCGGGCGGGGCGATGAGCAGCCCGGCGCAGGCGAGCGCGACGAGCAGCCACCCTCCCTGCTCCGCGAGTCTCGCGCGTCGGGCCGGTCGACCGTGACGGTCGACCGACGCGGCGACGGTCCCGCCCGCGCGCCCGGCGTCCGCCTCCCGGCCCGGCCCGTTCCGCGTCCGCTCGATCAGCAGGGAGGCGGCGCCCGCGAGACCGAGCGCCGCGACGGCGCACATCGTGACGGTGAAGGCCGCGTAGCGCGGATGGATGTACCAGCCGAGCCGGCCGGTGGCGGCGAGCCACAGCACGGCCGCGATCCCGATCATGCCGAGGACCGGTCCGATCCAGAGCCGGGAGCCGGTGCTACGCGACAAGGTTCATCCCCCATCCGATCACGAGGCAGCTCAGCCCGACGACGGCCGCGAGATACGCGAGCGCCCGACCGCGGAACGTCGTGCGCAGCAGCGCGAGCATCTTGAGATCCATCATCGCGCCGAAGAGCAGGAAGGCGACGATGCTGCCCGGCATGAACGTCGAGCCCAGCGACAGGATGAAGAAGGCATCGACGCTCGAGCAGATCGAGATGACGAAGGCGAGCGCCATGAGGGCGAGCGCGGACCAGAGCGGATGGGCGCCGAGGACGAGCAGGAGCTCCCGCGGGACGCCGACCTGGATGGCCCCGGCGAGCGCGGAGCCGATGACGAGCGCCGGCAGCAGCGCGCTCGTCTCCTCCGCGAGGCCCTCGAGGCTGCGCCGCAGGCGCCCGCCAGGCGCCGCATGCTCGTGGCCGCACGCGGCGCGGAATCGAGGTTCGAGCAGCGCCCCCGGCTCGGGGTGGGTGCTGAGGAGCCATCCGACGAGATTCGCGACGGCGAAGCCGCCCGCGATGCGGGCGATCAGGATCCCGTGGTCCCAGCCGAAGGCGTGGTAGGTCGTCAGGATCGTGACGGGGTTCAGGATCGGTGCGGCGAGGAGGAACGTGGCGGCCTCGGCCACGGAGAAGCCGCGCATCATGAGCCCGCGGGCGAGCGGCACGTTGCCGCACTCGCAGACGGGCATGACGACGCCGACCAGGGAGAGCGCGGCGCGGCGGAGCGCCGGGGAACGCGGGAGGACGCGATCGATGACGCGCTCGGGGACCCAGACGCGGACGAGCGTCGAGCAGACGATCCCGAGGAAGACGAAGGGCAGGGACTCGATGAACACGCTGAGGGAGAGCGTCACGAGGTCCGCCGCCGCGGCGGGCAGGCCGGGGAGCAGGGCGCCGCTCGCGGCGCGGACGGCGAGCAGCGCGGCCAGGAGGGCGAGGGCGATCGCGGCGCCGAACGCGATGCGGAGGGCCGGGCCCGTGCGCGCGGGCCGCGCGGTCGACGGCATGCATCCCCCTCCGGCGTGCGAGACGACCGATTGCTGCGAATGAGAACGAATATCAGTGTAGGGCATGGGGCGGGCGGTTCCCCTCGGCGCCGCGCCGTCGCCGCGGCGACCCGGCTCGCCGCGCGGCCGCGCGGCCGCGCGCTAGGCTGGGCCGCATGAGACGGGTCGCGGTCGTCGTGCTCGAGGGGGCCAAGCCCCTCGATGTCGGCATCCCCGCCCAGGTGTTCACGACGCGGGCCAGCATGCCGTACTCGGTCGACGTCTGCGGCGTCCGTCCCGGCGCCATCGCGGGCGGCGACGGCCTCTCCTATCACGTCGAGCACGGCCTCGAGGCGCTCGAAGCGGCCGACCTCGTCTTCGTGCCCGGATACCGCCACCCCGACCGGGAGCCGCCGCCTGCGGCGCTCGCGGACGCGCTCCGCGCGGCCCACGCGCGGGGCGCGCGCCTCGCCGCGATCTCGACGGGGGCGTTCGCGCTCGCCGAGACCGGGCTCCTCGACGGGCTCCGCGCGACGACCCACTGGCACTACTCGCGGATTCTCGCCGAGCGCTACCCGCGGATCCGCGTCGACGAGCGCGTGCTCTTCGTCGATGAGGGCTCCGTGCTCACCTCCGCGGGCGCCGCCTCCGGCATCGACCTCTGCCTGCACATCCTCCGCAAGGAGTCGGGGATGGCCGTCGCGAACCACGCGGCGCGCCGGCTCGTCGCGGCGCCCTACCGCAGCGGGGGTCAGGCGCAGTTCGTGCCGCAGAGCGTGCCGGAGACCCACGGGGAGCGATTCGCGCAGACGCGCGAATGGGCGCTGCGGCACCTCGGCGATCCGATCGGGATCGCCCGTCTCGCGGAGCACGCCAGGGTGTCGCCGCGCACCTTCTCCCGGCGGTTCCTCGACGAAACCGGGTACACGCCCATGCAGTGGGTGATGCGGGCCCGCGTGGATCGCGCCAGGGAGATCCTCGAGGAGACGGATCTCGGCGTCGACGAGATCGCCGCGACCGTCGGCCTCGGCACCGCCACGAACCTCCGCAGGCACTTCCGCGCGGTGCTCGGGACGACCCCGACGGAGTACCGGAGGGCCTTCTCCGAGGGGTCCTGAGCGACACGCCCGAGCGTTGGCAGATTAGGTTCGAACTATGGCATCTGTGCCACTGGTCGCCCCGCTCGGAACGGTCCAATCTAGTACTGGACAACGAGTGACCCGGTATCTGAAAGGGAACGCATATTCATGACCGGTCGAGTGGCAATCAACGGCTTCGGACGCATCGGACGCGGGGTGCTGCGCGCGATGCTCGAGCAGGACAGCGGACTGGAGCTCGTCGCGATCAACGACCTCACGGACGCGGCGACGCTGGCCCACCTGCTTGCACGTGACAGCCTGTACGGCAAGCTCCCGGAGCCCGTCTCCGTCGACGGCGGCGACCTCATCGTCGGCGAACGCCGCATCAAGATCCTCGCGGAGCGCGACCCCGCGAAGCTCCCCTGGGGGGAGCTCGGCGTCGACGCCGTGCTCGAGTCGACGGGCTTCTTCACGAAGCGGGAGGACGCCCACAAGCACGTCGAGGCCGGTGCCCGCCGCGTGCTCGTGAGTGCGCCGGCGAAGGGCGCGGACCTGACCGTCGTGGTCGGCGTGAACGACGGGCTCTACGACCCCGAGCAGCACACGATCCTCTCGAACGCCTCGTGCACGACGAACGCCCTCGCCCCCATCGCGCAGGTGCTCGACGAGCTCGCCGGGATCGAGTACGGGTCCATGCTCACCGTGCACGCCTACACGGCCGACCAGCGCCTGCAGGACGCGCCGCACGCCGACCTGCGCCGTGCCCGTGCCGCCGGCCTGAACATCGTGCCGACCTCGACGGGCGCCGCGACGGCGATCGGGCTCGTGCTGCCGCAGCTCGACGGCAAGCTCAGCGGGGGCTCCGTGCGGGTGCCGGTGCCCGTCGGATCGATCGTCGAGCTCACGGCCACGGTCTCCCGCGAGGTCACGAGGGACGAGGTGCTCGCGGCCTATCGCGCCGCCGCCGCCGGGCCGCTCGCCGGGGTGCTCGAGTACTCGGAGGAGCCGCTGGTCTCCTCCGATATCGTCGGCGACCCGCACTCCTCGGTGTTCGACTCCGAACTCACCCACGTGGACGGCAGGCACGTCAAGGTGACCGCCTGGTACGACAACGAGTGGGGCTTCTCCAACCGCGCGGTGCAGGTGCTCACGAAGCTCGCCGCCTGAGCGCAGCCGGAGCGGTGCTCCGGCCTCCAGACCGCAGTCGATCGCGCGAGTGGCCCGCTCGTGCGGACGGCTGTCCGATGCCCCGTCCCGATCCCGGGGCGGGGCATCCCCCTTGTGCTACCGGGTGCGCTCGGCGCGCGCGGGAAGGCGCCGCAGCAGCGCGGCGATCAGGCGCCAGCCGACCAGGAAGGCGCCGAGCGCGACGGCGGTGACGACGACGAAGGGCAGCGCGAGTCCGCCGCCGCCGAGACCCCGCAGAGCGAGCCCGAGCGCCACGGTGCCGAGCCAGACGGGCAGGCCCGAGCGCAGCGGCGCGAGCGGGCGCCGGAAGACGGCCGCCGCGATCCAGACGACCGTGAGGGCTGCGAGGAACGGCCAGGCCGTGCCGAACAGGCCGCCCAGCGTGGCCTCGCGCGCATGCTCGCTCCGGCCGAGCCAGGCGAACAGCACGACGAGCGTGGCGTCGAGGACGAGCGCCCCGACGATGCTCCCCGTCCCCGCGGCGCGCCGCCCGGCCTGGGCGACCGCGGTGGTCGCGCCGCTCACGCGCGCGCCCCGTCGATGAGCGCGACCACCGCGTCGTGCAGCGCCCCGTTCGTCGCGAGGGAGCTGCCGTTCCAGGCGCTCGCGTTGCCGGCGATGTCGGTGAAGCGACCGCCGGCCTCTCGCACGATGGGGACGAGCGCGGCGAGGTCGTAGGGCTTCACATCGAACTCCGCGACGATGTCGACGAGCCCCTCGGCGAGCAGCATGTACGACCACATGTCCCCGTAGGCGCGGTCCCGCCACACCGACCGGGCGAGGGCGATCAGGGGCTGCAGATAGCCGGCGAGATCCCACTGCTCGATGCTCTGGAAGCTCAGCGAGGCGTGCTCGAGCTCGCGCACGCCGGAGACGCGCAGGCGTCGCACGGCCTCGCCCGCGGTCCGGCTCCACGCCCCGCCGCCCGTCTCGGCCCACCAGCGCGCCCCGAAGGCCGGGGCCGAGACGACGCCGACGGTCGGCGAGCCGGCGATCTCGAGGGCGATGAGCGTCCCCCAGTTGGGCACGCCGCGGAGGAAGTTCGAGGTGCCGTCGATGGGATCGATGATCCACCTCCGGTCCCCGCGCTCGGCGCGGCCGGACTCCTCGCCGAAGAAGCTGTCGCCGGGACGCTCCGACTCGATCCGCGCCCGCAGCGCCTCCTCCACCGCCCGATCGGCATCGGTGACGAAGGTGCGGTCGGGCTTCGTCTCCACGGCGAGGTCGGCGGCGCGGAACCGGGGGAGCGAGATCGCATCCGCGAGCTCCGCGAGCTCGAGGGCGAACGCGAGATCCGCGGAGGGGGCGGGGGGCGTGTCGGTCATGGGCGTCCTTCGCGAATGTGGCGTGAACTGGGGGTGAATCGATTCCGGAACAACGACAAAGGCCCGAGATCGTGATGATCTCGGGCCTGAACCGTGCGCCCTCACGGGCTCGAACCGTGGACCCGCTGATTAAGAGTCAGCTGCTCTACCAACTGAGCTAAAGGCGCATTCCGCCGCCCGGGAGGCCATCCTCGCCGTGCAACAGAGAAAACTCTAGCACGGCCGCGAGGCGCTCCCAAATCCGAGGCGGCGGCGCACGGATTCCGCGCGTGTCACGTCGCGCGGTCGGACCGCGCGCTACTTCCGCGCTTTGCGCGCCGAGTCGAAGTCGTCGTCCTGCTCCTGCATCGCGACGCTCGCGACGGCGAGGGCGAGGCCCGCGAGCCAGACGCCCCAGACGAGGAGGCGGCGCCAGTCCCTCCGCATGCCGGCGGTCCGCTTGGCGGTCGACGCGGCGCCCAGCGCCGCGCCGAGGACTCCCGGGTTCGTGACGTACTTGCCGATCGACATGCTCGCTCCTCCGCCGCTCGTCCGTCTGGTGCCGACGGCCTCCAGCCTAGCGTCCGCGCCGCCCCGCGTGCGATATCCTGGCAGCGCGACCCCGCATCCCGCGGGGCGCGACGTGCCAGCGGCACGCAGACGTCGACACCGTGAAGGAGTGCCCAGGATGGCGAAGCAGGAGACCGGGAACCTGTTCGAGGAGAGCTCGCAGGGCGCGGTGGGCGCGGTGACCGCCGTCGTCTTCATCCTCTCGATGGTGCTCGCGTTCGGCGGCTTCGTCCTCATGAGCTACGGCGTCAACCCCGAGCTCGGCGCCGCGGAGGTTTGGACGTTCGCCGCGGGCCTCGCCGCGACGATCCTCGGCTTCGTGATCCCCTTCACCTGGCTCCCCGCGATCGGCAAGTAGCGCCGGGGCCGGGGCCGCGCCGCGGCCCCTCCGGGCATGCCGCAGGGCATAGACTGTGCGCATGGCAGAGATCGATATGAAGCCGCGCAGTCGCGACGTCACCGACGGGATCGAGAAGGCCGCCGCCCGGGGCATGCTCCGAGCGGTCGGCATGGGGGATGAGGACTGGGACAAGCCCCAGATCGGCATCGCGAGCTCCTGGAACGAGATCACCCCGTGCAACCTGAGCCTCGACCGGCTCGCGCAGGGCGCGAAGGAGGGCGTGCACTCCGGGGGCGGCTACCCGCTCCAGTTCGGCACGGTCTCGGTCTCCGACGGCATCTCGATGGGCCACGAGGGCATGCACTTCTCCCTCGTCTCGCGCGAGGTCATCGCGGACTCCGTCGAGACCGTGATGATGGCCGAGCGCCTCGACGGCTCGGTGCTGCTGGCCGGCTGCGACAAGTCCCTGCCCGGCATGCTCATGGCCGCGGCCCGCCTCGACCTCGCCTCCGTCTTCCTGTACGCCGGGTCGATCGCGCCGGGCTGGGTGAAGCTCACCGACGGCACTGAGAAGGAAGTCACCATCATCGACGCCTTCGAAGCGGTCGGGGCGTGCAAGGCCGGCACCATGAGCGAGGAGGACCTCAAGCGCATCGAGTGCGCCATCGCCCCGGGCGAGGGCGCCTGCGGCGGCATGTACACGGCCAACACCATGGCCTCGATCGCCGAGGCGCTCGGCATGAGCCTGCCGGGCTCCGCGGCGCCGCCGAGCGCCGACCGCCGACGCGATTACTACGCGCACCGCTCCGGCGAAGCGGTGGTGAACATGCTGCGCCTCGGCATCACGGCGCGCGACATCCTCACCAAGAAGGCGTTCGAGAACGCGATCACGCTGCTCATGGCGTACGGCGGATCCACGAACGCGGTGCTGCACCTCCTCGCGATCGCCCGCGAGGCCGAGGTGGATCTCACGCTCGAGGACTTCAACCGCATCGGCGCGAAGGTGCCCCACCTCGCCGACATGAAGCCCTTCGGCAAGTACGTCATGGCCGACATCGATCGCCAGGGCGGCGTGCCCGTCGTGCTCAAGGCCCTGCTCGACGCCGGGCTGCTGCACGGCGACGCGCTCACGGTCACCGGCAAGACCATGGCCGAGAACCTCGCCGAGCTGAACCCCGATCCGCTCGACGGCGAGGTCGTGCATCAGCTCGACGATCCGATCCACGAGACGGGCGGCCTCACCATCCTGCACGGCACGCTCGCCCCCGAGGGCGCCGTCGTGAAGACCGCGGGCTTCGACGCCGACGTCTTCGAGGGGCCCGCCCGGGTGTTCGAGCGCGAGCGCGCGGCGATGGACGCCCTCACCGAGGGCAAGATCGGCAAGGGCGACATCGTCGTCATCCGCTACGAGGGTCCGAAGGGCGGGCCCGGCATGCGCGAGATGCTCGCGATCACCGGCGCCATCAAGGGCGCGGGGCTCGGGAAAGATGTACTACTATTGACGGACGGACGATTCTCGGGCGGCACAACCGGCCTCTGCATCGGCCATATTGCACCTGAGGCGACGGACGGCGGTCCGGTCGCACTGGTTCGCGACGGAGACCTGATTCGGGTCGATATCGCCGCACGAACGCTCGATCTGCTGGTAGAACCCGCTGAGCTCGAGGCCCGACGAGACACCTGGGCCCCGCTTCCCCCGCGGTACACGCGCGGCGTCCTCGCGAAGTACGCGAAACTCGTGGGCTCGGCCTCCGAAGGCGCCGTCACCGGCTAGCACGTCGACCCGCGCGCCCCGCGCGCCGGCTCGGCCCGTGGACCGCGACTCCATCTACGATCACGAAAGCTTGACATGACCTCGGATTCGAGTGCAATCCCCTCACCCTCCGCGTCCACGCGCGGCGAACGGATGACCGGCGCGCAAGCGGTCATCCGCAGCCTCGAGGCGCTCGGCGTCAGCGACGTCTTCGGCCTGCCCGGCGGCGCGGTGCTTCCCCTGTACGACGCGCTCATGGACGCCGACACCCTGCGCCACGTGCTCGTGCGCCACGAGCAGGGCGGCGGCCACGCGGCCGAGGGCTTCGCCGCGGCCTCCGGAGAGGTCGGCGTCTGCATCGCCACCTCAGGCCCCGGCGCGACGAACCTCGTCACCGCGATCGCCGACGCCTACATGGACTCGGTGCCGCTGCTCGCGATCACCGGGCAGGTGTTCTCGCACCTCATGGGGACGGACGCCTTCCAGGAGGCGGACATCGTCGGGATCACGATGCCGATCACCAAGCACTCCTTCCAGGTGCTCCGCGCGGAGGACGTGCCGGGGGCGATCGCGGCCGCGTACCACCTCGCCTCGACCGGTCGGCCCGGCCCGGTGCTCGTCGACATCACGAAGGACGCGCAGGAGGACGAGTTCGACTTCGTCTGGGATCCGCGCGTCGAGCTCGCGGGCTACCGACCGATCACGAAGGCGAACAGCAAGCAGATCCAGGCCGCGGCCGATCTCATCGCCGAGGCGAAGCGCCCCGTGTTCTACGTCGGCGGCGGCGTCGTGCGCGCCGGAGCGGCGGCGGAGCTGCGGCAGCTCGTCGAGCTCGTCGGCGCGCCCGTCGTGACGACGCTCATGGCGCGCGGCGTCTTCCCCGACTCGCACCGCCAGCATCTCGGCATGCCAGGCATGCACGGCACGGTGCCCGCCGTGCTCGCGCTGCAGGAGGCCGATCTGCTCATCACGCTCGGCGCCCGATTCGACGATCGGGTGACGGGCAAGGCGGCGCTCTTCGCCCCCGAGGCGAAGGTGATCCACGCCGACATCGACCCGGCCGAGATCGGCAAGATCCGGGCGGCGGACGTGCCGATCGTCGGCGACGCCGCCGAGGTGATCGCCGACCTCTTCGCCGCCGTCTCCACCGCCAAGGTGAGCCGCGAGTGCGCGAACCTCGGCGAGTGGTGGCAGCGCCTCGACGCGCTGCGCGCGAAGTTCCCGCTCGGATACCAGGAGACGAGCGACGGGCTGCTCTCGCCCCAGCACGTCATCCAGCGGATCGGCGAGCTGACGGGGCCGGAGGGGGTGTACGCCGCCGGCGTCGGCCAGCACCAGATGTGGGCCGCCCAGTTCATCGGGTACGAGCGGCCGAACGCGTGGCTGAACTCTGGCGGGGCCGGCACCATGGGCTACGCCGTGCCCGCCGCCATGGGGGCGAAGGTCGCCGAGCCCGAGCGCGTCGTGTGGGCGATCGACGGCGACGGCTGCTTCCAGATGACGAACCAGGAGCTCGCCACCTGCGTGGTGAACGACATCCCGATCAAGGTCGCGGTGATCAACAACTCCTCGCTCGGCATGGTGCGGCAGTGGCAGACCCTCATCTACGACGGCCGCTACTCGAACACCGAGCTCAACACGGGCCACGGCTCGCAGCGCGTGCCCGACTTCGTCAAGCTCGGGGAGGCCTACGGCTGCCTCGCGATCCGCGTGGAGCGGGAGGATCAGGTCGACGACGCGATCCGGCTCGCGCTCGAGACCAACGACCGCCCCGTCGTGATCGACTTCGTCGTGAGCGCCGACGCCATGGTGTGGCCGATGGTCCGCCAGGGCACTTCGAACAGCGACGTCCAGTACGCACTCGATCACAGCCCCGAATGGGAGGGGGAGTAACCATGAGCCGCCACGTACTCAGCCTCCTCGTCGAGGACAAGCCGGGTCTGCTGACCCGTGTCGCGGGGCTCTTCGCCCGCCGCGGCTTCAACATCGAGTCGCTGGCCGTCGGCCCGACGGAGATGCGCGGGCTCTCGCGCATCACCGTGGTCGTCGATCAGGACGAGCTGCTGCTGGAGCAGGTGACGAAGCAGCTCAACAAGCTCGTCAACGTGATCAAGATCGTCGAGCTCGAGGAGTCGACCTCGGTGCAGCGCGAGCACGTGCTCATCAAGGTCCGCGCCGACAACCAGTCCCGTTCGCACGTGCTCGAGGCGGTCACCCTGTTCCGCGCCCGCGTCGTCGACGTCGTCCCCGACGCGCTCACCATCGAGGTGACCGGCGACACGGGGAAGATCGAGGCGTTCCTGAAGGTCCTCGAGCCCTACGGCATCAAGGAGATCGCGCAGTCCGGGCTCATCGCGATGGGCCGCGGCTCCAAGTCGATCACGGAGCGCGTCTTCAAGAACTGACGGCGCGCGCGTCCGCAACGCGGACGACGGCGTCGCGGACCGGCGGCGCGACAGATTCCACGAACCACAACACAAAGGAGAACGCCAAGTGGCTGAGATGTACTACGACGAGGACGCCGATCTCTCGATCATCCAGGGCAAGAAGGTGGCCGTGGTCGGCTACGGCTCGCAGGGGCACGCGCACGCGATGAACCTCCGCGACTCGGGCGTCGACGTCGTCATCGCGCTCAAGGAGGGCTCGAAGTCCATCCCCAAGGCGGAGGAGGCCGGTTTCACGGTGAAGTCCGTCGCCGACGCGACCGAGTGGGCCGATCTCATCATGATCCTCGCCCCCGATCAGCATCAGCGCTCGATCTACACCGAGTCGATCAAGGACAAGCTGACCGCGGGCAAGACCCTCGCCTTCGCGCACGGCTTCAACATCCGCTTCGGCTACATCGAGACGCCCGAGGGCGTCGACGTCATCCTCGTCGCCCCGAAGGCGCCCGGGCACACCGTGCGCCGCGAGTTCGAGGCCGGCCGCGGCATCCCCGACATCATCGCCGTCGAGGTCGACGCCTCGGGCTCCGCCTGGGAGACCGCGAAGTCCTACGCGAAGGCGATCGGCGGCACGCGCGCCGGCGTCATCAAGACGACCTTCACCGAGGAGACCGAGACCGATCTCTTCGGCGAGCAGTCCGTGCTCTGCGGCGGCACCAGCCACCTCGTGCAGTACGGCTTCGAGGTGCTCACCGAGGCCGGCTACCAGCCGGAGATCGCATACTTCGAGGTGCTCCACGAGCTCAAGCTCATCGTCGACCTGATGTGGGAGGGCGGCATCGCCAAGCAGCGCTGGTCGATCTCGGACACGGCGGAGTTCGGCGACTACGTCTCCGGCCCCCGCGTCATCGGGCCCGAGGTCAAGGAGCGCATGCAGGAGGTGCTCGCGGACATCCAGTCGGGCGCCTTCGCGAAGCGCTTCATCGACGATCAGGATGCCGGTGCCCCCGAGTTCCAGGCGCTGCGCGCCAAGGAGGAGCAGCACCCGATCGAGAAGACGGGCGTCGAGCTGCGCAAGCTCTTCGCGTGGCAGCAGCAGGACTCCGACTACGTCGACGGTTCGGCCGCGCGCTGATCGACTGCGCGAGACGAGGCC
The DNA here is from genome assembly GCF_022919155.1 of Leucobacter allii. Lineage (NCBI taxonomy): Bacteria > Bacillati > Actinomycetota > Actinomycetes > Micrococcales > Microbacteriaceae > Leucobacter > Leucobacter allii. The sequence continues at coordinate 1,071,361 of NZ_CP095045.1, forward strand.
CCGGGGATCCGCACGGATCCCCGGGGCCTCGGTCGTGCGGTGCGGCCTCCGGGCGCGGGCCCGGCGGTCCGCCGCGCGGCCGTGCGGCGTTCAGCGGTCCGCGCTGCGGGGGAATCGCCAGGCGATGAGGACCGCCGACACGGCGATGATCCCGAGGCACCAGGCGAGCGCCGCGAGGCCGTGCGGTGCTCCCGCGCCGGTGAGGGCCCAGCGGATGGTGTCCACGAGCGGACCGACCGGCTGGTGCTCGGCGAAGCCCCTGAGCCACACGGGCATCGTGTCGACGGGCACGAACGCGCTCGAGAGGTAGGGCAGGAACAGCAGCGCGAACCCGTACCCGTTGGCGGTCTCGGGGCTCGAGGCGACCATGCCGACGAAGGCGAAGAGCGCCGTGATGGCGAGGATCCAGAGCGCCACGAGCCCGAGAGCCGCGCCCCAGCCCGCGAGCCCCGCGCTCGGGCGGAAGCCGAGCGCGAAGGCCGCTCCGATGACGATCGCCGTGGCCAGCAGGTTCCTGATGAGGCTGGCGACGATGTGCCCGACCAGCACGGTCGGCACGCTGACGGGCATGGTGCGGAAGCGGCGCATGGCCCCGAGCGTGAAGTCGCGGTTCACCGCGACCGCGACCGAGGAGGCGCCGAAGCCGGCGCAGACCAGGATCACTCCGGGGACCACGAAGTCGATGTACCCCTGCGGTTTGATGGCGCCGCCGAAGATCAGCGTGAAGACGAGCATGAGGAGCACGGGCAGGGCGATGGCCATGATGAGGCCCTCGCCGTCGCGCAGGCTGTGGAGGAGGCTGCGGCGGATGAAGACGCCGCTCGAGCGGAGCGGGCCGGCGCCGCGGTGGTCGGCGGCCGCCCGGTGGGCGGATCCGTCCGTCGCGGTCGGGGCGGAGCGGCGGGGTGCGGTCATGATCGTCCTTCCGGGGTGCTGCCGACGAGCGCCCGGAAGGCGTCGTCGAGGGTGGGGGTGCGCAGTTCGACGCGCGCGCCGCGATCCGTCTCGGGCAGGGCGTCGAGGGCCGCCCGGATCGATGCGGCGCTGCCGTCCGTGTCGATCGAGCGCCGCGCGTCGCCCGCGTCGTCGAGGAGCACGAGCTGCGAGCCGCCGACGCGCGCGGTGAGCTCGGCGGCCGTGCCGTCGGCGATGATGCGCCCGTGCTCGAGCACCGCGATGCGGTCGGCGAGGGCCTCGGCCTCGTCGAGGGTCTGGGTGGTGAGGAAGACGGTGGTGCCGGTCGCCGCGAAGCGCCGTACGTCGTCCCAGAGGCTGCGGCGGCTGAGCGGATCGAGACCCGTGGTCGGCTCGTCGAGGAAGAGCACGGGCGGCTGGGTGATGAACGACGCGGCGAGGTCCAGCCGTCGTCGCATGCCGCCCGAGTAGCCCGAGACCGGTCGATCGGCGGCCTCGACGAGGGCGAACTGCTCGAGCAGCTCGTCGGCCCGGCGCGCCCCGCGGCGGCCGAGTCCGAGGAGCGCCGACAGCATGACGAGGTTCTCGCGGCCGGTGAGCAGCTGATCGAGGGTCGCCTCCTGGCCGGTGGCGCCGATGCGCCTCCGGGCAGCCGCGGGGGAGCGCACGACGTCGACGCCGCAGATGGTGGCTGTGCCCGCGTCGGGGGCGACGAGCGTCGTGAGGATCGAGACGAGCGTCGACTTGCCCGCGCCGTTGCGGCCGAGCAGGGCGAAGACGCCGCCGTCGATCTCGAGGTCGAGGCGGTCGAGCACCGGGTGCCGGTAGCGCTTCACGAGTCCTGTGATGCGGATCGCGCGGTCCATGGGGGTCCTTTCCCGAGAGGTGTATGCGACATAAGCAGTATGCGTCATAAACTGTATGTGTGCAACACCGTGTGCCTGGCATACAGTGGAGGCGGAAGGTGGGTGCATGTCGGAAGCAGTGTCACGGCTGATCTCGCTCGCGTGGGGCGTCGCGGCCGCCCCGCAGCGCGGTCCCAAGCGCGAGCTCAGCCACGAGCGGATCGTGGAGGCGGCGATCGGCATCGCCGATGCCGAGGGGCTCGCGGCGGTCACCATGCAGCGGGTGGCGCAGAGCTTCGGCTTCACGACCATGGCCCTGTACCGGTACGTCGCCTCGAAGGACGAGCTCTCGCAGCTCATGCTCGACGCGGCCTCGGGCGACGCCGAGTGGGCCGTCGACGAGAGCGATTGGCGCCTCGGGCTCGAGCAGTGGGCGCGCGAACTCGAGGCGCTCCACGAACGGCACCCGTGGATCATCGAGATCCCGCCCGCCGTGGAGGCGCTGCTCATGCCCGCGCAGATGCGCATCGTCGACACCGGGATGCGGGCCATGCGGACGCTGCCGGGGGACGACGAGCAGAAGCTCGCCGTGCTCATGCTGCTCTCCGTGCTCGTGTCCGGCTTCGCCCGGCAGCGCCGCAGCCTCGCCGCGGAGACGCCGCTGACGCCCGGTACCGTCGCGTTCGTCAGGGAGATCGTCGGCCAGGGGGCGTTCCCCGACGTGGAGCGGCTGATCGTCTCCGGCGCGTTCTTCGGCGACGGGGCCGGCGACGCCGCATCCGACGACCTGGGAGTGGTGCTGGATCTGCTGCTGCCCGGCATCGCCGACGGGATCGCCGCGACCGCGCGCGCGGATGACGCGGACGGCGGCTCCGGGGCGGATGACGCGGAGCCGTCCCCGGCGCGCGAACTCGCGCGCGCCGAACGTGAGCTCGCGGCCGCCACGGCGCTGCGGGCGGCGACGCAGCGCCGTGCCGGCGAGCTCGAGCGCCGGGTGGCGCGACTGCGCGAGCAGCGCGACCGCGCCAAGGACGCCGCGAAGGCGGCGGCGAAGGCGGCCGCCCGCGCCGCGGCGAAACCGGACCCCGGCGGCGCGGCGCGCGGACGGGGAGCCTAGCCCGGCCTCCCCGCGGCGGACCGCTTCGTCCGAGCCGTCGCCTGCGCCGTCCACGGATCCTCGGGCCAGGGATGCTTCGGATAGCGGCCGCGCATCTCGCGCCTCACCTCCTGATAGGGCCCGTTCCAGAAGGAGGAGAGATCCGCCGTGACGGCGAGCGGACGCCGCGCCGGCGAGAGGAGATGGACGAGCACGGGGACGCGTCCGGCGACGAGCCGCGGGGTGTCGGCGAGGCCGAAGCACTCCTGCAGCTTCGCCGCGATCACGGGCAGCTCGGCGTGCGCGCCGTCGTCCACCGCGCCGCGCCCCGGGGCGGGGTAGTCGATCCTCGCCGAGCCGCCCGAGGGCAGCGGCAGGCGCTCCGGCGCGAGCGCGTCCAGCTGCGCCGCCTCGGGCCAGGGGAGGAGCCGGCGCAGCGCCGTCGCCATGTCGAGGCGGTCGAGGGACGCGCCGGGGCGCAGCCGCGCGAGCTCCGGCCCGAGCCAGTCCTCGAGGCGGCCGAGCAGGGACGCGTCGTCCATGCGCGGCCACGGCTCGCCGAGCTCCCGGTGCAGCAGCGCGAGACGGCCGCGCAGGGAGACCGCGGCCGCCGGCCAGTCGAGCGCCCCGAGTCCGAGCTCCCTGAGGTGCGCCGTGAACGCCGGCGCCGTGTCCTCGGGGCGGGCGGCCACGGGCGTCGCCGCGAGCAGGATCGCGCCGAGGCGCCGCTCCTCGCGCACTCGCACGCGGCCGTCCTCGATGCGGGAGGCGCGCGTGCGGGTCAGGAGGGCGTCGCCGAGGGCGAGCGCTCCGGACTCCTCGAACGGAGCGGCGAGGCGGATGACGGCGCCCGTGCCGGCCGCGGCGCGCCCCTCGGCGCGCTGCACCTCCCGCACGGCGATCCATTCGCCGTCCAGGAGCGCGCTGCCCTCGGGGAGTGCCGCGCGCGTGCCGCTGGCGAGCAGGTAGGCCCGGGAGCCCTCGGAGACGCGCCGCGCGATCCACTCGGGCCGCGCGAGTGCGAGAACGATGCCGGCCGCCGCCGCGTCCGAACGTGCGACCGCGCCCGCCGCGCCCGTTCCGGCGGCGGGGCCCGACGTCGCAGCGTGCTCGCGGGCGATGCGCGCGAGCCGATCCCGCTCGCGGCGCCAGCGCGCCGCACCGGGCGCACGGCCGCCGCGGAGCTCGCGGAGGAGGCGCGGCAGATCCGCGCCCGCATCGCGATGATCGTCGGCGATCGCCGCCACGACCTCGGCGGCGCGCGCCGCGTCGCCGAGCGCGACGGCTCCCGCGAGCAGCGCGCGCGCCTCCCGCACCCCGACCGGCAGGCCCGCGACCGTGCGGCCGAGCGGCGTGATGCCGCCGGTGCCCGGCGACACGAGGCCGAGCGCGCCGAGCGTCGCCTCGGCGCGGGCCATCGCGCCCGGGGGCGGCGGCGTGGGGAAGCGGAAGCCGCGGCCTCCCGGGGCGCCCCAGGCCGCGAGCGCGAGGGCGGCGTCCGCGAGGTCGGCCGAAGCGATCTCGGGAGCCGCATCGGGGAGCATGCGCGCGAACTCCGCCTCCGAGTAGGCGCGGATCGCGCGCCCCGGGCCCTGCCGCGCCGCGCGGCCCGCGCGCTGCTCGGCGCTGGAGCGGGAGGCGCTGACGGTGACGAGGCCGGTCATGTCGCGGGAGCGGTCGCGACGGAGCTCCCGCGAGAGTCCGGCGTCGATCACGAGTCGCACGCCCGGCACCGTGAGCGAGCTCTCGGCGAGCGCCGTGCTCACGACGATGCGGGGCGGTTCGTCGACCCGCCTGCCGCGGACCGCGCGATCCTGATCCCGTGCCGGCACTCGGCCGTGCAGCGGCAGCACCTCGACGCCGCCGGCGCGCACCTCCGGCCGACCGCGCAGCAGCGCCAGCAGTGCGTCGACCTCGCGCGCGCCCGGCACGAACACGAGGGCGTCGACGCCGTCCTCGCGCTGCGCGCGCGCCGCGAGCTCCGCGAGGTGCGCGAGGAACCCGCGGGCGGCGCCTCGCGCGTCGAGGCGGGCCTCCGCCGGCGGCGCGTACTCGACGCGGAGGGGGTGCAGCGCCGCGGGCACCGCCACGATCGGCGCGGCGCCGCTCGCGTCGCCGAGCACCTCGGCGACGCGGTCGGCGTCGAGGGTCGCGGACATCGCCACGAGGAGGAGATCCTCCCGCAGGCTCCGCAGCTCGGCGAGCATGCCGAGCAGCAGCTCCCCGTCGAGGGAGCGCTCGTGCACCTCGTCGAGGATCACCGCGTCCACGCCGGCGAGCTCGGGGTCGCCCAGGAGGCGCCGCAGCAGCACCCCGGGCGTCACGGCCTCGAGGCGCGTCCCGGCGCCGACCGCGCGCTCGCCGCGGACGGTGAAGCCGACCGCGCCGCCGACGGCGCCGCCGTCGAGCGCGGCGATGCGAGCGGCCGCCGCGCGCACCGCCACCCGTCGCGGCTGCGTCAGCACGGTGCGACCGCCGCCGCGAGCCGCCACGAGGTCCGCGACGAGCGCCGGCACGAAGGTCGTCTTCCCGGTGCCGGGCGGCGCGGTGACGACCATCACGCCCCGCGCGGCGGAGGCCCGCAGCTCCGCCTCGGCCGCCGCGACGGGCAGGCCGGCGCCGATGGCGTCGAGGGCGAAGCGGTGCGCGGCGGTCATGCCCTCCAGCTTAGGGAGTGGCCGACTGCTCGGTGCCGGTCTCCTCGGTGCCGGTCTCCTCGGTGCCGCTCTCCTCGGTGCCGCTGGCTCCGGTGCCGGCCTCCCCGCTGCCCGGTTCGTCCGCGCCGGTGGCGGGATCGCCGACCGCCGGGCCCTCGCCGGAGACCGCAGCCTCGACGGCGGCGACCTGCTCGTCGCTGTAGCCGCAGTAGTTCACGGCCTCGCTCTGCCAGCGCTTGGTCAGGCGTTCCTTGCCGGCCTCGTGCGCGGCGGCCACGGTGCCCTGATAGATCTGCCCGTCTGCGGACTCCTTGTTGACGTCCGGCACGGCCTCGCAGACGTGGAACACCGAGCCGCCCTTCACCCAGTACACGAGATCCTCGCCCGTGAGCTGCTGCACGATGTTCGTCTCCTCCGCGTACTGCTCCTGCGAGGGGGAGTCGTACGAGATGCCGAACGCCGCCGCGATGAGCAGCACGACGACGCCGATGCCGCCCGCCACGGCCTTCTGCTTGCCGTCCATGTTCTTGTTCATGAAGATCAGGATGATGAGCGGCAGGAACGCGATGATCGCCACGATCGCGCCGAGCTGGTTCTGGATGAAGAACCGCACTGCATCCTGCCGGGATGCCGGATCGAGGCGGTTCGCCTGCTTCCAGACGAGCGAGCCGAGCACCGACAGCACGCCGGTCGCGACGATGAGCACGATCAGCAGCCAGAAGATCACCGGCACCTGCTTGAGCACCCAGAAGATCGCGAAGGCCTCGAGCCCGATCGCGACGATCCAGGCCGCCCAGGCGATCCAGCGCAGGCGGGTCGCCTTCGCCTTCGCCTCGGGCGTCGGGGTCCACGCCGGGCCGGCGCCGGGGTCTCCCGACGAGTGCGCACCCGGCGCCTGGGCGCGCTGCTCGACGCGGACGACCTTCTTCTGCGGCGTATCGGACACGGGAGCTCCTCCGGTGTGGCTCGGCGACCTGGGAATGCTCTCAGACTAGCGGGATCGGCGAGTTCGGAGGTAGCGCCGATACGCTGGGGGGATGCGCAAGAAGACCCCACGCGAGCCTCGGGAGAGCGCACTCGCGAGCGGATGGACGGTCGAGGGCGAGGGCGCCGGGATCGCTGAGGAGCCGCCCGTCGCCGACCCCGTCGCCGCGATCGACGCCGCGACGGCCGATCCGCCGGAGCCGGGGGAGGAGGGCGCCCCGCGGCAGATGTCGAACGGCGCGCTCGTCGTGCTCGGCGTCTTCGGGGGCCTGTACATGCTCTACGCCTGGGGCTGGCTCGTCATCGCGCAGGCCTACGCCGAGTTCACGGCGTTCACCGCCGCCGGCAGCGGTGCGCTCGGGCAGACCCTGCAGCAGATCCTGCTCTGGGCGGCGCCCGGCGCGCCGGTGCTCTGGTTCCTCGCGGCGCTCGCCGCGAGCCGCGGCGGACGCACCCGGCGCCTGGCGCTCCTGCTGCTCGTCGGCGCGGTCGTGCTGCTGCCCCTGCCCATGCTCGTCGCGAGTGGAGCCTGAGATGATCCGCACCGTCACCGTCTGGATCATCGGGATCCTCCTCGCCGGGCTCTACGTCTACGCGGCGATCGCCGGCGTCGGCAACTTCATCGGCATGCACGGACTCGGCGCCGCCCTCGGCACGGGGCTCAGCGCGTCGGGGTGGGTGTGGCTCATGCTCGGGATCGCGCTGCCGATCGCGCTGCTCGCCGCGGCGCTCCTCCTCGGTCGGCGGCGGTCGTCGGGCTTCAGGCTGCTGCTGCTCGCCGCGGGCATCGCGGTGCTCGGGGCGCTGCAGATCGACATCATGCACCTCGTCCCCGAGTCGACGTATTTCGCGGCGTAACGGGCCCGCGCGGGGGCGGCGCCCGCGCGCAGTAGACTGGGAAGCGCGTGCCATGCGCGCATGTCCTCGTCACTGAACTGAAGGATCCGCTTGATGTCTGCGCCGGTCGTGCTGATCGCCGAACAACTGTCTCCCGCCACCATCGCCGCGCTCGGCCCGGACTTCGAGGTGGTGCACGTCGACGGCACCGACCGCGAGGCGCTCCGCTCGGCGCTCCGATCGGCCGATGCGATCCTCGTCCGCTCGGCGACGCAGCTCGACGCCGAGGCGATCGGCTGGGCGCCGCGGCTCAAGGTGATCGCCCGGGCCGGCGTCGGACTCGACAACGTCGACATCAAGGCCGCGACCCAGGCCGGTGTCATGGTGGTCAATGCGCCGACCTCGAACATCATCAGCGCCGCCGAGCTCACCGTCGCCCACATCCTCGGCCTCGCCAGGCATCTGCCGCGCGCCCACGCGTCGCTCTCCGCCGGCGCCTGGAAGCGGTCGGCGTTCACCGGCATCGAGCTCTACGAGAAGACCGTCGGCATCATCGGCCTCGGCCGCATCGGCGCCCTCGTCGCCGAGCGCCTGCGCGGATTCGGCGTGGAGCTCGTCGCCTACGATCCCTACGTCACGGCGGCGCGCGCCCAGCAGCTCGGCGTGCAGCTCGTCTCCCTCGAGGAGCTCGTCGAGCGCGCCGACTTCCTCACCATCCACATGCCGCGCACGCCGGAGACCCTCGGCATGATCGGCGAGGCGCAGCTCAAGGCCATGAAGTCCTCCGCCTACGTCGTGAACGTCGCCCGCGGCGGCCTCATCGACGAGGCGGCGCTCGCCGCCGCGCTCGCCGCGGGCGAGATCGCCGGCGCGGCGCTCGACGTGTTCGTGCAGGAGCCCCCCGCCGACACCGCGCTCACGGGTCTCGACCGCGTGAACGTCACCCCCCACCTGGGCGCCTCGACGGAGGAGGCCCAGGAGAAGGCCGGCGTCGCCGTCGCGAAGTCGGTGCGCCTCGCCCTCGCAGGCGACCTCGTGCCCGACGCGGTGAACGTCGCCGGAGGCGTCATCGACGAGTACGTGCGTCCCGGGCTCCCCCTCACCGAGAAGCTGGGCCAGGTGTTCGCCGGCCTCGCCGACGGGGCCATCGCATCCCTCGACATCGAGGTGCACGGCGAGCTCGCCGAGCACAAGGTCGAGGCGCTGCGCCTCGGCGCGCTCAAGGGGATCTTCTCGAAGGTCGTGAGCGACCCGGTCTCCTACGTCAACGCCCCGCTCCTCGCCGAGCAGCGCAACGTCGAGGTCCGGTTCACCGTCGATACCGTCTCCGAGAGCTACCGCAACGTCATCACCATCCGCGGTGCGCTCACCGACGGCACGACGCTGTCGGTCTCCGGAACGCTCACGGGCCCCAAGCAGGTCGAGAAGATCGTCGAGATCAACGGCTACGAGGTGGAGCTGCCGATCCCCGAGCACCTCGTCGTCTTCAGCTACACCGACCGCCCCGGCATCGTCGCGACCTACGGCGGCGTGCTCGGCGAGGCGGGCGTGAACATCGCCGGCCTGCAGATCGCGCGCGACGAGAAGCTCGGGAAGGCCCTGTCCGTGCTCTCCGTCGACGCCCCCGTGGAGGAATCGCTCATCGGTCTGCTGCGCGGTGCGATCGGCGCCGACGCGATCCACATGATCGATATCGACACGGTCTGAGGCCGCGGCGCCCGGGGCGCGACGGCTCGGCGCGGGCCCGGTGCGCGAGCACCGGGCCCTCGCCATGCGCGGCGCGGCGGCGTAGGCTCGGCCCATGAGCAGCGCAGCCGCACCCGATCCGGGCGAGATGCAGGAACTGGAATTCACCGTCTTCGGCTTCATCGCGAAGCCGCCGGCCGAGGTGTACGAGGCCGTCGCCGACCCCGGGATCCTCAGCCGCTACTTCACCACCGGCGGCGCGTCGGGGCGTGCGGAGACCGGCGCGACGGTGCAGTGGGACTTCGCCGACTTCCCCGGGGCCTTCCCGGTCGAGGTGCTCTCGGCCGAGCCGCCCGAGCGGATCGTCCTCCGCTGGGGCGGCGAGCCCGAGGCGACCGTCGACCCGCGGGGGACGGAGGTCGCCTTCGTCTTCACGGGCGTGGACGCGGGCAGCCGCACGGAGGTGCGCATCACCGAGCGCGCCTGGCGCGTGACGGCCGGCGGGGCCCAGGGGGCCTTCGGCAACTGCATGGGGTGGAGCGGGATGCTCGCTGCCATGAAGGCGTGGCTCGAGCACGGCATCAATCTGCGCGAGGGCTTCTACCGCTAGACCGGGGCGCCCGCACTCGGGGAGAATGGGGCCGTGAGCACCGGATCCGCAGCAGACTCCCGCCCCGTCGCGATCGTCACCGGCGCGGGCGCGCCCGACGGCATCGGCATGGCGTGCGCGCGAGCGCTCGCGCCCACCCACCGGCTGATCGTGGCCGCCACGAGCGAGCGCATCCACGCGCGGGCCGATGCGCTCGCGAGCTCGGGCGGCGAGGCCCTCGGCTTCGTGGGAGACCTCACCGATCCCGCGGCGGCCGAAGCGCTCGTGAGCCTCGCGCGTTCGCGGTGGGGTCGGCTCGACGCCCTCGTGAACAACGCCGGCATGGTCTCGGTGACCTCGAGCGACGAGCCCGCGCCGCTCGGCGCCACCACCGACGCGCAGTGGCGGCGCTCGGTCTCGCGGAATCTCGACACCACGTTCCTGGTCTCCCGCGCCGCCCTCGCCCCCATGCGCGAGGCCGGATTCGGCCGCATCGTGAACGTCGGCTCGCTCTCCGGGGCGGTCATGGCCTATCGCGGCGACGCCGCCTACCACGCGGCCAAGGCGGGCATCGTCGGCCTCAGCCGATCCCTCGCGGTCGACTACGCGCGGGCGGGGATCACCTGCAACGTCGTCGCGCCCGGGTGGATCGCCACGGGGTCGGCCACCGCGGAGGAGATCGAGATGGGCTCGCGGACGCCGATGGGCCGTCCCGGACGGCCCGAGGAGGTCGCCTCGCTCGTCGCCTACCTGGTCTCGCCCGCGGCCTCCTACCTCACGGGGCAGGTGCTCGTGGTCGACGGCGGCAACTCGGTGGACGAGGAGCCGGGCGCCGCGCGGTGACGCTGCGGCGCCCGCGGAGGGAGACCCGGCCGATGGCGCGCGCACTGGGGTCTTTCGGGGCGGCGGTGCTACGCTGATACCGCAGACGAACGTCTGCGTCAACGAAGAACCGAGCACGTCGACGGGCGGGCTGGTCTTCGGTGGTGGATCCCCCTGGCGGCCGCGACGAGATGTCGCGTCGGGAGCAGGGTGGCCTTCTACTGAACATCAGCTCCGGTCCACGCGGCCATCGCTGCGGCGACCCGGACTGTCCGTCGCGTGCTCTCGTGAGTAAGGAGAACCCGTGGAGGGTCCTGAAATCAAGTTCGCCGAGGCCGTGCTCGACAACGGCTCGTTCGGCAAGCGCACCATCCGCTTCGAGGCGGGCCGTCTCGCGCAGCAGGCGCAGGGCGCCGTCGCCGCGTACCTCGACGAGGAGACCATGCTCCTCTCGGCGACCAGCGCCTCGAAGCACCCGAAGGATCACTTCGACTTCTTCCCGCTGACCGTCGACGTGGAGGAGCGCTCCTACGCCGCGGGCAAGATCCCCGGCTCCTTCTTCCGTCGCGAGGGCCGCCCGTCGACCGAGGCCATCCTCGTCTGCCGCCTGATCGACCGCCCGCTGCGCCCGTCGTTCGTCGACGGCCTCCGCAACGAGGTGCAGATCGTCGTCACCGTGCTCTCGATCGCGCCCGGCGAGTTCTACGACGCGCTCGCGATCAACGCGGCCTCGATGTCGACGCAGATCTCCGGTCTGCCCTTCTCGGGCCCGATCGCCGGCGTGCGCCTCGCGCTCATCGGCGACCAGTGGGTCGCGTTCCCCACCGCGGAGCAGCTGCAGGACGCCGTCTTCGACCTCATGGTCGCTGGCCGGGTCGTGACGCAGGCCGACGGCACCGAGGACGTCGCGATCATGATGGTCGAGGCCGAGGCGACCGAGGGCTCCTGGAACCTCATCAAGGCCGGCGCGACCAAGCCCGACGAGGCCGTCGTCGCGCAGGGCCTCGAGGCGGCGAAGCCGTTCCTCACCCAGCTCGTGAAGGCGCAGGAGCAGCTCGCCGCGCAGTCGGCGAAGGAGGTGCAGGAGTACCCCGTGTTCCCGCCCTACACCGACGAGGTGTACGCCGCGGTCGAGGCGCTCGCCGAGGGCGAGCTCGCCGGCATCTACCAGATCGCCGACAAGCAGGAGCGTCAGGACGCCGACGACGCGCTGAAGGCCCGCGTCAAGGAGGCCGTCGCCGCCAAGGTCGCGGCGGGCGAGCTCGACGCCTCGGCCGAGGGCCAGGTCTCCGGCGCGTACAAGTCGGTCACCAAGAAGATCGTCCGCGGCCGCATCCTCTCCGAGGGCGCCCGCATCGACGGCCGCGGTCTGCGCGACATCCGCGCGCTCGACGCCGAGGTCCAGGTGATCCCCCGGGTGCACGGCTCGGCGATCTTCCAGCGCGGCGAGACCCAGATCCTGGGCGTCTCCACGCTGAACATGCTGAAGATGGAGCAGCAGATCGACTCGCTGTCGCCCACGACCAGCAAGCGCTACATGCACCACTACAACTTCCCGCCCTACTCGACCGGTGAGACCGGCCGCGTCGGCAGCCCGAAGCGCCGCGAGATCGGCCACGGCTTCCTCGCGGAGCGGGCGCTCGTGCCCGTGCTGCCGAGCCGCGAGGAGTTCCCGTACGCCATCCGCCAGGTCTCCGAGGCGCTCGGCTCCAACGGCTCGACCTCGATGGGGTCGGTCTGCGCGTCGACGCTCTCGCTGCTCAACGCGGGCGTGCCGCTGCGCGCCCCCGTCGCGGGCATCGCGATGGGCCTCGTCTCCGATCAGGTCGACGGCGAGACGCGCTACGCGACCCTCACCGACATCCTGGGCGCGGAGGATGCGCTCGGCGACATGGACTTCAAGGTCGCCGGCACCTCCGAGTTCGTGACGGCCCTCCAGCTCGACACGAAGCTCGACGGGATCCCCTCCGACGTCCTCGCCGGCGCGCTGTCGCAGGCGAAGGAGGCCCGGACGACGATCCTCGACGTCCTCTCGCAGGCGATCGACACCCCCGACGAGATGGCGCCGACCGCGCCGCGCGTCATCTCCGTGCAGATCCCGGTCGCGAAGATCGGCGAGCTCATCGGGCCCAAGGGCAAGACGATCAACGGCATCCAGGACGAGACCGGCGCCGACATCTCGATCGACGACGACGGCACCGTGTACATCGGCGCGGTCGACGGCCCCTCGGCCGAGGCGGCTCGGGCGCAGGTCAACGCCATCGCGAACCCGCAGAACCCCGAGGTCGGGGAGCAGTACCTCGGCACCGTGGTGAAGAACGCCGCCTTCGGCGCGTTCGTCTCCCTGCTCCCGGGCAAGGACGGCCTGCTGCACATCTCCGAGGTGCGCAAGCTCGCCGGCGGCAAGCGCATCGAGAGCGTGGACGACGTGCTCTCGATCGGCCAGAAGGTGCTCGTCAAGATCACCAAGGTCGACGACCGCGGCAAGCTCTCCCTCGAGCCCGTGCTCGAGGAGCAGGCGGAGGCCCCCGCGGCCGAGGCGGCCGAGGAGGCGCCCGCGGCCGAATAGCCCGCTCCGCTCCACGACGTCCGCCCGCCCCGCGCTGCTCGGCAGCCCGGGGTGGGCGGACGTCGTCGTGCCGCCGGTCGCGGCGCACCCGAGGCGCGCCCGACGCGCCCGGCTCGTCCGGCTCGCCCGCCGAGCGCACGGCTGTTCCGTGCGGCTCGCGACCAGGGGCGAGGCCCTAGGCTGGGAGGATGCGCGATCCGATCCTCCTGCCCCTCGACCGCCCCGAGCTGACCGCCGAGCTCGGCGGCGGCACGGTCCGCCGCACGGTGCATCCGAGCGGCCTGCGGGTCCTCACGGAGCGGATGCCGGGGGCGCGCAGCGCATCGATCGGCTTCTGGGTGGGCGTCGGCTCGCGCGATGAGCAGGCCGAGCGGGGGACGCGCCCGGCAGCCTCGGCTCCACGCACTTCCTCGAGCATCTGCTCTTCAAGGGCACGCCGACGCGGGACGCCTTCCAGATCGCCACGAGCTTCGACCGCATCGGCGCCGAGCACAACGCGCTCACCGCGAAGGAGTACACCTGCTACTACGCGAAGGTGCGCGACGCCGACCTCGACGGTGCGGTGACCGTGCTGGCCGACATGGTGACGAACTCGGTGCTCGACGGCGGCGAGTTCGAGAACGAGCGCGAGGTCATCCTCGAGGAGCTCGCGATGGCCGCCGACGATCTCGCCGACGTCGCGAACGAGCGCTTCTTCGAGGCGGTGCTCGGCGAGCACCCGCTCGGCCGGCCGATCGGCGGCCTGCCCGAGACGATCCGCGAGGCGCGCCGCGACGACGTCGACGCGCACTACCGCGGCCGCTACGACCCGGCGACCCTCGTCGTCACCGCCGCGGGCGCCGTCGACCACGATCACCTCGTCGCGCAGATCGTCGCCGCGCTCGACGCCTCGCCCGAGGAGCGCTGGCACACGGATCGGGCCTCCCTGCCCGCCCGTCGCCTCCCGGGCGCCGGTGCGGCGGGGCGCGTCGACGGCGCCGCGATGGCCGACGCGACCGGGGGCGCGGCGTCCGCGGCCGAGGCCCGGCTGCAGCTCACGGAGCGCCCGAGCGAGCAGGTGCACCTCCTCATCGGCACGGAGGGGCTGCGCTCGGGGGATCCGCGGCGCTTCGCCTTCGGGATCATGAACTCCGTGCTCGGCGGCGGCATGTCGAGCCGCCTTTTCCAGGAGATCCGGGAGAAGCGCGGGCTCGCCTACACGGCCTACTCCTTCGGCGCGAGCTACTCGGATTCCGGGGTCTTCGGCATGTACGCGGGATCGGCTCCCGAGAAGGCGGCCGAGGTCGTCGAGCTCAGCCGGGTCGAACTCGGCAGGGTCGCGGACTCGGGGATCACCGAGGAGGAGCACGAGCGGGCGCTCGGGCAGATCGCCGGTTCCTCGGCGCTCGCCCTCGAGGACTCGGACACCCGCATGGGCCGTCTCGCGCGCGCCGAGCTCGGCTCGGGGGAGCTCTACGATCTCGACGCCTCCCTCGAACGCTTCGCCGCCGTCACGGCCGAGGAGATCCGCGAGATCGCGGCGCTGCTCGCGGGGCGGCCGCAGACGGTGGTCGCCGTGGGGGACACCGCGCGATCCGGGCTGGGCGGGGCGCGCCGGTAGGCTGAGGGCATGTCGAAGCGCGTAGCGGTGGCCGGGGCCTCCGGCCGGCTGGGATCACTCATCTGCGAGGTCGTCGAGGCGCACCCCGGCTTCGCGCTCGTCGACCGATTGGGGAGCGCCTCGCCGATCGACGCGGGGGCCGACGCCGAGATCCTCATCGACGCCAGCCACCCCGAGGCGTCGGCGGGGATCGTCGACCGGGCGCTGTCGCGGGGCCAGCAGGTGATCGTGGGGACGAGCGGCTGGTCGGCCGATCGGCTCGCCGTGCTGCGGGATCGGCTCGCGGCCGCCCCGGAGCGCGGCGTCATCGTCGTCCCCAACTTCTCGCTCGGCTCGGTGCTCGGCACCGCGCTCGCGCGCATCGCTGCCCCGTACTTCGACGCCGTCGAGATCATCGAGGCCCACCATCCGAAGAAGGTCGACTCGCCGAGCGGCACCGCCGTGCGCACGGCCGAGATCATCGCCGAGGCGCGCGGCGGCCGGGCGACCGAGGCCCCCTTCGCCGAGCAGCCCGCCCGCGGCGAACTCGTCGCCGGAATCCCGATCCACAGCCTGCGCCTCGCCGGTGTCGTCGCGAAGCAAGAGGTCCGCTTCGGCGGGCCGGGCGAGGTGCTGACGCTCACCCACGACACCCACTCGAACGAGGCCTACCGCGCCGGGATCCGTGCCGCGCTCGAGGCCGCTCCCGGGGCCCGGGGCCTCACGATCGGGCTCGACGCGCTGCTCGGCCTGGACGCCGGGGGCGCCGCGTGAGCGCACGTGCGCGGGCGATCGCCGGGGTCGCCGTCATGAGCGCGCTGCTCGTGCTCTACTTCGTGTTCGCCGGGATCCGTGCGATCGCGCTGCTCGCCTCGGGGGAGGCCGTCCCCGTCGTCATGGGGGCGGCCATGCTCATCCTCCCGCTCATCGGCGCCTGGGCGCTCGGGCGCGAGATCCTCTTCGGCGCGCAGTCCACCGGGCTCGCGGACCGGCTCGAGGCGGAGGGGCTGCTCCCCGAGGAGCCGGTCGCCACGCACCCCTCCGGGCGGCCGGTGCGGGAGGACGCCGACGCGGCGTTCCCGCGCTACCGGGCCGAGACCGAGGCCGATCCGGATTCCTGGCGCGCGTGGATGCGGCTCGGGATCGTCTACGACGCTTGCGGGGACCGCAAGCGCGCCCGCGCGGCGATCCGCGAGGCCATCGCGCTCGCCCGGCGGGACCGCCGCACCGCCACGAACTGAGGAGATCCCCCGCCTCGTCATCGAATTCGAGGGATCGGCACAGTAAACGGGGCGAAATGCAACGGATTCCGATGATTTCCTCAAGAGGATTCGCGAAATGCGGAGCGAGCTGCCTAGAATCGTCGGCGGACCGCACCGGCCTCAGTCGATGAGACTCTGCGCACAGCCCGCCGGTGCCGAAGTGATCCGGGGCTCACGACGCCCCGAGAGAGACGAGCTTCCATGGCAAGCAAGGGCGCACCCGCGAGCCCCCCGACCCGAGCACTCGACTCCGTCAGCGGCATCAGCCGCAAGGGACTGGAGTCGGGCACGGTGACCGTCTTCGGGGCCGTCATCATCGGCCTCTCCGTGTGCGCGCCCGCCTACACGCTCACCTCGGCGGTCGGGCCGGCGGCCCAGGGCGTCGGCTGGCAGACGCCGGCCATCTTCCTCGCGGGCTTCATCCCGATGCTGCTCGTCGCCTTCGGGTACCGCGCACTCAACGATCGCATGCCGGACTCCGGTACCTCATTCACCTGGGCGACGCGCGCCTTCGGCCCGTGGATCGGCTGGATGGCGGGGTGGGGGCTCATCGCCGCGACGGTGCTCGTGCTCTCGAACCTCGCCGGCGTCGCCGTCGACTTCCTCTACGAGACCCTCGCGATCGCGCTCGGCGATCCCGGCATCGCCGACCTCGCCGACAATGTGGGCATCAACATCGTCACCTGCCTCGCCTTCATGGCGCTCGCCACATGGGTGTCGTACTCGGGCATGACCTCGACGAAGATCTTCCAGTACATCACCGTCTTCTTCCAGATGGGCGTAATGGTCTGGTTCATCCTCGCGATGTTCTTCTTCGCGGATCCGAACCCGAACACCGGCGTCCGCTACACCCCGGAACTCTCCTGGTTCAACCCCTTCGCGATCGACGGGCTGAGCGCGTTCGCCGCCGGCCTCGCCGTGTCCATCTTCGTCTACTGGGGCTGGGACACCGTGCTCACCCTCGGCGAGGAGACGAAGCGCTCGAAGGGGCGCATGTCCACCGAGGGCAAGGCGGCCATGATCCTCGTGGCGATCCTGCTCGTGATGTACGTCGGCACGGCGACCGCCACCCTCGTCTGGGCCGGCGTCGGCACCGACAGCTACGGTCTCGCGAACACCTCGATCGCGGAGAACGTGTTCGCCGCGATCTCGCACCCGGTCATGGGCGGGGCCGCGATCCTGCTCACCCTCGGCATTCTCCTCAGCGCGGTCTCCTCCATCAACACGACCGCGATCTCGCCCGCGCGCACCCTGCTCGCGATGTCGCACTACGGCGCGCTGCCCGCATCGATCAAGAAGATCCACCCCAAGCACAAGTCGCCGTACGTCGCCCTGCTGTGGTCCTCCGTCGTCGCGTCGGCCTTCTACGCGATCATGCGCTTCCTCAGCGAGGACGTGCTCTGGGACACCATCACCGCGCTCGGCATGATGGTCTGCTTCTACTACGGCATCACCGCGCTCTCGAGCACGTGGTACTTCCGCAAGACCGCCGGCCGCGAAGGCTTCGGCGCGCTCTGCCTGAAGGTCCTGCTGCCCGGACTCGGCGGCGTCTTCCTGCTGTTCACCTTCGTGCAGACGACCATCGACAGCTTCGATCCGGCCTTCGGCTCCGGGAGCAGCCTCTGGGGCATGGGCCTCGTCGGCGTGCTGGGCGTGCTCGTCCTCGTCATCGGCGTCGTACTGATGCTCGTCTGGTCGCGGAGGTCCCCGGCGTTCTTCCGCGGGCAGGTCATCACCCGCGGCGACGACAGCGAGGGGGCCGACGCCGCGCCGGTCTTCGACGACGGCATCCCCGGCTGAGCGCGGCCGGGGGCGGAGGCGGGGAGCGATGCGACGGGGCGTGCGGCAGTCCGAGCGATCCCTCGCGACCGCCGCGTTCTTCCTCGCCGGGGCCGTCTTCGCCGGCCTGAACGCCGGCTGGCTGCGCGCAGGGGAGGCGCCGCGGCCGGACCTTGTCGCCGTCGCGATCGCCGCGGTGCTCGTCGCGGTCATCGTGCTCCTCCGCGGGCGCCGCTTCTCCCGGGGCGCGGCGCGCACGCTCATGGTGGCGACGATGCTCGTCGTCGTCCCGTCCGCGGTCTTCGCCGTCAACGAGCTGCGCGCCCTCAACACCGGCCTGCTCTTCGCGCCCTTCTTCCTCTACCTCGTCTGGTTCACGCCGATGTGGTTCGCGCGCCTGCTCGGCCTCGGGTGGCTCGCGGCGTACGCGACGATCGTGCTCGTGCGCTTCGGCGCGGATCTCGTCCCCGTGCTCGTCACGCTCACGACGACGGGGGTCGCCCTCGGCGAGCTCATCGGCTCCTTCAAGCGCCGGATCGAGCGGGCCTCGCTCACGGATGCGCTGTGCGAGGTCTGGAACCAGCGCGGCTTCGAGCGCGAGCTGCGGCGGGCGTCGGCGCGAGCCGAGCGCCGCGGGGAACCGCTGTCCCTGCTCTACGTCGACCTCGACGGCTTCAAAGCGGTGAACGACGACCGGGGGCACCTCGCCGGCGACCGCGCGCTCCAGGAGTTCGTGGGCGACATCCGGCCGCGGCTCGGGCGCGACGACGCGATCGGGCGGATCGGCGGGGACGAGTTCGCCGTGCTGCTCGCGGGCCGCGACGCGCGCGAGGCGGCCGGGATCGGCGAGCGCTGGCAGCGCGACGCCGCGCCGATCGCCTGGTCGTTCGGCGTCGCCGAATGGCGGCGGGGCGAGGCGCCGAGGGACTTCGTGTCGCGCGCGGACCTGCGGATGCTGGAGGCGAAACGCGCGCGGAAGCGGGCCGCCGCCGCCTCCGCGCCCGGGGCGGTGCCGGAGGCGGGATCTGCGGCGGTGCCTGGACCGGTTTCTGCGGCGGTGCCGGATCCGGTGTCGGAGGCGGGCGGTAGACTGACGCGCGTGAGTGCGAACGCGATCCCGACCCCCTATGAGGACCTGCTGCGCGAGGTCTACGAGCACGGCGACCCGAAGTCGGACCGCACCGGCACCGGCACTCGCAGCCTCTTCGGCAAGCAGATCCGCTTCGATCTCGCGGAGTCGTTCCCGCTGCTCACCACGAAGCGCGTGCACTTCAAATCCGTCGCGGTCGAACTGCTGTGGTTCCTCCGCGGCGAGAGCAACATCTCCTTCCTGCAGGAGCACGACGTGACGATCTGGGACGAGTGGGCGGACGAGCGCGGCGAGCTCGGCCCCGTCTACGGGGTGCAGTGGCGCTCCTGGCCGACCCCGTCCGGGGAGCACATCGACCAGATCCAGAACGTCATCGATCAGCTGCGGCAGAACCCCGACTCGCGCCGCATCATCGTGTCGGCCTGGAACGTGGCGGATCTGGGCGAGATGGCGCTCGCGCCCTGCCATGCCTTCTTCCAGTTCTACGTCGCCGACGGCAAGCTCTCCTGCCAGCTCTACCAGCGCTCGGCCGACATGTTCCTCGGCGTCCCGTTCAACATCGCGAGCTACGCGCTGCTCACCCTCATGGTGGCGCAGCAGACCGGCCTCGAGCCCGGCGAGTTCGTGTGGACGGGCGGCGATTGCCACATTTACGACAACCACGTGGAGCAGGTCGAGCGGCAGCTCGCCCGGGAGCCGTTCCCGTATCCGCGGATCGCGATCCGGAAGGCCGATTCGATCTTCGACTACGCGCTCGAGGACTTCGAGGTGCTCGACTACCGGCACCACCCGGGCATCAAGGCTCCGGTGGCGGTGTAGCCGTGCGGCTCGGGATGGTGTGGGCGGAGGCCCGCGGCGCCGGCGGGCGGGGCGCCATCGGCCGCGGCGGCACCATGCCGTGGCGGCTCCCCGAGGATCTCGCGCATTTCAAGCGCGTGACGCTCGGTGCGCCCGTGATCATGGGGCGGCGCACCTGGGAGTCGCTCCCCGAGCGCTTCCGTCCGCTGCCCGGGCGCACGAATCTCGTCGTCACGCGCGCCGCGGAACTCGACGCGCCCGGGGCGGTCGTCGTCCGATCGCTCGAGGACGCGGTCGCGCGCGCCGCGGAGGCCGCGGGATCGTCCGGGACTCGCGCGGCCGAGTCCACGAGTGCGCACGCGCCCCGCACCGACGCTTCCGGGGCCGATGCGGATGCGGATGCGGACGCGCCTGGGACGGCCGCGCCCGCGGACGAGGCCTCCGACACCGCCTGGATCATGGGCGGCGGCTCGCTCTACGCCGCGGCCATGCCGCTCGCCGATGAGCTGATCGTCACGCGGATCGATCTCGAGGTGCCGGATGCCGACACCTTCGCCCCGCCGATCGGCTCCGAGTGGACGCTCGTCGACCCCGGGGAACCGCTCGTCTCGCGGTCGGGCCTCGGCTACCGCTTCGAGCGCTGGCACCGCGCCTGAGCGGCGCTCCCTCGCGCGCCCGATGTCCTGTCGCGCGCGTCCCGACTGGCCTGCGATGCACGCGAACGGGCCTGAACTCGTGACGTGAGCCCCGTTCGCGTGAATTCCGCGGGGTCTCGGGCGTTTGGAGTGGCGGGCGTGCCGGGGCGCGACGAGCCGGGCGGGGCGTTCAGTGCGTGGGCGCGTGGAGGTAGCGGGCGAGGCCGCGGGGCACCGGACGGGGGTCGCGGCCGAGGAAGGCGAGCATGCGCGCCCCGGTGCTCGAGAGCTGCGCGTCGAAGAAGTCCTCCCGGTGCAGTCGCAGCACGGCGAAGCCCTCCTCGCGCACCTGGTCGAGCCTGCGCTCGTCGCGGAGATACTGCCGACGATCCGTGCGATGCTGCTCGCCGTCGTACTCGACGATGCGCCTGCGCTCGCGGTCCGCGGCATCGAACCGTCCGATGAAACGCCCCCGCCGATCGCGGATCACGGCCTGCAGCTCCAGCGTGTCGTTCCCGAGCTTCGCGAGTTCGAGATGCATGAGCGTCTCCATGCGGGACTCGGCGCCGGCTCTGGCCGCCTGCAGCGCCATGCGCAGCTTCTGGATCCCCGCGCCGCGGCTGCGAGCGGCCAGCGCGATCAGCTCCGCGTGCGCGATGAGCGGGCTCCCGCCGCGGACCGGCGCGATGAGGTGATCGGCGGCGACCACGAGCTCCCGGAACGCGAGCAGCGGCGCCGCCTGGATCAGGGCGATGCCCGGCGGCACGCAGGGGAGGAGGCGCCCGCTCGCCCGGATGACGTGCGGGGCGAAGGGCACCGCGGTGCTGTGCCCGTGGACACCGGCGGTTCTCGCCGGCCCGTGCGGTCGCGGGATCACGACGTGGACCTCGACGCGGGTGAGGCGGATCGGGGCGCCGTGCAGCAGGAGCGCGGTCGTGCCGCTGAAGAGCTCGCCCCGCTCGGCCCTGAGCAGCGGCAGGTACGCGACGGCCGAATGCAGCAGCCGCAGACGCAGCGGGTCCGGGGAGGATCCGGCGCCGTCGGCTCGATCCGCCGCCGCGCGGACCCCGCGGTACGGGCGCAGAAGGTCGCGTCCGCGCAGGCGGTCGTCGGTGAGCCCGGCGGCGCGGCCCTCGCGCACCGAGAACGGCGCGAGCCGGAGACGGGGCGGTAGCGGCTGCGGGTGTCGCGACATGCTCCGATGCTGCCCCGGCGCAGCGCGGATCCCGTGATATCCACAGGGCGCACCCGACGCACGCGGGCTCGGCGCGCCTGTGAGCGGCATCCGCTCCGCCCGATGCGGCTGCGGAATTCACGCGCGGCGGGGCGACTGCGCGGAATGCGCCCGCTTCGCGTCATCCGCGGCGCTTTCCCCCCCCGGGGGGGGGAGAGGAGCGGGGACGGTGCCGCGACGCGCCCCGGGAGCAGGGGCGGAGCCCCGGGCCGCCCGAGGGAGTGCGGAGGGGCGGAGCCGCCTGGGCGCCCGGAGCCGAAAGGTCCGGTAGCCTAGGAGGGTGGCACACCAGGAAAACCCCTTCGGTCAGGTCCTCGTCGCGCTCGTCACGCCCTTCCAGGCCGACGGCGAAGTCGATTGGGCCGCGACCGAGAAGCACATCGACGACTGCATCCAGAGCGGCGCCGACGGCATCGTGGTCACCGGGACGACCGGCGAGACCTCGACGCTGACGGACCCCGAGAAGATCAGGCTCGTCGAGGTCGCGAAGTCGGTGTCCGCGGGCCGCGCCAAGATCATCACGGGCGGCGGCTCCAACGAGACCGCGCACGCCATCGAGCTCTACCGCGCCAGCGAGCGGGCCGGGGCCGACGGCGTCATGATCGTCACGCCGTACTACAACAAGCCGACGCAGGCGGGCCTGCTCACGCACTTCCGCCTCGTCGCCGATGCGACCGACCTCCCGGTGATCCTCTACGACATCCCCGGCCGCACGGGCGTGCCCATCATGTACGAGACGATCCTCCGCCTCGCCAAGCACCCCAACATCCTCGCCGTGAAGGACGCCAAGGGCGACCTCAGCGAGGTGAGCCGCGTGCTCAACCAGACCGACCTCATGTACTTCTCCGGGGACGACGCGAACGTGCTCCCCGAGCTGGCGATCGGCGCGACCGGCCTCATCGGCGTCACGGCGAACATCGCCTCGGCGCCGTACCGCGCCATCATCGACGCGGTCAACGCCGGCGACCTGCACACCGCGCGCGACATGCACCAGCGGCTCGAGCCGCTCGTGCGCGCCGTCATGACGCACGTGCCCGGTACTGTGTCGACGAAGTACATCCTGCACGGGCTCGGCCGCATCGGCAGCCCCCGTGTCCGACTGCCCCTCGTGGGTCCGGAGGAGTGGGAGGCCGCCCTCATCGAGGACGAGCTCTCCCTCGTGACGGACGTCCCGGGCGTCGATTTCTCGAACTTCAGGCCGGACCGCAACGCGGCTGCCGGCGGTGCCCTGCCCCAGATCGCAGGCACCACCCGCTAATAACAGGAGGCCCAGTGCCCAACCCCCCATCACCCCGCCCGCACTCGAAGCGGGCACCCTCCGCGTCACGCCGCTCGGCGGACTCGGCGAAGTCGGCCGCAACATGACGGTCTACGAGATCGACGGCAAGCTGCTCGTCGTGGACTGCGGCGTGCTCTTCCCCGAGGAGCACCAGCCGGGCGTGGATCTCATCCTCCCCGACATCTCGAAGATCGAGGATCGGCTCGGCGACATCGTCGCCGTGGTCCTCACGCACGGCCACGAGGACCATATCGGCGGTGTGCCGTACCTGCTCAAGCGCCGCGAGAACATCCCGCTGATCGGATCGAAGCTCACCCTCGCCTTCGTCGAGGCGAAGCTGAAGGAGCACCGCATCCGCCCCGAGACGCGCGTCGTCGCCGAGGGCGACCGCATCACCACGGGCCCCTTCGATCTCGAGTTCATCGCGGTGAACCACTCGATCCCCGACGCGCTCGCGGTCGCGATCCGCACGGACGCCGGCCTCGTGATCGGCACGGGCGACTTCAAGATGGACCAGCTGCCGCTCGACGGCCGCATCACCGATCTGCGCGCCTTCGCCCGCCTGGGCGAGGAGGGCGTCGACCTCTTCATGACGGACTCGACGAACGCCGAGGTGCCCGGCTTCACCCCGCTCGAGAAGGACATCGGGCCCGTGCTCGAGCGCGTCATCGAGAAGGCCACGGGCAAGGTCGTCGTCGCGAGCTTCTCGAGTCACGTCCACCGCGTGCAGCAGGTGCTCGACGCCGCTCAGAAGAACGGCCGCCGTGTCGTGCTGCTCGGCCGCTCCATGGTGCGCAACATGAAGATCGCCTCCGACCTCGGCTACCTCGAGGTGCCCGAGGGCGTGCTCGTCGACCTCAAGAAGAGCGGCGACATCCCGGACGAGCGCATCGTCTACATGTCCACCGGCTCCCAGGGCGAGCCGATGGCGGTGCTCAGCCGCATGGCGAACCAGGAGCACCAGGTCGAGATCGGCGCGGGCGACACGGTGATCCTCGCGTCGAGCCTCATCCCGGGCAACGAGAACTCGGTGTACCGCGTCATCAACGGCCTCATGAAGCTCGGCGCGCACGTCGTGCACAAGGGCAACGCGAAGGTGCACGTCTCCGGCCACGCCTCGGCGGGCGAGCTCATGTACTGCTACAACATCGTGCGGCCGAAGAACGTCATGCCGATCCACGGCGAGTACCGGCACCTCATCGCGAACGCGGGCGTCGCGATCGAGACCGGGGTGCCGCAGAACCGCACCATCATCGGCGAGAACGGCACGGTCGTCGACCTCGTCGACGGCGTGGCGCGCAAGGTCGGCCAGCTCGAGATCGATTTCATCTACGTCGACGGCAAGAGCGTCGGCCGCGTCACCGACGACGATCTGCGGGATCGCCGCACGCTCGCCGAGGAGGGCTTCATCTCGGTGATCACTGTCGTCGAGACGAGCCTCGGCCAGATCGTCTCCGGTCCCGAGGTGCACGCCAAGGGCGTCGCCGAGGACGACCGGGTCTTCGACAAGATCAAGCCGCAGATCGCCGATGCGCTCGAGCAGGCCATGAAGGACGGCGTC
Source organism: Leucobacter allii (assembly GCF_022919155.1). NCBI lineage: Bacteria > Bacillati > Actinomycetota > Actinomycetes > Micrococcales > Microbacteriaceae > Leucobacter > Leucobacter allii. The sequence continues at coordinate 1,095,578 of NZ_CP095045.1, forward strand.
ACCGATCAGCACGCCCTGCAGCAGATCACCCGCCGCACGGTCGGCCGCTGGGTCGGCACGAAGCTGCGCCGCAAGTCGATGATCGTCCCCGTCGTGGTGGTGGTGTAGGGGGTGGCTCCCGCCGCATCCGACGCCGTCGCCCGTTTCGCGACCGAGGCCGAGCGCTCCGAGTGGGACGCGCTCGTCGCGGCGAACCCGGGCGGCGGCGAGGTGTGGATGGGCGACGCCTACCTGGGCGTGAAGCGCCGAGAGGGGCGGTACCGGGATCGGCGCGTCATCGTCGAGCGGACCGCGGCGCCGCCCGTCGCGGTCGGCGTGCTCGCCAAGCGCGTGCCGCTGCTCGGCGAGTGGTGGCATCTGCCGGCGGGTCCCGCGGGCGAGGATCCCGAGGCGGTGCTCGCCGTCTCGGCCGCGGTGGCCGCGCTCGCGCGCCGCAGCGGCGCGTTCCTCCTGAAGATCGAACCGCGCCTCGCCCCGGCCGCGCGGCCCGCGATCCGCGCCGCCGGGTACCGCGAGACCGTCCGGATCATCCCGAACCCGTCGACCGTGCTCGTCGACGTCGCGACGGAGGCCGCCCCGGGAACGCCCGAGGCGGATCGCGAGCTCCTCGCCGGGCTCGGGAAGAAGGCCCGCAACGCGATCACGCGCGCCGCGCGCGACGGCATCGTCGCCTCGCGGGTCCCCGCGACGGAGGAGAACTGCGCCGCGTTCGTCCGTCTGCTCCAGGAGACCGCCGAGGGTCGGTTCGTGCTGCGCTCGGAGCGGTACTACCGCGAGTTCTGGCAGAGCTTCTCCCGCTCGGGCGACGGCCAGCTGTTCCTCGCCCATCGCCCGGACGCCGATGGCGCGCCGGTGCTCGTCGCCGGCGCCTTCGCCATGGGGCTCGGCGCGAAGACCACCTACAAGGACGGCGCCTCGGTGCGGGCGAAGACCGCGTACGGCGCGTCGCACGCGCTGCAGTGGGAGGTCCTGCGGTGGGCGAACGCGCGAGGCGCGACCGTGCACGACCTGTGCGGGGCGCCCCCGAGCGATCGCGCGGACGACCGCGAGCATCCGCTCTTCGGCGTCGGCCAGTTCAAGCGATCCTTCCAGCCCGTGATCACGGACTACGCGGGCGCCTACGATCTGCCGCTGCGACGGCGCGCCTACGCGCTGTGGACCCGGCTCGGCGATCGGATCGCGCGCCGCGCCTCCCTCGCCCTGCAGAAGGACCCCTACTACTGATGGCCGCAGGACTCATCCGCGCGAGCGCCGTGATGGCGTCGGGCACCATGGTGTCGCGCATCCTCGGCCTCGTGAAGGCCGTGCTGCTCGCCTACGCGATCGGCTCCGTCGGCGCCGTCTCCGCCGACGCCTTCGCCAACGGCAACCTGCTGCCGAACACCCTGTACATGGTGCTCCTCGGCGGCATGCTCAACGCGGTGCTCGTGCCGCAGATCGTCCGGGCCGCGCACGGCCCCGACGGCGGCGCGGGCTACATCAACAAGATCCTCACGCTGATCTCCGCCGTGCTCTTCGCGATCACGGTGATCGCGATGCTCGCGGCCCCCTGGATCGTGTGGCTGACCGCGGTGCACTGGCCGCCCGAGCAGCTGGCGCTCGCGACGGGCTTCGCGTACTGGTGCCTCCCGCAGATCGTGTTCTACGGCCTCTACACGGTGCTCGGCGAGGTGCTCAACGCCAAGAGCGTGTTCGGCCCGTTCACCTGGGCCCCCGTGCTCAACAACGTCATCGGCATCGCGGGCATCGTGCTCTTCATCGTGCTCTTCGGCGCCGACCCGCACGGCTCCCGCACGGTCTTCGAATGGGACCCGCTCTCGATCGGCGTGCTCGCCGGCAGTGCGACGCTCGGCGTGGTCGCGCAGGCGCTGATCCTCTTCGTCTCCTGGCGGAAGGCGGGGATCCGCTACCGTCCCGACTTCAAGTGGAAGGGCATGGGCCTCGGCCGCACCGCCCGCATCGCGAGCTGGAGCCTCGCGACGATCACCGTGATGCAGCTCGGCGGCTTCGTGACGAACAACATCGTCGCGATCGGCTCGGGCGACGGGCCGTCCACGAGCGCGATGCAGAACGTGTGGCTCATCTTCATGATGCCGCACTCGGTGATCGCCGTCTCGCTCGCGACCGCGTACTTCACGCGGCTCTCCGAATGGGGGCAGACCGGGCGGATGGCGGAGTTCCGCGCCGACTTCTCCGCCTCGGCGCGGCAGATCGCGCTCGTCATGGTGCTCGGCTCGGCGGCGCTCTTCGCGGCGGCGCCCTTCGTGGCCCGCATCATCAACTTCGGGGCGACGGCGCTGCAGGTGGAGCAGTTCGCGCAGGCGCTCCAGGCGTACGTGGTGAGCCTCGCCGCCTACAGCTTCCTCTTCGTCGTGCAGCGGGCCTTCTACGCCCTCTCCGACACCCGCACGCCGTTCGTCTTCACCTCCGTGCAGATGGGCATCGTGATCGCGCTGTCCCTGTGCCTGCCCGCCGTGCTCCCCGCGGCGCGCATCGGCATGGGCTTCGCGCTCGTCTGGTCCTTCGCCACGATCGTGCAGGCGCTCCTCGCGAGCTGGATGCTGCGGCGCAAGATCGGGGCGATCGACGGCCGCCGGATCCTGCGCAGCGTCGTCACCTTCGTGCTGGCCGCCGCGCCGGCGCTCCTGCTCGGCCTGCTCGTCGCGTGGCTGCTCCGTCTCGCCGTGCCCGACGCCGGCGCGCCCATCGCCCTCGCCTTCGCCCTCGCCGTCACCGCCGTCGTCGCCGGCGCCTACGTCCTCTGCCTGGGCCTGCTCCGCTCGCCAGAGCTCGCCGAGCTCACCGCATTCGTCTCCCGCAAACTCCGAAGGAACCGCTCGTGACCTCCGCCGCGAACCTCACCGTCACCCCCTGCACCGATCGCGCCGAGTGGGACGCGACCATCAGGCGCCTCGGCGGCCACCCCCTGCAGCTGTGGGGCTGGGGCGAACTGAAGGCCGCGCACCGCTGGAGCGCCGAGCGCGTGCTCGTCCGCGCCGGCGACGGGAGCGTCGTCGGCGCCTGCCAGCTCCTCACGCGCCGACTGCCCGGCCCGCTCGGCGGCTTCGTCTACGCGCCGCGCGGCCCCGTCGTGGCCCGCGACGCCGCCGATCCCGAGCGGCCCGCCGCCGAGCCCGGCCCCGCCGCCATCGCGGAGGCCGTCGCCGAGCACGTGCGCGCCACCCGTCGCGCCGTCGCCGTGTCGATCGAGCCCGATGAGGACGCCGGCGCCTTCCCGCTCGGGCCGAAGTGGCGGGAGGCCCGGACGCCCGTGCTGCCCGCGCGCACGCTGATCCTCGACCTGCGCACGCCGGAGGACGAGCTGCTCGGCGACATGTCGAAGAAGCACCGGCAGTACGTGCGCAAGGCCGGTCGGGAGGAGTCGCTCGAGATCCGCCCCGTGGAGACGCGCGCGCAGCTCGACGCGTGCCTCGAGGTCTACCGGCGGACGAGCGAGCGCGCCGACTTCGGCCTGCACGAGGACTCCTACTACCACGACGCGTTCACGATGCTCGGGGAGGACGCGCCGGTGTGGGCGGCCTACGTCGAGGACCGCCCCGTCGCCTTCCTCTTCATGGCGAAATCGGAGCGCACCGCCTTCGAGCTCTACGGCGGCATGGACGAGACGGGGCAGCGGCTCCGCGCGAACTACGCGCTGAAGTGGCACGTGATCCGGCACATGCGCTCGATCGGGATCGAGCGCTACGACTTCGGCGGCCTCATCAACGACGGCGTGACGACCTTCAAGAAGGGCTGGGCCTCGCACGAGAACCTGCTCGCGGGCTCGTGGGACCGCCCGGGGCCGGGGTACGGGATCTGGACCGAGGGGCTGCCGCTCGCCAAGCGGGTCGTGCGCGCGCTCCGCCGCCGCTGAGCCCGCGTGACCGCCACCCGCGCCGCGGGCGCCTACCGGCGCGCCCTCGCGGCATTCACGAACCCCACGCTCGACCTCCTGCACGGGCGCCACGCGCCGTTCGTCGTCGCCGTGCTGTCGCTCGTCTTCACGGCCGATCGACCGGCCGTCGCGATCCCCGACGCGCACGCCGAGATCGGCGAGGCCGTCGAGGAGCTGCGCGCCGCCGGCTACGCCGAGGAGGGCCGAGGGCTGCCCTCCGGCACGCCGCGCGAGCTCTGCCGCTCCTGGGTGCGGCTCGGCTGGCTCGTGCCGCAGATCGTCGACGGCGCGGAGGTCTACCGGCTCTCGGCGCAGGCCGTCGGCGCGCTCGAGATCGCGGGGCGCGCGGGCGGCGGCCGCAGCCGCGTCTCGCGCTCCCGCGTGCGCACGCTGCTCGACTCGGTCGAGCAGCTCGTGCAGCACGCCGAGACCGATCCCGCGGAGCGCCTCGCCCGGCTCCACGGGGAGCGTGCGGCGCTCGATGCGGAGATCGCGCGGCTGGAGGCGGCCGAGCGCGAGGGGCGGGCGATGGATCCGCCCGACGAGGAGCAGCTCATCGAGGGCGCGGAGCACGTGCTCCACCTCTCCCGCGAGCTGCCCGCCGATTTCTCCCGGGTGGCCGAGTCGATCAACGCCATGCAGCGCGACGTCGTCGCCGAACTGCGCCGCGACGTCCGCCCGGCGGGCGAGGTGCTCAGGGAGTACCTGCAGCGCGGGCAGCACGTCATGCAGGCGACCCCCGAGGGACGCGCGTTCTCGGGCGCGCTCGCCCTCATCGGGGATCCGGAGCACATCGATCGGCTCACGGAACAGCTCCGCGCGCTCCTCGGGCAGCCCTTCGCCCGGCTGCTCGGGGCGCAGCAGCGGGACGACCTCGACGCCGTCGCCCGCAGGGTCGAGCAGGGCGTGCAGGAGGTGCTCACGGCGCAGCGGGGCGCCTCGCACGTCATCACCGCCCAGGTGCGCACCCACGATCCCGCGCGGGACCGCGAGGTGGACGAACTGCTGCGGAGCGTCATGTCCGGGCTGCAGGGATGGATGCGCAGCTCGCGGCCGGGCGAGGAGGTGGCGCCGGTGCGCGGCTTCCCGAGCGCGGGCATCGGGCACCTCAGGCAGACCGTCAGCGAGCTCCGCCCGCCGCGCACCCCCGCCCCGCTCGCGGACGGCGCGGCCGAGGCGGAGTTCGCCGATGCCGATACCCGTGCCTGGGGCGGTCCCCGCTACGCCGAGCTCGAGGCGTACGTCGCGGGCCTCGGCGACCGCTTCGACCTCGCCGAGGCCTTCGCGGGCGCCGACGCGTCCACGCGGCGCCCGGTCGACCTGCTCGGCCTCCTCGAGATCGCCCACCGCAACGGCATGACCGAGGGGGAGGAGGTCTCCGTGGCCCGCGCGGTCCGCCCCGACGGCACGCGGCGCGAGTTCGCCTTCGCCGCCGTCACGGCGTCCGCCGACCCCGGGCCCGACCCCGCGCCCGATCCCGACGCCGCCTCCGCGCCCGACGCCGCCCCCGCGCCCGCTCCCGCCCCCGCAGACAAGGACCCCGACGATGATTGATCCCGTGCCCGCCCCGGACCCCGCGCGCCCCGATCCCGAGCCCTTCGTCGCCCCGCTGCCGATGGAGGGCGATCCCGACGCCTGCTTCGCCGGCGACCGCGGCGTGCTCGACCCCGCGGTGCGGCGCGTGCTGGTGCGGCTCCTGCAGCGCCGCTTCCTGCTGGCCGAGCGGCATCCCGAGGACTGGCGGGTGCTCCTCGACCACCAGCACCTCGTGGAGTCCCGGCTGCACGAGCTCTTCGTCCGCCTGGTCGTCGACCAGGGGCGCGGCGTCGCCTACAAGCAGCAGGTGCGGGCCGAGGGCCTCGACGCGCCGATCCTGCTGCGCGACGAGGCCTACTCCCGCGCGGAGACCCTCGTCCTCGTGTATCTGCGGACGGTCTATCAGCGCGAGTCGAGCTCCGGGGAGCCCGCGGCCCGCGTCGACGTCGAGGAGGTCGAGCAGACGGTGCTCAGCTACTTCGCGGAGACCGACGGCGATCTCGCGAAGCGCCAGCGCGCCGTGCGCTCGGCGCTCACGCGGCTGCGCCAGGACGGCATCGTCGACGAGGAGTCCGAGGGCCGCTACCGCGTCGGCCCCCTCGTCGAGATCGTGCTGAGCGCCGAGCGGCTGCGCGAGCTCGACGCGTGGCTGCGCGAGCGGACCGCGGAACCGGAGGGGGCGACCCGATGACCATGCTCGACACGCTCTTCGGGCTGATCCCCGCGGGGTCCCGCGGCCAGCAGTGGCTCGCCGAGGACCTCCAGCTCGTCAACTGGGGCGGCTACGACGGCGCGCACCGCGTGCGGTTCTCGCCGCGGGCGACGCTGCTGTGCGGCGGGTCGGGATCGGGCAAGTCGACGCTCATGGACGCCTACATCGCCCTCATGATGCCGCACACCACGCCGTTCAACGGCGCATCGAACGGCGGGGTCATGGGGCGGGCGCGCGGCGAGGAGCAGCGCAACATCCTCTCCTACGCGCGGGGCAAGCTCGACGTGTCGCGCAGCGAGGAGGGCACCCGCACCCGCGTGCTGCGCGGCGACGGCGCCGACACCTGGACGGCGATCGCCATGACCTGGGTCGACCACGACGGATCGCGGTTCTCGGCCGTGCGCGCCTGGTACATCCCGGCCGGCGCCCGGGCGCTCGAGGAGACCGTGCGGGTGCGCGCGAGCGCCGACGGCCCGGTCGAGCTGCGGGATCTCGAGGCCGCCGCGGCCCGCCGGTTCTCGGACGCGGCCCTGCGCGCGGCCGGCCTCGAGCCCGTGCCGACCGATCGCGAGTTCTCGGCGCGGCTCCATGCGGTGCTCGGGATCGGCGCGGCCGGCGCCGGGGCGAAGGCGATGAGCCTCCTCGCCCGCATCCAGGCGGGGCAGCAGATCACCACGGTCGACGAGCTCTACAAGCGGATGGTGCTCGAGGAGCCGGAGTCGCTCGCGACCGCCGACGCCGTCGTCGCGCACTTCGACGAGCTCGAGGGCACGCGCGAGCGCATGGTGACGGCGCAGAAGCAGGTGCGCGCGCTGCGCCCCATCGCGGGCATGCGGGAACGGATCGATGCCGCGATCGACCGGCTGCGGCTGCTCGAGGAGCTCGGCCGGCCCGCCGACCCCGGCTCGCTCGTGGCGCTCTGGCGCAGCGACCGCAGACTCGCGCGCCTGCGCGCGGCCGAGGCCGAACTGCAGCGGCGCGCCAGACGCGCCGAGGCCGAGGTGCGCGAGCAGCAGGCGGCCGCGGCGGCGGCCGAGGCCGACCGCGACGGCCTGCGCGAACTGCTGCGGGCGTCTGGCGGCGACCGGATCGAGACCGCGGAGCGCGAGCTGCGCGGGATCGCGCGCCGTCTGGAGACGGTACGCGCGGCGCGCGGCCGGCTCGACGAGCTGCTCGCGCCGCTCGGGCTCGCCGCGGGCACCGCGGCAGAGTTCGCGGCCCTCGCCGAGGAGGCCGCGGCAGCACTCGCGACGACCGGCGCGAAGTCGGCGCCGCGCGAGGCCTACGCCGAGGCGCGCGCCGCGCGCACCGCGCTCGCCGCCGAACTCGCCGCCGCCGAGACCGAACGCCGGGAGGCGGGCGAGCGCAGCAGCAACATCCCCGCCGCGCTGCAGCAGGCGCGCGAGCGCCTCGCCGACGCGGCGGGGCTCCGCGCCGACGAGCTGCCGTTCGTCGGCGAGCTGCTCGAGGTGCGCACCGAGTTCGAGCCGTGGCGCGAGGCCTGCAACCTCGCGCTCGGCGGGTTCACGACGAAGCTGCTCGTCGACCGCGAACGGCTCGCGGGCTTCCGCGCGGCCATCGACGGCGTGCCGGCTCCGGTGCGCCTGAGCTACGAGGGCGCACGAGCGGGTCTCGCGCGCCCCGCGGCGGCCGATCCCGCGACGCTCCCCGGCCGCCTCGAGGTGCGCGACGGCGCCTTCGCCGGGTGGCTGGAGGAACGGCTGAGGGACGGCTTCGACTTCGTCTGCGTCGACAGCGCCGCCGAGCTCGGCCGGCATCCGGCCGCGCTCACCATCACGGGGCAGAGCTCCCGCGGCGGCTCGGGCGCGCACGGCGGGCAGGGCCGCGCGAACGCGCTCGGCACCTCGAACCGCCGGCGGCTCGCCGCGCTCGACGCGGAGATCGAGCGGCTGCGCGAGCGCCTCGCCGCCGCCGCCGAGACGGAGCGGCTGGCGGCGGCCGCGCTCGACGAGCTCGATGCCAGGAGCGCCGTCTACGCGCGCATCGCCGAACTGCGCTGGAGCGAGCTCGACGTCGACGCCGTGCTGCGGGAGCAGGCGCGCTGGGAGGCGGTGATCGCGGGGATCTCGGACGGTGATGCGCGGGTGACCGAGCTGCAGCGGCGCCTCGCCGACGCGGGGCGGCGCGCAGCCGCGCTGCAGGAGGACGTCGGCCGGGCCAAGGCCGTCCGCGAGCGGATCGCCGAGCGCTGGGCCGCGCTGAGCGACGAGGTCGATGCGGCGCAGGGCGCGGTCGACGCCGCGGAGCACGCCGGCCGCGCCCTGGCGCCCGCCCAGGCGGCCTACCTCGACGACCGCTTCGCGTCGGGCACCGACGGCACGGGCCCCGCGCCGGATGCCGCGCCGGATGCCGCGACGTATGCCGCGCCGGATGCCGCGCCGGACGAGGAACTGCGCTGCTTCGACGCCGTGATGGAGACGGCGGCGAAGCGCCTCCTCGAGGACCGGCGCCTCGCGCAGGAGACGCTCGAGGACCAGCGAGCGGCGCTCGCGCGGGTCTTCGAGGGATTCCTGGAGAGCTGGCCGAACCCGAACCTCCGCGCCGACCCCGACACCTCCTTCGGGGACTTCGCGCGCATCCTCGCCGAACTCGAGACGAGCGGACTGCACGAACTCGAGGCCGAATGGCGCGACAGCCTGCTCAAGCTCTCCGGCAACGACCTGACGAACCTCGAGTCGACGCTGCGGCGCGCGCTGCGCGAGATCGGCGACCGGATCGAGCCGATCAACCGCATCATGCGCGCGCTCCCGTTCTCCGACGACGCGCACCGGCTGCAGATCGCCACGCGGGAGACCCGGTCGGAGGCGCGGACGCGCTTCCGCAGGGAGCTGCGCGAGGTGCGCGCGCGCATCGAGGCGGCCGAGAGCGACGAGGATCGTGCTGGGGCCTACGACCGGATGTCCCGGGTGATCGAGCGGATCCGTCGCACCGCGCCCGACTTCGCCGACCTCGTCGACGTGCGCGGGCACGTGCGGGTGAGCGCGGAGAAGGTGCGCGCCGAGACGGGGGAGCACGTGGCGCTCTACGATCACATCGGCGAGAAGTCGGGCGGCGAGTCCCAGGAGCTCATCGCGTTCATCGTGGGGGCGGCGCTGCGCTACCAGCTCGGCGACGCGGGCGCCGAACGGCCCCGCTACGCCCCGGTGTTCCTCGACGAGGCGCTCATCAAGGCCGACGCGCACTTCACGAAGCGCGCGATCGGGGCGTGGCGCGGCCTCGGTTTCCAGCTCGTCATCGGCGCCCCGAACGACAAGTACAGCGCGATCGAGCCGCACGTGGACGTCGAGTACGACATCCTCAAGGACACGGCCGGCCGATCCTGGGCGAAGCCGAAGGTCGCGCTCCCGGGCTGACCTGACGCCCCGGGCACCCCCGTCGGCTCGGCCGGCTCGGCGGCCCGGGTCGTGCGGGGTTTTCGGGACCGCCCGGAGCGCCTGTTCGCCATTGTCGGCGGCTGAACGTACCCTGGTCCCATGGCTAGCAAGACGTCGTCGCGCGAAAAATCGGGCAAGCCCGCCGGGCGGGGCTCCCGCGCGGCGAGCACCCGGACCTCCGCGAAGACGCGGGTGCTCGCCGAACCGGAGCCCCAGGACGGGGTCGTGGTGCGCGCCTGGAACGGCCTCGCGCACGCCGTCGGCGGCGCGGCCCGCGCCTTCCGGCTCGAGCCGCTCGCGCCTGAGGACCGCCGAGACGGGATCCCGCTGCTGCTCGTGCTGCTCGCCGTCGCCGGCGCCGTGGTGGAGTGGTTCCTCATCGGGCAGCCCGTGGCCGCGCAGCTGGACGCCTGGACCTTCGGCGGGCTCTTCGGGCGGGTCGCCTTCGGCCTGCCGATCATCATGGCGGGCTTCGCGCTCTGGCTCTTCAACCATCCCTCGAGCGTGAACGACAACCGGCGCATCGCGATCGGGCTCTTCCTCGCGGTCGCGGGGGTCTCGGGGCTGACGCATCTCTACGGCGGTCGGCCGAACCCGCAGGAGGGCATGCCGGCGCTCGCCGAGGCCGGCGGTCTGCTGGGCTGGATGGTGGGCGCCCCGCTCGGCGCGCTCACGCTCTGGGTCGCGACGCCGGTGCTCTCGCTCCTGCTTCTCTTCGCCGTGCTCATCGTGACGAAGACGCCGCCGTCGCGCATCGCCCGCCGACTGCGGGAGGCCTACGACTTCCTCTTCGGGGTCGCGGCGGAGGCGCCGGAGGAGGCTCCGGAACCCGCCCGCAAGCGACGCGGGCGCGCCGCGTCGGACGACACGCTCTTCGACCTCGAGGAGCAGGAGGGCGACGGCGGGGCGCTGCCCTGGTGGCGCCGCAACGCCTCGGGGCGCGAGGAGGATCCGGCCTACGCCGGCGACGCCTCGGCGCTCGACGCGGCCCTCGGCGCGGGGGAGCCGGAGTCCCGGGCGGAGGGCGCCTTCGAGTCGGCCCTCGCGCCCGACGCGCCCGCCGCGACGAACGCGTTCCCCGCGGAGCTCTTCGACGAGCTCGATCAGGCCGAAGCCGCGGTGCAGGCGGCCGACCCCGCCCCGGCGTCGGGGCTCGGAGACGACTCCTGGGACGACTTCGCCGCCCCCGCGGAACCGCGGTCGGGCGACGAGCCCGCCGAGACGACGCCCTTCGCTGTCGCGCCGCCGCACGAGCCCGGGTCGACGGCGGAGTACCGCCTGCCCGATCAGTCGGCCCTCTCCGCCGGCGACGCGCCGCGGGCGCACACCGAGGCGAACGACCAGATCATGGCCGCCCTCGCGCGCGTATTCGAGGAGTTCAAGGTCGACGCCCGCGTCACCGGATTCTCCCGGGGGCCGACGGTCACCCAGTACGAGGTGGAGCTCGGGCCCGGCGTGAAGGTCGAGAAGGTCACGGCGCTGTCGAAGAACCTCTCGTACGCCGTCGCCTCCAACGAGGTGCGCATCCTCTCGCCGATCCCCGGCAAGAGCGCCATCGGCATCGAGATCCCGAACCAGGACCGCGAGAACGTCGCACTCGGGGACGTGCTGCGCTCGAGCAAGGCGCAGCGCAGCCCGCACCCGATGACGATCGGCGTCGGCAAGGACGTGAAGGGCGGCTTCGTCGTCGCGAACCTCGCGAAGATGCCGCACCTGCTCGTCGCGGGCGCGACGGGATCGGGCAAGTCGAGCTTCATCAATTCGATGATCACGAGCATCCTCATGCGGGCGACCCCCGCGGAGGTGCGCATGGTGCTCGTCGACCCGAAGCGGGTGGAGCTCACCGTCTACCAGGGCGTCCCGCACCTCATCACCCCCATCATCACGAACCCGAAGAAGGCGGCCGAGGCGCTGCAGTGGGTCGTGAAGGAGATGGACATGCGCTACGACGATCTGGCGAGTTTCGGCTTCCGCCACATCGACGACTTCAACGAGGCCGTGCGCTCCGGCAGCATCGTCCTCCCCGCGGGGAGTCAGCGCGTGCTCAAGCCCTACCCGTACCTGCTCGTCGTCGTCGACGAGCTCGCGGACCTCATGCTCATCGCCCCGCGCGACGTCGAGGACTCGATCCAGCGCATCACGCAGCTCGCCCGTGCGGCGGGCATCCACCTCGTGCTCGCGACCCAGCGGCCTTCGGTGAACGTGGTCACGGGCGTCATCAAGTCGAACGTCCCGAGCCGCTACGCCTTCGCGGTCGCCTCGGGCACGGACTCCCGCGTCATCCTCGACGAGGTCGGCGCGGAGCGGCTCATCGGTCAGGGCGACGGCCTGCTGCTGCTCAACGGCGAGTCGAGCCCGATGCGCGTGCAGGGCGCATGGGTGAACGAGACGGAGATCGCCCAGGTGGTGAGCCACGTCAAGGCGCAGGCGCAGCCGGAGTACCGGGCCGATGTGGCGCAGGCGGCCGAGAAGAAGGAGATCGACGAGGACATCGGCGACGATCTCGAGGTGCTGGTCGCGGCCATCGACCTCGTGGTCTCCTCGCAGTTCGGCTCGACCTCGATGCTGCAGCGCAAGCTCCGCGTCGGTTTCGCGAAGGCCGGGCGGCTCATGGATCTCATGGAATCGCGCGACATCGTCGGGCCCTCCGAGGGGTCGAAGGCCCGCGACGTGCTCGTGACGCCGGAGCAGCTCCCGGAGGTGCTCGCGCGGATCACGGGCGCCGGCGCGAGCCGGCCGGCGTTCGCGGCTCCGCAGGCCTCGGCTCCGCAGACCGCGGCTCCGCAGGCCTCGGCTCCGCAGGCCTCGATGGCGGCGGGCGCGTCCGCGGTCGGGGCGGGTGCGCCCGACGCGGCGCCGGACGGAGAGTCCGCCACGGACGTGATCGCTCCGCTCGGCGACGATCGCTACGACGACCCGATCGGGCAGTACGAGGCCGGCCTCGAGGAGGTCGACGGGGACGGCGACGAGGACGCCTGGCAGTTGACCGGGCGCGACTGACGGAGGCGACATGAACGCTCGATGGGGCTGGACGCTCACAGCCGTGCTCACGGTGCTCGTGCTCGGCGGGGCCGGCGCGGCGATCGCGGTGGACGCCGGCACGCACAACAGCGGCGCGGTGCGCGAGGTCGCCGAGGACTACGTCGCGGCCGTCGCCGCCGGCGACGCGGAACGCGCGGACGCGCTCGCCGTGTCGCCCCTCGGCCCGGGCGTCGACCCCGAGGCCGTCGCGTCGGCCGAGCATATCGCCGACGCCGAGCTGCGCGGGTTCCGCGTCGACTTCGATCGCGGCCGGGCCGGCGGGGACGTCAGCTACGCGCTCGAGGGGGAGCGTCACCGGGAACGGCTCGAGCTGCTGCGGGTCGACGGCGAGTGGCGCGTCGCCGAGGGGCTGCGCACCTCCGTGCTCGCCGACTCGGAGCTCACCTCCGTGCTGGCCTTTCGGGGCATGGCCGAACCCTTCCCTCGCGCCGGCGGGGAGATCCCCGTCTACGCGGGCGCCTACACGCTCATCTCCTTCAGCGAGTTCTTCGAGCTCCGCCCGAACGCGGTGGTGTCCACGGCCGGCGGCTCGCCCTACCTCTCGGCCGAGGAGTGGCTCGTGCCCGCCGAGGCGTACGCGGAGGAGGTGCAACGGCAGATCGACGACTGGTACGAGGAGTGCGCCGAGCGCACCGAACCGAGCGCGCTGCGCGAGTGCGGCATCGAGATCGACGCGGCCGCGACCGATCTCGCCGCGGGGAGCGAGCTCGTCGCGGAGGTCGAGATGCTCGAGGCTCCGCGGGCGACGGAGTTCACCGACGCCTACGGATGGGGCGCGCTCGCGGATCTCGGCCGCTTCTCCGTCGAGCTGTCGGGGCGGGACGACTCGGGCGCGCGCGTGTCCGCATCGGGCACCGCCCGCGCGGTCGACGCCGAGATCGAGGTCGGCGCCGCTCGCGATGCGCTCGACGTGTCGATCCTCCCGTACTGAGCGGTCGGCGCCCCCGAGGCTCGGCCGCGCATCGGCGCCCCCGGGGCGTCGGAGCGCCCTCCAGTAGGCTGCAGGGTATGAGCAGCGATGCACCGGCGACGGCACCGAGCAACTGGAACGCACCCAACATCATCACGGGCGCCCGTATCGTCGCGACCCCGTTCTTCCTGTGGATGCTGCTCGCCGACGGCGGAGCGGACGGGCCGCTGCGCTGGGCGGCCGCGGCCTTCTTCGTGCTCGCGATCGCCACCGACGCGTGGGACGGGCACCTCGCGCGCTCGCGCGGGCTCATCACGAACCTCGGCAAGCTGCTCGATCCGATCGCCGACAAGTTCCTCACCGGGGCGGCGCTCGTCGGACTCTCGATCCTCGCCGAGCTGCCGTGGTGGGTCACGGGCGTGGTGCTGCTGCGCGAGGTCGGCGTGACCGTCCATCGCCTCATGATCGCGAGCGAGGTCGTCGTCGCGGCCGCCTGGATGGGCAAGCTCAAGACGGTGGTGCAGTCCGTGGCGATCACCCTCGCGCTGCTGCCGCTCGCGAGCGTGCTCGGAGCGGCGGCGCCCGTCGCCGTCTGGGCGAACATCCTCACCATGTCGGCCGCCGTGATCCTCACGATCCTCAGCGGGATCGACTACATCCTCGGCTTCCTCCGTGCGGGTCGGGTCGGCGGATGACCGACGGGAACCCGGGGTCCACGGCCGAACTGGGCGCGGCGCTCGTCGCGCGCGCGGGGGAGCTCGGCATCAGGGTCGCCGTCGCGGAGTCCCTCACCGGAGGGCTCCTCGCCGACGCCATCGTGACGGTCCCCGGCGCCTCCCGGGTGTTCAGCGGAGGCATCATCGCCTACGACACGGCGCTCAAGGCCGCGCTGCTCGGCGTCGACGTCGCACTGCTGCGGGAGCGGGGCCCGGTCGACGGCGACGTGGCCGAGCAGATGGCCGCCGGCGTCAGGCGCGCCTGCGCCGTCCCGCCGTGCGCGCCGGCGGCGGGTGCCGCCGGGCGGGAAGCCGACGATCGCGGTGCGGTCGCCGAAGCGGCCTGGCTCGGCGTCGCGACGACCGGCGTCGCCGGGCCCGATCCCGATCCCCAGACCGGTCAGCCCGCCGGCACGGTCTGGGTCGCGGTGGACGCGGGCGGATCCCGCCGCGCGCGTCGGCTCCAGACGTCCGGCGGACGCGCGGAGATCCGCTCCGCCACGGTGCGCGCCGCGCTCGCGCTCGCGCTCGCCGCGCTCGATCCGGATCAAACTTGAGCCCAATTGACTCAAGTTCAGCGAAGTTTCAGGAATAGCCGCGGTAGTGTCGAGGTTATCTCCTGTGACACCGACCATCGTGGTCGGAGGTTCCCGCAGCGGCGATCCCGCGGCAGAGCGGGTAGGGTGGATGCACGACCCGGGCGTTGTGCGAGTGAAGGAGGACCCACATGGTGCTGATGCGTCAGGAAATCGGCGACGTGCTGCGTGACTTCCGACTGCAGAAGGGGCGCACGCTCCGTCAGGTCGCCGGCGAGGCGAGCGTGGCGCTGGGCTACCTGAGCGAGGTCGAGCGCGGGCAGAAGGAAGCGTCGAGCGAGATCCTCGCGGCGGTCGCCGATGCGCTCGATACGCCGCTGTCCGTGATCATGGGCGAGGTGAGCGAGCGGCTCGCGGTGGTCGAGGGGCTCGCGCTCCCGATCGTCGACCGCGTGCCCGACACGATCCCCGCGGATCTCGTCTCGGGCTACGCGCCCGAGCTCGTCTCCTGAGTCCCGCGGACCGCCGGCGGCACGAGGCGCCCGCCCCCGCGCACGCGGGAGCGGGCGCCTCGCGCTGCGCGGCGCCGATCCGAGAGGAACGGCCGTCATGAAGCTGAGCGAGTTCCGGCGAGCGTGCGCCGCGGAGTTCGGCGCGGAATACGCCGGGGTGCTGCTGCGCGACCACTGGCTGGCGGCGCTCGGCGGGACGGCGGAGGAGGCCCTCGAGCGCGGCGTCGCCGCCCGGGCCGTCTGGGAGGCGCTCTGCGCGGACCTCGACGTGCCCCCCGAGCGGCGCTACGGTCGCGGATTGCCCGATCCGCGGGACTGAACCGGTCTTCCCCGGAGCGCCGCGGTGTGCCAGGCTGATCGGGAGGGGGCGCGCATGGGCGAGGAAACGGGGCCGTTCTTCCACGGCACGATCGCCGAGCTGCGCGCCGGCGATCTGATCACCCCCGGCCGCCCGTCGAACTATCGCCCCGAGGTGGTCATGCGCCACGTCTACTTCACCGCGCTGCCCGACGGTGCGGGGCTCGCGGCCGAACTCGCGGGCGAACTGGCGGGCGGCTCGGCGACCCCGCGCGTGTACGAGGTGGCGCCCACCGGCGCGTTCGAGGACGACCCCAACGTGACCGATCGCAAGTTCCCGGGAAACCCCACGCGCTCGTATCGGAGCGCCGCGCCGCTGCGCGTCGTCCGCGAGCTCGGCGAGTGGCCGCGGCTGACGCCCGAGGCGCTGCGCGGCTGGCGGGAGCGCCTCGTGGACGTGCCCGCGCACCGGCGGGGCGAGATCCTCAACTGAGCCCGTCGAGCGAGACACGCCGCGCATCGCTTCGAAGATGTGTTCGAATCGTGCTAGCTTCGTCCACAGGTCGGCAGTTCGCCCGATCATCCACAGATCCGCCCTCCGCCACCCCGATGTCGGAGGCCCGTCCTAGGGTGTGAAGCAACAGCCGCCCAACGCCTTGTCCCGGGGCCACCGCCCCGGACAGTCGGTAGGCAGCAACCCAGCGGCGGCGCCGCGCACAGCTAAAGGAGCAGGACATGGCAGCACCCAAGGATCGCGAGAAGGCGCTCGAGGCGGCGCTCGCGCAGATCGACAAGAACTTCGGCAAGGGCGCCATCATGCGCATGGGCAGCCAGGAGCGCGCTCCCGTCGAGGTCATCCCGACCGGCTCGGTCGCGCTCGACGTCGCCCTCGGCATCGGCGGTCTGCCGCGGGGCCGGATCGTGGAGATCTACGGCCCGGAGTCCTCCGGCAAGACGACGCTCACCCTGCACGCGATCGCGAACGCGCAGCGCGCGGGCGGCATCGCGGCCTTCATCGACGCGGAGCACGCGCTCGATCCCGAGTACGCGCAGAAGCTCGGCGTCGACATCGACGCGCTCCTCGTCGCCCAGCCCGACACGGGGGAGCAGGCGCTCGAGATCGCCGACATGCTCATCCGCTCGGGATCGGTCGACCTCGTCGTCATCGACTCCGTCGCGGCGCTCGTGCCGAAGGCCGAGATCGACGGCGAGATGGGCGACAGCCATGTCGGCCTCCAGGCCCGCCTCATGTCCCAGGCCCTGCGCAAGATCACGGGCAGCCTCAACGCCACGAAGACCACCGCGATCTTCATCAACCAGCTCCGCGAGAAGGTCGGCGTGTTCTTCGGCAGCCCCGAGACGACCTCGGGCGGCAAGGCGCTGAAGTTCTACGCCTCCGTGCGGCTCGACATCCGACGCATCCAGACCCTCAAGGACGGGACGGACGCCGTGGGCAACCGTACGCGGGTCAAGGTCGTCAAGAACAAGATGGCGCCGCCCTTCAAGCAGGCCGAGTTCGACATCCTCTACGGCATCGGCATCTCCCGGGAGGGCTCGCTCATCGACTACGGCGTGGAGCAGGGGCTCATCAAGAAGAGCGGGGCCTGGTTCACCTACGACGGGGACCAGCTCGGCCAGGGCATGGAGAACGCGCGCCGCTTCCTGATCCAGAACCCCGACATCGCCTCCGAGATCGAGGAGAAGATCCTCACGAAGCTCGGCGTGAACGGCCGCAGCGATCAGCCCGCCGAGGAGAGCGCGGCACCGATCGCGACGATCGGCGACGGCGAGCAGCGCGTGAGCGCCTAGCGCCATGGCGGTGCGATTCCTGCCCCCGCCCGAAGCGCCGCGACCGGAGCGCGCGGCGGAGCGCGGCGACCTCGCGGAGGTCATCGAGCTCCGCTCGCGGCTGGCGCAGCGCTCCTGGCTCCCGGCGTCCGAGGGGCCCGAGCCCGGCGGAGCCGCCTCCGGCGCCCCCGCGCGCGGCGCTCCCGAGCTCGGCGGAGCCGAGCCCGATGTCGATCCCGGGGAGGTCCCTGGGGCGGAACCCGGGGAGCTGCCGAGCATCGCGCGCGCGCCGGTCGCCATCGACGAGCCCGCAACGGAGGCCCCGTCGGAGCGCGCCGGCTGCGCCGAGGACGGCGTACGGATCCTCGCGCGCCGCGCGCGATCCAGCGGAGAGCTGCGCGAAGAACTGCTCCGGCTCGAGCACGACGCCGGGGAGGTCGAGACCGTCATCGACGAGTTCATCGCGAGCCACTACCTCGACGATTCCGGGCTCGCCCGCGCGGTCACCGAGAAGCTGCGGAGCTCCAAGCGCGCGAGCCGCTCCCAGATCCGGGTGAAGCTCCGCGGCCGGAAGCTGCCGGACGCGGTCATCGAGGAGGCGCTCGGAGCACTCGACGTCGACGAGGAGTTCGCGCTGCTGCGGGAGACCGCGGTCGATCGGGCCCGCAAGCTCGGCGGGCTCGACCGGCAGACCGCCGAACGACGCCTCCTCGGCTTCCTTGCACGGCGCGGCTGGTCCGGCGAGCCCGCGGCGCGGGCCGCGCGCGAGGCGCTCGACGGCGCCGGTCGCCCCTCCGGCGGCGTCCGCTTCAGCTGATCCCGGGCGCACGGCGCCTGATCCCGGGCGCACGGCGCCGCCGGGGCCGCTCGGTAGACTGGGCGCATGAGTCTCGCCATCGCCGATCCCACCGAGATCGCGCCGTCGCCCGCGGCGCTCCGCCCCGACGGCACCCCGCGCAGCTACACGGTGCGCACGCTCGGGTGCCAGATGAACGTGCACGACTCCGAGCGGCTCTCCGGCTCGCTCGAGGCCGCGGGATACGTCGCCGCGGAGGACGCGGATGCGGCCGACGTCGTCGTCATCAACACCTGCGCCGTGCGCGAGAACGCCGCGAAGAAGCTCTACGGCAGCCTCGGCACGCTCGCCGGGGTGAAGCGGCAGCGCGAGGGGATGCAGATCGCCGTCGGGGGATGCCTCGCGCAGAAGGATCAGGGGGAGATCGTCGCGAAGGCCCCCTGGGTCGACGTCGTCTTCGGTACGCACAACATGGGCTCCCTGCCCGTGCTGCTCGAGCGCGCGCGACACAACGCCGAGGCCCAGATCGAGATCCTCGAGTCCCTCGAGGTGTTCCCCTCCACGCTGCCGACGAAGCGCGATTCGGCATCGAGCGGCTGGGTCTCCATCTCGGTCGGCTGCAACAACACCTGCACCTTCTGCATCGTCCCCTCGCTGCGGGGCAAGGAGAAGGACCGTCGACCGGGCGACATCCTCGCCGAGGTGCGGGCCCTCGTCGACGACGGCGCCATCGAGGTGACGCTGCTCGGGCAGAACGTCAACACCTACGGCGTCGAGTTCGGCGACCGGCAGGCCTTCGGCAAGCTGCTGCGCGCCATGGGCGAGATCGAGGGCCTCGAGCGCGTGCGCTTCACGAGCCCGCACCCCGCCGCGTTCACCGACGACGTGATCGCCGCGATGGCCGAGACCCCGAATGCGATGCCGCAGCTCCACATGCCGCTGCAGTCGGGGTCGGACGCCGTGCTCAAGGCGATGCGGCGCTCCTACCGTTCGAAGCGCTTCCTCGGCATCCTCGACGCCGTGCGCGCGCGCATTCCGCACGCGGCGATCACGACCGACATCATCGTCGGGTTCCCCGGCGAGACGGAGGAGGACTTCCAGGAGACCCTTCGCGTCGTCGAGGCGTCCCGATTCTCGAGCGCGTTCACCTTCCAGTACTCGATCCGCCCGGGCACCCCGGCGGCCGAGATGCCTGACCAGCTGCCCAAGGCGGTCGTGCAGGAGCGCTACGAGCGGCTGCTCGCCCTGCAGGAGCGGATCTCGCACGAGGAGAACCTCGCGCAGATCGGGCGCACGCTCGAGGTGCTCGTCGCCGTCGGCGAGGGCAAGAAGGACGCCGCGACGCGCCGGCTCTCCGGCCGGGCTGAGGACAACCGCCTCGTCCACTTCGCCCTCCCCGAGGGCGCCGAGGAGCCCCGACCGGGCGATGTCGTCACGGTCGAGGTGACGAGCGCCGCGCCGCACTTCCTCATCGCCGACTCCGCCGTGGCCGCGACGCCCCGGTACGCGGTGCGGCGCACGCGCGCCGGCGACGCGTGGGATCGGCGTCAGGCGGAGAGCTGCGGCGTCCCCGCCCCGGCGGCGGCGAGCGGCAGCGCGCCGCGCGTCGTGAGCCTCGGGCTGCCGGCGCTCCGGACGAGATGATGCCCGGGCAGGCCCCGGCCCCGCGGCTGTGGGCCGTGGTCGGCGCGACGGGGACCGGCAAGTCCGCCCTCTCCCTCGACCTCGCGGAGGCGCTGGCCGCGCAGGGCCGCCGGGCCGAGATCGTGAACGCCGACGCGATGCAGCTCTACCGCGGCATGGACATCGGCACGGCGAAGCTCGCCCCCGCGGAGCGCCGGGGCATCCCGCACCACCTCTTCGACGCGCTGACCCCTGCGGAGGAGGCGACGGTGGCCTGGTACCAGCCGCGCGCCCGTGGGGCCATCGCGGGCATCCACGCCCGCGGCGCCGACGCGATCCTCGTCGGCGGATCCGGCCTCTACGCCTCGAGCGTGCTCTTCGACTTCCGCTTCCCGCCGCGCGACGACGCGCTGCGGGCCGAGCTCGAGGCGGAGGCCGCGCGCGCCGGCGTCGATCCGCTGCTCGAACGGCTGCGCGGCATCGACGCGCGCGCCGCCGCAGCGGTCGATGCGCGCAATCCGCGCCGCGTCGTGCGGGCGCTCGAAGTGGCCCTGCTCGGCGGCGAGGCCCAGACGGAGCTGCCCGCGGCGCCCGAGCACTGGTACGGCGGATTCCCGGGCGCGACCCGCCTCCTCGGGGTGCACTGCGAGCGGTCCGAGCTCGTACCGCGGCTCGACCGCCGAGTCGAATCGATGTGGGCTGCGGGGCTCCTCGACGAGGTGCGCGGCCTCCTCCCGTACGGCATCGCCCACGGCCCGACCGCTTCGCGGGCGATCGGGTATGCGCAGGCGCTCGCGCAGCTCGAGGGCCGCATGACGGAGGCGGAGGCGATCGCCGAGACGCAGGCGCTCACCCGTCGCTATGCGCGGCGCCAGGTGAGCTGGTTCAGACGCTACGCGGGCATCGAATGGCTCGCCGCCGGGGAACTGCCCGGGGCGCTGCTGCGCGCGCGTGCGGATGCGTGAGGAGGACGAGCATGGGAGTCGCGCTGCGCGCCTTCGATACGGCGGACACCGAGGAGGTCGTCGCGCTCTGGAAGCGGTGCGGGCTCACGCGACCGTGGAACGACCCCCGCGCCGACATCGCCCGCAAGCTGACGGTGCAGCCCGAGCTCTTCCGCCTCGCGGTGGAACGCGCTCCCGTCCCCGAGGCGGGTGCGCCGAGGGGCGACGTCGCCGCTCCGGAGGCCATCGTGGGCAGCGTCATGGCGGGATACGACGGGCATCGCGGATGGATGTACTATCTCGCCGTCCACCCGGCGCGACGGGGCGCGGGGATCGCCCGGGCCCTGGTGGCCGACGCCGAGGCGCGGCTCCTGGCCCTCGGCTGCCCGAAGGCCATGCTCATGGTGCGCCGCGACAACGGCGATGCGCTCGGACTGTACGACGCCCTCGGCTACCGCACCGACGAGGTGCACGTGCGCGGCAGACGGCTCATCGCGGATCATGCCCCGGCCTCCGAGCCGCGGGACGCCCCCGCGGCAGCGCCCCGTAGACTGGGGCGATGACCACCCTCGCGTTCACCAAGGGCCACGGCACCGGCAACGACTTCGTGCTCTACACCGATCCCGAAGGAACGCGCCCGCTCACGCCTGAGCAGATCCGCTTCCTGTGCGACCGCCGCTTCGGCATCGGCGCGGACGGCGTCATCCGCGCCGTGCGCTCGCGCGCGCTCCCCGAAGGGGCGGCGAGCCTCGCGGAGGAGCCGGAGGCCGAGTGGTTCATGGACTACTGGAACGCCGACGGCACGCCGGCCGAGATGTGCGGCAACGGGATCCGCGTCTACGCGCACTACCTCATAGCCGAGGGGCTCGTCGCTCCGGAGCGCCGGGACACGCTCCCCATCGGCACCCGCGCGGGCGTCAAGGACGTGCTCGCCGGGGTCTCCGGCTACACCGTCGACCTCGGTCGGTGGCGGCTCGCGCCGGAGCGGCTCGTCGCGGCGCACGGTCTCGACGTCGCCAGGCCCGGCCTCGGTATCGACCTCGGCAACCCCCACATCGTCGCGGCGCTCGCGCACGACGGGGAGCTCGACGCGCTCGACCTCGGTCGACGCCCCGCACTCGACCCGGAGCCCGCCGACGGTGCGAACGTGGAGTTCGTGGTGCCCGCCGATCCGCTGGTGAAGGACGGCGTCGCGAGGATCCGCATGCGCGTGCACGAGCGCGGCGTCGGCGAGACGCTCTCCTGCGGCACCGGCACCGCCGCTGCGGCGCTCGCGTTCCGGCATTGGGGCGGCGAGGGCATGCCGAACCACTGGCGGGTCGACGTGCCGGGAGGGCGGCTCGCCGTGCGGATGTTCCCGACGGAGGAGGGCGAGCACGTCTCCCTGAACGGGCCGGCGGAGCTCGTCTACTCGGGCGAGATCGAGCTGCCCGAGGCCTGATCCCGGTCGGCCCCGCGGAGTCGTCCCGATCGCGCACCCGCCCCGCGGGATCGCCGCGCGGAGGACGCGCAAGGGGCTCTGCGGCCGAATGGACCCCGGTCGCGTGCGTTCCGCGCGGCCGCCGCGATCCGTAGCTCTACGATGGGGGCATGCGCTCCGATGCACCGGTCCGACCGTACGCCCGCGTCGTCGGGGCGATGCTCGCGGGAGCGCTCGCGCTCGGGGCCGTCGCCTGCTCCGGGCGCACGCCGATCGGCGCGGAGGGATCGTCGGGAGCCGCTTCCACGGAACACGAGAAGCTCGACGCGCTCGCCGCCGTGCTCGGCGATGCCGGCACGGTGGAGGAGGTGCGCAGCGCCCCGGGCGACGGCGGATTCCTGCAGGGGTCGTCCGTCTGCATCGGCGTCGATGTCGTCTTCCTCGAGGATCCCGACGCGGCGCGGTTCGACCGCGTGCTCCAGGAGATCACGGGCATCACGGGCTGCCGGCACGATCAGACGGCGATCGGCTTCGCGTCGCACGCGACGCGGATCTCCTTCGCCGCGGACATCGTGAGCGTTCCGCCGGACGACTACGGCAACGTCATCGAAACGGTGCTCGCCGAATGGCCCGAGGAGGTCGTGCTCGAGCGGCAGCACGATGGGACTCCCGTCGCCTTCCTGGTCTCCCGGGTTCCCGCAGCGGAGACGGGGACGCCGGTGTCCGGCCAGGTGGAGGCCGCCGCGCGGGCGATCGTCGCCGAGCAGGAGCCGCACGCGGACGGGCAGGCCGAGGTCCGTTCGCTCGTGATCCCGGAGGGGGCGAAGCCGGTGGACCCCGACCCCGAACTCCGCCTGCGGCACGACCGGGCGCTCGGCGACGCCGCGCTCGGCGTGCTGGAGGCCATCGCCGCGGCGAGCACGGACGCGGCGGACGGCGCGAAGTGGACCTTCCGGCTCGACGCGTCTCCGACGCGCATCGGCGGGGTGCTGCTGCTCCCCGGCGGGCGCTGGGACGAGGATCCGACGGCGTGGGGACGATTCATCGGCGACACGCCGGGGAGCCCCCGCGCGACGCCGCTCCCGCCGGAGGCCGAGGCCGGGCCCGGATGGCGCGCGACATGGTGCGAGGCGAGCGCTGCGGCCGAGCAGCTGGCGGAGGAGCTGCACGCCGGCGTCGCGGCGGCGGGGCTGGAGGACGGCCTCGAAGTCGTGCTGTACGGCGAAGGCGTCTCGGGCCTCTGCCGCTTCGACCCGGCCGCCGACGCCGGCGAGCGCGACGCCGGCTGAGCTCCGGGCTGAGCTCCGGGCTGAGCGCCGGGCACTGGGCCTGCGCGACCGTGGAAATGACGCGCGAGGGGGTGTTCCGGCCGAACGACCCCGGTTCGAGTGAATCGCGCGGCTACGCCTGCGCGCGGATGACGTGAAAGCCCTTGTCGCGGGCGATGCGGGAGACCTCCAGCGTGGGGAACTCCGTCGCGATCCAGCGCTGGAGCGAATCGGCGCCGAGGTGCTTGGCGACGACGAAGTGCGCGACGCCGGGTTCGGAGCCGGCGCTCAGCCGGGGGAGCCACTGCCGCAGGATGCCGTGCAGCGCCTCCTTGCCCACCCGGATGGGCGGGTTCGAGCGGATCTCGGCGAAGCCGAGCTCCGCCGGAACGTCCTCGGGGGCGGCGACGCGCACCCGCTCGAGGCCGAGCCCTGCGGCGTTGCGCCGGGTCAGTTCGCGGGAGCGCTCGTTGACGTCGATCGCCCAGATCTCGCGCTCGGGATCGCGCAGCGCCGCATCCAGCGCGATCGGCCCCCAACCGCAGCCGATGTCGAGCAGCGGGCCGGCGGCATCGTCGCCGAGCGCGGGATCGGCGGCGAGCTCGCGGAGCAGGATCCCGGTGCCGCGGTCCAGCTGCTCGGGGCTGAACACCCCTCCGGCCGTCAGGACGGTGCGGGCGGCGCCCGCCAGCACCGCCTTGATCTCGCGGGGCTCCAGCGCGCCCGCGGGCGACGCCGAGAAGTAGTGCTGATTCACCCCTCCAGTATCCCAGCGCCTGCGCCGTGGGCGAACGGGGACGCGCCCGGACCGCCGCCGACGTACACTGGAGGCCAGATGACGAAACGTTTCTCAGAAGAAGAAGTGGACCAGCGGGAGACCCCGGAGCTCGAGGACGAGACCGCGGCGCCCGAGGAGACGACACGGGGGCCGCGGCGGACCCGCTCGACCGGGTGCTGGCGCGCGCCGCCGGAGGCGCCACCGTGATCCGCGACGCGGGTCGCGTGCACGACCTCACGGGCGGCGCGCAGGCCCTCGGCGACGCCTCCGACGACCGACTCGCCGACGACCTCGACGCGATCCGCATGGAGCGCGAGGATCGCGCGTCGCTGAAGCGCGTCGTCGGACTCTCGACCGAGCTCGAGGATGTCACGGAGGTCGAGTACCGCCAGCTGCGCCTCGAGAACGTCGTGCTCATCGGCGTCTACTCCGGCTCCGGTCAGCGCGGCCTCGAGGACGCCGAGAACTCGCTCCGCGAGCTCGCCGCCCTGGCCGAGACCGCGGGCGCGCGCGTGCTCGACGGACTGCTGCAGCGCCGGGCGAACCCTGACCCGAGCACCTATCTCGGCAAGGGCAAGGCCAGGGAGCTGCAGGAGCTTGTCGCCGCCGTCGGCGCGGACACGGTCGTCGCCGACACCGAGCTGGCCCCGAGCCAGCGCCGCGCGCTCGAGGACGTCGTGAAGGTCAAGGTGATCGACCGCACCGCCGTGATCCTCGACATCTTCAGCCAGCACGCGAAGAGCCGCGAGGGCAAGGCGCAGGTGGAGCTCGCGCAGCTCGAGTACCTGCTGCCGCGCCTGCGCGGCTGGGGCGAGTCGATGTCGCGCCAGGCGGGCGGCCAGGTCGGCTCCGGCGGCGCCGGCATGGGCTCCCGCGGCCCCGGCGAGACGAAGATGGAGCTGGATCGGCGCAAGATCCACACCCGGATGGCGAAGCTGCGCAAGCAGATCGCCGGCTTCGCACCGGCCCGTGAGGCGAAGCGTTCGAGCCGCAAGCGAGGCGAGGTGCCGTCGGTCGCGATCGCGGGGTACACCAACGCGGGGAAGTCGAGCCTCGTCAACCGGCTCACCGGCACTCAGGAGCTCGTGCAGAACCAGCTCTTCGCGACGCTCGACACGGCGGTGCGGCATGCCGAGACGGCCGACGGGCGCAGTTTCACCTACGCCGACACGGTCGGCTTCGTCCGCAACCTCCCGCACCAGCTCGTCGAGGCGTTCCGCTCGACGTTCGAGGAGGTGGGCGAGGCGGATGTGATCCTGCACGTGGTCGACGGCTCGCACCCCGATCCCGAGTCGCAGCTGCGCACCGTCCGCGACGTCATCGCCGAGGTCGACGCGCAGGCCATCCCCGAGCTCGTCGCGTTCAACAAGGCGGATCTCCTCGACGATTCGCAGCGGCTCGTGCTGCACGGCCTCGTGCCGGACGCGGTCTTCGTCTCCGCCCGCACGGGCGAGGGGATCGAGGAGCTGCGGGCGCGGATCGACGCGGCCCTGCCGATCCCTGATCGGGAGGTGACCGCGGTGATCCCCTACGATCGCGGTGAGCTGGTCGCCGAGCTGCACGAGCGCAACCGGGTGCTCGAGACCGAGTACGTCGAGGCCGGCACACGGGTGCGCGCGTACGTCACGGGCGAGATGTTCGCGAAGCTCGAGGGCTACCTCTCGGCATAGGGGAAGCGCCGAGGGATTCCGCGTGATGACAGGGATAAGCGGAGCCGCACTCCGGTCATAGTCGGCAACAGGGCTAGGGCGGACGCGCGCCATCGGCATACCTTGATGGGGTTCCACGGGGAGAGGCAGCCGGCCTCGAACCTTGAGTTCCGACCGCAAAGGATGACCATGACCGCGACGACCCCCCTGCCCACCGCCACGATCCTCGGCTACCCGAGGATCGGCCGCCGCCGCGAGCTCAAGCGCGCGGTCGAATCCTTCTGGGCGGGCCGCATCGACGAGACCGAACTGCGCGCGACGGCCCGGGAGCTGCGCGCCGCAACCCGCGAGCGGCTCGTCGCGCTCGGGCTCCCCGCCGCCGGCGGCGCCATCCCCGAGAGCTTCAGCTTCTACGACCAGGTGCTCGACGCGACCCTCGCGCTCGGCGCGATCCCGGCGCGCTTCGCCGACATCGCGGGGGCGGGCGACCTCGCGAGCTACTTCGCGCTGGCCCGCGGTGACGAGCGGCACCAGCCGCTCGAGATGACGAAGTGGTTCGACACGAACTACCACTACAGCGTCCCCGAGATCGACGAGCGCACGCCGTTCGCCGCCGACCCGGCGCAGCTGGTCGCGCAGCTCGTCGAGGCCCGGGGGCAGGGCGTCTCCTCCCGCCCGGTGCTGGTGGGGCCCGTCACCTACCTGCTCCTCGCGAAGCCCTCGGACGACGCGGGACGGCGCTTCACGCCCATCGATCGCCTCGATGAGGTCGTCGCGGTCTACGCCGAGCTGCTCGCGTCGCTCGCGGCGGCCGGCGCCGAATGGGTGCAGCTCGACGAGCCGGCCCTCGTCTCCGACTCCCTGCTGCTCTCCCGCGAGGAGACGCTCGCGCTCGTCGAGCGCGCGTACCGCCGGCTCGGCGGCGGCGCCACACGCCCCGCGATCCTGCTGGCGGCGCCCTACGGGGACTCCGCGGCCGCCCTGCCCCGTCTCGGCGCGCTGCCCGTCGAGGCCGTGCAGGCCGACCTCGTCCGCGGCGGCCTCCCCGAGGCGGCGCTCGCCGACGGCTCGCTGGCGCAGGCCTTCACCGGCACGCAGCTCGTCGCCGGGGTCGTGGACGGGCGCAACGTCTGGCGCACCGACCTGCGCGCCGCGCTCGAGCGCCTCGGCCGTCTCCGCGATGCGGGCATCGCCACCGTCGTGGGCACCGCCAGCAGCCTGCAGCACGTGCCCCACGACGTCGCGGAGGAGACGCGGCTCGATGCGCGGCTGCGCAGCTGGCTCGCCTTCGCCGACCAGAAGGTCGCGCAGACGGCGACGCTCGCCCGAGGGCTCGCGGACGGCTCGGCGGCCATCGCCGCAGAGCTCGCCGAGACCGACGCCGCCCTCGCCGACCGTGCTTCCGCGCCCGGCGTGCACGTCGGCGCGATCCGGGATCGCGCTGCGGCCGTCGGCGAGGCCGATCGGCGCCGCGGCGAGGAGGCGGAGCGCCGGGATGCGCAGCGCGCGCTCGGGATCCCCGAGCTCGCGACCACCACCATCGGATCCTTCCCGCAGACCGCGGAGATCCGCCGCGCCCGCGCCGGCTTCGGCCGCGGCGAGATCGACCGGGAGGCCTACGACGGCTTCCTGCGCGCGGAGATCGAGCGCGTGATCCGGCTGCAGGAGGAGATCGGCCTCGACGTCCTCGTGCACGGCGAGGCCGAGCGCAACGACATGGTGCAGTACTTCGCCGAGCATCTGGACGGCTTCGCCGTCACCGAGCACGGCTGGGTGCAGTCCTACGGCACGCGCGCGACCCGGCCGTCCATCCTCTGGGGAGACGTGTCGCGCCCCGCGCCCATCACCGTCTCCTGGAGCGGCTACGCGCAGTCGCTCACGGAGCGTCCCGTGAAGGGGATGCTCACCGGCCCCGTGACGATCCTGGCCTGGTCGTTCGTGCGCGACGATCAGCCGCTCGCCGACACCGCCGATCAGGTGGCCCTCGCCCTGCGCGACGAGATCGACGATCTCGTCGCCGCGGGCATCCGCATCGTCCAGGTCGACGAGCCCGCGCTGCGCGAGCTGCTGCCCCTCGACGCCGAGCGGCAGCGCGCCTACCTCGACTGGTCGGTCGGCGCCTTCCGGCTCGCCACGAGCGGCGCCGGGCCCGGGATCCAGATTCACACGCACCTGTGCTACTCGGAGTTCGGGGAGATCATCGGCGCCGTCGACGGCCTCGATGCCGACGTGACCAGCATCGAGGCGGCCCGCAGCCGCATGGACGTGGTGGCGCCGCTCGGCGACCACGGCTACTCCCGCGGCATCGGCCCGGGCGTCTACGACATCCACTCGCCGCGCGTGCCGAGCGCCGAGGAACAGGCGGAGCTCATCCGGATCGCCGGGCGGCGGATCCCGGGCGAACAGCTCTGGGTGAACCCCGACTGCGGGCTGAAGACGCGGGGATACGAGGAGGCGGTCGCGAGCCTCACGAACCTCGTGCGGGCGGCGCGACTCGTGCGGGCCGATGCGGCGCCGGCCGGCGCCGGCACCGCATGAACGGCGGGGCCGGGGCGTGGCCGACGGGCGCGCTCGCCACGGAGCCCGTCGGCTCGCTGCCCCGCCCGGCGCGGCTGCAACGCGCCGTGCTCGACGCGGAGGCCGGGCTCGCGGACCCCGCGGAGCTCGCGACCGAGCAGGAGCGGGCCGTGCGGGACACTCTCGCGCGGATGGCGGAGACGGGCTCGCCGATCCTGAGCGACGGCGAGCAGCGCAGGCAGAGCTTCGCGAGCTACCCCCTGGGCCCCGCGCCGGACCCCGCGGAGGTCACCGAAGGCCCGGTGTTCGCCGTCTTCGCCGACGGGCACCACCGGGTCGTGCCGAGCCTCGCCCGCGCCCCCTTCGCGTTCCGCGCCTGGGCGGCGGACGACGTCGCGCGGGCGCGGACGATCACCGCGCACCCGCTCAAGCAGGCGGTGGTCTCGCCGTCGATGCTCTCGCTCATGGTGCCGGAGGGCGGGATCGGCGCCCACGCCCGCGAGGACATCCTCGACGACATCGTCGCCGGCTGCGCCGAGGACATCCGCCGGTGCTTCGCCGCGGGAGCCTCCCGCGTGAGCATCGACTTCACGGAGGGTCGCCTCGCCCTGCGGCGCGACATCCGCGCGCCGTGGGCCGGGCCGGAAGCGCTCGGAGGCTTCATCGGGCTCATCAATCGCGTGCTGGACCTCCTGCCGCCCGAGCATCGCGCCGCCGTCGGCGTGCACACCTGCCCGGGGAACGACCAGGACTCGGCGCACAGCGCCGAGGTCGACTATGCGGAGCTGCTCCCCGAGCTCTTCCAGATCGAGGCGGGGTACTTCCTCGTGCAGGCGGCGGGGGAGGCCGAGCCCGACCGGGTGGCGCGGCTCATCGGCAGGCAGTTGCGCTCCGGCGCCGGGAGCGGGCGCGGACCGCGCGTGCTCCTCGGGGTCACCGATCCGACGAGCCCGAAGCTCGAGACCGCCGAGGACATCCGCGACCAGCTCGTGCGGGCGGCGCGGTTCATCGATCCCGAGCGGCTCGGATCGACGGACGACTGCGGCTTCTCGCCGTACCTCGTCGACGAGAAGCCGCGGCACGGCTCGCCCGACTTCGCGCGGGACGTCGCCTTCGCGAAGATCGCGGCGCGCGTGCGGGGCACTGCGCTCGCGACGGCCGAGCTCGCGGGCGCGGCGTCCCCGGTGCTCGCGGTGTCTGCGGTGCCGTCGGCGTCCGCGGTGCCTCCGGCGTCCGCGGTGCTGCCGGGGCACGCGGTCCCGTCGGCGTCCGCAGCTCCCGGCGCGGGGAGTGCGGGATGAGCGCCCTGCTGCTCACGGGCAGCGCGCCGACCCGTACCCGGTTCTCCTTCGAGGTCTTCCCGGCGCGCAGCGGAGCTGCGGCGCTCGCGCTCGGCCACGCCGTGCAGCACCTCTCGGCGGCCGGACCCGACTTCATCTCGGTCACCTACGGCGCGAACGGCTCGAATCGGGACGCCTCGCTCGACCTGCTGCGCTACCTCCGCGACCGCACGAGCGCACTTCCGCTCGCCCATCTCACGACGGTGGGCGAGACGCGGGAGGCCGTACGGCGCGCGATCCACGGGATCCTCGACGCCGGCATCCACGACTTCCTGGCGCTCCGCGGCGATCCGCCGCGCGGCAGCGGCGAGGCCGACGCCGCCGTTGCCGGATCCCTGAGCTCGCGGGAGCTCGTCGAGCTCGTCGCCGAGGCCCGCGCGGATCGGCCCGCCCTCACGAGCGTCGGCCGGACGGCGGTCGCTGCCTACCCGAACGGCCATCCGCTCTCGCGCTCGCGCTCCGAGGATCTGGACTGGCTCGTCGCGAAGCAGGAGGCGGGGGCGCGGTTCGCGATCACGCAGCTCTTCTTCCGCGCCGAGGAGTACCTCGGCTTCGTCGCCGAGGCGCGCGAGCGCGGCCTGCGCATCCCGGTGCTCCCGGGGCTCATGCCCGTCTCCACGAGCGCGCAGCTGCGGAAGGTCGCCTCCCTCGCGGGGCGTCCGGCGCCCGAGGGGCTCGTGCGCGCGCTCGACGCTGCCGGCGGGTACGCGCCGGAGCTCGGGGTCGAGCACACGATCGGACTGGCCCGCGAGCTGATCGCGGGCGGGGCGCCGTCGATCCACCTGTACACCTTCAACCGCCATGAGCAGGTGCTCGCGGTGCTGCGCGAGCTGCATCTGCTCGCCCCGGACCCGGTGCTCCGGGCCTCGTTCGCGGCGGATCGGGCTCGCACGCCCCCAGGGAACTC
This sequence comes from Leucobacter allii, assembly GCF_022919155.1. Lineage (NCBI taxonomy): Bacteria > Bacillati > Actinomycetota > Actinomycetes > Micrococcales > Microbacteriaceae > Leucobacter > Leucobacter allii. The sequence goes on from NZ_CP095045.1 coordinate 1,126,159, forward strand.
GCGAGACCCTGTGTAGCTCGCGAGACCCCATGTAGCTCGCGAGACCCTATGTAAGGAAGCGCGAATTTCGTAGGGTCTCGGTGCTTTCATAGGGTGTCGGCGCTCCCGTAGGGTCTCGCGACCGCGACCGCGACCGCGATCGCGGTCGGGATCGCGGTCACGGTCGGGATCGCGGTCGGCGTCGACCGCTCGGCGAGTGCGAGTCAGACTGAGCGGAACACCGCCACGACGCGACCGAGCACCTCCGCGTGGTCGCCGAGGATCGGCTCGAACGCGGAGTTCCGGGGGAGGAGCCAGGTGTGGCCGTCACGGCGTCGGAACACCTTCACCGTCGCCTCGCCGTCGAGCATGGCCGCCACGATGTCGCCGTTCTCCGCGTCGCGCTGCTGGCGCACCACGACGAAGTCGCCGTCGCAGATCGCCGCATCGACCATCGAGTCGCCGACGACCTTGAGCATGAAGAGCTGCCCGTCGCCGACGAGGCTCCGGGGGAGCGGCACGAGCTCCTCGACCTGCTGCTCCGCCGTGATCGGCACACCGGCGGCGATCTGGCCGACGAGCGGCACGTAGGCCGCCTCCTCGGGCTGCTGCTGGGGCGCGTCGGCGACCGCCCCGGACGTGCCGGCGAGCTCGACGAGGATCTCGAGCGCCCGGGGGCGGTTGGGATCGCGCCGGATGTAGCCGCCGAGCTCGAGCCTGCTGAGCTGGTGCGTGACGCTCGAGAGGGACGAGAGGCCGACCGCGTCGCCGATCTCGCGCATGCTCGGCGGGTAGCCGCGCGACTCCACGGAGCGGGCGATGCACTCGAGGATGGCCTGCTGCTTCTCGCTCAGGGGCTTCGGGGGGCGGGGCGCGGCTCCGGTGCTCATCGCTGTCCTTTCCTGCCCCTGCGGGCTGCGGCGGGTCCGACACGGTGAATGTCGGTGGTCCCTGTTCAAATGATCCCGTCGTTCGAAACCCTAGCCGCAGCGTTCGAAGACCGGCAAACAGATGTTCGAGTGTCGCGGAAAAAATCGGAACACATCTTCGATTGCGGCTTGCAGGGATCGAGGATCGAAGATATATTCGAAACAGATGTTCGCACGGCGGCCGCGTCGCCGTCGTCGGATCGGAAGGAGCCCCTCATGAGTGCACAGGCGATGCCGGAGCAGGATCTGCGTGGAGCCGTCGGGGCCGTGAGGCTCCGGCTCACCCGTCGCGGTCGCGTCGTGCTCGGCGGGCTCGCGACGATCGCGGTCGCGGGAGTGCTCGCGCTGCTGGCGACGTTCAGCGCACCGCAGGCGGTCGCCTCCGATGCGGCGTCCGGCGAGTCCTTCCCCTACGTCGTCGTGCAGTCCGGCTCCTCGCTCTGGGAGCTCGCGACCGCGCTCGATCCCGCGGCGGATCCGCGCGACGTCGTCGCGGAGATCGTGCGGCTGAACCAGCTCGACGGCTCCGGCGTCGATGCGGGACAGCCGCTCGCGGTGCCCCTGCGCTACGCCGAGAGCCCCGTCGCGGTCTCCGCGGAGGAGCTCGGCCTCTGAGCCGACGCTCGCTCCGTCTCGACGGTCGCACCGTTTCGATGGTCACGCCGACGGGTCGCGCGCACCGACTCGGTGCGCGCGTCGCGCGCCGCCCGGAGTCGGCATCCCGGCGCGGACGGCCCGCGTGTTCGCGCGTCCGGCCCGCGTAGACTGGGGCGGTGACCAGCCTGAGCGACCTCCCACTGCGCGCATCCCTCGTCGGCAAGGAGCCCTACGGCGCCCCGCAGGACCCGGTGCCGGTGAGTCTCAACGTGAACGAGAACACCCATCCGATCCCGGAGGAGGTGCTCGCGGATATCACCGCCTCGCTCGCCGAGGCCGTTCGCGGCGTGAACCGCTACCCGGATCGGGAGTTCGGTGAGCTGCGGACGGCGCTCGCCGGGTACCTCGGCCACGGGCTGGACGCCGATGGGCTGTGGGCGGCAAACGGCTCGAACGAGGTGCTGCAGCAGATCCTGCAGGCCTTCGGGGGGCCCGGCCGCACGCTGCTGAGCTTCACGCCCACCTACTCCATGTACCCGCTCCTGGCTTCGGGGACGGACACGGGCTGGATCCCCGTCCCGCGACCCGCGGACTACGCGCTCACCGCGGAGGGCGTCGCCGCCGCGCTCCGCGAGCATCGGCCCGACATCGTCATCCTCTGCGGGCCGAACAACCCGACGGGCACCCCGCTCGAGCGGGACGTGATCCTCGCCGCCTACGACGCCTTCGACGGCATCCTCATCGTCGACGAGGCCTATCAGGAGTTCGACGCGGAGCGCGAGAGCGCCGTGTCCCTGCTCCCCGGGCGGCACCGGCTGCTCGTCTCGCGCACCATGAGCAAGGCGTTCGCCTTCGCCGGCGTGCGTCTCGGCTACTTGGCCGCGGATCCCGCCGTCATCGATGCGCTGCGGCTCGTCCGCCTGCCGTACCACCTCTCCGCGCTCACCCAGGCCGCCGCCACCGCCGCGATCCGGCACGCGGACGCCATGCTCGCGACCGTCGCGGACATCCGCGCCCAGCGAGATCGCCTCGATACGGCCCTCACCGAGCTCGGCTACACCGTGCATCCCTCCGGGGCGAACTTCCTGCTCGTCGGCGGATTCCGGGATCCCTCGGCGACCTTCGCGGCGCTCCGGTCGCAGGGCATCCTGATCCGCGATCTCGGGATCCCGGGCCACGTGCGCATCACAGCCGGCACCGAAGCCGAGACCAGCGCCGTGATCGAGGCGATCGCGGCCCTCGGGCCGGGCGGCGCCTGAGCGCGCTGCGGGCCCGCGCCTGCGCTCCTCCCGGATAGACTGGCCGCATGACCGCCGACCCACGCACCGCAGCGCTCGAGCGCGCCACGAGCGAATCGCAGATCAGCCTCAGCCTCGACCTCGACGGCTCGGGGGAATCCGACGTCGAGACGGGCGTGCCCTTCTTCGATCACATGCTCACCGCGTTCGCACGGCACTCCCTCACCGACCTGACGGTGCGGGCGAGCGGGGACGTGCACATCGACGTGCACCACACCGTGGAAGACACGGGCATTCTCCTCGGCCAGGCCATCCTCGCGGCGCTCGGCGACAAGGCCGGGATCTCCCGCTACGGCGACGCGCTCGTGCCCCTGGACGAGGCGCTCGCACAGGCCGTCATCGACATCTCGGGCCGCCCCTACCTCGTGCACTCCGGCGAGCCGGCGGGCTACGAGTTCCACCTCATCGGCGGCCACTTCACCGGGTCCATGGTGCGTCACTTCTTCGAGGCGCTCACCCTCAACGCGCGGCTCACCGTGCACCTGCGGCTCGTCGAAGGCCGCGACCCCCATCACATCGCCGAGGCGGAGTTCAAGGCCTTCGCCCGCGCGTTCCGCGAGGCCAAGGCGCTCGACCCCGCCGTCGCGGGGATCCCGTCGACGAAGGGCGCTCTGTGACGGTGAAGCGCGTCGCGGTGCTGGACTACGGGTCCGGCAACGTGCACTCGGCGGTGAAGGCGCTCGCCCGCGCCGGGGCCGATGTCGAGCTCACCCGCGATCCGGCGGCCGTGCTCGCCGCGGACGGGCTCCTCGTGCCCGGCGTCGGTGCGTTCGACGCGGTCGTGACGCAGCTGCGCGCCGTGCGCGGCGACGAGCTCATCGACCGCCGTCTCGCCGGCGGGCGTCCCGTGCTCGGCATCTGCGTCGGGGAGCAGGTGATGTTCTCCCGCGGCATCGAACGCGGTGTCGAGACGGAGGGGCTCGGCCAGTGGCCGGGCACCGTGCGCGAGCTCCGCGCCCCGGTGCTGCCCCACATGGGGTGGAACACGGTCGAGGCTCCCGCGAACTCGACGCTCTTCTCGGGAATCGCGGAGGAGCGCTTCTACTTCGTCCACAGCAACGCGGCGACCGAGTGGAGCATCGAGGGCCGCACCGAGGCGACCCGCCCCATCGTCACCTGGGCCGAGCACGGCGAGCGTTTCATCGCGGCCGTCGAGAACGGCCCGCTCAGCGCCACCCAGTTCCATCCCGAGAAGTCCGGCGAGGCCGGCATCCAGCTGCTGCGCAACTGGATCGCCGCGCTCTAGGCCGCGCTCCCTCCCGCATCCGAACAAGGAGACCCCATCCCATGAGCGAGCTCGCACAGGGCCCGAAACTCCAGCTGCTCCCCGCGATCGACATGGTCGACGGGCGGGCGGTCCGCCTCACCCAGGGCGAGGCCGGCACGGAGACGAACTACGGCAGCCCCGTCGACGCCGCGCTCGACTGGATCGAGCAGGGCGCCGAGTGGATCCACCTCGTGGACCTCGACGCCGCCTTCGGGCGCGGCAGCAACGTCGCGGTCGCGCGCAAGATCATCAAGCGCGCCGGCGGGGTGAACATCGAGTTCTCCGGCGGCATCCGGGACGACGCGAGCCTCGAGGCGGCGCTCGAGATGGGCGCCCGGCGCGTCAACCTCGGCACGGCGGCCCTCGAGAACCCCGAATGGACGCGCTCCGTCATCGCGCGCTTCGGCGACCAGATCGCGGTCGGCCTCGACGTGCGCGGAGAGACCCTCGCGGCCCGCGGCTGGACCGAGGAGGGCGGCAACCTCTGGGAGGTGCTCGAGCGCCTCGAGGACGCGCACTGCCCGCGCTACGTCGTCACCGACGTGACGAAGGACGGCACGCTCCGCGGCCCGAACATCGACCTGCTCACCCGGGTGTGCGCGCGCACCGACCGTCCCGTGATCGCCTCAGGCGGCGTGTCGAGCCTCGACGACCTCGCAGCGCTCCGCCGGATCGTCCCGCTGGGCGTCGAGGGGGCCATCGTCGGCAAGGCGCTGTACGACGGCGCATTCACGCTGCCCGCCGCGCTCGACGTCGCCGGAGGGGACGCGTAGGCCCCGTGGCCATCAAGAAGCTCCCCTCGACCGGCGACGCGCCGCGCGCCACCGGCGTCCCGGAGAGCCTCGTCCCCGGGGGAGCCGCGGACTCGGCGGGCTTCCCCTGGGAAGGACGGACCTTCGACCATCACGGCACCGCCTTCGCCGGCGACGACGGCTCCGGCCCCGCCGCGGTCGTCGATGCCGTCGCCGAGGTGCGCGCGGCCGCGGCGCTGACCGCGGGGGCCCGGACCGCCGGCGACTACTGGGATGCCGTCGTACGGCTCGCGGGGGCCCATGCCGCCGTGATCGCCGCCCTCGGCAGGGAGCGGGTGCTCGTGCCCATGCTCGCGGACGCCGGAGCACTCGGGACGACGCCGGACGGACGCACCGTGGAGAAGTCCCAGGAGCTGTCGATCGTGACGGTCGCCGCCCCCGACGGCCGTCGCGTGCTGCCCGTCTTCAGCTCGACCGCGGCGCTCGGCAATTGGCACGCCGAAGCGAGGCCGATCCCGGTGCCGGGGGTCCAGGCCGCCGTCGCGGCGGCCCAGGAGCGGACCGACCTGCTCATGCTCGACGCCGCCGACGCCGAGCGGGAGTTCGGCATCCGTCGCCCGGCCCTGCGCGCGCTCGCGCTGGGGGAGCGGTACCTCCCCGCCTGGGCCGATCCCGAGGTCGAGGACGCGTTCGACGCCTCCGCGGCCGATGAGCGTGAGGTGTCCGCCGTGTGGCTCGCCCCCGCGGACCCCGAGTCGCGCCTCCGCCTCCCGGACGTCGACGTGCGGCTGAGGGTCGTCCCGGGGCTCGACCCCGACGGGTTGCGCGCGCTCCTCGGCCGGCTCCAGGAGCGCTGGGCCGGCTCGGCCGTCATCGCCGACCGGGTCGACTCGATGCGCGTGCGCCCCGTCGCCGAACGCTGATCCCGGCGCCGAGCGCCCACCGTGGCGCCGGGCGCTGATCCTGGCGCCGGGCGCCGACACCGCGCCGAGCGCCGACCCCGGCGCCGGGGCTCACCACACGGCGAGCAGGAGCACGTAGCAGGCGGTGCCCGCCGCGATGCTCAGGAGCGCGCGTCGTCGGGCGAGGAGGTGCACGGCGACCGTGACGCCCGTCGCGATCACGACGGGCCAGACCCGCTCCGGGCGGCCGGCGAGCTCGCCGCCGAGCACGACCACGGCCAGGATGAGCAGGATCCCGGCCGGCATCCACCGCCCCAGGGACTGCACGAACCGCGACTTCCGCAGCGGCTTCAGCGCGGCGAAGGGCAGCGCCCGCAGCGCGAGGGTGATGAGGCCCGCGACGGCGATGGCGGCGATGACGTACCCGGTCGACGGCGCGGCGAGGGCGACGCTCATGCGTCCGCCCCGCTCGCCGCGGATCCCGGATCGCCCCGCCGCGCACCGTCCGTCGCGCTGCCGGCCGCCCCGCCCGATCCGCCGTCGCGCGACCCGCCGCTCGGTCCATCGCGCGACACGTCGCCGTCCGGCCCGTCGTCGCTCCCGCGCGCGAGGACGAAGCGCAGCGCGAGCAGCGCGGTGTACACGATGAGCGCCGCCGGCAGCGCCTGGCCGGGGAACGCGAGGAGCGCGACGCCGACCGACAGGCCCGCGAGCAGGAGCGACGGGACCTCGTTCCGGCTGCGCGCCGCGTCCAGCGTCATGACGACGAAGAGCGCGACGAGCGCGAACTCGAGGCCCTCGAGACGAGCCGGGAGGATCCCGGCGAGCGCCACGCCGAGGAGGCCTCCAGCCACCCAGTAGGCCTGCATGAGCAGCTGTCCCGCGACGATGCGGGCCGAGCTCAGCTGTCCGGCGGGCAGCAGCACGTACGTCGCGTATGCCTCGTCGATGAGCGCGTAGACCGAATAGGCGCGGGGGATCCCCGGGGAGACCCGGTCGAGGGGGAACGACAGCGCGTAGAACACGTGGCGGAAGTTCATCGCGAGGACCGTCACCGCGATGGTGAGGATCGGGGTGGTCGCCGCGAGCAGGCTCACGAGGAGGAGCTCGACGGACCCGGCGAAGATGCCGATCGACAGCGCCGGCGCGACCCATCCGGGGAGCCCGGCCTGCACCACGAGCACGCCGAGCGCGACGCCGAGCGGAAAGATGCCGATCCCGACGCCGAGCGAGTCGGCGACGCCGCGCGCGATGCCCGCCCGCCGGGAGCGCGGCACGAGCGGGCTCAGTTCACGGGCCCCGTGTACTTCTCGCCGGGGCCCTGACCGATCGGATCCGGGATCGTCGAGGCCTCGCGGAAGGCGAGCTGCACCGAGCGCAGTCCGTCGCGGAGGCTGCGCGCGTGCATGTCGCTCACCTCGGGCGCGCCGGCCGTGATGAGGCCGGCGAGCGCGTTGATGAGCTTGCGGGCCTCGTCGAGGTCGGTCTGGGACTCCGGGTCGTCGGCGAGCCCCACCTTGACGGCCGCCGCGCTGAGCAGGTGCACGGCCGCGGTCGTGATGACCTCGACGGCGGCGACGTCCGCGATGTCGCGGGTCGCCTGCGCCACGTCGTCGGGTGCCTGCGCGGCATCCTCCGCGCGCGTCTCGTGCTGGTCTGCGGTCTGCTCGCTCATGGGGTCCTGACTGTTCGCTGCGGTCGTGTGCTAGGATTGCCTGTGGTTCTCGGCGACTTGCCGGGATACGGAAGCGGAGATTCTCCCACCCGGCACCGAATCCAGGTTACCGGGTAGTTGGCACCCCGTCGTTCACACGGCAGCTGAAGGGTGCGGGCGGCGCATGCGCGGCCCTGATCTCCGTCCGTGGCTCCCCGAGCGGGAGGACCGACCCATGAGATCAGAGGAGCCGGCGATCAGCGATCCCCGTACGAATGACAGAATCCGCGTCCCCGAGGTGCGACTGGTCGGACCCAGTGGCGAGCAGGTCGGTGTCGTGCCGATCGAGACCGCGCTGCGCCTGGCGGCGGACGCCGATCTCGATCTCGTTGAGGTTGCCCCGAACTCGAAGCCGCCCGTGGCGAAGATCATGGACTTCGGCAAGTACAAGTACGAGGCCGCCCAGAAGCAGAAGGAAGCCCGCCGCAACCAGGCGAACACGATCCTCAAGGAGGTTCGCTTCCGTCTGAAGATCGACAAGCACGACTACGAGACCAAGACCAAGCGCGCCGTCGGCTTCCTGTCGCAGGGCGACAAGGTCAAGGCGATGATCCTGTTCCGCGGTCGCGAGCAGTCGCGTCCCGAGATGGGCGTGCGGCTGCTGCAGCAGTTCGCGGAGGACATCGCGGAGTTCGGCACCGTCGAGTCGAACCCGCGGATCGACGGCCGCAACATGGTCATGGTCATCGCCCCGCTCAAGAACAAGTCCGAGGCGAAGGCGGAGCAGAACGCCCGCCGTGCCGAGGAGAAGGCCACTCGCCGCGCGGACAAGGCGGCATCGCCCGCCGCCGACGGCGAATAATCTGCGGCGCACTGCCTCGCGCAGCTGCCCCGCGCACCACGCAGCCCTCCGGGGCGCGCACTGAACAAGGAGAGATCGATGCCCAAGCAGAAGACCCACTCGGGGGCCAAGAAGCGCTTCAAGCTCACCGGCTCCGGCAAGCTGATGAAGCAGCAGGCCGGCATGCGCCACAACCTCGAGGTGAAGGCCTCGAAGCGCAAGCGCCGCCTGAACGCCGAGCAGGTGCTCGCCAAGGGCGACGCCAAGCAGGCGATGAAGCTCCTCGGCCACTGAGCCCGACGCGAGCGCACAGCTTTCATCTGAGAATTTCGTAAGGAAGAACTGAAATGGCAAGAGTCAAGCGGGCCGTCAACGCCCACAAGAAGCGTCGCGTCATCCTCGAGCGCGCCGAGGGGTACCGCGGGCAGCGTTCGCGCCTGTACCGCAAGGCCAAGGAGCAGGTCACCCACTCCCTCGTCTACGCGTACAACGACCGCCGCAAGAAGAAGGGCGACTTCCGTCGCCTGTGGATCCAGCGGATCAACGCCGGCGCCCGCGCGAACGGCCTCACCTACAACCGCTTCATCCAGGGCCTCGCCCTGGCGGGCGTCGAGGTGGACCGCCGCATGCTCTCCGAGCTCGCCACGAACGAGCCCGCCGCCTTCGCCGCCCTCGTCGAGGTCGCGAAGAACGCACTTCCCGAGGACACCTCGGCGCCGAAGGCCGCGTAAGCGACTCCGACGCTCTGCAGGAGCCCCGCCGCCGTTCCGGTGGCGGGGCTCCTGCGCGTTCCGGCGACGCCCGGACGCGGCCTCGCGCGATAGGCTGGTGCGGATGAACGAAGCGATCCTCGAGAACCCCCAGTCGGCGCGCGTGCGACGGGCCGCGGCGCTCGTCCGGAAGAAGGATCGCCGGCAGCAGGGCCGGTTCCTCGTGGAGGGGCCGCAGGCCGTGCGCGAGCTCCTCGCGTACCGTCCCGAGCTCGTCGAGACCGTGTTCGCGACGATGGGCACGGAGCCCTGGCAGCACGAGATCGATCGGCTCGCGTCCGACGGCGGCGCTGCGCTCGAGCGCGTCACCCCCCAGGTGCTCGCGGCGATCGCCGAGACCGTCCACCCGCAGGGCGTCGTCGCCGTGGCGCGCAGCTGGGAGACGCCCCTCGCCGCGGCCAGCGCGGGCGCCCGGCTCATCGCGATCATGTACGAGGTGCGGGATCCCGGCAACGCGGGCGCCGTCCTCCGCGCGGCGGACGCCGCCGGTGCCGATCTCGTCGTATTCGCGGGGGAGAGCATCGACCCGTTCCACCCGAAGGTCGTCCGCTCCACCACGGGGTCGCTCTTCCACCTCCCCGTCGCCGTGGCCTCGAGCCTCGCCGAGGCCGCGGGCGCGGCCCGCGACGCCGGGCTCGCGGTCCTCGCCGCGGATGTCCGCGGCGAGGACCTGCTCGCCGCGCGGAACGCCGGCGCTCTCGGCGGTCCCGTGGCCTGGGTGTTCGGCAACGAGGCGCGAGGGCTCACGGAGTCCGACCGCGCGCTGGCCGACCGCTCGGTGCGACTGCCGATCTACGGTGCGGCGGAGTCCCTGAACCTCGCGACCGCGGCGAGCGTGCTGCTCTACGAGACGGCCTTCGCGCAGCGCGGGTAGTCGCGCCGGCTCAGGCGAGCAGCGCCGCGCCGAGCACGCCGCCCGGCGCGAAGCCCGGCAGCACCGCGAAGACCGCGGAACCCGTGTGCGTCACCCATTCGTTGAGCAGATCGAGTTCGTCGAGCCTGCGCTGGATGGGCACGAACTGCCGGAGCGGGTCGCGCTGGAAGCAGGCGAAGACGAGCCCGGCTTCGCCGTCCGCGTCGTAGTTCGCGCTCCGCCGGAAGATCCGCTCGGCGGGGTCCTCCGAGTGCGCGCGGCGGATGTGCGCGTAGCCGGGGATGACGGGCAGACCGTGCGGGGTGCGCGCGTCGAAGTCCGCCGCGCTGCGCTCGGTGCCACCGGTGAGCGGTGCCCCGTCCGCGAGCGTGCGCCCGATCGTCTGCTCCCGGCCGGGGCGGTCCACGCGATCCCACGTGTCCAGTTCCATCCGGATCCGCCGCAGCACGAGCGCCGTGCCCCCCGCGAGCCAGGACACGTCGGCGGCGTCGCTCGCGGAGGCTCGGCCGTCGCACCACACGAGGTCCGCGAAGTCGGGGTCCTCGGGCGACGGGTTCACGGTGCCGTCGACCTGCCCCATGAGATTGCGCATCGTAGTCCCGGCCGGCTCCGCGCCGCGCGCCCGGCGGAACCCCTGCTGCGTCCACAGCGGCTCGGCGAAGGAGCGCAGGTCCCGCGCGAGCATGCGGGCGGCATGGGCGATCGCGAGCGGATCGTCTGCCTGCACGAGGCAGAGCAGATCGCCGCCGTCGTGGCGCCCGTCGAGCGCGTCGCGCGCGAAGGACGGGAGCGGCGCGAGCCACGCCGGCCGTCGCGCGGGATCGACGCGGTCCACGAGCCCGGGCCCCACGCCGACGGTGATCGTGAGCCGTGCCGGCCTCGCGGCGAGCTCGGGCTCGGGATCGGCGAGCGGAGCCTCGCCGGAGGCGAGCCCCTCGATGTCGTCGCTCAGGATGCGGAACATGCGGGCGAGCGCGGCTCGGTCGGTCTCGGGCCGCAGAGCGAAGGCGAGGTAGCGCGCGTGCGCGGTCGGCGCCGTGGCCACTCCGGCCTGGTGCGCGCCGTGGCACGGCAGCGTCTCGCCGCCGAAACCCGCGGCGGCGGGATCGGGGGCGTCCTCCGTTCCCGTGAGCGCGGGGATCCCGAGCACCGCTCCGGCGCCGAGCGCGGCGCCGAGGCCGGCGCCCGCCGCGCCCCCGGTGAGGAGGGCGCGGCGGCCGAAGCGCGGTGCGTCGATCCGATCAGTGCCCGGCGTGCGCATCGTCGCCGGGGGCGCCGCTCTCGTAGTTCTCCTCGGCGCCGGCGTAGTCCTTCGCCAGCACGGAGACCTCGAGCGTGGAGCCGTCATCGAAGACGAGCGTCAGGGGCACCTCGTCGCCCGCGAGGAGGGCCTTCGGCATGTCCATGAACATGATGTGGTCACCGCCAGGGGCCAGCTCGACGGAGCCGCCGGCGGGGATCTCGAAGCCGCCGTCGACCTCGCGCATGGTCGACGAGCTGCCGGAGGTGACGGTCTCGTGGAGTTCGATCATGCCCGCGGCCGGGCTCTCGACGCGCTCGAGGACGACCGGCGCCTCGCCCGTGTTCTCGAGCGTGCCGAACACCCCCGTCATGCCCTCGCCGGCCTTCGCCCAGCCGCCGGAGAGAGCGACGCCCTCGGCGGTGGTGGCGGCGGCGGCCGAGCCGCTCGTCTCGGCGGACGCGGCGGCGCCCGCGGGAGCGTCGGACGGGCTCGCGCAGCCCGCAAGGAGCGCGATGGCCAGTGCCGGGGCCGCGAGCGCGGCGACGGCGCGCATCAGGCGCGTCCCTCGTCGTCGGAGGACGAGCGTCCGTCGGCGCGCGACCCGCCGTCGGCGTCCCCGCCCATCCCGGCGGCGCGGCGGCGCTGACCGACCATGATCGCGGCCACCGCGGCGGCGACGACGATCACGCCGCCCGCGCCGATCGCGATCGCGAGCCCGGTCGAGGTCCCGGAGGCGGTGCCGGCATGCTCGGCGTCCGCTCCGGCAGCGGCGTCGTCGGCGTGCTCGTCGTCGGCGTGCTCGTGCTCCGCGCCGGCGGCCTCCTCCGCGTGCTCGTGATCGTCCGCGTCGGCCTCCTGCAGCTCGGGGGAGCCGCCCGCGATCTCGACGGCGAAGGCGCCGTCGATCGGGTGCCCGTCGCTCGACACGACGCGCCAGGCGACGTCGTAGCTGCCGTCGGGGAGTTCCGCCAGCACGGGCTGGACGACGTCGGGCCCGGAGACCTCGGGGGCGCCGTCGGTCACGTCGGCTCCGCTCGCGTCGGTGACGGCGATCTCCGTGCCGACCTCGATGATGCTGTTGCTGAAGGTGAGCTGCACGCCGGTGAGCGCGCCGTCCTCCGCGGTGAGCGCGGTGGTGTCGACGAGCTGGTCGTGCGCGAACGCGGGGGCGGCGACGCCGAGCGACGCGGCTCCGGCGAGGAGGCCGGCGGCGGCGAGGCGCAGCGCTCGCGAGGAGCTGCGCCGCACGGCGGCGGGGCGGACGGGGGACATGGTGGTACGTGACATGTGCGTCTTTCGGGTTTCTCCGGTGATCCGGGGTGGTGCGCCGGCGCGCTGCGGGGCATTCGGCCGCGCCGCAGCGTGCGCGGACGACGCGTCGCCGCAGCCCGCGGGCCCGGCGCGCGTCGCGGCGCGGAAAACGATGATGAGTTGGGGATCAGGCCGGCAGCGGCGGACCCCGGTGCGTCAGGGAGACGCCGAGCCATCGCTCGCGCAGCTCGGCGTGCTCGGGGGCCGGCGGCACGGCCGCCGCGGCGCTCGAGTGCCGCGGCGCGAGCCTGGGGAACGAGCGGGGCAGTGCTCGCAGCACGAGACGCGCGAGCGAGAGGACGGCCTGCTCGCCGCGGTGCAGCAGGGCGACGGTCAGCGCCGCGGCGAGGGCGTGGCCGAGCCACATGGCCCCGTCCGCCGGGACGGCCGCGGGGGTGAAGCGCTGCAGCGCGGCGAGGTGCGCGGCGTGCGCGGGGAGCGCCTCAGCCGCGCCGCCCGCGGCCGTGCCGGTGCCGAGTCCCGCGAAGGACCAGTGGTAGACGAACTGGGCGGCGCCGACGCCGACGACGAGCCGCCACAGCGAGCCGACGCGGCCGGCGAGCGCGGTGCACAGCGGTAGCGCGAGCAGCGCCGTCGCGGCGACGGCGAGCCAGGTGATCGCGCCGCCGGCGAGGCCATGGGAGGCGGCGGCGAGCAGCGTGGCGACGAGCGCGCCGGAGGCGCCGCGGGCCGCGCGGACTCCGCGCCCCATGCGCGCCGACGCGCGTGCGCGCCTCGCTCCGGTCGGACCCTGCATGCCCCCATGATACCCGTGGGATGATCGGAGCGGGCGGGGACGGCTCCGCCCGGGTGGAGAGGACGCAGCGGTGACGAGCATCGATCTGAACGCCGACCTCGGCGAATCCTTCGGCAGCTGGACCTTCGGCGACGACGCCGCGGTGCTCGCGTCGATCTCGAGCGCGAATGTCGCCTGCGGCTTCCACGCGGGCGACCCGCCGGGCATCCGGGAGACGTGCCGCGCGGCGGCGCGACTGGGCGTCGCCGTCGGAGCCCACCCCGGTTACCGCGATCTGGCGGGCTTCGGCCGACGGTTCATCGCCTACGACCCCGAGGTGCTCGCCGCCGAGATCGTCGCCCAGATCGGCGCGGTGCAGGCGCTCGCGCGCAGCGCGGGCACATCGGTGCGCTACGTGAAGCCCCACGGCGCCCTCTACACCCGGATCGCGCACGACCCGGTGCAGGCGAGGGCCGTCGTCGCGGCGCTGCGCGACGTCGACCCCGGGCTTCCCCTGGTCGTCCTTCCGGGGTCGGCGATCGAACGCCTCGCCCGCGAGGCGGGCCTGCGGGTCGTTCCCGAGGCATTCGCCGATCGCGCCTACCGCGCCGACGGCAGTCTCGTGCCGCGGGGCGAGCCCGGGGCCGTTCTCGCGCCGGAGGCGGCCGTCGCGCAGGCGGTGCGACTGGTCGCCGAGGGATGCGCGACGACGGTCGACGGGGGCGAGATCGAGCTCACCCCCGAGACCATCTGCCTGCACGGCGACGCGCCGTCGGCGGTACAGTTGGCGCGTGAGATCCGCGCAGCCCTCGAGGACGCCGGGGTCGCGATCCGGAGCTTCGTCGCGGCCTGAGCGCGAGCGCCGGGACGAGGACGGGACCCGTCGGGTGCGCGCCGCGGGCGACCTCGCCTGCGTCGTCGAGCTCGGCGATCTCGGGGCCGTGCTGCGCGTGGCGGAGGCGTTCCGCGCGCTCGCGCTCCCCGGCGTGGTCGACACGGTGCCCGCGGCGCTGACCGTGCTCGTGCGCTGCGCCGATCGGGAGTCGGCCAGGGGCGCGGCGCGCGCCCTGAACGCCCTCGCTGCGGCGGAGCCCTCCGGGGCGGCCCGTGACGCCGCCGATGAAGCGCCGATCGCGGGCTCCGCCACCGGGGCCGGGGATCGGCGCACGATCGACATCGACGTCGTGTACGCCGGCGACGACCTCGCCGAGGTCGCGGCGCTCACGGGCCTCGGCGTGGACGGTGTCATCGCGGCGCACACCGGGACGTCGTGGCAGGCGGCCTTCGGCGGGTTCGCCCCGGGATTCGTCTACCTCGCCGGCGGCGATCCCCGCCTCTCGGTCCCGCGCCTCGACGCTCCGCGCACCCGGGTGCCCGCGGGCGCGGTCGCGCTCGCGGGCGGCTTCAGCTCGGTGTACCCGGCGCCCTCCCCCGGAGGGTGGCGCCTCATCGGCACGACCGCGGAGCGGATGTGGGATGCGCAGCGGAACCCGGCGGCGCGCGTCGCCCCCGGGGACGCCGTGCGCTTCCGAGCCGTGCGCGAGGCGCTCGCGGTGGCGGGGCCCGCGACGGCGATGCGCGCCCCGGGCGCCGCGACGGCGGCGGTCGCGCCGACGGCACCGTCCGCGTCGACGGCCCCGGCGGCGACCGTGCTCGACCCCGGCATGCTCGCGCTCGTGCAGGATCTCGGCCGCCCGGGGCGCGCGGACGTCGGCGTCACCGTCTCCGGCGCCCTGGACCGCGGCGCGCTGATCCGCGCGAACGCCGCCGTCGGAAACCCCTCGGGGGCCGCGGCCCTCGAGATCCTCGGCGGAGACTTCGCCCTGCGCGCCGAACGGCCGATCGTCGTCGCGGTCGACGGGGCGCCCGGCGCGGTCGGCGTCGTCCGTCGGCGGGCCTCCGCGCCCGGGGAGGCGCCAGGCTCCGTCGAAGCGGCGGCTGTCGGGCCGGGGAGACCGATCGCCCTGGCGGCCGGGGACGTGCTGCGGCTCGGGCCGCTCGCGAACGGTCTGCGGCGCGTGCTGGCCTTCGGCGGCGGGCTCGCGGGGGAGACGGTGCTTGGCAGCCGCGCGCGCGACACGCTCGCCGGCCTCGGTCCCGCACCGCTGCGCGCCGGCGACGCGCTCCGGCTCGACGGCGGCTCCGGGTCTGCGCCGGCCGGGTCCGACTCCGCGGCCGGGCCAGACACCGCGGCCGGGCCCGACACCGCGGCCGGGACGGACGCCGCGGCCGGGCCGGGCGCCGGCGATCCCGAGGCCGCGACCGCGCCAGACGCCGGCGATCCGGAAGCCACGACCGGGCCGCGGGAGGCCGCGAGCCCGGATCCCGGCGTCCGCGCCGGTGCGCTCGTGGTGCTGCGCTACGTCCCCGGCCCCCGTGACGACTGGTTCGCCGTCGCATCGCGGCGCGCCTTCGCGCGCACCGCCTGGCGGGTCACGCCGCGGGCGGACCGGGTCGGCATCCGCCTCGCGGGACCCGCGCTCGCGCGGACGGCGGCGGCCGCCGGCGCCGAGCTCGCGAGCGAGGGCATGGTCGCCGGGTCGGTGCAGGTGCCGCCCGACGGGCGTCCCGTGCTCTTCCTCGCCGATCACCCGGTCACGGGCGGCTATCCCGTGATCGGCACCGTGCTCGACGCCGATCTCGACCTCGCCGCGCAGCTGTGCCCGGGCGACGCCGTACGGTTCACGCCGGTCGATCCCGACGCGCCGGGCGCGCCGGGGCCGCCGGAGCCCGTGCGCTTCGCGCTCGAGGTCGACGGGCGCCGCGTCTCCGTCGCCGTGCCGTGGGCGCTCGCCGCCGCCGTGGACGCGGCCCTCCGCGCGGGGGACGGGTCGGCGGTGCGGGCGGTGCTGGCGCGGATCCTCGGCGCAGCCGGGATCCCGGGCGAAGCCGCCGGCCCCGCCGGGGCAGCGGACGCCCGCCGTTCCGCGCCCCACGACGGCTGAGCCCGCGCCGGGCCCGCGGCCCGAGCCCGGTAGGATGGATCCTCGTGGCAGACATGAATCCGATCACCCAGGAAGCGGCCGACGCGGCCGTCGACGCGGCGCTCGCCGCATTCGCCGCGGCCGGCACCGTCGCCGAGCTGAAGGCGGCCCGCACCGCGCACTCGGGAGAGGGCTCGGCGATCGCGGGGCTCAACGCGCTCATGCGTCAGGTCCCGAAGGAGGAGAAGGCGCAGACGGGCAAGCTCATGGGCCAGGCCCGCGGGCGGATCGAGGGCGCCTACCAGGGGCGCGAGACGGAGCTCGCCGCACGGGAGGCGGCCGCGCGCCTCCTCGCCGAGACGGTCGACGTGACCGCGGCGCCGGTGCGCCGCCGCGCCGGCAGCCGCCACCCGCTCGCGCAACTCCAGGAGGAGATCGGCGACATCTTCATCGGCATGGGCTGGGAGATCGCGGAGGGGCCGGAGCTCGAGCACGAGTGGTTCAACTTCGATGCGCTCGGCTTCGATCCCGACCACCCCGCGCGCGCCATGCAGGACACCTTCTTCGTCGAACCGGCGGATCGGCACCTGCTGCTGCGCACCCACACCTCGCCCGTCCAGGTGCGCTCGCTGCTCGGTCGCGAGCTGCCCGTCTACGTCGTGGCGCCCGGCCGGGTCTACCGCACCGACGAGCTCGACGCGACGCACACCCCGGTGTTCCACCAGATCGAGGGCATCGCGATCGACCGCGGGCTCACCATGGCGCACCTGCGCGGCACCCTCGAGCACTTCGCGCGGCAGATGTTCGGCGAGGCGGCCGAGATCCGCCTGCGCCCCAACTTCTTCCCCTTCACCGAGCCGTCCGCGGAGATGGACGTGTGGCAGCCGAACGCGAAGGGCGGCGCGCGCTGGGTCGAGTGGGGCGGCTGCGGCATGGTCGACCCGAACGTGCTCCTCGCTGCCGGCATCGACCCCGACGAGTACCAGGGCTTCGCCTTCGGCATGGGCGTGGAGCGGACGCTGCAGTTCCGCCACGACCTCAACGACATGCGGGACATGGTCGAGGGCGATGTCCGTTTCAACCGTCAGTTCGGAGGACTGGTCTAATGCGCGTTCCACTCAGCTGGCTCGGCGAGTACGTCACCCTGCCCGAGGGCGCCACCCCGGAGCGGGTGCACGCCGACCTCGTGCGCGTCGGCTTCGAGGAGGAGTCGATCCGGCGCTTCGAGGTGACCGGACCCGTCGTGGTGGGCGAGGTGCTCTCCCGCGAGCCCGAGGAGCACTCGAACGGCAAGACCGTCAACTGGTGCCGGGTGCGCGTCGCGCCCGAGGGGGCGCGGGCCGCCGATGGCGGCGAGGACGTCCGCGGGATCGTGTGCGGCGCGCACAACTTCGAGGCCGGCGACAAGGTCGTGGTAACCCTTCCCGGGGCCGTGCTCCCCGGCGGCTTCGAGATCGCCGCGCGCAAGACCTACGGGCACGTCTCCGACGGGATGATCGCCTCGGCGCGCGAGCTGTCGCTCGGCGAGGATCACGACGGGATCATCGTGCTCGAGCGCTGGGGCTTCGATCCCGCGTCCCTCGAGCCGGGCCGCGATGCGAAGGCGCTCCTCGGGCTCGACGACACCGCCGTCGAGATCAACGTCACCCCCGACCGCGGCTACGCCTTCTCGGTGCGCGGCGTGGCCAGGGAGTACGGGCACGCGACGGGGGCGGCGTACCGCGATCCCGCGCTGGCCGTGACGCCCGCGACGGCATCGGGCTTCCCCGTGACCCTCGCCGACGCGGCGCCGATCCGCGGGCGCGCCGGCGCGACCGGATTCGTGACGCGCGTGGTGCGCGGCATCGACCAGAGCCGGCCGACGCCGGCGTGGATGGTCGCGCGGCTGCAGCTCGCGGGGATCCGCTCGCTGTCGCTCGAGGTGGACATCTCGAACTACGTCATGCTGGAGCTCGGGCAGCCGCTGCACGCCTACGACCTCGCGAAGCTCTCCGGAGGCATCACGGTGCGCCGCGCGGAGCCGGGGGAGACCCTCGTCACCCTCGACGGCCAGGAGCGCGCGCTCCACGTCGAGGATCTCGTGATCGCCGACGCATCGGGCGCCATCGGGCTCGCCGGCGTCATGGGCGGCGAGTCGACGAAAGCGGATGCATCCACCACCGATGTGCTCGTCGAGGCGGCGACCTTCGACCCCGTCTCCATCGCGCGCAGCGCGCGCCGGCACAAACTGCCGAGCGAGGCCGCGAAGCGCTTTGAGCGCGGCGTCGATCCGCTCGTGGCGCCCGCAGCGGCCGAGCGGATGGTGGCCCTGCTCGTGGAGCTCGCGGGCGGCACGGCCGACCCGCTCGGCGGCGCGATCGTGCCCGAGTTCGCCCCGGCACCCATCCGGCTGCGGAAGTCCCGCGTGAACGGCCTCCTGGGCACGGACTACACGGACGCGGAGATCACCGGCGCCCTCGAGATGATCGGCTGCGACGTGGCGCTCGGCGCGGACGGCGATGCGGACCTCGGCGTCACCCCGCCGAGCTGGCGCTCCGACCTCGGCCGCGCGGCCGACCTCGTCGAGGAGGTCGCGCGCATCGTCGGCTACGACCGCATCCCGTCGGTGCTCCCCGTCGCCCCCGCGGGCCGCGGACTCACCCGTGAGCAGCGCCTGCGCCGCCGCGCCGCGAACATCGCGACCGCCGCCGGGCTCGACGAGGTGCAGAGCTACCCGTTCGTGGCGCGCGCCCAGCTCGACGCTTTCGGCGCGGGCCCGGAGAATTCCGCGGAGGCCGGAAACCCGGGGTCGACGGCCGCGATCCGCCTCGCGAATCCGCTCGACGCGCAGTCGCCCTTCCTGCGGCGCTCGCTGCTGCCCGGCCTCGTGACCGCGGCGCAGCGCAACGTCTCGCGCGGGCTCACCGATCTCGCGCTCGTGGAGTTCGGCGCCGTGTTCGCGCCCGGGACGTCCTCCGGGGCGCCGCTCGGCACCGCGGAGGTGCCGCCGCTGGCCGAGCGGCCCGCCGACGAGCGTCTCGCGGAGCTGGACGCCTCGATCCCCGAGCAGCCGCGCCGCGCCGCCGGCCTCCTCCTCGGCGAAGCGGTCGCGAAGCAGCCGGGGGCGGCGCCGCGACTCCTCGACTGGGCCGACGCCATCGACGCCGCGCGGACGGTCGCGGCGGCCGTCGGGGCCGAGCTCGTCGTCGCTCAGGGCGCGCACCGCGCCTTCCACCCGGGCCGCACCGCCGAGCTCAGCGTGCGCGTGCCGCTCGACGGTAGCGACGCCGATGGCGACGCGGGCGGTCTCGTGGTCGTCGGCGTCGCCGGCGAGCTGCTGCCCGAGCTGGTGTCCGAGCACCACCTGCCCGGCCGCGTCGCGGCCTTCGAGCTCGAGCTCGACCGGCTCGTCGAGCTGGCGCCGCGCGAGCCCGAGACGGCGCCGCTGTCGAGCTATCCCGCCGCCACGCAGGACCTCACCCTCGTGGTGGCCGAGGAGGTGCCCGCGGGGGATCTGCTGGCCGTCGTCGTCGCCGGGGCCGGTGAGCTCCTCGAGAACGCCGCGATCGTCGACGACTACCGCGGCTCGGGGCTCGAGGCGGGCGCGAAGGCGCTCACCTTCGCGCTGCGCTTCCGCGCCGGCGACCGGACGCTCAAGGCGGAGGAGGCGAGCGCGGCGAAGCTCGCGGGCGTCGCCGCCGCCGAGCTCGCCTTCGGCGCGAAACTTCGGGATTGAGGCGGCGGACGTCGTGAGGAGCATCGCATGAGCGCGGGAGCGCCCGGGGTCTACCTGCTGTTCCCCGGCAACGCCGCCGAAGCGCTCGCGTACTACCGCGACGTCTTCGGCGGCGAGCTCGAGCTGCACGACTACGCCGCCTTCGGGCGCACGGACGGTCCGGGCGACGCCATCGCGCACGGCGTGCTCACCGGACCGGTGGCGCTCGCCGGCGCCGACGCGGGGTCCGACGACGACGCCGTCCACATGGGCGGCATGTTCCTCTCGCTCCTCGGCACCGCCCCCGTCGCCGAGCTCGCGCGCTGCTTCGCCGCGCTCGCGGCCGAGGGGCGGATCATCGAGCCGTTCGTCCGGCGCCCCTGGGGCGCGATCGACGGGCAGCTCGTCGACCGCTACGGCGTGCGCTGGCTGATCGGCTCGGAGGACGATCCCGCCGCCTGAGCCCCGAGGGCGCCCCGCGCGTTCCCGCCCTGCGTGCCGCCCCGCGCGCCCCCCGGCCGCGTGCTCCCGCCCGCGCGCTCCCGCCCCGCGTGCCGCCCGGCCGCGGATGACGCGAACGGGGGGCATGCTCCGAGCTGAGCCCCGTTCTCGTGATTCCTGCGGGATTCCCGGGGAATCGGGCCGCCCGGACGACGCGGGGTGATACTGGGAGGACCGTGCGAGTTCGAGGAGGCTCCCCATGTCGCAGAAGATCGTGCCGAACATCTGGTGCAACAGGAACGCCGAGGAGGTCGGGGCCGCCTACGCGGCCGCGTTCCCCGGCGCCACGACCGAGGTCGAGTCGCGCTACCCGGAGACCGGGCTGCTCGACTTCCAGCTCGATTTCGCCGGGGCGCCGCTCACGGTCGCAGTCACCATCCCGTCGCCGAATCCCGACGCGGCGGCGACCCGGCTGACGCTCATCAACGCCGGCGACGAGTTCTCGCCGAACTCCTCGCTGTCGTTCATCCTGAACTTCGATCCGTCGGACTTCCCCGACGCCGACGGCCCCGCCGCGGCGGAGGCGGCCGCCCGCGAGGGTCTCGACGCGGTCTGGCGGGCGCTCTCGGACGGCGGACGCGTGCTCATGCCGCTCCAGGAATACCCCTTCAGCCGGCGCTACGGCTGGGTGGAGGACCGCTTCGGGGTGAGCTGGCAGCTCATGCTCACGGATCCGGCCGGGGATCCTCGACCGTTCCTCATCCCGGCGTTCATGTTCGCGGGCCCCGTGCAGAACCGGGCCGCGGAGGCGATCGACCACTACGTCTCGACGTTCCCCGACGCGGCCGCGGGATCGCGCTTCCCCTACGGCGCGCAGACGGGTCCGGCGACCGCTGAAGCGCTGATGTTCGCCGACTTCCGCATCGGGGAGCAGTGGTTCGCCGCGATGGACTCGGGCGTCGCGCAGGACACCACGTTCAGCTGCGGGGTCTCCCTCGAGGTGCGCTGCGCGGACCAGGCGGAGATCGACCTGCTGTGGGATCGCCTCTCCGCGGTGCCGGAGGCGGAGCAGTGCGGCTGGCTCGCGGACCGCTTCGGCGTGAGCTGGCAGATCGTGCCCGAGAACATGGGCGAGCTCATGGAGCGGCCCGGCGCCTATGAGCGGATGATGCGGATGCACAAGATCGTGATCGCCGAGTTCTGACGCGGGACCTTCCCGCGAACTCGTGAATGTATACGTAAATTCCCTTGACTCAGCTTCACTTGCGTGAATTGGTCAACTATGTATACGCTGAACGGGTCGGAGGGGGAGTCATGCGAGCCAGCGATCGGGCGCACGCGCAACTGCTCGCCGAGATCCAGAACGGGGCGCTGGCTCCGGGCGCGGTCGTCGGCGAGGTGGAGCAGGCACTGCGCATCGGAGTGAGCCGCACCCCGATGCGGGAGGCGATCGGCCGGCTCGTCGCCGATGGGCTGCTGCGGCAGGTCTCGCCGCGCGTGGTCGTCGTCGCCGACCTCGACGCGCGCGACGTCCGCGCCCTCTTCGAGACCCGGCGCGCGCTCGAGGAGACCGCGGCGCGCCTCGCGGCCGAGCGCGGCGATCGCGGCGCCTTCGCCGAACTCGCCGTGGCCTTCGCCGAGGCCCGCCCGGCCGCGGGATCGGAGGACGCCGACGCGTACTACGCCCTCATCGCCCGCTTCGACGCGGCGATCGACGCCGCCGTGGACAACGACTACCTCACGGCGGCGCTCCGGCCGGTCCGGAGGCACCTCGTCCGGGCGAGGAGGCTCGCGCGCGACGACGCGGCGCGGCTCGAGGCCTCCGTCGCGGAGCATGCGCTCATCGCCGAGGCCATCGCCGCCGGCGACGCCGAGCTCGCCGCCCACGCCACCCATGTCCACCTGCATCGCGCGCTCACCGCGATCCTCGGCGCCATCGCCGAGCCCCGAGAGGAAGGCCGTCCATGACCCTCACCCACCACGTCCGCGTCTACCGCAGCGAGGAGCCGCTCCCCGCGGCGGAGCAGCTCGCCGTGAAGATCGCGGAGGTCGCGGCCGACCCGGTCGCGGTCGAGCCCGCCGTCGTCGACATGATCGTCAACCGCGTCATCGACAACGCGGCCGTCGCCGCGGCGTCCCTGAACCGCGCGCCCATCGTCGCGGCGCGCGCGCAGGCGCTCGCGCACCCGGTGTCCCGCGGCGGCGCCGGGTCGACGCTCTTCGGGCTCGACGGTGCGGACGGTTCGGACGGCGCGGACGGTTCGGCGTCGCTCACGAGCCCCGAATGGGCGGCGTGGGCGAACGGCGTGGCGGTACGGGAGCTCGACTACCACGACACCTTCCTCGCCGCCGAGTACTCGCACCCGGGAGACAACATCCCGCCGATCCTCGCGGTCGCCCAGCACGTCGGCGCAGACGGTGCGGCCCTCGTGCGGGCCATCGCGACCGGCTACGAGATCCAGATGGATCTCGTGCGCGCGATCTGCCTGCACCGGCACAAGATCGACCACGTCGCGCATCTCGGCCCGTCGGCCGCGGCCGGCATCGGCACGCTGCTCGGCCTCGACGCCCCCGTGATCGCGCAGGCCGTCGCGCAGGCCCTGCACACGACGACGGCGACCCGCCAGAGCCGCAAGGGCGAGATCTCGACGTGGAAGGCGCACGCCCCCGCGTTCGCCGGCAAGATGGCCGTCGAGGCCGTCGACCGGGCGATGCGCGGACAGACCGCGCCCGCGCCGATCTACGAGGGCGAGGACGGCGTGATCGCCTGGATGCTCGACGGGCCGGACGCCGCCTACGAGGTGCCGCTCCCCGCCCCGGGCGAGCCCAAGCGCGCCATCCTCGACAGCTACACGAAGGAGCACTCGGCGGAGTACCAGGCACAGGCGTGGATCGACCTCGCCCGCCGGCTCGGCGCGCAGCGGCCGGAGCTGCGCGATCCGGCGAACATCGAACGGATCGTGCTGCACACGAGCCATCACACGCACGTCGTGATCGGCTCGGGCGCGAACGATCCGCAGAAGTACGACCCCGCGGCCTCGCGCGAGACGCTCGACCATTCGATCCCGTACATCTTCGCGGTCGCGCTGCAGGACGGCGGCTGGCACCACGTCGACTCCTACGCGCCGGAGCGCGCCGCCCGGGCGGACACCGTCGCCCTCTGGCAGAAGGTGGTCACGGCGGAGGACGCCGAGTGGACCCGTCGCTACCACTCCGAGGACCCCGCGGAGAAGGCGTTCGGCGGGCGCGTCGAGATCCTGCTCGCCGGCGGCGGGCGGATCGAGGAGGAGATCGCCGTCGCCGACGCGCACCCGCTCGGGGCACGTCCCTTCGCGCGCGCCGACTACGTGCGCAAGTTCCGGCTTCTCGCCGAGCCCGTCCTCGCGCCCGCCGAAATCGAGCGCTTCCTCGCCCTCGTGCAGCGCCTGCCGGAGCTCACCGCTGCGGAGGTGCGGGGACTGAACCTCGTCGCCGCCCCCGGCGTCCTCGAGCGCGGCGTCGCCGCGCACCCCGAGGCGCAGGGAGGGCTGTTCTGATGCTGTACGGCACGACCACCCCCCAGGCGAAGCGCCGGGCGCTCCGCGAACGACTCGCGAGCGGTGAGCTGCTGCGGTTCCCCGGCGCGTTCAACCCGCTCTCGGCGCGCCTCATCGAGCGCAAGGGCTTCGACGGCGTCTACATCTCGGGCGCCGTGCTCGCGGCGGACCTCGGACTCCCCGACATCGGGCTCACCACGCTCACGGAGGTCGCCGGTCGCGGGGAACAGATCGCGCGCATGACCGAGCTGCCGGCGATCATCGATGCCGACACGGGCTTCGGCGAGCCGATGAACGTGGCGCGCACCATCCAGACGCTCGAGAACGCCGGCATCGCCGGTGCCCACATCGAGGATCAGATCAACCCGAAGCGCTGCGGCCATCTCGACGGCAAGAGCGTCGTGGACGAGGATACGGCCCTCAAGCGGATCCGGGCCGCGGTCGAGGCGCGTCGGGATCCCGACTTCCTCATCATGGCCCGCACCGACATCCGCGCCACCGAGCCCGGGCCGGGCGGGCTGCGCCTCGCCGTCGATCGCGCCCGTGCGCTCGTCGACGCGGGCGCGGACGCGATCTTCCCCGAGGCCATGCGCACCCTCGAGGAGTTCGCGGCGATGCGGGAGGCCGTCGACGTGCCGCTGCTCGCGAACATGACCGAGTTCGGCAAGAGCGAGCTGTTCTCGACGGAACAGCTCGCCGACATCGGCATGAACATCGTGATCTGGCCGGTGTCGATGCTCCGGATCGCGATGGGGGCGACCGATCGGGCGCTCGACGAGCTGCACGCCGAGGGGCACCTCGCGGGCAAGCTCGACGAGATGCAGCACCGCGCGGAGCTCTACGACCTCGTCGACTACGAGTCCTACAACCGCTTCGACTCCGGCGTCTTCAACTTCGAGGTGCGGCGCTGAGCGCCGTCGCCCCGCGAGCGGGCGCCGCGCCGCATCCGACCCCACGATTCGAGGAGGAATCATGACCGACATCCACAAGGGCCTCGCGGGCGTCGTCGTCGACACGACCGCGGTGTCCAAGGTGAACCCCGAGACGAACAGTCTGCTCTACCGGGGCTACCCGGTGCAGGAGCTCGCCGCCACGCAGCCGTTCGAAGCGGTGACGCTGCTGCTGTGGCACGGGGAACTGCCGACGGCCGACGAACTCGCGGCGTTCGAGCGGGAGGAGCGCGCGCTCCGGCCGCTCGACCCGCGCACGCTCGCGCTGCTCGACACGCTCCCCGGCACCGCGCATCCGATGGACGTCGTGCGCACCGTCGTGAGTCAGCTCGGCGCCTGCGACGACACGCTGCACGGGCCGGGCGCCTGGACCGACCCCGAACTCGACCTCGCGCGCGCCCGGTACCTCTTCGCGCAGCTGCCCACCGTCGTCGCGGCCGTGCAGCGCCGCCGTCGCGGCCTCGCCCCGATCCCGCCGCGCGACGACCTCGACTACGCGAGCAATTTCCTGTGGATGACCTTCGGGGAGTTGCCCTCGGCGGCCGCCGTCGACGTGTTCCGCGTGTCGATGGTGCTCTACGCCGAGCACTCCTTCAACGCGTCGACCTTCACCGCCCGGGTCATCGCCTCGACGACGGCCGATCTCTACTCCGCCGTCGTCGGCGCCATCGGCGCGCTCAAGGGCCCCCTCCACGGCGGCGCCAACGAGGCCGTCATGCACCTCTTCGACGAGATCGGCAGCGCCGAGCGGGTGGGGCCGTGGCTCGACCGGGCGCTCGCCGAGAAGCGGAAGATCATGGGCTTCGGGCACCGGGTGTACAAGCGCGGCGACTCGCGCGTGCCGACCATGCGCGCGGCCCTCGAGGTGCTGCTCGAGGAGTCTGGGGACACCGGGCTCGCGGAGTTGTACGAGACCCTGGAGCGCGAGTTCGTCGCGCGTAAGGGCATCTATCCGAACCTCGACTACCCCTCGGGACCGGCGTACCGCCTGCTCGGCTTCGACACGGAGATCTTCACGCCCCTCTTCGTCGCCGCGCGGGTGACGGGGTGGACGGCCCACATCATGGAGCAGGCGGCCGCGAACGCGCTCATCAGGCCCCTCTCGGCGTACGACGGCCCCGAGGAGCGGCACGTGCCGCAGGGCTGAATGCGGCACATGCCGTGAGGTGCGTCGGCCCGCCCCGCGGAGCCGCAGTGGCCCGCGCCGCCAGGGTGCGTCAGAACGTCGGCGTGAGATGCTGGGAGCATGGATCTCGAGGTGACGCGCGCCCTGCGCATCCCCGGCGCCGAACTGTCGTGGCGCTTCTCCCGCGCCTCGGGGCCGGGCGGGCAGCACGTGAACACCTCGGACAGCCGCGTCGAGCTGAGCTGGGACGTCGCCGCCTCGGGGGCGCTGAGCGAGGCCCAGCGCGCCCGACTCCTCGCGCGCCTGGCGCCCCGGCTCGCGGCGGGCACGCTCACGGTCGCCGCCTCCGAGCGCCGTTCGCAGCTGCGCAACCGCGAGGCGGCGCGCGCCCGGCTCGCGGCGCTCGTGCGGGAGGGGCTCGCCCCCGACGCCGCTCCGCGACGCGCGACGCGGCCCGGCCGGGGCGCAGTGCGACGCCGACTGGAGGCGAAGGCGCGGCGCTCGGACACGAAGCGGTTGCGACGCCGGCCGCCCGGCGAGTAGGCCTCGGGCACCGCGCGCCGGGTAGCGTAGGGAGGGGCGCCCGGGGCGGCGCCGCACGAGGAAGGACTACCCGATGGACGCATACACCTGCATCATCGCCGAGACGCGCGGACGCGTCGCGACGATCACGCTCAACCGGCCCGAGGCCCTCAACGCGCTCAACGGCGCGCTCGTGCGCGAGCTCATCGACGCGGCGACGGGATTCGACGCCGACCCGGGGATCGGCGCAATCGTGATCACCGGATCGGCGAAGGCCTTCGCCGCGGGCGCGGACATCAAGGAGATGGCCGAGCACGGCTACGCCGAGATGCTTCTCGGCGGGCCCTTCCCGGGATGGGTCGGATTCGAGCGCCTGCGCACCCCGATCATCGCCGCCGTGTCGGGCTTCGCCCTCGGCGGCGGATGCGAACTCGCGATGATGTGCGACATCATCCTCGCCGCCGACACGGCGAAGTTCGGCCAGCCGGAGATCACCCTCGGCATCCTGCCCGGCTTCGGGGGATCGCAGCGGCTGCCGCGCGCCATCGGCAAGTACAAGGCCGCCGAGATGATCCTCACCGGCCGCATGATGGGCGCCGAGGAGGCCGAGCGCGCCGGTCTCGTCTCCCGGATCGTGCCGGCGGACGAGCTCCTCGCGGAGGCCGCCGCGCTCGCCGAGACCATCGCCTCGAAGTCCCTGCCCGCCGTCATCGCGGCGAAGGACGCGCTGCAGGCCGCGCAGGAGATGCCGCTCGCGGAGGGGCTGCGCTTCGAACGCCAGGCCTTCGCCGCCGCCTTCGCCACGGAGGATCAGAAGGAGGGGATGCGCGCCTTCGCCGAGAAGCGCGCACCCGAGTTCCGCCACCGCTGAGGGCGCGCGTCAGGCGGGGCCCGTCCGGAGTGCCAGAATAGGAGGCATTCGTGCGTCTGACGGAGGGAAGTCGATGAGCTATTCGGTAGCCGTGGCCGGAGCCAGCGGATACGCGGGCGGTGAACTGCTGCGCCTGCTCGCGGCCCACCCCGAGTTCGAGATCCGCACCGTCACGGGGCACTCGAGCGCCGGGCAGCCCCTCGTCGCCGCGCAGCCCCACCTGCGCGGACTCGGCCACCTGACGCTGCAGGAGACGACGCCCGAAGTGCTCGACGGCCACGACGCGGTGTTCTTCGCCCTGCCCCACGGCGCCTCGGGCGCGCTCACCGCCGAGCTGCGCGACGTGCGCCTCGCCGTCGACTGCGGCGCCGATCACCGGCTCGCGAGCGCGGCCGACTGGGCCGCGTTCTACGGCGGGGAGCACCACGAGCCCTGGAGCTACGGCGTGCCCGAGCTGCTCGTCGGCGCCGGCAGCGCTGCCGGCGTCGGAGCCGGCGGGCGCAAGCAGCGCGAGGAGCTCGTCGGTGCGACGCGCATCGCCGCGCCCGGATGCAACGCCTCGACCGTGGCGCTCTCCCTCGCCCCGGGCGTGGCCGCCGGGGTCATCGAGTCCGACGACCTCGTCTCGGTGCTCGCCGTCGGACCCTCCGGCGCCGGCAAGGCGGCGAAGACCCATCTCCTCGGCGCGGAGCTCATGGGCTCCGCGAACCCGTACGCGGTCGGCGGCGGCCATCGCCACATCCCCGAGATCCAGCAGGCGCTCCGCGGCGCGGGGGCCGCGGACCCGCGGATCAGCTTCACGCCCGTGCTCGTGCCGATGAGTCGCGGGATCCTCGCGACCTCCTCCGCCCGGCTCGTCCCTGGGACGAGCGCGGCCGAGGTGCGCGCCGCGTGGGAGGCCGCGTACGGCGAGGAGCGCTTCGTCCAGCTCCTCCCGGAGGGGACCTTCCCGCGCACCGCCGACACCCTCGGAGCGAACACCTGCCTCATGGGGCTCGCCGTCGACGAGGCGGCCGGCCGCGTCGTCGTGGTCGCCGCCCTCGACAACCTCGCCAAGGGCACCGCCGGAGCCGCGATCCAGTCCGCGAACATCGCCCTCGGCCTCCCGGAATCGACCGGGCTCACCACGAATGGAGTCGCACCGTGACCGTCACCATCCCGCAGGGCTTCCGCTCGGCCGGCATCGCCGTCGGGCTCAAGAGCACCGGCAAGCCCGACCTCGCGCTCGTCGTCAACGACGGTCCGGCCCCGGCGAGCGCCGTCGTCTTCACGAGCAACCGCGCGCAGGCGAACCCGATCCTGTGGAGCCGTCGCGTCGTCGCGCAGGGGACCGCCCGAGCCGTGGTGCTGAACTCCGGCGGTGCGAACTGCTTCACCGGAGACTTCGGCTACGACACGAGCCGGCTCACCGCCGAGGCGGTCGCCGCGGCGATCGGGGAGCCGGACGCCGAGCGGATCCTCGTGTGCTCCACCGGGCTGATCGGCACCGGGGATCAGGCGTTCCGCGACAAGATCGTCGGCAACGTCCCCGCGCTCGCCGCCGCGCTCTCCGCCGAGGACGTCACCGCGCCCGCCGCGATCCTCACCACCGACTCCGTCGAGAAGACCGCGGTGCGCCGCGGCGACGGCTGGACGATCGGCGCGATGGCGAAGGGGGCGGGGATGCTCGCCCCCGGACTCGCCACGATGCTCGTGGTCATCACGACGGACGCGGTGCTGAGCGACGCGGCCCTCGACCGCGCACTGCGGGGCGCGACCGGGGCGAGTTTCGACCGGCTCGACTCCGACGGCTGCATGTCGACGAACGACCAGGTGACGCTCCTCGCGAGCGGCGCCTCCGGCGTCGCGCCCGAGGAGGCCGCGTTCGCGGCGGCCCTCGCGGAGGTGTGCGACGAGCTGGCAGGCAAGCTGCAGGCCGACGCCGAGGGCGCGAGCCACGATATCGACATCGAGGTGCGGGGCGCGCGCAGCACGGCGGAGGCCGTCGAGGTGGGCCGATCCGTCGCCCGCAACAACCTCTTCAAGGCCGCCATCTTCGGCAACGACCCCAACTGGGGGCGGGTGCTCGCCGCGATCGGCACGACGAGCGCGGAGTTCGACCCCTACGCCGTCGACGTCGCCTTCAACGGCGTGCGGCTCTGCCACGCCGGCGCCCCCGACCGCCCGGTCGAGGAGTGCGATCTCGCGCCCCGGCGCACGCACGTCGAGATCGACCTCTTCGCGGGCGAGGCGACCGCCACGATCCGCACGAACGATCTCACGCACGACTACGTGCACGAGAACAGCGCCTACTCGAGCTGACGGGAGACGGGACGCCATGACGAACACGACCACCGCGCTCGACCACGAGCGCGCGGCCGCGAAGGCCGAGGTCCTCATCGAGTCGCTGCCGTGGCTGAAGAAGTTCCGCGACGCGGTGATGGTCATCAAGTTCGGCGGCAACGCGATGGTCGACGAGGCGCTGCTGCGCGCCTTCGCGGAGGACATCGTGTACCTCAGGCACACGGGCATCCGGCCCGTCGTCGTGCACGGCGGCGGACCGCAGATCAACGCGATGCTCGCGCGGCTCGGCATCGAGAGCGCCTTCCGCGGCGGCTACCGCGTCACCACGCCGGAGACCATGGACGTCGTGCGCATGGTGCTCACCGGCAAGGTGAATCCCGAGCTCGTCGACGAGATCAACGCGCACGGCCCCCTCGCCGCCGGCACCACGGGCGAGGACGCGGGGCTGTTCGTCGGACGGCGACGGCCCCCGCTGGAGGTCGACGGCGAGCTCGTGGATCTCGGCCTCGTCGGGGACGTCGTCGACGTGCGGGTGCAGCCGGTGCTGGCGCTGCTGGACGCCGGGCTCATCCCCGTGGTCTCCTCGATCGCCCCCGACATGGATCGCCCGGGGGACTCGCTCAACGTGAACGCCGACGCCGCCGCGGCCGCGCTGGCGGCCGCCCTCGGCGCCGAGAAGCTCGTGATCCTCACGGACGTCGCCGGGCTCTACGCGGACTGGCCGGATCGGGAGTCCCTGGTCTCCTCGATCACGGCGACGGAGCTCGAGGAGCTGCTGCCGAGCCTCGAGTCCGGCATGATCCCGAAGATGCGCGCCTGCCTCGACGCCGTGCGCGGCGGGGTCTCGAAGGCGGCGATCATCGACGGCCGCGAGCCCCACTCGGTGCTGCTGGAGATCTTCACCGAGCGCGGGATCGGCACCGAGGTCACCCCCTAGGGGTCGGGGAACCGGGCCGGCGGGCGCGCGATGACGGGGGTCGGGATCCTCCAGGGCGCCGCGCTCGGCCTGTACGCGGCTGCGGGGGCCGCGCTCGCCGTCGCGGACGTCCGCGCACGGCGGATCCCCGACCGCATCCTGCTGCCCGCGCTCGCCGCGGTGCTGCTCCTGCTCGCGGCGGCCGTCGCCGCCGGCGCGTGGTCGGGGGAGCCGGAGCGCTCCTTCGCGGCGTGGGGCGCCGCCGTGCTCGGCCGGACGCTCGGCGGCGCGGCCGCGGGCTTCGCCGCGCTGCTCGCAGCCGCGCTGCTCGGCGGCGGCTCGGGCACGATCGGCGGCTCGGGCCCGATCGGCGGCGGCGACGTGAAGCTCGCGGCGCTCGTCGGCGCGGTGCTCGGGCACTTCGGCGGCTGGCCGGCGCTCGGGGCCGGTTTCGCGCTCGGCTGCGGGATCGCGGCGGTGTGGGCGCTGCCCGGGATCCTGCGCGGGCGCCGCTCCGCCACGATCCCCTTCGCCCCCTGCCTGCTCCTCGGCAGCTGGATCGCGCTCGCCTTCGCCCTGCTCGGCGGGCGCGGCTGAGCCGGCGCGCAGCCCGCCCCCGTCCGTATCCCCGTCCGCGGCACCGTCACGAAGCCGTCACACGACGGGGTGGTCTCCGTGCATCTTCGCTCGTTACGCTGGGCGTGTGCCGACTGCAGAACCGCGACCCCAGCACCCCCTGACCGCCCCCGCCTGGACGGACGTCGACGTCGTGCTCTTCGACCTCGACGGCGTCATCACGCCCACCGTCGAGCTGCATCGCCGGGCCTGGGCGGAGACGTTCGACGAGCTCTTCGCGGGACTCGCGCTCCCGCCCTACCGCGAGGAGGAGTACTTCGCGTCCCTCGACGGTCGCAGCCGCTTCGCCGGCGTGCGGAGCCTGCTCGAGTCGCGCGGCGTCTCGCTGCCCGAGGGCGCCGCGGACGATCACGGCCTCACGAGCGTGATCGGGATCGGCAACCGCAAGAACGCGGCGTTCACCCGCGTGCTCTCCCGCGACGGCATCGCCCCGTACCCGGGTTCGCTCCGCCTGCTCGACCGGCTCGCGGAGCTCGGCGTGCCGCTCGGCCTCGTCTCGTCCTCGCGCAACGCCCTGCCGGTGCTGCGCGCCGCGGGGCTCGAGGAGCGCTTCACGGTGGTCGTCGACGGCGTCACGGCGGAACGCGAGGGGCTCCCGGGGAAGCCCGCACCCGACACCTTCCTGCGCGCGGCCGCCGCGCTCGGCTCCCCGCCCGCGCGCGCCGCCGTGTTCGAGGACGCGGAATCCGGCACGGCCGCCGCCCGCGCCGGCGGCTTCGGCCTCGTCGTCGGGGTGGATCGCGGCGCCGGGCGCGCCGCCCTCATCGCCGCGGGCGCCGACACCGTCGTCGACGATCTCGAGGAGATGCTGCCGTGACGCCGTTCGACCGCGCGGGTGCCGCCGGCGCCGAGCCGGAGACCGAGAGCCGGCGCGAGTTCGGGGAGGACCCCTGGCGGCTCGTCGTCGACGGCATCGATCCCGCGCTCGCGGGACAGGACGAAACGCTCTTCTCCCTCGGCAACGGCTACCTCGGCATGCGCGGCAACCACGAGGAGGGGCTGCCCCTCGGCAGCCACGGCACTTTCGTGAACGGCGTGCACGAGACCTGGCCGATCCACCACGCGGAGGGCGCCTACGGGCTCGCCGAGCACGGGCAGACGATCGTGAACGTCCCCGACGCGAAGACCGTCAGGATCTACGTCGACGACGAGCGGCTGAACCTCGCCTCCTCCGACATCTCGGAGGTGCGCCGCACGCTCGATCTGCGCGCCGGCACCCTCGAGCGCACGCTGCTGTGGTTGACGCCGACCGGCAAGCGGGTGCGCGTGGAGACCCGCCGCATGGTCTCCTTCGCATCGCGCCACCTCGCGACCCTGGAGATGGCGGTGACCGTGCTCGACGCCGACGCGGAGCTCACCCTCAGCAGCCTCGTCGTCAATCGGCAGGACCTCGGCCGGGTGCACACGGAGACGCCCGGCGCCGATCAGGGCCCCGGACTCACCGGCGCCGCGGACCCCCGTAAGAGCGAGCAGCTCACGGAGCGGATCCTCGATCCCGGACCGACGCTCCACGACGGCGCGCGCAGCGTGCTCAGCTACCGGGTCCACGACTCGGGCTGGGGGCTCGGCGTCGGCGTCGACCACGACTTCGACGGCGGGGACGGCTGGCGCCGCCGCGTGGAGACCTCGCCGGACCGCGTGCGCCACATGTTCCAGGGCGTCGCCGCGCGCGGGCGCACCGTGCGGCTGCGCAAGACGGTCGCCTACCACTCCTCGGCGACCGCCGGGCTCAGCGAGGTCATCGATCGCTGCGTGCACACGCTCGAGTCCGTCGCAGCCGAGCCCGCGGAGGCGCGGTGGACGGCGCAGCGGCGCTTCCTCGACGCGTTCTGGGAGCGCAGCGACGTCCGCGTCGAGGCCGAGGCCGGCGTGCAGCAGGCGATCCGCTGGGCGCTCTTCCAACTGGCGCAGGCCTCGGCGCGCGCCGACGGCCGCGGCATCCCCGCGAAAGGCGTCACCGGTTCGGGCTACAGCGGGCACTACTTCTGGGACTCCGAGATCTACGTGCTCCCCTTCCTCACCTACACCTCGCCGTTCTGGGCGCGCAACGCGCTCCGCGCGCGGGAGGGCATGCTCCCGAAGGCGCGCCTGCGCGCGGCCACGCTGAGCGAGGACGGGGCGCTCTTCCCCTGGCGCACGATCAACGGCGAGGAGGCGAGCGCCTACTACGCCGCGGGCACGGCCGCGTACCACATCAACGCCGACATCAGCTACGCCCTCGCCCGCTACGTCGGGGCGACCGGGGACCTCGCCTTCCTCGTCCAGGGCGCCTGCGACATCCCGGTCGAGACCGCGAGGCTCTGGGCCAGCCTCGGGTTCTGGAACACCGACGCCGACGGCGAGCGCCGCTTCCACATCCACGGCGTGACCGGCCCGGATGAGTACACGACGGTCGTGAACGACAACCTCTTCACCAACGTCATGGCGCGCTTCAACCTGCGCTTCGCGGTGGAGGTGGTGCGGCGGCTCGAACGCGAGGCCCCCGGGGCCCACGCCGAGCTCGTCGCCCGCGTCGGACTGCGGCCGGACGAGGCCGATGCGTGGGAGGCCGCCGCCGACGGCATGAGCATCCCATTCTCCGAGGAGCTCGGGATCCATCCGCAGGACGCCCACTTCCTTGAGCGGGAGGTGTGGGATCTCGCGGCGACCCCGCCCGAGCAGAAGCCGCTGCTGCTGCACTTCCACCCCCTCGTCATCTACCGCTTCCAGGTGCTCAAGCAGGCGGACGTGGTGCTCGCGCTGCTGCTCGCGAGCGACGAGTTCGGCCGCGAGGCGAAGCGCCGGGACTTCGAGTACTACGACGCCCTCACCACGGGGGACTCCACGCTCTCGGCCGTCGTGCAGTCCATCGTCGCCGCGGAGGTCGGCTACCGCGAGCTCGCCTACCGCTACTTCGACCACGCGCTGCGCGTCGACCTCGACGACCTGCACCGCAACTCGTCCGACGGCGTGCACATCGCCTCGGCCGGCGGGGTGTGGATGACCCTCGTCCAGGGCTTCGCGGGGATGCGCGACGCGGGCAGGCGGCTCAGCTTCGACCCCCGGCTCCCCGCGCACTGGGGTCGCCTGGAGTTCCCGCTCGCCTGGCGCGGGCAGCGACTGCTCGTGACCCTCGAACCGCAGCGCATCCGCTTCGCGCTGGAGGAGGGGGAGGAGCCCGTGGCGCTCAGCGTGCGCGGCGAAGCCGTCGAGGTGCGCGCCGGTCGGCCCGTCGAGGTGCCGCTCGCCGACCAGGGGCCCGAGCTCGGGCCGTTCTCGGGGCTCTCCGCAGGCATCCTGCCGCGGGAGGGCGACACCGGGGCCATCCCGCTGGCCTACGGGGAGGTGCCGGTCGTCACCACCTCGATCCCCACCCGCGCGCCCCTCGGCTGAACGCGGGCGCGCGCGGCGGGCGGCGCGGGGCCGACGCGCGCTGCGCGTAGAATGGGCGGGTCGGGACCGCCCGACCGGCTCCGAGTGGAAGGCAGGAATCGTGACCTATGTGATCGCTCTCCCGTGCGTCGACGTGAAGGATCGCGCCTGCGTGGACGAGTGCCCGGTCGACTGCATCTACGAGGGCGAGCGCTCGCTCTACATCCACCCGGACGAGTGCGTCGACTGCGGCGCCTGCGAGCCGGTGTGCCCGGTCGAGGCGATCTACTACGAGGACGATCTGCCAGAGGAGTGGGCGGACTACTACAAGGCGAACGTCGAGTTCTTCGACGAGATCGGTTCGCCGGGCGGCGCCGCGAAGACCGGCGCGTACGACTTCGACCATCCGATCATCGCGGCGCTCCCGCCGCAGGGGGAGTAGCCGTGCGCGGGCCGCTGCCCGACTACCCCTGGGACGCGATGGCGCCCTATGCCGCCCGCGCGGCGGAGCACCCGGGCGGCGCCCTCGACCTCTCCGTCGGCTCGCCCGTCGATCCCGCGCCCGCCGCGGTGCGCACGGCGCTCGCCGCGGCGACCGACGCTCACGCCTACCCCGCCACCGCGGGCGCCCCGCCACTCCGCGCGGCCATCGCCGAGTGGTTCGGCAGACGGCGCGGCGTGACGATCGCGCCCGACGCCGTGCTGCCCACGATCGGCTCCAAGGAGCTCGTGGCGCTGCTGCCCTTCCTGCTCGGCATCGGCGCGGGCGAGGCCGTCGTCTTCCCGCGGATCGCCTACCCGAGCTACGCGATGGGCGCGGCGCTCGCGGGTGCCGAGGCCATCGCGAGCGACGATCCCTCGGAGTGGCCCGCGCACGCGAAGCTCATCTGGATCAACTCGCCGTCGAACCCCGACGGGCGGGTGATGGACGTGGCCGCGCTGGCGGCGGCCGTCGCCCGGGCGCGCGAGATCGGCGCCGTGATCGTGGGGGACGAGTGCTACGCCGAATTCGGCTGGGAGTCGCCGTGGGATCGGGAGCCGATCCCCTCGATCCTCGACCCGCGCGTCGTGGGCGAGACGGACGGGGCGCCCGACCACCGCGGCGTGCTCAGCGCCTACTCGCTGAGCAAGCAGTCGAACCTCGCGGGCTACCGCGCGGCGTTCGTCGCCGGCGATCCCGCGCTCGTCGCACGGCTCCTCACCGTCCGCAAGCACGCCGGCCTCATGCAGCCGGCCCCCGTGCAGGCCGCGATGATCGCGGCGCTCGGCGACGAGTCGCACGTCGCGGAGCAGCGCGAGCGCTACCGCGCCAGGCGCGCCGCGATCCTGCCGGCGCTCGAAGCCGCCGGATACCGCGTGGAGGGCAGCGAGGCGGGGCTCTACCTCTGGGCGACGCGCGGGCGCGACGCCTGGGAGAGCGTCGCCGAGTTCGCGGAGCTCGGGATCGTGGTGGGTCCCGGACACTTCTACGGAGCGCACTCGCCGGAGCACGTGCGTCTCGCGCTGACGGCGAGCGACGCGGCCATCTCGGCGGCGGCGGAGCGCATCGCCCCGGCCTGAGCCGAATCGACATTTCGTTCGACGTCAAGATAATCTAGGAAGGGTGCGCCGCGCATGCGGCGGCGTCCGGGGGCTCCCGAGGGAGCCGCTAAGGTGTACAGAACGGCGGCGTCACACCCGACGCCCGGCCGGCATTCGACCTCACGAGGAGACGACGTGACCGATTCGACTCAGAGCCAGGGCCCGGCGGCGGCGAAGCTGACGTTCCCCGGTGGCAGCGCCGAGCTCCCCCTGCTCGACTCCGTGGACGGGCACCCCGCGATCGACGTCAGCACGCTCACCAAGCAGACCGGATACACGGCGCTCGACTACGGTTTCGTGAACACGGCGTCGACGAAGTCGGAGATCACGTACATCGACGGCGACGAGGGCATTCTGCGCTACCGCGGCTACCCGATCGAGGAGCTCGCGCAGAAGTCCACCTTCATCGAGGTCGCCTACCTGCTCATCTACGGGGAGCTGCCCACGCCCGAGCAGCTCGAGGGGTTCACCAACGAGATCCGGCGGCACACCCTCCTCCACGAGGACATGCGGTACTACTTCGAGGCCGTGCCGCACACCGCGCACCCCATGGCGGTGCTCTCCGGCGGCCTGCAGACGATGTCGACCTACTACGAGAGCTCGCTCGACACGACCGTGCCCGAGTTCGTCGAGGTCAACACGATCCGTCTGCTCGCGAAGCTGCCCGTGCTCGCGGCCTACGCGCACAAGAAGTCGATCGGCCAGGCCTTCCTGTACCCCGACAACGAGCTCAACTTCGTCGAGAACTTCCTGCGGCTGAACTTCGGCAACAAGGCCGAGAAGTACGAGATGAATCCCGTGCTCGTCGATGCGCTCGACAAGCTCCTGATCCTGCACGCCGATCACGAGCAGAACGCGTCGACCTCGACCGTGCGCCTCGTCGGCTCGACCGGGGCGAACATGTTCTCCTCGGTGTCCGCGGGCATCAACGCCCTCTCCGGTCCGCTGCACGGCGGCGCGAACGAGGCCGTGCTCGACATGCTCGCGCAGATCCGCGACTCTGGGCAGAGCGTGGCCACCTTCGTGGAGAAGGTGAAGCGCAAGGAGGACGGGGTGAAGCTCATGGGCTTCGGGCACCGCGTCTACAAGAACTACGATCCGCGCGCCCGCATCGTCAAGGAGAGCGCCGGCCGGGTGCTCGAGGAGCTCGGCGTCAACGACCCGCTGCTCGGTCTCGCGCAGGAGCTCGAGCAGATCGCCCTCGAGGACGACTACTTCAAGGAGCGCAAGCTCTACCCGAACGTCGACTTCTACACCGGCGTCATCTACAAGGCCATGGGGTTCCCGACGCGGATGTTCACGGTGCTCTTCGCGATCGGGCGCCTGCCCGGCTGGATCGCGCAGTGGCGCGAGGCGCGCGAGGACCGTCAGACGAAGATCGGCCGGCCGCAGCAGCTCTACATCGGCTCCCCGGAGCGCCACCTCGACCGCTGACCCCGGTCCGCTGACGGCCGGCCCGCGCTGCCGGTCTGTGCCGACTGCCGGCCCGTGTCTGCCGGCCGCTGTCTGTCTCCCGGCCCGTGTCTGCCGGCCGCTGTCTGACTGCCGGCCCGTGTCTGCCGGCCGCTGTCTGTCTCCCGGCCGCTGTCTGCCGGCCGACCGCGCCGCGCGCGTGCTTCGCACGTCACTCGTTGCGGCTTGAGCGGCCCCGAAGTCGCACTTACTGACGTGCGAGCGGCGGGTTCCGCGTGCGAGCGGCGGGTTCCGCGTGCGAGCGTCGGGTTCCGCGCGCGGGTCTGCGCTGGCCTGCGCGGGCGCGTCAGGTTCATGCCGCTCACACCTCGGCCGATCCGCATGGAATCGCCCGATCCGCAGGCGATCCGCTGCGGGGCTGTGGAGAACTCCTCCTGTCGGCCGGCTCCCGGCCCATGCTGAAGGCATGTCCTCTGCACGGTCGCCGCTTCCCGAATCGCTTCCCGCCCTGTTCTCGACCGTGTCGGCGCGCGATCGCGGGGTCGCGCCTTCCCGGCTGCGTGCCGCAGACCTGATCGCGCCGCGCCGCGGCGTGCGGCTGCGCGACGATCCGATCACGTCGGTCGAGCAGTCGAGCCGCTTCGAACGTCATCGCCGCGCAGAGCTCGAGCGGATCCGGGCCGTCGCCCTCGTGAGCACGCCGACGCAATTCTTCAGCCATCGAAGCGCCGCGCTCCTGTGGGGCGCGCCGGTGCCTCACCGCCCCGGAGCGCCGGTGCATCTCAGCGTGCTGCTGCCGAGGCGCTCGCCGCGCGCGGACGGCGTGGTCGGGCACAATCTCTCCGCACGTCTGTGTTCGGTGACCGAGCTCGACGGACTGCGCCTGACCGCTCCGGCGGTCGCCTGGGCGCAGCTCGGGACCCTTTCGGTGCCCGAGCTCGTGGCCGTCGGCGACTTCCTGGTGCGGAAGTACCGCGACGGGCACGGCCGTCGAGACGCCGGCCGCCCGCCGCTCGCCGCGATGACCGAACTCGCCGACGCGCTCGCGCAGGGGCGCCGGTTCGGAGCCGCGCGGCTGCGCGCGGCGCTCGGCTTGATCCGAGAGGATTCCTGGTCGCCCCAGGAATCGCTCGTCCGCGTCGAGATCGTGCGCTCGGGGCTTCCGGAGCCGGAGCTCAACGGGGACGTCTTCGACGACGCCGGTCGGTTCCTCGGCTGTCTCGACATGCGGTATCCGCGATATCGGGTCGGGATCGAGTACCAGGGCGAGCAGCACGAGGGGCGTTACGCGGACGACGTCGAGCGGCTCGCGGCCCTCCGTGCGGCGGGCTGGAACATTGTCGAGGTGACGCGCTCGCTGCGCCGACGGCCCGGCGAGCTCGTCTCGCGGGTGCGAGCCGCCCTCGAGGAACGCGGATGGCGGGATCCGCGGAGCGCGTGAGCGCCCGCTGATCCTCTGCGCGCGGACTCGCCGGAGCGCTCGCCGAGTTCTCGGCGACGCGGGATCGCCGAGTCCGCCGTGTCCGCAGTGTTCGCCGTGTCCGCCGTGAGCGAGGATCGTCCTCGACGGCCCGCTCGGACGTCAGTCGTTGCGGCTTGGAGCGCGTCCGACCCACATTTCCTGACGTGCGAGCGCTTCGAGCTCGGGGTCGGGGGCGGGGTCGGATCGGGGGCGGGGTCGGGAATGGGGCGCCCGGATCGCGCCTCGACCCGGGCGCGGCGGCGCTACGCGTGGAGCGCGGCGTTGAGCACGATGCCGGCGCCCTCGCGGGGAAGCGCCTCCACCGCGCCGGTGCGCGAGTTGCGGCGGAAGAGGAGCTTCGCGACGCCCGAGAGCTCGACGGCCTTCACCTCGACGGCCTCGCCCGGCGCATCGGCGGTGCCCTGCGGCAGCACGACCTTCGTGCCTGCGGTGACGTACAGGCCTGCCTCGACGACGCTGTCGTCGCCGAGGGAGATGCCGATCCCCGAGTTCGCCCCGAGCAGCGCCCGCTCGCCGATCGTGATGCGCTGGGTGCCGCCGCCGGAGAGGGTGCCCATGATGGACGCACCGCCGCCGATGTCCGAGCCGTCGCCCACGACGACGCCCTGCGAGATGCGCCCCTCGACCATCGAGGCGCCCAGGGTCCCGGCGTTGAAGTTCACGAAGCCCTCGTGCATCACCGTCGTGCCCGGCGCGAGATGGGCGCCGAGACGCACGCGCGAGGCGTCGGCGATGCGCACGCCCGCGGGCACGACGTAATCGGTGAGGCGCGGGAACTTGTCGAGCCCCACCGCGGTGATCCCCGCCCGCTTGAGCTGCGGCAGCCGCGCCGCGTACTCCTCGGGCAGCATCGGCCCGGCCGTCGTCCACGCGACGTTCGGCAGCTTGCCGAAGACGCCGTCCAGGTTGAGCGCGTTCGGCCGCACCAGGCAGTGCGACAGCAGGTGCAGACGGAGATAGGCGTCCTCCGTCGACGCGGGGGCCGCGTCGAGGTCGATCTCGAGATTCACGGGGCGCAGCTCCACACCGCGCGCCTCGTCGGCGCCCGCCTGCGCCTCGAGCTCCGCCGGCGCGATCCACGGATCGCGCTCCTCCGGGCGCTTGCCGAGCGCGGGGGCGGGGAACCAGGCATCGAGAACGGTGCCGTTCGCGGCGATCGTGGCGATTCCGGCGGACCAGGCGTAGCGGGTGTCAGTCATGACGGCCAGTGTATCGGTGCCGCTAGGCTGGTTCCGTGAGTGACGAGTCGACCCCGCAGCCCGTGCCCCTCCTCGACCCGAGCGCCGGTCCCGTGGCGCTCACGCGGGCGCTGTGCGACATCCCGTCCGTCTCCGGCGACGAGCGCGCGATCGCCGATGCGGTGGAGGCCGCGCTCGCCGCGCACGCCCCCCATCTGCAGGTCGTGCGCGACGGAGACACCCTCATCGCCCGCACGGAGCTCGGGCGCGCGCGCCGCGTCGCGATCGCCGGGCATCTCGACACCGTCCCGATCAACGACAACCTGCCGGTGCGCGACGAGATCGACCCGGAGACGGGCGAGGCGTGCATCCGCGGCCGCGGCACGGTCGACATGAAGGCGGGCGTCGCGGTGCAGCTCGCGCTCGCCGTGGAGCTCACCGACCCCGCCGTCGACCTCACCTGGATCTGGTACGACCACGAGGAGGTGGCCTCAGACCTCAGCGGCCTGGGACGCGCGATGCGTCACCGCCCCGAGCTCTTCGCGGCGGACTTCGCGATCCTCGGCGAGCCCTCCAACGGCACCATCGAGGGCGGCTGCAACGGCACCCTCCGCGCCCGCGTCACGCTCACGGGCACCCGCGCGCACGCCGCGCGCAGCTGGATGGGTGTCAACGCCATCCACCGGGCCGGCCTCCTCCTCGATCGTCTCGCCGCCTTCGAACCCGAGCGCATCGTGGTCGACGGCCTCGAGTATCGCGAGGGACTGAACGCGGTGCGCATCGAGGGCGGCGTCGCCGGCAACGTCATCCCGGATCGCTGCGACATCGAGGTGAACTACCGCTTCGCGCCGAGCCGCACGGCCGAAGAGGCCGCGGAGGTCGTGCGCGAGTTCTTCGCCGATGCCGACGAGGTGGAGATCGTCGACCTGGCGCCGGGGGCGAGGCCGGGCCTCGACGCCCCGCTCGCGCAGGGCTTCGTCGCCGCCGTGGGCGCCGTGCCCACGGCCAAGTTCGGCTGGACGGACGTCTCCCGCTTCTCGGCGCTCGGCATTCCCGCCGTGAACTTCGGGCCGGGGAACGCGATGCTCGCGCACGCGGACGACGAGCGCGTGCCGGTCGCGCAGATCGAGTCCGCGGCCGACGCGCTGCGCTCCTGGCTCGCCACCGCGGGGTGATCGCGGCGTCATGCGCCGTCGCGCCGTTCGACCTGGCGCGGCCGAACCCGATAAAATGGCACTGAACCACCAAACTTGCGAGGAGGCGTCATGGCTGCAATGAAACCGAGGACTGGGGACGGACCCATGGAGGCGGTGCGCGAGAGCCGCCTGATCGTCGTCCGCGTCCCGCTCGAGGGCGGCGGACGCCTGGTGGTCTCGGTCAACGACGAGGAGGCCGGCGAGCTGCGCGACGTGCTCGCCGCGGTGCTCGACGGCTGATCCGCCCGGCTCGACCACGAAGCCCCGCCGCATCGCGCGGCGGGGCTTCGTGCGTCCGCACGTCAGCCGTCGAGCCGCACGAGCGCGAGCACGCCGTCCCCCGCGGGGGAGAGCATGGGCGCGATCGCCGGGGACTCCGCCACGAGGGCGAGGAGGTCGCGGCAGGCGATGGTCGCCTCGTCGCGCGCCGCCGGATCGGGGACCCTGCCGTGCGCGAACACTCCGGGGACGATGATGCAGCCGCCGGGGCGGACGATGCCGAGCGCGTTCTCGAAGTGCTCGAGCAGCTGCGCGGGATCCGCGTCGACGAGCACGAGATCGTACGCCGCGAGGTTGAGCCGCGGGACGACGTGCCTCGCATCGCCCTCGATGAGGCGCAGCCGGGCGGCCGGGATGCCCGCCTGCGCGAAGACGCCCTTCGCTTCGCGCAGGTGCTCGGCTTCGAGCTCGATGGAGGTGAGGGTCGCCTCGGGCGCATAGCGCAGCAGGGACAGCCCGCTCACGCCGACGCCCGTGCCGATCTCGCAGACGGCCTTCGCTCCCGCGAGCACCGTGAACGCGGAGAGCTGCGCGGCGACGGAGCGGCTGACGGGCTCGACGCCGAGCTCGAGGGAGAGGCGGCGTGCCCGGACGAGCGCATCCGTCTCGCCGGGGTACTGCTCGGCGTACTGCCAGTTGCGTTCGAGCTTGCTCACGTTCTCCTCCGGGGGCTCCCGCGCGGCCGTGCGCCGCGGATCCTCCCAGCGTAGGGGGCGCTGCGCACGGGCGGATCCTCCCACGCGCACGAGCCCGCGATTCGGGCGTCGCGGGAGGTCCGCGCCGGGCCCCCACCCACTACGATGGGGGGAATGGGGCTCACGATCGACAAGATACTGGTGATCATGGTGATCGCCATGTTCGTGCTGGGCCCCGACAAGCTGCCGATGTACGCGAAGAAGCTCGGCGAGTTCGTGCGCAACATCAAGCACATGGCCGACGGCGCCAAGGATCGGCTGCGCGATGAGATGGGCCCCGAGTTCGACGAGGTCGACTGGAAGCAGCTGGATCCGCGTCAGTACGATCCGCGCCGGATCATCCGCGACGCCCTCGTCGAGGACGAGCGCGAGGCGCGCGCCGCGGCGCGCAAGGAGCGCGTCGCCGAAGCCGCGAAGGCGCGGCAGGAACGGCTCGGACCCGCCGTGCCCGGAGAACTGAACTTCGACGAGGAAGCGACGTGAGCGACCGCGGGGACGCGTCGCCGGCAGTGCACGGCCTCGCCGACCGCGGGTCGATGCTGTGCGCCATCGAGGAGGCGGCGAGCCGCACCACGGCCGAAGGGTACGGCGCCTTCATCTGC
The DNA here is from genome assembly GCF_022919155.1 of Leucobacter allii. Lineage (NCBI taxonomy): Bacteria > Bacillati > Actinomycetota > Actinomycetes > Micrococcales > Microbacteriaceae > Leucobacter > Leucobacter allii. Next base: position 1,168,989 of record NZ_CP095045.1, read on the forward strand.
GTGAGCGTCGACGATCTCTCTGCCGTCAACGACGCCTTCGGATATGAGGCGGGGGACATCCTCATCGACGCAGCCGCGGAGCGCCTGCGTGCGATCAGCATCCCCGGCGTGCGCCTCGGGCGCATCGGCGTGGAGACCTTCGGCGTGCTCGCCGGGGCGCTCGGCACCGATCGCGCCCGCGCCGAGCGGCGCTGCCGCGAGCTCGTCGACGCGGTGAGCGCAGCGCTCACGGGGAAGGCGGATCTCGGCTCCGGCGTGCCCATCGAGCTCTCCGCGAGCATCGGCTTCGTCATCTGGACGCTTCCCGCCTTCCCGCGCTCGGCGCACGGCGCGGACGCCGCCGGCTTCATCGATGCCGCGTATCTGCGGACGGCCGACGCCTTCGAGATCATGAAGTGCGCGGACATCGCCCGCAAGCGCATCGTGGCCTCCGAGACCACGAAGCGGGCGCGGAGGTTCCTCCCCTACATGCTCGAGGAGGCCCAGGAGCGGGTCCACCTCATTTCGGAACTGCGCCGCGGCATCCGAGCGGGCGAGCTGCGGCTCTACGCCCAGCCCATCGTGGACGCCGAGCGCAGGCTCATCGGTGAGGAGGGGCTCATCCGCTGGCTCAGCCCCGAGCGCGGACTCGTGCCGCCCGACAGCTTCATCCCGCTCGCCGAGCAGACCGACGTCATCGTGGAGATCGGGGAGTGGGTGCTCGAGGAGGCCTGCCGCATCCTCGCGGAATGGAGCCGCGATCCGCGGTTCCGGGACGTGACCTTCTCGGTGAACCTGAGCGCGCGCCAGCTGCGGACCAAGGACTTCGCGGAGCGGCTGCGAGAGCTCGTCTCGACGCACGGGGTGCCCGCCGAGCGGCTGAAGCTCGAACTCACCGAGAGCGTGCTGCAGTCCGATCTGGAGAGCACCATCCGCATGCTCACCCTGCTCCGCGCCGACGGGATCCTCGCCTCGCTCGACGACTTCGGCACCGGCTACTCCTCGCTGAGCTACTTGCATCAGCTCCCGGTGCAGCAGCTGAAGATCGATCGTTCCTTCGTGACGACCGTCGCGGAGGATCGGCAGGCGGCCGCGATCGCCCGCACGATCGTGGAGCTCGGCACCACGCTCGGCCTGCAGGTCGTGGCCGAGGGGGTCGAGACCGAGGCGCAGTTCGCCGAGCTCCGGCGGATCGGGGTGGACGCCTTCCAGGGGTACCTGTTCGGCAAGCCGCGTCCCGTCGAGGAGCTGGCGGCGGTCTGAGGCGGAGCCGGCGCGTGCCGGATCGGGGCGCGCAGAACGCGGCGAGGGCAGGAACGGAGCGCGCGGGGCGGGCGCGCACCGGATCGGGCGCGAGGCGGATCAGGGCGCGGGCGAGATCCCGAGCGATCGGCCGCTGAGCCCGCGGCCCAGGCCCGCGATGCGCTCCGCGATCGTGAGCACCGCGGCCGCAGCGGGGTCCGCCGGATCAGCGAGCACCGCGGGTGCGCCGCGATCCCCGGCCTCCCGGAATCCGGGGCTCAGGGGTACGCTGCCCAGGAGCGGCACGTCCCCATGCTCGGCGTCGCTTAGCCGCTCGGCGACGCGGGCGCCGCCGCCCGTGCCGAACACCTCGATGACGCCGCCGTCGGGGCCGGGGAGGCCCGCCATGTTCTCGACGACGCCGATGACGCGCTGCCCCGTCTGCCTGGCGACGAGCGCGCTGCGCACGGCGACGTCCGCCGCCGCCTCCTGCGGCGTCGTGATCACGAGGACCTCCGCCTGGGGGAGGAGCTGCCCGACGCTGATCGCGATGTCCCCCGTGCCCGGAGGCAGATCGAGGAGGAGCACGTCGAGGTCCCCGAACCAGACGTCGCGGAGGAACTGCTCGATCGTGCGGTGGAGCATCGGCCCGCGCCAGGAGACCGCGGTGGTCCGCGGATCCTGATCGCCGAGGAACATGCCGATGGAGATCGTCTTCACCCCGTGCGCGACGGGGGGCAGGATGAGATCGTCGAGGCGGGTCGGCTGCTCGGTGCGACCGTCGCGGCTGAGGCCGAGGATGCCGGGGATCGAGAAGCCGAAGACGTCGGCGTCGACGAGCCCCACGGCGAGACCCCGCGCGGCGAGCGCGACGGCGAGGGACGCCGTGAGCGAGGACTTGCCGACGCCGCCCTTGCCGCTCGTGACGGCGATGACGCGCGTCAGCGAGTCGGGGCCGAACTGCTGCGGTCGCGTCTCCCGGCCGCCGCGCACGCGCTCGGTGAAGGCGCGGCGCTCCTCGGGGGTCATCACCCCGACCACGACCTCCGCGCCGGTGACGCCCGCGGCGCCGCCGGCGGCGGCCCGGGTGTCCTCCTCGATGCGTCGGGCCGCCGGACATCCCGCGATCGTGAGGCTGATGGCCACGCGGGCACGCCCCGCGGCGTCGACCCGCACCTCGTCGACCATGCCGAGCTCGGTGATGGGGCGCAGGATCTCGGGGTCGCGCACCCGACCCAGCGCCTCCCAGACCGCGCGTTCGGCGGCGCTCGCGCCCTCGGGGGCGCTCACCGGGGGTCCTGCGACGGCGTCTCCGAGGATCCCTGCGCCTCCGGGTCGTCCGGGGATCCCGGCGGCCTCACGGCGCCCGGGTCCTCGCCGACCGCGGGCTCCTCGGTGGGCGGCGTCTCCTCGGACTCGGCGTCGAGCTCGGCGAGCAGCGCCTTGAGCTCCTGCCGCACGAAGTCGCGATCCGGCAGCTCCTTGAGCGCGAGGCGCAGCGCCACCACCTCGCGGGCGAGGAACTCCGTGTCGGCGAGATTCCGCTCGGCGCGCTGGCGATCCTGCTCGATCTGCACGCGGTCGCGGTCGTCCTGCCGGTTCTGCGCGAGCAGGATCATCGGGGCCGCGTAGGAGGCCTGCAGGGAGAGGATCAGCGTGAGGGCGGTGAAGCCGAGGGCCGCCGAGTCGAAGCGCCAGTCATCGGGGCCGAAGGCGTTCCAGGCGAGCCAGGCGGCGCAGAAGAGGCTGAGCAGCAGGAGGAACCAGGGCGTGCCCATGCCGCGGGCGATGCTCTCCGTCCAGCGCCCGAAGCGCTCGTTGCCGCGGGAGTCGCCGCGCGCGGCGCGCCCGCCGGCGGCGAGCGGCGCGTCGAGCCCGGGATCGCGTCTGAACAGGCTCACCGCGCACCCCCGTCCCCGGGCTCGTCGTCGGCGTGGCGCCAGTCGTCGGGCAGCAGGTGGTCGAGCACGTCGTCGACGGTGACGACGCCGACGAGCCGCTGCTGATCGTCGACCACGGGCATGGCCACGAGGTCGTAGCTGGCCAGCCTCCGGGAGACCTCCGCCGCGCTCGCGTCGACGGGGACCGCCTCGATCTCGGTGTCGATGAGCGACACGAGGCGCTCGTGCGGCGGGAAGCGCAGCATGCGCTGGAAGTGCGCGAGGCCGATGTACTCGCCTGTCGGGGTCTCGTAGGGCGGATGCGTGACGTAGACGGCGGACGCCATCGCGGGCGGGATCTCGGCGCGCCGGATCATGGCGAGCCCCTCGGCGACGCTCGACTCGCCCGAGAGCACGATCGGGGAGGGGCTCATGAGCCCGCCCGCGGTGTCCGCGTCGTACTCGAGGAGGCGGCGCACGTCCTCCGCCTCCTCCGGGTCCATGAGGTCGAGGAGCTCCTCGCCGCGGGCCGCGGGGAGCGCGGAGATGAGGTCGGCGGCGTCGTCCGGCTCCATGCGGTCGAGCACCTCGGCGACGCGATCCGAGGGGAGCTGGGCGAGCAGGGCGAGCTGGTCCTGCTCGCTCATCTCCTCGAGCGCGTCGGCGACCCGGTCGTCGGGCAGCTCGTCGATGACCTCGAGCATCCGGGGCCGCGGCAACTCGAGCAGCGCCTCGGCCAGGTCTGCGGGCTTGAGGTCGACGAGCGTCTGGATGAGCAGCTCAGCCGACTGCGTGCCGGGCGAACTGCTCGGCACGCGCAGGTCCGTCCAGCGCACCGTGCGCGCGTCGCCGCGGCTGAAGGGCGCCGCGGGCTTCGGCAGCCGCACGAACACCTCGGACACCACCCACTCGCCGTTCTGGCTGCGCTCGATGGCGGCGTCCTCGATGCGCGCCGACGCCGCGGGACCGCCCGCGCGCTCGGGCGCGAGATGCACCTCGCGCCCGATGAGCTCGGCGATCATGCGGGTCTCGCCGCCGCGCTGCTCGAACCGCCGCACGTTGATGAGGCCGGTGGTGATCACCTGGCCCGAGCCGATGGAGGTGACGCGGCCGATGGGGACGAAGACGCGGCGCTTCCCCGGGATCTCCACGATGAGGCCGACGACGCGCGGCAGTCCCGCGGCGCGGAAGACCACCAGCACGTCCCGCACCTTCCCGATCCGGTCGCCGACCGGATCGAACACCCCGCGCCCGGCGAGGCGCCCGACGAAGACCCTGGAAGTACTCACGCCACTACGCTACCGCTCCGAGCGGAGATGCGCCGCTGCGGCATCTGCGAGAGGCTGGGAGCATGACTGCGCACCCCTCCCGCCGCGGCGTGCTCGGCGCCGCCGCGCTGCTCGGCCTCGCCGGGACCGCGGCGCTCCTCGCCGGCTGCGCTCCGGAGCCGGACGACCCGGCTCCCGCGGAGCCGCGTCCCGACCCGGCACCCGATCCGGCACCCGAACCGGCGCCCGCGCCGGTGCTCCTGCTCGCCTCGCTCGCGCACGCCGCCGAGGTCGCGGTGATCGATCCGGCGCTGCCCGACGCGGAGGCCGTGCAGCGGATCGCGGCCGGGGCGTCCCCCTGGGGCGTCGGCACGAGCCCGGACGGGCGCGTGGGCTACGCGGCCACCGCCGAGGGGCTCGCGGTGCTCGATCTCCGGGCGCGCCGGCGGACCGCGCTCGTCCCCTATCTGCACCCCGCAGCCGAGATCGGGGCGGGGGAGTACCGTCCGGGCGGGCTCGGTCTCGCCGTCGCAGCCGACGGCGCCAGCGTCGCCGTCGCGGTGGCGCCAGGAGACGGCAGCTGGCACCTCGAGGAGTACGACGTCGAGGCGGGCGCGTTCGCCCGCTCGGCGCCGGTGGGCGCGCGCCCCTTCGACGTGCTCGCGGACCCTGCAGGGGCCTGGGTCGCGAGCGTGGATCACGACGGCTTCACCGTCACCGTCGTCGATACGGCGGACTTCACCGCCGTGCAGCACCGCGTCGCGCCGTTCGGGGAGGAGGGCGGTCTCGCCTCCTGGGAGAAGCCGCATTACGGAGCGGTCGATGCGGGCGCCGATGCGGAGGACGGCGCGGGCGCCGCGTCGATCCTGCTGCCGTTCCAGGGGCAGGTGGTCCTCCGGCTGGATCCCCGCACCGGCGACGCCGCCGCGATCCCGAGCGCCGCGAACTCGCACGCGCACGGCACGGCGCTCGCGGGGCGGCGCCTGCTCACCGTCGGCACGGGCGCCTTCGGCAGCGCGACGGGGGCGCCGAACCTCTCGATCCTCGACGTGGACACGGGGGCGGAGCGCGTCGTGCCCCTCGCCGTGCCGCACGAGACGGTGGCGCTCTGGCGCGATGGCGACGGCGCGGAGTACGCCGCCGTCGCCGGCGGCAACACGCGGGACGAGGGGTGGGACGGGATCACGCTGATCGCGCTCGACGGCGACGGCGAGCGCGCGATCCCGATCCCCGGCTACCCGCAGGCCGTTGTCGGGTTCGCGGAGCGCTGAACCGATCCCGCGCTTCGGGCGGGTGCCACGCGGCCCGAGGTGGCAGAATCGAGGCATGAGCACCCCCACGCCGGGCGGCAGGGCCCGTCAGCAGCTGATGCCCGAGATCCCGAAGGGCGAGATCGTGTCGACGTACGACCGCTACGAGGACGCGAAGCACGCCGTCGACGTGCTCGCGCGGGCGAGCTTCCCGGTGCAGCAGATCAGCATCGTCGGCAACGACGTGCGCAGCGTCGAGCGGGTCACGGGTCGGCTCACCTACGGCAGGATCGCCCTCATGGGCGCGCTCTCCGGGGCGTATCTGGGGCTCTTCCTGGGGCTGCTGCTCTTCATCTTCCAGCCGGACAACGCGGCGATCCTCGGCGTCTTCGCCGCCGCCGTGGTGATCGGCGCGGGCTTCGGCATGCTCTTCGGCGTGCTCTCCTACGCGCTCAACCGCAACCGCCGCGACTTCTCCTCGGTCATGCAGATGGTCGCGACGCGCTACGACCTCGTGACGGAGCCGGAACTCGTGCACCAGGCGAGGCAGATCCTCACCGCGTCCGTCTAGCGGGCCGCCGTGGCCCATCCGTATCTCGCCGACCCGGTCCGTCCGCGCGTCCTCGCGCACCGCGGGCTCGTGCGACCGGCGGATGCCGCGCGGGGCGTCGCCGAGAACACCCGGGCCGCCTTCCGCGCCGCGCTGGCCGCGGGGGCGCGCTACCTCGAGACGGACTGCCGGGCCACGCGGGACGGGGAGATCGTGCTCGTGCACGACGCGGAGCTCGGGCGCGTCGCCGGCGACCCCCGCCGTGTCGCCGATCTCACGCACGCGGAGCTCGGTGCGCTGCTGGCGGGGCGCGGCGGCCTCCTCACCCTCGACGAGGCGCTCGCCGAGTTCCCGGACGCGCGATTCAACGTCGACGTGAAGGCCGCGGAAGCGGCCGCGGGCGTCGGGCGGATCGCGGCCGGGCAAGCGCATCGCGTCCTCGTGACGAGCTTCTCCGAGGCGCTGAGGCGCGCCGCGCTCGCCGCCGCGGCCGCCGTCCCCGGCTCCGTGCGACCGGCGACCGCCCCGGGTCGCGGCGGCATCGTACGCGTGCTGCTCGCGGTCGCCTCCGGCTCCCGCGCGCGCGTCGCCCGGGCCCTCGCGGGGATCGACGCGCTGCAGATCCCGGAGCGGCAGGGGATCGTGCCCGTGCTCACGCCGCGCGTCGTCGATGCCGCGCACCGGCACGGCGTCGAGGTGCACGTGTGGACGGTGAACGATCCCGCGCGGATGCGGGCGCTCGTCGCCCGCGGCGTCGACGGGATCATTACCGACCGCGCCGACCTCGCGCTCAGTCGCTGACCGGCGTCGGGCTGTTCACCGAGACGGTGAGATGGGTGACGACGTGCTGCACGGACGCGCCGACGCCGATCCAGGCGTTCGCGACGGTCTCGAGGACGGCCGCGAGATCGCCGTCGAGACGGGTCGCGTAATGGTCGGATCCTGCGTAGATCCCGTCGCGCTTCGCCGCCTCGATCGCCGCGTAGATGGGGGCCATGTGCTCCAGGTGCCTGTCGGGGGCCTGCTCCGGTGACCCGTCCGCGGATGCCGCGGGGGCGGTCGTTTCCGGTGCGGCCGGTTCGGTCCGTTCGGCCGGAACTGCCGGTTCGGCCGGTCCGGCGTCGAGGAGGGGGTAGAGGGACCAGTGAGCCCGCGCGCGCACGCCCGTGCCGGCGAGGGAGACGGGGGCGGCGCCGAGCGCGGGCACCCCGGGGGGAAGCGCGCACTGGAGCTCGCCCGGGCAGCCGCGGGAGAGCAGGATCGCGGCGGAGAGGTGCGCCCCGCTCGCCGCCGCGGCTCCGATGACGGCGGCCAGGTACTCGAGCACGCGCTGCTCCGCCCCGCTCACGAAGGTCGAGATGTCGTTCGTCTCGACGACGAGGCCCGCCGCGTCCGCGGCGGCGAGCGCGTCCAGGATGATCCGCACGTAGTCGGAGTCGTACACGGACAGCGTGAAGCGGGCGCCGACGCCGTACTGCTGCGGGGTCATCGATGAGGTCACGCCACCACCCTAGGGGATCGCCCGCGCGCGCGTGCGCCCGGGGCCGTGCGGAGCGCCCGTCGGCGCCCGGCCCTGCCCGTGCGCCAGGCCCCGCCCGTGCGCCCGGCCCTGCCCGTGCGCCAGGCCCCGCCCGTGCGCCAGGCCCCGTGCGGAGCGCCCGTCGGCGTTCGGAAATCACGCATTCCGGGGTTTCATGCGCGAATGAGGCCCATTCGCGTCATTCTCGGCGAGCTCGATGAAGGCGGCGAGGGCGTGGAGGCCGAGGAGGGCGATGAGGGCGGGGAGTCCGTGGCGGAACGAGGGAAGCGGAGCCGGGCGGCGGCCCCCGCGCGAGGCTGCTAGCCTGGGGGCACACGGGAGTCCGGTAGGCCGGGCTGAGAGGAAGGTCATCAACCTTCGACCGTCGAACCTGATCTGGATCATGCCAGCGCAGGGAGACACTCTTTTCGCACCCGTGCCCACCGAGAGAACAGGGGCACGCTTCCATGCGTCGACCGAACACCGCGCGCCGCACCGCCGGCCGCGTCACCACCACCGCGCTCACCGCCGCCGCGCTCGCGGCCGCGCTCGGCCTCGCCGGCTGCGCGCCGACCGATCCGGCGGGAGCCGATCCCGCCGCCGACCCCGCCGGGGGGTCCACCGTCACCTTCGCGCTCGACTGGGCGCCGAACACGAACCACATCGGCGTCTACGTCGCCGATGCGCTCGGGTACTACGCCGACGCCGGCCTCGACGTCGAGATCCTGCCCTACGGCTCGACCGCCGCGACGCAGCTCGTATCCGCGGGCGAGGCCGATTTCGGGATCGGCGGCCAGTCGAGCGTGCAGATCGCGCGCACGGCGGGGCTCGACCTGATCTCGGTCTACCGGGTGACGCAGCACGACACCGGACGCCTCGTCGTGGCGGGGGACCGCGACGAGTTCTCCCGCCCCGCCGAGCTCGACGGGGCGACGTTCGGCGGGTTCGGCTCGCCGCTGTACACGGCGCTCGCCACGGCGACGATCGCGGGTGACGGAGGCGCCGGGGAGTTCACCGAGGTCGTGCTCGATACCGGGGCCTACGAGGCGCTGGCGCAGGGGCGCATCGACTTCACGCTCTCGGTCGCGACCTGGGAGGGACTGCAGGCCGAGCTCGAGGGCGCCCCCTATCGGCAGTTCCGCTACCAGGACTTCGGGGTGCCCGAGCAGCAGTCCACGGGCATCGTCTCGAGCGAGGCCTACGTGGAGGGCCATCCCGAGGAAGCCGCAGCGTTCGTGCAGGCGACCGCCCGCGGCTACGCCTACGCCGCCGCGCATCCCGACGAGGCCGCCGAGCTCCTCATCGCGGCGAACCCTGACACCCTGGGCACCGCCCAGGAGCTCGTGCACCGGAGCGCGGAGATGCTCGCGCAGGACGGATACCTCGTATCGGAGGATCGCGCCATCGGCGCCGCGGACCCCGAGGCCTGGGCGGCCTTCGGCGCGTTCCTCTTCGACGGCGGCTTCCTCGTCGACGCGGAGGGGAAGCCGCTGGCCGAGGAGCCCGACTGGGGTGCGTACTACACCGACGAGCTGCTCGGGTGAGCCTCCGGTCCGTTGCGGGCGGAGGGCGGGGCGTCGGCGCCGTGCTCGCCCCGATCCTCGCGTTCCTCGTGCTGCTCGGCATCTGGCAAACGGTCGCCGCGGCGGGACTCGTGCCGGCCGACGTGCTGCCGGCGCCGAGCCGCGTCGTGGCCTCGGGGGTGGCCGAGCGGGCCGCGCTTCTCGGACACACCCTGCCGACGCTCACCGCCACGATCGCCGGTTTCGCGCTCTCGGTCACCGTCGCCTTCACGACCGCCGCGCTCCTCGACGCGTCGACGGCGCTGCGCAGCGCACTCCTGCCGCTCCTCGTGGTGAGCCAGACCCTGCCGCTCATCGCGCTCGCGCCGCTCGTGGTGCTGTGGTTCGGTTTCGGGCTGCTGCCGAAGGTGCTCCTCGTCGCGTTCGTGACCTTCTTCCCCATGGTCGTCGGCTTCCTGCGCGGCTTCGAATCCGCCGATCCCGAGGCGGAGCATCTGCTGCGCTCGATGGGCGCGTCTCGGGCCCGCGTCTTCCGCATGATCCGCCTGCCGGCCTCGGTGCCGTCCTTCTTCTCCGCGCTGCGCATCTCGATCACCTACGCGGTGGTCGGTGCGATCTTCGCGGAGTACGCCGGCGCCGTCGCGGGGCTCGGCGTCTACATGCAGTCCGCGAAGCACGTGTTCCGCACCGACCTCGTGCTCGCGGCGGTCGCCGTGAGCACGCTCCTCACGCTGGCCCTCTACGCGCTCGTCGTCCTCTGCGAGCGGTACGGCGCGCCGTGGCTGCGCATCGAGCAGGGGCGCGAGCGGTGAGCGACGGCCTGCAGCTGCGCGGGATCGCGAAGCGCTTCGGCGCGCGCACCGTGCTCGCGGACGTCTCGTTCGACGTGGCCCCTGGGGAGATCGTCGCCGTCGTTGGCCCGAGCGGCTGCGGCAAGTCGACGCTGCTGAGCCTGCTCACCGGGGCGCAGCGGCCCGACGCCGGGGAGATCCGCTACGGCGGGGCGGCCACCGCCGAAGCCGGTCGGCCGTTCGCCTACATGCCGCAGCGCGACGTGCTCCTGCCGTGGCGCCGCATCCTCGACAACGCGGCGATCGGTCTCGAGGTGGCGGGTCTCCCGCGTGCGGAGGCGCGCCGCCGGGCCGGGGCGCTCTTCGACGCCTTCGGGCTCGCCGGGACCGAGGATCGCTTCCCGCGGCAGCTGTCGGGCGGCATGCGGCAGCGGGTGTCGTTCCTGCGCACGGTCGTGCAGCAGCGCCCGGTGCTGCTGCTCGACGAGCCGTTCGGCGCGCTCGATGCGATCACGCGCGACGAGCTGCAGCGCTGGCTGCTCGGGATCTGGGATTCGCAGGGGTGGAGCGCGCTCTTCATCACCCACGACATCCGCGAGGCGGTGCGGATGGCCGACCGGGTGCTCGTGCTCGGCGGCGGGCGGATCGCGGGGGAGGTCGGCGTGACGCGGGACATCCCCCGCGGCGACGGCTTCCGCGCCGATCCCCGGGTGCCCGGCCTCGAGGAGCGGGTGCACGCGCTGCTGCGCGCCGCGGCGATGCCGGGGACGCCGGTGGCTCAGGGCCCCGCCTGAACCACGGGCGGCTCCCGGCGCCGAGCGACGCCGCGGGCGCCGGGCGACGCCGCGAGACACGCGGGTCGCGGGAGGCGGCGCGGTCGCCCCGCGCCGCCGACGGCCCGGCTCAGTCGGCGCCCGCGCCGACGCGAACCCCCGCGCCCGTGTCGACCCCCGCGCCCGTGTCGACGCCCGCACCTGCGCCCGCGGCGCGGACCACTGCCGTGCCAGCGGCGCGGACCACGGCTGCCGTACTCGCCGCCAGCACGGATCCGTCGTGCCCGGCCGACCAGCGCGTCCGTCCGTCGGCGCCGCGGAACTCCAGGAGGCTGAGCGCCGCGGCGCCGGCCCCGGCGCCGACGCTCGTCTGGTGGAGCCCGATCACCTCGATCGCGGCGCCGTGCGAGGCGAGCGCCGCCGTGAGCGCCTCGATCGGACCCGTCCCCGCGTGGACGCTGCGATGCTCCGCGCCGGCGATCCGGAGCGTGACCTCGCTGCGCGCCCCGCTCGCGTCGACGCTCGCGCTCGCGATCGGCGAGCGGGCGCCCGGATCCCAGAGGTACTCGCGCTCGAGCACGGACCACAGCTCCGCGGACGTCATCTCGCCGCCCGAGGCGTCGGCGTAGCGCTGCACGCGGCCGGCGAGCTCGATCTGGAAGCGGCGCGGCAGCTCGATGCCGTAGCCGGTCTCGAGCAGATGGGCGATGCCGCCCTTGCCCGACTGCGAGTTCACGCGGATCACCGCCGCGTAGTCGCGCCCGAGGTCGGCGGGATCGATCGGCAGATACGGCACCCGCCACGCGGCCTCGCCCTCGGGGACGCCGTCCGCGGCGGCCCGCTCCCGGTGCTCGGCCAGGCCTTTGCGGATGGCGTCCTGGTGGGTGCCGCTGAAGGCGGTGTGCACGAGGTCGCCGACGTACGGATGCCTGGGGTGCAGTTCCAGACGGTTGCAGTCCTCGACCACGCTCCGGATCCCGTCGATGTCGGAGAAATCGATCATCGGGTCCACGCCCTGCGCATGCAGGTTGAGCGCGAGGGTCGCGAGATCGACGTTGCCGGTGCGCTCGCCGTTGCCGAAGATGCACCCCTCGACGCGCTGCGCCCCCGCCAGCACGGCGAGCTCGGCGCAGGCCACGCCCGTGCCGCGATCGTTATGAGGGTGCACGGAGAGGATCACGCCGTCGCGCCGCGCGAGGCGGCGGTGCATGTACTCGATCTGGTCGGCGTAGACGTTGGGGGTCGCGATCTCGACCGTGGCGGGCAGATTGAGGATCACGGGGCGCTCCGGCCGGGCGTCCCAGAGCTCGGTCATCGCGTCGCAGATCTCGAGCGCGTAGTCGGGCTCCGTGAGGTTGAACACCTCGGGGGAGAACTGGAAGCGGACGTTCGGCAGATACCCGGCGAGCTCGAGCAGATCCCGACCGCCGGCGAGGATCAGCTCCCGCAGCTCCTCCCGGTCGCGCTGCAGCACCGTCTCGCGCCACACGGGCGCCGTCGCGGTGTACATGTGGATGACGACCTCGTTCTCGATGCCCGCGATCGAGGCGACCGTGCGCTCGATGAGGTCGCGCCTGGCGGGGGTGAACACGACGATGGTGACGTGCTCGGGGGCGACGCCGCCCTCGGCGATGAGCCGCACGAAGTCGTAGTCGGTCTGCGACGCGGAGGGGTATCCGACCTCGATCTCCGTGTACCCCATGCCGACCATGAGCTCGAAGAAGCGCCGTTTGCGTGTCGGATCCATCGGCTCGGCGAGGGCTTGATTGCCGTCGCGCAGATCGACGGGCACCCAGAGGGGGGCTCGGGTGAGGCGCGCATCGGGCCAGCGGCGCGCCTCGGCGCCGGGTTCGGCGAGCGGGACCCGGACGCGGGAGAAGGCGTCGCGGTAGCGGTGGGACGGCATGCCCGACGGGCGCTGACGGTTCCAGGTGGCCGGGGCGGCGGGGGTGGCCGTCGCGACCGGGGTCGCGGGGGCGACCGGGGCGGCGGGGTGCTCGGAGTGCACGGGGACTCGAGGGGACACGGGGGTTCCTTCCGGATCGTCGGGGTGCGGCCGGCAGCGCGTCGCTCCACGACGGGGTGCCGGCCGCGTCAGGCCCCGTCGTGGCGCAGAAGGTGGAGCATCCGGAAGAGCATGGCAGCCACTGTAGCACAACTCCTCAGACAAGTTGAGGTGTTGTGATACGCTGACGGCACTTGCGGGGCGCCGGGCCCCGCCGGGAAGAGGGGGACGCATGCCGGAGAACGCACGCGCCGGCGTCCGCAGGGAACCGCTGGCCGATCAGGCGGCGCAGCTGCTGCTCGAGCGCATCCGGGCGGGCGAGTGGCCACTCGGCGCCCGGCTGCCGGGGGAGACGACGCTCGCTCCGCAGCTCGGCGTCGGCCGCTCCACCGTGCGCGAGGCGATCCGGCAGCTCGCCGGCCGCGGCGTGCTCGCCTCGCGCCAGGGCGCGGGCGTGTTCGTCCGAGCGCTCGACGCGCGGGAGGACTGGGACGCCGTGCTGCTGCGCGCCGACATCCGCTCCGTGCTCGAGGCCCGGGCCGCCATCGAGGCGGAGGCGGCCGCTCTCGCGGCCGCCCGTCGCACGCCCGCGGACCTCCGCGCGATCCGTCGCGCCCTGACGGAGCGGGCGGCCGCGCGGGACGGGATCGCGGCGCACGTCGATGCGGATACGGCCTTCCACCGCGGTATCGTCGTCGCCGCGCACAACCCGATCCTGCTCGAGCTCTTCGACGGCTTCACGCCGCGCATGCGGCAGGCCATGATCGAGATGCTGCGGATCCGCACGGAGTTCGGCGGGGACGCCGACCACGCGGCGCACGAACGGCTCGCCGACGCCGTCGCCGCGCGGGAGGCGGACGCCGCCTCCGCGCTCAGCCGTGCCCATCTCGCCGCGCTCGCGGAGGCCCTCGCGTGAGCGCCGCGCCGGTCCTCGCGCTGCGCGACGTCGTCTTCCGGCGCAACGGCCAGGAGATCCTCCACGGCGTGGACCTGACGGTGCGCGCCGGGGAGCGGTGGGCGCTGCTCGGGCCGAACGGCGCGGGCAAGAGCACGATCCTCGGCTTCTGCGGCGCGCAGACCCATCCCACCTCGGGCACCGTCGACGTGCTCGGGCACCGGCTGGGCCGCGTCGAGCTGCAGGAGCTGCGCCGCGGGATCGGGCACGTCAACCCGCGGCATCCCGTGCGCTCAGCGATCACGGCGCGCGAGGTCGTGCTCACGGGCCTCACCGGGACGATCGAGCTCCCCCTGCGCTGGTCGCCCGGCCCCGAGCAGCTCGCCCGCGCCGACGCGCTGCTCGCCGACGTGGGGCTCGAGGCGCGCCGCGAAGCGGCCTGGCCGACGATGTCGCAGGGGGAGCGCGGCCGCGCGCTCATCGCCCGCGCGCTCGCCGCGGAGCCGCGGCTGCTGCTGCTCGATGAACCCACCACGGGCCTCGACGTGGCCGCGCGCGAGCAGTTCCTCGAGACGCTCGACGCGCTCGCCCGAGCGGAGCCGGATCTCACCACGATCCTCGTGACCCATCACCTCGAGGAGCTGCCCGAGACGACCACGCACGCGGTCGTGATCGCCCGCGGCAGCGTCGTCGCGGCGGGGCCGGTCGGGGCCGTGGTGACGACCGGGACGATCTCGCGCGCCTTCGAGCACCCCATCGAGGTCGTGCACGCGGAGGGGCGGTGGTCGGCCCGCGCGCGGCGCACGGCCCCCGGCTCCCCGACCGCGCGCGGCTCGGGCCCCGCGACGGGCTCGGGCTCCTCGAACGGCCGGATCGGGGTGAACGGCTAACGACCCGGTCGCGACGAACGACTCGGTCGCGGCGAACCGCTAGGCCGCGGCGAGCGGCTCGGACTCGGACGCGGCGAGGGGCTCCGGACCCCGTCGCGCGACCGGCTGGCGCAGGATCGTGCGGAGCCGATCGGGCGCGACCCGGCGCGGATCGCCGAGGTAGATCTCGTGATGCGGGCCGGTCATCCGCAGCCCGCGCTCGGGAATGAAGCGCTCATGCAGCTCCGCGAGCACCGGAGCCTCGGCGTCGTAGGGGCCCACATGGAGGGTCTGCACGCAGCACCCCTCCGCGAGGGCGTCGAGCCGCACGTCGCCGAGCGAATCCGGCGTCGTCGCCACCCGTCCCCGGCCGGCGCGCACCGTCGCGCGCGCCGCGTCGAGGCGTCCCGCGTCGATCCAGTCGGGCACCATGATCATCATCGTCCAGTCCCAGCGGCTCTTGTCGCGGGCCGCGGTGAACACCGCCATGTCCTCGGCCCACCACAGTCCTTCGAGAGGCATGACGACGTAGTCGCGCCCGAGCTCCCGCCGGCTCGCGAACTTCAGCGCGTAGGCGAGGGGGTAGAGCGCCGCGAGCGCCGCCGAGTAGGCCGGAGCGGTGTTGGGGTCCCCGTGCCCGTCGACCATGAGGTACTGCAGCCTCGGGACGTCGACGATCTCGAACGCTCCCCGAGGCGCTCGGTACGCGGCGATCTCCCGCTTGAAATCGATCTTCCCGGCGCTCGCCGCCCGATCCTGCCCCGGCATGCGAGGAGTGTACGGCATCGGCCGCACGGGCGGCAATGGCTTGCCTGCCCCGCCCGCGTCCCCTACGGTCGGAGCATGGCGGATGCGGCTGGGCGGGGGATCGTGGGCCGCGGGATCGCACGGCTGCTGCAGTGGCGAGCGGTGCGTGCGTACCTCCGCTACAGCGAGCATCGCGGACCCATGCTCGCGGACAGCATCACCTACCGCGCGCTCTTCAGCGTGTTCGCGGCCGTGCTGCTCGGCTTCTCCGCCGCCGCGATCTGGCTCGGCGGCGATCCCGAGGCCATGGCCGCGCTCACCGCGGCCCTCGACCGGGCCGTTCCCGGGCTCTCGGAGGTCGTGGACCTCAGCCGCATCGATGCGCCCGTCGGCTTCTCGATCGTGGGCGTCGTCTCATTCATCGGACTCGCCGGCGCGGCGATCAGCGCGATCGGGAGCCTGCGCACCGCGCTGCGGATCCTCGCGGACGAGCTCCACGACGACGTGTTCTTCGTGTGGGTGGCGCTGCGCAACCTGCTCGTCGCCGCAGTGCTCGGCGGGCTCCTCGTCGCGGCCGCCGTGCTCAGCGTCGCGGGCGCGTCGGGGATCGCGGCCGTGCTCGGCTGGATCGGCGAGGACGACGGTCCCGTCGCGTCGTGGCTCGGCCGCGGCTTCGGCGTGCTCGTCGTCTTCGTCATCGACGTGCTCGCGGTCGCTCTCGTCTTCCGCGTGCTCTCGGGCGTGCGCGCTCCGGCGCGAGCGCTCTGGGGCGGGGCGCTCATCGGCGGCGCCGGGCTGACGGTGCTCCAGGAGCTCTCCGGACTGTTCGTGCGCGGGGCGAGCGCGAATCCGCTGCTCGCCTCCTTCGCTGCGCTCATCGCGCTGCTGATCTGGTTCAACCTCTCGGCGCAGGTGATCCTCGTGGCGAGCAGCTACATCGTGACGGCGACGGCCGAGTCGCGCGACCGGATCCGCGAGCGCTACGGCGCCGAGACGCTCGCGCAGCACCGGCGCCGCCGCGCGGAGGACGCCGTGCGCGCCGCGAGCCGGGAGCTCCGCGACGCGCGATCGGCCGAGGAGCGCGAGCGGGATGCCGCTCGTGGAGAACCGGGCTAGGGTGGCCGCATGTGCGCGAGTTACGGGCTCGGCGGCGGGCCGCACCGGGTGGAGCTGACCTTCGACCTGCCCCCGATGCACGAGCCGGAGTCCCGGGAGACGATCGCCCGCTGGGCGCGCGAGCAGGGGAGCACGGCGCGCATCACGGGACGGCGCGCCCGCAACCTCAACCCGCTCATCCACCGCGGGCGCGGCGAACCGGTCGTGGAGCTCGCCTGGTGGTGGCTGCACGTCGGAGGGGCGCCCGCCCCCTTCAGCGCCTTCAACGCCCGGGACGACGCGCTGCTGCGCAGCTGGCGCGCCCCGCTGCAGCGCCGCGCGATCCTCCCCGCCCACTGGTACGTCGAGCAGGGCGGGATCTTCGCGATGCCGGGCGACGAGCTGTTCGGAATCGCCGCGATCGTGACGCCCGTGCCGCAGGCGGCCGGCGAACCGCTGCTCAGCTACGCGATGGTCACCCGCGCCGCGGTGGGCGCCGCCGCCGAGATCCATCCGCGGATGCCGCTCGTGCTGCCGCGCACCGCCCACGCGGCCTGGCTCGATCCGGCGCGGCCGGGGGATGCGGCGCTCGTCGCCGAGACGGTGGCGGCCTCCGACGGCGCCGCCGCCGAGGTGCTCCGCATCGACGAGGCCGCGGCGACCGGATTCGACGCGGTCCTCTTCTGAGCCGCGCGGTCCCTCGCGGCATCGGTCCGCGCGGGACCGATGCGGGCCGGGCGCATCCGCGGCGCCCCGGGCGTCCGAAGCCCCTCCGGGCTAGGCTGGATCCGGGCCGGAGCGGCCGGGCACGCGAGAGAGACGAGGCAGCATGGGCGAGCAGAGCGCGGGATCGGCGCGGCCGGAGGGGGTCGAATCGGCGGTGCGCGCCGCCGTCGACGCGCAGTTCGCCGCCACGCTCGACGAGCTGCAGCGCCTCGTGCGCATCCCGTCCGTCTCCTGGCCGGACTTCGACCACGCCCACCTCGCCGCGAGCGCGCAGGAGATCGCGGAGCTGCTGCGCGGCACCGGGATCTTCGACGTCGTCGACATCCGTCGCGCCCCGCTCGACGGTCAGGAGCACGAGGCCGAGCCGGCGCTCGGACAGCCGGCCGTCGTCGCGCGCCGGGAGGCCAGGAACGGGCGTCCGACCGTGCTGCTCTACGCGCACCACGACGTGCAGCCGCCCGGGGACGAGGCGGCGTGGGAGACGCCGCCGTTCGAGCCGAGCGAGCGGGACGGGCGGCTCTACGGCCGCGGCGCCGCCGACGACAAGGCCGGCGTGATGGCCCACATCGGCGCGATCCGCGCGCTCGCCGCCGCGGCGGCGGAGACCGGCAGGGAGCTCGAGCTCGGCATCGCCCTCTTCATCGAGGGGGAGGAGGAGTGGGCCTCGCAGTCCTTCGGCAACTTCCTCCGCGAGCAGCGCGAACTGCTCGCCGCCGACGCGATCATCGTGGCCGACTCGAGCAACTGGGACGAGACGACGCCGGCGCTCACGGTCGCCCTGCGCGGTGCCGTCGCCTGCAACCTCCGCGTCGAGACGCTCGATCACGCCTCGCACTCCGGCATGTTCGGCGGGGCCGTACCCGACGCGATGCTCGCGACCGTGCGGCTGCTCGACACCCTCTGGGACGCCGACGGCGCGGTCGCCGTGCCCGGGCTCGCCTCGGCGGATCTCGCGGTCCCCGAGTACGACGAGGCGCGCCTGCGCCGCGAGACCGGGCTTCTCGACGGCGTCTCGCCGATCGGACGCGGCGAGATCCTCAGCCGGCTGTGGGCGCAGCCCGCGATCTCGATCACCGGCATCGACGCGCCGAGCATCGCGCACGCCTCGAACACGCTCATCCCGAGCACCCGCGTGCGCCTCAGCGCGCGTATCGCCCCGGGGCAGGACCCCGAGTCGGCGTACGCCGCGCTGCGCGCGCATCTGGAGGCGCACGTCCCCTTCGGTGCGCGGCTGAGCTTCGAGGACGCGGGGCTCGGGCAGGCCTTCCTCGTCGAAACGAGCGGCTGGGCCGTCGCCGAGGTGCGCGGTGCGATGGCCGACGCCTGGGGGACGGACCCGGTCGACATCGGCGTCGGCGGCTCGATCCCGTTCATCGCCGAGCTCGTGACGGAGTTCCCCGACGCGCAGATCCTGGTCACCGGGGTCGAGGACCCGGACGGGCGCGCGCACAGCCCGAACGAGTCGCTCCATCTCGCCTCGTTCAAGAAGTCGCTGCTCACCGAGGCGCTCTTCCTCGCGCGCCTCGATGCGCGCACCGCCGACTGAGCGGCCGCGGAGCGGTGCGCATCCCGCGCATCGTGCGAGCCCCGCTGAAACGCGCGAACCCCTATGGAATCCGCGAACCCCTGTGGAACGCGCGAGCCCCTATGACGTCTTCATAGCGGCTCGCGCGTGACGTAGGGTTTGGCGGGTCCGCCGGGTCAGTGCTTGTGCGCCGTGGTCTCCGGCGGAGCGGCGCCGCGGTTCTGCTGCGCCGCGAGCAGGTCGCGGATCTCGGCGAGGAGCTCCTCCTGGCTCGGGCCGGCCGGAGCCTCCTCCGCCTTCGGGCGGAGCCGGTTCATCGGCATGACGAACACGAAGTACACGACCGCCGCGACGATCAGGAAGTTGATGAGCGCGCCGATGATGGCGCCGAAGGCGAGCGTGCCGCCGCCCGGCAATGCGACCGTCAGCGCCTGATCGAGCGAATCGGCACGGAAGAACATGCCGATGATCGGGTTGAAGAGCGAATCGACGACCCGCTCCACCACCGTGTTGAACGCGGCGCCGATGACGACGGCGACCGCCAGGTCGACGACGTTCCCCCGCAGCAGGAACTCCTTGAAACCGTTGAACATGCGTCTCTCCCTCCCGAAGATGTTCTCAGTGATCGCACCGTCCCGGCCGACCGACGCCGGCCGGGGCGGTCGCGGTTACATGCAGGCCATCGAGTCCTCCACGATCGCCGTGTAGTACTCGTCGTCCGGTGCATCGGCGTTCATCGGATCCGCGATGTAGTCCGCGAAGGAGGCGTAGGCGTCCTGGTGCGGGCTGTCGATGGCGGCCAGCTCCCGGTACGCCTCGACGAGCTCGGGGGCCGCTGCTCCGGAATCGGTCATCGGCGCGTCGGCGGCCATCGCGGCATCGAGCGCGTCGCAGAACTCCGCCGAGCGATCGCCGCTCGTTGTGGCCGCGGAGTCGTCGGCGGGCTCATCGCTCGTCGTGCCGTCCGAGAGGCCGCTCCCGGAGTCGTCGAGGGAGTCGGGGAGCGTGCTTTCGAGCTCCTCGGTGGCCTGCTCGAGCTCATCGAGCGCCGAGGAGGTGGTGCTCGACGCCCAGCTCAGCACGACGATGGAGACGATGAGGAACGCCGCGGCCGCGAGCAGGGCGACGCCGCCCGTGATGATGCCCGTGATCGACATCCCCTTCGACTGCGCCTTCTTGATGGCGATGATGCCGAGGACGATGGCCGCGATGCCGCCGAGGATGCCGATGAAGGGGATCCAGCACAGCACGAGGCTCGCGATGCCGACGATGAGCGCCGCGAGCGCGAGGCCCTTCGGCTGCACGGGAGCGGGCCCGCCGGCCATGGGGTAGCCGGGCTGCGGCGGCGCCGGGGGCATCGCCCCGTAGCCGGGGATCTGCGGCTGCTGCGGCGCCTGCGGCTGCTGCGGGGGAGCGTAGCCGGGGGCCTGAGGGGCGTACCCCGGCTGCTGCGGCGCGGGCGGCACCGGAGCCTGGGGCTGTTGCGGCGCCGGGGCTGCCTGCGGTGCGGGCGGGAACTGGGGCGCCTGGGGCGCGGATGCGGGAGCGGCGGGCGGCACCGGCGCGGTCGGCTGCTGCGGCGTCTCCCCGCCGGGGACGTTGGTGTCGGACATGGTTCCGATGGCTCCTCGTGTTGGGCTTCCGTGCGGGTCGACCGACCCGACGCGTCCCATCCTATGCGGTTCCCGAGTTCGCGGGCGGGAAACGGTCTGCCAGATCGGCGGGGCCTCGCGCCGTCCGATGGCCTAGCGTGGGGGGTATGGAATTCATCGGCGCCATGCCCGCGGTCGACCTCACCTACTCCGACGTCTTCCTCGTGCCGAGGCACTCGGACGTCGGGAGCCGGCTCGCCGTCGACCTCGCCCCCGGCGACGGTACCCCGGCGACGGTGCCGCTCGTCGCCGCGAACATGAACTCGGTGACGGGACCGCGCCTCGCGGCGGTGCTCGCCCGACGCGGCGGGCTGGCCGTGCTGCCGCAGGATCTCGGCCCGGGCGCCGCGGCGCGCGCCATCGGCCAGGTCAAGGCGCAGCCCGTGCAGGCCGACGCGCCGATCCTGCTCCCGCCCGAGGCGAGCGCCGCCGACGCCCTCCGCCTCGTCCCGCGCGCGGACGGACAGGCGATCGTCGTCGCCGACGGCGCGCCCGGCGCCCCGGATCGCGCCCTGGACGCCGATCCGGATGCGCCGCCGGTGGCCGCCGGAGCCGTCCGCGGCATCCTCTCCGCCGCGCGCCTTGCGAGCGTGCCGGCCGACGCGCGCCTCGGCGACCTGCTCCACGGCGGCGGCAGGCCCGTGCCGCTGCTCGACGCGGCCGAACTCGCGGAGCCGCGCGCGGCGTTCGACGCGGTCGACTCGGCCCTCGCCGCGGAGTCCAACGCCCTCGGCGAGCACGCTCCCGCGGCGGTCGGCGTCGTCCGAGGCGGCGCGCTCGTCGGCATCCTCACACGGCGTTCCGCGTTGCGACGCAGCATCTACCGGCCCGCGCTCGACCGCGAGGGCCGGCTCGCCGTCGCCGCGGCGGTGGGCATCACGGGTGACGTCGCGGCCCGCGCCCGGGCCCTCGCCGTCGCCGGGGCGGACGTGCTCGTCGTCGACACCGCGCACGGGCACCAGGAGGGCATGCTCCGCGCGATCCGCGCGGTCGCGGACGCCGGCCTCGGCCTCCCGATCGTGGCGGGCAACATCGTCACCGCCGACGGGGCGAGCGATCTCGTCGCCGCGGGCGCCGGCATCCTGAAGGTCGGGGTCGGCCCCGGCGCCATGTGCACCACGCGCATGATGACCGCGGTCGGCCGCCCGCAGTTCTCCGCCGTGCTCGAGACCGCGCAGGCGGCGCGCGAGCTCGGCGCGCACGTCTGGGCCGACGGCGGCGTGCGGTATCCCCGCGACGTGGCGCTCGCGCTCGCCGCGGGCGCCGCCTCGGTGATGATCGGATCCTGGTTCGCCGGCACGGCGGAGTCGCCCGGGGTGCTGCGCAGCGACGCGGACGGGCGGCAGTACAAGGAGTCGTGGGGGATGGCGTCCACCAAGGCCGTGCAGCACCGGTTCGGCGGCCTGGACGCCTTCGAGCGGGCCCGCAAGGAGCTCTTCGCCGAGGGCATCTCCTCCTCGAGGATCTACCTCGACCCGCAGCGCCCCGGCGTCGAGGATCTCCTCGACATGATCACCTCGGGCGTGCGCTCCTCCTTCACGTACGCGGGGGCGGCGAGCGTGCGGGAGTTCCACCTCCGCGCCCGCGTCGGCCTGCAATCGGCGGCGGGATACGAGGAGGGCAAGGCTCTGCCCGTCAGCTGGTGACGCCCGCCGAGCGACCGCGGCGCGGGCGCGTCGTCGTGGCGAATACAATCGAGGGGTCAACGATCGAAGGAGCATGGTGAAGTACATCTCGACCCGAGGCGGCATGGAGCCGGTCCCGTACAGCGCGATCCTGCTCGAGGGCCTCGCGACCGACGGCGGTCTCGCCGTGCCCGAGACGACCCCCGTCGTGACGCCGGAGGAGCTGGAATCGTGGCGCGGGCTGAGCTACCCGGAGCTCGCGACCGAGGTGCTCGCCCGCTTCGCTCCCGACATCCCGCGCGAGGATCTCGCGCGCATGTGCCGGGACGCCTACAGCGCCGAGAACTTCGCCGCGCCCGAGATCGTGCCGCTCACGCCGCTCGGCGATGAGCTGACCGTCGTCGGCCTCTCCGAGGGGCCGACGCTCGCCTTCAAGGACATGGCGATGCAGTTCCTCGGACAGTCCCTCGAGTACGTCCTCGCCCGGAGCGATCGCGCGCTGAACATCGTCGGGGCCACGTCGGGCGACACCGGTTCGGCGGCTGAGTACGCGCTCCGGGGCAAGGACGGCATCGCCGTGTTCATGCTCTCCCCGCAGGGCCGCATGAGCGATTTCCAGCGCGCGCAGATGTACTCCCTGACGGACGAGAACATCCACAACATCGCCATCGACGGCGTCTTCGACGACTGCCAGAACCTCATGAAGGCGCTGTCGGAGGACCTCGAGTTCAAGCGTGCGCACGATCTCGGCGCGGTGAACTCCGTCAATCTCGGACGGGTGAGCGCGCAGAGCGTCTACTACTTCTGGGCGTGGCTGCGCCAGACGGACGCGCTGCCGGCCGCGGAGCGCGCCGGCTACGAGGTGTCCTTCACGGTCCCCTCGGGGAACTTCGGCAACATCCTCTCGGGGTACACGGCGAAGACCATGGGCGTGCCGATCCGCCGGCTCGTGCTCGCGGCGAACGAGAACAACGTGCTCGACGACTTCTTCCGCTCGGGCGTCTACGCGCCCCGCTCCGCGGCGGAGACGCACGCGACCTCGAGCCCCTCGATGGACATCTCCAAGGCCTCCAACCTCGAGCGCTTTGTCTACGAGGTGCTCGGCCGCGACCCGGAGCGCCTCGCGGCGGCCTGGCGCGAGCTCGCGGAGACGGGCCGGATCGATCTCGCCGCCGAGCAGCCCCGCTTCGAGGCCGAGTTCGGCTTCCAGAGCGGCACGAGCACGCACGCGGACCGGGTCGAGACGATCCGCGACGTCTCCGCGCGGTACGGCGTGCTGCTCGACCCGCACACCGCGGACGGGATCAAGGTGGCGCGCGAGCACCGCGAGCCCGGGGTGCCGATGCTCGTCCTGGAGACCGCGAAGCCCGCGAAGTTCCCGGAGATCGTCCTCGAGGCGACAGGGGAGCGGATCGGCGTCCCCGAGCGGCTCGCCGGGCTCCTCGAGCGGCCGCAGCGCGTCACGGAGATGGCGGACGACGAGGCGGCGCTGCGCGCGTACATCTCGGAGCACGCGACGACCCGCTAGCCCCGATCGTGCGCGCGGTCCGCTCCACGCCCTAGGCTGGAGCGGGACGAGGGGAGCGCCGATGTTCGGACGACATGCACGACGCGAGCTCGAGGACCGCGTGACGCGTCTCGAGACGGGGGAGCGCCCGCGCGCCTCCCGCGAACGGATCGCCGCGGGTGAGGGGGCGCGACGCGCATGGGGCGACGGCTTCGGCCTGCTCGCGACGCGCGCGCTGCAGGTGATCATCGTGCTGATCCTCACCACCGCCGTGATCTGGGGGATGCGCGAGCTCACGACGGTCGTCATCCCGATCCTGCTCGCCCTGATCTTCGCGAGCACCTTCGCGCCGGTCACGGAGTGGCTCCGCCGCCGCCGCGTGCCCGCAGCGCTCGCGGCCGTGATCGTGCTGCTCGGGATCGTCGCGCTCCTCACCGGCGTCGGCTGGCTCGTCGTCTGGGCCGTGCGCGATCAGTGGGACGACCTCTCCGCCCAGGCGCAGGACGGCTTCGCGCAGGTCGTCGAGTGGTCGAAGACGCTGCCGTTCATGCCCGACGAGGCGCAGCTGCACGAGTGGGGCGAGCAGATCGTCGACTTCCTGACGAGCGCCCAGTTCGGCTCCGGGGCACTCGCGGGCGTCGGCGTCGTGACGAACTTCATCACCGGGCTGGTGCTCATGATCGTGGTGCTGTTCTTCTTCCTCAAGGACGGGCCGACGATCTGGCGCTTCCTCCTCCGTCCCTTCTCCGGCGAGGCCCTCGCCCGCGCCGAGCGCTCCGGCACGAAGGTCGTCGAGACCCTCGGCTCCTACGTCCGCGGCACCGCCGGCGTCGCGGCCGTCGACGCGGTCGGCATCGGCATCGGCCTCCTCATCCTGCAGGTGCCGCTCGCGCTGCCGCTCGCGGCGCTCGTGTTCGTCCTCGCCTTCATCCCGATCGTCGGCGCGACCGTCGCCGGCATCCTCGCGGCCCTCGTCGCCCTCGTCGCGAACGGACCGATCAACGCGATCATCGTCGTCGGCGTCGTGATCGTCGTGAACCAGCTCGAGGGCAACTTCCTGCAGCCCGTGCTCATGGGTCGGGCGCTGAAGCTGCACTCCCTCGTCATCCTGCTCGCCCTGACCATCGGCACCGTGCTCAGCGGCATCCTCGGCGCGGTGCTCGCGGTGCCGATCGCCGCCGTCGCCTGGGGGGTCATCAAGGTGTGGGACGGGCCGGACACGCCGGCGAAGTGGGCGCGACCCCATCGCAGGCAGTAGACGCGGCCGTGGGCCGGCGCGGCGACCCGCGCCGTCATGCGGGACACACCCGGGATGCTCGGTCTGATTTGGCTCCCGCCGCGCGAGTGTGGTTATATATATGAGTTGCCAGCGCGGCGGGGGAAGCCCCGGAAGCGGCAACAGCGTCCGGCCCCATCGTATAGCGGCCTAGTACGCCGCCCTCTCACGGCGGTAACGCGGGTTCGAATCCCGCTGGGGTCACCGGAAGCAGAAGCCTCACCCTCGGGTGGGGCTTCTGTCGTTTCCGCGGGCGGTGCGGCGGGTCACCGGTGCGCCGTCCGCGGCTCCTCGGCGGCCGGAAGGAGGACGTCGCTGCGCTTGTAGTGGGTGAGGAGCGGGCTCGCCTCGACCCGACCGCCGAGGGGAGCCAGACGGGCCTCGAACGCTCGGAGCAGCGCGTGCAGTTCGAAGCGCGACTCCGCGGTCACGAGTGCCTGCGCCCGGCGCTCCGAGGGGAGCTGGACGGCCCAGCGGGTGCGCCAGTGCTCGGCGAGCGCGATGCCGACGGCGTCGAGCTCGGCGAGCGGAGCGTGGACGGTGAGGAGCGCTTCGAGGGGGAAGCCCAGCAGCGCCGGATCGACGACCGCGCGGATGCTCAGGAAATCCGTCTCCTGCATGACCGCGATCCGCTTGCGCACCGTCGGCTTGGCGATGCCGACGGCGCTCGCGATGGCGTCGATGCTCAGGCGCCCATCGGTGCTGAGCAGCTCGATGATCTGCAGATCGACGTCGTCGGGATCGAACGGCCGGCCCTCCCCGGCCCGCGACGTGGCCGCGAGGGCGCGGCTCTCGTTCTCGCCGAGCTGCTCCAACTGCTCCGGGCGCAGAATATTCGGGTGCCAGCCGCGCACGGTGCGGCGGTAGTGATCGATGTAGGCGAAGGACGCGTGGGTGATCGGCAGAGCGGCCAGCTCCTCCTCGATGAATCCGGCGCGATCCTCGAACCGCAGGTAGCACTCGGCGATCACGGTGCTGCTGCCGACCAGCGTCGCCACCCAGAGTGTCTCGTCGCGCTTCGCGAGCCAGGCGGCGACGCCCCGCAGCTCCGCCGGCGCGCAGGCGATGCGGGCGAGGTACCCCTCACCGCGATTGACGAGTCCGGGCTGGGAGAGTCCTTTCACGCGCACGAGGCCCGAGTCAAGCAGGCGCGTCCCCCGGCGCGCCACGGTGCGCTCCTGGATGCCGGTGGCCTGTGCGATGAGGCGCCAGGGGGCGCGTCCGTTGCGCAGCAGCGCGGCGCAGATCTCCCGGTCGGCCCGGTCGAGGGTGTCAGGCATCGGGGCTCCTTCGGTCCATGTCGGAGCCTATCGCGGGAACGAACGCTCTCCGACGCGTGAGCGGATTTCATTTGACATTATCGACATCTCGGGTGATCATCTATTCCTAAAGAAGCAAAATTGATGCAGATTATGCTCTCTTTCGCTTATTCAAGGAGGAATTGGTGCCCGAATCGGAAATTGACCTGTGCCGGCGCAGCGCGATCGATCAGCTGGCGGCGCTCGCGTCGGGCGAGCTGTCGGCGCGCGAGCTGCTGCACGAGACGCGACGACGCCACGCGGAGGCGAACCCCGTGATCAACGCCGTGGTGACGACGGACTTCGCGGCAGCTGAGCGCGCGGCCGACGCATCCGACCGCCGACGGGCCGCGGGGCCGCCCGCCCGCCCGCTGGAGGGACTGCCCGTGGCGGTGAAGGACCTCGAGGACACGGCGGGGATGCGCAGCACCTACGGCTCGACGCTGCACGCCGAGCACGTGCCGCAGGCCGACTCGCTCTTGGTGGCGCGGCTGCGCGCGGCCGGTGCCGTGATCTACGGTAAGACCAACACGCCGGAGTTCGGGACCGGATCCCACACGTACAACGGGGTCTTCGGCACGACGACGAACCCCTACGATCCGACGCGCTCCGCGGGCGGCTCGAGCGGCGGGGCCGCCGCCGCCCTCGCCGCCGGGCTGAGCTCGGTCGCCGACGGCTCGGACATGGGCGGATCGCTGCGCAACCCCGCCTCGTTCTGCAACGTCGTCGGGTTCCGACCGTCCATGGGCCGGGTGCCGAACTGGCCGGTGACCGATGCCTGGGACACGCTCGCCACGAACGGCCCGATGGGCCGGACCGTCGGCGACGCCGCGCTGCTGCTCTCCGCCATCTCCGGGGGCGATGATCGGGCGCCGCTGGCGTTCCCCGAGCCGCTCGCAGCCGCCCCGGAGACCGCGGCCGCCCCTCTGCGCATCGGCTGGAGCCGCACCCTGGGCGGACTCGACATCGAGCCCGAGGTCACGGCGGTGCTCGACGGCGACGGCCTCCCCGAGCTCCAGCGGCTGGGACACGCCCTCACCGATGTCGAGCCCGAGCTCGCCGAGGCCGACGCCGCATTCCGCGTCCTCCGCGGTCTGAACTACGCGCGCTCCTTCGGGCACCTGCTCGCGGAGCACCGTGACGCGCTCAGCCCCGAGCTCACCGCGAACGTCGAGTTCGGCGAACGGCTGACCATCGCGGACTACTTCGAGGCCCGTGAGCAGCGCACCCGCGTCTACCGCAGGATGCTGGAACTGTTCTCCCGCATCGACGTGCTCGCCGCGCCGGTCACCGCCGTGCTGCCCTTCGACGCCCGCACCACGTGGCCGCGGGAGATCAACGGCATCGCGCAGCCCGACTATCTCGAGTGGATGCGCGCGAGCTGGCGCATCACGGTGACGGGCTTCGCCGCCATCAGCGTGCCCTGCGGGTTCAGCGACACGGGGCTGCCGGTCGGCCTGCAGCTCATCGCCCCGCCGCGGCACGAGGACCGGCTGCTCGCCGTCGCGGCGGCCTTCGAACGAGCCCGTCCCGTCTGGCGGGAGACTCCGCGCGTCCTCGCCGCCGCGTCGAGCACCCACACATCGAACATGGAGGTCGTCTAAATGGGAACCGATTCTGGTGCGACGCTGTCGATCAGGCAGCTGACCAAGCACTTCGTGACGCCGGAGGGCGCGGACTTCACGGCGCTCGCGGGCATCGATCTCGAGATCGTGCCGGGCGAGTTCTTCGTGATGCTCGGCCCCTCCGGCTGCGGCAAGACGACCCTGCTCCGTTCGATCGCGGGCCTCGAACAGCCCACGAGCGGGGAGATCTGGCTCGGCGACGCCCGCATCGACCGTCTGCCGCCGTACCGGCGCCGCGTCAATACGGTGTTCCAGGCCTACGCGCTCTTCCCGCACCTCACCGTGCGCCAGAACATCGCGTTCGGGCTCGAGATGGAGGGCAAGCCGGCGAAATCGCCCGAGGTCGCCGCCCGCGTCGACGAGATGCTCGAGCTGGTCGGACTGTCGGCCTTCGGCAGCCGGAAGCCCGCGCAGCTCTCGGGCGGGCAGCAGCAGCGCGTCGCGCTCGCCCGCGCCCTCGCGAAGCAGCCCGACGTGCTGCTGCTCGACGAGC
This sequence comes from Leucobacter allii, assembly GCF_022919155.1. Classification (NCBI taxonomy): domain Bacteria; kingdom Bacillati; phylum Actinomycetota; class Actinomycetes; order Micrococcales; family Microbacteriaceae; genus Leucobacter; species Leucobacter allii. Next base: position 1,197,102 of record NZ_CP095045.1, read on the forward strand.
CGCTGTCGGCGCTCGATCTCAAGCTGCGCCGGGGCATGCAGACCGAGCTCAAACGGATCCAGGTCGAATCGGGCATCACCTTCGTGTTCGTGACGCACGACCAGGAGGAGGCCATGAGCATGGGGGATCGCATCGCGGTCTTCAACCAGGGCGCCATCGCGCAGCTCGGTGCGCCGCGCGCGCTGTACGCCGAGCCGGCGAACCGCTTCGTCGCGGAGTTCATCGGCGAGATGAACTTCGTGCCGGTGATCCCCGAGGCCGGGGGAGCCCGGACGCGCGACGGGGGGCTGATCCCCGACGGCGCCCTCGCCGAGCCGATCCGCGTCGCGGGGGAGGCGACCGTCGGGATCCGCCCCGAGCATCTCCGCGTGGTCCCCGACGGGATCTTCGCCGGCGAGATCATCGCCTCGCAGTACACCGGCACCGATCTGCGCCTGTGCATCCGCACCGCATCCGGCGGGGAGCTCTGGGCGCGCGTCGACGCGAACCACTCGGGAGCGAGCGCGGTCGGGGAGCGGATCGCGCTCGACATCGCTCCCCGGGCCGCTCGGCTGGTGCGCGCATGAGCGCGCACCCCACGGTTCCGGTCGACGTTGCGGCGGCCGAGCGCTTCCGCGAGACCCGGTGGCGCCGGCCCGGGAGCGCGACGGCCTGGCTCGCCGCACCCGGCATCCTCCTCGGTATCGTCTTCGTGGCGATCCCCGTGATCCTCGTCGTCGTCTACTCCTTCATGAGCAAGGCGCCGGGCGGAGTCGGCGTCGCCGGGCCGGCGAATCTCGAGAGCTGGCAGAAACTGCTGTTCGAGGAGGACTTCAGCGGCACCTTCGCCTTCAACGGCCAGTACCTCGAGGTGCTGTGGCGCTCGGTCTGGGTCGCGGCGCTCACGACGGTGCTCGCCATCGTGATCGCCGTGCCGACGGCGGTCTGGATCGCCACGCGTCGCCCCCGCGTGCGCACTCTGCTGGTGCTCGCCGTGACGATCCCGTTCTGGACGAACACCCTCATCCGCACCTACGCCTGGATGATCCTCCTCAACGACCAGGGCATCGTCAACTCCGGGATCGGCGCGCTCGGCCTGTCCCCGCTGCCGCTGTATCCGAGCCAGTTCGCGACGGTCATCGGCCTGGTCTACGTCTTCGTCCCCTTCATGATCCTCCCGATCTACACGAGCGCGGCGAAGTTCGACTTCCGCCTGGCGGAGGCGGCCTACGATCTCGGGGCGACGCGCTGGCGCGTGGTCACGCGCGTGCTGCTGCCGAGCCTGCGCTCGGGGATCCTGGCCGGCAGCCTGCTCGTCTTCGTGCCGGCGCTCGGCGCCTTCATCCAGCCGATGCTGCTGGGCGGGGCGAAAGTCGACTTCATCGGCACCGTGATCCAGCGGCAGTTCAAGGAATCCATGAACTGGCCGTTCGGCGCCGCCATCTCCGTCGCGCTGCTGATCCTGACCCTCCTGGCGCTGCTCGGCTTCGCGTTCGCCGCGAAACGGGTCTCGGCCCAGGGCGAGAAAGTGAGCCTCCTGTGAAATCCCGCGCGTTCAAGGCGCTCAACGCCTTCCCCGGCTTCGCCGGGATCGGCATCGCGCTGCTGGCGTTCCTGTACCTGCCGCTCGCCGTCATTGTGGGGTACTCGTTCAACGCGAACAACATCGTCATGGTGTGGGACGGCTTCAGCCTCGCCTGGTACGCGGAGGTGTTCCGCTCGGAGCAGATCCAGCAGGCGTTCATGAACTCCGTGATCATCGCCGTCTGGTCGACGCTCATCGTGCTCGTTCTGGCCGTGCTCGTCGCCGTGGGGCTCGTGAGCATGCGCCGCCGCAACTCGGCGCTCGTCAGCGGGCTGCTGTCGGCGCCGCTCATCCTGCCCGAGATCGTCCTCGCCATCGCGATCCTCAGCCTCTTCGCCTTCGCGAAGGTTCCGCTCGGGGTTCCGGCGATGATCGTCGGTCACGCGGTGGTCGGGCTCCCGTTCGCGCTGATGACGATCCGTTCGCGGCTCGCCGAGGCCGACTGGAGCCAATTCGAGGCGGCCGCCGATCTCGGGGCGGACGAACGGCGGATCTTCCGCCGCATCACGCTCCCGATGCTCACCCCGGCGATCATTTCGGGCGGCATGCTCTCCTTCATCGTGTCGATGGACAACTTCATCATGTCCTTCTTCACCGCCGGCCCGGGGTCCACCACCCTGCCGCTCTACATCTGGGGCGCGCTCCGCGTGGGTCTCACCCCGGAGATCAACGCGCTGTCGACCATGATCCTGGTCGCCTCCGTCCTCGTGCTCCTCCTCTCCCGATTCATCACACGCAAGAAAGGGTGACCCATGCGCACCATCACGTCACACACCCCGTTCAGAGCCGCGCTCGCGTCCGTCGCCGCAGCAGCGCTGCTCTTCGGCGCCACCGCCTGCGCCGGCGGCGCCTCGTCCGGCGGCGAGGCCGCGGGCGGCAGCGACGCCGCCTTTCCCGAGCAGGGCTCCGGGGAGGTGAACCTCTTCAACTTCACGAACTACATCAGCCCCGATGCGCTCGAGAAGTTCACCGCGGACACCGGCATCACGGTCAACGTCGACACCTTCTCCTCCGCCGAGGAGATGGTCGCCAAGGTGAAGACCGGCTCGGCGACCTACGACGTCGTCACGGTCTCGGACTACGTCGCCGGGGACCTCATCGCGAGCGGGCAGCTCGCCGAGATCGACACCACGACCTTCCCCAACGGCGGCAACATCGAGGACGCCTTCGTCGACGCGTACTTCGACGAGGGACGCAAGTACACCTCCCCGTACGCGGTGGTCTACCAGGGGATCGGGGTCAATCCAGAGGTGGTCACGGAGCCGGTCGCCTCCTGGGCGGACTACTTCGCGGCGCCGGCGAGCGCCGGCGGCAAGATCGGGCTCCACGACAGCC